>CAJUQA010000008.1 GCA_910588375.1 uncultured Odoribacter sp.
GATACTGCCGCCGTATTCATTGATTCCGAAAACGCCTTGACACTTTCTGCTAAAGACGGTATGCCGAATGTTTCTCTTGCAGCTTCTTATCCGAAAGGGTATGCCGGATTCTATGTGATGAAATACGAAACAAGTCAGGAGCAGTATGTGGAATTCCTCAACTCTCTGACCTTGGAACAGCAGAAAGCGCGGGTTGCCAATAACAACTTTGTTACCATGAAGCGCGGGGATTATGTATTCGGGGACATTGCCCAACCGAGTTGTCGGAATGGTATCGTGTTTATCGAACAACGGAAAGCAAATACCCCCGTCGTGTTCGGTAATAATCTGAATCCGAATAATGATTTGTTTTCCACAGATGACGGTCAGACGTTGGCTTGTAACTACATGAGCATCGAGGATATGATAGCGTATTGCAGTTGGAGCGGTTTGCGACCGATGAGTGAATTGGAATACGAAAAGGCATGCCGGCGTTTCTATCCGCAAGTACCCGATAAAGGAGAGTATGCGTGGAATACCAATAACGGAGTGAACCGTTTAAATGGATTGGGCGATTTAAATTACCGTGGAGATGAGAGGGAACAGGCATTAAGTTATCTGAAGAACGTGAATAGCGGTACGACGAACAGCATCAACGGTCCCGTACGGTGTGGCTTGTTTGCCACGTCAGCAACGAATCAGACCCAGGCAGGTGCAACGTATTGGGCTGTTATGGAAATGAGCGGGAATCTGAAAGAACTGTGTGCGAATGTGAATTATAGCAATCTGAACGGCGGCAGTTGCGGTACGGGAGTATACAATGCCAACTTGTGGGACAAGACAGCAACGAAATATGGAGTTCGTGGCGGAGGCTTTAACAGTGCGGATGATTTACTGAGGACTTCCGACCGGACAGAGGCAATGAATTATTTTACCAGCATCACCCAACGCGATAGTACCGTAGGATTCCGCGGAGTGTACAGTCTTTCGGGCATTAAAATAGAGGGTGGGGAAATTCAGGGGGATACGACCTGCCCCGGCAATGAGTTGCGCATAGTCAATGTGCAGGCACCGTCTTGTCCGGATTTTCCCGATATGCGTTTCCAATACAACTGGTACGTCAAGAAACCGGGGGAGGCGAAGTTTGACATCATTTCCAATGCGAGCGGGGAGTCTTTCACTTACAAGGATTTTGAGAATACCACAACTTCTTTTGTCGTATATCAATTCAAGCGTACGGGCATTTGCGCCATGGGTATGGCGGAGACGATAACGAACGTTTACGTGGCGCCTGTTCCTTGGACAGTAAATTTGGATACTTATACGAATGTTTATCCTTCTTTTACGGTGACTTCTACATGGGCGACGATGCCTCAATCGCATTGGAAGTTGGAGGGTGCGCCTTCGGGTATTTCGGTGGCAGGCAATAAAGGTTTGATTTCGGGTTTAACGGCTAATTCGGTATTCTTTGCGGATGTGACGGTTTCTTCTGATAAGTGTCCTGGCCAGTCATGGACGAAGACGTTGGAAGTGAGACGGGAGTTCGGTTACACGGGCGGTCAGCAGTCGATTACTTTGGCAGCTGGGAAATACAAAATGGAGTGTTGGGGAGCAAGAGGCGGAGGAGGATATAGTTCAGGAGGAAATGGCGGATATGCTTCCGGTAAATTATTGTTGAATAGTAGTGGAACATTTTATATTCATGTCGGGCAATTGGGAGTTGTTTCAACGGCGACGACGTATGGTGGCGGAGGTGGTGGCGGTATAAGTAATAGAGGTTGGGGTAATGGCGGACAGGGTGGTGGAGCGACGGATATTCGTACGGTAAGTAGTGCCTGGAATAATGCCACGGGATTACGTTCCCGAATTATGGTAGCTGGAGGAGGTGGTGGGGGGGTACAATATAATGGAAATGGCATTTATAGTGCAGCTGCTCGTGGTGGTGCTGGAGGGGGTAAGACTGGAAACAATGGTGTAAAATTAAATAGTGGTTCTGTCGCGGCAGGAACTCAAACGGGAGGTTATTCATTTGGCACAGGTAGAAGGGGACGGGATTCCAAATGTCCGGGATATGGTAGTTGTGAAGGTGGTGGAGGCGGTGGAGGCGGCTACTACGGCGGACAGGCTTATACAGGAACTGAAGTATGGAGTGATGCTGCCGGTGGTGGTGGTTCCGGTTTCGTTTCCGGTATGGCGGGATGTAATTCGGTGAATGCAAGCGGAAGTCACACCGGTTCCCCGAATCATTATTCCGGCTATGTCTTTACGGACTGTTCGATGAGTAATGGAGCGCGCAATGGAGCTGGATTAGTGCGGATCAGTCCGGCAAACTGAGAAGTCGAGAGATACAAAGGGGCGTGTTTTTGCTCAACTTATGAGCAATTTTTTCATCTTTGCAAAAACGCTTTTCTCCGTCTACACATTGGAGGAGGTTTTGCAGCGGAAGGTGGAAATCCCGGTGCAGTTTCATCCACTCCAATTTTTCCCGGAGTATCTCAAGCAGGGATATTACCCGTTCTCATCGGAGAACCAGAACATTCATATCCAGCAGATTGTGAATCTTGCCCTCGAATCGGACATACCTCAATATGCCGGAATGAATGTTTCTACCGGACGCAAGCTCAAGCAGCTATTGGCCATTATCGCCAAAAGCGTACCGTTCAAACCCAATGTCAGCAGTATCGCCGCAGCATTGAATGTGAGCCGCAATAGTGTGGCGGATTATTGCCTCTATATTGAAGAGGCGGGACTTATCGCCCAGCTTCGGGACGATACGGGCGGAATACGCGGATTGGGGAAAGTGGATAAGATATACCTTGACAATACGAATCTCATATACACGCTTGGAGGCGAGAAAGCCGAAATCGGGAATGTCCGGGAAACCTTTTTCTTCAACCAGATGCGGGTCAATTATGATGTTATCACCTCTTCGGTTTCCGATTTTTGCATCGGAGATTGCACGTTCGAAATCGGCGGACGCAAGAAAGGAAAAAAACAAATCGAGGGAATTCCGAACGCTTTTGTCATCAAAGACGACATCGAGTTTGCTTCCGGCAATATCCTGCCGCTCTGGCAATTCGGATTCGATTATTAAGATACTTTTTAAGAAATTGAATATCGACCGGTTCCCTGTAATGATATTATATTTGCAGCATCTACTAAGTGCCCATATCGGCAGGTCACGATATCTGCACTATAAAAAAGATGCAAGAGGACTCCTTTACAGGAGTCCTCCCTGTTTATACCGGCTTCCCCATCTGCTGCAAGACAGACCGCTGACATCATAGAACACTTCTTTTAACTGTTTTTACTATTTTACCTGACATCGTGTCCGAACGGGGTGAGTGCCAGGGTGGCCAGTTTGAAATGTTGCAAGCCGAAAGGTATACCGATAATCGTGATACAGAGCAGAAGTCCGAAAAGCAGATGCGATAAGGCAATCCATAGTCCTCCGCACAGGAGCCAGAGGATGTTCATAATGAGGGAAAGGCATCCGCCGGCGCATTCTTTGTGGACAATCTCCCGACCGAAAGGCCACAGGGCCAGTATTCCCAGTTTCAGAGTCTGCAACCCGAAAGGGATGCCGATAATGGTAATACACAGGATGATGCTGGATATAAAATACTCCAGGGCGGTTAAAATTCCTCCGAACAAGAGCCAGATGATGTTGCCGAAAGTTTTCATGATTCAAGGGTTTTGTCCCTGTTTTCCGATGCTTGGGGGGCGGCTTTTTTCACGACAAAGATGCTCAGTTCATACAGCATGTACATCGGAACCGCCAGCAGAAACATGCTGAACAAATCGGCAGGCGTGAGGATGGCTGAAATAATCAGTATCGCGATAAACGCATGCCGCCGGTACTTTTTCAGATGATGTGTATGGACCAATCCGGTTTTGGCTAAAAAAAACGCGAGGATGGGTATCTCGAAAACAGCCCCCATGGCAATTGACAGGGTGGTGAAACTGGAAATATAGGAAGAAAGCGTTATTTTATTCTCTACAAATTCGCTGACTTGGTATGTGCCCAAGAAGCGGAATGAGAGCGGGAAAATAGCGTAATAATTTAACAGCAGTCCGCAGAAAAAGAGGACGAATGCGGCAACAATGGTGCGGGTGGAATATTTCCGTTCGTTTTCATACAGGGCGGGTTTGATGAATCCGAAAAGCTGGTAGATAATGTACGGGGAGGCGAGCACCAGCCCGACATAGAAGGCTGCACTCATGTGCACGATGAGTTGTGATGCGAGTTGCGTGTTAATCAAGTCTACGTGAAAATCTCCCGGACAGAGGGCGGGGAATTGAAGATAGGCCGCCAGTTTGCACAAAGCCCTGTAAGTAATGAAATCGGAACGGTGAGGGGCGAAAAGAATGTCGAAAAGAGTCTCTTTGTTGACAAAGGCAATTACGGCTATTACGCCGATAGCGACAGCTATGCGGAAAAGGACTTTCCTGAGTTCATCCAGATGATCCCAGAAAGTCATTTCTTGTTCCTGCTGCTTGTTTGTCATGAAGAAAAATCAATTTTCTTTTTCTTCCGTCTCATCTTTGATTTCCTCTCCCACACCGTTCATCCCATCTTTGAAACTCTTAACCCCTTTGCCCAAACCTTTCATCAGTTCGGGTATTTTCTTCCCGCCGAAAAATAATAAAACAACTAATCCGATAACCAATAACTCGGTGGTTCCAATCATATATGCCATGTTCATCTTTATAAGGGATTAAATGTGATGTATTCCGTTCGGGAACAAAGATACGTAACTAAATGAAAATCGGAAATGGAAAATTGGAATTTTGAAACCTTATGTCTGGAATTTATTTTAAATTTGTGCCTCTTAACTTATCAGATAACTATATGAGCGGATTTTTTGGTTGCGTGTCCCGCAAAGAGTGTGTCGCCGACGTGTTTTACGGTACGGACTACCATTCCCATCTGGGAACGAAAAAGGCAGGGATGGCTTTTTTCAACGGAGAAGACTTCGTACGTTCCATCCATAGCATAGAAAGTGCTTATTTCAGAAATAAATTTGAACCGGAATTGGAGAGATTCCGCGAATCCTATTTAGGTATCGGGGTCATCAGCGATATGGAATCGCAGCCGATTACGGTGACTTCCCATCTGGGACGTTTTGCCGTGGTGACGGTGGGGCGCATTGACAACCTTGATGAAATCGTGGCAGGGTTGCTGAAAGAAAAAATCCACTTTGCGGAATTGTCCGGTTCTTCCATCAATCCGACGGAGGTCGTGAGCATTCTTATTAACAAAGGCGAGACCTTTAAGGAAGGCATCGAAAACGTCTATAAGAGAGTGAAAGGTTCGTGTTCTTTTCTCATCCTGACGGACAGCTGCATATATGCCGCCCGGGATAAGTTCGGCCGTACTCCCATTATCATGGGGAAAAACGAGTTTGGCTATGTCGTGGCGAGCGAAAGTTCGTCTTTCACGAATTTGGGATACAATATTGTCCGGGATTTGGGACCGGGTGAGGCGGTGCGTGTGTCCAAAGACGGGTTTACGACCCTCATCGCTTCCGGTTGCCGCAAACAGATTTGTTCTTTCCTGTGGGTGTACTACGGGTATCCTTCGGCCTATTATGAAGGAATCAATGTGGAGGATGCGCGTTACCGTTGTGGGGCTGCCATGGCGAAACGCGATAAACTGAAAGCGGACTTTGCCGCGGGGATTCCGGATTCCGGCGTGGGGCATGCTATCGGCTATTCAAATGAGAAAGGGATTCCCTACAAACGTCCTTTCGTGAAATACACACCGACCTGGCCGCGTAGCTTTATGCCTCAGAACCAGAGTATGCGCGATCTCGTGGCTAAAATGAAATTGTTGCCCAACGAGGCTTTTACCCGTAATTCCAAAATCGTATTCTTGGATGATTCCATTGTCCGGGGAACGCAGTTGAAAGACAATGTGGTTAAACTGAGGGAGTGTGGTGTCAAGGAAGTACATATCCGCATTGCCTGTCCTCCTTTGATTTATCCTTGTTGTTTCCTCAATTTCTCCACTTCCCGCTCCACGTTTGATTTATTTGCCCGCCGGGTGATTCGCGATTTGGAGGGAACTTCCGAACTGACGGAAGAGATATTGAAACCGTATGCGGATCCCGATTCGCCTAAATACAAAGAGATGGTGAAAGTGATGTGCCAGCACCTGCAACTGGATTCCCTCCAGTTCCAGCGCCTGGATGATCTGGTGGCCGCTATCGGTTTGCCCAAAGAGCAATTGTGTACCCATTGCTGGGATAATTCCAGCTATATGGAATAAAATACTTTTCGTTTACGGAAAACCCCTGTTCGTTGCTCGGACAGGGGTTTTTGCACAATATAATTTCCGTTTCCTTTTCTTCGGTTAATTTTGTTATTTGGTAATAATTTTGTGTTTTGTTAAGTTATTACGGTATGCTCCCAACGGCATATTCAAACCTTAAAATAAATGAAAAATGGGAACAACCGAAAAGAAAGAAAAAAGAAATGAAGGACCGGCTATTCCGGAAAAAGGGATGGAATGCGTGGCATTTGAAGAATTGAATGCATTGAAAAAAGCCGGTTTACCTCCCGGTTATGTTACTGACGGTTTCTTTGTTAAAGCGCAGAATAATGATTTTAAAGTCAAAATCCGGTATGCGGATATCGTTTGGATAGAAGCTATGAATAATTACAGTCATGTCCATTTGAAGGACAGTCGCTATATTACGCTTGCTTATAACTTGGGAAAATTGGAGACTTTTTTGCCGGTGCGTTACTTTGCGCGTATCAACCGGTCGGAAATCATTAATATTCATTACGTGGACAAATATTGCGGAAATTCCCTTCACATCGGCAGGCATCTGTTTTTGGTAAGCGAAAGTTTCCGTAAATATACTTTTTCTTGTTTTAATGAGTTGGTCAAGAAAAGCTGACAGGGGATAGGTTTGCCGGGACGGCCGTTTGGTTGTTGTAAAATGGTGTTTCACACAAATAATTGGTTCGGGAAGGACGAAAGATTCATTTTTGCATTGTAAGCTTACCGATAAGACAGTATTAATTTAAAAATAAAAAGTGATGGCAATAAGTAATGCTCCGTCGCAAGTGGCAACCAGTGCGTTGCAGGCGATACCTTTCAGTTCTATAATCGGCGGTCCGTTGAAAGCTTGTATTGAGGCCCAGGCCATGGCGGCCAAAACGACCTGGGATTTTATTCAGGAAGTGGGATTGAACATTGATCCCGAAACCGGAGATAAAAGTGCGGTCAATGTGGCGTTTTCTTTTATGCAAAACGGGCGTATGGCACAATTGAATGTGCCCCTGTTGACGATAGTCCCCATCCCGTATATCGCCATACACACTATCGACATTAATTTTAAAGCCAGTATCTCCGCTTCGTCTTCCAGTGTGAGCGAACAGACGGAAAGTACATCCATGGGCGGAAGCGCCGATATTTCCGCTGGTCTGAAAATCGGTCCGTTCCACCTGGATGCGAAGTTTAATGCGAACTATTCTTCCAAAAAAGATTCCAAAGCGACCGAGGAGTCCAAATATAGTGTGGAATATACTATGGATGTCGCTGTGAAAGCGGGACAGGAAAGTATGCCTGCGGGATTGGCGAAAGTGTTGGAACTGCTCGGTAATTCCCTGGATGTTTCCGACCCGAAAGGGACGTTGGAAGTAAATGCCCGGAAACTCAAGGTGGGGGAAAGGCTCATCGCCACCTATAAGAAGAGTGACGGTCTTTTTGCTCCCGATGAGATTAAGAGTGACGGGGATAAATTGGAACTGGCAATAGAAGGCGACCAGGTTGTCGCTCTCCTCAAAGATGCCGGCACTTACCAAATCAATGCCGGTGAGCGTACGGTTACCATAGAAGTTGTAAGTGAATAAGCTATCATGGCACAGTTAAGTTCTGTTATCGGTTCCATTTTGCGCGATATTATCGTTGCGCAACATGAAGCCAATCTCTATTCCCTTTCGTTAAGCGAATCTTATGGAAAAGACGGGAAAACGAAAGACTTCCCGTTGCCGAATGTCGCTATCAGCGATATGGAACTGGAGTTGAAATACGGGGTAATCAGCACATCGGAAAATCAGGAGCAGCAGAATATTAGTTATTCGAAGTTCCGGCAATTTGTAAAAGAACTTTGCAAGGAGGCTGCGAAAACGGTTATCACGGGGATTGTTTCCCTTGTTCTTACCTCTGCTGTTCATCGGGAGGAGGAGGATAAACGCTTTTTTTATCATCTGAAAGAGGAAGAGGCATTTTATAAAAAGTTTCAGTCGTTCCTTGTGCGTAATATGCGGAACGCGTTCGACAGTAATCTGTATGAATCCCTGGATATTCAGACGGGGCATGTACAAGTCGGAACGGTAGTGGTGAAATTAATGGATGTTGTGCGTAAGAAATTTCTTTATGATGCGGATTTGGATGCCCTTTTTGACGGTACGGAGGGAAAAACTTTAAGGGAAGAGGCGGATACGGTGGCGGCGGATGCTTTAAAAACGTTGGTAGGCAAACTTTCCGAAGGCGTTTCTTTTAGACGTGTCAAATCTTTTCCTAAACTGGATGTGGCGGTCACGGCGGATGAACTGGAGAAAATGCCGGGAGACGCTGTCCACACGTTTAAATTGAAATTCACTCCGGCTTTGTGTTCCGTTTCCTCTTGGGAGGAGGAAGATGAATTGGCGGATTTTGTCATGCAATAAAACCGGTGAAAAAAACGATGGGAGAAAAGAATGTGAAAAGAACCAGCAGTCAGGTGATGGAGTTGCGGCAACTTATTGCTGGCCCCTTAATCGCGACAATTGAAGCTGATGCCCTTTCCGCACAAAAATATTTGGATTATCTGATGCGGATAGCTTTTGATGCCTATAATCCGGATTCGGGGGAGACCGGTGGGTTGAGAATGTTGACGTTCACTTATTACGAAAAGGAGTTGAACGGAGGAGGTAAACGGAGTGTCAGTATTCCTTTGCTGACGCTGCTCCCATTGCCTCTGCTTCAGATACAGGAGGCGGATTTTGATTTCGATATAAAAATACTGGATGCCCTTTCGGAAAATGTAGAGGAGAAATTTTCCGTAGAGGAGGGAGAAAACGCGGCGAATCGTCAGGAGATAACGAATTTTAAAATGCGGGCAACCCTGGCTCCCCGGCAAGGGGAGCATACGCAGACGGGAGATTTGCAGCAGAGCCTTTCTGCCAATATGAAAGTAAAAATCAAAATGAGGCAGGCGGACATGCCCGCCGGTTTGTCCAATCTTTTGCATTTGACGGCCAGTAATATGCAGATTGAAGATATGGAGGTGAAGGAAGTCACGAATGAAATGATAACGGAAGGAGGTGATTATGAACGGAGCTGATACGGGAACTTCCGCCATGGACCGGAAGGCGGGAATGAATTGTCCGCAATGCGGGACATTTATTGAGACGACTATTTTTCAATTGCTTACAACGAATGCCTTGGTCTGCCCTTCCTGTTGTCTCAGGCTGAATATTGACCGTGTAAAGTCGAGACAGGCATTTGATGCTTTGCGGAAAGTGCAGGCGGCGCAGGATAACCTGGAAAGCAGGAGTAAATTTAATCGTTGACAGACGGGTGATAGGTTTATAATAGCGGCGGAACCGAAAAGCCGAAGATAGAGTAGGGATTATTAAATCAAATGTTATGAAAATATTTTATTTGAGTGAGAGGAATGTATATGAACAAAAAGAAATTCCGGATAAGGAAATACCGGCAAAAGCTTTATTGTCCGGAGAATTGGGGCGTTATTTTCACCATCGTTCTTTGTTGGAAGTGGAAGAAAAGGTGTTTATGCTGAAAGACCTGGTTGCCTTGACCAAAGTATTTAATACCGAATTTGCCGCCTATATGCAGGATGGCCGTCTTTATATTAAAAAGGGGGAGGCCCCCGATATAGACAGAGGGGTTGCGGGTTCCGTCAGAATCAATGCAGATGCACGCATGCTGATACATGTCCATCCGGCTTTTAAATCGTATCGGTCGCATTTGATGGCGGATTTGGCGGCGGGATCAAGGGAAATGGAAGCGATTGTGGATTATAATTTTACTGTTATCGCTTATAGGGGGAATGAAGTTTTTAATAAAAAAAATGGGGATGAATCTTATCTGACGCTTTCGGCGGGTGATCCGTATTGGCCGAAATTTCTTTCCTACACTGCTAATTATAATGTGGAGATTGACATAAGAGGTTTGGTATAACTCCTTTTTCATATTCTTCAAAGGGGCAATTCCGTTTTTTTCGTATCTTTGACATTCCGAGACAGGAGGATGTGGTGAAAATAATTTTACTTAAATAAAAAAGATGACAATATGAAAAAATGGATTGTGGTGCTATGTATGTCGCTTGCGGTGACAACGTTTGCACAGAGAAAAGAGTGGCAGGACCCCGGCAAGAACCAAATCAACCGGGTCGAGACCCGCGCCGCTTATTTCGCTTATCCCTGTGAGAAATGTGCACAGAAGGGCGTGAAAGAGAATGCGGCGAATTTTATGTCGTTGAATGGATTATGGAAGTTTAATTGGGTGAAAGACCAGACGGAACGTCCCGTGAATTTCTATAAGACCGATTTTGAGGACCGGCATTGGGTGGATTTCCCCGTACCCGCCATGTGGGAATTGAACGGATACGGAGATGCCATTTATAAAAATGTAGGTTATGCGTGGGCAAACCAGTTTATCCCGAATCCTCCGTTGGTGGAAGCGAAAAACAATTATGTCGGTTCTTACCGCAAGACGGTGGATATTCCTGCTGATTGGAAAGGACAGGAAGTGTATTTGCACGTCGGTTCGGCTACCTCTAATCTATATGTATGGGTGAACGGGCAGTTTGTGGGATACAGCGAGGACAGTAAAATGGCTGCTGAATTCAATATCACGAAATACTTAAAGCCGGGTAAGAATTTGATTGCCATGCAGATTTACCGGTGGTGCGACGGAAGCTATCTGGAAGACCAGGACTTTTGGCGTCTGTCCGGAATAGGTCGGGACGTCTATTTATATGCCCGTACGCCCTTGCATATCGAAGATTTGTTTATCACGCCCGATTTGGATGCCGATTATCGGAACGGAAGTTTGAGTATTGTAGCGCAGTTGAATAAATCCGCTGCTGCGAACGTTGAATTTTCCTTGCGGGAATTGACGGGAAAAGAGGTTGCTAAAACAACAGTGAAATCTGATGCGAAAGGAAATGTGAAGACTGTATTGCAAGTGGAGAATCCTGCCAAATGGAGTGCGGAGGAACCGAATCTTTATCTTTTGATGGCACAATTGAAAGATAATAAAGGCAATGTATTGGAAGTTATCCCGCAAAAAGTGGGATTCCGTAAGATAGAACAGAAAGACGGACAGATATGGGTGAACGGGAAAGCCGTTTTGTTCAAGGGTGCTGACCGTCACGAAATGGATCCACTGACAGGATATGTGGTGACTAAAGACCGGATGATTGAGGATATCCGTATTCTGAAAGAAAACAACCTGAATGCGGTGCGTACGTGTCATTATCCGGATGATCCCCTTTGGTATGAATTGTGTGACGAATACGGAATTTATCTGGTTTGTGAGGCCAATATCGAATCCCACGGAATGGGTTACGGCGATAAAACGCTTGCCAAAAATCCGGATTTCGCTTTGGCTCATTTGGAGCGTAACCAGCGTATGGTGGAGGCTTTCAAGAATCATCCCTCCATTATTTTCTGGTCGTTGGGAAATGAAGCCGGCGACGGTCCTAACTTTGAGGCTTGTTACAAATGGATAAAGAATCGCGACCACAGCCGTCCGGTACAGTATGAAAGAGCTGTAACGGCTGCCCATACCGATGTGTATTGTCCGATGTACAGTACGTTGGAGACCATGGAAAAATGGGCTAAAAACGATGACAAACGTCCGATGATTATGTGTGAATATGCCCATGCTATGGGAAATTCCGAAGGCGGCTTCAAAGAGTATTGGGATTTAATCCGGAAATATCCGAAGTTGCAGGGCGGTTTTATTTGGGACTATGTGGATCAAGCTTTCCGGGGGTATTCGGAAAAGGGAGACATGATTTATACGTATGGAGGCGATTACGGTAAATATCTCGGTTCCGACAACAATTTCAACTGCAATGGTTTAATTAGTCCAGACCGGGTACTTAATCCTCACATGTATGAGGTGAAAAAAGTGTACCAGTCTATCTGGACGACACCGGTGGATGTGAAAAACGGAAAAGTGAACGTGTATAATGAAAACTTCTTCGTAGACCTTTCCGATTGCTATATGGAATGGCAGATAGTGAGTGACGGAGACGTGGTATTGCAGGGTGTGGTGTATGATTTGAATGTGCAGCCTCAGGCAACCCGTCCCGTAGAGCTGGGCTACAAAGAGGCCGATTTGCCTGCCGGCAAAGAGGTGTTGCTGAATGTTTCTTATAAATTGAAGAAAGCGAAACAACTTTTGGAGGCCGGTTATGTGGTAGCGCAAGAGCAGTTGCCGATAAAATCGTATGATGCGTTTGATGCAACTGTTGCAGAGGGAGAGAATAAAGTGGAAATCTATGAAGATTTGGCACATATCGAATTGAAAGCCGATGAGGCGGTTGCCATGTTTAATAAAGAAACGGGTTGGTTGGAAAGTATTTCTCTGAACGGATTGGAATTGTTGAAAGACGGCTTTGCCTTGCGTCCCAATTTCTGGCGTGCACCGACGGACAATGATATGGGTGCGGGTATGCAATACCGTTTCAAAGCATGGAAGAATCCGGAGATGAAGAAAAAAGAGTTGAAAGTGGAACAGAACGGCAATAATGCTCTGGTTACAGCCGTGTATGAGTTGCCTGCCGTTTCTGCGGAATTAACGATGGTTTACGAAATGAATGCGGAGGGGGAATTGAAAGTGAGTGAGAAGATGACGGTCGATAAATCAAAAGAGAAAATGCCGCATCTGTTCCGTTTCGGTATGCAATTGGTGATGCCGCAACAATTTGACCGTATCGATTATTACGGAAGAGGACCGGTGGAAAACTATGTTGACCGGAAATATTCTCAGAATATCGGTCGTTACCGTCAATTGGTGAAAGACCAGTATTATCCTTACATCCGTCCGCAGGAGTCCGGAACGAAATCCGACATCCGCTGGTGGAAAGTGGTGGATGTTGACGGCCGCGGACTGATGGTGCGTTCAGATGTGCCGTTCTATGCTTCGGCTTTGAACTATGCGCAGGAAGATTTGGATGACGGTATGGCAAAAGAACAGCGCCACTCCGGAGAATTGAAACCGCGTGAGTATACGACTGTTTCAATAGATGGGTATCAGATGGGGCTGGGTTGCAAGGATAGTTGGGGAGCATGGCCTTGGGAGCAATACCGCTTACCCTATGGCGATTATTCTTTCAATTTCGTCCTCACCCCTGTGAAAAAGCAATAAGATAGCGGTATAAAGAAAATTCCCGGTCTGTTGCTTATCAGACCGGGAATTTTTTTGTCGTATTTATTAATAATGGTGTCCGCCGTCCTGCAACTCTTCAGCGGTGATGGGTTTGCGGGTGAGTGCCCGCCAGGCATACCAGATGTATGCGGCAACGAACGGTATAATCAGGGAGACGTATGACATGGCTTCCAAAGTGAAGTGGGAAGAGGAAGCGTTGTAAATGGTCAGTGAAGACTGCAAATCGCTCGTGGAGGGATAAAATGACGTGTTGTTGAACCCTACCAGGATAAACAGGGTAAATACAGCCAGGATACTTCCGACTCCGGTGAACCAGATGCCTTTCCGCCATTGGGGATGAAGCAGGCTTTTGATGATGCCGTAAAGAACGGCGACAACCCCTAAAAGCAATATAAATGTATTCACCGGCATTTGGAGCAGATTGTGAAAATACTTGTAAGGTATCAGTGCAATTTGCCCCTC
Source organism: uncultured Odoribacter sp. (assembly GCA_910588375.1). Taxonomy (GTDB): domain Bacteria; phylum Bacteroidota; class Bacteroidia; order Bacteroidales; family Marinifilaceae; genus Culturomica. Next base: position 13,862 of record CAJUQA010000008.1, read on the forward strand.
TGCAGTAATGCCATAGCCTTTACTGCAAAGAATGATGCCTAAAAACGTGAGCAGAGTTACGACAAACAGAATTGCATTCCAGCGCAATTGTCTGATACAACGCTGATGGATGCCGGCGTGGTTGATGGTGTTGATAAAAAACAGACACCCCAGTGTCCGTGCCAGGAAAAAGACTGCGAAAGCCAGAAAATAGTTGGGGAGCACAAACAAGGCATCGAGTCCGCGCCAGGGGGTCATCCACGTGACCTGCATCATTTCGTTCAGTTTGAAAGGAGAGCCGGTGAAAAACGTGGCGACGGCTGCTCCGATAAGAATGGGAGCGGCAATCCCGTTGATGATTAGAAAGGTTTCATAGGTGCGTTGTCCTAAGAAATTATTGGGCTTCTTCCGGTATTCGTAGGATACGGCCTGTATGACAAAGGAAAACAGGATCAGCATCCATACGATATAAGCCCCTCCGAAACTGGAAGAATAGAAAAGCGGGAAGCTGGCGAAGAAAGCTCCGCCAAAGACAACTAGGGTCGTAAAGGTGAATTCCCACTTCCTGCCAAGGCTGTTGGTTAGCAGGTCTTTTTCTTCCGGAGTTTTGCCGATAGTGTAAAGTAGGCTCTGGCCGCCTTGCACAAAGAGCAGGAATACCAATAGCCCCCCTAACAGGGCGATGAGTATCCACCAGTAGTGTTGTAATATATCTAATGACATAAGGGTATCGTTTTTAGGGTTAATGAATTATCGGGCTTCTTTTTTTATCTGAGTGAACATGATTTTCAGTTCGGCAATCAGCAGTACGGTAAACAGTACGGCAAACATCCAGAAGGTGGTGACCACCCAGTGGGAGGCGATGCGGGTTACGGCAGCAGAGGTGGGCATAAGGTCTTGTACCACCCACGGCTGGCGTCCCACTTCCGCTACAATCCATCCGCATTGGGAAGCCACATAGGCTAACGGGATGCAGGCAATGGCCAGGTAGGGAATGAATCTGAATTTTTCAAATTTACGCTTGCGGGCATACCACCAGCTGATGACGAAAAGGGCTACGAACAGGAAACCCAGCCCGACCATGATGCGGAAGCTGTAAAATACCAACGGGACATTGGGGATGGATTCGTATTCCGATTCCAAATACCCGTATCCGAAATCCCGGTAATGTGCCTTTAATGTACCCAGTGCGGTGTGGGCGGTTTGCTGGTCTTGTGCATCAACCGCTTGTTTGTAATTCCTTAGGGCTTCAATGGCTTTTTTCCCGTTTTCCATTCTTTGACGGGTGGAAGGGAATACCTGTCCGGTTTCGGAAGTATAGCCGTCTAAAATATCCTGTATACCGGGAATGTAGGCGTCTGTATCCCGATATGCCAGAAAAGACAACATGCCGGGCATGCCAATGGTCATTGCGGTCTCTTTCATGCGGGGAGTGGGGGCGTCGGGGTTCTCTTTCAGTATGCCTACTACGGTGAGTTCCATATTGTGCCCTCCGTGGTTTAATCCCTCCATGGCTGCAAACTTCATCGGTTGTGTCTTGGCAACGTCCTGTGCGCTGGTATCACCGGTGAAGATGGTGGCCAGAATACTTAAAACGCCGAAGACGGAAGCCAGCAGGATGCTGCGGCGTGCCATTTCGAACTGTTTCTTTTTCAGGATGAACCAGGTGCTTACGCCTACTACGAAACAAGCCGAGAGGGTGTAGGCGGAAGTGACCGTGTGAAAGAATTTGTTTATGGACGTGGGGGACAGGAGGACAGCCCAGAAATCATCCATCTCGTTCCGTGCGGTGAGCGGATTGAACTCCATACCTACCGGATTCTGCATCCAGGCGTTGGCGACCAGAATCCACAATGCGGAAATATTGGCGCCGATAAAGACCATCCAGGTGGAAAGGAGATGAAACCGACGGCTGACCTTGTTCCAGCCGAAGAACATCACGGCGACAAAGGTGGCTTCCAGGAAAAAGGCAAGTAGGCCTTCTATCGCCAGCGGGGCACCGAAGATGTCCCCGACAAACCAGGAATAGTTCGACCAGTTCGAACCGAACTGAAATTCCAGAATCAGACCGGTGGCGACACCGATGGCAAAGTTTATGCCGAACAGTTTCATCCAGAATTTGGTGGCTTTCAGCCATTCCTCGTTGCCTGTCCGTACCCATGCGGTTTCCATGATGGCAATCAGAAAAGCCAGCCCGAGGGTCAGAGGAACAAACATGTAATGGTAGATGGCGGTCATGGCGAATTGCCAGCGGGACCATTCTACGAGAGAAGCAGAAGAAATTTCGTACATCATAGAGTATTAGGGTTTGTTGGTTAATTCATTCAGGACATGTTCGCTTTTCTCCCGGTCCGTCGCATAATGCGTGTTCAGGTAGTTGGGCATCAGGAGGAATTTGAAGACGAAAAACATAATCAGCACCTTGATGAGGATAATGGTCCACAACATTTTTCCCCAGCGGGGCATGTTGCGGAAACCGTCATAATACAGATGCCATACGCGTTTTAGCATTTTCTTTTGTTACGTATTTTTTCCATAAAGAAACGTAATAAAGATATGAATGTTTTTTTTCTAAAATGTTTTTTTACCTGTTTTTTTATTTGAAAATGCTTTGGTTTTCGATATATCGATTATTTCCTTACTTTTGACTATGTTTTTAGGATGTTGAATAGAAAGCGGATACGGTATGAATAACTGGGGAAAATATTTTTTGGGAGTCATTGCCTTGGTGGTTGTGGGCTACCTGTGCTGGTATTTTTCTTCCGTTATCGCTTATGTGTTGATTGCCGCTGTGATTTCTTTCATCGGCAAACCGATAATTGGCTTGTTGGGGAAAATGGAAATCCGGGGTGTGAAATTGCCCAATGGCGTAAAAGCGGCGCTGACACTGCTTATTTTATGGGCAGTGTTCATATTTTTCTTTGTTACCATTATTCCGTTGGTTACAAATGAATTCCAGCATCTGAGCAACATTAGCACAGAACAGATTATCGGCAAACTGGAAGCCCCTTTGACGGATATCGGCAATACGTTGAAACACTACGGAATCATCAGCCAGGGAGAAGATGTGAAACGGTATAGTTCGGATAATTTGGTTTCTTTTGTTAGCGGTACCCGTATAAAATCTTTGTTTAGCATGGTGGCAGGTACGCTCAGCGGTATTTTTGTTGCTCTCTTTTCCATCACGTTTATCGCTTTTTTCTTCCTGAAAGACAGTTATCTGTTTCACCGGATAGTGTTGGCCTTGTTGCCGGTGCGTTATGAAGAGAGCGGCAGGAATGCTCTGGAATCCATACAGCGGCTACTGGTTCGTTATTTCGGTGGTTTGTTCCTGGAAGTGTTGGGAGTGATGGCATTGAACACAATAGGATTGTGCATCGTGGGTATGAATTTTTCCAATGCCATTGTGATTGGCTTGGTGTCGGGGGTGCTGAACGTGATTCCTTACATCGGCCCTTTAATCGGGATTGTCTTCGGAATGGTGGTAGGCCTGGTGCTGAATATAGATCTTCCTTTTTATACGGACGTATTGCCTTTCCTCTTTTACATGGCTCTGGCCATGCTGTTTACCCAGTTGATAGACAACGTCGTTTTTCAGCCTTTTATATACGGGAACAGCGTGCATGCCCACCCGCTTGAAATTTTTCTGGTGATTCTGATGGCGGGAAGTATGGCGGGCATTCCCGGCATGATATTGGCGATACCCGCTTATACCGTAATCCGGGTGATATTGAAGGAATTCTTCAATAAGTATAAGTTGGTGAAGAAACTGACACAAAGTCTGGGAAAATATGAATAAAGGACTTTTTCTTTTTTTATTACTTCTGTTGGGCAGTCTGGCGCATGCCCAATACGGAGGACAATGGATATTTGGAGAACGTCTTAATTTTGTGAATGGCGGCAGGGTCATGACGGAAACCGGAGAGAAGAAAAACAACGGTTTTATGTTTAAGGTAGCTCCTTCATTGGGCTATTTCGTGAGGAACGGATTAGCTGTCGGCGTGGGCGTGGGGTATGAATATATGAAGGATGTGAACGGGCATCAGAACACGTTTGAGGTGACGCCGTTCGTCCGGTATGATTTCGGTGGCGGACAGGTGCGTCCCTTTCTGCTGGCGGAAAGTGCTTTCGGCTGGGGAAAAAGCAATATGAAAAAAGGAAATGACGGACGGCATTATTTGTGGACGCCCGCCCTGAAACCGGGCATCTGGATTCGTTTTACGGATAATCTTGCTGCAGAGGCTACCGTTATGAGTCTGAGATATGAACACGCGAAACTGACAGACCTGAAAACGGACGAAGCATTGGTGCGGAACAGATGGAAATTCCGTTGGCTGGATATCAGCTTCGGCTTCAACCTGCTGTTCAATTTCTAACCTTACCTTATTTATGCTGTAATCTTAAGTAAGTTTTATTTCTCCTTTTTGAGACACAGCTTTCTAAGGAATTCGGATACTTTTTATTTGGAACAAATGTATTAATTGTAAGTTAATAATTTTTCATTACATTTGTGAAAAATACGAATATTTATACTTATTATGCAAAAGGAAAGAAATTTTTTCAGTGGCATAAAATCAATGTGTTTTATGCTGTTTGCGTGTTTAACATTGTCAATTTGTGCAACTTCGTGCAGTAGTGACGAGTTTGAAACCAACCTTCCCGAAGAACAGAAGCAATACTCCAAAGCCGAACTTATTGAGCAGGCGCTCAGTCGGATGCCGCAGACGCGGATTGAGGGGAGCGGTGTGATGATGATAACGATTAAGGATACGGTCAATATCAAAGTTCGAGCGACTGAGGATATGGAAATTACTTGGGGAGATCAATCAGCTCCAGATATAATAACCGCTGGTGAAGAGCGTGATAGGTGTCATATCTATACTGATGGAAAGTTGTCTCATGCAATATATTTATTGGGCTCTGCTAAAGCAATACAAAGTTTGAATATTGATGATAACGGACTTATTTTATTGGATGTTTTTTCTAATGAAAATTTAGAGAATCTAAGTTGTATGAATAATTATTTGGATGAATTGGATTTGACGAAATGTTCGGCATTAAAATATCTTTATATTACCAATAATGAAATTTCTTCTTTAGAAATCAGTCATTTATCTTCTCTTTTTCATCTTTATGCTGAAAATAATCGATTGACAGCACTGGATGCATCCAATAATCCGGATTTGTTTGTGTTATTTCTTAAAAATAACCGAATTAAAAATCTTGATGTGTCGAATAATCCAGACCTTGCTACTTTGGATGTTAAAAATAATTTAATAGATAATCTGAATGTGAGTAATAGTTCGAATATGGTAAGTTTATATGTTGCATTCAATCCAATTACAGATATTGATTTAAGTAAGAATGTTTATTTAATGGATATTGATATGGAAGGAGTACCGCTAAAAACACTCAATAATAATCCGATTAGTGATACGAGTTTTTCCATGTTTTCCATATTGTATTCTTTGAATGTCGCTTCAACATCTTTTGATTCATTGGACTTATCGAAGAATCCGATGCTTTCTTATGTCAATATTTCAGAATCGGAAATAGTAAAATTGAATATATCTAATATACGAATACAAAAATTGAATGCTACTCGTTCTAAATTAACGGATTTAAAATGTACGATAGATGATTTGACAAAATTGAATGAATTGCGGATAGAGTATACTCCTTTTGAAAAGGACTCGACAAATATATCAGTTCTTGGTTCTGTATTGCCCTATAGAAACGGTGTTAGTTCGGGACATTTATATACTTATTCAAGATATATAAATGATTTAATAGATGTAGCTAATGTGAAAAATTGGTTAATCAATCAATAGTGTGTTGATAAAATATATGGAATGAATTTGCCTGCATCTTGTGTCAATATACGCGCTATGAAGAGGAGAATATTGTTTTTACTATATGTTCTTTTTTTGTGTGAGCGCGTATGTTCGCAAAATTTAGCAGATGAGATACTTTCTGAGCCTTGGCAAGGTGTTGTGTTTAATGGAGTATGTTGGGCAAAGAGTAATGTGGATAAACCTGGCACCTTTGCCTCTACTCCAAGAACGTATGGTATGCTCTATCAGTGGGGGGCAAAAAAAGAGTGGATTGCTACGGATTTTGCTACGGGTGGGGATACTATAATTTCTGTTAATGATCCATGTCCTGTTGGTTGGCGGATGCCTACGATAGAGGAAGCAAAGACTTTAATACTGTATGGCACTGTCGGTCGTTCAGAGCATTTGATTTCTTTTCAAGATTATAATTCTTCTATTCCTGTTTTCTTTCCTGTTGTTGGATTGCTTTCTGAGAATTATACAGTTCCGGTTCCTCGATATGGATATTGGTCGGGTTCTGTTGATATGAATGATTCTGCAAATGCTTGGATGTATTTTTTTATTAAAGAAAGGTTTAAATTTCATAAAACCCTCCTTGCTTCCCGCGATTATCCTTTTTTGATTCGTTGTGTTAAAGAAAAGTGCGATAGTATTGTCAGACATGATACTGTGAGTATTAATGCCACGGATTTTCCTTACGAGTGGGGTGATACTACTTTTTTGGAGGGAACAAGGAGTGGAACGTATTGTATTCAGCGTCGCAATTGCGCATATACTGATATAGCTTATTTACATCTGACCGTTCAGTCTGAAAGCGAGAAACCTTGTCCCGGCGTATTGATTAACGGGGTTTGCTGGGCGGAGTACAACGTTGCTGAACCGGGTCGCTTTGCGAATCCCGGTAATGCTTACGGAATGCTTTACCAGTGGAACCGACGGAAGGGGTGGCCTGCCATGACACCGGATAGCGTTTCTGGTTGGGATAGTACTCTTGAACCTGGCGACACATGGGCGCCTGCCAACGATCCGTGTCCTATCGGGTGGCGGATGCCTAGCGTCGAGGAGATAAAAACGTTGCTGGACAGAACGAATGTATCCTATGTTGAAGATGTGAGTCAGGATAGAGTGAGTGGTATAAGATATACAGACATAACTACCGGCAATATGATTTTCTTTCCACAGGCCAATATTCGGCAGGAAAATGGTGTTGCGGTCGATTTATATCACATACATTACTGGTCAAGTACAAATTACTGGACTTTGTATTGGAATTATTCCCAACCCCGACAAATGCCTTATGCTTATGGCTTTTCCGTCCGCTGTGTTGCAGATGAAAATGCGTGCGATATAGCCTTGACTGTTTCCGAGACTATTTGTAAGGAGGGATTGCCCTATACGTGGCATGATACGACTTTTAAGGAAGGAACTGTAAGCGGGGAGTATTGCATCCGGCGTACCAATCCGATAAGCGGTTGTGACAGTGTTTTCTATTTGTATCTGACTGTGGATACGCTATGCGGTAAGCCCTGCAAGGAAAGAGGGGTATTGATTAACGGTGTATGTTGGGCGGAAAGCAATGTGGATACTCCCAACACTTTTGCCGATACGCCCGAGGCGTTCGGATTAATGTATCAATGGAACCGGAAAAAGGGATTTCCTCCTAAAGGAATGGTTGATATTGTTGATTGGCTTAACCATAATGATTACAACAACGGCTATTGGAAAGCAGTTAACAATCCGTGTCCGGCAGACTGGCGGATTCCCACCATTGGAGATATATATTCATTATTGGAAGATTTGAAAGTGACCCGTGAATGGACGCAACAAAATGGTGTCAATGGTATGCGATTTACGGACAAGACCACTGGCAACACTATCTTTATGCCGGCAGCCGAACATCGTATAGACGCTTTTGATCTACCACCAAGTTACATAGATGGGGGCGGACACTATTGGTCAACTACACGAGCAAATGACAATAGCACTGTTTATGTCTTTGATTTCTATGCTAAATCGATATATACACACCATTCAGCGGTCCGCATAGGTGCAAATTCCGTCCGTTGTGTCGCCGGTCGGGATACAACGGGTTGTTCTCCTATCGTGACGGATACTTCCGAAACGGTTTGTGTCAGGGATTTGCCTTATCCATGGGGCGACACTACTTTTGACGTCGGTACACAATCTGGCGTTTATCGTTTTCAGCATATAAGTACAGTAACGGGTTGTGACAGCATTGTCACTCTTCGTTTAACCGTGCATGCTTCCGATACTTCTTTCTTCGATGGCGTATGTTACGGTAGTCCGTATGATAATTACGGTTTTAGTCTTCCCGCGGTCTATCGCGATACTGTCATTCACGACACACTGCAGAGCGTTTTTGGGTGCGATTCGGTACGTACTTTACATTTAACAGTCAATTCAAAGTATAACATACCTCTTTACGATACTGTTTGTCAGGGTGATGCTTATAATCAGCATGGTTTTTCGTTGTCCAATGTACAGGAAGACGGGATACATACGTTATCTTTGCTTTCGCAGGTGGGTTGCGATTCAACCCTCACCTTGTATTTGACTGTCCATCCTGTTTACGATACCTTGCTTTACGACACGGTTTGCCAGGGTGACGCTTACAATAACCACGGTTTCAGTTTTAATGCCGTGAATGCAAGTCTTACACGTACACAAACTTTTCAAACAATTCACGGTTGCGACAGTATTGTTACACTGAATTTGCATGTTTGGCCTTCTTATCTTTTCTCAGAGAGCAAGGACATTTGTGAGGGGGACACTATCAAATTTCGGGAGCGTAAATTATACCAATCCGGCGTTTACGACGATACTTTGAAGAGCGTCCACGGTTGCGACAGTGTTCGCCGTCTGGACTTACACGTCCATCCGAAATATGCTTTTTCTTTTTCTGGTTCGGTTTGTGAGGGGAACGGCTACCATGAATACGGTTTTAATCTTCCAGCCGTTTTTGCCGATACGATAGTTCGGGACACATTTAAAACCTCTTGGGGCTGCGATTCAATCCTCACGTTGCATTTGACTGTTCATCCTGTTTACGACACAGTTTTGTACGATACAATCTGCCAGGGGGACGCTTACAATAACCACGGTTTCAGTTTACCTTCCGGTACCTCAGGCGGAACATTCACCGAAAGCTACTCCACCATTCACGGTTGCGACAGTACCGTCACGTTAAACTTGTTCGTATGGCCTTCTTATCTTTTCTCAGAGAGCAAGGATATTTGTGAGGGCGACACTTTCAACTTTCGGGAGCGTAAATTATACCAATCCGGCATTTACGACGATACTTTGAAGAGTGTCCACGGTTGCGACAGTATTCACCGTCTGTTTTTGACCGTCCATTCCACCGCACCTCTTTACTTTCCGGACGAAGTTTGTTACGGCAGCCCTTATGACAATCACGGTTTCCATCTTCCTGTCGTTTACCGGGATACCGTTGTCCGTGATAGCTTCCGGAGCATTTGGGGTTGCGATTCCATCCGCATCTTGTCGCTGAGGGTTCATCCCGTTTACGACACCTTGCTTTACGACACGGTTTGCCAGGGGGATTCTTATCGTAAACACGGTTTCTCCTTGTCCTCCGTACAGTTCGACGGTCTCCACACATTACCCTTGCTTTCCCGTTGGGGTTGCGACTCTGTCGTGAGACTGCAATTGACCGTCCACCCGGTATATCACACCCTGCTTTACGATTCCATTTGTCCCTCTACACGGTACGACAAATACGGCTTCAAACTCACCGACATTACAGAAAGTCTGACGCGTACCCGGAGATTGTCCACCATCTACGGTTGCGACAGCCTCGTCACCTTGGAACTGTATGTTCATCCGACTTACTTCTTCCCCTTGACGAAACACATTTGTGAGGGGGACACCTTCGCTTTCCGCGGCAACCTCTTTTACGAAAGCGGCGTCTATTACGACTCTCTAACCACCATCCACGGTTGCGACAGCGTTTACGGCCTATCCCTGACCGTCCATCCTGTATATGACATACCTCTTTCCGGCGTACTCTGCGAGGGAGCGCCTTACACCGGTTACGGCTTCCACGTCACCACACCGGGCGTGCACCACCGTTACCTTCAAACCTCCGCCGGTTGCGACAGCACCCTTACCTTGACACTGAGCGAGGAAAAGAAAATAGAGGGTGCCATCGGTCTTTTGCTTGAGGATTGCCGCCTTCATGGGTATGAATTCTTCTTCGAACCCCTCCTCAGTCACAGCACGTGGTTGTGGGACATGGGTGACGGTCGCCTGTTCCACACGCCGGACGGTTACCACACCTATGCGGACTCCGGTCTCTATCGGGTACAGCTTCGTTTGGAAACAGCCAACGGGTGTGAAAACAACTACAGCTACCTCCAGTACGTACCTCCTTACCTTCCGGAGATACCGATACATCTAGACCGTCAGGTAATCGACGAAGACTATCCCACCGTCCGCTTCCGGGTGGATGTGTTGCCCGGCATGACGTGTGAGTGGGACTTCGGCGACGGAACAAAGGGTGAGGGCGATACAACCTCCCATACCTATAACGCCACCACGGAAAAATATTACGACGTCACACTGCAAGTAAAAAACGCGGACAGCTGCGTGACGGAAAGCCGGGTACAGATAGAAGTCGTCTTTCTTCCGAAACCTACGAACACCTTCAGTCCGAACGGTGACGGAATCAATGATATATTCATGGGCGACTACCGGATAGAAATCATCGACCGCAACGGCTTGAGAATCTTCACGGGCGAGAACGGTTGGGACGGAACATACCAAGGTCGTCAGGCCAAAGAAGACACCTACTTCTACCGTCTTCACTACCGTACGGCCAACGGAGAACGACAGAAAACGGGTTATGTAACACTGATACGATGAAGAGACGGATACGTGGATACACGGTATGTATATTTTCAGCCCTTGTGCTGACCACTACCACCGTAAAAGGCCAGCTGACCCCTTCGACCGCCTTTTACTGGGAAAACCCGTACTACATCAATCCGGCATTCGTGAACACGGAATCGAGCGCTTACTTCTCCTTATCCGCCCGTAAACAATGGTTGGGACTTTCGGGCAGTCCTGTAACCTTGTTCGGTACGGGAACCTTCTACTGGGAGAAATACAAAATGCAGGCAGGGGTGAAACTCCTGCACGACAAAATCGGTTACCTGAGCTCCAGCGACCTGTCTGTTTCTTACGCCTACACAGTGCCTTTTCGAGACAGTTACCTAAGTATGGGTTTTTCTTTCGGTTATCAGTTTCAGAAAGTGGACCGAGGGGAAGTAACGATAGAGGATGAAACCGACCCTGCGCTGGTCAGCTTGTTTGGAGGAAAGAAACAATGGAATGCGGGTTTGGGCTTGGAATACATCGTGACGCCTTCCTTCCGTGTGGGTCTTTCAAGCCAGAGCCTTTTCTCCTTTTTCAAGAAAGAGGGAGCCATCTTCGGGGGAACGAACTACTTGTACGGTCGTTACCGCACCCGCCTTCTGGGTCGAGTTTACCGTCCCTCGTACCGCACATCGGCTTCCCCGACAACTTACGATATGGAGTGGGGGGTGTGTCTGAAACAGACAGAGGATTCTTTTCAGGCGGACGGAGTGATTTCATTTTATTTGAACCATCCCACCCAGCGGGAGAAATTCCAGTTTTCAGTGTTGGGTCGCACGACGGGGGAGTTTGGTTTTCTGGCAGGGGTGAAACTCATATCGGAGATGAAAGTGCTTTGCAGTTACGATTACAACCTCAAATCCTTGAAAGGTGATTCGAAAGGAACGTTTGAGGTGATAGTCACTTACCCGTTGTTCCTGACCAAATGTGTTGCTGACGGTTTGAGGAGATAGGAAGAATAAAGGAGCCCTCAAGGAGCTCCTTTGGCTTTATTCTTTACAGTAATGCTATTTTGAGAACCTCGGCGATTGTATCCACATAATGGAATTTCAGGCCTTTCAGGTACTCTTTTTTGATGTCTTCGATGTCTTTCCGGTTTTCACTGCACAAGATGATTTCTTTGATGCCGGCACGTTTGGCTGCCAGGATTTTTTCCCGGATGCCGCCGACGGGCAATACTTTTCCTCGCAAAGTGATTTCGCCGGTCATAGCCAGTGCTTTTTTTACTTTTCTGCCGGTGAACGATGAAACCAGAGAGGTGACCATCGTGATACCTGCCGAGGGGCCGTCTTTGGGTACGGCGCCTGCCGGGACGTGGACGTGGATGTCCCTTTCGTCAAAAAGATTCCCGTCGATGCCGATTTCCTGGGCATGGGATTTTATATATTCCAGTGCCAAAGTGGCAGATTCTTTCATGACGTCACCCAGATTGCCCGTGAGGCTCAGATGGCCTTTGCCTTTGCTGTAACTGGATTCGATAAAGAGGATTTCTCCTCCCGCGGATGTCCAGGCCAAACCTGTCACTACGCCCGGGAGGTCGTTTCCCTGGTATTCTTCCCGCGAGAAAATGGGGGAACCTAAATATTCTCTTACCGTGTCTGCATCCAGCAGGACGTGGAATTTTTTATTCATGGCGACTTTGCGAGCCACCTGCCGCATGATTTTGGCGATAATTTTGTCCAGGCTCCGCACACCCGATTCCCGCGTATATTTTTCAATGATCATGTCAACGATGTCATCCGGAATTTCGATGTTGCTTTCGCTGATACCGTGATTGTCCATTTGTTTCGGGATAAGGTGGCGTTTGGCGATTTCCCGTTTTTCTTCCAGTAGATAACCGCTGACTTCGATGATTTCCATGCGGTCTCTTAGGGGCGGCGCAATGGTGGACAGGTCGTTGGCCGTGGCGATAAACATTACTTTCGACAGGTCGTAGTCAATGTCTAAAAAGTTATCGTGGAAATTCGTGTTTTGTTCCGGGTCCAACACTTCCAGCAGGGCGGATTGGGGATCGCCGCGGAAATCATTGCCCACTTTGTCGATTTCGTCCAGAATGAATACGGGATTGGAAGTCCCGGCTTTCTTGATATTCTGGATAATGCGTCCCGGCATGGCACCGATATAGGTTTTCCGGTGTCCCCGGATTTCGGATTCGTCATGCAGTCCGCCTAAAGACATGCGTACGAATTCCCGGCCGATGGCGCGGGCTACGGATTTGCCCAAAGAGGTTTTTCCTACACCCGGAGGGCCGTAAAGGCAAAGAATGGGCGATTTCATATCGGCCTTTAGTTTCAAGACCGCCAGGTATTCCAGTATCCTTTCCTTCACTTTCTCCAATCCGAAGTGATCGGCGTCTAAGATTTTCTTGGCATGGTTCAAATCCAGATTATCTTTGGAGCAATGCTTCCACGGCAATTCAAGCAGTTCCCGCAGATAGTTGGATTGTACGGAATAATCCGGCGAGGAAGGATTCAGCCGTTTGAGTTTATTCAGTTCCTTTTCGAATGTTTCCTGCACTTTAGGGTCCCATTCTTTCTTTTGCGCCAACTCTTCCAGTTCGTCAAGCTCCTCGTCGGTCGGATTTCCTCCCAGTTCGTCCTGGATGGTTTTTATTTGCTGGTGGAGAAAGTATTCCCTTTGTTGCCTGTCGATGTCGACTTTGACCTTTTTTTGTATGTCGTGTTTAAGTTCCAGCAGACGCACCTGTTTGCTCAGCAACTCCAGCAGTTTGATGGCTCTGGACTTTAAATCGTCTATTTCCAGTAATTCCTGTTTGTTTCGATACTCTATGTCCGTGTTGGAAGAAATGAAGTTTATCAGAAAAAACATGCTTTCGATGTTTTTTATGGCAAAGCTGGGTTCTCCTCCTAAAGGGGTGGAATATTTCATCACTTTCCCGGCCATCTCTTTCAGCGATTCGGCGATGGCATCGTATTCCGGATCGTTGACCGGCATTTTCTCTTCATTTTTGAACTGTATCTTCCCGACGTGATAGGGGGTATCATAAAGGATGTCTTCCAGTTCGAACCTTTTTTTGCCCTGCATGATGGCGGTAGTCGTTCCGTCGGGCATCTCCAGAATTTTCAATATGGAAGCTACCGTTCCGATTTTGTACAGGTCATTGAGTCCCGGATTTTCCGTGTTGGTATCTTTTTGGGCAATCACTCCGACAAAAGCATTTTCCTTGTAGGCGTATTGGATCAGTTTCAAGGATTTGTCCCGCCCGATATTGATAGGAATAATCACTCCCGGAAACAGTACGGTGTTTCGGAGCGGCAATATTGGCAGTGTGTCCGGTATTTCGTTCGTGTTGTTCAACAGCGTCTTTTCGTCCTTAAGAATGGGTAAAAACTCGGTTGATTCATCTGTAATCTCTTCCAGTAACAGGTTGCTGAAATCTATCTTTTCCATGTATTCTCTCCTCTCGATTTTATTTATTACAGAATTTACATCTGTCACGACTGACATTTTGTCAATAAGATGCAGATATAATATATCTTCTTATATAAGGCAATTCCTGTGCCAAAAACAGTGACGGGGCGCTTGGGGCGAAATCCTTCCCTCCCTATGGGGAGTGCAGTTTGCCGGGGAAAATAAAAAAACCGCCTTGGGAGCGGTTTTTTGTTATGGGGATAGAGAAATTATTTTTTTCTGTTTTCCATATGTGTTTTATACCGGTTCATGAATTTATCGACGCGGCCTGCCGTGTCAACCAATTTCACCTTACCTGTATAGAACGGATGTGAAGTATTGGAAATTTCTAATTTCACCAATGGGTATTCAACGCCGTCAATCTCGATGGTTTCTTTCGTAGTTGCGGTTGATTTGGTGATCGTAGTCGTTCCGTTAGACATATCTTTAAACGCCACCAATCTGTAATTTTCAGGATGTATGCCCTCTTTCATATCGTATGTAATTTATTATTATTTCTTTTCTACCGGACTGAACCGGAATACTTAAACGGGTTGCAAAGATAGCCGATTCATTATAAATCACAAAGAAATTTACTAACTTTTTTTATTTCTTCCTATTTCCGGATAAAATTTCAGCCCATGGGTCTCTGTGGCCGTATTTTCTGTCTGTGCTTTGAGATTACTTGTTTTAAAATGTTATTTTCGCACAAATAATGGATAAGGATATGGCGGTTGAAATAGTAAAAAAATTATTTATGGACTACACGGGGGAAATCCCCGGGGAGGTGACGGAATTTCCGTCGTCGGGTTCTTCCCGGCGTTATTTCCGCTTGAAAAGCAGGCATTATGGTTTGGTGGGCGTGTGGGGGGATTCTTCCGAGGAGAACGAGGCTTTCAAGTATATGTCAGCCCATTTTAGAGAGAGAGGATTGCCTGTGCCGGAGGTGTATGCTTCGTCGGGCGATGGGTTGGCTTATTTGCAGGAGGATTTGGGCGACACCCTCTTGTTTGACCTGATGGCGGAAGGCCGCAATACGGGAATATGGAGCGAGGAAGTGTGCGACTTGTTGAAAAAGACTGTCCGCTTGTTGCCTGCCGTTCAGTACAAGGGTGCGGAGGATATGGATTTTGCGCGTTGTTATCCTTTGTCTGCATTCAATAGGCGTGGGGTATTCTGGGATTTGAACTATTTTAAATATTGCTTTCTGAAAACGGCAGGTATCGATTTCCGGGAGGATCTGTTGGAAGATGATTTCGGACGTTTGGCGGATTTATTGTTGCAGAACACTTCCGATACATTCATGTACCGGGATTTTCAGTCCCGGAATGTGATGGTGAGGGACGGTGAACCCTGGTTGATTGATTACCAGGGGGGTAGAAAAGGTCCCGTATATTATGACGTGGCTTCTTTCTTATGGCAGGCGAGGGCAAAATTTCCGGAGACACTCCGGGAGATGTTGTTGAAAGAATATCTGGAAGAGTTAAGCCGCTATACCTCTGTTGATGAAACGGAATTCCGGAAGCAGTTGCGCTATTTTGTGCTTTTTCGCCTGTTGCAAGTGTTGGGGGCTTACGGATTCAGGGGTTATTTTGAAAAGAAATCACATTTCTTGCAAAGTATTCCGGCGGCTATAGTTAATTTGAGAGATTGGTTGCGGGGCGGTTTTGACGAATGTCCTTATTTGGCTTCTGTCTTGTCCCGGTTGGTGGACTCCGACCGTTATCAGGTCGTCCCGCCCAAAGACCAGCTGGAAGTGAGTGTTTACAGTTTTGCTTATCCGAAAGGCATTCCGGAGGACACTTCGGGCAATGGCGGCGGGTTTGTATTCGACTGCCGGGCGATACATAATCCCGGGAAATACGAACCCTACAAAGCCTTGACGGGAATGGACGAACCGGTCATCCGCTTCCTGGAGGAGGACGGCGAGATTACAGTTTTCCTCTCGCATGTCTATGCGCTGGTGGACGCTTCCGTTGAGCGTTATCTGAAACGGGGATTTACCAGTCTGACCGTTGCCTTCGGTTGTACGGGGGGGCAGCATCGTTCCGTTTATTCCGCGCAGCATTTGGCGGAACATTTGCATGGGAAATATGGGGTAAGGGTGCGGTTGGTGCATCGGGAACGGCATATCGAAACCATTTATCAGTAATTGTATGGCAGAGCGGATGAAAGAAGCAATGATTTTTGCTGCTGGATTGGGTACGCGTTTACGCCCTTTGACGGACAATTTGCCCAAAGCGTTGGTGCTGGTGGATGGAAAGCCGATGTTGGAGCATGTCATATTGCGATTGAAGGCGGCGGGTTTTGCCCATATCGTGATTAATGTGCACCATTTCGGTCAAAAGATTATAGATTTTCTGGAAGAAAAAAAGAACTTCGGCGTGGCGGTGGATATTTCGGACGAAAGAGACGCTTTGCTCGATACGGGGGGAGGCATCCGGAAAGCCGCCGGTTATTTCCGGAAAGGGAATCCGGTGTTGGTTCACAACGTCGATATATTGTCCGATGCGGATTTGGCGGGATTGTATGAAAAACATAGTGCGACACAGGCAGCCGCTTCTTTGTGGGTGAGCAAACGCAATACGTCGCGTTATCTTTTGTTTAACGGACAAAACAGACTATGTGGTTGGGAGAATAAAAAAACGGGAGAGGTGAAGTCCCCGTTTCCCGGTTTCCGCCCGGCCAGTCATGAGGCGTATGCTTTTGGCGGAATCCATGTGATTTCTCCTGCCTTGTTGGAGCGGATGCAGGAGTGGAATGAAAAATTTTCGATTATCGATTTCTATCTTTCTGTGGCGGGCGATACGGAAATCCGGGCGTGTCCGGCTCCGGTAGGAGCGCACTGGATGGATTTGGGGAAGCCGGAAGCCTTGACGGCAGCGGAAATCTATTTAAAATCGGCAGGGTATGAATAAAAACGAGAATTCATTCTTTCCTTACTATCAGTTCGGATTGTTGAGCGAAGAAAAAGGTCTGTTGCATTTTGTGGCTTCGGGAGAAAACGGAGAACGTTCCGACTTGAGTTTCGTCAATCCGGAGGCCTTGAAGAACAGGCAACTCCTGGCAAAAGCTGTCGGATTTGAAATGGGACAGCTTACTTTGGGCGAACAGACCCATTCGACGCATGTCACTGTTGTCCGGGCGGAAGAACGGGGACGGGGTGGATGCGATAATTTATCCCGCCTTCCGGATACGGATGCTTTGGTGACGGCAGAAAAAGGCATCTGTTTGATGGTGTTGACCGCCGATTGTGTGCCGGTGTTGCTATATGACCCGGTTTGCCGGGTTATTGCGGCAGTACATGCCGGATGGAAAGGCACGGTGGGGAAAATTGTTGTCCGTACCCTGGAGGTGATGCGGCAAGAATGGGGATGTCGGCCGGAAAATATCTTGGCGGCGATAGGTCCCTCTATTGGGAAGTGTTGTTTTGAGGTAGGCGACGAAGTGGCAGCCTGTTTTACGGAACAGGGATTTCCCGGTGTAGTGTCACAAAACGGTGACAGCCTGCATGTGGATTTATGGAAAGCCAATGAAATGCAGCTCCTGTCGGAAGGAATCAGGGAATTTCATATCGAATCGGCGCATGTTTGCACCCGATGCCATGCGCATACATTTTTTTCTTACCGGGGAGGTGCCTCCCTTGCCCGTTTCGGGACGGGCATCATGCTTAAATGATGGTTATATGGATGTGCCTTGTGGCGGCAGGTGTTTATTGGCGGAAAAGATAAAATCCGGAATCCGGGAATAAGGCCTGAAAAATATATATACTTTTGCACGTCTGAAAAAGAGAATAAAAATCGGGATACGATGTTGGCGGGTGTTTTTATTATATTGTTTTTTTATGCGTTGGGTGAGGGCGTTGCGTGGTTGATACAGGGCTTCATTCCGGGAAGCGTGGTCGGAATGATATTGCTTTTTACAGCCTTGTGTCTGAAAATCGTGAAGCCGGAACAGATCAGGCCTGTGGTGAAATTCTTGTGTGATAATATGGCGCTTTTCTTTGTGCCGGCGGGTGTCGGCGTTATCAATGCCACAGACGTCTTGTCGCGCCACTGGCAGGCTATTCTGACGGCGTGTGCCCTTAGTACCGTATTGGTGATTGCAACCGTTGCATTCATTCAGCAATGGTTTGAAAAAAGAAGAAAATAATCATGGATAATCTGTTGAATTCTGAAATATTTATACTTACGCTGGTGGTCGGCGTTTATCTTCTTGCCGTATGGTTATATCGTAAAACCCGTTTGGCATTGCTTCATCCCGTGTTGATATCCATTCCTGTACTGACGGTTGTGACACGGTTGTTGGGAATTTCATACGAATCGTTTGAACAGGGCAGCCGGATTATTACGTTTTTACTGGGACCGTCTGTCGTGGTGCTGGGCTATTTATTGTATGAACAGGTGACCTGCTTGAAAGAAAACATAGTTTCCATTCTTACGGCGGTGTTTGTGGGGAGTGCTGTCGGGATACTGAGCGTCATATATATAGCCGCGTTTTTCGATGCCGACAGGGTGTTGATAGCCTCTTTGCAGCCCAAATCCGTTACCACTCCGATAGCCATGAGCATTGCGGCCAAATCGGGCGGAATACCGGCCATTACGGCGGTGGTGGTAATTGTTGTCGGTATCTTCGGCGGCGTGGTAGGGCCTTTTATCCTCGATAAATTGGGAATAACCAGCAGGATTGCCAAAGGTCTGGCGATGGGCTCCGCCGCACACGGGCTGGGAACGGCACGGGCGATGGAATTGGGAACGGTGGAAGGCGCCATCAGCGGCCTGGCCATCGGTCTGATGGGAACCATGACCGCCATTCTTGTCCCTCTCATTGAAACCTTTCTGAATTAAAAAAGAGGGGCGAATTGAAAATTTCAATTCACCCCTCCGGCAAAAATAGTTTATGACGAAACTATAGGATTATTCCACGGATGTTGCTCCTAAACCGGCGGTTGTAGGCCATCCCGGATTCTGATAAACATTTGAAGTGGAGAAATTATCCGGATCGGAAGCTGTTTGGCGGAACACGGCAGCACCGATCGGTTCCAGATAATGGGCCGGTGTGAAAAGGAAACCGCCCTGTCTGTAAATAGTGTTGTTGATAGTCACCTTTTCATAAGGTAATATGTAAGCGCTCGCATCTTTTGAGGACATATTGCCGTTAGACGGACTGACGATACATTTTTCTTTCAATTCTTCTTCATATACACTTCCCCAATACAACATTCCTTCTACACGATACGGTGTCGTTGCCAATTGGTCAAGGGCTCTCCAACGTTTCAGGTCAGCCCAGCGGTGTGCTTCCGCGCACAATTCATTGCGCCGTTCGCGACGGATGTTATACAACGTAGCGTCTATCAGCTGACCGTGTGAATAAGCACCGAAATCTCCTTTGGCCTCTTCCGCCATTACAGTGGCTGCAATGGTTTTATTATAATCGGGGTCAACTTTTGCACGCTCACGGAGTGCTCTCCAGTAATTGCCGGCAGTTCCGTCAATATTTCCATTTTTTTCATAGGAGGCTTCCATATAGATTAACATGGCTTCAGCTCCCCGGAAAACAATACCTCCGGAAGTTCCGGCACTATGGTCTTCTGCCATGTGGGCGGAATAGTGTTTGCCTTTTTTAATCATAAACCCGGTGGTTGCCAAACTTCCTGCGTCTCCGAATATCAAATCGATTTTGGTGGCTACGGGAGTACCGTCGTTTTGGTAGTAGGCGACATCCTCCGGTTTTTTCGTAAAGATAACAATACGGGAATCCCGGTCTGTGAGAGTTTTGTTTATACCCTCTTTTTCCCATTCCGGATCATAACCGGAACCGGTTGCATATACGGGAAGACCGTTGCGCATTAAAAACGAATTGACCATGCCGCGTGTCCATCCGGCACCGCCGCCATTACGTTCCAGCTCCATTTGCAAGTTGCTGGTAATGCCCAAAGATTCATCGAATTTCTTCCACAACAGGACTTCATCATATCCGCTCATGTCTTCGTCACAGAACATGGTATAATAAGGATTGATGGAAACCAAAGAGGAATTCATCCCTTCGGGGGTATCCGTGTTCTCTGCCAATGCACCGACCATTTGATCACCTACAATTTTAGAAGCGGCAATGGCTTCATCTAAGAAATAGTTGATTTCAGTGTCGGCATTGTAGCCTTGTGCGTCTTTGCCTGGCCATCCGGTACCACCCGGAACAAAAGCCGTGCCTTTGTGGTATTTTTCCCAGGTAGCTTCAAACAAAGCGACGCGTGCGTGGAGTAAATAAGCGACGTTTTTGTTGATACGATTCTTTTTGCCGTCGGGTGCTGTCTCTTTCAACAGGCCTTCCGCTTTTTTCAAATCTTCGATGATGAAACGTGCCACTTTATTACGGGGCTGGCGTTCGCTGGCTTTAACCAATTCTTCCGGAATATCGGGAAGCGCTGCTTCAACGATAGGCAGATCGCCGAAACGCAGTAACATGCGGTAATATGTATAAGCACGGATAACATACATTTCGCCGATATAGTGTTTTACATTCTCCTGATTACCGCTGATGTCGCCGGCTTCATATTTGGGCAATACCTGTTCGAAGAAATAGTTACAGGACCGAATGTCTTTCCAGGTCCATGTATTACCATTCCATTTCCAGTACCCTTCATCCGAAGGCACTTGCTTTTCACCCGGAATCCAGAATGAATTATCATTGTCGGTGGCTTGATTATCGGTGTCGTTATCGAGCCCGAAGAGATTGATACCGTAGCTGCTGGTTACGGTTTCGAAATTGTAATTGTTGATGGCGTAGGCGGCCAGGTCCTCTTCGGCGTAGAAAAAGACTTCGGGGGTTACTTTATCCAGCGGCTCCCTGTCCAAAAATTCGTTACAACCCGTCAGTCCACTCATAAAAAGTGCGCTGGCAGTTAAAAGCTGAATATATTTTTTCATGATTCTCTATTTAAAATGTTGCACTTAAACCAAATGAGATTGTCTTTGCCAACGGATAGGTACATCCATCCCAGTTGCCGACGCCAATGGTTTCAGGATCAAAGGTGTCACACAGGTTTGTAATCGTAAGTATATTTTCAGCAGACACGAATATTCTCAGGTTGCTGATATAGGCTTTTTGACTCCAATAAGACGGTAATGTATATCCTAACGTGATATTTTTCAGACGGCAATAAGCGGCGTTCTGTAAATAACGGCTCTGAGCCTGACGGTTCTTGTTGCTTTCCAATGGACGAGGATAATAACCGTTTACATTGGCTCCTAACGGACTGTCCGTATCTGCCGGCCGGAAATAATCCAAATGCGGTTTAAAGAAGTTGGTCTGCCAGTAACCTACCGCACCCCAGAACATCGTGGAACCGTCATTGGGCATATAATCACGTTTCAAGGTTCCCTGGAAAAATACTTTCAGGTCGAAACCTTTCCAGGCTGCATCCAGATTCAGACCGAAGTTGTACCGGGGATTGCTGTTGCCTAATTTCACTTTATCTCCGTGGTTGGCCAATGTATTGTCCATATTATTAATAATCCCGTTATTGTCGAGGTCGGCATACATGATATCGCCTGCTCCCCAATTGGAACCTAAAGATGATTGATCAACCTTTGCCAAATGTGCGTCCATTTCGGCCTGTGTCTTGGCAATGCCTACCGTTTTGTATCCCCAGATGTCGCCTAAAGTGGCGCCTTCGTAATAGGTTTGTCCTAAATCTTTGGACGGATTGGGGAATTTGTCGACTTTCACCTGGTTGTCGGACAAAGCCAACGTCACGCCATAGCTAAAGTCTTGAATGCGGTCTCTCCAGCTTACCTGCAACTCCCAACCCTTGGAAGTCATGTTCAGATTGTTTACATTCGGCACACCGGTACCTAAAATAACAGGCATTTCCTGTCCCGGACCTACGATGTCTTTGGATTTACGCTGGAAATAATCAAAATTCAGATTCAAGCGGTTTTCCAACATTCCCAAGTCGAAACCGATGTCCAATGTTTGTGTTTTTTCCCAACCCAACAATGCGGAAACCAGAGCCGATTCGGCAGCCGTATTCGGTTTGGCTCCGTTTACTAACCAGCTGCCGTAATTTTGTCTGTAAGTAATCGTGCGATAGAAAGGATAATAGCTTTCTGTGTTTTGGTTACCCAATTCTCCCCATGAACCGCGTATTTTCAGCGTATTGACAATATCGGTATAATCTTCGAAGAATGCTTCACGTGCTATGTTCCAGCCGATAGAGAATGAAGGGAACCAGTTCCAGCGTTGGTCGCGGAGGAAACGGGAACTTCCGTCATAACGTACATTGGCTTCAACCAGATAACGTCCTTTGTAGTCATAGTTCAAACGTCCGAAGAATCCGGCCGTAGCCCAGTCGGAATATCCTCCTCCTACCGTAGGTGTACTGGTTGTCGTATTCAGAGTGGGGACGCTGGCCATGATGTTTTGCTGGGAGGCCGTAATATCGCGAACTTTATACAATTCGCTTTGGAAACCGATCATGGCTTTGATATTGTGTCCGCTCTCCAGATTTAAAGAGTATTCCGTGAAGATATTCGGGTTAAAAAAGTTGCTTTTTTGTGAATATTCCGTCACACTGGATGTAGTATTGGCAGTGGCATACGGGTTGCCGTTCACATCATATGCGTAGGCAGTCTGGTAATCCGTATGGTCGAAATTGGTGTTGATACGGTAGTTTAATTCTACGGTCGTTTTCCAATTCTGAATCGGTTCGATGAGAAATTGCAGCTGTTGTGCAACGATGTCTTCTTGGGTTTTATACTCCCCGCCGTTTTCCAATTGGTAAATTTTGGATTCGGCAGTATAATATCCGTTCGGGTCTACTAACGGAATTACCGGCCAATATCGGCAAACGTCAAAGTAAAATACATTGGACGGGTTATCACCTGCACTGGCAAAAGACGGTGATTTATAGTCGATGCGGTTGAAACGGGTGCTATATCCCACTTTTAACCAAGGATAGAGTTGCGCATTGATTTTTCCCGTAAAAGAATAACGCTGTTTGTTATCATCGCCGTATTTTAATAACCCGCCTTGGTCTAAATAGTTGGCAGACAAATAATATTGGATGTTTTCAGAACCGCCGTTCACGCTCAAAGAGTGTTCCTGTGTGAAACTGCTTCCGAACAATTCATGCAACCAGTCCGTATTGGCTGTCGGCATGATGTCTTCACGTTCCGGATCGTCAAAAGAATTCCATCTCCCGTTGCGCGGCCACATGTATTGTGTCCCTTTACCGTCTTGATAATCTTTGATTTGTTGTAGCTTCTTTGCACTGTACATCGGAGCCTGTCCACCGCCAGCCAGCTGGTCGTTGATAGCCAGGGCAAAACTGTAGGAGTCAGCCATGTGAGGCATGTTCAACGGTGAGTTGAAACGGAAATTATTATTGTAGTTGACGGTTATTTTACCTGCTTTACCTTTTTTGGTCGTAATCAGGATAACTCCGCCCGGAGCACGGGACCCGTAGATGGAAGAGGCGGCAGCGTCTTTCAATACGGAGATGTTTTCAATATCCTGCGGGTTTAAAGCATTGATGTCACCTTCCATTCCGTCAATCAATACCAACGGAGCCAACGAAGAGCCGTAATTACCGATTTTCCCGGTTCCCCGGATGTTGAAGGTTTTGTTGCCTTTCAATGAACCTCCGTCGGCTCCCGTAGAGATATTCATCCCGGGAACGACGCCTTGTAAGGCCTCAACCGTGGAACTGACCGGACGTGCCATCAGTTCTTTGGAGTCGACTGAAGATACGGCACCTGTCACATTTACTTTTTTCTGGGTACCGAAACCTACTACCACGACTTCCTCCAACGTTTGCGTATCCTCTTTTAAAGTAATGACCAGAGGTTCTCCCGTCCATTTTACTTCCTGGGTCTGGAAGCCCATGAAAGAGATAACAAGAGTGCTTCCTACCGGGACATTGTTGAGGGTAAAATCCCCGTCAATACCGGTAGTCGTTCCGATAGGCATGGCTGCGCTTTCGTTTTTCACTACTACGGATGCACCGGGGAGAGTTTCTCCTTTAGAGTCTTTTACGACTCCTTTACACGTGCTCGTCTGTTGTTGAGACGGAGCATTCACATTGTCCTTTCTCCTTGCCCATGCTTCATTATTGGAGCAAAACAAGAAAAAGAGCAACAGCATTGCTGCGAATTTAATGTGTTTTGTCATAATTAAAATGTTTAAATTAAGAAGTGTATGTCATTCATACTATTTTCCTGTGGCGAAAAGAAATGCACTTTTTTGTTCTTTTTTGTCTTTCCCTTCTGTTTTCGTACATGCTTGCTAAGCAAGTTTATTTTTCTATAAAATCCTTATGAACAAAGGATTATAAGTAATAGACTGTTCGAAAATTTCTACTTTTTGAACAAAAAATTTCACCTCATAAACGCTGTTACAAGTATAGTGCGAAATCGAGAAATAACCAAAAGAAAAAGTTAATTTTTATCAACACCCTGTAAATAAGGTTTAAAACCTCGTGACTTGCAGAATTATTTGAAATAAAAAACCTCCTTTCTTCTCGATGTGATACCTGCTTAGCAAGCATATACCCTTTTTTATTCCCCTTAATTTATGGAAAAACCATACCTCCCGTAATATATGGGCTATATTTCTTTAAATTATTTTAATTTGAAATTTTGATTATTTTCGGATTTTATTCAGATTATTTTCGGCGCCCGACAGCTTTATTCAGAATATAGTCTGAAATTGCTCCGAATTTGCTCCGAATTTAATACAGGGAAACCCCTGGGAATCAACAGCAAAAAAATATCGTTTGCGTGGGCTGCAAACGAAGATTTAAAACGAAATTTTAAAGGAAATAATCAGATGGCTACATCACATTTGTATTGGCTTATGTCGATGTTCGGGAGTTTACTCCCTGCGTCATTGACAGCCTGTATGAATGTCGTGCATTCTTGTTGCGTCAGTTTTTTCCGGTGATAAGCATAATACAGGAAATCAAGGGTAGTTAAATAAGAGATGTTGTTGTGCGAGCAATATTCTTTTATGTCTTTTAGGTTACTGCTTCCTAAAACATCATGATGTTCTTTGCAATAGACCATACATGCACTTTCACCTTTTCCTAATTTTTGCCGTAATTGGAAATATTCCCGCATGGATTCTCCTTTCGGAGAGAAAGTTTCTTTTTTCAGTTTTGAGAAATAGTGTAGGTAATTATCTATGAGATTTTTTGTCTTGTAGTTTTTTGAAATTTCTTGGTACACAATATCCAGCAGTATATATTCATATTCGGGAAATATATCGGGCAGCAAAGAGAAGGCTTGGGCTTCTATGAAATGAATGATTACATCAGCATCGAGCACGATTTTCGTTTTCCTGTTCCCCATGGGTATTTATTTTACTGAGTAATTCCATATAGTGACTTTCCGATATTTTCCCTTTATCGAACAGATTACGGGCTTTTTCTCCAAAATCCCCGATAACCAATCCTTCGTTTGCTGCTTCGTATAGGTCAGTGTCGAATCCGAAGCATCTGGCGGAGTGTTTTACTCCTGTTTCAAATGCGGATCGGGTACTTTTTGATATAAGGCCTATGTTTAACAGACGGTATAATAAGGCAGAACGGGAAACGGAAAAATAGTGTTCAAGTTTTAGTATAGTGGCGATACTGATGCGTTTTGTCTTTAATTCTGTTTCAGGTATCAATTGACAGATTCCGGATTCCGGCATCAACAGAAAAGAAGCAAACATATCGGCACTTTGTTCTGTCGGATTTTTACTGTGTCCCGGATTGCATTTGTGTGGCGTAGGCCGTTCTTCTATAAACAGATGATATAATTCATGGGCAATTGTAAAATGTTGTCTTCCTTGTGGCTGGCTGGAGTTGATAAGCATAAAACGATGTCCGGAATGGTCTTTTAAACACATGCCTGAAAAATTTTCGGACAGAGGTTTGAAAACGGTAAGCACATTTAGTTTTAGAAGCAGGCTTTTTAAACCGACCGGTTCGGATGTGCCGAGCCCCTGGTCTGTACGAAATTCGGAGACTTGCTTTTCTATAATAAATTTATTCGGTTTCATCTCGGATAATTCGTTCCATTTTAAGATAGGATTTTACAATATCTTTGAATTTGGCTATTTCTTTCAGATCATTGTCTTCTATGTCGGAAATTCTGAAAGCAGTGGCCATAATTTCATTGTCTGTTTGAATGTTTTCTTCAAACAAGATGAAAGGTTCACATCCGAATAGGTTGGAAATATTTTCTAAAACAGTGTACGGTATTTCCCGTGTGCCTCCTTCATAATTACTATATGCAGACCGCTCAATGGCAATGGATTTTGCCACCTGTTCTTGGGTGAAGCCGGATAATTCTCTGATTTTTTTTAGATTTTCTCCAACAATTTGATTGATTGTTTTCATCTGATTCTTTTTGTCATGTGTGGCAAAAATACGATTAATTTCTTGAAGTTTAAAAGATTTGCCACACTAAAATTTTTTTCGGATGAAGTAAAAGAAGAGGTTTGGTGTTATTGTCAGGAATATAAAACCCGAAGACTTCCTTGTGGGATAATTTATTTCGGAAAGTCTTCGGGTGTGAATAAAATCGGGCTTTATGGCAATTTGGAAATGATGGTCTGGAAGAGGGCGGTCATGCGGGGTTGGGCGGTGTTGCCGATGTCCTGCACTTCTTCGTGGTTTGTTTTGATCAGTTCCGGCGAAGCCGTGCTGTTGGTGATGACGGACATACCGAAGCACTCCATGCCCATGTGCCGGGCCACAATGATTTCCGGTACGGTGGACATGCCTACCGCGTCGCCTCCGATAACCCGTATCCAATGGTATTCCGCCGGGGTCTCAAAGGAGGGACCTTGCAGTCCGGCGTAAACCCCTTTTTGCAGTTTGATACCCAACTCCTGTCCGCATTCTTCTGCAATCCGGATGAGGGCGGGGCTGTAGGCGTCTGTCATACCCGGAAAACGCGGTCCCAATTCACTGATGTTTTTGCCGCGTAACGGATGTTCGGGAAAAAGATTGATGTGGTCGGTGATAATCATCAGGTCGCCCACCAGGAAATTCGTGTTTACTCCGCCTGCCGCGTTGGAGACGAAAAGACGGGTAACACCCAATTGATGGAGCACTCTCACGGGGAAGGTCACTTCCTGCATCGGATAGCCTTCATAAAAATGAAAACGTCCTTGCATGGCGATGACGTTTTTGCCTCCGAATTGTCCGATGAGCAGATTGCCTTTATGGCCTTCAACGGTAGATACCGGGAAATGCGGGATGGCTGCGTAGGGGATGGTGTGTTTGATTTCGATGGCCTTGCCCAGTTCGCCCAATCCCGTGCCTAAAATGATACCGATGGTATATTTTTCCTTGTCTAAAAAGCGGGAGATATAAGCCGCGCTATCTTTTATTCTTTGCAACATAGTTTTTTAATTCTTGGATGAATATTTCTTTTTTGTGGATAAATTCCGGTTCAATGGGGATATAACAGATTCTTTCCCTTATTTCCTGTGGCAGATGGCAGCTTTTCAAGCGGGCCGCGTCTTTCTCTGTTGTGAAAATGTATTTGTCCGGGTTGTAAATCTCTTCGAATACGGTCTGGATATTCCGGAGGTCCCGTTTGGAAAAGCGGTGATGGTCGGGATATTTCAAGACGGTGACATGAGGTGTAAGTTGCTTCAGGTGCTGGATATAAGGTTCCGGCCGGGCAATACCCGTCAGGCACAAGACAGAAGTTTTTCCGCTTGGCACGGGAGCGGGAAGCCCTGTTGTCATGCTCCGGGGGGCGCCGTATTGCATGGTGGTGAAAAATAGTTGCTGATAGGGTTTGATTTTCAGATGTTTCGACCACAGTCTCCTTTCGATGGGAGTTAAGTTGTCCGGACATTTGGAAACGATGATGTAATCGGCTCTTTTCAATGCTCCGGAAGTTTCGCGCAACCGTCCGGCGGGGAGCAGGCAATCTTTGTAGCAGGGATGGTTGTAATCAACCAGCACGATATTTTTGTCGGCCTTCACATAGCGGTGTTGAAAAGCATCGTCCAACACAATGACTTCCGGAGGTACGGGCAGGGAGAGCAGTTTTTCGATTCCTCTGACCCGGTTGGCATCGCAGGCTACTTCTACTTCCGGAAACTTGGTTTTTATCTGCAACGGTTCGTCGCCGGCTTCTTCGGCTGTAGATTGAGGGGAAACCAGTATAAAACCTTTCGAGCGGCGTTTGTATCCGCGGCTCAGGCAGGCCACCCGGAAGTCTTTCGACAGTTCCGAAAGAAGCCATTCCGTATGAGGGGTCTTGCCGGTGCCTCCAACAGAGATGTTTCCGATACAGATGACCGGAATACCGAAATTTTTGGATTTCAGTATCCCGGTATTGAAAAAGAAATTTCTGATCCCGACAACAAAGCCGTAGATTAAACTGAGCGGTAGCAATAGGATTTTCAAGACTGCCATGTTGCGGGAGATTAGCTGACGGATTAATAAAATCTTATATCATAAGGCAGACGTGCCACCAGGCCTTGACGGGTGTTCGTCAGTTCCTTTAATTCGCGGTAGGTGTCATAATATTCGCCTAATTCCGCATTCAGGATTTTGGCTTTGACGGAGGTGGAAAGTCCGCTGAACAGTTCTTCAATCGGGTTTTTCTCTACCGGATATTCTGAGAGTGTGTATTTCCCCAGGCCGGCTTTTCCGGCAGCAATGAGAATGGCATCGTCCAAGCCGCCTAATACGTCTACCAGACCTACCTGGAGAGCCTGTTCGCCAGTCCAGACACGCCCTTGTGCCACTTCGTGCACTTGGTCGCGGGTCATGCCGCGTCCTTGAGCCACCCGGTTCAGAAAGGTTTCATAACCGTTTTCGATGTATTTCTGGAGCACTTGTTTTTCATAGGCGTTTAACGGGCGGTTGCTGATGGGGAGGGGAAGTGGGTAAGCTCCTCCGAAATCGCTGTGTGCATTTGTTTTCACGCTGCTGCTGGTCATGCCCAGTTTGTCTTTGATGAGTTTTTCGCCGGTAAAGAATTGGCCGAAAATGCCGATGGAACCGGTTAGGGTCATCGGATCGGCAACGATGGTGTCTGCGGCACAGGAAATATAGTATCCGCCGGAAGCGGCAACATTGCCCATTGAAACGATGACGGGTTTTTCCCGGGTGGTCAGGTCGACTTCCCGCCAGATGATGTCGGAAGTCAAAGCGCTTCCTCCGGGGGAGTTGACGCGTAATACGACGGCTTTGACGTTTTTGTCCTGTCTGACTTTGCGAACGGTGGCTGCCAGTTCCGGACCGATGGCTTTGGCGCTCTGGCTCATGCCGATTTCACCGGAAGCATAGATGACGGCTATTTTGTTCTTGCCCGAAGAGAGGGTCTTGCCTGTCAGGTTTTTGCTGTAATCCGACAACGAGGTGAGGGATAGTTTTTTGTCGGCGGCCACCTGGCATTTTTCTTTGAGGAAAAGCAGCATCTGGTCTTCATACCATACGCCGTCGTACAATCCGAAGGCCATTTCTTCCCGGGTGGTACGGTAGTTCATATTATCGGCTAACCAGTTCAGGGAATCTACGGAGATATGCCGGCTTGCGGCAATGTCTTTGAGCATTGTTCCCCACAAAGAGTTTATATAGGCCGAAATCTGTTCCCGGTTGGCTTCGCTGATTTCCGTACGGGTAAAGGGTTCGACGGCCGATTTGTATTTTCCTACTTTAATGATTTCAGCCTGTATGCCGATTTTATCGAGCAAGTCTTTGTAAAAAATCAGATTGCTGCCCAAGCCCATCAGCATCAGCGGGGTTTCCGGATTCACAAAAACGCTGTCGGCTACGGTGGCTAGATAGTAGCCCGTTTGTGAGTAGCCTAAATTGGTATAGCTGTAGATAAATTTTCCGCTTCTTTTGAAGTCAACCAAGGCATTGCGGATTTCTTCTGCCGTAGCGAAAGGCATGAAATAACTTTGAATATCCGTGATGTTGAGGTAGATGCCTTTTATTTTCGGGTCGCCGGCGGCGTGGCGTATGCTTTTCAATATACTGTTCAAACCGGGGGCTTGGTTGGTTTTCATCGACATGAAATCCAGATTGTCGAAAGGATTGGTGGATGTCCGGTCGGAGATGGAGTTGGACAAGTTGATTTCCAGCACGGTGTTATCCTTGATTTCGACGGTTTTGTCTCCCATGGTGGCCAATGCTCCTATGAAACCGAAGAATAGAATGAACATCAGGATGTTGATGATTACGAAACCGACAATTGTTGCCAGTACATATTTGAAGAAACTTTTCATATATAAATGTTTTAAAAATGACGTAATGTTTATACCGGGTTAATTGTATCTGACAATGTCTGCGCCGATGGCATTCAGTTTTTCGTCTATATGCTCGTATCCTCGGTCAATCTGGTCGATGTTATGGATGGAACTCTTGCCGTTGGCGGACAGGGCGGCGATTAATAAGGCAATACCTGCACGGATGTCCGGTGACGTCATCTTGGTGGCGCGCAACTGGGATTCGTGGTTCTGTCCGATTACCGTGGCCCGGTGGGGGTCGCAAAGGATGATTTTGGCTCCCATGTCGATGAGTTTATCCACAAAGAAAAGACGGCTTTCAAACATTTTCTGGTGTATCAGGACGCTGCCTTTGGCTTGGGTGGCGACAACGAGAAAAACACTCAGCAGGTCGGGGGTCAGTCCCGGCCAGGGCGCATCGGCGACGGTCAGAATGGACCCGTCGATGAAGTCTTCAATCATATAGTGTTCCTGGCGTGGGATATACAGGTCGTCGCCTTTTTCCTCCACGCGGATGCCTAATTTCCGGAATGCTTCCGGAATGATGCCCAGTTGCCGGATGTTTACATCTTTTATTGTAATTTCGGAGCGGGTCATGGCAGCCAGACCGATGTAACTGCCCACTTCAATCATGTCGGGCAGGCAGCGGTGTTTGCAGCCGTGTAATTTCTCTACGCCTTCAATGGTGAGCAGATTGGACGCGATGCCGGAAATTTTAGCCCCCATGGAGTTCAGCATCAGGCAGAGCTGTTGTATGTAGGGTTCGCAGGCTGCATTGTAAATAGTGGTTGTTCCTTTGGCCAGTACGGCAGCCATGATGATGTTGGCGGTTCCGGTGACGGAAGCTTCGTCCAGTAACATGTAATTGCCGTGAAGCTGGTTGGCGGAGGCCTTGAAACAACAGTTGGTGGCGTCATACTCAAATGTGGCGCCTAATTTTTCAAAGCCCAGGAAGTGGGTGTCTAACCGCCTCCGTCCGATTTTGTCCCCGCCGGGTTTGGGTACCAGACCGCAGCCGTGGATAGCCAACAGGGGACCTAATATCATGATGGACCCGCGCAGGCTGACGGCTTTGTTGTAAAAATCTTCCGTTTCCAGGTAGTCGAAGTTGATTCCCGCGGCCTGGAATGTGTATTCCCCGTGGGCGGGATGTTCCACTTTCACCCCCAGTCCCTGTAACAGTTCGATAAGTTTCAGCACATCCAGGATTTCGGGGACGTTGGAAATCGTTACTTCTTCTTGGGTAAGCAGACAGGCGCAAATGACCTGTAATGCTTCATTTTTAGCTCCTTGCGGACGAAGTTCTCCTTTTAGGCGTCGTCCTCCCGTGATGACGAATCTGCTCATTGTTTGAGGGTATAATCGTATTTATTTTCAATTGGGTAAATTTATCGAAAAAACAGAATAAATACAAATTCTGCTTAAATAGTTTGAAAACATTCGGGATAGCTGTACTTATTCTGGAAAAATTTAATTGGCAAAGTGTCCTGCGGGAAATCAGTTTTAATAAAACGGGAGCGTTTTATTGCTCCGGAAGTTTATTTACGGCGAGTGGGTCGGGGCATTCGGCAAGGAGCCGGGAGATGGTCTTGCGGAGAAGAGGGTGGATGAAGTCGGGCATGATTTCGTTGAGGGGTGTGAGTACGAAACGGCGTTCTGCAATCCGGGGATGAGGCAGTGTGAGGATTGGGGTGTGGATAATTTCGGAATCGCAAAATAGCAAGTCGATGTCAATGGTGCGCGATGCATAACGGACGTCAGACGACCGGATTCGCCCCAGTGATTTTTCAATGGCTAAAGCTTGTTGGAGAAAAGTCTCCGGTGGGAGTTCTGTTTCAAACCGGAGCACCTGGTTCAAAAAGGGTTCGTCGCTTTCAAATCCCCACGGGGCGGTTTCGTATAAGGAAGAGGAAGCCACCAGTTCCCCCGTTTGTCGTGACAGGAAATCCGTGGCTTGCCGGATGTATTCCACTTTGTTACCGGAATTGCTTCCTAAAATAACCGTGGTCAGCATGTTTTAGTTCGAATTTTTGTTATTGCCCTGCTGGTCGTTGTTTTTGAAATTCCTTTTGTGATACATATGGTTGTTGTTGTCCCGCTTGTTGTTTTTGGAATTGTTGTTGTTCTTGATTGCGGGTTTGTTGGAGCTGGGTTTGCTTTTCTTTTGCAGCAGTTCTTTGGGGTTGGATAATGTCATGCCTTCCGGAAGGATAATCGGACTGCCATAGTAGGCATTGATGTCGTTGTAAATCTGTTCATCTTCGACGGTATCCTTGTTCCAGGTCAGGAACGATTTTTTCATGTGGTTGGCTGTCAGTACGATAAGAGCCCGTTTTTGTTCCGGGTCTTCCAGCTCCTTGATTTTGTCTATCAGTTTTTCAACCGATTTGCCGTAATGCCGGTATTTGATGTGGTTGGTGCTGTATTTTATCTTTTCCGGTTTTTCGTTGATTTTGTCTATCGAGGGCAGAGGATAGGGTGTCTCGATATCTAATTTGAAGCCCGACATGATGGCTAAATGGTCCCACAGTTTGTGGCGGAAGTCGGGAACGTCCCGCAGGTGGGGATAGAGATTGCCCATTACGTCAATGACTGTTTTGGCAGCCCGGGTTCTTTCCTCCCGGTCTTCAATCGTCATAATGTGGTCCACCATTTTTTGTATGTTACGTCCGTATTCCGGTAATAATAATTTCTTTTTTTGGGTATTGTATTCCATTTCAGGGTCTTTTGCAGATGCGCGATTACGCACTATTTCGTTTGAGTATTTAATTACATCTAGTGTACTTAAATGGTTTGTTGGGTTCGACGGCAGAAGGGATTAACCCGATAATGCGCCGGCGGTTTTGTTTTTTTTATTCCGGATTGAAATTTATCGTATCAATAAATCCATAATTTTCAGGGAAAAACTCCGGAATGGTTTTTATGATGATTACGGTGCAAATATAGAATATTTTTCCGGTTTCCCGGATTTAATTTATCCTTCTTCTATGAATAATTTTGCAAACTTTAACAAAAGGGTCTTGGCTCCCTGTTCCGCAAAGACCACTTTCGCCTTTTTATTTACCCCCAATCCTTCTAAGTTGATTACTTTACCGGGACCGAAAGAAGGATGGTAAACTGTCATGCCCGGAATAATTTCATTGGGGTTTGCAGGTCTCAGTTTTGATTCGTCGATTTTCGGAATATCCCGCGATGCGGGAGAGAGGCTTGCAGGGCGCACTGTGTGCGAGTGTATGCCCGAAGGAGGTGTTTTGAGTCTGAATGTGGGGGCTTCACTGCAGGGCTGAATGAATCCTTCGAGAAATTGGGCATCAATCTCTTTAATGAAACGCGACGCACTGGTGTTGATGACTTGTCCGTTCCGATAGCGTGTCTGGGCGTATGAAAGTACTACCCGTTTTTCCGCCCGGGTCAGGGCGACATAAAACAACCGCCGCTCTTCTTCCAGGGCTGTTGGCGTGAAAACGCTCTGCTGGGCCGGGAAAAGGTCTTCTTCCATGCCCGTGATGAATACGTTGGGAAATTCCAGGCCTTTGGCCGCGTGTATGGTCATCAGTGTGACTTTGTTGTTGTCTTCCGGTTTTTCACTGTCCTGGTCGGTGAGCAGGGCGACGCCTTCCAAAAATGCGGGGAGTTTGTCGTCATTTCCCTCTTTATAGTTGGTTTCGCTGAAATCTTTTATACCGTTGAGTAATTCCTGTATGTTTTCTTTACGGGAGATACCTTCGGGTGTGCTGTCGTTCGACAAATCGTCGACAATGCCGGAGGATTGGGCAATGGTTACGGCTATATCGTAGGCATTCTCGGTTGCGATACCGGAAGCAAAACGCTCGATTAATAACCGAAAGTTGTTGAGTTTGGTCGCGGTGGAGGCATTGATGATGCCGGAGACTTTATGCAGATTGCATAATACGGTCCACATGCTTACCCGGTGTTGTAGGGCAATGTCGCGGATTTTATCGATGGTGGTGTCTCCGATACCTCTTCGGGGATAATTGATAACCCGTTTTAAGGCTTCTTCGTCGCTTTGATTGACCGCCAGACGGAAGTAAGCCAAAAGGTCTTTGATTTCTTTCCGCTGGTAGAAGGACTGGCCTCCGTATATTTTATAGGGGATGTTCCGTTTCCGCAGGGCTTCTTCCAGGATACGGGATTGGGCGTTGGTACGGTAGAGGATGGCGAAATCGCTGTACTCCTGCTGTTCGTAATTGGCCATTTTGAAAATCTCGTGGGTGACCTGGAACCCTTCTTCTTTGTCCGAAAGGGCTTTCAATACCTTGATTTTTTCCCCTTCTTCGTTTTCGGAAAAGACCCGTTTGGGAATCTGTTCTTTGTTTTTGTTAATGACGCTGTTGGCGGCATCGACAATGGTGGTGGTGGAACGGTAGTTCTGTTCCAGTTTGAAAATTTTGTAATCCGGATAGTCGTTCCTGAAATTCAGTATGTTTTCTATCCGGGCGCCCCGGAAGGAATAGATACTTTGGGCGTCGTCGCCCACGACACAGATGTTGCGGTGGGTTTCCGACAGTTTTTTGATAATCAGATACTGGGAGTAGTTGGTATCCTGGTACTCGTCCACCAGCACGTAATTGAATTTGTTCTGGTATTTATCCAGAATTTCCGGGAAATCGCGAAAAAGAATGTTGGTTTGCAGCAACAGGTCGTCAAAGTCCATGGCATCGCTTTGCTTGCAACGGAGCTGATAATGTTTGTAGATTTCTGCTATCATGGGCTTCCGAGCTGCCTTGTCGGCTTCGATGATTCGGTCGGATTGTGCATATGCCTGTGCGACAATCAGGTTGTTTTTTGCCATGGAAATCCGTCCCAGCACATCGTTGGGCTTGTAGATTTTGTCGTCTAATTTCAAGTCTTTGACGATGCTCTTGATGAGATTTTTGGAATCCTGGGTGTCGTAAATAGTGAAATTGGAAGTATAGCCCAGTTTCTCCGCTTCAAAACGCAGGATTTTGGAGAAAACGGAATGAAATGTCCCCATCCAGAGATTTGCGGCATTCTCCGCCCCGACAAGTTGGGCGATACGTTTCTGCATTTCCCGGGCTGCTTTGTTCGTGAAGGTTAAAGCCAGGATTTTGTAAGCGGGTATCCCTTTCCCCAACAGATGGGCAATACGATAGGTCAGTACACGGGTTTTTCCGGAACCGGCTCCGGCAATCACAAGGGAAGGGCCTTCCGAGTGCAGAACGGCTTCTTGCTGGTTGTTATTCAGTTCGTTTAAAAAGTCCACGGTCGTATATTCTGGTCAGTGCGGCATCCCGCTATTCTCATGCAAAATTAGAAATTTAATTTTAGAATCGGGTATAAGTGGTGCAAAAGGTCGGGACATGGTGGTGTCGGTGCCTGAAATCAAAAGTTTAAAATAAGGCTGGTTTCCGATTTTTTAATTAATATTGTATGTTGAAAACTATAAGTGTTAAAAGAGATGAAGTTTTTGTGGATATGGTGTCTCGGGCTGCTCTGTGTGTATACTGCCAAAGCTCAGTTGCCACAGTTGGAAGGATGTATTTATTCGGTTGAAACATTGAATACTCCGGACGGATTCCCTTTTCTGGCTGTGAAAGATGTGGCTGGAAATGGCCGTGGCGGGCAGGTTCGTTTTAATGCCGGAAGTTCGGGATGGGTATACAAGTGGATGTATGAAGGTGTAGAGTCTGGGACGGGGACTTATGCCGCCGATTCTTCCGATTTCGTTTTTCCGTTGCAGGGGAATGGAGTCTATTCCGTTACTGCGGAGAAAGAAGGGGAAGAGAGTAAGACATCGGGCGATTTTCGTATTTTCTATGTACATGTTCCTGAATTTGAGTTAAATGTGGTGGAAGAAACACGGTATGACTGTGAAGGCATAAAATTGAGAATTGACGGTTTTCAGCCGGCTTTTTATCTGTATGGGGAGGATGTGCATTATTACGGCGCCCATAGTGTTGAATATCTTTTGTCTACCCGGCAGGAACCGATTATTTCAGTAGATTATTGGCCGGATGGAATGGAGATTTTCCAGACGGTGGATTACCGGGATGCACGCTACACGTTGAGGATAATGGATAAGTTCGGGTTTGAGTGGACAAGTACGGAAGCGGAATATATTTCCGTCATTCCGAAGGCGAAAATGAGTTTTAAATTGCTCAATACGGTAAAGGTGGATGGATACGGGGAGGATATGGGACAGGCGCCTTTGGATGTGGAGTTTACGGACGAAAGTGTGAATGCGCAGTCGTATAAATGGTATTTGTATAAGGATACGGCCGATTTGAAAGATCCCTTGCCCACATTGGAAGATAGTTTGATGGATAATAGGATTCGGTATGAACAGGATTTTACCTATACTTATGAGCATCCCGGATTGTATAGGGTGAGATTGGAAGTCATTAATACGGCGGGTCCGAATAATTGTTGGGATACGACGGAATTGAAAGATATAAAAGTGATTCAGTCGCTGGTAAATGTTCCGAATGTATTTACGCCTAACGGAGACGGAATCAATGATATTTTCCGTGTGCAGGTATTGTCGTCAACCTCTTTTCATGCCGTAATTATCAACCGGTGGGGGCGTAAAGTATATGAATGGAGCGACCAGAGCGGAGGATGGGACGGGAAAGTCAATGGGACGGATGCGAGTCCGGGAACCTATTATTATATTATAACGGCCCGGGGACTTGAAAAGAACAATCCTCCGAAATATGTGAAAAAAGGGGCTTTGCTATTGGTGCGTTGAAATGTATAAATAAATAGGAATATGATAGGTTATATTATTTTAGGTGTTGCAGTGATTCTGGTGTTTACGGCTATATCTGCCTACAATACTTTAGTGAAATTAAGGAATAATCGGGAAAATGCTTTTGCCGATATAGATGTACAGTTAAAACAGCGCCATGACTTGGTACCTCAGTTGGTGGCGACAGTGAAAGGCTATGCCGCCCATGAAAAAGAGACGCTTGACCGGGTGGTGAGTGCTCGCAGCGGAGCGCTGAATGCCCGGACGATTGATGAAAAGATTGCGGCTGAAAATGCTTTGACTTCCGCGTTGGCGGGTTTGAAAATAACGGTAGAGGCCTATCCGGAACTTAAGGCAAACGAAAACTTTATGCAATTGCAGCAAGAAATTTCGGATGTGGAGAATAAATTAGCGGCTGTCAGACGTTATTTCAATTCGGCTACAAAGGAGCTGAATACCTCGGTGGAGAGTTTTCCCTCGAATATCATTGCCAATATGTTCGGCTTTCATAAAGAGGTGATGTTTGACCTGGGTGCGGAACAACGGGCAGATTTGGACCGGGCTCCGGAAATTAAATTCTAAGCAGGGACACGGATGGAATATGTCGGTATCGTAACCCAGCAGCGGCGGAATAATATCCGTACGTTTGTACTTCTTTTCCTATTCCCGTGTTTGGTTACGGGATTAGTTTATTTGTTTTGTTTTTTGTTGGGATGGTTGCAATGGGGAAATCAGCCGGAGGTGGATTTGTATGAAGAGGTAGGAATTCTTTTTGTCAGAAGTGCCCCGTTTGCCATCGGAGGTGTGCTGTTGTGGTTTGTGATTGCGTATTTTGTGAATGTGTCGGTAATTAATGCGGCTACCGGAGCGAAGCCTCTGACGCGGAAAGAAAATATGCGGGTTTACAACTTAGTGGAAAATCTTTGTATGACCCAAGGCATGCGGACCCCCAAAATCAATATCATGTATGATGACTCCCTGAATGCCTATGCCAGCGGAATCAATGAAAGTACCTATACGGTAACTTTATCTCAAGGAATCATCGAGAAACTGAATGACGAAGAGTTGGAAGGGGTGATAGCCCATGAATTGACGCACATTCGTAATAGGGATGTACGTTTATTGATTGTTTCCATCGTCTTTGTCGGTATTTTTGCCATGCTCTCTCAAATTACCCTGAACATTTTTTTACGTAGTCCTCGGGTGCGTAGCCGAAACAATAAAAACAACGGGGTGGTGGTCATTATTTTGATAGCTCTTGTGGTGTCAGCCATTGGGTATTTATTTGCTTCACTGATGCGTTTCGCCATATCCCGCAAACGGGAATATATGGCTGATGCTGGTGCGGCGGAAATGACCCGTAATCCCTTGGGCTTAGCTAATGCTTTGCGAAAAATATCCGGTAATCCCACCCTTACATCCGTTACCCGTAAAGACGTGGCCCAGCTTTTCATCGCGGCGCCCTGTGCGAAAACGAAAACGGCCTTGTTGGGATTCAGCGGCTTATTCGCCACTCATCCTCCCATTGAGAAAAGAATAGAGATACTGGAAAATTTTTAAAAAATCGGGACAGGAAACACACAACATTATATAGCCTTTTAAAAGATAGTGTATTCTCAAAGGTATATAAAAAAAGGAAGTTAAACATTGTCTAACTTCCTTTTTTTGGTGTACCCAGGGCGGGAATCGAACCCGCACGTCTGTTGAGGACACTGGATTTTGAGTCCAGCGCGTCTACCAATTCCGCCACCTGGGCAAAGAACTCGGGTGCAAAAGTAGAGATTTTTTTTATATCTGCAAATCCTTTCCTCATTTTTTTATATTTCTTGTGTTTTTCCTGAAAAAATGAAAAGGTGTCGGATGTAATATTAATTTGGGAGAAGTCAGGTAGATTGTTATTTTTGCAATTATTAAATTTATAGAGTCATGCGTGGTTATTTTTATTATGTCGGAGTTGTGGTTATATTAGCTGTTTCTTTCCTTTCTTGTAAGACTGAGCAAGTTTGTAAGCAACTGGAAGTAATTCCTGTTCCTGAGAATGTGGAATTCGGAGAAGGTGTATGTCGGTTGGATAACCACACTTATTTGCATGTGCCCGTAGGAAAAGAAGGACAATTTATAGCGGCAGGACTCGATTCGTTGACGAATTCTTTGGTTTCTTATCGTTTTGGCCGGGATGGGATTGAAAACGGAGGAAATTATATACGTTTTTCTTTAGATAGTTTGAGCGGTATAGCTACGGAAGGGTATGTACTGAATATTCAGCCGGAGGGTGTTGATATAAAGGCGGCCGCTTCTGCCGGTTTGTTTTATGGTATGCAGACCTTCCTGCAAATATTGAACGACCGGCATTTTTATAAGGAAGACCGTCAGTATTGGTTATTGCCTGTTTTGCGGATAACGGATAAACCTGCTTTCTCATACCGGGGACTTCATCTGGATGTGTCCCGTCATTTTTTCCCCATCGCGTTTATAAAAAAATACATAGATTTAATGGCTGTGTATAAATTGAACCGCTTTCATTGGCATTTGACGGATGCGGGTGGATGGCGGTTTGAAGTCAAAAAGTATCCGGAACTGACCTGTCGGGGGGCTTGGCGGACTCAGGAAGATTGGAAGAAATGGTGGAATGAGGGAGATCGTTCCTATGTGGAAGAAGGAAAAGAGGGTGCTTATGGTGGTTACTATACTCAGGAGGAAATCCGGGAGGTTGTGGCTTATGCGGCAGCCCGCCATATAGAGGTGATACCGGAAATTGAAATGCCTGGACATTCGGAAGAAGTTTTGACAGTATATCCGGAATTGAAATGTCCGAATAGTAAAAAAAGCGGGGAATTTTGTGCCGGTAAAGAGGCTTCTTTCCGGTTTCTTGAAAACATTCTGGAAGAAGTGATGGAACTTTTCCCTTCGGAATATATCCATATCGGAGGGGATGAGGCTTCGAAAAATGCCTGGAAGAAGTGTCCTTTGTGCCAGAAAAGAATCAAGACTGAGCATTTGAAAGATGAAAAAGAGCTGCAAAGTTATTTTATTAAACGGATGGAAAAATTCTTAACAGCCAAAGGACGGAAAATTATCGGTTGGGATGAGATTTTGGAAGGAGGATTGGCACCGGAGGCCACAGTCATGTCCTGGAGAGGGGAAAAAGGTGGTATTGAGGCTGCCCGTTCCGGCCATGATGTGATTATGACACCGGGGGCATATTGCTATTTTGACAGTTATCAGGCGGAACCTTCCACCCAGCCTTATGCCATAGGTGGTTTTCTGCCTTATTTGAAGGTTTATTCCTATTCTCCGGTACCTCGGGAATTGTCGGCCAAAGAAGCCCGTCATATTTTGGGAGCTCAGGCCAATATCTGGACGGAATATATCGGTACGCCGGAACATGTGGAATACATGGCATATCCCCGGGCCTTGGCTTTGGCGGAAGTGGTGTGGTCGCCTGAAGAAAGGAAGGATAGTGACGACTTTAAACGTCGGGTGCAGGCACATATTCGGCACTTACAGCAAAAAGGTGTCAATGTTTTCCCCTTGAGCGACCGCATAGAAATGAATATGGAAGTGGATACCGTGAAAAAAAGTATTCTGGTAAGTTTTGATTCTGAGAAGTATAAGCCGGAAATACGTTATACGCTTGACGGTTCGTTACCTGACGAAAAATCTCTTCTTTATGAAGGACCTTTCCGGATTGATTCTGCCGAAGTCAAGGCGGCTTTATTCCAGGACGGGAAAAGAGGAAATATCTCGAAAGGGCGCTTCGATTATCACAAAGCAGTAGGGAAAAAAGTAAATTATACGAATAGATACAGTGGTTCTTATCCTGCGGCCGGTGAGATTACTTTGACCGATGGCTATCGTGGCGGACTTACTTATGGTGATGGCCGTTGGCAGGGATTTCTGAAAAATCTGGATGTCGTGATTGATATGGAAACCGTCCAGCTTTTGCATAGTGTCGATATCAAATTCATGCAGCTGACAGGTCCCGGGGTATATATGCCTCAGTATGTGCAGGTCAGTGTCTCTCAAAATGGTAAAGACTTTACGGAAGTGGGACAAGTGAAAAATGACATTCCTTCCGACAAATCGGATTTATTCTTTAAGAATTTTACTGTGAATTTCTCCGCGGAAGCTCGCTATATCCGGATTTTTGCCCGGAAGCAAGCTGGATTTATGTTTACGGACGAGATTGTGGTATATTGAATCGCATTTGTTAATAATGCTCTGAACGTGGGATATTAATCTTGCCCTTGGCTTGGTATAATATCTTTAAGAATTGTTGTATTGTATTTTTCTTCTGAACTCTTTGTTTTTTATTGCGTAAATGGAATCGATAAAAAGAGGAGACAGTGGAAACGAGAGCATGGACATATCAAAACAGTATTCAGACTACATTATTTCGGCGGAACTATATGTCCGCCGTTTTTGTCTGGATGGCTTTGGGATTGGGACTGACGGGAGGAGTGGCGACCTGTATTTTGTCGGTTCCTGTGATACGGGAAGTGATGCAGGGTAATAGGGAATTGTTTGTTACTTTGTTTTTTATCGAGTCCTTTTTAGTCTGGGGAACAACGCTTTGGATAGAAAAACTTTCTCTCTTCCGGAGCATCGTAAGCGGATTGGGATATGCCGTTTTGAATGGAATTACGTGGGCGGCTCTGTTCTTTTCATTCACCGGAGAATCCGTGGCTCCCGTATTTTATGTTTCAGCGGCCACTTTTGTCCTGATGGGGATATATGGATTGCTGACTTCCCGGGATGTGACCCGTACGGAAAATATCCGAAGATTTATTCTGACCGGCATCCTCATGACTTTTCTTTTCAACTTGATTGTGGGTAGTCACAGCCTTTGCTGGGTAACTTCTTTGGCGGGAATCGGCATCTTTACTTGGCTTATTGCTTCGGATGTGTGTCATATCGGGAAAATGTCCGGATATACGCTTCCGGAACAACCGCTTTGTTTTAAAAATGCCATACAGGGAGCCTTGCCGCTTTATTTGGGGTTCATGAACCTGATTTTATTTTTTCTCAGGATATTGGGAATACAGCGGCAAACTTCTTGAAGATTCTGTTATTTTTGCAGAGAAGATTTTATCAGATACCGTATGAAAAATATCATATTCGATTTAGGTGGGGTTGTATTGGATTGGAATCCGGAAAAAGTAAGAAAAGAGTTTAAAGAAAATCCGGAATTGCCCCGTTTCTTATTTGACAGTGGCTTTTTTCAAAAGCATTGGACGGAATTTGACCGGGGAACTTATACGGAAGAAGAGATGGTTGCGAAAATGGCGGCTCTATCCGGCTTTTCTCTTCCGGATTGCCGGTTATTTATGGAATATATCAAACATTCGCTGGTTGATATTCCCCGTACGGTCGAACTTATCCGGAGCTTGTCGGAGCAAGGATATCCTTTATATTGCTTGTCTAACATGTCCCGCGAATTTTACGATTATCTGAAACACCGGGAAGTATTCCGTTACTTTACGGGACAGATTATTTCCGCCCATGAAGGCATGGTCAAGCCGGATGAAGATATTTTCAATGTATTGCTCGACCGTTTTCACCTCGAACCGCATGAATGCCTATTTATTGATG
The DNA here is from genome assembly GCA_910588375.1 of uncultured Odoribacter sp. Lineage (GTDB taxonomy): Bacteria > Bacteroidota > Bacteroidia > Bacteroidales > Marinifilaceae > Culturomica. The sequence goes on from CAJUQA010000008.1 coordinate 56,567, forward strand.
ATTTGCCGGCCAATGTGAAAACAGCTGTCGACATGGGCTTTCATACAGTTCTTTTTGCCGACAAAGAAAAGGGCTACTGGGCTATCGACCGTTTTATTGCAGCGTCCTGATTAAAGCCTTCACCTCTTCCACCGTCATTTTGTCCGGATTATTTTCAGAATTAAACTCAAATCCCACGGGGACGGGCTTTGCCGAATAATGGAGGCAAAAAGTGGCTTTGTCTCCGTAAGAAGGAACAATGATGTAAGCCTCCGGGGCTTCAATGGTATGAAACGAATCATAACGGGTAATCATTTCTTCATAGAGCTTTTCGCCCGGTCTTAACCCCACCACCTCTATTTGGGCCGTTTCATCCACAGCCTGCGCAATCGTCAGAATATTGTAGGACTTGATTTTGGGAGCGATAATCTCACCGCCCAGTGCATGCGGCAGGCATCGGAAAGCAATCTGCACACACTCCTCCACCGTCGCCATAAAACGGGTCATGTCGGGATGCGTGACAGGAAGTATCCCGTTCTCCTTTGCCTTCTTCATGAAAAACGGGATAACCGTACCCGTGGAACCGAACATATTGCCATAGCGGATAACGGATGTTTTTAAATGGGGATATTCCTTATGTGCGGCGATAAACAGCTTGTCGGACAACATTTTGGATGCTCCGTAGGCATTATTTACCAAAGAGGCCATATCGGTAGACAGGGCGAGAATTTGTTTCACTCCTTGGTTCACGGCGCCCTGAATGAGATTGTGAGCTCCGATAATGTTGCTCTCCACCGCTTCCCACGGGTTGGCTTCCGCCTCCGGAACAATCCGCATGGCAGCTGTGTGAACCACAATATCTATCCCTTGGCAAGCCCGTTCAACATCCTCCGCACAGGCCATATTACCGCTGATAAAATGTAGACGACTGTCCGGAAAACGTAATTGCATCATATGCTGCTTTTCCCGGTCTCGGGAAAAAATAACAATCTCCTTCACATCCAGATAGGTTTCTAAAACCATCTCGGTGAACTTTTGGCCGAAAGAGCCTGTGCCTCCTGTAATTAATATGCGTTGACCGGTGAACATAAACAAAGTGCTAAAGGGTGGAAAACTTTCTTTTGGGGTGAGTAATATAATAAAAACGACAGCATAGCATAAATCCGGTGGCTGTCAGACCGATAGGGTAGCCTATCCAGATTCCCGTGATACCTCCCTCAAAGAAAAAACCGTTCAAATAGCATACGGGCATAGCAATAAGGAAATAACCGATAAAAGAAATAACGGCCATGGAAATGACATCCCCCATGCCTCTCAACGCATTCGCGAACGTGATCTGTAAAGAATCTCCGAACTGGAAAGCAACCAGGATATAGATTAATACCGAAACAATTTGCAGTACCTCTTCCGAAGTAGTGAAAAGTGCTCCGATACTATTTCTGAAAATCAGGAAAATAGAGGATGCCGTTAAGGCCAGGCACAAAATCAGGTGAAAACCGGCAGCTGTCGTTTTCCGGACATTGATAAGATCGCCCTGTCCGTAATAATTGCTCACCCGGACGGAGATAGCGGCTCCGACACCGTAATAAATCATAAAGCCTAAAGTGGAAATGGCCACAACCACCTGATGGGCGGCCAGGGCAATACTGCCCAGCCATCCGATCATGACGCCCGTAATACTGAACAATGCTGTTTCCAGTCCCATCTGAATACCGATCATCCATCCCATTTTATTCAAAGACAAAATATCCGGACGATTATAGCGGCTGCGCTTATAACCCACCAGATAGCGGCGGTAATACAAACGGTGGTAAAAAAGAAAGGCAAAAGCAATGAGCATCACCATTCTTGACACCAGAGTCGAAATACCTGCCCCGACAACACCCAGTGCGGGAAATCCCAATTTGCCGTAAATCAGGACATAGTTGCCGATGATATTCAATACATTGGCGGAAATCATGATATACATGGGGGTAACAGTATCGGTGATGCCGTCCGCAAACTGCTTGAACGAGTTGAAAAGCATGACGAAAATCAGGGACGCCAGATGCAGCAGAAAATAAGGACGGATAAGGGGCAATAATTCCTCCGGTTGCCCCATCTTGTCCACGTTCAGATAAAGAACCCCCATCAACAGGGAAAGCAACACTCCCATACATCCGTTTACCAACAGACTGTTGCGTAAAAGTTGTCCGATTTTGAACTTGTCCCGTCGTCCGAAAAACTGTCCGACAAGCGGTGTCAAACCATAGGAAAAACCGAGACCGAAAAGAATAGGGATATTGAAAACGCTATTGACGAAAGAAGCTGCCGCTAAATCGAAAGTCCCGTATCGCCCTACCATAATGTTGTCGGCCAATCCCACGATGACAATGCCCAGCTGTCCCACGACAATCGGACCGCCGAGCTGAATCAGCGCTTTATAATGTTTTTTGTAACGACTCCAAAATTTCATATCCATCATGTACGAGCAAATTGAGTGCGCAAATTTATAAAAAGTCCGGCAAATTTTAGAGTTTGAGATGAAGCCGGTTTTGCACTTTTGAGTACTGATATTTTGGGGTAATGCGTCTTATTTTTGTCCCGTTATATGATTAAAGATAGAAAAGATATGGTGACAGACTTCAGGACGAATACGGTTTTCTTTTCAGCTTGGCTAACAAGGCTGAAATGTTGGCAAGAGATTCAATTTGCCTTGGAACAATCACATATTCCTTATGGTCTATTGACGGATACGCGGGATTATTGGGTGCGTGATTTTATGCCGATACAGTTAAGTCCCGTTTCTTATTTGCAATATGTTTATGACCCGGACTATTTGCGCGGTTCAGTCGTTTATCGGACAGATGGGGCAATGTGTTTTGAAAAGTTGGGTTTTTCAAATGTAAAGGTAATAAAGAAGACGGATATTATTTTGGATGGTGGTAATGTCATCAAGTGTGATGATTCGGTCATTATGACGGATAAGGTATTCCGTGAGAATAGGAACTATGACAAAATCACGTTGATAAATAAATTGGAACGGTGTTTCGGGGTGGAATTGGTGGTGATTCCTTGGGATTGCAACGAGCGGTACGGTCACGCGGACGGTATGGTACGTTATCTCGGTGACGGGTGTGTTTTGCTATCGAATTATGGGGATATTGACCCCACTTTTGCAGAGAAATTGCTGAGGATTTTATCTCGCAGATACGAAGTGACGGAATTGCGTTTTTCGGTGAAAAAGCCTTCCCCGTACAATTGGGCGTATATCAATTATTTGCAGGTGGGCAAGGCTGTCCTGCTTCCCAAATTGGACGTAGAGGAGGACGAGTTGGCGTATGAGCAGTTCCATGCTCTTTTTCCACAAGCTTTTGTTTGTCAGGTGGGCGTGGGCTCATTGGTACGTCGAGGAGGAGTATTAAATTGTGTGTCTTGGACGATATATAATCAGTTGAATTAAAAATGAATAAATAATGGGAGTTATTGATTCAGAAAGAGTAAAGCATGCGGTTTATAACCGGATAGATTTTGAACTTCCGGAAGAGGTCTGGGAGGAAATAAGTGAAGCTTTCGGTGTTTGTTGGAATGAGGTTATTGGATTTGGCAATGAGGTTGACAGAATGGAAGTTATCAATTATGTTTCTGATTGGCTGCGGAAGCGGAAGATTGTGATCTTGGAGAGTCGGCTCACCCGTATTTTGGACATTATGTTTGAATGTATCAGAATGATTGGGGGGTTTTGGGATGAATCGCAGCCTTTTTTGCCTAAACGGGTTACTCGCAGAAACGAGGATGTTCAGGAAGAGGAATACCCACGTAATCGTAGGAAAAAAAGTATTCGGGTACGGACGTTGTTGAAGATTGCATACGAGATGAATGAAAATTGGAGATGCGCTGAACCACAGTCTTCCTTGTGGAAATTGAAACGGCGAATAGAGGAAAGTAATTCGGGTGAATGTCAGGACGATAAAATCTGTTTGGCGTATGCAGCGGCGAGTTTGGCGAAAGAGTTGCACAAAGAACAGGTGGATAAAGCCGGCAAGGATTATTTTGAGGGACATTTATTGACGGTCGGTTGCAATGGTCGTGATTGGAAGGAAAAAACCGTGGGATTCTTGCACGACGTACTCGAAGATACGGATTATACAAGCGAAGAAATCATATTGACATTGATGAGAACTTTGAATGACTGGGAAGTTACGCTGACAGAGAGCGAACGGGAGGAAATAAAAGAAGCCCTTGAGCTGATGAATTCTCACACGGCTTCTAATCGGAAGGCTTATATAGAACGCTTCCGGGGGCATCGTTTGGCAATCCGGGTCAAGTTGAATGACCTCCGGCATAATATGGATATTTCCCGGATTTCTCACCCCAGTGAAGAGGATTTAGAGAGAGTGAAGAGGTATGAGAAAGAGTATGAAAGTTTACGGCAGATGTTGGGGGAAGCTGTTTTTGATAAAGAATAAATAATAAATTTAACAAATAAAAACTATGTTCAGTAAAAAACAATTAGAGGTGATAGAAAAGATAGCATCTATACCTTGGAAAGGACCTTCCAGACCGAAATTATCTTTGGAAGAAATGATGAAACAATTCCAGAGAAACAATCCTCAAGGATTTCATCCACGAAAGGAGCAAAAAAGAAACAATGAATCATTAAAAAACAAACAAAGCAATGTTTACTAAAGCGCAATTAGAGGTAATAAACAAGATAGCATCTATACCTTGGAAAGGACCTTCCAGACTGAAATTATCTTTGGAAGAAATGACGAAACAATTCAAGGAAAACAATCCTCAAGGATTTCATCCAAGAAAAAAACAAAAGAAGTAGAATACGTAAATGTCATAAAATGATAGTACCAATAGCAGTCCGTTGTTTATATTACAAGGCAGTTACACCAAATTTTAGGATTCTTTGTCTTGACGAAAAAAACTGGAGGAAATGGCTCTGGGGTAATAACAGTGAACGAATCCAAATCTATGAAAAGATAATTGGTCATACGGCGGATATCCGGGAAATTACTTGGATTTATCTTCGCCTATCTGAAGAACAGAAACAAGAACTGATATCTGTCCTAAATAGCAATGTGTGTAAAGAGTGAAAGTTGTAAATCATACAAATTCTCGTTTACTTTACAAGCAAAATGGATAATATATGGAAACAAAGAAAGAATTACGGGACTTGCTCCGGATAAAGGCTGAGGAGGATGTGAAAAAGCAGTTTGAAGAGATTGCAGATATGTTGTTTCAGGATTTTCATATCGAAAAGGAGGGCGTGCGTTATGATTTTCTGGAAATAGAGTTTTATTTTTATAGTAAAGAGCATCCGGATTTTATGACTTATCCTCGAAATACAAAAGCCGGTGAATGGTTTTTCCATATGAGCGGGGTTGATATTTCATTTGAAAGTAAAAAGGAAGAACGTGAGGGGAAAGAGGTTGCAATCTTGGGTGGTGGCATTTTGGTGCGTAGTATTTTGAAAGAAGGAGAAAAAACGCCCATAACTGGACCTTATAAATGTGTGGATGAGTTATTTGATAAGTTCGATGCGTTTGGTGATGATTTGGAGAATTTTCCAAGACTCAAGCCGAATGAGAAAAAAGATAAATATAAGCCTAAACCTTGTGTTCGTTGGATACCACCTTTTACTGGAAAGCCGGATAAGGAAAAAGTAGAGAGGAAAGAAAAAGCATTATCGGAACGATATTCGGAATTTGAAAGTAAGAAGAGTGAATTTGAAGAACTTGTAAAAAGGGAATACCGATATTATAGAGCTGATTTTAAATCAAAGTCGATAAAAAATTATCCAGCAATGCCTAAGTGAGGTCGTTTGTCCTTGGTATTTGAACGGAATGTTTTTTAGTGTAGAATAATTTTACACGAATTAGTAATTATTGTGTATTATAGAAATACGTATATAGGAAACATCCACTAATCTACAAACAATATCATACCTTGTTAGAAAATCTATTTAAATACTTTTCAAAAGAAAAAAAGAATCAGGCTTTCCAACCTCAATATAGAACTAATTATTATGGGCAAAGGAACCAACAGCTTGCAAAAGATATTTTGTTAGGAACTGCTATTGGTGATGCCCTTGGTTTTCCAGTACAATTCATACCTAGAGAAACAGTACAACAAAATCCTGTCTTAGGCATGGGGAAGTGCAGGACATTTGAATCTTCTGCCGGAATATGGTCTGACGATACATCACTGTCTCTCTGTTTAGCTGATTCACTATGTAATGGGTACAATCTTCACGATATAGCTAATAAATTCATTGCGTGGTTGTTTGAGGGTTTGTGGACACCCAACAACAGAGCCTTTGACATTGGCAGGACAACCATGCGTGCCATTAGCAATTTGAGAAATGGAGTAGAACCTAAATTGGCAGGTCTTGATAGAGATAAAGATAATGGTAATGGCTCTATTATGAGAATACTCCCCCTTATTCCATACATTTATGGATTAATAGAGGAACAACAAATACAAATCATTTCGGAAGTGTCTTCATTAACACACAGACATCCCAGAAGTATTTTGGCTTGTATATTCTTATGTAAATTTGCGATGCAGTATCTAGATGTACATGATATTCCGACTGCATTAAGCAATACTCGAAAAGAAGTTAGAAATTTATTAGTTCAGGATAAATTTAAAAATGAAAATAGTTATTTTGATAGACTTATCAACCTGACTTACGAACAATTCAGGAATATAGCAGAGGATGATATAAAATCAACAGGATACGTGATTGATACTCTTGAAGCTGCTCTTTGGAGTATTTTCAATAACAATAATTTTAAAGATAGTGTTTTATGTGCCGTAAATTTAGGACACGATGCAGATACTGTAGGGGCAATTACAGGAGCATTGGCAGGAATTATTTATGGATATGATTCTATCCCTGAGGAATGGCTCAGTATACTGGTAAAAAAAGACGATATCATTAAATTGGCTAATAAGTTGGATTCTACAAGGAATAAAATATAGTATAAGCTTTACCTCAAAGGTGAACTATTTTGATAAAAATATTCACGTTTACAATTGAAATATTTTAACACGACGGTGCACTGTCTTGAGTGGAATAATATGCTTAATTTGGTGAAGAAATACTGAAATACAGTTATATATATCTAACTTTTATCGGTAACCACACTTCTGTCAGCAATTTGTCCGTAGGTGTATCTGTCAGGCTGTTCAGATAGCGTTCAAGAATAAAACCTTCTCCCAACAGATAGTTTGGGGGAAGGTTTTTTAGTATGGCGTCGTAGAATTCGTCTAAAAGGGTGTAACTTCCTTTGTGACAATATACGGCGTAAAGTTGTCGGGGAAGTATCATACTTTTTATATGGCTTGTCAAATGGGACTTTACGGGTGTATTGATAGACAGGCAGGCGTAAAAGCGACATTTGTCCGGATTTGTGACAAGCGTATCGTCATAGCAGATGCCCCAATATTCTTCTTCGTCCGGCAATAGGTTATGACTGGCGGCGTATTGATATAAGGTGTCCCAAGTAGCAGCTTCAAAAGCGGAAGTGTTGGTAAGTTCGTAGCTTACAATGCGGGGAAAAAACAACAGCGGTTTTTCATTGATTTCCTGAATGAAGTATGTAAGGTTGAAGGAATGTTTTGGACTGGACGGCATTGTATGGAGGAGTAAGGACGCTTGTTTGGATTGGGTGGGAGTCTGTCCGAAATATTTCTTGAAAGCGTTGTAGAACGCTGTAACGTTTGCAAAACCGATGTGTTCCGCTATCTTTCGGTTTGTATAATTGCCGGATTTCAACAAGCTCCACGCATATTCCAGTCGGAGACGGTTGATGTATTGGTGCAGGTGTTCGCCCGTGTACGATTTGAACACGATGTGCAGGTTGCGTATAGATATGGCGGATAGCTTTGAGAGCTTGCTTATGCTGGTTTGTTGATTGAATGAATCAGAAAGTTCGCAACTCCAGTCGTGTTGTATCATCAGATTGATATGGTGCAGAATGGCATCAATCTGCGGGCGGTATTGTTCGTTTCTGGTGTTCATACTATTTTGTTCCTTCCGTTTTCTGGTGTTTCGCTACTGTGGTTTTTCTTGAATGAAAGCAATTGTGTTAATAGTCACTCATATATGCAAATATATAAAAATCCTGCGGTTATCTAATGGGCTTGAAGGGGATAGCTTGGATAAGGCGAAAAGTTTCGGGGCGTCGATGTCCGTTTGGCAGGATTTCCCGTTTGAAGCAGGTAATTTCAGTGGTACGATTTTATCGTATAGCTGACTTCTTTCCTTTGTCCGCATTTTTTTCTACCTTGCAGTCGAAACGGAAAATGTTTTTGGATTATGAAAAGATATTTGGGTCTATTGGTTGTTTTATGCCTGTTTGCAGGGAGTGTGTTTGCCGGTGACGGAGTGTTGGAAAAACTGGAACGGATACCGCAAGTTAGTGATGTGAAGGAGAAGAAGGTGGAGCCTTTCGGAGAATATTATGAATTTTGGTACGAGCAACCGCTCGATCATGAAAACCCTTCAGCCGGAACATTCAAACAGAGAGTGTTGTTGGGACATAAAAAGGAAACGGCTCCTGTTATTGTGGAACTGGAAGGATACGGTATCTGGACGGAAGAAGAAGGAGAGCTGGCCGGACTGCTGAAAGGAAATCAGTTGACGATAGAGCACCGTTTTTTTGAAAAAAGTGTCCCGGCCGGTGAAATCCCTTGGGAATATCTTACGATTAAACAGGCGGCGGCCGATCAGCATGCCATCATTCAGACCTTGAAAGAACGACTCTACCCCCGGTCGAAATGGCTTACCACAGGGATAAGCAAAGGGGGGCAGACCACCATCTTCCACCGCTATTTTTATCCCGATGATGCCGATGTGAGCGTACCCTATGTGGCTCCTCTGAATTTCAAATATGCCGATCCCCGTATAGAGCGTTTCCTGAACAAGGCGGGGGGCAATAAAAAAGAATGGGGAAACTTCTTCTTCGGAAATGGGGATGCTCAGAAAAATTGCCTGTACAGCGTCCGCGATTTTCAGTTATTATGCTTCAACCGCTTTAACGATTTATTGCCTCTGTTCGAAGGTTATGCGGCGGAAAAGGGCTACACTTATGCCAAAGCGGGTGGTGTGAAACGGGCCTTGGAACTGGTGATTCTCGAATTCCAGTTTTCTTTCTGGCAATGGGGACATGAATGCGGCAACATTCCGGAAGAAGAAGATGAGCTCGATATGATATTCGAGTATCTGGTAAAAGTTTCCTCCCCCTCCTTTTTTGATGATGCGGAAATCCGGAAAATGTATCCATTCTTTTATGCGGCGGCCACCGAAATCGGTATGTACGAATACAATATACATCCATTCCGGAAATACATAGAAGAAAAAGAAAATATCAACTTTGATTTTGCATTCCCGGAAGGTGCGGAACGAAAACCCTTCAACGAAGAACAGATGCAGGCGATTAACCTGTGGCTACAGACCGATGCCGAAAAAATCCTCTTCATTTATGGCGGAAAAGACCCATGGAGTGCGACAGCCGTGGATCTGAAAAAAAACGATAAATGCAGTAAATACATTCGGGGGGATATGGGACATCAATGCCGCATCGCCCACTTTGAGGAGATCACGAAAGTGGATATCATGGAGACATTGAAAGACTGGATGAAATAATCCGGGAAAGAAATCATACCAGGTATTTCATAATAATAGCGGTGGCGCCGAGCTGGCTGTTTACATAAGCCAGAGCCTGCTGTCCCGCCGTATCCGTAATGGCTTGATTCCGGAGAAGAGTGTCTAATAACTCTTTCAGTTCCGCTTTGCTCTCTATACTGAAAGCCCCTTCCTGCTGAATGAGTGTGACTGCTTCATTGAATTTTCTGTAACGGGGACCGAAAATAACGGGAATGCCATATACGGCGGCCTCCAACGTATTGTGGATGCCTGCGCCGAATCCGCCGCCGATATAAGCGATTTTGCCGTATCGGTATACGGAAGACAACAAACCGATGCAATCGATAATCAGTACCTTTGCTTCCGACAGCCTGCCATCCTCTTGGGAATACCGGATAACCGGCACATTACATTTGTCTAAAATGCCTTTGATATGGTTTTCCCCGATTTCATGCGGGGCGATAATCCATTTGAAAGGCGTATCGTCGCGGTTAATGTAATCCAAAAGCAAATCTTCATCGGGAGGCCACGTACTTCCGCACACGACAGCTGGAGCCCCGTTTAAAAACCGGGCGACTTTATCAATATCCTTAGCGGAATCGGCAATCTGTTTTACCCGGTCGAAACGGGTATCTCCGGTCTGCTCGAAAGCTTCTACTCCGATGGAAGAAAGCAGACGGGCTGACATTTCATCCTGTATAAATAAACGTGTAAAGAAATGCAGCATCTTCCGGTGAAGGCCGCCCCAAGTCTTGAAAAAAGGCTGTTCTTTCCGGAAAATCGCTGAAATCAGGTACGTCGGAATACCCTGCTTGTGCAACTCGTGCAAATAATTATACCAATACTCGTATTTTACGAACACGGCGGCGTCCGGTTGGACAGACCGGATAAAATGGCGCGCATTCCGGGGGGTGTCCGCCGGCAAATAAAAAATATAATCGGCTCCCGTATAATTTTTCCGGATTTCATAACCGGAGGGAGAGAAAAAAGTCAGTAATATCTTTGTGTCCGGCTGTTCTTTTTTCAACGCTTCCATCACAGGGCGCCCCTGTTCGAACTCACCCAAAGAAGCCGCATGAAACCATATCAGACGGTGGTTTCCCTTCTTCACAGCCCCGATTTTTTCCCGTATATTTTTGCGTCCTTTCAGCCAGAGGGCGGCTTTTTCATTGAAAGGGGAGGCCAACCGTATCGCTAACGTATAGGCACGGATGCCGATATTGTAAAAAAATGCCATATCCGATTGAAAAATGAATATCATCAACGGGAGACAAAGTTAAGAAAACTTTTCACCATTTACTTTCAGATTTTGTTTTTATTCTCTTACCTTTGCGGCTGTTTAAAAGTGGAAAGATTTGGCTGATTGCAACCACGGAAAAAAATTGCTAAAACGCATAACTTCTGAATTCAACCATCCAGCATTTTCCATAGTATGAATTAAAGTGAAGACAAACGGCTCATGGCCTGCTGTTTTCGCTATTTAAATTTCAAAAAATTATGGGATATTTATTTACTTCAGAATCGGTCTCGGAAGGGCATCCCGACAAAGTGGCCGATCAGATCTCCGATGCGGTGCTCGACCGGATTATCGCTTTTGATCCGGAAGCAAAAGTCGCCTGCGAAACCATGGTGACGACGGGACAGACCGTTATTGCCGGAGAGATTAAGACTAAAACCTATGTTGATGTACAGCAGATTGCCCGGGAGGTAATCAATGAAATCGGCTACACCAAAAGCGAATACATGTTTGACGGCAACAGTTGTGGTGTATTGTGCGCCATTCACGAACAATCGCCCGACATCAACCGCGGGGTGGTACGGGAAGACCCGATGGAACAGGGGGCCGGCGACCAGGGAATGATGTTCGGATATGCGTGTAATGAAACCGATAACTACATGCCACTGTCATTGGAATTGGCCCATCTTCTGCTTTATGAACTGGCACAAATCCGGAAAGAAGGCCAACTGATGAATTATCTGCGTCCCGACTCCAAATCGCAGGTGACCGTTGAATACGGGGATAACGGGAAACCGGCGCGGATACATACCATTGTCATTTCGACACAGCACGACGAATTTATCCAACCCGCCGATGAAACTCCCGAAGCTCAGCTGAAAGCGGATGAGGCGATGGTGGAATGGATTAAAAAAGATATTGTTGATATCCTCCTGCCACGGGTGAAGGCGAAATTGCCCAAACGCGTACAGGCGTTATTTGATAAGGAACTGATACTATATGTCAATCCTACGGGCAAATTTGTGATTGGCGGCCCTCACGGAGACACCGGACTCACCGGACGCAAAATCATCGTCGACACATACGGTGGAAAAGGAGCTCATGGTGGAGGTGCATTTTCCGGCAAAGACCCGTCCAAAGTAGACCGTTCCGCTGCCTATGCCGCCCGCCACATTGCCAAAAACATGGTGGCTGCCGGAATAGCGGACGAAATACTGATACAAATCTCTTACGCCATCGGAATCGCTCGCCCCGTCGGAGTCTATGTGAATACATACGGAACGGCAAAAGTGGAGTTAAGCGACCCGGAAATAGCCGAAAAAGTAAAAGAAATCTTTGATTTGCGACCGAAAGCGATTGAAGAACGCTTGAAACTGCGCAACCCGATTTATCAGGAAACCGCCAGTTACGGACACATGGGGCAAAAACCTCAGACCGTGAAAAAAGTATATACCTCCCATTATTGGCCGACGGTAGAAAAAGAAGTCGAACTCTTTACTTGGGAAAAACTGGACTACGTGAAAGAAATAAAAAAGGTCTTTAAAGAACAGCCCGTACAAGAATAAAAGTGGCATAGTATAAAAAACAGGCTGGATGCCCAGCCTGTTTTTTTATTGTCAATCCCGTCTTCCCATGTAAATCATGATATAATAAAGCAGCGTTGCCAGAGAAGACAGGGCGGCGATAACATACGTATAGGCGGCCCATTTCAGGGCGTCGAAAGCATAGCCCTGTGTCTGGTGATTGGTGATGCCGGCATTTCTTAGCCAAACCAAAGCCCGGCGGCTGGCGTCGATTTCCACCGGCAGCGTAATAAAACTGAACAGGGTCATCAGTCCGAAAAGAATAATCCCTGCCAACAGGAGTTGGGGGAAAGTATTGACTAACAAGATACCCGCCAGCAATACCCACTGCACCCATTGCGAAGCGAACATGACCACCGGAACCAACGCCGAACGTAATCTTAACATACTGTAAGCTTTGGCGTGCTGTACGGCGTGTCCGCATTCATGTGCGGCCACGGCTGCTGCTGCGATGTTATTCCCGTAATAAACTTCCTTGCTGAGGTTGATAGTCTTGTTTACCGGATTATAATGGTCGGTAAGCTGCCCGTCGACGCTCCCGATTTTTACTCCCGTGATACCGTTGTCCCGAAGCATCTTTTCAACAACATCCCGCCCTGTCATGCCGTTATCGGTCGGGATTTTTGAATACTTTGCAAAACGGCTTTTTAACTGGTGGCTGACCAGCCAGCCCAAAATCATGAATCCGATAAAAATAGCCCAGATCCATAAATTTCCTCCTAACATAGTGGTGTGTTCCATTGATTAATATGATTTAATTATACTTCCCGTATCATACAAAAAATGTACCATGTTCCCTATACATACGAAACAGACTTCGTGAGGAAAACGGCTTTAGGGAAATTTAACACCTGCTGACAGTTCCGGTTTACCGTAATGTGAAACCAATGACGAAATGGACATCTTCCAATGCCGGATTGACAGCTAACTCCGCAAACAGGGGGAGTGTAAAAGAAGAGGTGAGCCGCAATTCCCGTGTAGCCCGCAGAGCCAGGTTGGTGAAAGCAAACCCCGACGTTTCGTACTGCATTTCCGCTTTGTAAGGCGTGAAGCCACAGACAGCTTCCCATTCCGTATTTTTAAAGGTGAAAGGATAAGTTAGTTCCACATAAGAGGCAAAAGCCTGTTTGCCGTTGGCTTTCTTATCCATCCCTGCAAAAATGGTATTCCACGACAGCGTAAGGGGAAAACGCTCACAGGGCAGGGTGTAGGCGACAGAGCCTTCGAATGTATGCTCCGTTTCGTGGCTGTTATAATTGAAATACTTGATGTCGGAACCTTGGGTGCTCCACCACATATCGGTGAGCGTGAAAACAAAATTGCCGGGGGCATAGGAAAGGGTGAGGTCAACTTCCTTGTCCTCTCCGTTGAAATCGACAGAGCCCCAGGCGCCTATCGTGAATTTTCCCGCCTCAAACTCTATTGACGGTTGGATAGAGGCCGGACTCATATATAAACCTCTCCAGATGTACGAACTTACGAAATCTCCGCTGAAACGGAGTGCCGGTCCCTCTTTCTCTTCCGCTTTCAGAACGAAACACACGGAAAGGAAAAATAAAAGGTAAATCAGAATTTTCATGTTTGTCGGGATAAATTTCAGGTGGCGAAGATAATAAGATAATTTATAATACTAAAAGGTTGTGAAACCGGATATTGGGCGTTGCGGCAGCGACTTTTGCAGGCGGGCTGTTGTTTTTTTGAAAAATTGTGTCTAATTTGGGAACTGTTTTAAAACGTTTGCAATTATAATCACTAAAAACTATTAACCATGAAAACCTACAGTCCAAACGAGATTAAAAATATCGCTCTCGTAGGTAGTGCCGGTTCCGGTAAGACCACCCTGGCCGAAGCGATGATGTATGAGGGCGGGGTCATCCCGCGCAGAGGTAGCGTAAGTGCCAAAAACACCGCTTCCGACTATCGTCCCGTCGAACAGGAATACGGTTCCTCCGTTTTTCCGGCTGTGTTGTATGCCGAATGGAAAAACCAGAAACTGAATTTCATTGATACTCCGGGAGCCGATGATTTTGTCGGGGGTGTTATCTCTGCGCTGAATGTGGCGGATACCGCCGTGATGGTGGTGAATGCGGTGAAAGGAATAGAAGTGGGTACCGAAATCATCAGCCGGCATGCTAAAAAGCTGGCTAAACCCATGATTTTCATCATTAACCAGCTGGATCATGACAAAGCCAATTTCGAGCAGACCATCGAACACGCCAAAGCCTCTTTCGGCAAAAAGGTCGTATTGGTACAGTATCCCGTGAACCAGGGGCCGGATTTCAATATGGTGGTCGATGTGTTGAAAATGGAAATGTATAAATGGAAACCCGAAGGAGGCAAACCCGAAGTGTTGCCTATTCCCGATTCCGAAAAAGAGAAAGCCGACGAACTGCACAATGCCTTGATTGAAGCTGCTGCCGAAAATGACGACAAACTGATGGAGCTTTATTTTGAAAAAGGAAGCCTGTCGGAAGACGAGATGAGGGCGGGAATCCGGGCCGGTCTGATAAAGAGGGATATGTTCCCCGTATTCTGCGTATCGGCGGAAAAAGACATGTGTGTCAGAAGATTCATGGAATTCCTGGTGAATGTGGCGCCGAGTGCGGGAGCCATGCCCGGAACCGAAACCGTGGACGGCACCTTGGTGCCTTATGATGAAAACGGACCGGCATCCGTATTCGTTTTCTCCACATCCATTGAACCGCATTTGGGAGATATAAACTATTTCAAGGTGATGTCCGGCACACTGAAAGAAGGGGAAGACCTCACCAACATGAGCAATGAGACCAAAGAACGTATGAGCCAGTTGTTTGCCGTGGCGGGAAAGAATCGGATGAAAGTGACGGAACTGAAGGCCGGCGACATCGGGGCGACAGTGAAGCTGAAAAACACCCGCAACGGGGATACATTGAATGAAAAGGACTGTGGTTATAAATTTCCTCTCATAAAATATCCGGAACCCCGTTTCAGAACCGCCGTGCGCGCTGTGAATAAAGGTGACGATGAGAAAATGGCGGAAGTCTTGAACCGCATGCACGAGGAAGATCCCTCTCTGTTGGTGGAATATTCGAAAGAACTCAAACAATTGATACTTTCCGGTCAGGGGGAATTTCATCTCAACACCATGAAATGGCGTATCGAACACAACGATAAAGTGGCGATAGAATTTGTGGTACCCAAAATACCCTACCGGGAGACTATCACCAAATTCGCCCAGGCGGAATACCGTCATAAAAAACAATCCGGAGGTGCCGGCCAGTTTGGTGAAGTACACATGGTGATAGAACCGTACGAAGAAGGCATGCCGGAACCGACCTCTTATAAAATCGGAGGTGTGGACAGCAAAATGTCCGTCAAGGGAAAAGAAGTGTACGATTTGCCGTGGGGCGGGAAATTGGTATTCTACAATTGCATCGTAGGCGGTGTCATTGAAGCCCGTTTCATGCCCGCCATCCTCAAGGGAATCATGGAAAAAATGGAAGAAGGCCCGTTGACGGGTTCCTATGCCCGCGACATCCGGGTATGTATCTACGACGGCAAAATGCACCCTGTCGATTCAAACGAAATCTCCTTCCGCTTGGCGGGCCGTCATGCTTTCAGCGAAGCGTTTAAAAATGCCATGCCGAAAGTCCTCGAACCGATTTATGATGTGGAAGTCTTGGTACCGGAAGAAGATATGGGCGATGTGATGGGCGATTTGCAGACCCGTCGGGCTATTATCATGGGAATGGATGCAGACAACGGATTCCAGAAAATCCTGGCGAAAGTGCCCTTAAAAGAAATGCAGCGCTATTCAACCGCGCTCAGCTCCATTACGGGAGGGCGTGCCACCTTCACCATGAAATTTGCCGGCTACGAAAAAGTACCTTCCGAAATACAGGAAGAGCTGCTCAGCAGCTACAAAGAAGCCGATGATGATGAATAAATCACCTTCTCTTTAGAAAATGCCGCTGGCAAGCGGCATTTTTTATTTATAGATTGTGAAGAAAATTTTATGTAAATGTTTGTTAAAGGTGAAAAAGAAAATAGATCTGTGTAGATGATTAATTGGAAAGACGAATTGATTTATAAGAATTCTATTATACTTTTGTAGAGTTGTTTATATGATAATTGTAAGACCTCATGATTATTTCTAAAATAGAATTATTTAATTGGAAGAACTTTCATCGATGCAGTGTGGAAGTGCAAGAGCGTTGTTTTATTGTTGGGGCAAATGCAGCAGGTAAGTCTAATTTTATAGATGCTCTTCGTTTTTTGCGGGATATTGCTATGCAAGGAGGAGGTTTGCAAACAGCTGTGAGAAGAAGAGGAGGAATTACTAAAATTCGGTGTTTGGCAGCCCGTAAACAGACGGATGTAAAATTAGTTATTGAATTGAGTAATGCTGGAACACGGAAGTTGGAATGGAGGTATGAGCTTGCTTTTCAGCATACTGGAGGAGGTATCCGCAAGAATGAAGTAAAAATTATAGCAGAAAGAGTATTTTCGGGAACTCTTAATAAATATATTTTAGATCGTGAAGTAATTTCGGAGAATGAGGATGAGGAAACTTTGAAGTATACTTATTTGGAACAGCCTAATGCAAATAAGGACTTTAGGAGTGTGCAACAGTTTTTTCAAGGGATAGAATACTTAAATGTTATTCCACAAATGGTTAGAGAATCTTCTTCTGTTAGTTATAGTAGTGAAAAGGAAGATTATTATGGGCGAAATTTTTTGAAGAAGCTTTCTCTTTTGAATGAAAATACACGTCAGTCTTATTTTCGAAAGATAAATGAATTTTTAAAATTGGCTGTACCTCAATTGGAAGAGCTTTCTTTTGTAAAAGATGAAATGGGGGTTCCTCATTTAGAAGCGCGGTATATGCATTGGCGAGCTAAAGGTAGCAAACAACAGGAAATGCAGTTTTCTGATGGGACACTGCGTTTGATCGGTTTTCTTTTCGCTTTGATTGATACGAATGGAGTATTATTGTTGGAAGAACCGGAAATTAATCTGCATCCGGGTATTGTGGCACAGTTTCCGGAATTTATTGCAGGAATTCAGCGTACAAAACGAAAAGATTTTCAAGTGTTTATTACAACCCATAGCTACGACATGCTTTCCAATGAAGGAATTGCTGCCGAGGAAGTATTGTTATTGGTAAATGACAAGGAAGGAACTACAGTTGAAGTACTGTCTTCAGCGGAACAAGCGAAAGATATTCTGGAAGCGGGATTTGCGGTTGCAGATGTAGTTATTCCCATGACAAAGCCTCAAGGAATTGAAAATATGTCACAAATATAATTCGGAAAGAAATATGGTAGATGTTTATATTGCCGGAGAAGATGATGTGACGCGTCATGTGATTTTTCGAATATTGAATTATTGCTCACCAGAAGGTTTTCGGGTTTTGAGTGCATTGCCGGCTCGAGGTGGAGAAATTAAAAAAAAGATATTAGAATTCAATAAACTGGCAGCTAAAACACCGGTTATATTATTAACGGATTTGGATGCTAATCTTTGTGCACCGACTCTGAAAAAGGAATTATTGAAAAATGCTGTAGCACAAGAAAATTTTATTCTTAATGTAGCAGTTGATGAAGCTGAAGCTTGGCTGATGGCAGATAGAGAGGGTTTTGCTAAATATATGTCGCTCCCATTAAAGTATATTCCTGAAGCTTGTATGCAAAAACAAGGAGGGAATAAAGCGTGTATGGAGATGCGATTTAATTATAAATCTTCTTATTTTTTAACTCATGCTCTTGTTAAAGAATGTCGGAATGAAACTTTAAAATCTCAACTTTGTGTGAAGGGGAAAGCTTCTAAAGGAAAAGAATATAATACGGCAATCTTACCTTTTGTTGATGCTCATTGGAATATAGAGACTGCTATGAAAAATTCGGATAGTTTAGCTCGAATGGTTAATAGGATTACTAAACTTTTGGAACGTCATGCATTTATTTTACACGCCTAATGTTACGGGAAGTAATTATGTATTGAATCCTGAGGAATCGAAACATTGCGTACGGGTGTTGCGATTGAAGGAAGGGGATGGCATTTCCCTGATTGATGGGCGCGGAGGATTTTATTCCGGTGTGATTTCCAGGGCGGAGGCGAAAGGCTGTGAGGTAAAGATTACCGCTAAGACAGAAGAATATGGTAAGCGGCCATTCCGTTTGCATGTGGCGGTGGCTCCGACAAAGAACATCGACCGGACGGAATGGATGCTCGAAAAGTGTACGGAAATCGGTACGGATGAATTTACCATGATAGAAAGCGCCCATTCGGAGCGGAGAGTGGTGAAGGAAGAGCGGTTGGAAAAGGTGATTGTCTCCGCTGTGAAGCAATCGCTGAAAGCCTATGTCCCCCGCCTGAATCCGGTGACGGACTTCAAACATTTTATCCGGACGCAAAAGGAAGGACAGAAATTTATTGCCCATTGCAATCCGGGGGAAAAGAAACATTTGGGCGACGTGTACGTGCCGGGCTCCGATGCTGTGATTCTGATAGGACCGGAGGGGGATTTCTCGGAGGAAGAGGTGCAATGGGCGCTTGACGCCGGCTTCATACCGGTGACGTTGGGAGAAAGCAGACTGCGTACCGAAACGGCGGGCGTGGTAGCTTGTCATAGTATCAACTTTATGAATAAAGTGTAGAGGAAAGGAAAACATGATGGAAAATGTATTGAAAATTTTATTGTTGGTGGCGTTGTTTGTCATTGTTCCGCGCTGGATGTGGGGACAGGACACGAAAGTGAAGATTGCTTTGTTGAAATATAAGGGAGGAGGCGACTGGTATGCCAACCCGACCTCCCTGCCGAACCTGATTAAATTCTGCAATAAAAACCTGAAAACCAATCTGGCGGACGAACCGGTAACCGTGGAGCCCGGCAACAGGGATATTTTCAATTACCCCTATGTTCACATGACAGGTCACGGAAATATTGTTTTCACTCCGGTGGAAGTGCAGAACCTGCGGGAATATCTCTTGGCGGGGGGCTTTCTGCACGCGGACGATAATTACGGACTGGATCAGTCCTTCCGGCGGGAAATGAAAAAGGTGTTCCCGGAAGATGAATTTGTCGAACTTCCCTGGGACCATCCGATTTTCAACCAGAAGTACAAATTCCCGGAAGGGCTTCCCAAGATTCACGAACACGATGCCAAACGCCCCCAGGCTTTCGGTATCATCAAAGAAGGGCGGCTCGTAGTGCTCTACACCTACGAGACCGACTTGGGGGACGGCTGGGAAGATCCGGAAGTGCACAAAGATCCCGAAATCAAACATGAAGAGGCACTGGAAATGGGTGCCAACATCATCTCCTATGTTTTTATGAATTGAGGAAAGACAGAATCCCCGGGTAGATTGTCTGTTCCACGGAACAGACAAATTGTCGTATAATTTTATTTTAATTATGTCAAATTGTCGCAAAGCCTGTAAAAAAGGCTTGAAACTTTTTGTAAAAGGGTGCGGTATAAAATTTGTACATCCCGTAAAACAGAAAGGAGAATGTGATTATGAACATGGATAATTATACGATTAAGTCGCAGGAGGCGCTGCAAAAAGCGGTGCAGTATGCGCAGAGCAAAGGCCGGCAGGCGATAGAGACCGGACATTTGCTGAAAGCGGTTATGGAGGTGGGGGAGAATGTGACCCATTTCATCTTTAATAAACTGGGCGTGAACAGCCAGACGCTTTTGTCGGCGTTGGACCGGATTCTTGATACCTATCCGAAGGTGTCGGGTGGCGAAGTCTATCTTTCAACCGATGCCAATAAAGTGCTGGAAAAAGCCGCCCGTTTTGCTTCTGAAATGGGCGACCAGTATATTTCGCTGGAACACATCCTGTTGGGCTTGCTGGATGGCAAAGACCAGGTGGCACAACTGATGAAAGACAGCGGGATGTCGGAAAAAGAGACGAAAACGGCTATCGCGGAATTGAGAAAAGGTTCCAAGGTAAACTCTCAGTCGGCCGAATCGACGTATGATTCATTGGGACGCTACGCCGTCAATTTGAATGAAAGGGCGCGGAACGGCAAACTCGATCCGGTGATTGGACGCGATGACGAAATCCGGCGGGTATTGCAGATTCTGTCCCGACGTACAAAAAACAACCCGATTCTGATTGGGGAGCCGGGAGTCGGTAAAACAGCCATTGCCGAGGGATTGGCGCAGCGTATTGTGAATGGGGACGTGCCTTCCGATTTGGCCTCCAAACAGATTTATTCCCTGGATATGGGAGCCTTGATTGCCGGAGCCAAATACAAGGGGGAATTTGAAGAACGTCTGAAAGCCGTGGTCAACGAGGTGATTTCCTCCGAAGGGGAGATAATTCTATTTATAGATGAAATCCACACCTTGGTGGGAGCCGGGAAGTCGGATGGGGCGATGGATGCCGCCAATATATTGAAACCGGCGTTGGCGCGGGGGGATTTGAGGGCTATTGGAGCCACCACCCTGAACGAGTATCAGAAATATTTTGAACAGGACAAGGCATTGGAACGCCGTTTCCAGAAAGTGATGATTAACGAGCCGGACGTGATGAGCGCCATCAGTATCATGAGGGGCTTGAAAGAAAGGTATGAGAATCACCACAAGGTACGGATTACCGACGATGCCATCATTGCTTCGGTGGAATTGTCCCACCGGTATATTTCTGACCGCTTTTTGCCCGACAAGGCGATTGACTTGGTGGATGAGGCTGCCGCCCGTTTGCGTCTGGAGATGAATTCCGTGCCGGAAGAGATAGACGAACTGGACCGCAAGATACAGCAGTTGCAGATTGAAAAAGAGGCGCTGAAACGGGAAGGGAGCAGCAAGAAGCTGGACGACATTAAGAAAGAACTTGCCGACCTGAACGAAGAGCGCACCAAACTGCGGGCTCAGTGGGAGTCGGAACGGGCATTGATTGATGAGATACAGAAAAACAAAGATGCCATAGAACAATACCGTTTTGAAGCTTCCCGGGCGGAACGCGATGGAGATTACGGTAAAGTGGCCGAATTGCGCTACGGGAAGATGAAGGAGGCGGAGCAGCGTATCGAAGAGTTGAAAAAACAATTGGCGGAAAGGAAAAACGGCGAATCCCTCATACGGGAAGAAGTGACGGCGGATGACATCGCTTCGGTGGTATCCCGTTGGACGGGTATTCCCGTCAACCGGATGATGCAGAGCGAGAGACAGAAATTGTTGTCTCTGGAGCATGAGTTACACCAGCGGGTGGTGGGGCAGGATGTGGCCATTGCTGCGCTGGCGGATGCCGTACGCCGGAACCGGGCGGGATTGCAGGATGCCAAACGCCCCATCGGTTCGTTTATCTTTTTGGGAACTACGGGTGTCGGCAAAACGGAGTTGGCGAAGGCATTGGCGGAGTTCTTGTTTGACGATGAGGGACAGATGACCCGTATCGACATGTCGGAATACCAGGAGCGGCACTCGGTGTCCCGTTTGATTGGAGCGCCTCCGGGATATGTGGGATATGACGAAGGCGGGCAACTGACCGAAGCTGTGCGCCGGAAACCCTATTCCGTGATTTTGCTTGATGAGATAGAAAAGGCGCATCCGGATGTATTCAATATCCTCTTGCAAGTGTTGGACGACGGACGGCTGACCGACAACAAGGGCAGGGTGGTTGACTTTAAAAACACCATTATCATCATGACTTCCAACATCGGGGCGCATATCATCCAGGAAAAACTGAAAGACCTGAACGATAAGAACCGGGATGAAGTACTGGAAAAAACAAATGCCGAAGTCTACGAGTTGTTGAAACAGACCATCCGTCCCGAATTTCTGAACCGTATCGACGAGGTAATCATGTTCACGCCTTTGCAGAAATCGGAAATCGTGGACATTGTCCGTTTGCAAATCAAGAGTGTGAATAAAATGTTGGCGGACAATGGCATCGTGCTTGAAGTCACGGATAAAGCCGTGGATTGGATTGCCGGTGAAGGCTATGACCCGCAGTTCGGGGCCCGACCCGTGAAACGGATTATCCAGCGCGTATTGCTCAATGACCTGTCGAAACAAATCCTGGCGGAGAAAGTGACCAAAGACAACCACATTGAAGTGGATGTCAAGGACAACCAAATCGTATTCCATAATAAATAAAAAAACTCGCCCCGACCGTTTTATAACGGCTGAGGGCGAGTTCTTGTATAAAAACCTTTCTATCCCCTACCGGGCAAGGGTTTTGAGGGGTGTTAAAATCTATTAACCCTACGTAAACCCTACATTAACCCTACATTAACCCTAACGAACTACTGTTTATAGAGGGTTTATAAAGAAATTAGGATGTATAATAATCCTTTTTCCTGTTTTGCAATCAAGTATCATATTTTTCTATATCTTTGTCTCATTACGAATAGATAGGCGTATTTATTTGTAACGGATATATTTTATTTGAAGCGTTTAGCTTTATCCTTGGAGAAAAAACGACCAATTTTTACACTAAAGGATAGGCAGTATAGACGTTCATGCTTGCCGTATATAACCATTTATATACAGTGTGTGCGTGGGTGACTGTTTATTTTAGTGTGGGTGCTTGGTCGTACCTTTCTCCGGATAAACGAAAGTTCCCACGCTTCTTTTTATCACAAATATACCTTTCCGGGAACTTTTTAAGGTGCTAAGTAATTTTCGTGTATGAAGAAATTATTTGGATGTGAATGTGTGTGTCGAGTGTTATTGCCCGTGTTATTGGTGTTGTGTACGATAACGGGCGTTAAAGCGAACAACATCCGTGTGGAGGGCAAAACGCGAGTGACCGGTTTTACGGGCGATACGGCTGTTATCGAAGTCACTTTGCGTTGGGACAACTCCTGGCGGGACGATTTCAACTGGGATGCCGCGTGGGTGTTCTTTAAGTACAAAAAGCGTGGGTTGGAAAACCCCTGGCAGCATGCGTATTTGAGTTCATCGGGTCACGTGTTAAATGTTTCGGCAGGTAATGATGGTGGCGGTTATGCTTATATGGTGGGAGCCAATGCCGGAAAGGTCAACGGACTGTACGTGATGCGCAATGACCTTTCGGAAGGGAATGTCAGTGTACGACTACAGGCGAAATGGCCTCTTAATGGTACGGGATTGACGAAAAGCGATTTCGGGGATGCACTGGATGAAATATATGTAGGAGCCCATGCTATTGAAATGGTGTACATCCCTTACGGGGCTTATTACTTGGGGGATGCCTCGTCCTATTTGTGCTTCCATGAATATTTTGCTCCCGACCGGAATCCGATACGGACCAAAGGGTATGAAAGCCTCAGCGCTTCTTCCATATATCAAAATGCTTATCCTCCCGAATATGCCGTAGATGATAATATCAACAGTCATTATCATTCCGCTGGATATACTAATGAATGGTTTACGGTGGATTTCGGGGAAGCGAAAACAATGCGTTATTTCACTATCCGCACGCATTATGCAGGTTCGGGTTATTATGTGGAGGGCAGTAATGACGGCTCGAGTTGGTCGACCTTGTGGAGCGGTAACGGTTCGATGTGGAGTCAGACTCTGAGCAAGCATAAAATCACGAATCCGGGTGCGTACCGTTATTATCGTTTCCGGGAGACGGGACATTACTTGGTCATTTATGATGTAGCCCTGCTGGAGGATGCTTCCCCGGTGGCAGTGGATTCGGAAGACGCCTTGACGGTGTGTTTGAACGGGGATAACAGTTTTGTTTCTTTGGGGGCAACGTATCCGAAAGGATATGCCGGATTTTATGTGATGAAATACGAAACGAGCCAAGAGCAGTATGTGGAGTTCCTCAATTCTCTGACCCTCGACCAACAGAAAGCACGTGTTGCAAACAATAATTTTTCTGCCATGAAGCGGGGGGATTATGTGTTTGGAGATTTGAAAAATCCGAGTTGCCGGAACGGTATTGCCTTTGTGGAACAGCGGGAGGCAAATGCTCCGGTGGTTTTCGGTAACAATCTGAATCCGAAGAACGATTTTTTCGCTACGGACGACGGTCAGACGTTGGCTTGTAATTACATGAGCATCGAAGATATGATTGCTTATTGCAGTTGGAGCGGTTTACGACCGATGAGTGAGTTGGAATACGAAAAGGCATGCCGTCGTTTCTATCCCCAAGTACCCGACAAGGGGGAATATGCTTGGAATAGCGGTAGTGGAGTGAATGCTTTGTCTTCCCTCGGTGACTTGCTTTATGTGGGTGATGAACGGGAACAGGCAAACAGTGCGGCCAAGAATGTAAACAGCGGTACAGGTAATAAAGTCAATGGTCCCGTCCGTTGCGGAATGTTCGGTACTTCTGCTACGAACCAGAGTCAATCGGGCGCGACGTATTGGGGCGTCATGGAAATGAGCGGGAATCTGAAAGAATTGTGCGTCAATGTGAATTATAGCAATTTGGACGGTGGCAGTTGTGGTGCGGGAGAGTATAATACTGCTTATTGGAATACGACTGTAGGCAATTACGGTGTGCGCGGGGGAGGATTTCAGAGTGTAGACAGTCTGTTGCGCACTTCCGACCGTACGGAAGCGATGAATTACTTTACAACCATAACGGAACGCGATAGTACCGTTGGTTTTCGCGGTGTGTACAGCCTGTCGGGTATCAAGATTGACGGTGGGGAGATTAGTGCCTCGGAAACGGGATGTTGGTCGGAGACAGAGATTACCAATGTACAGGATGCGTTCTGTGTGGAATTCCCCGATGTGCGTTTCCAGTACAACTGGTATGTGAAGAAACCGGGGGAAGCAAAATATGATATAATCGACAATGCGACAGGTAAAACGTTGAAGTATACGGATTTTGAGAATGCGACAACCACTCCGGTCGTTTACACTTTTAAACGTACAGGCATTTGTGCCCTTGGAGTGGCGGAGAGCAATGAAGTGAGCGTTACGATTTTGCCGGAGCCTTTCGCTCAAGCTGTATATGATTTCAATGCGGGGAGTTCCGTCAATGTGACCCAATATTGGGGAACAAACGCTTCGGCGCAGTGGCGGTTGGACGGTGCACCCTCGTGGGCGTATGTTGCGGGGACAACGGCGAACTCTTTGACAATTGCCGGGGGATTGGCAAGTTTGGAATTTGTTGTGAAAGGGAAACTGGCGGAGTGTCCTGCGGATGAATTTTCCGCCACAGTCCGGATTAGCGGCATATTCCCCTACACGGGACATGTGGATAGTGTGACATTGGCGGCAGGAAAATATAAAATGGAGTGTTGGGGAGCACAGGGAGGAAATTCTTCGGCCGGAGGAAAAGGGGCTTATACAGCCGGGGCAATAAATTTATCTGATAATGTGACTTTATATATTGCGGTTGGAGGTTCTGGGTTTGCATATAGTAGTAATAATGGGTATAATGGAGGAGGTACGCCTTTATATGGGCAATATGCAGGTGGTGGAGCGTCTGATATAAGATTGGAAAAAGGTAATTTATATTCACGTATTATGGTTGCTGCTGGAGGATCTGGATCAAGTTATGGTGCTGGTACTGTTTGGAACAAAGGAGTCGCCGGTGGCGGATTAATGGGTTATGATGGGCTTTATGCTGGGTATAATTGTGGTGGTAGACTAAATGCGGTAACGAAACCGGCAGGTGGAGCAACTCAAATATCCCCAGGAACGGCAATGACTTGTGCTGGTGGTTGTATGCATGGTGTGGCTGTTGCAGGTTCTTTTGGGGTAGGAGCGTATGATAATAATAAACAAGGCTATGGGTCTGGTGGAGGAGGTGGAGGCTGGTATGGCGGAGGAGGCGGAACGACGACCAACTGTAATATTACGTCTTCTGCATCCGGTTCATCTTATATAAGTGGACATACTGGGTGTATTGGGACTAAATCCCGTACATCTCATGTATATGCATCTATTTGTGCATCAAGTCCTACACTGGATTGTTCAACTTCTTATACTGGATATATATTTACTAATACCTTTATGATTGATGGAGCTGGTTATCAGTGGACAACGGCTAAAGGAAGCTATATTGGTATGCCTAATTTAGCGGGTACGGGTACAATGACGGGAAATACCAGTCACGGACAGGTACGAATCACGCCGATAAATTAGAAGTTGAAAGGGTTGAAGAGTTAAAGGGTTGAAGAGTTGAAAAGAGAGACTTTTTTTCAACGTTTCAACTTTTTAACTCTTTAACTTTTTTAATTTTTTACCTCCCTGTTAGTTGGTTTATGGCATTGAGTTCCTCGTCGGTGAATCCGGGGCTTTGAAGTGCCTTTAAATTGTTTTGGAGTTGGGCGACAGAGCTGGCGCCGATGATGACACTGGAAACCCGCCGGTCTTTCAGTAACCAGGCGATGGCCATTTCAGCCAGGCTTTGGCCTCTTTGTCGGGCTATCTCGTTGAGTTGGCGTGCCTGATTGATTTTTTCGGGGGTCACTTGTTCCTGTTTCAGGAATCCGGTGGGTTTGGCAGCCCTTGAGTCTGCGGGAATGCCGTTCAGATAGCGGTCGGTAAGTAATCCTTGGGCTAAAGGGGAGAATGCAATCATGCCTACGCGGTTCGCTCCGATGGTGTCCAGTAAGCCGTTTTCTATCTCCCGGTCGAAAAGGGAATAGCGGTCTTGGTGAATCAGACAGGGCGTGCCGTATTGTTGCAGCAGCCGGAGGGCGGTTTGTGTCTGTTCTTCGTTGTATTTCGACAGCCCGATGTAAAGGGCTTTGCCTTGCCTGACTATATCGCTCAGCGCTTGCATCGTTTCTTCCATAGGCGTTTCCGGGTCGGGACGGTGGGAGTAGAAAATATCGACGTATTCGATGCCCATGCGTTTCAGACTCTGGTCGATGCTCGCCATGAGGTGCTTGCGGCTGCCCCAGCTGCCATACGGACCGGGCCACATATCGTGTCCGGCTTTGGTCGATATAATGAGTTCGTCCCGGTATGCTCCCAGGCCTTTTTTCAGAATGCGCCCGAAGTTTTCTTCGGCACTGCCGGGCAGGGGACCGTAATTATTGGCTAAATCGAAATGGGTGATGCCGTTGTCGAAGGCCGTAAAGGCTGTCCGGCTGTAGTTTTCGAAAGCGTCTACACTGCCGAAATTGTGCCACAATCCTAAAGAAAGGGCGGGGAGCAGGAGACCGCTGTCGCCGCACCGGCGGTAAGGCATGGTGTCGTAGCGTTGTTGGGATGCTTGATAGATTTTCATTTTATAATTTGGCTTTCATAATGTTGGCGGGAGGCCGCTGGTGTTTCAGCTCGTTGGCCATGAATTCGAAATGCTTGCGGGTGTGGTTGAAAAACATGCGGAAGCCTTCACAAAGGCAGGAAATATATTCGTCTTCCCCGTTTTTCACAAACCTGTTTTTCGGACAGTCGCCGCCGCAAGCTTTTATGTAGGGGCATTTCTGGCATTGGCGGGACAGGGTGTCCTGTTTCCTCTGTTCAAAAAACAGTTGCTGGTCGCTTTTCGCCATTTCGGTTATGTTTTTTTCGAAGATATTGCCCAATTTATATTCATCAAAAACAAAATGGTCGCAACAATACACATCGCCGTTGTGTTCAATGGCTAACGAGCAGCCGCAGTAGGGCGCCATGGAACAGAGGCTCGGTGCTTGTCCGACGTATGCGGCCAGTGTGTTGTCGAAGTAGTTGACGAAACAGTTGCCTACGTCATTTTTCACCCAGAGGTCGAAAATGCGGCACAGGAAATTCCCCCAGTCGCGTGCACTGACATTCTCCTGCATGACAGCGGTGGCTTTTTCATAACAGTTGTCAACGATGGAAAGAGGGGCTGACGGGTCGAGCGCTATGCGTTCGGCAATGGGGGTGAACTGCATGAAGCGGCTCCCGATGCTTTTCAGAAATTCGTAGACGGCGGCGGGCTCTTTGCTGTTGGAGGCGTTGACGACTGACATGGTGTTGAATTCTACGCCGTGTTTGCAGAAAAGGCGGGCGCATTCCACCACTTTTTCCCAGGAACCTTGCCCGTTGGGAAAACGGCGGTGGCTGTCGTGGAATTTTTGGGGGCCGTCAATCGACAATCCGCACAGGAAACGGTTTTCGGACAGGAATTCCGCCCATTCGTCGGTAATCAGCGTACCGTTGGTCTGAAAGGAGTTGAGTATTTCTTTGCCGTTTGCGTATTTTTTCTGGAGGGCGACGGCTTTCCGGAAATAGTCTATGCCCAAAAGGGTCGGTTCCCCTCCGTGCCACACGAATTCGATTTGCTGTTGCGGCTGGGACGCTATGTAATCCCGGATAAGTTTTTCCAATACCTCCTCGTTCATCCGGAAGGAGGAGAGATTGAATTTTTTTCCCGGGTACAGGGCGTCTTTTTCCAGGTAGTAACAGTAGTCGCAATCCAGGTTGCACACCGGGCCGGCGGTTTTGATCATGACACTGAAACTGCGTTGTAGTTTTTCCCTTTCCTGTTCGAAAACAAAAGACGCGGTTTTTTTCTCCATATCCTTTCGTATGTGGTTTTGTTGCTCAAAAGTAATAAAAAACTCCTTGCGGGAGGCAAGGAGTGACACAAGATCTGTAAAATTGTGTTATGGTTATAGGTTAGTTGAGCCCGGATTCTGTCAGTCAAACGGGCGGGATGTCCCGGAGGTTTCAATTTTCCGTGAATTATTGGGAGAAATGAGTTTTTGGGAGGGGAGGATTATTTGTAATTTTGCAACGGTTTTAATAATACGGATACTATGATGAAGAGGCCATTGATAGGAATAACCGCCGGTTTGTTTACGGTGGAAACGGGTGTTTTTGCCGGAATGGAGCGGGTGTATGTGAATCGGGACTATGTAGATGCCATTGAAAAGGCGGGGGGAGTCCCCTTGCTTTTGCCTCCCGTGAAGGATGAAGAGGCGGCGGCATATTTTGCCGGCTTGTGTGCCGGATTCCTTTTTTCGGGCGGGATAGATGTGAATCCGGTGCTGTACGGGCATGAGCCCCATACGGCGTTGGGGGCCGTCAATACCCGCTGGGACCGGGCGGAGCTGTCTTTGTTGCGTCGTGTTTTGGATACGGACAAACCCGTATTGGCGGTTTGCAGGGGACACCAATTGTTGAATGTGGCTTGTGGCGGTACGCTGTATCAGGACCTTTCGGAAATGCCGCAGCCTGTTTTCAGACATAGCCAGTTGGCCTGTCGGGCAGACCGTATTCATACAGTCCGTATTGTTCCGGATTCCGTTTTGGGGGAGATTTTCGGCGGGAATTTGTTTGTGAACAGTTTTCATCATCAGACGTTGCGGGATTTGGGTAAGGGGTTGCGTGCGACGGCTTGTTCGGAGGACGGGGTGATAGAGGCGGTTGAAATGGAGGGAAAAGCTTTTGTCGTTGGTGTGCAGTGGCATCCAGAGATGTTGCTGACGGGTTCCGATGATATGCTCCCCCTGTTCGAACGGTTTGTCCGGACGGCGGGAGAATAGTGAACTTGTTTCAATCCTGAGAGCGTCCGAGAGTAAAGAAAAAAGCAGTCACTTTCGTAACTGCTTCTTTTGCTGTGGTATCACCTGGAATCGAACCAGGGACACAAGGATTTTCAGTCCTTTGCTCTACCGACTGAGCTATGACACCATCATTTTGCGTGTGCAAATGTAGGGCTTTTTATTAAAATGCCAAACAAAATGAGGTATAAAATGAAAAAATATTTTTTAAAGTCGCTTCTTGGTAATATTTTTTTCTGATTATTAATAATTTAGTTTATCTTTGCTGTGTGTAAGAGAATTTCCGCCTCTTTTTTTGAAACTAAAAAAAATCTGTTGCGTATTCTTTTACATGTTTTACTAATTTAATTTTTTTATTGTGAATATTTTTGTTGCAAAAATGAGTTCCACCACTACGGGTGAGGACTTGGAGGCTCTTTTCGGAGAGCATGGTGTTGTTACTTCTGCGAAAGTTATCATGGACAGAGAGACCGGAAATTCAAAGTGCTTCGGTTTTGTGGAAATGGAAGATGAAACAGAAGGGATGAACGCAATTAACGCCTTGAATGAAACGGAATTTCAGGGGAGAATGATTGTCGTGAAAAAGGCTCGTCCCAGAGAAGAGGGAGATCGGAACGGCGGTCACCGCTCTTTCCACAGAAACGGAGAGAACAGAGGAGAGAGAAGATTTAACCAGAACTATTGATTTGGTATGATTGTCATAAACTGAGGGCCCTGCGGTCCTCAGTTTTTGTATTTGGCCTTCAGATAAGCGTGCAATACTTTGTGCAATAAATCGGCTTCCGCGCGTTCGGTTTCCGACACATCGGGAGAAAGAGTGAGAGCGTTGCAGGCGTCAGCCAATTGTTCGTCGCCGTTGATGAAATCCGGGTATTGTTCTTCCAGCAGGAGCATGTCCGCCAACTGCATCTTTTCGATACATTCCAACGCCATATTGCGGGCTTCCAGTAAATTATCCTCCCGGTATTTTTTCAAAAAGATTTCAATGACCGCGTCTGTGAAGTAGTCGCTGAAATAATGCAGCAACAACAGGCGGCGTTTATAGTGTTCGGGGGTCACCGAATCCGGGTTGTTCATAACGGACGAGAGTCCGGCGTATGCGAGTTCCGCCGTTTCGATGCTGTCGTTTTCTTCTTCGTCCAGTTCCAGTAGCAGGATTTTAAACAGGGCTTCACTGAAACAGTCTTGCTGTCCCCGGAGAATGCTGTCCTGGTAATATTGTTGACGGTGGTGCATCAATTCCCGCAGGATGCCGGGCAGCGTCTTGCGGTCCCCTTTTTCGCAACAGCGTTGTATCTCCTCTAATAAATTTTCTAATTCTTTGTATGGCTCCATGTGTTATTCGGCTTCGTTTTTAAAATTGCTCCATCCCTGGGCTTTCAGTTCGAAACTGTTGCCGTCGCGGGTGATGAGGTTGCAGCCCTCGCCTGCTTTGCAGGTGTGGCCTATGATACTGACGGATTCCGACGTAAGTAATGTGTCGTAAGCATCCAGCGGAGCCGTGAAGAGCAGTTCGTAATCTTCTCCGCCCGACAGGGCGCAGACGGTGGCGTTCATGTTCAGTTCCTCCGCCATTTTGTATGTCTGGTAATCAATCGGGATTTTTTCTTCATACAGGTTGCATCCGATACCGGAATCCTTGCAGATGTGGAGCATTTCGGACGCCAAGCCGTCGGAGATGTCTATCATGGCTGTGGGGCGTATGCCTTTTTCGCGGAGCTGTTGGATGATATCCAGCCGGGCTTCCGGTTTCAGTTGCCGTTCCAGGATGTATTCGTAACCGGTAAAATCCGGTTGGGCGGCTTCCGGATTGCCGGAGAAAACCGTTTTTTCCCTTTCGAGCAATTGCAGCCCCATGTAGGCCGCACCCAGATTCCCGCTTACACAGATGAGCTGGTTTTCTTTGGCGGTGTTGCGGTAGACGATTTCTTCTTCTTCGGCTTCCCCGATGATGGTGATGCTGATGCACATTCCCGTCCGGGAGGAGGTGGTGTCCCCTCCGATTAAGTCCAGGCCATAGTGTTCGCAGGCCAAATAGATGCCGGCATAAAGTTCTTCCGTCCCTTCGACTGAGAAATGGTTCGAGAGGGCCAGGGACACGACAATCTGCCGGGGTGTGCCGTTCATGGCGCAAATATCGCTTACGTTGCTGGCAACCGCTTTATAGCCCAAGTGTTTCAGCGGGGTGTACGTCAGGTCGAAATGGATGTCCTGAATCATCATGTCCGTGCTGACCAATAGTTTTTTGCCGCCGTAGTCCAGGACAGCGGCGTCGTCACCCACTCCTTTCAGGGTGGAGGCATTCTTTAAACGTATGTCTTTTGTCAGGTGGTGAATCAGTCCGAATTCTCCGAGTGTAGACAATTCTGTGTATTTTTTGGATTTGCTCATGTAAACTGTATTGGTTGAGTTCACAAAAATAGTAAATTTCTGCATTATGCGGTACGGTCTTTGAAGGGGATAATCACTCAGAATGTCCGGGGCATCGGATTGGGGTGTGAAATATATTTTGTAATTTTGCGGGGATTAGCGAAAACAGAAACGGAAGAATGTAGTTATGGCTAAAGAAAAGGACGATATATTGCAGGAAGTCACGGGAAGCGATTACAAATACGGTTTTGTGACGGAGGTGGCGACGGAGACGATTGGCAAGGGGTTGAGCGAGGAGGTGATCCGTACGATTTCTGCAAAAAAGGAAGAGCCCGAATGGTTGCTGGAGTTTCGGTTGAAGGCATACCGCCACTGGCTGACGATGAAGATGCCGCAGTGGGCTCAGTTGACCATACCGGAGATAGATTACCAGGATATTATATATTATGCGGCACCGAAACAGGAGGCCAAGAAGGAGTGGGAAGATGTGGACCCTGAGCTGAAAGCCACTTTTGACAAGCTGGGTATTCCGCTGAATGAGCAGAAGACGCTGGCGGGCGTGGCGGTGGATGCCGTGATGGACAGTATTTCGGTGAAGACCACGTTTAAGGAGACGCTGGCGGAAAGAGGGGTGATTTTCTGCTCTTTTTCGG
This sequence comes from uncultured Odoribacter sp., assembly GCA_910588375.1. Taxonomy (GTDB): domain Bacteria; phylum Bacteroidota; class Bacteroidia; order Bacteroidales; family Marinifilaceae; genus Culturomica. The sequence goes on from CAJUQA010000008.1 coordinate 89,400, forward strand.
AGGCGGTAAAAGACCATCCCGATTTGGTGAAAAAGTATTTGGGTTCGGTGGTGCCTTACACGGATAATTTTTTTGCCGCATTGAACTCCGCCGTATTCAGTGACGGTTCTTTTGTCTATATTCCGAAAGGGGTGCGCTGCCCCATGGAATTGTCCACGTATTTCCGGATTAATGCGGCTAAGACGGGACAGTTTGAACGGACGCTGATAGTGGCGGACGCTGAGGCTTTCGTGAGTTATCTGGAAGGATGTACGGCTCCCCAGCGGGATGAGAACCAATTGCACGCCGCTATTGTGGAGATTGTTGTGGAGAAGAATGCCGAGGTGAAGTATAGCACGGTGCAGAACTGGTATCCGGGCGATAAGGAGGGGAAGGGCGGTATATATAATTTTGTGACCAAAAGAGGCATCTGCCGCGGGGAGAATGCCAAGCTGATTTGGGCACAGGTGGAAACCGGATCGGCAATTACCTGGAAGTATCCGAGTACGATTCTGAAAGGCGACGGGTCGGTGAGTGAGTTTTATTCGGTGGCCGTCACCAACAATTACCAGCAGGCGGATACGGGCACGAAGATGATACATATCGGGAACAATACGCGGAGCCGGATTGTTTCGAAGGGTATTTCTGCCGGCTACAGCAGCAATTCCTACCGGGGAAAGGTGAAGGTGGTCAAAAGCTGCCAGAACGCGCGCAATTATTCCCAGTGCGATTCCCTGTTGCTGGGGGATAAATGCGGGGCACATACGTTCCCTTATCTGGAGATAGAAAATTCGACGGCACAGGTTGAGCATGAGGCGACAACCTCTAAAATCGGGGAAGACCAGATTTTCTACTGTAATCAGCGGGGCATTTCGACTGAGGATGCCGTCGGCTTGATTATCAAGGGATATGCCGGGGATGTGATTAATAAAATGCCGATGGAGTTTGCGGTGGAGGCGCAGAAATTATTACAAATCAGCCTGGAGGGGAGCGTCGGATAGGTAATTAAAAACAAATGTTTCAACGATGGAAGCAACGATGTTAAAGATTAAGAATTTACATGCCTCAGTGGACGGCAAAGAGATATTGAAGGGTATCAATCTGGAAGTGAAACCGGGCGAAATCCATGCAATCATGGGACCCAACGGCGCGGGGAAAAGTACGTTGTCGGCCGTGCTGACGGGACGCGAACGGTTTGAGGTGACGGCGGGAGAGATAGAGTTTAACGGTAAAAATTTATTGGAGATGCCGGCGGAAGACCGGGCGCGGGAGGGTATTTTCCTGAGCTTCCAGTATCCGGTGGAAATTCCGGGGGTCAGTACGGTGAATTTTCTGAAAACGGCGGTGAACGAACACCGAAAATATCATGGGCAGCCTCCTTATCCGGCAGGCGATTTCCTGAAAATGATTCGGGAGAAGATGGAATTGGTGGGTATCGACAACAAGCTGTTGAACCGTTCTCTGAACGAAGGATTTTCGGGGGGGGAGAAAAAGAGAAATGAGATTTTCCAGATGGCGGTGCTTGAGCCGAAGTTGGCTATTTTGGACGAGACGGACTCCGGATTGGATATCGATGCCTTGCGCACGGTGGCGCAGGGTGTGAACAAATTGAAAAGGCCGGATAATGCCGTTATTGTCATTACTCATTATCAGCGGTTGCTGGATTACATCGTGCCCGACGTCGTGCATGTTTTGTATGACGGACGGATTGTGAAAACGGCGGGGAAGGAATTGGTGGCCGAATTGGAAAAACAGGGCTACGACTGGATTAAGGAAGAAGTGAAAGGTCGGTCTTAAAGGGTATATACATGCTGGAAGTAGAAAAAATAAATAATGATTTCGCGGCTCTTTTCGAGCAGGGAAGGGCGTTGCTTTGCGAGGGGCATGGAGAGACGGTGAACGGCAAGAGGGAGGAGGCTTTTTCGCATTTTAAGGCATTGGGCGGTGTTCCCTATAAAACGGAGGATTATCTGTATACGAACCTGTTGCCCGTCTTTTCGCGCGATTACAAGGCCGTTTTCAAGTATATTCCCCAGGAGGTGGACCTCAAGGAGGTGTTCCGGTGTGCCGTCCCGAATTTGGAGACCAATCTTCTGTTGACGGTAAACGGATGGTATTTTGACGGTAATGCGAAGGCGGAAGTGCCGGACGGGGTGGTTGTTTGCAGTTTTAAAGAGGCGGCACAGCAATATCCGGATTTGTTTGCGAAGCATTATGCCCAATATTCCTCCATGGCTGCCAAGGATGGACTAGTGGCGTTGAATACGGCATTTGCCCAGGACGGGGTGTTTGTGTATGTTCCGGACGGGGTAGTGGTGGAAAAGCCGTTGCAGATTGTGAACCTGTTGCGGGCCAAAGCGGATTTGCTGGCTTTTCAGCGGAATTTAGTTGTGTTGGGGAATGGAGCGCAGGCGACGTTGCTGGTTTGCGACCATACACTTTCCCAGGACAATTTCCTGATGAATAATGCTACGGAAGTCTATTTGGGTGAAAATGCGCGGTTGGATTATTACCAGGTGCAAAACCAGCATTTGGGGGCTTCCCAGATAAATTCGGTGTTTGTTTCGGAGCACCGGGATTCAGTTTTTGATGCGAATGTCGTGACGCTGTACGGAGGGATGATACGAAACAATCTTTATGTGGCATTGAATGAGGAGGGCGGAACGAGTAATCTGTACGGTTTGTATCTGTTGGATAAGAATCAGCAGGTGGATAATTATTCCTATATCGACCACATCGCTCCGCATTGCACCAGCAATGAGCATTTCAAAGGGGTGCTGGACGATGCGTCGCTGGCTAATTTCTCCGGGTGTATCCGCGTAGAACCGGATGCGCAGAAAACGGAGGCTTATCAGGCGAATAATAATTTGTTGCTGACGGATACGGCGCGGGTGAATACGAAACCCCAGCTGATTATCGACGCGGACGACGTCAAATGCAGCCACGGAGCTACCGTCGGGCAGATTGATGAGGAGGCGATGTTTTATTTGCGTTCCCGGGGTATCAGCGCTGCCGAAGCTCGGATGATGATGATGTTCGGGTTTGCCCACGATATTATCCGCCGGGTGAAGTTGGAGCCGTTGCGGGAGAAGATTGACGATATGATTGAACGCCGGCTGAGGGGCGAGTTTTCAAAGTGCCACAATTGCATATTGCAATGTAAAAAATGAGAGCAGGGGTATGGTCGATGTGGAAAAAATAAGGGCTGATTTCCCGATACTGGAAGAGAAAGTATACGGAAAACTGCTGGTGTATCTGGATAATGGGGCCACGGCCCAGCGTCCGCTGCCGGTGGTTGACAGAATGACGGAGTATTATCTGAAATACAATTCCAATGTCCACCGGGGTGTGCATTATCTGAGCAATAAATGTACGGATGCGAATGAGGAAGCTCGGCGTGAGGTGCAGCATTTTATTCATGCGGCTTCCGAGAAGGAGGTCATTTTTACGCGTGGCACGACGGAGGCGATTAATTTAGTGGCGTATGCTTTCGGAGAGGCTTTTGTGGGGGAAGGGGACGAGATTCTTGTGACGGAGATGGAGCACCACGCCAATATTGTCCCGTGGCAGATGTTGTGCGAGCGGAAAAAGGCCGTATTGAAGGTGGTTCCTTTCGATGATAAGGGGGAATTGCAGCTGGATATATATGAAAAGCTTTTGACGGAACGGGTGAAACTGGTCGGGGTGGCTTATGTGTCGAATGTGTTGGGAACGGTGAATCCCGTCCGGGAAATGATAGCCCGTGCCCATGCTGTCGGGGCAAAAGTGTTGGTGGATGCGGCGCAGGCAATAGCCCACTTGCCGGTGGATGTTCAGGAACTCGATTGCGATTTCCTTGCTTTTTCGGGACATAAGGTTTACGGACCGACGGGTGTGGGCGTGCTGTATGGAAAAGAGAAACTGTTGGAGCAGATGCCGCCCTGGCAGGGAGGGGGAGAGATGATACGGGAGGTGAGATTTGAAAAGACGACCTACAACGAACTGCCTTTTAAGTTTGAGGCAGGGACGCCCGACTTTATCGGTATCGTCGGTTTGGGGGAAGCGTTGAAATACATCGGGAAGATAGGGGTGGCGGAAGCCGGCCGCTATGAAGAAGAATTGCTGCACTATGCCCAGGAGCAGATGAGACAGATTCCCCGTTTGCGCATTTTCGGAGAAGCACGGCAAAAGGCTTCGGTGATTTCGTTCCAGATTGACGGGATACACCATTTCGATTTGGGGACTTTGCTGGACCAGATGGGCATTGCGGTGCGTACCGGGCAGTTGTGTGCCGAACCGGTGATGCAGCACTACGGCATGACCGGGATGGTACGGGCTTCACTGGCGATGTATAACACGAAAGCGGAAATAGATAAATTGTGCGAGGGATTGAGGAAAGTGGAAAAGATGTTAAATGTTTAGGCGATGAGTATAGAAGAAATTGAACGGGAGATTGTCGGGGAGTTCTCGGTATATGACGACTGGATGGACAAATATGCCTATCTGATAGAAATCGGGAACGGCATGCCGGCGATGGACGAACAATATAAAACGGACGACAATCTGATTAAGGGTTGCCAGTCGAGGGTGTGGTTTTATCCGGAGATGCGCGGAGACTTGCTCTATTTTATGGCGGACAGCGATGCCATTATTACAAAGGGAATCGCCGCCTTGTTGGTGCGGGTGTTTTCGGGACAGAAACCGGAGGAGATTGCCAACGCCGATTTGGGTTTCATTGATGAAATCGGACTGACGCAGCATCTTTCGCCCACCCGTTCCAACGGACTGGTGTCGATGATCCGGCAGATTAAAATGTATGCAATAGCGTTTTCTGCCAAATAGCGTTTCTGTAAGATTGTATAAACTCAAAAAATGACAGGATGGCGGAAAGTTTGATGAAAGATTTGGTTATAGAGAAGCTTTCTACGGTGTACGACCCCGAAATTCCCGTGAATATTTGGGATTTGGGGTTGATTTATGATATTGCGTTTCCCAAGCCTTCGGAGGTGATAGTTTCCATGACGCTGACGGCTCCCGGTTGTCCTATTGCTGATGAGATTGTACAGCAAGTGCATGATGTCGTGATGGAAGTGGAAGGCGTGGAGAGCGCTACGGTCAATTTAGTCTTTGAGCCTGCGTGGACGCCCGACCGGATGAATGAAACCGCCCGTCTGGAACTGGGGTATGACATTTGAGGATGGAAACGGTTTTGCAGCTGGATACCTTGTTGGCAAAAAGCCGGGAAATCGGCTTTGATGCCGCGGGAGTGGCTCCGGTGGAAAAACTGACAGGGGAGAGGGAACGGTTGCAGCGGTGGCTTGATGACGGTTGTCAGGCGGGAATGGCTTATATGTCCCGCAACATGGAGAAAAGGGAGGATATTTCGCTGTTGGTGGAGAATGCCCGTTCCGTGATAGTTACGCTTACCAATTATTATTCGCCGCTTCGGCAGGAGGCGGGGGTGCCTCGGATAGCCCGCTATGCCTATGGAAAGGATTACCACCTGGTGGTGAAAGACCGGTTGCGGAAGTTGATGCAGGAGTTGGGAGGAATTCCGGGACGTTGTTTTACCGATTCGGCTCCCGTTTTTGAACACGAATGGGCGAGAAGGGCAGGATTGGGATGGATAGGAAAGAATACATTGTTGATTCACCGCCGGAAAGGGTCGTTCTGTTTTATCGGTATTATTGTTACTCCTGCCGTATTTGATTGTTACAGCCAGCCTTTTGAAAATACGTATTGCGGCACCTGCACGCGCTGTGTGGATGCTTGTCCGACAGGTGCTTTGACGGCTCATCGGGTGGATGCCCGTCGTTGTATCGCTTACCATACGATAGAAAGCCAGGAACCGGTCCCGGAGGAAATCCGACAGGTTGCAGGTAATCGGTTATTCGGTTGTGATTGCTGTCAGGAGGTATGTCCTTGGAACAACCGGGCGGAAGAGCACCGGATTCCGGAATTTTTACCCCGACCGGAGGTATTGCATCTTACCAAAGAGGATTGGCGGACGATGGATGAAACAACTTTTGTGCGCTTGTTTAAAGATTCCCCCCTGCAACGCGCAGGCCTGCAAAAGCTCCGGAGTACGATACAAGACGGTTGATAAAAAATGCCGGCTCCCCGCCGGCATTTTTTGTGGGTTGAGGGGATTATATTTGTTCGTCTTCTTCTTTGGGGCGGCGAGTGCGGCGGGAGACTTGTTGCTGGGCGTATTCGACGGCTTCGTTGATTTTGTTGGCCAGAGGGCCGTATACGCTTGTGCCGTAGACCAGTTCGTAACCGTTGATGCCGTAGACCAGGCGTTCGAATTCTTCCTGCATGGCCTGCCGGGCTTCTTTCACTTCTCCCGAACCTTTTGTCGAGTTGTCGGTTTCGCGGCTCATGAATAGTTCGTCGAATCGGGCAGTACTATCTTTCAGTACTTTCACCCAATCGTCCAATTGTAGTAGTTTAAGCGCGTTGGCATTTTCTGTCAGGGCTAAGTCCTGTAGAAGGTTTGACAGGATACCCGATTCCTGAAGGTAGGGGAGACGTTCGACGCCTTTTCCGTATTTTTCGATTTGGTGCAGTATCTGTGCGGCGGCTGCGGATTTTTGTTCATCGGGGAAGGAGACGTAATTTTTGACGGCGGATACCAGTGCACGGAAGGCTTGGTCGCGTTCTATATCCGCCTGATAGATTTTTTCCGACAGGGCGCTGCTGCGTTCGAGAACCAATACGTCGTCGTATGCTTTGAATTTCGCTTCGAACGATGTGCAGAAGGTTTCGAGTTTCAGTTCTTCCAGATTTCCTTCTTTCAGATAGGAAAGGATATTCGACATGACCTGGAAGTGTTCCAGGTTTCTTAACATGCTTAAGCTGGTTGATTTTATCATGGTTTTGTTGTTTTATGGCCGCTGCAAATGGCAGCGACCTGTTTGTATTTGTTTTTTTCTTGCTGCAGATTGCAGGAGCTTGTCCGATTGAATTTTTTTCTTCCTGCAAGTTGCAAGAGGTCGTCCGCAACTGTTTTTTTTCTCTTGCGGTTTGCAGGAAGAAATTCTTTCGTTTGTTTTTCTTCTTGCAGTTTGCAGGAAGAAATCCGCGACTGTTTTTGTTAAGCTGCAATCTGTGGTGTTAAATCTTAAACATTTTTTATTTCTTGCAAACTGCGGCTTAAATTTTTAACATTTTTCCGTTCTCCTGCTTTTTTCTTGGGGTTAGGGAACCACCGGACTGATTCGCACTAAACCATTTCCACTTCTCGCTCCTGCTTTCATGGTTGTATTGTAAAATTTCAGTCCGGAAAAATGTACTGGCTGTCCTGTGTGGCTTCCGCTTGCATTCACTGCATTACATCCAACATAACCGGAAATAAATGAAGAGCCGCCACGTCCTCCCACATTGCTTGTTTGGCCACCTTTTCCCCCGTAATATCCTCCACCTCCACCTCCCGGTCCTGCTACAAATTCAGAATTATTAACACCTGTTCCTCCTATCCCAAAAGCTTGTCCCGCAGTTTGGCTTGTTCCGCCAGAAGCCGATAATGTTCCTCCTTCTCCTCCTGCACTGCTGAAAGTTGAACCACCCCCTCCAGCTGCAACCATAATTCGTGACCTTAAGGAGGTGGCAACATTCCATGTCCCTCCTGTCAATCGAATATCTGAGGCACCCCCACCTCCCGCTCCTGGTTCTGGCTCCGAATCACAGTTCCCATCCTTACCTCCCGCTCCGCCGCCATTATATCCTCCCGCTCCGCCGCCACATTTCCCATTCGTGCCAGAATCTTTTCCTTTGCCTCCTACATATATATAAAATGTCCGGTTATTAGCTAATGACAAACTTCCTTTCGTATAGGCACCATATCCACCCTGTTTATTTAAAACCCAATCTGTTCTTCCTCGTCCACCCTGTGCTCCCCAACATTCCATGGCATATTCTCCGGGTTCCAATGTAATGCTTCCTGAACCAACCGTTGTAAACTCTCGACGAACGACAATTCTTTTATTGTATTTTATTCCCGGACATTTATCCGATGACACCGTTACATCCACCCAAAAAACGGAATTAGACGTTAGGCCTGACATCACACCCTTATCAGTAATTGATATTCCAGCTGGAGCATGATCTAATTTCCAATTCGTTTTCGGCATTGTTCCCCAAGTGGAGATAACTGTAAAGGAGGGATAAACATTAGTGTAAGTATCTAAATTGACTGTCCAGGGACGAGGCGCTACGTAAACGTTCGTTATTGTCTCCGCCATACCCATAGCACATATCCCCACACGTTTGAATTGATAGGTAACAAAAGAAGTTGTGGTATTCTCAAAATCCTTGTAAGTGAAAGACTCCCCGCTCGCATTGGAAATAATGTCAAACTTCGCCTCTCCCGGTTTTTTCACGTACCAGTTGTATTGGAAACGCATATCGGGAAAATCCGGACAAAACGGTGCCTGCACATTGACTATACGCAATTCATTGCCGGGGCAGGTCGTATCGCCCTGAATTTTCCCTCCCTCTATCTTGATGCCCGACAGACTGTACACTCCGCGGAATCCTACGGTACTGTCCCGTTGGGTAATGCTGGTAAAATAATTCATCGCCTCTGTCCGGTCGGAAGTCCTCAGTAAATCATCCACACTGTTAAAACCTCCGCCACGCACACCGTATTTCGTTGCTGTCTTGTCCCATAAATTGGCATTATACACTCCCGCACCGCAGCTACCACCATCCAAATAGGTGTAGTTCACATTCGCACACAGTTCTTTCAGATTACCGCTCATTTCCATGACGCCCCAGTATGTTGCTCCTGCCTGTGTCTGATTCGTTGCCGACGTGGCAAACAAGCCACACCGCACGGGACCGTTGATATTGTTCGTCGTACCGCTATTCACGTTCTTCAAGTAACTCAAAGCCTGTTCCCGCTGGTCGCCACGGTAATTTAAATCGCCCAATCCGTTTAAACGGTTCACTCCGTTGTTTGTATTCCAGGCGTATTCTCCTTTATCCGGTACTTGGGGATAGAAACGGCGGCATGCCTTCTCGTATTCCAATTCACTCATCGGACGTAAACCACTCCAACTGCAATACGCTATCATATCCTCGATGCTCATGTAGTTACAAGCCAACGTCTGACCGTCATCTGTGGAAAACAAATCATTATTCGGATTCAGATTATTACCGAACACGACAGGTGTATTTGCTTTCCGTTGTTCGATAAACACGATACCGTTCCGACAACTCGGTTGGGCAATGTCCCCGAATACATAATCCCCTCTCTTCATGGTAGAGAAATTATTGTTTGTGACCCGCGCTTTCTGTTGCTCGAGGGTCAAAGAATTGAGGAATTCTACATATTGCTCCTGGCTCGTTTCATATTTCATCACATAGAAGCCGGCATACCCTTTCGGATAAGAAGCCGCCAAGGAAACATTCGGCATACCGTTCTTGGCGGAAAGTGTCAAAGCACTTTCAGAGTCAATGACTACGGCAGCCGTGTCACCAACAGCAAAACTTTTGTAAGAAGAAGCATCCCCCAAGTAATACGCCCCGTAAGGAACATACACCATTTCAATAGCATGGACGGCAACGTAAATACCGTTCAATGCATCACCGAAATCCGCGGAAGTAAGTCCTGTACCGTTAAGAGGCCATTTCGCCTGTAACCGGATACTGACATTTCCCTCTGAGATTCCGTTACGCATGACGTACAGACCGTTTACCTTTCCGGCATTAGCACCTACCATGTAAGCGTAACCGCCTCCCTCGTTACCGGCGGCAGTACTTAATACATGACCGGAAGACGAAAGGTAAGCATGCTGCCACGGGTTCTCCAATCCCCGTTTCTTAAACTTGAAGAATACCCAGGCGGCATCCCAATTAAAGTCATCCCGCCAGGAGTTGTCCCACGACAGGTTGAGTTCCACGATGGCGGTGTCGCCTGTGATGTTTACAACGTGGGGTTTCCCGTTTATTCGGATGTTGTTGGCCTTTGCCGGAGATAGATTTGGAAAAATCAATGAGGTCAGGAGTATGATTTTTCCGATGTTTTTGAAAATATGACACTTCATAACACTATGTATTTAATTTGTTTTGATACCTGTTTAGTAGGCGTGTGGTATTTGTTGATTTATGAAGTGGAAAATGGAGAGGTGAGCGTCGTAACTATCGGACTAAAAAAATATTATCGATACGGAATGGGAATCTATTTTTTTATATCTTTGGCGGAGCAAAATATTTTTTGTCGTTTTTTTTGCGTGTGTTATATTGTTGGAAATGTACTAATCCTTTTATCTTTCATGGATTACGGAAGGAGACACACGCCTACTAAGCATGTATCTTTTCTTGGTCACTTCTTGTGTTATCCTCTTGTCTTATATATTGTATATATTGTTTTTTTAACATAGATTTGCGATTTCAAACGTATGTTGCGTTTTCAATGGTTGTAATTTTTAGTTAGATGAAGAAAGTGCGTAGTGTTATCACTGTTATATTGTTGTGTTTGTGTTCGGAATTTCTGTGGGGACAAGATGCAAACGGTACGGCTTATTTTTTACCCAATTTACCTCAGAGAGTGCGGTTTAATCCCGCTTATCAGCCGGAGTATAAGGTGTGGGTGGGGTTGCCGGCATTGAGTGGCATTTCGGTCAATTATTTGAATTCTTCTTTCGGAATTGATGATTTGTTGGTGAAGGGCGGTAAGGATTCGCTGTATGTCGATATGGACCGGATGTATAAGTCGTTGCGGAAACAGAATATTATCCATTTCGGGAATGAGATTTCGCTGTTGACAGTCGGTGTAAAGATAAACAGCTGGTATGCGACGTTGGATGTGACGGAGAAGAATGATTTTACTTTCCGGGCAAATAAGGATTTGTTTTCTTTTCTGAAACGGGGAAATGAGCCTTATTTGGGTAAGACGATGGATATCGGGGATTTGGGCTTGGAGCTCAATGCTTATGAGGAGTTTGCCCTCGGTTTGTCGAAGAAAGTCAATGATAAGTGGACGGTCGGAGGACGTGCCAAGTTCCTGTTGGGTATCGCGAATGCCCGTATGGTGAATTCCAAAATCAGTATTGAGTCGTCGAAGGATGCTTCTTCTATTAAGCTTCGCTCCAAGCAGGATATCCGGATTTCCGCGCCGGTGAATGTTACGTATGATAAGGACGAGACCGGGGAGTATATCGATTGGGACAGTTTTGATGTGGATACGGATGATTTTTCGGTTTCGATGATTCTGAATACGAAGAATCCGGGTTTTGCGTTGGATTTGGGTGCGGAGTACCAGTTTAATGATAAGCTGAAATTCTATGCCAGTATTGTTGATTTGGGTTTTATTCGTTGGGGTGCGGATAATTACCGTTTTTCCCAGGATGCGACTTTCGATTGGAGGGGAGGGGATTTGTCCAACAGTATTAAGAAAGATGATAAGTCGATAGACGATGTTTTTGATGATTTGGTGGATAGTCTGAAAGATAATTTCCGATTGCAGGAGAAGCAGGGGGCTTATATGAGTATGTTGCGCACCCAGGTGTATTTGGGGGCGACGTATCAGGTGTCGAAGATGGTGAATGTGGCCGGAGTGGCGGAACTGACGTTGCTGGACAAGAAGTTTTATCCTTCTCTGACGGCTTCGGCCGATGTGCGTTTGTTGAGGAATGTGAGCGCGGCGGTGTCGTATAGCGTGATGCCCGGCAATTATGTGAATGTGGGGGCGGCCTTGACAGCCAAGCTGGGACCGGTGCAGTTGTATGCTTCCACGGATAATGTATTGGCTGCCAATTATACGAGTACGCAGTCCCTGAACGGCCGTTTCGGTATCAATTTGCTGTTCGGGCACAAGGATAAGGGTAAAAAGGGGAAGGAGGAGGAAGAGCCTGTTGCGGAGACGGTCGTTGTGCCGGTGAAGAAGGAACCGGAAGTGAAGAAGGATACGGTGGTTAAGGATACGGCAACTCCTCCCGTGCAAGCAGAACCTGTGGTGGTCAGTCCGGTCAGGGAGGAGATGATTGTGGAGGGAAATGTGGAGGAGGAAACGCCTTATCATGTGATTGTGGGAAGTTTTAAGAACCGCCAGAGAGCGGAACAGTTAAAGAATAGAATGGTGCAGCTCGGTTTTAAGGATACCCAGATTTTTCAAAATGAGGAGGGGTTGTTCCGGGTGAGTTGCGGTGTTTTCAAGACGCATGACGAGGCTTGGGATAAAGTTTTTGAAATCAGGAAGGCTTATCCTAAGCACCGGGATGTCTGGGCGTTGAAAGTGAAGTGAGATGAACGTGAAGGAGTGGATTGCGCAGGTTGTCAGGCAGGAAGAAATCGATAAGTATTTGGTGAACGGTAAGGATTTTGTCGATGAGAGGGAGATTGTGAGGGAGCTGGAGGAGACCCGTGGTCCGGATGTGGGGATGGTGAGGGATATTTTACAGAAGTCTCTGGATATAAAATTGCTGACGCCCCGGGAAACGGCGGTGTTGCTGAATGTGGAAGACCCGGAGTTGCTGGAAGAGATGAAAGGGGTGGCCCTGGAGGTGAAGAAGCGGGTCTATGATAACAGGATTGTGTTTTTTGCCCCCCTGTATTGTTCCAATGTATGTGTGAATCGTTGTGTGTATTGCGGTTTCCGGAGTGATAATTGCGAGGAGAAGCGTCATGTGCTGACGCCGGCGGAAATCCGGCAGGAGACGGAGGCGGTGATAGACCAGGGGCATAAGCGTTTGATTGCCGTGTATGGTGAGCACCCGTTGAGTGATGCGGATTATATCGCCGATTCCATATCCGAGATTTATTCGGTGAAGCGGACGACTCCGACAGGAAACGGTTTTAATAATATCCGCCGGGTGAATGTGAATGCGGCTCCGATGAGTGTGGCGGATTTGCGTAAGTTGTGGCGTGCGGGAATCGGTACGTTTCAGGTGTTTCAGGAGACGTATCACCGGGGACGTTATGCGGAGTTTCATCCGGCGGATACGGTGAAAGGGAATTACCGGTGGCGTCTGTATGCGATGCACCGGGCGATGGATGCTGGGATTGACGATGTGGCTATCGGAGCTTTGTTCGGGCTTTATGACTGGCGTTTCGAAGTGATGGGGTTGGTGAGACATGCCCATGATTTGGAACGGCAGTTCGGTATAGGCCCTCATACGATTTCTTTTCCGCGGATGCAGCCTGCTCCGGGGAGTTTTATCAGTGAAAATTCTTCTTATCTTGTCGGGGATGATGCTTTTAAGCGTTTGGTGACGGTGTTGCGTCTGGCGGTGCCTTATACGGGATTGATTGTCACGGCACGGGAGCGGGCGGATTTGCGGCGGGAGATTATCGGCTACGGTTGTACGCAGACGGATGCTTCGTCCAAGATAGGAATAGGGGCTTATTCGACAAATAAGTTGCAGGAGGAGAACAGGGATAAGGTGCAGTTTATGCTGGGGGACCAGCGGCGTCTGGATGAGGTGGTACGGGAGTTGGCAACGGATGGTTATATTACGTCTTTCTGCACGGCGGGTTATCGTTGCGGCAGGACGGGGGATAAGATTATGAGTTTGCTGGAGAAAGGAGTGGAAGGAAAGTTCTGTAAGTTGAATGCCGTGCTGACATTCCGCGAGTATCTGAATGATTATGCTTCGGCAGAAACCCGCATCGTAGGGGAGCGGCTTATTGAGAAGGAGTTGCAGGAGATTGAAAGGAATGCTTTTTTTACCGATAAAAGATTGCTCCCTACTTTTCTGAGTTATTACAAACGAATTGCAGCCGGGGAGCGCGATTTGTATATGTAGTCTGTCTTCGGAGTTTTTATTTTTATCCCCATTTATAGGGATTTCAATTGTGGTGCGGAAGTATTATTTTTGTATCCCGATAACAGTTAATTTGTAGTTGGTCTGAAAATTTCCGAATAGTTAGACAGGAATGGAAAATCATTTTTTAAGGTTGTCCGATGTCCCTACGGGCGAAGCGTGTGTGATTGTGAAAGTGCACGGACACGGTAGTTTCCGGAACCGGATAGTGGAAATGGGGTTTGTGAAAGGAGAGAAGGTAACGGTTATTAAGAATGCCCCTTTGCGTGATCCGATAGAGTATAAGATTATGGATACGCATATTTCTCTGCGCAGGAGTGAGTCGGAATTGATCGAGGTGATGAATTTGTCGGAGCTGGCGGGAGAGGATGTGAAGGTGTCCGGATATAACGGGACTTTTCAGGATGAGGCGGCGGAGGAGGTGTTGCGGGAAAAGACTAATACAATCGAGATTGCTCTGGTCGGGAATCCAAATTGCGGCAAGACTTCTTTTTTTAACCGCGCTACCGGTCTTCGGGAGCATGTGGGGAATTACAGTGGGGTGACTGTCGATGCGAAGGAGGCGGTTTTCAAGCACAAGGGGTATACGATTCATCTGATGGATTTGCCGGGAACTTATTCCATTACGGAGTATACTCCGGAGGAGTTGTTTGTCAGGAGTTATATTACGGAGCGTCATCCCGATATTGTTTTGAATGTGGTGGATGCCTCGAATCTGGAACGGAATCTGTTTCTTACCACTCAGTTGATAGATATGAATATCCGGGTGGTGATGGCGTTGAATATGTATGATGAATTGAGTCGGGAAGGAGCTGTGTTGGATTATCCTTATCTGGGACATTTGCTGGGGTTCCCGATTGTGCCGACGACGGCTTCCCAGGGAGAGGGTATTGAAGAGGTGCTGAATAAAATTATCGAGGTGTTTGAAGATAAGAATGACATTTCCCGCCATATCCATATCAATTACGGAACGGAGATTGAGCAGGCCATTGACCGGGTGAAGGCGGTGATTGTGCCGAATAAAAATATTACCGACAGGTTTGCTCCTCGTTATCTGGCTATCAAAATGCTGGAAGATGACCGGATTATCCGGGATGTGTTGTCTGTTTCTGCCAATTATCCGGAGATAGAAGAGGTGACCCGACGGGAAATTTCGCGTCTGGAAAAGGAGTATAAGGAAGATACCCGGACGATTATTACCAATGCCAAGTACGGTTTTATACGCGGTGCTTTGAAGGAGACCTATACTGTGGGCGATAAGGATAAACGGCAGCTTACGAGTGCGATCGATACGGTGCTGACGCATCATTGGTTCGGGTTCCCGGTGCTGTTGCTGTTTATGTGGGTGATGTTCCAGGCTACTTTTTCTTTGGGGAGTTATCCTATGGAGTGGATTCAGGAGGGGGTGGATGCTTTGGGAAGTTGGGTGGCGGGAGTGATGGCTCCCGGTCCACTGACGGATTTGATTGTGGATGGAGTTATTGCCGGAGTGGGGGGCGTGATAGTGTTTTTGCCCAATATCCTGATTCTGTTTTTCTTTATTTCTTTGATGGAAGATACGGGGTATATGGCACGGGCGGCTTTTATTATGGATAAGCTGATGCACAAAATCGGGTTGCACGGCAAGTCTTTTATTCCTCTGTTGATAGGCGTGGGATGCAATGTGCCGGCGATTATGGCGACCCGTACGTTGGAGAGCCGCCGGGAACGGCTTTTGACGATGCTGATTATTCCTTTTATGTCGTGCAGCGCCCGTTTGCCGGTATATATTCTGATGGTTTCCGCGTTTTTCCCGGTGAATCAAGGGCTGATTTTATTATCTATTTATGTAATAGGTATCGGGTTGGCGATATTGACGGCTTTGCTTTTGAAAAAGTTGCTGTTTCAAAAGGTTTCCGACCCTTTTGTGATGGAGTTGCCGCCTTACCGGATGCCGACTATGCGGAATACGTTACTTCATATGTGGAATAAGGCGGGGCAATATCTCAAAAAGATGGGAACGATTATTTTGTTCGCTTCGGTTTTGATATGGGCGTTGGGGTATTATCCCCGTCATGCGGAGTATGCCAAACAGAGTCCGGAGCAAATGGAAAATTCTTATATCGGTCGTGTCGGGAAAGCCATAGAGCCTGTTATTAAACCTTTGGGGTTTGACTGGAAAATGGGGGTGAGCATTATTACGGGGCTGGCGGCGAAAGAGATTGTTGTCAGTTCGATGGGAATCCTCTATCATGTACCGGATGCGGAGGAGAATGTGCAGGTGTTGGCAACGAATCTTCAACAACAGAGGGACGTGGCGGGACATCCCGTGTTTACACCCTTGGTGGCTTATTGTTTTATGTTGTTTGTGCTGATTTATTTTCCTTGTATGGCGGTGATAGCTGCGATACGTAAGGAAGCCGGGGGACGGTGGGCGCTCTTTACTATTTTTTATACCACTTCATTGGCCTGGTTGGTGGCTTTTTGCGTATATCAGATTGGAACTCTATTTTAGTGGTCGATGCAGGAGATAATCGTATATGTTATTATTGGCTTGGCATTGTTGGCAATGCTAAGATATCTTTGGTTCCGAACCGGGAGAAAGAATAAGAGTAAATGTGGAAACTGTGACAGTTGCCCCATGAAAAAACATTGTTCTTAAAAGGGCAATTTCAGTGTGATTTGGTCGGCATCTTTCTTGCGTTTCAAGCGTTCTTTTTCTCCCCGTCTGAATACATATACCAAGCCGTATTCCTCACACATGTATCTTTTTTCTTCTTCGTCTTTGACTCCGGAGAAGTATTTTTCCACATCATTCCATATGTTGACAATGAGAGCATCGGCTTCGTCGCGGAATTGGGCCACTTCGGCACTGAATCGGGCGGAGTTGGCCTGCAAACGCTTTTGGAATTCGTAGCCCTGTTTGAAATTCTCATAGTTCACACGTACCAAGGCGATTGCCGGGCTGTAAATGGGGTTACCCCCCCGGTTGTTGATGCGTTCCTGTTCGCCGTTGATTACTTTTTCTCCCCAAGTCAGCAGTTCCTGTTCGGTGAGCAGAGAAGGGACTTTGGAGTCGTCTTCATCCAGGTCGTAGAATGTCCGTGCCTGCGGTTTGAGTTCTCCGCGGGCAATGGTGAAATTAAGTACCTGTATGAAATGGGAAATGTAAAGCCGGGCTTTTTTGGTCAGTTCGGAAAATTTCTGACTGTTTTCCACCTGTTTTTCCCTGGCGGCTTTGGAATTGGTTATAGCAATTTCAAATTTAGTCAGAAAGACGTCAATTTTTTGTTTTAAAGGAAAAGAATAGGCCAACGTGTTGATGTCGTCCAGTTTTTCTCCTTTCCGTAAAGCTGCTTTCAATGCCCTTATCCGTGCTGCATCTGTATTGGGTAATCTCCTGTAAGGCATAGGTTACGTAATTAAAAGAATTGACAAACTAAATCAGTGTTGAACTAACGCGATGCGAAGATATTGAATAAAATACACAAAATCAATATTCGTACATTGATTTTTTCGTGTTTTTTTTACTTATGGCCGGATGTGTTTGTAATTGTTATAGGTGTCCAGAATGCGGTGGACGTAGTCATAGGCCTGTTGCCCATTACAGTAACCGTTTCGGGATAGGGGGTCGCGGTAGAATTCCGGATCGGTTTTGTGCCGGAGGTAGAAATCAACGTTATTGTCCCATACGTAGGGATTTTTACCGTATTTCTCAGCCAGCCGCATGGCGTCTTTTACGTGTCCGGCACCGACATTGTAAGAGGCTAAAGTGAATTTTAATTTTTCCTCGGGCGAAATCGGATATTCCGAAAAGATGTTGTCCAAGTATTTCAGATATTGTACTCCGGTATAGATGTTGCTGTCGGGGGTGAAATAATCAAACACCTTAAACATGTTGGCTGTTTCCGGAATAACCTGCATCAGACCGTAAGCTCCGACGTGGGATTCGGCTTCCGGGTCGAATTTGGATTCGTTGTATACGAGGGCGGCCAATAGTCTCCAATCCCAGTTAAGTGATTTACTGGCCTGTTTGAGCTGTTTGTCAAAGGGGGAAATGTCTCCTTTTTTTACTATTGAGTATTTGGATTTGTGATTGTTCTGGCGATTGCGGTTGTTGAAATAGCGGGTGTAATTCATGTTCAGTTTACCGCTTCGCTTGTAATCGGTCAGCCAGGTGTTTATTTCGTTTGACAGGTCGTTGGAAACCGGATTGGTCGCCCATGAAACGGAAATTTCTTCTCTGAGGGTGACGGAGTAATCAATGTCCGGCATGGAAGAGGACAGGGCTTGGGCGATGTTACGGTCCGATACGAGATATTTGATTTCCCCGGATTCGACCAGATGCAATAATTCTTCGGAAGAATAGCCGGAAATCTCCGAAATTTTAAATCGAATTTGCAGGGAGTCCTGGAGATGATTCAGAAGGTTTTTATAAGGACCGTCTTTTTTTATAAAGACTGTTTTGCCGTTTAAGTCGGTAAGCTGATGAAGAAGTCCTTGTTTCTTATTCTGTATCAAAACTTCTCCCGTTTCGAACAGGGGACGGGCGAATTTGATTTTTTCTTTTCGTTCCGGAGTAACGGTCATGCTTACGGCGATGAGGTCGTATTTCCCTTCCCGAAGATAGTGAATGGCACTGTCCAGGTTGTTGTTCACTTCAATGATACGGAGTTTGACACCTAAGAAATCGGCGAAGCTCTGCGCCAGTTCATAATGAAATCCCCGCGTGATACCTTTATAAATATAGTAATCGGTGGTGGAATAGAAGGTGGAGACGTCTAAAAAACCTTTGGCTAAGATTTTTTCTACGGGAGAGGAGGCCGGGAAGACAAATTCCGGGGGTTCTTTCCTGGCTTCCCGGCAAGCGATGCACAGGAAAAGGAGTATGTAAAGCACTATCTTTCGGATCTGCATAGCGTAAAAGTAGTAAATGTGTCAGAAATACCCAAATCCGGAGGAAGGCTTAGTTATAGAAATTCCATTTCAATCCGAATTTGAACATTGCGGGATTGATGGGGTAGTCCAAGGCACTGAAATATTCTCCGTTTGTAAAATAGTAGTTGAGATGTTCGTATTTCAGGAAAAAATCAGCGCGTTTGATGCGTACATTTAAAAATACATCGAGTTTGGGGTAGCCTCCTGTTTTTTCTTTCCGCTGGTTGTAGAACTGCATGGTGGAAGGAGAGTAATTGTCGGCATAGAATTTTGTGTTATAGAATAAATCTACGCCGATAATGAATTTCAATACTTTATTGAAGAACGCATTCTCGTAATAATTGTGGGAGTACAGGGAAATAGCAGGGAGTGACAGGATGTCTTTCTGCGTACTTTTTTGAAAATACAGGGTCTGGTCGAAGTGGAAGTGTCCGGCTTTGAATACCTGTTTCCCCCAGGCTGTCAAAACTATCAGGGCTTTGGAGGTTTGCTGAGGCATGGCGGTTGTGTCAAAATAGACATAATCAATGATGTTGCTCCAGCCTACGCCGATTTCTGTCCTTAGCTTTTCATTGACATAGCGGCCCTCTATATTTATAGTCTTGGTGTCCTTGAAAGCGGTCTCCCAAATGTCATGGTTTCCAACATAACCGGAAAAGAAATGATTGACGGCTTTGGATTCTACCAGAGCATTTGCCTGAATGTAGCTGCTTTTATTTTTATTAAAGTATTGTTTGATGAATCCCTGGATTTCAAAGTTGCCGATGTAATCGCCGAGCAGGCATATTTTGGCATTGGCGTCAAAGTTGAATAAAGCGCTGTCGTCTACGTTGAATATGCCTCCTGTTAGCCAGGTACCGTTGTATTTTTCTGTTTTTTTTGCGTGGAGGGAATCCAGTCCTGTCCGTCCGGTGTAGTCTAAGTATTTAAAATCCAAACCGGCGTATATCCCCGGCAGGTATTTGTATTTCGGATGTTCGTTTACGACTAATTTAGTGCTGAAATCATAAACGTGATTGCCTTGAAAATCCGTATTGGCAGTGCTGTCCAAATAAGTAAAAGGAAAGAAATCAAAATTGACACTGCTTTCCTTGAAGCGGTGAATGTTGTCTTCTATCGTGGCTGAAAACAAGGCTTTTGCCGGATAGGATTGAAGGGTGTCTTTGCCCCGTACGGTTTCTTTTCTTTTTCCAATGTTGTATTGCAATAGCGTGTAGAAATTGAAATTCCGGTACGTATTTTTTACATTGGAGAGGTTTACCGGTACGTTTTCAGCGTTCAGCGTCGTGTCACGGATAAATTTTTTGTCTGATACACCGCCGTTTTCATTAAAATGACCGTTATTCTGATTCAGAAAAAAGTTAATCAGCCATCTTTCTTTTTCGTAAGAGGAGAAAATGGAGAAGTTATAGGCCTTCGCCTTTTGATTCATATATCTTCCGTCGCTGGAAATAAGATTATACCGGAAACCGGCGTTCCAGAAAGGGGTGATATTTTGTGTATGCCATACGTCTAAAAATGTTTCATTTTTCCCTTTGCCTCCTCCCGTGTAATAATTCAATTGGGTGAAAGGAGTGGTGGTATTGAACAACAAGGCATCTACCGGTTTAAAAAGGTATGCCCGGATGTTGTTGAGGATGTGAAAATCTTCTTGTGGAGCCCTCCGGATGAAGATATCCGACTCGTAGGGGGAAGGAAAATTGGCCAGATAGGTGTTGGCAATGCTTTGCTTGAATATATAATTGTAATTGTGAAGCCCGTCTAATGTTGTGTCGATGGGAATCTCCGTTTTATAGACTCCTTCGTTCATCCATTTCCAGCTTTTGCGGAGGTGCGGAATGTCTTCCGTTGTCGTACTACGGGAAGAATCCGGTTGCGGCATAGCTCCCTCTCTCTCCGGAAAATTGCTCCGTGATATGGGACGGGATTGTGCAACCATCGTGACTTGCAGGCAGCAAAGGATGATAATATAGACTAATTTTTTCATTGCCGCAAATATACGTAAACTTTTAAAACTCTCATAAATTACTTACTTTTGTGCGGAATTTAATATACGAACTATGGATACGAATCATCACAACACTGAGACGGAAGATGAAGTAAAACCGTTGAATTTTATCGAACAAATTATAGAACAGGAATTGGCAGAAGGCAAGAACGAAGGGCGGGTGCATACCCGATTCCCGCCGGAACCCAATGGCTATTTGCATATAGGTCATGCCACGTCTATTTGTTTGAATTTCGGTCTTGCCGAACAGTATCACGGGAAATGTAATCTGCGTTTTGATGATACCAATCCGGTTAAAGAGGATGTGGAGTATACGGATGCGATTCAGGAAGATATAAAATGGTTGGGTTTTCAGTGGGACGGAGAAGTGCGTTATGCTTCCGATTATTTTCAGCAGTTGTATGATTGGGCGGAGCAGATGATACAGGAAGGAAAAGCCTATGTGGACGACCAGTCTGCCGAGGAGATCAGTGCCGGTCGGAAGACTATCAATGAACCGGGGGTAGACAGTCCTTTCCGGAATCGTAGTGTGGAAGAGAATCTGGATTTGTTCCGTCGGATGAAAAATGGAGAGTTTAAAGAAGGTTCGAGGGTGTTGCGGGCGAAAATAGATATGGCTTCTCCGAATATGCTGATGAGAGATCCCATCATGTATCGTATTATATATAGTAGTCATCATCGGACAGGCGACAAATGGTGCATTTATCCCATGTATGACTTTACCCATGGTCAGAGCGATTATCTGGAAGGAATAACGCATTCTATCTGTACGTTGGAGTTTGAAATACATCGCCCGTTGTATAATTGGTTTCTTGACCAGCTGACGACGACGGAATATCGTCCGCGGCAGATAGAATTTGCCCGTCGTAATCTGAACTATACCGTGATGAGTAAGCGCCGGCTGTTGGAATTGGTACAGAAAGGATATGTTGCCGGATGGGATGATCCCCGGATGCCGACTATTTGCGGATTGCGGCGCAGAGGATATACCCCCGAATCCATTCGTGCTTTTGCGGAAAAGGTAGGGGTGGCTCGTCGTGAAATTGTGGTGGATATGGCTTTGTTGGAATATTGTGTAAGGGAACATTTGAACAAAACAGCTCCGCGGGTAATGGCCGTGTTGGATCCTGTAAAAGTTGTATTGGATAATTATCCGGATCGGACGGAAATGGTGGAGATTGAAAATAATCCGGAAGATGTAAATGCCGGAATGCGGAAAGTACCTTTTTCCCGGGAGTTGTATATTGAAGGAGAAGATTTCATGGAAGATGCTCCTAAAAAATTCTTCCGTCTGACCCCGGGAGGCGAAGTTCGTTTGAAAGGGGCTTATATTATAAAGTGTGAGAGTGTCGAGAAAGATGCCGAAGGAAATATTACGCAGATACATTGTACGTGTGACATGGACAGCCGTAGCGGTAGCGGAACGGAAGCCAGCAATCGGAAAGTGAAGGGAACGCTTCATTGGGTATCGGCTACGGAAGCCATTGAGGCGGAAGTGCGCCTGTATGACCGGCTTTTTAAAGACGAAGATCCGGCCGGACATAAAGACGTGGATTTTAAAGAATTTATCAATGAAGAATCGTTGAAAGTTCTTCGCGGATGCAAACTTGAACCCGGATTGAAAACGGCTAAGCCGGGAGAACGGTTCCAATTTCAGCGTCTGGGATATTTCTGTGTAGATCCTGATACCAAAGAGGGACAATTGATTTTTAATAAAACAGTAGGATTAAAAGATAATTGGGCGAAAGTCCGGAAAGCGTAAATATATGCATATGAATAAAGTAAATAAGGAGATTCGCTCCTATCTGTTGATCACCTTCGGAATGTTGATCTATGCTGTTGCTGCATTGGGTTTTTTGGTACCTCATAAGATTGTGGGTGGTGGCGCAACCGGTATGAGTACGATTGTTTATTATCTTTCCGGTAAAGTAATTCCGGTAGGTATAAGCTATTTTGTAATCAACG
Source organism: uncultured Odoribacter sp. (assembly GCA_910588375.1). Classification (GTDB taxonomy): domain Bacteria; phylum Bacteroidota; class Bacteroidia; order Bacteroidales; family Marinifilaceae; genus Culturomica. The sequence continues at coordinate 112,014 of CAJUQA010000008.1, forward strand.
TCGTATTGGTGGGGATTGCCTTGAAAGTCCTGGGGCCTAAATTTGGTATTAAAACAGTATTTGCTATTGTGGTTGGAAGTGCCTTTTTGAGTTTTTTACAACCTCTTATCCCCGAAGCTTTTGTCAGCGATAAATTTATGAGTTCCATTATAGCGGGTATGCTTACAGGAATCGGGATAGCCATTGCGTTGTCGGAGGGGGGAAGTACCGGAGGCACGGATATCGTGGCGATGATTGTTACGAAGTACAGGAATGTCAGTCCCGGAAAGATGATCATGTACAGCGATTGCGGAATTATAGCATGCAGCTTGCTAATTAATTTTAATCTGGAAGGTCTGATGTATGGTTATGTCATGATGGGTGTCGTATCATTTACAGTTGATTTTGTCTTGACTGGAAAGAAACAATCGGCACAGCTGTTTATTTTTACCGAAAAATACCAGGAGGTGTCGCAGAAGATTACAGAACAATTTGCGCATGGGGTTACGGTTGTAGATTGTACAGGTTGGTATACAGGCCAGGCAAAGAAAATGCTGATTATCGTAGTGCGGAAAAATGAAGCGATAGAAGTGTTGCGGATTGCCAAGCGAGTTGATCCGAATGTTTTTATGACTATGAATACCGTAATGGGAGTATTCGGTAAAGGTTTTGATGAAGTAAAAGGTGTAAAAGCCTAAATAATTTCTCTTCTTATAGATTCGGCAATAACCCTTTTGGTTATTGCCTTTTTTTTATTATTCTTATGGCTTGTTTTCCAGGTTTTTGTTTTGATT
>CAJUQA010000009.1:0-62554 GCA_910588375.1 uncultured Odoribacter sp.
AAGCGCGGGTTGCCAATAACAACTTTGCTACCATGAAGAGAGGGGATTACGTGTTTGGGGACATTGCCCAACCGAGTTGTCGGAACGGTATTGTGTTTATTGAGCAACGGAAAGCAAATACTCCTGTCGTGTTCGGTAATAACCTTAATCCCGCTAATGACCTCTTTAGTACAGATGACGGTCAAACGTTAGCTTGTAATTATATGAGTATCGAGGATATGATTGCTTATTGCAGTTGGAGCGGTTTACGTCCGATGAGTGAGTTGGAATACGAAAAAGCGTGCAGACGCTTCTATCCCCAAGTACCCGATAAAGGGGAATACGCCTGGAATACAAATAATGGAGTGAATCGTCTTTCTTCTCTTAGTGATTTAAATTTCCGGGGAGACGAGAGGGAACAGGCTTTGAGTTACTTGAAGAACGTGAATAGCGGTACGACCAATAGTATCAACGGCCCCGTACGTTGCGGCTTGTTTGCTACGTCATCTACAAATCAAACACAGGCAGGTGCGACCTATTGGGCCGTTATGGAAATGAGCGGGAATTTAAAGGAATTATGCGTAAGTGTCGGAAATCCCAATTTCAATGGCGGTAGCTCCGGGACGGGCGTGTATAACCCTGCTTATTGGAATACGTCAGTGGGTAGCTATGGCGTGCGCGGCGGAGGCTTTAACAGTGCGGATGATTTACTGAGGACTTCCGACCGCACGGAAGCAATGAATTACTTCACGACGATTACCCAACGGGACAGTACCGTAGGATTCCGCGGAGTATACAGCCTGTCGGGAATTGAAATCAACGGTGGGGAAATAGAGGCAACCCCGATAACTATATGTCCGGATACAGAGGAAGAAGTGGAGCTGCGGAATCTGCAAGATGCCTTTTGTATAGAGTTCCCCGATATGCGTTTTCAATACAATTGGTATGTCAAAAAACCGGGCGAAGCAAAATATGAGTTGATTGAAAATGCCGGAGGAGAGTCCTTAGTTTATAATGAATTTAAAAATAATACCGCTTCAGCTGTAACATACCTATTTAAAAGAACCGGAATATGTACCATGGGTGTGGCAGAAAGCAATGAAGTGAGCATTACGGTAGGTATAAAACCTGTAAATGCACCCTCTCTTCCACCAAGTTATAGTTCAATCATAGGTGTTTCGTTTACGTTACCTTGCATTACATCCGGTACAGAAGAAGTAGAATGGAAGGCTCCGGACGGCAACACAATGGCTTGTAATTCCATTACTTTGACGGCAACAGCTACTCCCCAAACCTATCAAGTCTATTTTGTCAATGAATACGGATGCAAAGGAGATGCGACAGAAGTGATTATCAAGGGGTATTCCGGTTTGTCTTCTATTCCGAAACACGCAAAAGAGTACCAGACGTTGGGTGCGACAGAAAACGGTGTATACATTATCGACCCGGACGGTCCCGGCGGTAATGCTCCTCTACCCGTATATTGCAATATGACCAGTGAAGGCGGCGGATGGATGTTGGTGGTGAACAGTTTAATGACGACATCCGTTTCCAGTCTTTATACAACCGGTACTTATAATGCACCTCATTTGGGAAATATCAATCAACCGCACAAATATACGGACGCCTGGATTAATTTGATTGCATTCAGTATGTATTGGACGGAAGCACTGGATGGTTGTAATAAAATCGAAAATTCTTATTGGAAAGCATCCGAATGTATTGGTGGCGGAGTATTTGCAACAACCGGAGGAGGAAGCTATTGTTGTTACAAGAGGTATGGTAATGCTGCCATGACAACAGGATTTCAAGAAGGTATCGCACGTTTAAGAACAATGATGTTTACTAACGATAGAGCTAGTAATGCTCATATCATGTGGCCTCATAGTAATAGGTATATTTATGTGAATTGGGGAAAATCTTGTCCTGCCAACGCAAAAACAAAATGGGAATACCGCATTTGGGTCAGATAGGTTTAGTCAAATTACAACAAAAAATAAGAAAAATCATATAGGGGATAAAAAATTATCCCCTATATTTTATCTATTGCAAATCAAAGAAACCTTCCACGCATTAGGTATGGCAGTCAGATTGCTCGCAGCTATGACTTGCATATCGCGATGACCATTAAGCGCCAATACCGGTAGACGTATTTCCGAAATTATCAAAGCAGGGTCGTAATCCAAAAAGATAGAAAGAATAAAAATCAAATAAAACTGCTATTTTTGCAGTGGTTTGAAATGGAAGGATCGGTATGGAAAATTTGCAGGCTATTAAACAGCGTTTCGAGATAATCGGCAATAATGACGGTTTAAACCGGGCTATTGATGTTGCCACTCAAGTGGCCCCGACGGATTTATCGGTGTTGATTACCGGTGAAAGCGGTGTAGGGAAAGAGATTTTTCCCCGGATTATCCACAGTTACAGTGCACGCAAACATGCTTCTTATATCGCTGTCAATTGCGGAGCGATTCCGGAGGGAACAATCGATTCGGAGTTGTTCGGACATGAGAAAGGTGCTTTTACAGGTGCCCTGTCCGACCGGAAAGGATATTTCGAGGTAACGGACGGCGGTACTATTTTCCTTGACGAGGTGGGGGAACTCCCGCTTGCCACCCAATCCCGGTTGCTTCGCGTGTTGGAGACGGGAGAATTTATCCGGGTGGGTTCTTCCAAGGTGTTGAAGACCAATGTGCGGGTTATCGCCGCCACCAATGTCAATATTCCTGCCGCTATCAAAAACGGTAAGTTTCGCGAGGATTTGTATTACCGGTTGAACACGATTCCCATTTCGATTCCTCCTTTACGGGAGCGAAAAAGCGATATACCCCTGCTATTCCGGAAGTTTGCCGCCGATTTTGCAGAGAAGTACCGCATGCCGGCAATCCGTCTGACAGAAGATGCAATCCTGTTGCTCGAAGAATACCGTTGGCCGGGCAATATCCGCCAGCTCAAAAATATTACGGAACAGATTTCAATTATTGAGCAGGAACGGGATGTAAATGCCGCCACGCTGAAAAAATATCTTCCCGAAGATAAAGCTGTTTTACCGGCTTTGGCAACAGTGGCGGAACAACATGAAAACAGTTTTGCGTCGGAACGGGAAATCCTCTATAAAATCCTTTTCGATATGAAAAAGGATATGAATGATTTGAAAAAGCTGGTTTACGGTATGCTTGAAAAAGGCGAGCCTGCCCATTCTTCCGTGTCTGAACCTATCACATCACTGATTGTCAGAGACCAATATGCCTCTCCCCAACCGGAACTCATTAAAACCAATATTCTCCCCAATGAGCACCGGCATGCTTCCATTCAGGAGACGGAAGCCGTGATTGAGGAGTCGTTTTCTATCGAGGAGAAAGAGAAGGAACTGATAAGCAAGGCCCTTGAAAAAAATCACGGCAAACGGAAGCTGGCTGCCAAGGATTTAGGGATTTCGGAAAGGACTCTGTACAGGAAGTTGAAAGAGTATAATCTTGAAAATTTTTAACTCCCGGAGAGTGTTTTCCACGGAATGGGATGTTTTATTTTCCGACTCTTAATTACTATATTTGTCCGAAATATACATATCAATATATGAGATATCTGAAAATTGTTTTCTTTACGTTGCTGATTGTCAGCTGCTGCGGGTCGTGCAAGCTGGCTTCCATCAGTTATTCCATGACGGGAGCATCCATCTCGCCGGAGGTAAAGACTTTTTCTGTGGATTATTTTCAGAATAAAGCCCTGCTGGTTGTGCCTTATCTGAGCACTTTGTTCACTGAGAAATTAAAAACTTATATGCGGACAAAAACCAGTCTGAAAGAAATGACGGATAATAACGGCGATATCCGTTTTTCAGGCGAGATTGTAGGCTATTATCAGAAACCGATAGATATACAGCGGGACGAGATCGCCACTTCCAACCGTCTGACTATTGAAATCCGCGTAAAATATATCAATACGAAGGATGATAAGTATGATTTCGATTCCCGGTTTTCCAATTATGCCGATTATGATATAAATGCCGATTTTGACGCAATAGAGGAGGATTTGATTACCCAGATTTTAGATAAAATCATTGATGATATCTACAACAAGGCGTTAGTAAACTGGTAGAACTGAAAAACGAGGAAATAAATGAGAGCGGACAAACTGATCGAATTGATCTGTCACCCTGAAAGTAGCAACAGGGAGGACTTGCTGGAGTTGGAAACTCTGGTGAGCCGCTATCCTTATTTCCAATCGGCCAGGCTTCTTTATCTGAAAGCATTGAACAGTTTTTCCTCGACCCGTTTCCGCAATGAACTGAAATCAAGCAGTATATATATTACCGACCACAAGCAGTTTTACAAATACCTGAACAATTTATTAGAGTTCGATTATTTGCAACCTGTTTCTTCCGAGGCTCCGGATTCTCTTTCCAATATTGTGAGTGACCGTATTCGGGAAATCAACGGTTATATTACCGTCAATACAGTCGGTATTCCTGCCAACAAGGAAACTGCGAAGGAGGATGAAAGACGGGAAAGGGAGCATATTCTCCAGGTGGATTTTCCTCAGCCCGCTCCCCCTGCTCCTGCGCCGGTACCGCCACAATTTATGAGTGCGCAGAATAATCCGGAAGGAGAAATTATATCCAATCCTATCTTTTTGGATAATATACCCGGCGTGGTCAGTGATTACTCGGATTATGAAAGCAGCGAACCTCAGCAACAACCCGTATATGAAGTTGTGGAGCAGCGCGGGGCAAGCAATTATCAGATAGAAGTCGTCCCGCGTACAGAACAACCGCCGGTAGCCGAAGAAGCGGAAACGTCCGTTCAGAGAAGTTACATGAATTCTATCGAATTGATTCAGGAGGATGAATTCATCGAACCGGTAGCGGAAACAGCCAAAGAAGTAGAGGCAGAGGTTTCCCATTCCACCGAAAATGCAAAAAGTCAGATTTCTTTGCAGGAGTTGCCGGAGATGTTGGGAGAATACCGGCTTGAGGACGACACGCCTTATGAGGAAGAACCTACAGTCAGTGAATTGGCGGCATGGGTCAATAAAAAGAAAAAAGCCGATAAAAATAAGCTTATCGATAAGTTCATCACGGAAGAGCCTACTATCCCGCGCGGCAATTTAGACACGGTGGAAGACCGAGACCTGTCGGAAGAAAGCGGCACAGAAAAAGAGGACCTGTTCTCCGAAACGCTGGCTAAGATCTATATTAAGCAACAGTTATACGAAAAAGCGATAGCAACTTATATAAAATTAAGTTTGAAATATCCGGAAAAAAGTGTTTACTTTGCACACCGTATTGAAAAAATAAAAGCAAAATTAAATAATAACGAATAACTATGTATACAGCAATTTCCGTTTTAATCGTAATAGTCTGCGTATTGCTGATTCTGATTGTATTGGTACAAAACTCCAAAGGCGGAGGGTTGGCCTCTTCATTCGCTTCATCAAACCAGATCATGGGAGTGAGAAAAACAACCGATTTCTTAGAAAAAGCCACCTGGACGCTGGCAGGTGCCATGCTTGTACTTTGTGTGATTGCAGCATTGGCTATTCCGAGAGGCGAAGTGGGAGGCAAATCGGCTATTCAGGATCAAATTCAGAAAGCTCCTGCCAACCAGATTATTCCTTCTTTCGGAACGGAACAAGGAGCTGCCGAGAGTACACCGGCAACTACAGAACCTGCTCCCGCCGGAGAATAAAAACAATAACGGAAAATCCGTATAAAAATGTCAGTATGTCAGTCATACTGACATTTTTTTTGCTTTTTTGTCATTCTCTCCTTTTAAGCAGTTTTTTACAAAAACACTTTTATTTTCAGTTATTTATATGAATCCGGAGATTCCTTTCTCCATTTCCCCTTGTTTTGGCACGAAATATGATTAATCCTTTTACGAATCGCGGGAAGCAAAATGTAACCGCACAAGCTTAAAAACGTAAAAATTAATTATAAACTTAAAAAACAAGATCATGACACTAAAAACCGTACTTAACAAAGTGATTGTTGAGCCTGCTGAAGCAGAAACCGTGACCAAAGGTGGAATTATCATCCCCGATACAGCTCAGGAGAAACCTCAGAAAGGGAAAGTCATTGCTACCGGAAACGGGAAATCCGATGAGCCGATGGAAGTAAAAGCCGGCGATACCGTGTTGTTCGGCAAATACTCCGGAACGGAAATCCACATCGATGACAAAAAATATTTAGTGATGAATCAATCCGATATTTTAGTAATATTATAAAAACAAACTAATCATGGCAAAAGAAATAAAATTCAATATTGAAGCCCGCGACCTGATGAAAAAAGGCGTGGACGAACTGGCAAACGCAGTAAAAGTAACTCTCGGACCGAAAGGCCGGAATGTGGTTATCGAAAAGAAGTTCGGTGCTCCCCACATCACGAAAGACGGTGTGAGCGTAGCTAAAGAAATCGAACTGGCAGATCCGTATGCCAATATCGGCGCCCAGATGGTGAAGGAAGTTGCCTCCAAAACGGGTGACGATGCCGGAGACGGTACCACAACCGCTACCATCCTGGCACAGTCTATTATTAACGTAGGATTGAAAAACGTTACTGCCGGAGCCAATCCGATGGAACTGAAAAGAGGTATCGACAAAGCTGTTAGCGCTGTTGTGAAGAATCTTGAAAGCCAGAAAGAGGAAGTAGGCAACAATTTCGAGAAAATCCGTCAGGTGGGACGTATCTCTGCCAACGGCGACGAAACCATCGGTAACCTGATTGCCGAAGCAATGGAAAAAGTGGGCATCGAAGGTGTTATCACGGTTGAAGAAGCCAAAGGTACGGAAACCGAAGTGAAGACAGTAGGCGGTATGCAGTTCGACCGCGGTTACATTTCTCCGTATTTCGTAACAGACAGCGAAAAAATGGTTTGCGAGTTCGAAAATCCGTACATCCTGCTTTACGACAAGAAGATTTCTTCCATGAAGGAATTGCTTCCCGTATTGGAACCGGTGGCACAATCCGGCCGCGCCCTGTTGATTATCGCAGAAGATGTGGAAAGTGAAGCATTGGCTACATTGGTTGTAAACCGTCTGAGAGGTTCATTGAAAATCGCTGCCGTAAAAGCTCCGGGATTCGGTGACCGCCGCAAGGAGATGCTGGAAGATATCGCTATCCTGACGGGAGGTGTTGTAACTTCAGAAGACAAAGGTCTGAAATTGGAGAACCTCACTATCGATATGTTGGGTCGCGCTGACAAAGTAAGCATCGACAAAGAAAATACAACCATTGTAAAAGGTGCCGGAAAGAAAGAATTTATCCAGGAAAGAATTGAACAAATCAAGAAATTGATTGAAAACTCAACTTCCGACTATGATAAAGAAAAATTGAAAGAACGTCTGGCAAAACTTTCCGGTGGAGTAGCCGTTCTTTATGTAGGTGCCGCTTCCGAAGTGGAAATGAAAGAGAAGAAAGACCGCATCGACGATGCTCTGCATGCCACCCGTGCTGCCAGTGAGGAAGGTATCGTACCGGGAGGTGGTGTGGCATACATCCGTGCCCAGGCTGCTTTAGACGGTTTGAAAGGGGAAACCGAAGACGAACAGACCGGTATCGAAATTATCCGTCGCGCTATTGAGGAGCCGTTGCGTCAGATTGCTTTCAACGCAGGTGTGGAAGGTGCCGTTGTCGTAAACAAAGTACGCGAAGGCAAAGGCGATTTCGGATACAATGCCCGTAAAGACGTATATGAAGATATGAAGAAGGCCGGAGTCATCGACCCGAAGAAAGTGACCCGTGTTGCTTTGGAAAATGCGGCTTCTATCGCCGGCATGTTCCTGACCACGGAATGCGTATTGGTGGAAGAGAAGAAAGACGAGCCCGCAGCTCCCGCCATGGGTGGCGGCATGCCGGGAATGATGTAATTCCCTTTACCTATATTCTAAAAACGGTCGGAATATATTCCGGCCGTTTTTTTATGGGATTTACAACATGACAATTCAGCATGAATTAGTCAACTTGGCGGAAGTAAAAAAATCTTAATTATTGTAGGTTAATATTTTTGTAATCGGGAGGAGTTTTTTATTTTTACCGTCACTAAAAATTGAATCTAAAAAACAGCTCCCATGGATCATGGAATCTTTGAATTGCTGAAGCTGATCGGTTCGTTGGCATTGTTCCTTTACGGAATGAAGTTAATGAGCGAATCTCTCCAAAAGTTAGCCGGCAATAAAATGCGTCAGATTCTGACCGCAATGACCTCCAACCGCTTTACAGGTGTTCTTACAGGATTATTCATCACCGCCTTGATACAGAGTTCTTCCGCGACAACGGTAATGGTGGTCAGTTTCGTCAATGCCGGATTACTGGATCTGGTCGGTTCTATCGGAGTTATCTTAGGAGCCAACGTAGGGACCACGATTACCAGTTGGCTGGTAGCTGTTTTAGGATTAGGGAAATTCAGCATGAGCGATTTGGCCCTGCCTATTATCGGATGTGCCTTGCCTCTGCTGTTTTCCAAAAAACGTTCCCGCAAGAACTGGGGAGAGATGTTTGTGGGCTTCGGGTTGCTTTTTCTGGCACTCCGTTTCCTGCAGGAAAGCATGCCTACGAATCTCCACGATTATCCGGGTGTCGGAGAGTTTATCCAACAAATCAGTTTCTTGGGTTTCCGTTCGTGGATGATTTTTCTGCTTTTGGGTGCTGCCTTGACGACGCTTTTCCAATCTTCATCGGCCACCGTAGCCCTGACATTGGTCATCTGTTCCAAAGGATGGATAGGCTATGAAGATGCCGCCGCGATGATTATGGGTGAAAATATCGGAACGACTATCACGGCCAATTTAGCAGCGGCCGTAGCCAATGTACAGGCCAAACGGGCTGCCCTCGCCCATTTTATAATCAATGTGTTCGGCGTGGTGTGGCTTTTTGCCATTTTCCCTTCTTTCCTGCATTTCATCGGCGATTTGTGCGTGACACTTCATATTTCAAAATACAATCCGATTTATTCGGATCCCCGTTTATTAGAGGAAACTTTTTCACCGGCAGCCAGAGCCGGGGTCATTGCCTCCATTAATATGGCAATGCCGTTGGTTTTATCTCTTTTCAACACCTTGGCAAAAGGAATCAATGTAGCCATTTTGATTTGGTTCACCCGGTTTATGGCCCAATTAGTCAGCCGCATTATTCCGCCTAAAGCGGGAGAAGATACCTTCAAACTAAAACACATTAAAATCGGTATGCTGTCCACACCGGACGCCTCGTTGTTTCAGGCCAAACAGGAAATTTCGCATTACGGACAGAATACCCTTGAAATGTTCCACAAGATGGTGCAGGCTTATGACAAGCCCCGGGGGGAATTTGAAAAGGAATTCGACCGGCTCATGAAACTGGAAGACGAAAGCGACCAGGTGGAGGTCGAGATTGCAGATTACCTGACAAAGGTATCCGAATCCCGGTTGACTTCCGAGAACTCCCAGCGTGTCCGTGCCATGTTTAAAATCGTCTCCGAAATAGAGAGTGTCGCCGATTCGATATTGAACGTATCCAAAGCCATTCTGCGCCGACATGAGCAGGGTGTCGTTTTCCCGGACGAACTGAATCAGAAGGTGAAACACATGTTCACGTTGGTGGATTCCGCCATTTCGGTCATGTGTACGAATTTAAATCAGGAATACACGGCTGTAAATTCAAAAAAAGCCTACGAATCGGAACATGCCATCAACGATTACCGTACTATTCTGAAACAGGAGCATCTGCAGGCAATAGAGGAGAAACGCTACAATTATACCACAGGTATCTTATACAACGATATTTTTTCCGAGTGTGAAAAAATAGGCGACTACGTAATCAATGTGACGCAAGCTATCAAAGAAATCGGCCACGAAAATTAAAAATCCCAGGGAGTAATTATGAATTACGGACTTTTCGATTTTCTGAAATTAATCGGTTCTTTAGGTGTTTTTCTTTTCGGGATGAAACTGATGAGCGAGGCTCTTCAGAAAGTGGCCGGTACAAAAATGCGGCAAATCCTGTCGGCCATGACGTCCAACCGGCTAAAAGGGGTCATTACCGGTATTCTCATCACAGCCATTATCCAGAGTAGTTCCGCCACGACAGTAATGGTGGTCAGTTTCGTCAATGCCGGACTGCTCAATCTGATTGAGTCCATCGGCGTCATCATGGGAGCCAATGTCGGGACAACCGCTACCGCCTGGCTTATCTCCATTTTAGGATTTAAAATCAGCATGGCGGAAATATCCTTGCCCATGATTGGCTTGTGTCTGCCTTTGCTGTTTTCCACGAACCGTTCCCGGAAAAACTGGGGAGAGCTTATCATCGGTTTCGGGCTGCTGTTTATCGGTCTGGAGTTTCTGAAAGCGTCCATGCCCGATTTGCAGAATAATCCGGAAATATTCGAATTTCTCCGGGAATACACGGACATGGGGTATCCCTCCTATTTCCTTTTCCTGTTCATCGGGACCGTACTGACCATTTTAATCCAGTCTTCTTCGGCTACAATGGCCTTGACGCTGGTAATGTGCGCCAACGGCTGGATCAGTTTCGAGATTGCCGCTTCGATGGTATTGGGCGAAAACATCGGGACAACGGTGACGGCCAATTTGGCGGCGATGGTGGCCAATACGACAGCCAAGCGGGCGGCTTTAGCTCATTTCGTATTCAATTTTTTCGGTGTCGTCTGGGTTTTGGCCATATTTCCTTTTTTCCTCGATTGGATTGAACACCTGTGCATAGTGCTGGGGATAGGCAATCCCGCCACGGATGTGGGCGCCGTGCCCATGGCACTTTCACTTTTCCATACGGTATTCAATATTTCCAATGTATTGCTGCTTATCTGGTTCACCAAATTCATCGCCCGGGTGGTGAGCCGGTTGATTCCTATGCGCGAAAACAATAACGACGCCTTTACACTGAAACATATCAAAATCGGTTTACTTTCCACTCCCGAAGCCTCGTTGTTTCAGGCCCAGGAAGAAATTGCGCTTTATGCCAAAAACACGCAGGAAATGTTTCATCAGGTAACGGCGTGCCTGGAGATGCCGGTCAAAGACTTCGACAAAGCATTTGAGCATCTGGTAAAGCTGGAGGATGAAAGCGACAAAATAGAAATCGAAATTGCCCACTATCTGACGAAGGTATCGGAATCCAAACAGTCTACCGAAAATTCCCAACGTATCCGGGCGATGTTTAAGATTGTGTCCGAAATCGAAAGTATTGCCGATTCTTCCTTGAATATCGCCAAGGCCATCCACCGCCGCAATGAACAGAAAGCGGTGTTTCCTGAGGAATTGACGGGGAAATTGAAGCACATGTTTTCATTGGTGGAGGACACATTGAATACGTTGTGCAGAAATCTGGCGATGGAATACAAAGAGGTAAATGACAAAAAAGCTTACGAGACGGAACAGGCGATTAATGACTACCGGACCATCCTGAAACAGGAGCATCTGATTGCCATCGAGGAAAAACGCTATGATTATGCAACCGGCATCCTTTACAATGATATTTTCGCCGAGTGTGAAAAAATCGGAGATTATGCCATCAATGTGACTCAAGCGATTAAAGAAATCGGGAAGCAATAAAAAGATGAAGTGAATAATTTCTATTTTTGCAATTCTAAAATCAGATTATAATTATGGCACAAGAAGATGTTTTTAAGAAATTAGTGGCGCATTGCAAAGAATACGGATATGTATTCCCTTCTTCCGATATATACGACGGTCTGGGAGCCGTATACGACTACGGGCAATACGGCGTGGAACTAAAAAACAATATCAAGCGGTATTGGTGGGAATCCATGGTACGGCTCCATGAAAATATCGTGGGCATCGATTCCGCCATCTTTATGCACCCCACTATCTGGAAGGCTTCCGGACACGTGGATGCTTTCAATGACCCGCTTATCGACAACAAAGATTCAAAGAAAAGATACCGCGCGGACGTACTCATCGAAGACCAGATCGCCAAATATGACGAAAAGATTGAAAAGGATGTAGAAAAAGCGCGGAAACGCTTCGGGGAGAAATTCGACGAAACCCTGTTCCGGCAAACGAACCCGCAGATATTGGAACATATCCGCAAAAGGGACGCCCTGCAGGAACGCATGGCGGCAGCCCTGAACGCAAACGACCTGAATGAAGTGCGGCAGATTATTCTGGACGAAAAAATCGTATGCCCCATTTCAGGCACTTGCAACTGGACGGAAGTACGGCAATTCAATCTGATGTTCTCTACGGAAATGGGCTCCACCGCCGAAGGTGCCAGCAAAATATACCTGCGTCCCGAAACGGCACAGGGCATATTTGTCAATTTCCTGAATGTGCAAAAGACGGGAAGAATGAAAATCCCGTTCGGTATAGCCCAAATCGGGAAGGCCTTCCGGAACGAGATTGTAGCCCGTCAGTTTATCTTCCGCATGCGTGAATTTGAACAGATGGAGATGCAGTTTTTCGTACGTCCCGGCAGCGAACTCGAATGGTTCAGTAAATGGAAGGAAACCCGTATGAAATGGCACCAGCTGTTAGGGTTCGGCGCAGAGAACTACCGCTTCCATGACCATGAAAAACTGGCACACTATGCGAATGCCGCCACCGACATAGAATATCGCTTCCCCTTCGGATTCAAGGAGGTGGAAGGCATACACTCCCGTACGGATTTCGACCTGTCGCAACACCAGAAGTTTTCGGGCAAAAAGATTCAGTATTTCGATACCGAACTGAACGAATCCTATGTTCCGTATGTTATCGAGACTTCCATCGGCGTAGACCGTATGTTCCTGCAAATCATGTCGGCATCCTACTGCGAAGAAGACCTCAGCAAAGATGGAAGACAGGATTCGCGGGTTGTACTGAAATTACCGGCAGCCCTGGCTCCCGTAAAAATGGCCGTTATGCCTTTGGTAAAAAAAGACGGTCTGCCCGAGAAAGCCCAGAAAATCATGAATATGCTGAAATACGATTTCAATTGCCAATATGATGAAAAAGATTCCATCGGTAAGCGTTATCGCCGCCAGGATGCCATCGGCACTCCCTTCTGCATCACGATTGACCATCAGACGCTGGAAGACAATGCCGTCACCATCCGCTACCGCGACACCATGGAACAGGAGCGCGTGGCTATTGACAGCTTAGCCGGTATTCTGAAAGAAAAAACCGACATGCGGAATTTACTCCGGCAAATCGTCTGACGATTCTCCACGGAGCAAAGTACCTATATATAAAGGAGTGGAAAGTAAACTTTCCGCTCCTTATTTTTTATTTTTCGGTTAGAAAGGTTGAAAGAGTTAAAACGGAGCTTCTCTTCCACTTTTTTAACCTTTTCAACATTTCAACTTCTTTAACTCTTTCAACTTTTTTTCTACCTTTGTTCCGCTACGATGAGAATAAGCGTATTCCGTCGCAGCGGACATATTTAATTGAAGCGTTTAGATTTATCCTTAAATAGAAAATCGCCAATTTTCAGCAAGAAAGGATAAGCAGTATAAACGTTCACGTTTGCCGTATATATCTTCTATATACCCGGTCAAGCGTGGGTAACTGTTTATTTTCTTGCGGGTGTTTGGCGATACCTCTATTTAGATAAACTAAAGTTCCCACGCTTTTTTTTGTCATTAACCAGCCTTTCCGGGAATTTTCAAGGTGCTAAGTAATTTTCGTGTATGAAGAAATTATTTGGATGTGTCTGTGTGTGTCAAATCTTCTTGCCCGTGTTATTGTTGTTGTGTACAATTGCGGGCGTCAAAGCCAACAACATCCGTGTGGAGGGCAAAACGCGAGTCGTGAGTATCGTTAACGATACGGCTGTCATCGAAGTCACCCTGCGTTGGGACAACTCCTGGCGAGATGATTTCAACTGGGATGCCGCCTGGGTGTTCTTCAAGTACAAGAAACGGGGATTGGAGAATCCGTGGCAGCATGCTTACCTTTCGTCTTCCGGTCATGTATTAAGTACTGCTGCCGGTAACGAGGGAGGCGGTTATGCTTACATGGTGGGAGCTAATGCCGGAAAGGTAAACGGTCTGTACGTCATGCGTAACGGAATCTCAGAAGGGAATGTCAGTGTACGACTACAGGCGAAATGGCCTTTAACGGGAAGTGGTTTAACTTCTACGGATTTCGGTGACGCTTTGAATGAGATTTACGTTGCTGTCCATGCCATTGAAATGGTGTATGTTCCTTACGGGGCGTATTACTTGGGGGATGCTTTTTCTTATGACAATTTGCAGAATAAAGCCCAAGGTTCTCCGCTTCCATCGGTTTATGACATTATCGATAATAATTCCGGATATGAATACAGTATTAAGAGTTCGGTAATAACCGGTAGCGTAGATAACATTGCTGACCGGAGTTCTGCTGCCGCCTATCCCAATAGCTCCCTTTATTTTAATGCTGTCGGTGGCGGTTGGGTGCAAATAGATTTCAAAACACCGAAAACCATTCGTTATTTCGGGGTGTCTGCCGCCTCCAATTATTGTGCCGGTAGTCAGGATTGCCGTCCGAGTGGTAATTGGTATCTGACCGGTTCCAACGATTCATTGACTTGGAATCGTTTATATACTGGTGTCAATACTGATTGGTGGGGAACCGGTGTTGCCTATCCCGTTCAAAATACATTAAAAGTAACAAATCCGGGAAGTTATCGCTATTATCGCATCGAAATGTCCGGAGCCGTACGCACAGACGACGGTATCGTCATACAGAGCATTGCCATGACAGAGAAAGATTTGGAGAGTTGTGTGGTTGATTCGGAAGAGGCTTTGACTTTAGCATCAAGTCATACATCTTGGACAGGAACATTGGCAGCTTCCTATCCGAAAGGATATGCCGGTTTCTATGTGATGAAGTATGAAACAAGCCAGGAGCAGTATGTGGAGTTTTTGAACTCACTGACCCTTGACCAGCAGAAAGCGCGGGTAGCCAATAACAACTTTGCTGCCATGAAGAGAGGGGATTACGTCTTTGGGGATATGAAAAATCCGAGTTGTCGAAATGGTATCGTGTTTATCGAGCAACGGAAAGCAAATACACCCGTCGTGTTCGGTAACAATCTGAATCCTGCTAACGACCTTTTCAGTACAGATGACGGTCAGACGTTGGCTTGTAATTACATGAGTATCGAAGATATGATTGCTTATTGCAGTTGGAGCGGTTTACGTCCGATGAGTGAGTTGGAATACGAAAAAGCGTGCCGTCGTTTCTATCCCCAAGTACCGGATAAAGGAGAATACGCCTGGAATACAAACAACGGAGTGAACCGTTTAAACGGATTAGGTGATTTAAATTATCGTGGTGATGAACGGGAACAGGCATTAAGTTATTTGAAGAATGTAAATAGCGGTACGACGAACAGTATCAACGGTCCCGTACGGTGCGGCTTGTTTGCTACGTCGGCTACGAATCAGACACAGGCAGGCGCGACCTATTGGGCTGTTATGGAAATGAGCGGGAATCTGAAAGAATTGTGTGCCAATGTAAATTATAGCAATCTGAATGGCGGCAGTTGCGGTACGGGAGTGTACAATGCCAACTTGTGGGATAAGACGGCAACGAAATACGGTGTTCGCGGTGGCGGCTTCTCTTCTCCCGATAGTCTGTTACGTACTTCTGACCGCACGGAGGCAATGAATTACTTTACGACAATTACGCAGCGGGACAGTACGGTAGGATTCCGCGGAGTGTACAGTCTGTCGGGCATCAAAATAGAGGGAGGGAAAATTCAGGGCGATACAACCTGCCCCGGCAATGAATTGCGTATAGTCAATGTGCAGGCGCCGTCTTGTCCGGATTTTCCCGATATGCGTTTTCAATACAATTGGTACGTGAAGAAACCGGGGGAGGCGAAGTTTGACATTATTTCCAATGCGAGCGGGGAGTCTTTCACTTACAAGGATTTTGAGAATACCACAACTTCTTTTGTCACCTATCAATTCAAACGTGTGGGGATATGTGCTATGGGTATGGCGGAAACAATAACGAATGTGTACGTGGCGCCTGTTCCTTGGACAGAGAATTTTGAAACTTATGCCAATGTATACCCTTCTTTCCAAATTAATATTAATTCCATATGGAAAAGTATGTTACATACTGATTGGAGGTTGAATAATCCTCCTGCAGAAATCTCATTTGCAACTACAACAGGAGTAGTTTCCGGATTGGCAGATAATTCCATATTTATTATGGAGGTGAGGGTATCTACGGAAAAATGTCCGGGACAGGAATGGAAAAAAACAGTGGAAGTTATCCGGCAATTCAATTATACAGGTGCGGAACAATCGATTACTTTGAAACCGGGAGACTATAAGATAGAATGTTGGGGAGCACAGGGTGGTCGTGGAGGTGGTCAAGGAACTGCCGGTGGAGCAGGAGGATATACAAGAGGAGAAATCAATTTTATATCTCCAGAAAAAATTTATGTCTATGTTGGACAAAGAGGTGGGTCAAATAGTGGTATTTATGGCGTCGGAGGATCCTTTAATGGAGGAGGTGGAGGAGGGAGAGGTATTCATAATTGGCCGGGTGGATGTGCCGGAGGAGGGGCTTCGGATATTCGTTTAGAAGGGGGAACGTGGAGTAGTACTTCTTCTTTAAGATCCCGGATTATGGTAGCCGGTGGTGGAGGTGGTGCAGGTACTAATTCAACTCCATCTGCAGCTGGTGGTTTAAACGGGTATAATTGTAAAACAGCAGGAGGTACTGTAATATATGGTGCATCTCAGGTTGCTGGATATGCATTTGGTTGGGGATGTACCGGAAGAAATTGTTCCAATGCATACTTGTGTGGTGCGGAAGGAAATGGCGGTGGCGGTGGCGGATATTATGGAGGTCGAGCATTTACCGGACAAGGTCAGTATACGGATGCCGGTGGTGCTGGCGGTTCGTCATTTATTTCCGGACACAACGGTTGTGATGCGATAAATAGTTCGGGAAGTCATACGGGACAATCTATCCATTATTCCGGATTTTATTTCACGAATACGATGATGATTGACGGTGCCGGTTATCAATGGACAACGGCCAAAGGAAGTTATGTCGGAATGCCGAACTTAGCGGGGACGGGGACAATGACCGGAAATACAGGAAACGGACAAGTGAAAATCAGACCGGTGAATTAAAAGGTTAAAAAGTGGAAGAGGTGGAAACGTTGAAAGGCAGGCTTCTTTTCAACTTTTCACCCCATTCAACGCTTATACTTTTCCCAGGGGTTTCTCTCATAGAACGGCGTAGCAATTGGAATGTAGCGGCGTATCACTTACGCTCCCGGATGCCGTTGGTCCGCTCCTACATCGCAATTGCCCCGGAGGTGATGGAGGGAAACCTCTGACCATCCTATGGGTATCCATATCTTACTGGGTGGCTTACACAAGCCCAAATGGTCGAACTGTTTCAATCTACCAAGCAAAATATCAGCCTTCACATAAATAATATCTACAAGGAAGGTGAACTTCAGAGAGAGCCAACTGTCAAGGAATCCTTGACACTTCAAAAAGAAGGTGTTCGAACAGTAAAACGAAAAATTACTTATTTAGACAAGCGCGATAAAAGCATAGGTTTTTGATGCAAAAAGCTATGCTTTTTAGTGTGAAAAGCTATGCTTTTTTAAAATGATACCGCAAGCCGGTACTTTTAACCTTTTTAACGTCTCCTCCGTATATAACGCATATTATATGTACTAATACGGATGTTATGAAAAAATATGTATTTCTCCTGTTTTTTTCAATGCTACTGCTGAGCGGAAAGGCTCAAAAAATCAATGTGGTGTCGGTTTCGGAAGAAAATGACCTGCACAATTTCTATACGATGATGAAGGAAGCGTTTCCCCTGGCTTTTAACGACCCGACTTCTCCGCGTTTTATCTTTTTCGATACGGACAAACGCTTTATTTTCGGTATCGGCGGATACATCCAGGTGACCGGAATCTATGATTTCAACGGGGTGGAAAGCTATGACAATTTCACAACGTCCACGATTGCCCCAAAAGGGGAGCAGGACGGTGCCAGTTACGGCATCTCGGTCGGCCAGTCCCGTCTGTTTCTCAAGTTACTGGGAGACACCCGGCTGGGACGGGTGGTTTCTTACATAGAACTGGAATTCGACGGTCCGAACAACAGTCCGGTGTTAAACCAGGCTTTCATTCAACTGAAAGGCTTTACTTTAGGACAAACGTGGAGTACGTTCTGCGATATTACCGCCGTACCGACCACTATTGACCAAGAAGGCCCGTCGAGTGCCGTCGCCGTCAGACAGCCTCAAATCCGCTACACCTATCCCCTGGATTCCTGTTGGCAGGTGTCTCTCGCTTTGGAGTATGCCGTACCCGATTACACGAATCAGCCCGACCATTACACGGCAAGCATCCGGCAACGCATCCCCGATATACCTTTAGCAATCCGCTATACCAGTTCCAACAAAAGCCATCTGCAAGCGGCTGCTATTCTCAGAAACCTTTATTATAAAAATAATCTGACCGACAAGGATAAGCGCGTCACCGGCTGGGGAATCAACCTGAGCGGCAACGTGAATATAGCCCGCCACACAAAATTCCTGTTCCAGGGAGTATACGGAAAAGGGCTGGCGAATTACATCCAGGATATTTCCTCGCTGGGATATGATCTGGTTCCCAAAACAACCCATGGCTATCTGAAAGCCTCCGATATGTGGGGAGTGTTCGCCGCTTTCCAGCAAAACTGGTCGTCCAGGCTCTATTCTTCCCTGATGTACAGTTATGCACGCATGGAAAACATCGGGACGCTTCCTGCCACGGATTACAAATACGCCCAATATGCCGCCGTCAATTTATTATGGAATTTTACCGAATACGGCACCGCCGGAGTGGAATATGTGTTCGGCCGCCGCAACAATTTTGACAAGACTTACGGGAACGCCAGCCGCATCAACGCCATGGTCAAATACAGTTTCTAAACGAAGCCTATTTGTGAAAAACAGGTTAAAATCATAATTTAAAAGAAGAAAAGAATTAAAAACCGTTGGAAAAAATCATTTTCACGGTCTCTTTATCACGGGATAACTGGGCGGACAATTCCTGCAAGGTATCGAATTTCCGTTCACCTCTCACCCGCCGGATAAGAGAAACAGTCATTTTTTCTCCATATAAATCCCCGTCGAAACCGAAGACATACGTTTCCAAGCGGACAATACCCGAGTTGCTGACCGTGGGGCGTATCCCCACATTCAGCATGCCTTCGTATTCTTTGCCTTGAGAAGAGACCTTTACGGCATACACTCCGGCAGCAGGCAACAATTTCCGTTCGTCATCCACTTTCAGATTGGCCGTCGGGAAACCGATGGTCCGCCCGATTTTATCGCCGTGCACCACCTCTCCGGAAATCGAATAAGCATATCCCAGGAAATCATTCACTAAAGCAATATCGCCCAATTCCAAGGCCGTCCGGATTTTTGTCGAACTGACATGAACTTCATTTGCCGTCAGGGCTTCTTCCTGCTCAATATGGAAGTGGCAGGTTTCCGCCAGTCCTTTCAATACGTCAAAATTCCCTTCCCGATTTTTGCCGAAACGGTGATCGTATCCTACAACTAGTCCCTTGATTCCGATTTTATCCACCAAAATATGTCTGACGAAATCGTCATAGGACAATGCCGCCAGCTCCCGGTTGAAAGGAATGACTATCAAGTGCTGCACCCCGTATGCGGCCAATATTTCCGCTTTTTCCGCCAGCGTGGTAAGAATCCCCGGACGTTTTTCGTTGGGATAAAGCACTTCCCGCGGATGGGGATCAAACGTGATAATCACGGACTCTCCCTGCCATTTCCGGGCACATGCCTTCAAGCCCTCAATCACTTTGACATGCCCTTTATGAACACCGTCAAAACTCCCCATCGTGACAACAGGTTTGTCAATACGCAGATTATCCGTTCCGTAGTGTATGTCCATCACGCTATATATTTCAGCCCGCAAAAATACAATAAAGGATGGAAAAAGATTATTTTTTACACAAAATATACAACCGTATAATTTACCGCCGTATATTGATTTTATAGTAAATTTCTACATTACAGGATGTCGATGTTGAACTTCCAATAATGAGTAATTCATTTTTAAACACTACTTTTGCAATAGTATTATAAGCTATAATATTATCCATATGACTCAATATAATATACCAAATCTCCCCCTTTCTTATGATTTGGAGACCAAGGCAATTCTGAAACAGCTTAATTCAGCCAATAGAAGATTGGCTGAATTAAAAGGAGTTGCTCTGACAATTCCTAATGAAAATATTCTCATAAATACACTAACGCTTCAGGAAGCAAAGGATAGCTCAGAGGTCGAAAATATTGTGACTACACAGGACGATCTCTATCAAGGCGCAGCCGCTTCTCTTTCGGAATATGCAATAAACGCTGCAACAAAAGAAGTGCTCAATTACAGAGAAGCTTTGGAACATGGCTTTCGTCTGGTTAAAGAGAAAGGAATTCTTACCTCATCAGTAATTAAGGAAATTCAAAAACTGTTGGAGCATAATTCGGCAGGATTCCGCAGTGTACCCGGCACAACATTGAAAAGATCAGACGGTAAGGTAGTTTATACTCCACCTCAAGATAAACAGACTATCCTCCGGCTTATGGACAACTTGGAGCGCTTCATCAATGATGACACTTTTTCCGATTTGGATCCTTTGATAAAGCTGGCAATCATACATCACCAGTTTGAAAGTATTCACCCTTTCTATGACGGGAACGGACGGACAGGTCGTATCATCTGTGTGTTATTTCTTGTCCTCACGGGGCGTTTGGATCTTCCCATTCTCTATCTCAGCCGATACATCACCCACAACAAGGGAGAGTATTATCGTCTGATTCAAGCAATCAGAGACAAGAATGAAGATAACTCAACAGAGTGGGAAAGCTGGATCCTATTCATGCTGAAAGGCATTGAGGAAACCGCTGTCGAAACCACTCGTCTTGTAAAAGGTATGTCCAGGTTAATGGCATACTTCAAAGCTGCACTCCGTCCTAAATTCGGCAAGCAATATCGTCACGAACTCCTTAATAACCTGTTTTTTCACCCCTACACAAAGGTTGAATTTCTTGAAAAGGAACTGATGGTCAGCAGAGCAACCGCTACTCGCTATCTAAATGGTATGGTAGAAATGGAACTTATCAAGAAGATTAAAATAGGACGTACTTACTATTATATGAACATACTCCTTATGAATTTGTTCATGAATGTATCAGAATTTAAAACAAAAAAACAGTAATGTCGATAGAGTCAGTGAATGAATGATGTTTCTCAAAAAAAATGAATTTTGAGAAGCAAACACAAAATACTTCTCAAAAATTGCAATTTTTGAGAAGTAAACGAAGAAAAGCTAAAGAGACCGAACGCTTATCTGACGATCGGTCTCTTTGATGTTTTGCAGAAAGCAGGATTCTATCCGCATTTGGACGTACCGCAGGTCTTGCAGATCAGGCAACCTTCCTGATACACTACGGGAGAACCGCAGTTTTCGCAAACTTCTCCGGCTGCTTCCGTTCCATCGGGAACATATTTTTTCAAGGCTCTTTCCACTCCGTTTTTCCAGGTATTGATGTTTTCATTGTCAAATTCCATGGTACCGATCAGCCCGATAATCTGGTGAATCGGCATGCCGTGTCTCAAGACGCCGGAAATCAGTTTCGCATAGTTCCAATATTCCTTGTTGAATTTATAAGACAACCCTTCTACAGTTGTTTTAAATCCGCGTTTGTTCTGGAACTGGAAGTCATAGCGGGAAGCCCCCTCTTCATCATAATGTTTCACAATCTTTCCGGTCGTTACGGCTTTCGGCAGCATGATCCCCTCCTCATCGTCGGCAATACCGGTAAAGATTTCATAAGGACGGCCTTCATACAATCCGACAAAAGCAATCCATTTTTCTTTGTTGTTTTGGAAACGCACCACATCCGCATCCAGTTCCATCGGACGTTTGGCAGGCATCTGGAACTCAGCAGGCGCCTTCTTCTCTTTCGTCGACACCAGCACTCCGGCCCTGGAACCATCACGATATACGGTACAGCCTTTGCATCCGCATTTCCAGGCTTCGATATACAACTGGCCCACCAATTCCTCCGATACGTCGGCAGGCAGATTGACAGTAACACTGATGGAGTGGTCCACCCATTTCTGAATCATTCCCTGCATCCTCACTTTGGCCACCCAGTCAATATCGTTTGACGTCGCTTTATAATAAGGAGATTCGGCCACCAAAGCATCTATTTCTTCGTCCGAATAGTGTTTGTTGACGTCATATCCGTTGATTTTCATCCACTCGGCAAACTTGTGGTGGAACACGATAAATTCCTCGAAACTGTCGCCCGATTCATCCACAAAGTCCACATGTACATTGACGTCGTTCGGGTTCACTTTTCTCCGTCTCTTATATACCGGCATGAATACGGGTTCGATTCCGGAAGTCGTCTGGGTCATCAGACTGGTCGTTCCCGTAGGAGCTATCGTCAGACAGGCAATGTTGCGGCGTCCGAACTTCACCATATCGGCATACATATCGGGGTCGGCTTCTTTCAGGCGAAGAATAAAAGGATTGTTTTCTTCGCGTTTGGCATCATAAATCTTGAAACTGCCTCTGTCTTTTGCCAACAATACGGAAGAATGATAAGCACCTATCGCCAGTGTTTTCTGCACTTTTACAGCAAACGCAACGGCATCGTCACTTCCGTAACGCAGTCCCAAAGCCGCCAGCATATCCCCTTCGGCCGTTATACCGACTCCGGTACGGCGTCCTTCTTTCGCTTTTCTCTTGATTTTCTGCCACAACCGGATTTCCACACCCTTGATTTCCTCGTCTTCCGGATCGGCATCGATTTTATCGAGAATGGTATCGATTTTCTCCAATTCCAAATCAATAATATCATCCATGATGCGCTGGGCGATGGCAACATGTTTCTTGAAAAGATTGAAATCGAAATAAGCCTCCTGCGTAAACGGATGCTGTACGTAAGAATAAAGATTCAACGCCAGCAAACGGCAGGAATCATAAGGACACAAAGGAATCTCACCGCAAGGATTGGTCGACACCGTACGGTAGCCCAGGTCGGCATAACAATCCGGCACACTCTCCCGGATGATAGTATCCCAGAACAAAATTCCCGGTTCGGCCGATTTCCACGCATTGTGTACAATCTTTTCCCAAAGCTGTCCGGCATTGATTGTCTTTTCATATTTCGGCGTTTCGGAATACACCGGATATTTCTGCACATACTCCGTCCCTTCTACCACCGACTGCATAAACCGGTCGTCGATTTTCACCGATACGTTGGCTCCGGTGACTTTCCCCTCGGTCATTTTGGCATCGATGAAACTTTCGGAATCTGGATGATTGATGGAAACACTCAGCATCAACGCGCCCCGACGTCCGTCCTGGGCAACCTCCCGGGTCGAATTGGAATAGCGTTCCATGAACGGCACGATACCCGTAGAAGTCAATGCGGAATTTTTTACCGGCGAACCTTTCGGACGGATGTGCGACAAATCGTGACCCACGCCTCCCCTTCTTTTCATCAGCTGCACCTGTTCCTGGTCGATTTTCATCACCCCGCCGTATGAATCGGAAGGACCGTCATGACCAATCACAAAGCAATTGGACAAAGAGGCAATCTGATAATCGTTGCCGATACCGGTCATCGGACCGCCTTGCGGAACGATATAACGGAAGTCCCTCAATACCTCAAAAATCTCATCTTCCGAAAGCGGATTCGGATACGTTTTCTCAATTCTGGCAATTTCCCTTGCCAAACGACGGTGCATGTCGTTCGGATTCTGTTCGTAAATATTTCCGAAAGAATCTTTCAAGGCATACTTGTTCACCCAAACACGGGCTGCCAGTTCATCCCCTTTAAAATACTCCAAAGAACTTTGAAATGCTTCTTCTTGAGTATAAGTTTTCCCGTTTACTGTTGATTGTTCATCCATTAGATCTCTGTTATTTAGTATTACTTTTTTGAAAAAACCGAATGGCACAAAAGTATAAAAAAGAACCACACGGCACCATCTGTTCCGGATTATTTTTTTGAAAAGTTTTCCATTTCTACAAAAACAAGACTGAATAATAGTGATTTACAATTTCAACTTGATAAAAAAGTTTTCCAAAAAATATTTTCACCTCCAAAACAACCTCGTAATTACAAAAATCTGAACATCCTCAAAAACAGCAATTCGGTCAAAGTATACTACCCGTGAAAAAATAAAAAAGACACACGGATAAAACAGTCAAATACATTTTTATCCTACATTATACAGAAAAAAATACGGAGAATCAATACAAATCGATAATGTCCTGAGGAATGGAAACCAACAGTTTCTTTTTTTCGACATCCGCCTCCAAGACATATACCTCGGAAAAAGGAAGCAGGATTTCTTTGCCGAAAATTTCAAGGGTAAGTACAATATTGCCGGAATAGTCCGCTACATCCACCACTTTGCCGCGTTCACGGATAGCCTGTTCCTCAACTTCGAAACCATTCAACTGAAAAATGTCATAATCGTCCCCTCCGGTTTCCTCCTCATCCAGAAGGCTCTTTTCAATCATCACATCATTTCCCACCAGCCTCTCCGCCTGGGCATGCGTATCGACATACTCGAACTTCACGATATAAGACTTGTGGTTGCGGACAGACAAACCGTCTTCCGATATAAAAAAAGGAACCGGTGCTCCATCCAAAAGGATAAAGACCGGTTCGTCTGCATATCTTTCCAGAAGATCCGTGTCGGAAGTGATAATGACATTGCCTTGCAGGCCGTGAGTCTTGGTTATCGTTCCGATGACACTACAATCTTCCCGGGTGATCATTGCTAAAAAATTATTCTGCGGCAGGTGCTTCAGCTTCCGGTTCTGCAGCAGGCTCGGCAACAGGTGCCGTTTCCTCTTCTGCGGGAGCAGCGGCAGCTTCTTCCTCCGCTTTCTTGGCAGCGGCAGCAGCTTCGGCTTCTGCACGTTTTTTAGCGACTACTTCTTCTTTAGCGGCTCTCACTTTTGCTTCTGCTTCCAAACGTACTTTGGCAGCGGCATCGCCTTCCTGAGCCAATTTACTGATCTTAGCCTGTACTTTAGCGTCTTTCTCTTTCATCCAGGCTTCAAACTTAGCTTCGGCAGCAGCGGCATCAAAAGCACCTTTTTTCACACCTTCCAACAAGTGTTTTTTCATCAGGACACCTTTGTAAGAAAGGATTCTTTTGGCGGTATCCGTAGGTTGTGCACCTACCTGCAACCAATACAAAGCCCTGTCAAAATTGAGATTGATAGTAGCCGGATTGGTGTTCGGATCATACGTTCCTACTTTCTCAATATAACGGCCATCACGTGGCGCTCTACTATCTGCTATCACTACATGATAGAATGGACGACCTTTCCGTCCGTGTCTCGACAATCTGATTTTTGTTGACATCTTTTAATTATTAAAATTAATACTTTCCTATACCCGATAGGAGGTGCAAAGATAGAACAAAAAGTGAATAATAAAAAGACCGGACGGAAATTTCTAAATAAAACTGATTAGCAACATGATGTTTAGAAGTGTCACGATACCTCCCAGGATATACAATACCCACCGGGTGGAAGCTTTGTTTTTATATTTTCCCATGACTTTCCCGGAAGAAGTCAGATAAACCTGCAAAAAAATGGTCACCGGCAACTGGATGCTAAGTATCATCTGAGAATAAATCAATCCCATAAAAGGACTCTTGACCACCATAATAATCAGTAACGCCAATACCAGTGAAATCAAAATGCCCCAGCGGGAATGGCTATCCTTAATGTCATAGGGTTCCCGGTAAATACCGGCAAAAATGGAACCGGCCGCCATACCGGAAGTGATGGTGGACGCTATGCCGGCAAAAAGCAAGGCCACCGCAAAAATAACGGCTGCATTGTTACCCAACAAAGGCTGTAATAAAGACTTGGCCTGTTCCAGTTCCGTCACCGACGTACCGTTTTTGAAAAAGCTGGCTGCCGCCAGAAGTATCATGGCACTATTTATCGCCCAGCCGACCATCATGGAAAGAAAGGTGTCCCAAAATTCATACCGCAATTGTTTTTTTATAACCGCTTCATCTTCCAGATTCCACTGCCGGCTCTGGATGACCTCCGAGTGGAGAAACAAATTGTGAGGCATTACAACGGCACCCAATACACTCATGATAACCACCATGGAACCTTCCGGAAAAGAGGGCGTCATCCAAGCTTGCAGGGCTTCCCCCCATTCTATGTGTACCAAAGACAATTCATAAATAAAAGAAAGACCGATGATGGAAACGAAAGCAATAATCCAGCGCTCAATCACCCGGTAGCTGTTGGTGAAAAGCATTATCACCACGACTACACAAGTTATCACCGCTCCGATTCTAACCGGAATGTGGAACAACATGTCCAAAGCAATCGCCCCGCCTAAGATTTCAGCCAAAGAAGTAGAGACCGAGGCCCCCATCGCCGAAAAAAGCGTCAGTTTCGCATACCGCGGTTTCAGGTAAGCCACCGCAGCCTCCGACAAACACAGTCCCGTCACTATCCCCAAGTGCGCTACATTGTGCTGGAGAATAATCAGCATCACTGTCGAGAGCGAAACCATCCACAGCAAGGCATATCCGTAGTCCGCACCAGCGGCCAGATTGGACGCCCAATTCCCCGGATCGATAAATCCGACGGTAACCAAAAGCCCCGGCCCGATATATTTTAGAATCTCCAACCCTCCCAACCGGGGATGATGTCGGGTCGTCTTCAATGATTTACGTATAAAACCGAACATATTTGCAATACATTAATAAAGTGAGCAAAGGTATGAATAAACCCTGAAATAACGGATAAAGCCCGTTCCAATTCCAAAGGGATACGAACTAATGTAAAGGTTTGTTTATTCCGATTTGTAATTATATATTTGTATTTTAGTAATAAAAATAAGTTTTAAGCTTCTTTTTATTTTGAATTATAACACCAATCCGTAGAGCTCCATGATAAACCAACAATTATTGAATCCTTCCGGCATTGTGATTATCGGCGGTTCGGACGACCTCCAGAAACCCGGCGGTAAAGTATTGAAAAACGTGATTGACGGAAAATTCCCGGGCAATCTGTTTGTCGTAAACCCCAAAGCGGAAGAAGTACAGGGCATCCCGGCTCATCATCATGTGAAAGACTTGCCCCAGGTGGACTGTGCCATTTTGGCCATCGCCGCCAAATACTGTCCGGAAACGGTGGAAATTCTCGCCAAAGAAAAAGGCACCCGGGCTTTTGTTATCCTATCGGCAGGATTCAGTGAAGAAAATGCAGAAGGAGCCGAAATGGAAAAACAAATCGTAAAAACGATAGATGAAGTGGGAGGAGCGCTGATTGGTCCCAATTGTATCGGTATCTTAACCACTCATTATAACGGTGTATTCACCACCCCCATTCCCCAATTGGACCCTCAAGGCGTAGACCTGATTTCCGGTTCCGGAGCGACAGCCCTGTTTATCATGGATGCAGGCATACAGAAAGGGGTGAAATTTTCCAGCGTATTTTCAGTCGGGAACTCCGCCCAAATCGGCGTGGAAGACGTCCTGGAATACTTAGACGAATCTTTCGACCCGCAAAGCAGTTCCCGCGTGAAACTGCTTTATGTGGAAAGCATTGAAAACCCGGAAAAGCTGTTGAAACACGCTTCCTCCCTAATTCGCAAGGGATGCCGCATTGCCGCTGTAAAATCGGGCGGTTCGGCAGCAGGCAGTCGGGCAGCTTCATCCCATACCGGAGCATTGGCCAGTCCGGACATTGCTGTTGAAGCATTGTTCCGGAAAGCAGGTATCGTACGATGTAAAGGACGGGACGAACTGGCCACCGTAGCCGGTATTTTCATGTATCCCCCGTTGAAAGGGAAAAACATGGCTATTGTCACCCACGCAGGAGGTCCTGCCGTCATGCTAACCGACTCTTTATCAGATGGGAATATGGAAGTTCCTCATTTGGAAGGTCCCAATGCGAAGGAATTGCTGTTAAAATTATTTAATGGCTCTTCGGTAGGAAATCCCATTGATTTTTTAGCTACCGGTACTGCCGAACAGTTAGGTATCATTTTAGACGCCTGCAACCGGGATTTCGACAATATCGACGGGATTGCAGTCATTTTCGGAAGTCCCGGACTATTTCCGGTATTTGATGTTTACGACACGCTGGCAGAAAAGATGCGTACCACCGGAAAACCCATTTTCCCCATTTTCCCGTCCTACACTATCGTCAAGGAAGAGATTCAGGAATTTGTCAAAAAAGGCTTCGTTTATTTTCCCGATGAAGTCATTTTCGGGAATGCCTTGGCCAAAATCAGCAATACCCCTGCCCCCCAGCCGGAATACATCACGCTTCCGGAAATGGATAGGAATACTATACGGAAAATCATCGACGAAGCAGATAACGGATACCTTTCTCCCGAACAAATCCACCAATTATTGGATGCTGCCGGAATCCGCCGCGCGAAGGAAGGAATCGCCACTACCGAAAATGAGTGCGTCGCAATAGCACGGACCATCGGATTCCCGTTAGTCATGAAAGTGGTAGGTCCTGTACACAAATCCGATGTGGGAGGAGTAACATTAAATGTCAGGGATGAAGAAACCGTCATCCGGGAATTCAACCGGATGATGAAAATCCGGGACACGCACGCCGTCATGTTAGCACAGCAACTAAAAGGTACGGAAGTATTTATCGGTACCAAACGGGAAGCCAAATTCGGACACATGGTATTATGCGGTCTGGGCGGTATCTTCATTGAAGTACTGAAAGACGTGCAGGCGGGACTGGCTCCGCTCTCCGAAAAGGAAGCCACCGAAATGATACGGAATTTAAAATCCTATAAAATCATCCAAGGCGTGCGTGGACAGGAACCCGTCAATGAAAACCAGTTTTCAGAAGCCATTGCAAGGATGTCCGCTTTGGTTCAAATCGCACCCGAAATTTTTGAGATGGACCTGAATCCCTTGTTAGGTAACCGGGAGAACGTGGTTGCCGTCGATGCCAGAATCAGAATTGAAAAAGACTAAACAAACGGAATCCCTATGAAAAAATGGAAAGAATATACTAAACCGGAACGGGCGATGCTGATTACTATCGGCATATTGCTGCTATTGATTTTACTCACGTCCCACCGGGTGAAAGACGGCATACAACGGGGATTCGACCACTTTTTCTCCACGCCTGCCGCAAGTGTTGAAAACAACGAATAAAAACTGTCAACGGCCTCTTTCCTCAACCTTTCCCTCTTTCTGCCGTATTTATAGAGGAAACGAAAAAAATTCATTCACTTAAATACGGTATTTATGGAAAAAAACGAACGTCCCCAACTCACGGCCGATTTGGAAGGCAATTATCTGATTGACAAAGTGAGCGCCGGAGAAAAAGCCATCGGCCTCTTTTATGCCCCTTCGGGCGGCAGCGTGCATAAGGTGGCCAAACGCATCAAACAGAAAATAAAGGACCGGAAAGTAGACATGCTGTATATCCGGGATGTGAAACCCGAAGATTTTTTGAATTACAGAAATCTCATACTGGTTTCCTCTACCTCGGGCAAAGACGCCTGGAACAATAAGGAAACTGACGAATGGGCGACTTTTATGCCAGGACTGCAAAAACTGCATCTGGACGGTCGGCGGGTGGCATTGGTCGGTTTAGGCAATTGCGCCCTGTATCCGAATAATTTTGCAGACGGTTTGCGCAACCTGGCGGAACTGGTAGAAGAAAAAGGCGGCATCCTAATAGGAAAAACCGAACCGGACGATTATACCTTCACCCTGTCTCGGGCCCTGCAAGACAATCTGTTTGTAGGCCTTCCCCTGGACGAAGACAATGAAGCCGACAAAACGGACGTCCGCATCGAAAAATGGCTGTCACTGGTATTGCCTGAAATGGAAGAATAAAATTTACGGCTAAAAGCTGGAATCTTTTTCAGCTTTTAGTTCTATATCCGTGCGACTTCCGTAAGGAATATCGACCGAAAAGGCATTCTCCACGGCAAGCTGTCCGGCATAAATCAAAGCACAACGCACGACGCCACCATGCACAAACAAGCATACATGCCGGAACGACTGTTTTTTCAATTCGTCCAGAAATTGCGCCACCCGATGCAATTGGTCCCGGAAACTCTCCCCGTCGCCAGCAGGTATATTCACCCAATCATGGTACCATTGTTCCAGAACAGGGTCTTCAATAGCCTCCCAACGCTGCATTTCCCAACGCCCGAAGTTCATTTCCTTTAAACGGGCATCCGGAACAGAGTTTTGAAAGCCGCAAGCCATCGCCAACTTCCGGCAACGCGCCAAAGGACTGTGGTATACAGCATCGAAAATTTCCCCCTCTATACTCTGAGCCACCCGCGCCGCTTCCTCCGGAAAAGTAGGGGCAGTATCCACATCCGTAAAACCGTATACGACACCCGGTTCCACAGCCACACTCGTATGACGAATCAAAGTGATTTTCATTCTATCGGCAGTAAATAATGACTATCCCGAGATAACACGCCAGTTCCGTAATCAAAAAAGAAGCTCCGCAGCAATCACCGGTATATCCGCCGATTTTCTTTTTCATATACATCCGCAAACACAGTGATGTCATCACCGGCAATACCAATGCCCCCAGAAACCAATAATCTTTTACGGCAAGAAAAGGGAGAAAAACCAGAATGACTATGGGAATGTGAGCGAATAGCGTGTTACGCCTGTATACAACTTTTGTCTTCGATTCTTCCTCTGTACGGGCATACGGCAACGTATTTATCATGAAAGAGGTACAGAATTTCGAAAAGATGTCCGCCGAAACGACAAGAGCCCAGGCAACAGGCATGTCCAAACTATACAAGAAAGATACATACAGAAGAAAATACACTATCAATCCTATCGTACCGTAGCTCCCGATATGGGAATCTTTCATGATTGCGAGGATTTTCTCTTTGGAAGTCCCGCCACCAAAACCGTCGAGGAAATCGGCCAAACCGTCTTCGTGCATCGCTCCTGTCAGCAGCAACCGCACCGCCACCGCCAATACGCAGGCAGGAAACCAAGGCATCACTAATGAGGCGCCCCATAAGGTCAAAGCTGTCACGCCTCCGGTCAGGTAGCCCACCAACGGCCAATACATCAATACGTCGGCAAAGTACCGTTTGTCTATTGTGACCACCCTCCACAGAGGCAAACGCGTCAACATCATGACTGCCGCCAAAAAACCTTTCATATTCAATCGAAATATTTGGTTACCGCCGCTTTTTTAAAGTCGTTCATTTCATTAATCATCCGCACCGCCGAGTCGATGATGGGAAAGGCACAGATGGCTCCCGTTCCTTCTCCCAAGCGTAAGTCCAAATGAAGCAGGGCACGCGCCCCCAGATAATCCAGCACCAGTTTGTGACCGACCTCATCGCCCTGATGACCGAATATGCAATATTCCATCACGGCAGGGTAGAGTTTTTGCGCCGCCAGCAAACAATTGGTCATGATGAAGCCGTCAATAAGGATAATCATACGGAGTTCGGCAGCCCGCAACATCGCCCCCACCGCTGCCACCATCTCATAGCCTCCGAAGTAACGCAAAACATCCGGCACGGAAGAATCACCGGTATAATTTTCCATCGAGCGTTTCAATACATTATATTTATGGCTGATTCCCGTTTTATCCAACCCACTGCCCGCCCCGACGCATTGTTCCAATGAAATACCCGTGAGATAAGTCATCCACAGAGAAGAAGAAGAGGTGTTGGCAATGCCCATCTCGCCGAAGCTTATGATATTCGTGCCTTCACTGTAGACAAGGTCCACCATTTCCGCCCCAATGGCTATCGCCCGGTCAAACTCTTCTTCCGTCATCGCGGCCTCATACAGATAGTTGCGCGTACCTTTCCGAATTTTACGGTCTATCAATCCGGGCAGTCCGTTAAAATCAAAATTAACGCCGCAGTCCACAATCTTCAGGTCAAAATGGTGCTGACGGCAAAACATGTTTATTCCCGCCCCGCCTTTCAAGAAATTAGGGATGGCTTGTGCCGTCACTTCAGGTGCGGAGAAACTGACTCCTTCTTTCACAATACCATGGTCCGCCGCAAAAATAATATTCTGCGGTTTCTCCAACCGGGGTGACAAGGTTTGCTGTATGGTGCCGATTTGCACGGCGAGTTCTTCCAAACGCCCTAACGAACCTTTGGGCTTCGTCAGGTTATTGATTTTATCTACCAATGCCGGAACGATTTTCTTATCCGGCACTTGAATACGAAATGCTTGCATAATCTATTTTTTACCGAATGTCAATACATTTTTACCTCAGCCTTTTATTTTCACAGGGATACCCGACACCATCCACACCACTTCATCCGCCCGCTCCGCCACATACTGGTTCATCCAGCCCAGCAAATCGGTAAAATGCCGCTGGACGTCGTTCTCAGAAACCCCACCCAAACCGATTTCATTGGTGACAAAAATAAAGAAGGCATCCTGTGCGGTGAATTTATCAAACTCCTCTTTCAACTGTGTCAAGGATAAATCCGTCTGTCCGTCATTGTCAAAGAAAAAATTCGTACACCACAAGGTCAGACAATCCACCACAACAACCCGCCCATCCAACTGATGACGGCTCAACTGTTTTTCCTCCTCGATATTAGTCCATTGGGGACCTCTGTCTTCCTGATGGCGGCGGATGCGCTCCCGATATTCCTCGTCCCACACCCGCGATGTGGCCAGATACACCGGATTCTCCGCACTTTGCAATGCCAGACGCTGCGCATAACTGCTTTTGCCGGAACGCTGTCCGCCGGTGATTAAAATGATTTTTCTCATCTTACCAATTTCTTTCGGCTCGTAAATATATAACGCTTTTTCTAATCTTTGCTAACTTTGCTCCACCGAAATCAAAACGACATTACATGGCTTCTACAGAATTATTACTGACCCGGCATGGCGAAACGGAGGAGAACAAACGGGACATCATGCAGGGGCACATACCCGGAAAACTGTCGGACAATGGAATCCGACAGGCGCAGCAATTGGGAGAATTGTTGGCGGAAGAACCCATCGATGCCATTGTATGCAGCGACTTGGCACGCAGTTACGACACGGCCAACATTATCGGCAAAATGAAAGGACTGACGCCACGCCCAACATCTCTGCTACGGGAAATCGACTGGGGCAAACACACCGGCGGGCGGCTGTCCTCCATTGACTGGAAAAATCTGCCCGAAGGTTGCGAAACACTAGAACATCTGTCGGAAAGGGCACAAACTTTCATCCATTGGATAAAACAAGAATACCCCGGCAAATGCGTACTGGCGGTGGGACACGGAGCCATAGACCGGGCCATTCTCGCCTTTTTGGAAGGCAAAAGCGCACTCGAAATGGCAGACATGCCCATTATGAAAAATACCTCTTTTGTCCGTCTCAATGTATAAACGCCCATGAAACTGAAACCTGTCATGTTTGTCGGTACCTGTTCGGATGCGGGAAAAAGCATCGTTAACACCGCTTTCTGCCGGATTTTCCGGCAAGACGGTTATTCCCCGGCACCTTTCAAGGCTCAGAACATGTCCCTGAATTCCTATTCGACACCTGAGGGAGGCGAAATAGGACGTGCACAAGCCGTCCAAGCAGAAGCCTGCGGACTGGCACCCCACACGGATATGAACCCTCTGTTGCTGAAACCTACACATGATTTAAGTTCCCAAGTAGTTCTCAACGGCAAGCCCGTCGGCAATATGACAGCCCGGGAATATTTCGCCGACAACAAAACCGCCCTGTTCCAGGAAGCCCTCGCCGCTTTCCGACGGTTAGCCTCCCGTCACAATCCGATTGTCTTAGAAGGGGCGGGAAGTATTTCAGAACTGAATTTGCGGGACAAAGACATCACCAATATGCGCATGGCGCGGGAAGTGCAGGCAGCCACTTATTTGGTAGCGGACATCGACCGAGGAGGAGTGTTCGCTTCGGTCTACGGCTCCGTAAGCCTGCTGCCCCCCGAAGAAAAAGCCCTGCTCAAGGGAATTATCATCAACAAATTCCGGGGAGATATTTCCCTGTTTGAAGAAGGACGGGAAATGCTCGAGAACCTGACGGGCATCCCCGTTGTCGGAGTGATTCCCTATTTCACCGACATACATATCGAGGCGGAAGATTCCGTCGCATTAAAAAACAAAGTTTCTCAAGCCGTCCCCGGTAAAATCAATGTGGCCGTCGTACGGCTACAATGCCTTTCCAATTTCACCGATTTTGACGTGCTGGAACGAGACGGACGTTTCCATCCCTATTATACCGACCAACCCAACGAGATTGCCAAGGCCGATATTATCATCCTGCCAGGCAGCAAGAATACGATAGCCGATATGCAAATGCTTCGGGACAACGGTGCGGCGGAAACCATCATCCAAGCCTATCATGACGGGAAAAAAGTCATCGGAATTTGCGGCGGGTATCAGATGCTCGGAAAAAGCATAGAAGACCCAAACGGCGTGGAAGGCGAACGGAAAAGCATCACAGGTCTGGGACTTCTCCCTCTGCAAACGGTCATTACCCGGGAAAAGATAACGGAACAACGGACATTCCGGTTCCACGACCGGCAGGAAATATGCCAAGGATACGAAATCCACATGGGGAGGACGGCTCCCCTTCCCAGTATGCCGGCATGTCCGCTGAACCGATTGGAAAATGGAGAGCAGGACGGTTACCGGAAGGATGAAAATTGCTGGGGAACTTACATGCACGGTATTCTGGACAATGCTCCCGTACGCGATGCGCTGGCTGCCGCCTTCAATATGGAAGACATGCCTTCATTCGACTATACAGCTTTTAAGGAGCAACAATACGACCTGCTCGCCGCCCACGTCCGCTCAGCAGTGGACATGAAGTATATTTATTCCACTTTATATCCGGAAAATTAATTCAGAAACTATGATTCACGGTCACGGAGACGATTTATACAAGTCAGGCACCCAAGTGGTGGCCAATTTTTCAACCAACGTATGGTATGAAGCCGATTACCAATTGCTCTGCTCTCTGCTCCAGCAACATGCAGAGAAAATGTTCCATTATCCGGAACCGGATGCCGGCAGTTTCCGGCAAGCAGTTGCAGCACATCACGGCTTATCGGCAGAACAAGTGATTGCAGGAAACGGCGCCACCGAGTTGTTTTACCTCATCGCCCATGCTTTTGCAGGAGCCTCGACCGTCATTCCGATTCCTACTTTTCAGGAATATGAGGATGCCTGCACTTTGTATCACCACCGGATTCACTTTATTCCCTACTCCGACTCTTTCCGAAAGGAGATGCCGGAGCACCCGAAGCTGATGTTCATCTGCAATCCCAACAACCCGGACGGGGAAATCTGGAGAGAAGCGGACATCCGTTTCTTGCTGGAAAACTATCCGGACATGACGCTGGTCATAGACGAATCGTTTTTGCATTTTGCTCCCGACATCCGGTCGGCAGTCCATTTACTGGCGGAATACGACAATTTGTTAGTAGTTCGTTCCATGACAAAAAGTTTCGCCATTCCCGGTCTCCGATTGGGCTATATGCTGGGAAGCCCCGAAAAAACGGCATATATCTCCCGCTTTAAACAGCCCTGGAGCGTGAATGCCCTGGCGATTGAAATCGGGAAAGAGCTCCTGCAAAAAGCCTGGGAACTGCTCCCCGACATCGAAGCCCTCATAGAACGCCAGTTTAATTTTATCCAAGGGATTACAGACATCCCCGGTTTTCTCCCTTGTCCGTCGCACACGACATTCTTTTTGGTTGCGACGGATTTCGATGCCAGGAAGTTGAAGCAGCACTTATTGAAAAAAGAGGGCATCCTCATCCGTGACGCATCCAACTTCCGGGGATTAAGTGAACATTTTTTCCGGGTTAACACACTGACCGAAGAGAAAAACAACCTTTTAATCCGGGCTTTGAGAAATTATGTGGAGTAACTTTTATATGGTATCCATTCCGCTGTTTACGGGTTATATACTGGATATGCTTTTAGGCGATCCGCGCCAACTCCCCCATCCGGTGGTAGCTTTCGGCAAACTGATTGCCTTTGCGGAAAGGAAATGGAACCGGGGCAAAAGACGCCTATGGAAAGGAGGACTTATTGCCTTCCTGTATCCGGCAGGGGTCGGTTTCGTGTGCTGGGAGATAGCACGCGTGAGCCTGGCTTTTAATATATGGTATTACTATGCGGTTGCCTCCATCTTTGTTTTCTACGGTCTGGCAAATTGCAGTCTGATAGAGGAAAGTCGGGAAGTTATCCACACGCTGGAGAAACAAGGGCTCGAAGCCGGGAGGAAACGGTTGTCGTGGATTGTCGGCAGAGACACGTCCACTTTGACGACCAAGGAAATCTATACCGCCGTATTGGAAACCATGGCGGAAAATCTGAGCGACGGGGTGATCGCTCCTCTGTTTTATTACGCCCTCGGAGGGTTTCCCGCCATGATGGCTTATAAAATGGTAAATACACTGGATTCCATGATTGGTTATAAAGACGAGCGTTATAGGCTGTTCGGCCGTTGTGCCGCACGACTGGATGATGTACTGAATTTCATTCCGGCACGACTCACGGCGCTATTTATGGCTCTCATCAGTTACCGTCCCGGATTGCTGAAATTCATCCTGCATTACGGTCGCAAACACGCCAGCCCCAATTCCGGCTATCCGGAAGCTGCCTTGGCAGGCATCCTGAATTGCCGTTTCGGAGGGACGCATGTGTATCACGGTATGCCCGTCGAGAAGCCTTATATCGGAGACAATCCCCGCAATCTCAACCGTCGCGACCTCCGCCGGACAATCCGTATCAACCAAGGAGTGACGTTCCTGTCCGTAGCATTCATTTCCCTCTGTGCTTATGTTTCTGACTTTTATTTCTAATTTCGCAGCGTAAAAATAATTGAAATGAATATTTACAAATTCGGAGGAGCTTCCGTACGGGATGCCGAGAGTATCAAAAACCTGTTCCAAATTCTGAACACCCAGAAGACCAATCTGATTATCGTGGTCTCCGCAATGGGCAAAATGACCGACGCTCTGGAGTCATTGTGCCACCATTACTTCAATAAAACGGGTGAAACCGCCCAGGCACTCCAAAATATCAAAGAATATCATTTCAATATCATCCGGAACCTTTTTACCGGGGACGACCGGGAGGTTTGCGAAAAAATCGAACGGCTATTCGCGGATTTAGAAGCTGTTTTGGAAACAGAACCATCCTTGTGTTACGATTACGAATACGACCGGATTATCAGTTTCGGGGAGTTGCTTTCCACGACTATTGTGGCCGCCTATTTGGAGAAGCAGGGACGAAAAGCGAAGTTGGTGGATATACGAAAGTGCATCAAGACGGATGTAAATTACCGGAATGCCAATGTCAACCCGGAATTGTCGGGGCAGTTGTGCCGAAAAGTGTTCACGTTCCAAGACACGTTTATGTACGTTACCCAAGGGTTTATCGCCGGCACGACGACCAACCAGACAACTACTTTGGGACGAGAAGGCTCGGATTATACGGCGGCGCTATTGGCAAATCTGCTGGATGCAGAGAGTGTGACCATCTGGAAAGATGTGCCCGGCATCATGAGTGCCGACCCGAAGCAGTACGACGATACGGAGATTATCCCGAAACTTTCATACCGCGAAGCCATTGAGTTGTCGAATTTCGGGGCCAAGGTGATTCACCCCAAAACAATAAAACCGATTCAGAATAAAAAAATCCCACTCTACGTCAAGTCGTTTCTACATCCGGATGCTCCGGGATCAGTCATCCGGGAGTTGGACGAAAAACTGAAATTGCCGCCTATATATATTGATAAAGACCACCAGCTTTTGTTGACGTTGACTCCCCGCGATTTTTCTTTTATCGCAGAGGAGAAGCTCAGCGCGATTTTCAGTATTCTGGCGAAATACCGGCTAAAGCTGAACCTGATGCAAAATTCTGCCATCAGTTTCTCGTTTTGCATCGATTGTGCGGACGCCGTTTTCGACGATTTTATCCGCGAACTAAAGGACGAATACGAAGTTTTATATAACAAGGATGTCCGTCTTATCACTATCCGCCACTACAACGACGCCATCATCCGCCGCCTCACAGAGGATAAAACCATCTTGGTGGAACAAAAAAGCCGCCTCACCGCCCGTTTTGTGGTGACAAATAACTAAATGACGATAAAGCAAGGTGTTGATAGAATTTCCGTCAAAAATTCTATCTTTGCACTCAGTAAAAAATTAAAGCGTACACGTATGGATAAGAAATTCCCCGAATACAAAGGTTTGAATCTCTCGCAGATCAATAAAGACGTGCTGAAGGTCTGGGCAGAAAACAATACGTTTGAAATGAGTTTGAAAACCCGCGAAGGGCATCCTTCTTTCATCTTTTTCGAAGGACCTCCCTCCGCCAACGGTATGCCGGGAATCCATCATGTGATGGCACGGACGCTGAAGGATGTGATTTGCCGTTATAAGACATTGCAGGGTTTTTATGTGGAACGAAAAGCCGGATGGGATACCCACGGATTGCCAGTAGAGTTGGGGGTTGAGAAAAAATTAGGCATCACGAAGGAGGCTATCGGCAAGACCATCAGTGTGGCCGATTACAATAAGGAATGCCGCGAGGATGTGATGAAGTTCACCAAAGAGTGGGAGGACCTGACACAGAAAATGGGGTATTGGGTGGATATGAAGAATCCGTATATCACCTATGACAACCGCTATATCGAGACGCTGTGGTTCTTGTTGAAAAAATTATACGAAAAAGGATTTTTATATAAAGGTTATACCATACAGCCCTATTCTCCGGCGGCCGGTACGGGATTGAGTACACACGAACTGAACCAACCGGGATGTTACCGCGATGTAAAGGACACGACATGTATCGCCCAATTCAAGGTGGTACGGGATGAAAAGTCGGAAAAACTGTTTGCGGCAAGTGATACCGTATATTTCTTAGCGTGGACGACTACTCCATGGACGTTGCCTTCGAATACTGCTCTCGCCGTGGGTCCGAATATTACGTATTATGTGGTTAAAACCTACAATCCCTATACGTGTCTGCCGGTTACGGTAATCGTTGCAAAAGACCTTTTCTCTTCCCATTTCAATCCGAAAGCGGAAGGGCTGGCTTTGGAAGATTACAAGGCTGGAGATAAGCTGATTCCATACCAGAAGGTGGGCGAATTCAAAGGCACCGAACTGGAAGGCATCCATTATGAACAGCTCATGCCGTGGATGAAGGTGGAAGGCGATGCTTTCCGCGTGATTTTAGGCGATTATGTGAGTACGGAAGACGGTACGGGTATCGTACATATCGCCCCGACATTCGGAGCGGACGACGACCGGGTGGCAAAGGCGGCAGGTATTCCTCCCATGTTACTCGTCGACAAAGACGGCAACAGACAACCGATGGTGGACAAACAGGGACGTCTGTTCCCTCTGGAAGATATGGACGCGGAGTTTGTACGGACGCATGTAAATACGGAATTGTACGGCGAATATGCCGGACGGTTCGTGAAAAATGCCTACGACCCGAATCTGACCGAAGAGGATGCCACGCTCGACATCGACATCTCCGTGATGCTGAAAAAAGAGAATAAAGCATTTAAGGTGGAAAAACACGTCCACAATTACCCGCACTGCTGGCGTACGGACAAACCGGTGTTGTATTATCCGCTGGATTCCTGGTTTATCAAAACGACTGCCGTGAAGGAACGGATGCTGGAGTTGAACCGGACTATCAACTGGAAACCGGCCAGCACGGGAGAAGGACGTTTCGGCAAGTGGTTGGAGAATTTGGTGGACTGGAATCTTTCGCGTTCCCGTTATTGGGGTACTCCTCTGCCTATCTGGGTAAGCGAAGACGGTAGCGAGCAGAAGTGCATCGGTTCCGTGGCTGAACTCATCGAAGAAATTGAAAAGTCGGTAAAGGCCGGATTTATGCAAGAAAATCCGTACAAAGATTTTGTCCCCGGAGAAAATACCAAAGAAAATTACGACCGTATCGACCTGCACCGTCCCTATGTGGATAATATCGTTCTGGTTTCATCCAAAGGTGAGAAGATGATTCGGGAAAAGGATTTGATTGACGTGTGGTTCGACTCGGGTGCCATGCCTTACGCTCAACTTCACTATCCGTTTGAACACAAAGAAGATATTGAAGCACACCGCCGATTCCCGGCCG
Organism: uncultured Odoribacter sp.; assembly: GCA_910588375.1. GTDB lineage: Bacteria > Bacteroidota > Bacteroidia > Bacteroidales > Marinifilaceae > Culturomica. The sequence goes on from CAJUQA010000009.1 coordinate 40,112, forward strand.
ATTTCATTGCAGAAGGAGTCGACCAGACACGCGGATGGTTCTTTACGTTGCATGCCATTGCCACGATGGCTTTTGATTCGGTAGCTTTCAAAAATATTATTTCAAATGGTCTCGTACTGGATGCGAAAGGCAATAAGATGTCCAAACGCCTCGGTAATGCCGTTGACCCGTTTGCCACGATTGAGGAATACGGTTCCGACCCGCTCCGATGGTATATGATTACAAATTCACAACCGTGGGATAATCTGAAATTCGATGTGGCGGGCGTGGATGAAGTGAAACGCAAGTTTTTCGGTACCTTATATAATACATATGGTTTCTTCGCGCTGTATGCCAATGTGGATAAGTTTACCTATACCGAGAAAGAAGTGCCCATCGAAGAACGTCCGGAGATAGACCGCTGGATTTTGTCGCTACTGAACTCTCTGATTTTAGAAGTGACTGAAGCCTATGAAAAGTATGAACCGACACGGGCAGGACGTGCCATTCAAGATTTTGTCATCGAAAATCTGTCCAACTGGTATGTGCGGCTGTCGCGGAAAAGATACTGGGGCGGCGAGTTCTCCAAAGATAAGCTGTCTGCTTACCAAACGCTTTACACGTGTCTGGAAACTGTAGCTCTGTTATCCGCACCCATCGCTCCGTTTTATATGGAACAAGTGTTCGGCGATTTGAACAGAGTAACCGGCAAACATGAGGGCAGTGTGCATCTGGCCGCATTCCCGGTGGCCGATACGAAATTAATCGACAAAACACTGGAGGAAAAGATGCAGCTTGCTCAGCAGATTTCTTCCATGGTGCTGGGATTGAGGAGAAAAGTGCAAATCCGCGTACGTCAGCCATTAAGCAAGGTGATGATTCCTTTGATGAACGAGGGTATGATGGAACAGATAGAGGCGGTTAAAAATATCATCCTGTCCGAAATCAATGTCAAGGAAATCGAGTATATCACCGATACGACAGGCGTCTTGATTAAGAAAATAAAACCCAATTTCAAGACGCTGGGGCCGAAGTACGGAACCTATATGAAACAGATTTCCGCCGCTTTTGCCGGAATGAACCAAACCGATATTTTCCAGTTTGAAAAGACAGGTGAATTCCAGCTGGCAATCGGCGAAAAAAGTATTACGCTGGGATTAGAAGATGCTGAAATCATGTCGGAAGATATTCCGGGATGGTTGGTAGCAAACGAAGGCAAAGTGACGGTCGCGCTGGATATTAATATTACACAATCTTTGAAGGAGGAAGGTATCGCCCGCGAGTTTATCAACCGGATACAAAATCTGAGAAAGGAAAGTGATTTCGATGTCACCGATAAGATTATCCTCTATATCGGCAAACATCCGGAAACTGATGCGGCTGTGGAGAATTTTTCCCAATATATTGCCAGCCAAGTATTGGCAGATAAGATTGAATTGACGGACTGTCTGGAAAACGGCAAAGAAGTGGAAATCGATGAAATCAAAACATCCATAAAAATCGAAAAATTGTAACCTGTCAGTGATAAAATGAGTATATGAATTCCAAATTTCAGAGATAAATTTTTTAATTCATAGAGATTTTTATTACTATTGAACAAAACTTAGACACTATGGCAGAAAAAACAAGATATTCCGACGAAGAGCTCCAGGAATTCAAAGAATTGATTCTTGAAAAACTCGAAAAAGCCCGCAAGGATTACGATACGCTGAAAGCGGTCATTTCCGGTAGCGACGGCAATGATATTGCAGACACATCGCCGACATTCAAAGTGCTGGAAGAAGGTGCAGCCGTTCTCTCAAAAGAAGAAGCCGGCAGGTTGGCTCAAAGACAGGCTCAATTCATTTCCCACTTAGAAGCTGCCTTGGTACGGGTTGAAAATAAGACATACGGGATATGCCGGGTGACAGGCAAATTGATTTCGAAAGAAAGATTACGCGCCGTTCCCCATGCAACTTTAAGTATGGAAGCTAAAGAAGGCAAAGAAAAAGTATGAGCGTACGCAACAAATTAGGTATTTTCATCATTTGTCTGTTGGTACTGGATCAAGCCGTTAAAATTTGGATCAAAACCCACATGATGATCGGAGATGAATTCGATGTCTTTGGGGAATGGTTCAAGATTCATTTTATCGAAAATAACGGAATGGCGTTCGGCATGGGAGCAGAGAACGGAAAAACAGGCAAAATACTATTAAGCATCTTCCGAATAGGTGCGGTAGCTGCCATCGGCTGGTATATTTCCAGATTATTGAAAGAAAAAGCCCCCACAGGTGTAATTTTTTCTTTTGCCCTGATTTTTTGCGGAGCCATAGGAAATATTCTTGACAGTCTGTTTTACGGTCTCCTTTTTAGTGACAGCTACATGCAGGTGGCCTCTTTCCTGCCTAACGGCGGAGGGTATGCTCCGTTTCTACAGGGTAAGGTGGTGGATATGCTTTATTTCCCTCTTTTTTCCGGTTATTTACCGGAATGGGTGCCGTTCTGGGGAAATGAATATTTCGAATTTTTCCGCCCCGTATTCAATTTAGCTGATTCATATATTACCATCGGCGTTATTCTGCTGATTCTCTTTTACAGAAACTTTTTTTCAAGCAAGAAAGGGTTAAAAAGTTAAAAGGTTGAAGAAGTCGAAAAGAAGCACCTCTTCAACCTTTTTACCGCTTTAACTTTTTTAACTCATTCCCGAACGATGATAAAAGTTTAAAGTTTTTTTCGTAGGTTTGCACCCTGATTTTGAATACTTAACTTTGGCGAATCATGTATTTGCTATATTTAAATATGCAATATGATTGAGAATTTGGTTATCGTGGAGTCTCCGGCAAAAGCCAAAACTATCGAACGTTTTTTAGGTAAAGATTATACGGTGAAGTCCAGCTTCGGCCATATTCGTGACTTGGAAAAAAAAGACCTCGGGATTGATATTAAAAATAATTTTCAACCTCAGTATGAAATTTCAGCCGATAAGAAAGCCGTCGTCAAGGAACTGAAATCTTTAGCAAAAGAGGCCAAGACTGTCTGGCTGGCATCCGATGAAGACCGTGAGGGAGAAGCTATTGCGTGGCACCTTTTTGAAGTGTTGAATCTGAAACCGGAAAACACGAAACGTATCGTTTTCCACGAGATTACAAAAGATGCCATTCTGAATGCCATTAAAAATCCACGGGACATCGACCGGAATCTGGTCAATGCTCAACAAGCCCGCCGGGTTCTTGACCGATTAGTGGGTTTCGAAGTCTCTCCCGTCCTTTGGAAGAAAGTGAAGCCTTCACTTTCCGCAGGCCGGGTACAATCTGTGGCCGTGAAACTAATTGTAGAAAGAGAACGGGAAATCAACGCTTTTCAGGAACAACAATATTATAAGGTAACAGGAAATTTTGAAACCCAGCAAAATAAAACGGGATTCAAAGCCGAGGCCGACGAAAGATTTAAAGACAAAGAAAGCACCCTTGCTTATTTAGAAAGCTGCAAAAACGGCATTTTCACCGTAAGCGAGGTGGAGAAAAAACCTGTCGTCCGCAAGCCTGCTCCACCTTTTACAACTTCAACACTACAACAGGAAGCTTCGCGCAAATTAGGTTTTTCCGTATCCCAAACGATGTCTGTCGCTCAGAAATTATATGAACACGGACACATCACTTACATGAGAACGGACTCGGTTAATCTGTCAGACTTGGCGGTAAAAAGTGCAAAGGCTGTTATTTGCCAAACCTTGGGCGAGAAATATTCCCGCCCACGTAATTTTACGACCCGCACCAAAGGAGCGCAGGAAGCTCACGAAGCCATCCGCCCGACCTATATGGATAAAACAGAGGTGGAAGGAGACCGGAATGAGAAATTGCTATATGAACTGATATATAAAAGGACGCTGGCTTCCCAAATGGCCGATGCTGAATTGGAAAAGACGAATGTCACTATCCAGTTGTCCGGAAATGCCATTCCTTTTATCGCCAGTGGAGAGGTAGTTATTTTCGACGGCTTTCTGAAAATGTACAAGGAATCGCACGATGATGAACATGACGATGAAAAAACAGATTTGCTTCCTCCCCTGCAAAAAGGCGACCAGGTAAACCGCACTGTTATTCAGGCTGCGGAACAATATACAATGCATCCGCCACGTTATACAGAAGCCAGTCTGGTGAAAAAAATGGAAACTCTTGGCATCGGACGTCCTTCTACTTACGCACCGACTATCACCACGATTCAAAACAGAGGCTATATTCTACGGGAATCGCGGGAAGGTACGGAAAGAAAAACGGAAATCATCGAGCTGAAAGGCAATGAAATAAAATCTTCTTTCAGTAAAAAAACATTCGGGGCTGAAAAAAAGAAACTGTTCCCCTCGGATATGGGTATGGTAGTCACGGATTTTCTGTCGACCCATTTTACCAATATCATGGATTACAATTTTACGGCTAAAGCCGAAGAAGCTTTGGATGATATTGCCGAAGGGGATGTGGAATGGCAAAAAATGATCAGCCAGTTTTACAGTCCTTTCCACGAAAATGTGGAACTAACATTGAAAAACTCGGAAAGAAACAGTGGCGAACGTGTTTTGGGAACTGACCCGCAAAGCGGAGAGAATGTCATTGTCCGCATCGGACGATTCGGACCAATGGCACAAATCGGAGAAGGGGAAAATGTCCGTTATGCAGGATTACGGAAAGGCCAACTGATGGAAACTATCACATTGGAGGAAGCCTTAGAACTATTCAAGTTTCCCCGCAAACTGGGTTTGTACGAAGACAAAGAGGTAAGTGTCGGAATAGGACGCTTCGGCCCTTATGTCAAACACAATAACAGTTTTGTTTCTCTGAAGAAGGGAGAAGATGATCCCGGTACCATCACTTTGGAAACGGCCATTACCCGAATTGAAGAAAAGAGAGAAAGCGACCGGAATAAGCTGATAAAAGCATTCGACAACGGCATTCAGATTCTGAACGGACGGTTCGGGCCTTATATTTCATACGAAAAGAAAAATTTCAAGATACCCAAAACGAAAGAAGCAGCCGAGTTATCCTTAGAGGAATGTATGGAGCTGATAGCAAAAGATGATTCAAAGAAAAAATCAGTGAAAAAGGCTGGCGCTTCCACAACAAAAAAAACAAAAACGGCTGCCGGCAAAACAAAAACGAAAAAGAAGTAAACGATTAGGCTCAAATATTTGCAAAACAATAGAGCATTCCCTATATTCGTACGCTCAAAACACAAATAAGAAACATTAAAATTTAATTATAAATGGCAACTTTACAAACTATCAGAAACCGTGGTGGACTACTCGTAAGTATTGTAATCGGTTTGGCTCTTGTAGCATTTATCGTAGGCGATGCTTTAAGTTCGGGAGCCAGCATTTTCAACAGTTCCAGAAATAAAGTGGGAGAAATAGCAGGCGAAAGCATTTCTATCATGGATTATCAGAATAAGATAAACAGAAATGAGGAAATGGTTAAAATGATGAACGGTACGTCCGCTCTGAATGACGAACAGCAAACCATGTTACGGGAAAATACGTGGCAACAGATGGTGATGGATATCGTTATGAACCGGGAGTATGATGAAGTAGGCATTACGGTCAGCGGTGACGAACTTTATGATATGTTGCTGGGAGACAATATGAATCCTTCTGTACGCCAAATGTTCGGTAATGCCGATCCGAACCAGATCAGAGCTTATATCAAAAGTTTGATGGATCTTCCCGCCAGCAATCCGCAAAAAGCATTCTGGCTGAATTTGGAAGAACAAATTACCACGACACGCAAACAGGCCAAATATAATAATCTTGTTGCAAAAGCATTGTACACGACAGATGCCCAGGCCGAAGAAATGGCTGAAAGCGGTGCTGCCAAAGCAGATATCAGTTATATTGTAAAAAATTATGCATCTATTGAAGATTCTACGATTCAGGTAAGTAATGACGAAATCAAAAGTTATTACGAATCACACAAGAAATTATTCGAACAACCCGAATCCAGAAAAATCGTCTATGTTAACTTTGACGTGGAAGCTTCCGGAGAAGATTTTACCGAAACAGAGAAGTGGGTGGCAAAATTAATTTCGGAATTTGCAGAAACGGAAAATCCTCAGGAGTTTGTAGACTTGTCATCAGATAAAAAATTCGATGCGTTCTATTATAAAAAGTCCGAAATCACAAACGATAGTTTGGCCGATTTCCTTTTCAATACTAAAAACACCGTCTACGGGCCTTATGTAGAAGATAATTCGTATCGTATCAGCCGTGTGGCAAGCCGCAAGATGTTGCCCGACTCTGTTAGAGCACGTCATATTCTGATTGCTCCGGAAAATAATAATTACGCCCAAGCTAAAAACGTGGCAGACAGTTTGGCCGGATTATTGAAAAAAGGTGCTGATTTTGAAACGTTGGCAAAACAATTTTCAGCCGACCAGAATTCCGCAGTGAATGGAGGTGATTTAGGTTGGTTCGGCCCCCGGATGATGGTGCAGCCGTTCAGCGATACCGCCTTTTTCGCTAAAGTAAGAGACATCAAAGTTGTTCTGACACAATTCGGAGCACATGTGATTCAAGTAACCGACCGTGCTAAACCCGTTGAAAAAATCCAGATTGCAACCATAGAGAAAGAAATTGTTCCCTCACAGACTACCATTAATAAAATATACAATGAAGCCCGAAGTTTTGCTGCAAACGTAAATAATCAGGCCGATTTTGACAAGAGTGTCAGCAATTTCAATCTGAGCAAACGCATTGCCACTCTCAATAAAAATGACAAGAATATCGCAGGAATGGAAAATGCGCGTGAATTAGTAAGACAAGCTTATCTTGCCTCTACACCGGGAGACGTAATTCTGAATAATGAAGGTTCTAATATTTTCGATTCCGGAAATAAATTCACAGTGGCCATCCTGACCGATATACAGGAAGAAGGTGTTGCACCGGTAAATTCGGTAGCCAGCACAATTAAACGCGAGTTGATTCGCAAGAAAAAAGCAGAAATATTGGAGAAAGAACTCCAAACAGCCATCGGTGGAAGCGAAAGTCTATTGTCTGTTGCTCAAAAAGCAGGGTTAGATGTGAAAGATGCTTCTGATATATCTTTTAATTCTTTCCAGATTCCGGGAACAGGCATCGAACCGAAAGTCATCGCTTTTGCAAGCCTGACAGAACAAGGAAAGATTTCCGAGCCGATAGCAGGCAACCAAGGTGTTTATATCATTATGGTAAATAACAGAACCGCTGACGAGATAACTCCGGAATTACTCACCCAAACCAAAGAAGGAATGGAGCAATCCAACCAATATCGCGCCAATTATCAGGCCGTTCAAGCACTTTTGAAAAACGCCGAAATTAAAGATACAAGATATAAGTTCTATTAATCGGAACTGCAAAAAATAAGGGGGAGGACTGGAAGTCCTCCCCTATTTTTTTGCTATCGAGCTATTGCACTTCCCGATAAATTTCCATGATTTTTCCGGTCAGATTGCTCCAAGAAAAATTCTTTTTCAACTCCCGGGTTGCCTCTACGAATGCCGCTTCACGGCCGGCATCATAGAAATCGACGATGGCATCGGCTATCGCACGGGCGGTTGGAGAAACGACATAACCCGAACGTTTATCGGCAATAATTTCCGGCAAACCACCGACATCAGTCACCAACATCGGCTTGTCAAAATGATAGCCGACTTGTGTCACTCCGCTCTGGGTCGCTGATTTATAGGGCTGGACGATAAGATCGGCAGCACAGAAATAGCAATTGATTCTGTCAGAAGGGATATAGTCAGTGTGCAACACTAAACAGTCTTGCAACCGGAAGCGTTCTATCAAGGATTCATAATATATCCGGTTACCGTAATATTCACCGGCGATAATCAATTTCACCGGCTTCTCTCGCAAGCGGTCATCACTCATGGCTTTCAAAAGCAAATCCAGCCCTTTATATTCGCGGATGAAACCGAAAAAGAGCAGATAACGGAAATCGGCACTCAATCCCAATGCCTGCAAAGCCTCCTCACGGGAGATGATTGCCCCGTAGTGGTCATAAACGGGATGAGGGGCAAAGCGTTTGACGGGATGTTTCACGAAAAGGTCCAAATCCCGAAATACTTCCCTGGACATCGCAATGAAGCCATCTACCCCGTGCACGAAGTAGCGTGTGAAAAGAGTGTCTCCGGGACGTTTTTCGTGGGGAATAATGTTGTCGGCGATGCAGACGACCTTGGTCTTCCGATTTTTCCGTGCCATCCGGCAAACCGTCCCCAAGGCGGGTCCCATAAAAGGCAACCAATAGCGGACAATGAGCAAATCCGGTGCCAGACGTTTCAATTCCCGCCCGACCCGCCACCAATTCAAAGGATTTACCGCATTCAACTTCCTAAAAATCGGAAGATTTTCCGGTGGTGCCTCATCCGTATATTGCGTCTTCCCCGGAAAGAGAAAAGCAGGATACTGCAACGTGAACGTATAGATCGAGACCTCATGTCCCTCTTGCTGCAATTCCGTCGCCAACCTTTCGTTCAAAGCGGCAATCCCACCCCGATAGGGATGCGCAGGACCTAAAATGACTATTTTCATACCATATCGCTAATGAAAAACCAAAATTACCAAATAAAACCCGGTTTACTTCCATATTTACTACCCAAAATCTACAATTAATCGTATTTTTGCCAATAGCTAAACCAATAGGAGAATATGGCGACCTACCAATACAAGATATCCGTTGTAATCTGCACCTACAACCGGGAAGAATTCCTCACCGGCCTCATGGATTCCATCATCAAGCAATCCATGGATAAACGTTATTTTGAGATTCTGTTCATCAACAACAACAGCACCGACCGGACGGCTTCCCTCTGCCAACAATTCATCGAGCAATATCCCGACTACTCCATCCGTTATTTCAACGAACCGCAGCAAGGACTTTCATTTGCGCGCAACAGGGGCATCCAAGAGGCTTCAGGAGAATATATCACCTTTGCCGACGACGACGCGTTGTTAGCACCGGATTTTCTCTATCAGGTCTGCCGCTATTTGGACGGACATCCGGACATTGCAGAAGTCGGCGGTCCCATATTACTACAATATTTGGACACCATCCCCAAATGGGGGAATCCTTATATGGACAGCTTGTTCGGCTACTTCCGCCCGTCTTCGAGTCCCTACCGGATGAAAAAGAAGAACAAGCGTTATCCGCGAGGCTCCAACATGACATTCCGTACCGCCGTATTTTCCAAATGCGGACTGTTTAATACGGCATTAGGACGCATCAAAAGAATGCTCATCGGCGGTGAAGAGAAAGATATCGCTTTCCGAATCCTGGATGCCGGAGGAAACATCGCTTATATCCCGGAGGCGCTTGTCTATCACTTGGTTCCGGAAACCCGCACTCGGATAAGTTTTGTACGCGAACAAGCGTTAGGCATAGGCACCAGCGAACAAATCCGTTCCAAAGCAAATCATGAATATCCCAAAAGGCTCTTGATTGAGGCTTTCAAATGGGGTGCTACCCTGTTGCTTTGGTGCCGTTATTCACTCACGCTACAGTTTGCCAAAGCGAACATGCTGGTGCGATTCAGGTATTGGATCAGCAAAGGACTGCTATCTTACACTGCCTCCTGATTCAGGTTACGAAAAAAATCCTACCTTTGCGAAAAGTTTAATCAAAGAGTATTTCCATGAGAAAGATAAACATCCGACAGATTTACCCTCATCTCCTTATATTTTTAGCGTTTGTCCTCATCAGCTACCTTTATTTCCCCGACATACTGGAAGGGAAAGTAATCAACCAATCCGATATCTCTTCATGGAAAGGGGCGGCGCACGAGATTCAGGAATACAGAGCCACGACAGGCGAAGAGGCTCTTTGGACAGGTTCCATGTTCAGCGGAATGCCCTCCACGACTATTTCACAATACCATCCCGGGAATTACACCGCTTTTTTCTTTAAAATCCTGCAACTGTTCAAGAATCCTGCCGGCTGGTTAATCATTGCCATGCTCGGTTTCTACCTTCTGCTGTTATGCTTTAAAATCAACCGCTGGCTGGCTGCCGCAGGAGCGATTGCATTCGCTTTTTGCAGCTATAATTTTGAAATCATACAAGTCGGCCACGCGACCAAAATGAATGCGATTGCCTACATGCCTTGGGTCTTGGCAAGCATCGTATACGCTTACCGGCACCATCCGTTATTGGGAATGGCCTTCACCGGCATTGCCATGTCGCTGGAACTCCAATCCAAGCATCCGCAAATCACTTATTATGTGGGAATCATTGTCCTGTTTTATGTCCTGGCAGAGGCTTATACCGCGATAAAGCAAAAAACCGTTCCCCGCTTCATCAAAACCTCTTTGCTTGTGCTTGCCGGGCTACTGCTTGGAGCCGGCAGCAACGTAAACAGTTTATGGCCGACCGTAGAATACGGCAAATATACCATGCGCGGAGGCTCGGAATTGACAAACAACAAAGACGCCAATGCCACCGGGCTCACCAAAGAATATGCCACGGCATGGAGCTACGGCATCGAGGAAACCCCCAATCTTCTAATCCCCAATTTCAACGGAGGGGCTTCCGGAGGAGCGCTAAGCAAGAAGTCGGAAACCTACAAAACACTTCGCCAAGGAGGGGCACGCAATGCCGAGCAAATGATTAAACAGATGCCGACCTATTGGGGACCGCAGGCTTTCACTGCCGGGCCGATGTACATGGGTGCCATCACCGTCTTCTTGTTTATTTTAGGTCTGGCTCTGATTCGCGAACCGCTCAAATGGTGGCTCGCCGCAGTCTCTTTATTGGCCGTCCTGCTGGCTTGGGGACAACATTTCATGTGGCTGACCGGATTGTTCCATGATTATGTTCCCTTATACAACAAATTCCGCGTACCCTCGATGATATTGGTCATCCTCCAGCTTACCCTGCCCCTGTTAGGCTTTTATACGGTAAACAAAATCTGGAACGGCAACCCGGAACGCAAAACAGTCGTGCGCGGCATGAAAATAGCTTTAGGCATCACTGCCGGATTTTGCGCATTATTCGCCCTTTTACCTTCCTTAGCCGGCAGTTTTACCTCAAACTCGGACAGCCAATACCCGGAATGGCTCCAACAAACGCTCCCTCTCGACCGGGCCTCTCTGCTAAGGGCTGACGCCTTCCGGTCTTTGATTTTCATCTTGTTGGGGGCTACAACGATTTGGGCGGGCTACACGAAAAAGCTGAAAATGACGTATGCAATCGGTCTGCTGGCTCTTTTTATTCTGATTGATTTATGGACTGTCGACAAGCGCTACTTAAGCAGCGACCACTTTGTCAGTCCGCGTGAATTCAACCAGGCTTTCCAGGCACGCCCCGTCGACAAAGAAATCCTGAAAGACCGCGACCCCGACTATCGGGTTTTGGATTTGACCGTGAACACATTCAACGATTCACACGTCAGCTATTTCCACAAAACCATCGGCGGGTATAGCGCAGCCAAAATGCAACGCTACCAAGACTTGATTGACTATCACCTCCTCCCGGAAATGCAATCGTTCATCCGGGGAATACAAAACCAACCGACTCCCACCGCCTTGGACAGCATGCTGAATCAGTTACCCGTATTAAACATGCTGAACACCCGCTATATCATCGTCAATCCCAACGGAATGCCGGTGCAAAACCCCAAGGCTTTAGGCAATGCGTGGTTTGTCAAGAATTACCGGACCGTCAAAAGCGCAAACGAGGAAATCATGGCGTTGAAAACCATCCATCCCGCCCAAACGGCCGTCATCAATGAAGAATACCTGCCTTTGCTCCCGCAACAGACATTCCTTCAAGACACCTCCGCCTTCATCCGCCTCACTTCTTATTCCCCGAATCAATTGGAATACGAATACCGGGCAGCCTCCCCGCAATTAGCCGTATTCAGCGAAATTTATTACCCTGCAGGCTGGAAAGCCTACATCGACGACAAAGAAGCCCCGCATTTCCGGGCAAACTATATACTAAGAAGCATGGTTCTTCCCGCAGGCACACATAACGTCAAATTCATCTTTGCCCCGCAATCATACTACACGGGCGCTTGGATTTCCCGGATTTGCTCCGGCTTGCTGCTCCTGTTGCTTGTTGGCGGGATAGTTTATAAATTTAAAATAACTCCATAAATTTATATTGTTATGCAGGCTCTTATATTAGCCGCAGGCATGGGCAAACGCCTGGGAGAACTGACTCGAGATAACACAAAGTGCATGATTCGGGTCAATGGAACGACTTTGATTGAACGAATGCTGCATCAACTTGAGTCCCAACAGCTGGAAAGGATTGTCATCGTCATCGGTTATCAAGGACAAAAACTGAAAGATTATATTGCAACCTTGAATATCTCCACTCCCATCATATATATTGAAAATCCGATATACGACCAAACAAACAACATCTATTCCCTATATCTTGCCAAGGATTACTTACAGGAACAAGACACGCTACTATTAGAATCCGACTTGATATTCGAGGACGCCGTACTGGAACACTTGATACAACATCCCTATCCCAGTCTGGCATTAGTAGCCAAATTTGAAAGTTGGATGGATGGAACGGTAGTTACCCTTGATGAAGAAGATAACATCAAGCGTTTCATCTCGCCTCAGCAATTTTTATTTGAAGAAATCCCAGCTTACTATAAAACGGTAAATATTTACAAATTCAGCAAGAACTTCTCAACTTCGCATTATGTTCCTTTTCTGGAAGCATATTGTAAGGCATTGGGAAATAACGAGTATTACGAACAAGTTCTGCGTGTCATCACTCTATTGGAAAAACCCGAGTTAAAAGCACTCCGGCTTTCCAATGAATCTTGGTATGAAATCGATGACATTCAAGACCTTGATATTGCAGAATCTATTTTTACCGAAAACCCTTTAAAAAAAATCGCATCCCGTTACGGAGGCTATTGGCGTTATCCACACATTCTGGACTATTGTTATTTAGTAAACCCCTATTTCCCGAATCCCAAATTATTGGCGGAAATCAAAGCCAACTTTGAACGCTTGATTACTCAATACCCATCCGGAATGCGGGTAAACAGCCTCTTGGCCGCAAAAAATTTCAACCTTGATCCGGAATACATTGTCATCGGAAATGGAGCAGCAGAATTGATAAAGAGTCTGATGGAAATACTGAAAGGAAATATCGGCATCACTTACCCGACTTTTGAAGAGTATTCCAATAGACGCCATTCGGATTCTATTATACCATTCACCCCGAACAATTCGGATTTCTCTTATTCCGCAAAAGATTTGACTGACTGGTTTTCAGACAAAAATATCAAACACCTTTTATTAGTAAATCCGGACAATCCTTCAGGGAATCTCATACCGACAGCTGACTTGCTTCAACTCTGCGAATGGACTGGCAAGAGAAACATCACATTTGTATTAGACGAATCATTTGTAGATTTCAGCAACGAATCCATCAAAAATTCCCTGCTCCGGAATGATATCTTGAAAAAATACAAACACTTGATCGTTGTCAAGTCCATCTCTAAATCATATGGTGTACCCGGATTAAGATTAGGAATTATGGCATCTTCCGACACGCATCTGATAGAGCAAATCAAAAAAGATGTCGCCATTTGGAACATCAACTCTTTTGCAGAATTCTATATGCAAATTTACGGCAAATATGATTCGGCATACTATGAATCCTGCCAGCAATTCATAAAAGAAAGAGAGCGCTTCAAAACGGCATTGGAAACTGTTTCTTGGATAAGGGTCATTCCCTCCGAAGCCAACTATTTTCTCTGCGAAATCATGGAAAAATATAGTTCAACTGAACTGACAGAAAAATTGCTGGCGCAAAACATCCTGGTCAAAGATTGTGCTTCAAAACGAGGATTCAAAGGGAAAAATTATATCCGGATAGCTATCAGAGATTCAAAGGATAATGACTTTTTTATACAAACCCTGAAAAAACTCTGATATATGAAAATTATAGACTTTAAAACAATCACTAAACTGAACATACAACCAGAAACATGCGTCAAGTGGATAGAAGAATCATTTGCCTTGCAATCCCATGCAAATCTTCCAGCAAAAGTCTGCTTACATTTACCTGACAACGTTTTTTTTACAACAATGCCTTGTCACATCCCATCCATTAATAGATTTGGGACCAAGGTCGTATATCGCTATCCACAACACATCCCTGCATTAAAGAGTGAAATTCTATTATATGATGACCAAGAAGGTCAAATACTCGCCTTATTGGACGGGACATGGATTACCGCGATGCGAACCGGTGCTGTTGCTTGCCGCTCCATTGAACTCTTACGAAATACACAAACAAGAAATTACGCATTTATCGGATTAGGAAATACAGCGAGAGCCACTTTATTATGCTTGCTAAACAGACACAAAGAAGAACATTTCCACGTTTATCTCCAAGCTTATAAAAATCAGGAAACTTCATTTATAAACCGTTTTGAATCTTTTCCGAATGTCTCTTTTTACATCAGCCATTCTACGGAAGAACTAATCACCAACGCCGATGTAGTCATATCCAGTGTCACTGCAGCCGATAACCTGATAGCGCAAGACAGTTGGTTTAAAGAAGGCGTTCTTGTGGTACCAATACACACCAGAGGGTTTCAAAATTGCGACCTGTTTTTCGATAAAGTCTTTGCAGATGCACAGAACCACGTTTCGCAATTCAAATACTTCGATCGTTTCAAATATTTTGACGAAACAGCAAATGTAATATCCGGCATCCATCCGGGAAGGACAAATGACCGTGAACGGATTTTAGCATATAACATCGGTATCGGATTGCATGACATCTATTTCGCTTCTAAAATTTTTGAAATGGCAACTGCCCAAAATGAAATTGAACTATTCGATACTACTGAAAAATTTTGGATATAATGATACGCTCATATTTAGTTTATTTCAGTCAAAAAATTGGTCTCTACCAATGGGCGGTAAAACAAGACACCCTCAGAAAAGAACGAAAATTAAAAAAGGCATTTAACAAATACGGTTTGGAAACTCTTCAACAAGCGGATAAAGCTTTCCGGAGTGAAGGCTGTTTTATTTTCCCCACTTTCGGAACACTTTTGGGAGCTTATCGGGAAAAAAACTTTATCCCTCACGACAACGACCTCGATGTCGGCTTTTTGTCCGAGCAGCAACCACACAACATGGCAGAACTTTTAAGCAAATTCGGATTCCGGCACGAAAAACAATTTTACATCAAAGAGACTGGCAAGGTTATTGAAGACGTATATACTTATAAAGGAGTCCAAATTGATTTCTTCACGTATTTCACGACCGAAGAAGACATGTATTGCTACATCTCCCGTCGCCATGAACACAAGGACTGGCGAAAAGCCAATGTAACGGACGGGTTCCCCACAGATTTGTCATGGGTCAGCAAATCAACATTTTCAGAACAGGAATTCTTGGGATTGACTCTATATATGCCCGACCAAACCCGCCAATGGTTGGAAGATATCTTCGGCCCGTCATTCATGACCCCTATCAAAAACTGGAGTGCCAAAAACCACACCACACGTATCAAACACCACACGGAAAGAGCTTATCGGAAATATTTCAGATAGTACCTTAATCACTCGGCATATTTCTTCAGTTGAAAGTACTTATCTAACAAATAGGTATCCTCTTTATAAGTGAGTTTTATATTAGATTCTTCACCGGAAACAATATAAATTTTTTCTTTCGGCAAATATTTCTTCACTACGCCACAATCATCCGTAGCTTTAAAAGCAGAATCCTGCAATGCAATCCGATACGCTTCACGAATCGTTCCCAACTTAAAAGCCTGCGGTGTCTGCATACGCCAAAAACGAGAGCGGTCTGGAATCTTGTCAATAAAACTTCCTTCAACTTCAACAACAGTATCTACTGAAGGCAAAGCGACACCTACTGCATTATAAACTTCCAAAGCTCTAATCACATCATCAACAACACGGTTGGTTACCAAAGGGCGTACTGCGTCGTGAAAAATCAAATTCGCCTCATTCAAATCCTCATACGCACCAATCGCCGCCATACTTGAATCATAACGCTCCGCACCTCCCCTTAGAATCTTCTTCACTTTCCTCCAAGCATTTTTCAAAACAATTTCGTCCATCATCGCCATACAAGCAGGATTGATAACAATCGCAATCTCATCTATCCCGGCATGCTTCTCAAACACCTCCACCGTATGCTCAATCACCATTTTCCCCGCCACCTTAAAAAACTGCTTCGGCGTAGAAAGCCCCAAACGGCTACCTACCCCCCCCGCCAATATCACTACAACATTCATCAGATAAACTTAAAATATAGAAACAAATATAAATATAAATTTTATTACCGGGACAACCACATCAAAATTTAGCAGACCATAGAATTGGAAACTCATGTGAAAGTCATATTTATTTCCATATCATATCCTATGTGTATTCAATACATATCCAAATAAAAAGTTAAATATTATAGGATTTAATATGGATAATATTTGGATATCTTAAGTGAAAGAATTATTTTTAGTTATTAGAATAGCATGAACTTCCCATAAGATTTACGGGAGGATTCGGAGAGATAAAGAAAGAAAAAAGAAGTATAACCATTAGAAGAGGAAAGATATGGCAATCATAACGCCTACAGCATTGGGAAAGCCAAAAGGAAAGGTCGGGGATCTGATTTTTTATGAGGTGAACGGAGAAATCCGGATGAGGTCGAGACCGGAAAAGTATAAAAAATCGAAAAGCAAAACGCAGAAAGCACAGAAAGAGAGGTTCAAGGGAGCAGTGGAATTTTATTGGAAGGTGGAACCACCGATGTCAATCGGGTGGAAGGTGGCGGCAAACGAAACGCGGGGAAGCGGGTATAACCTGTTCATACGGGAAAATATCGGAAATTTCACGGAGACGGGAGAGTTGGCGGATGTGGCAAAGCTGGTGGTGTGCTACGGGAAGTTGGAGATAGAGAATACAAACTTCAAGGCGGAGGAAGTGGTACCTGGGAAGGTGAAACTGCAATGGGGCAAGACAGCGAAAAATAACGAGGAGGAGTGGCAGCGGGTACAGATAGTGGTATACGACCCGTCCATTGATGAAGACGAGTCGGGGCAGATTTATTGGCTGGAGGGAGCGGGGGCACACCGCTGGAAGGGGGAGTGCGAGTTTACGCTACCGGAGAAGCGGGGGGAAGAGATACATGTGTACGTGTATTTCCAGGACGTGAACCAAGGGTTGTATTCGAAAAGCCGGTATGTGGGAACGTTCAGGAGAGAGGGAGAGTGAATTGCCAAACGCAGATTATGTATGCCTATCCTGAAGAATAATTTATTGGCAGATTTCTCAGATTTTTGCAAAAGTGCTACTTTTGCCTTATGAATATATTATTTATCAATAACAGCGAAATTAATCCATTAAGTTCCGGGATACAACGAATTACCAGTGTCTTAGCACAAGCATTCACAGCACGGGGTGTCACGTGCTACGGGGCTAATTTTGAGTTGCACACACCAACAAATCATTCCCTGTTTATTGATGTGCTCAAACTGGATTTTTCTTCACAAGCTTCGCAAAAACTTGCCGGATTTATTCAAAAATATAACATCACTTATGCCATTGTGCAAGAGTGTATGCCTTTGAAAAAATTGGAAATCGTACATGAAGCAATAGTACAAATACCCACATGCCGATTATTATATTGCAATCATAGTGCTCCGGAAAAAGAATTCATTCCACCTTATTTGCCAGCCGAATGGTTCAGATTATGGCACAATTCAGGAAAAATTCATTCATTAAGTAAGGTTCTCATTGCATTATTACCTGGATTCTTGTATAAATGGCTCGTTCGTCTAAAAATTGAGCATGATTATACCTATATTTACCGAAAAGCAGATGTTGTCGTTTTATTATCGGAACGTTATATCGATACTTTCAAAAAATGGGTGAAAGTTTCTAATATCAATCCTTTAAAATTTGCAGGCATTGGAAATAGTCTTTCATTCACGGAAAACATTTCCCTCACCGACTTGGAAAACAAGGAAAAAGAGGTTGTCATTGTCGCCCGATTATCCGATAGGGCTAAACGAATCTCTACAGCTCTAAAAATATGGCAATTAGTGGAACAATCCGGCAAGGTGCCCGATTGGAGACTTAAAATTCTCGGATATGGTCCCGATGAAAAATACTATCACCATCTTGCCCGCCAATTAAAACTGAAACAAGTAGACTTTGAAGGAAAACAAAATCCCGTTGCCTACTATCGGAAAGCCTCCATTTGCATGCTTACCTCTGCTTATGAAGGTTTCGGCATGGTATTGACAGAAGCCCAACAGATGGGAGTTGTCCCCATCGCTTTCGACAACTTTGATGCCATCCATGACATTATACAACATGGAAAAAACGGGATTCTCATTCCTCCTTGCCATTTACAAGAATTTGCCGATAACTTAACCGAATTAATGACCGATAATGCCAAACGAAATACCTTTGCCTCTTATGCATTGGAAGATTGTCAAAGATTTGCATTAAATAATATTGTAAATCAATGGCTCAGAATTCTACAAACGGATTGAGCCCCACGTTTTCATACTAAAAATTTCTAAAATAAAAAATAGCTCAACAATTCATCAAGAATTGTTTTACATTTGTCATATCTCTTATGTAAGAATTTTACAAATGAACCGATTCCTATATGCGTTACGTTACAAGAAACTTTCCTACATTTGGGCGCAGTTCATCAGCTTATTCCATTTGGACAGCACGACCCTTTCGTTCATTCACCGGATAGGGGCATACCGTTATCTCTCCCGTTACCGGTATGTGGCAGCACGGACTTTTTTACCGGCTAAAGACGGGGAAACTAATCCTTACCCAAACAAAATATGGGTATGTTGGCTGCAAGGGGTGGAAAATGCCCCGCATATCGTGAAAAGGTGTGTCGAATCCATCAAAGCGCATGCGGGCAACCAAGAGGTAATCCTCATTACCAGCCAGAATTTAAACGAATATATCCGGCTGCCGGAATACGTCATACGCAAATGGAGGGATAAGATTATCAGTAATACCCATTTTTCAGATATGGTCCGGATTCATCTGTTGAACGAGTATGGAGGGATTTGGATTGATTCGACGGTGCTGTTAACAGGTCCCATTCCGGAATATATCAAAAAGGCGGAGCTTTTTTTCTTCCAAGGTCCCGAAATAGGCAAGGTGGTTGCCAGCAACTGGTTCATTGCAGCCAAACCACACAATGAAATCATATTCTTGGTAAAAGAATTGTTGGATGAATATTGGAAGAAAGAAAACAGCCTCTGTTCATACAGCATCTTCCACCTGTTTTTGACAATGGCTATCCGTTCCACTCCGGAGAGAGAGGCCATGTGGCAACAAGTCCCTTATTCATACGCCGAATTGTCACAGATGCTCCAAAACGAACTGTTCAATCCTTACAGGCCGGAGGTATTGGAAAGAATCACCGAATGGACTACCGTACATAAACTCTCCTATAAACCGCCAAGAGAGAATTTCGAGAAAGAAGGCACGTTGTATCGGCATCTATTCGGGGATGCCTGATGGCATCATTTCAAGAACTTCAGGTATTTCTTTAGCAAGAGATTCATCTCTTCCGAAATATGGAGCCGATAATTCAGGAAAAGCCACAAGAAGCCGATACAGCACGTCCGATAAACGATATCCAAAAATACATTGTCAAAGCAATGCGGCAAGATGGCATTCATGCCAAGTAAGAATAGAAACAAACCGATATGTTTCAAGATTCCCAAAGAATAGGGATTGCCTTTTATTTTTTTCATGACAATCCATTGCTGTGCGGAATAAGTCAGGATATAAGTCAATAGAGTGGCCATCGCCGCTCCCGTCATCCCGAAAATCGGTATCAGCCAATAATTACACAGAATCGTCAATGCGGTGATAAAGAAGGTGAAGTAAAGCCTCCAATAATAATAACGCGAGAAGGAAATCAACGTATCCCCAAATCCCAAGGTCATTCCGAGCAATTTCGACATCGCAATAAAGAAGACGACCCATTTGGCACTGCCATACACCTCTCCGTTCGGAATAATGGCAAAGATATTGTCAATATTAATCCATATCAGCAGGAAAAAGACACTTCCCGCAATCAATTGGTGCAAAGACACTTTCTTGTACAGTTGATTCGCTTCCTCAAATTTACCCTCTTTCAATGCCGAAGCTGCAATAGGGGAAGCGATAGCCGTGATGGAGCGGGAAGGCATTTCAATCACCGTTGCCATATAGAAAGCAATAGTATAGATGCCCGTAAATTCCAACCCCATTTGCGAACTGACCATGAAGATGTCCAGCTGCCCTGTTATGCTGCTCCCCAAGGCGCCTATCAATAAAAATAACGTGTAGCCCGATATTTTTTTCAGCAACCCCTTGTCAAAAAAGGAAGTATTATGTTTGAAAGACAAGGGTGTGATACTTGAGACATACAACAAAGTAAATACCATGACCAATCCGTAACACAGTACATATCCCGCTATTAACGCATCCAATGAAAGCCAGTGGAAGGCATACAGCAAATACAACGCCAGCAACATGACCCTTAACCCAACTTCACGAATGAATTTCGGAACAACGATTTTCAACAGAACATTGGAAAAGGTCTCTAAAACAATCCAGAACGTCAGAAAAACCGCCAAAGGTATGACCCAATTGTAATACTCGACAAGAAGTGCGGATTTCTGTATGAAAAAATCTATGACATAACGCCTGCACAACCAAAACAGCGAAACGAACACTACCGACCCGACAGCTGGCATCAGCATCAGATAAAAAAAGAAGCCGTTGTGATTGTTGTCGGGATTCTTGAAGTATGGGAAAAAGCGCATGGCGGAAGCGGACGTTCCCAATTGGGCAAAAGCGGCAATCAATGCCGCCACTTCATACATCACCTTCGTCAAACCGATAATCTCCGGCTCCACATATTTCGTCAGAACAAAAAAGGTGGTCAGGAAGCCAATAAATGCCCCGACATAATTAAAGATTGTCGCCTTAAGGCTCTGCCGAATAATCACTCCCATGCCAACCTGTTTTCAGATAGACAAAAATATACATTCCTCCCCACAAATCCGCCACCTCTCCTCAAAATCATTGCAAACTCTTCTCCAGAGCGTAATACGGGACAAAATGCACCACCGTCTCTCCCAACATCAACTCCCCGCTGTAAGACAAGTTCACGACGAAAGCCTTGCGGGGCTTGTACTTCTCCACGAAATTCCGGAAGGAGCGCGACAAGGTCGTGGTTTTTAAATCGGTATATTTCACCTCAATAGGGATAACTTCCTGCGTCCGGTCGATGACGAAATCCACTTCCGCGCCGTCCGTCGTCCGCCAATAATGCAAAGTGGCGGCACTATTGCGCAAGGAAGCATTCAATATCCGGAAAATGAAATTCTGAAAAGCGAAGCCGTCCTTCACGCCGGAATTGTTTTGAAAACTTCCCAACATATGATTTCGAAAGCCCAAATCCGTGAAGTAATAAACCGGCGCTTTCACTATTTCTTTCATGCGGTTCCCGCTATACGGTCGGACGGCTTTCAAGACGAACGTGTTCTCCGCATACCATAAATATTTCTGAACCGTCGGTACGGATAATCCCGCATCTGCCGCCAAGCGCGAAACATTCACCAATCCGCCGGCACCTGCAGCCAAAAGACGCAACATACGGCTGTAATGCTCCGGTTGCTGCATGCCCAAAAGTGCGGAAATGTCCCGTGTTACATAGGCGGAATAAATTTCATCCATAATCCGCACCTTGTCTTCAATAGTCGAAGCCGTCACGACTGCCGGATAACCTCCATAAGCCAGATATTCCTGCAAAAGGAAATTCCCCTTCTCTTTTTCCAAAGACAAAAACAACTCCAATCGCCCCGAATATTTATAATCGGTACGGTAATCCAAGAACTCCTCAAAACTGACGGTATCCACAGGTACTACCAATTTTCTGCCAGCCAACGATTCCCCGATTTTTTCTTTCAGTTCAATACTCCCCGAACCGCTCAACACAAATTTGTAAGGCAGTTCCATATCATAAAGCCCCTTGAAAAAAACGCCGGCATCCGACTTACGCTGTATCTCGTCTATGAACACATATCCCTTGTCGCCCAGTTCCAAACGTATCTTGTTCAATAATGCCTGCTGGCTCTGCAAATAAGCGGCATCCGCCTCTATATCCATATTCAAATAGAGCACAGGCAATTTCTTGTCCGTCAATTCCCGTTGCAACTGCTTCATCAAAGTGGTTTTCCCTGCCTGCCGCGGACCAATCAACAAGGTGATTTCTTTCCTTTGCAAGTCTTTACGCAATAATTCCAATTGTTGCCTCCGAATCGCTTTCATGATTTGGGTGTTTTATTCTATACTCCTGCGGCAAAGTTATAAAATAATCGGGTTATTTCAAAACACTACTTTAAAAATAATCGGGTTATTTCAAAACACTACTTTAAAAATAATCGGGTTATTTCAAA
>CAJUQA010000009.1:62654-107350 GCA_910588375.1 uncultured Odoribacter sp.
ACACTACTTACTGCATCAATTCCGGTGTTGCATCTACCCACTTATATAGCTTATCCCCCCGCCGGAGCTTCTCGCCTACCGGCATAGAAAAGACAATCCCCTTGCTGATACTATCCACTGGTTGCAAATCCACCCGCAATTCCGGCACCCGCATCTGAAGGGTTCCCGTAGTCTGTCCCTGAATCAAAATCTCCTCACCGACTTTCAAGTCGAATGATTCCAACTTAAACTCCCCGACCCCGATATTGGTGAAGTAATTGGTCACTTTGCCCAACAATATTTTCTTCTTCGTGGCTTTCGAGCCGTAGACCTCACTCCACTCTCCCAATCGCTGTCCTAAATAATAGCCGTCCCAAAAACCCCGGTTGAATACCGTCGCCAACCGCTCCTTCCACCCTGCAATCCGTTCCGCCGAATATGTCCCGTCCAAATAAGCCCGAATCGCTTCGTCGTAGCACTCGCATACCGTCCGCACATATTCTGCCGAACGCGCCCGCCCCTCTATCTTCAACACCCGCACCCCAGCATCCGCCAACTTGTTCACAAACCCCACGGTACACAAATCCTTCGGCGACATAATGTATTCATTCTCTATATCCAGTTCCACCTCATTGTCCCGATCTTTCACCGTATACGCCCGCCGGCAAATCTGGAAACAGGCACCCCGATTGGCTGAAGCATTTTTTTCGTGCAAACTTAAATAGCATTTCCCCGAAACAGCCATACACAACGCTCCGTGGGCAAACATCTCAATCCGCACCAACTCCCCTTTCGGTCCCCGCAAATCATGCTCAATAATCTGACGATGAATTTCCGCCACCTGCTCCAATGCCACCTCCCGCGCCAACACAACGACATCCGCATACTGCGCAAAAAACTTCAACGCCTCAAAGTTCGACACATTACACTGCGTGCTGATATGCACTTCCACCCCCACCGAACGCGCATATAAGATTGCCGCCAAATCGGAAGCAATAATCGCCGTCACACCCGCCTCTCCGGCACAATCAATCACCTGCCGCATCTTCTCCAGTTCATTATTATAAATCACCGTATTGACCGTCAAATAAGTCTTCACGCCTTTCTCCGAACAAATCCCAACAATGTTCTTCAAATCATCCAGCGTAAAATTAGCCGACGAACGCGCCCGCATATTCAATCCCTCCACTCCGAAATACACCGAATCCGCCCCTCCCTGCAATGCCGCCGCCAACGACTCATACGACCCCACCGGAGCCATCACTTCAAAATCCTTTCTTGTCATCTGTCCCATATTCATTTCAACGAGATGGCAAAGGTACGCTTAATTCCGGAATTAAAACCGAAATCCTTTTGCTTTTGCCAAATAATCGCCGCGCACGATGCCGAGAAATGCTCCATATCAATTTTTTCGCTATATTTGTCACCACAATAACCGGAAAATAAATACATAAAAATATGAACGAGGAAGTCAAAATGTATATGGACGAGGCAAAGGAGCTTATGCAAAATGCCATCAGCCATCTTGAAAACGAACTGGCAAAAATCCGTGCAGGCAAAGCCAATCCCAAAATCTTGAACGATGTGTTAGTAGACTACTACGGAACGCCCACCCCGCTCCCGCAGGTTGCGAATGTCACCGTTCCGGATCCCCGCACCATTGCCGTGCAGCCGTGGGAAAAAAGTATGCTGGCACCTATCCAGAAAGCCATCATGAATGCTAATTTAGGCTTCAATCCCGATAACAACGGAGAAATCGTCCGCATCAATGTACCGCCTTTGACGGAAGAGCGAAGGAAAGAACTGGTCAAGCAAGCCAAAGGTGTCGGTGAAACCGCCAAGGTAAGCATCCGCAATGCCCGCCGCGACTCCATCGACGCATTCAAGAAGATGGTAAAAGACGGACTTCCGGAAGATGCAGCCAAAGACGCCGAAGCCGAGGTTCAGAAAATTACCGACAGTTACAACAAGAAGGTAGACGAGGTTTTGGCACAAAAAGAAAAAGATATCATGACGATATAAAAAAAGCCGCAAATGCGGCTTTTTTTATATCTCTTCTCTACTATTCGCTCTCTCTAAATCCTCCGGCGTATCTATGCCGATCGACTCATGCTCGGTAATTCGGACAGCAATCTTATAACCGTTTTCCAACCATCGCAACTGCTCCAATGACTCTGCCTTTTCCAAAACCCCAGGAGGCAAAGCGGTAATGGCTTTCAACACCTCCGGACGATAGGCATACATCCCGACATGTTTATAATAAGGCGTCAATCCGCACCACTCTTCCGGCTCTTCCCCCCGATAAAAAGGAATAGCCGACCGTGAAAAATACAATGCTGTCTGCTGAGCAGAAAGCACTACCTTTACTTTATTCGGATCAAACACTTCCGAAGCCACGGTAAATTGCTTTGCCAACGTAGCAATCTGTATTTCCGGATTTTCAAAACACCCGATCAAAGCCTCCACCTGACACGGCAATATAAAAGGTTCATCCCCTTGAATATTCACCACCACATCATACGCTTTGTGGTTTTCTCCAACAATATGCGTATAGGCTTCAAAACAACGGTCTGTACCGCTCCGGTGCTCAGGAGAGGTCATCACTGCTTTCCCCCCGAACCCCTTCACGCATGCATAAATCCGTTCATCATCCGTAGCTACACAAACATCTGCCGCTACCTGACTCGCCTTTTCCACAACGTGCTGTATCATCGGTTTCCCTCCGATTTCCGCCAGCGGCTTTCCGGGGAAACGGGTCGACGCATAACGCGCCGGTATTAATATGAGCACCTTCATGATATCCGTAATTAAGAAAGCAACAAATTACTTGGCAGCCTCTTTAGGCTCATGGGCTTCTTTTTTCACCATCTGACAATTTCCGTTGAACATCACACCCGGTTCCACGGCCAGAACAGCAGAAACAATATTACCCATCACCCGTGCAGGAGATTTCAGCGAAACTGTTCCACTGGCTGTAATATTACCCATCACCACACCCATCACATCAATATTTCCACACTCCACATCCCCCTCTATTTTTGCAGTATTCCCCACCACCAAACGACCTGACGTCAAAATCTTCCCTTTTATCATCCCGTCAATACGAATATCATTCTTCGTCTTCACATCCCCGACAATCATCGTTCCCTCACACAATAAATTTACGGCATTGCTATTAACTTCTTTACCCATAATTGCACTACTATTTATTATTTATCCTTTAATCTCAATCCTTTTTCAATGACAGCCTCAGGATGTAACAACAAGCAAGACGTCTGCAAAAAACCTTTGATGACAGAATCAGCTGCCAGACAGGTTTTCCCATCTACTTCCGCATTTCCGACAATCAAACCGTCCAATACCAACTCCCGACACACAATATTCCCTTCCACAATTCCACTCCGACCAATCACCAATTTACCTTTGCACTCCACATCTCCCCGTATAATCCCTTCCAAAAACATATCTTTCCCTGTCCGGATATCCCCCGAAATTTCAACTCCTCTTCGCAGAACAGAACCTCCTATAGTTATTTCCGACTGATCCATATCCAAACTCATATCTTTTCATGTAAGCGAAGACGAATATATAAAAAAAGTGGAGATTTACTCTCCACTTTCATCTATTTTTTATCATAAGCCCATTTAAGCCAAACTGCTCCCCAGGTAAATCCTGCGCCAAATGCGGCCAAAATCAGATTGTCGCCTTTGTGCAACCGGTCTTCCCATTCATACAGACACAACGGAATAGTTGCAGAAGTCGTATTCCCGTATTTCTGTATATTAATCATCACCTTGGATTCATCTACTCCCATCCGGCGCGCTGTTGCATCAATAATACGCAAATTGGCCTGATGAGGCACCAGGTAAGCCACATCATCTGCCGACAAATGATTCTTTTCCATAATTTCCACAGAAACATCCGCCATCTTGGATACCGCATGTTTAAAAACATACTGTCCATCCTGATAAATAAAATGTTCTCGGTTGGTCACAGTCTCAATACTCGGCGGATTCAAAGAACCTCCGGATTTCATATACAAATGGTCACGCCCGATACCGTCAGAACGTAAAATATGATCCATCACCCCGAAATTCTCGAATGTCGGCTCCAACATAACGGCAGCCGAAGCATCACCGAACAACGGACAGGTTTTACGATCCGTATAATCCGTAATCACCGACATCTTTTCAGCACCGACAAAAACGACTTTCTTATATCTTCCGCTTTCCACATACTGAGTGGCGGTCACCAATCCGAAAATAAATCCTGAACATCCGGCATTCAAATCAAAACCGAAAGCATTTTTTATTCCCACCATATCAGCAATAATCTGGGCATTCGCCGGAAAATGCATATCGGGAGTCACCGTAGCGCAAATCAACAAATCCACCTCTTCCGGCTTAGTATTTGTCTTCTCCAACAAATTCTCCACCGCCCTCGCACCCAACCAGGCACTTCCTTTGTCTTTATCTTTCAAAATCCGTCTTTCCTTGATTCCGACACGGGTCATAATCCATTCATCGGAAGTATCCACCATCCGGCTCAATTCATCATTATTGAGAATATAATCGGGATAATAAGCACCCACACCGGTTATTATAGCTCTTGGCCTTTCCATAAAATTTATTTTAGAATGAAATATTTTTCCGGTTCCAATCTGCCGGAAATCTTATAAACAAGCATAGCCCCCTAAACTATAGGGGGCTGTGTATGATAATACAATCCCGTATAGTCAGAATTATGCAACTACCGGCTTTTCGATAGCCAACTTACCTCTGTAATATCCGCATTCCGGGCAAACAGTATGATACTGTACAGCAGCACCACAATTTGAACACTTAGCAATTGCTGGAACAGTCAATGCGTCATGAGTTCTTCTCTTGTTTCTTCTCTGTTTGGAGATTTTTCGTTTCGGATGTGCCATTTCTCTCTACTTTTATTTTAGTTATTAATTAATTTCTTTAACTCGTCCCACCGGGGATCCGTCGTTTTATTATCGTCATCTACAATATATTTTTCCAAAACATCTTTCATGCCCGCCTCACATTCTCCCTCCTCATGCACTACCCGTATCGGGTAATTCAACATATACGTCTCATATAAATATGAACTCAGATCCAAATAATCATCATCGGGAGCCATTACAATATAATAATCATCATTCCCACTATCACGTTCCGCCTGCTTCACATAAAGGTTCATCTCCCCTTTTACCGCCAGGTCAAACACCCCCAGACAACGATCACATGTCGCCTTTACAGTTCCCTCCATACTTATCCTTACTTCCATCAGCAAAGAAGTCTTTACAATCTTTGCAAGAGCTTTTATATCGGCATCTGTACCTTTCGTCGCCTCAAAACAATCGAAAAAACGACTGTCAAGCATATACTCAAAATTGTGCTCTCCCTCGCTTAAGCCCCTGAAGGCCACCTTATATTCTTTCAGTTTATCCACAATTATAGAAGTAAAACGGCGCAAAGATAGAATAAAAAGTAAAAAGTAAAAAGTAAACATTGAAAAAAATCAACCGGACAACATATCGCCTCCTTATCACATCAACCTCCATCCCTCATCTTTTTATATATTCTCAGCATTTTTTCATTCAAACCATTTGAGTATAAGAATATTTTATATACTTTTGCCCTTCATTTTGGAGTGGTCTATGTTTTAAACTGTAGGATTGAACCTTAGCCATTTGTCCTGCAGGCATATTCCGGAAACAAAAATTTCAAGTCTGCCCGACTACCGCGTTGTTTTTGTGCCTTCGGAATTGCGAGCATCCATCACACTGAAATACAAACAGATGTATAATTTAAATTAACAAAGAAGTGGATCAGATTAGTTACAAAACGACTTACGTCAACAAAGCCACTGCTCAGAAAGAATGGGTTTTGATTGACGCAGAAAACGAGGTTTTGGGACGTCTTGCTTCTAAAGTTGCGAAACTTTTAAGAGGCAAATATAAACCGTCTTTCACTCCTCACGTTGATTGCGGTGACAACGTAATCATCATCAATGCAGAAAAAATTGCTTTGACCGGTAACAAATTAACCGACAAGCAGTACACCCGTCACACCGGATATCCCGGCGGACAACGTCACACAACTCCGGCTGCCGTATTGGCAACACATCCGGAAAGAGTGATTGAACATGCCGTAAAAGGTATGCTTCCGAAAAGCCGTCTTGGAAGAGCGGTAATGAAAAACCTTCACATTTTTGTTGGCGGAGAGCACAATATGGAAGCTCAAAAACCGAAGAAAATTGATTTAAATTCACTTAATTAATAAGGTATGGAAGTAGTTAACGCAATCGGCAGAAGAAAAGCAGCAGTAGCTCGCGTTTATGTTAGTGAAGGAAAAGGTAATATCATTATCAACAAAAAAAGAAGTGTCGAAGAATACTTCACATTACCTACTCTTCAGTACATCGTAAAACAACCTCTTGAATTATTGGGCGTAAGCGGTCAGTATGACATCAAGGTAAACCTTGACGGAGGCGGTTTTAAAGGACAGGCAGAAGCTTTACGCTTAGGTATTGCCAGAGCCTTGGTAGAAATTAATGCGGAAAACAAATCTCAACTGAAAGCAGCCGGATTCCTGACCCGCGATCCCCGCGAAGTGGAACGTAAAAAACCTGGTCAGCCGAAAGCTCGTAAGAGATTCCAGTTCTCTAAACGTTAATAGCAGTTTAGTATCTAAATTGACGGGACTTCTTTCACGAACTACCCGGCAATTGCTAAAAATGAATGTAAACTTTTTAAAAAATTACTTATGTCAGCAAGTTTTGACGAATTATTAAATGCAGGTTGTCACTTCGGACACCTTACCCGTAAATGGAATCCTAAAATGGCTCCGTACATTTTCATGGAGCGTAACGATATCCACATCATTGACCTGAACAAAACAGCAATTATGCTTGACAAAGCTTCTGCAGCTTTGAAACAAATTGCCAAATCAGGTAGAAAAATTCTGTTTGTTGCAACAAAAAAACAGGCTAAGGACATTGTTGCAGAAAAAATTTCCAATATCAATATGCCGTTCGTAACCGAAAGATGGCCGGGCGGTATGTTAACCAACTTCCCGACTATCCGGAAAGCTGTGAAAAAAATGACCACCATCGACAAGAT
The DNA here is from genome assembly GCA_910588375.1 of uncultured Odoribacter sp. Taxonomy (GTDB): domain Bacteria; phylum Bacteroidota; class Bacteroidia; order Bacteroidales; family Marinifilaceae; genus Culturomica. The sequence continues at coordinate 69,763 of CAJUQA010000009.1, forward strand.
GGAAAAAGACGGTACTTTCGATCACCTGTCAAAAAGAGAAAAACTTCAAATCGCACGCCAGCGTGCCAAATTGGAGAAAAACTTAGGAAGTATTGCTGACTTAAGCCGTCTTCCGGCAGCTCTTTTCGTTGTAGACGTGATGAAAGAATACATCGCCGTAAAAGAAGCCAAAACGTTGGGCATCCCGGTATTTGCCATGGTTGACACCAACTCCAATCCGGACAACATCGACTTCGTTATCCCGTGTAACGACGATGCTTCCACCTCCATCTCTCTGATTATCGAAAAAGTGGCCGAGGCCATCAAAGAAGGTATGAGCGAAAGAAAAGCCGAACGGGAAAAAGAGGGAGACAAAAAACCGGCAGCTAAAAAAGCTGAAAAAGTAACTCCGGGAGAAGAGGACGCTGAGGAAGAAGAAGTAGAAGTGGAAGAAACCGAAACAACGGAAGAATAATTAATGTGATTTCAGGTCCCGGCAAAACCGGGATCTGCAAATCTTAAATTCAAAATCAATCAACATGGAAATAAAAGCAGCTGATGTGATGAAGTTGCGTCACGCAACAAACGCAGGAATGATGGACTGTAAACATGCCCTTCAGGAAGCTGAAGGTGACTTTGACAAAGCCGTCGACATCATCCGCAAAAAAGGCCTTATCATTGCCAGCAAACGGGCAGACCGCGAAGCAAAAGAAGGCTGTGTATTAGCTCGTGCAGAAGGTAAAAAAGCCGCTTTGGTAAGTCTGAACTGCGAAACAGACTTCGTTGCTAAAAACGAAAACTTCGTAAAGTTCACCCAAAGCATTTTGGACACAGCATTTGCTAACATGCCGGCAGATCTGAATGCTTTATTGGCATTAAAAATCGACGGCAGAAGCATCTCTGACCAGATTGCAGAACAAACCGGTGTAATCGGCGAGAAACTGGAACTGAGCTTCTACGGCAAAGTAGAAGGCGAAGACACCGTCGCTTACATCCATCCGGGAAACAAACTGGCTACTATTGTTGCCTTCAACAAAGCAGCAGACGCACAGGTGAAAAAAGACGTAGCCATGCAAGCCGCTGCAATGGCTCCTATCGCTGTAGATAAAACCGATGTTCCGGAGAATGTCATTGCTCACGAACTGGAAATTGGAAAAGAAAAAGCCCGCGAAGAAGGGAAACCCGAAAACATGCTTGAAAAAATCGCACAGGGTCGCCTGAATAAATTCTTCCAGGAATCCACCCTGCTGAACCAGGCATTTGTAAAAGAACCGAAAGAAACAGTAAAAGCTTACATGCAAAGCCATGACAAAGACCTCACTGTTACCTCTTTCGTAAGATTCACTTTGAATGACTAATCTCCTCTGATTTTATTCAAAAATATCTTAAAATGAAATACACCCCCAAAAGATTAACTTTTGGGGGTGCATTTTTATAATAATTTCTTCATACTCTCCACAATATACCTCACATCCTCCTCTGTCACGCAAGGACCGCTTGGCAAACACAATCCTCGTTTAAAAAGGCTCTCACTCACCCCGTTCACATAAGCCGGACTCGCCTTATAAACAGGCTGACGGTGCATCGGTTTCCACAACGGACGCGATTCAATCCCCGCCTTATCCAACGCTATCCGCACCGCTTCCACATTCCGGTTCGGCTCACAATCCGTATGTACTCCGTTTGCAGCATGTGTCACCCCCGCAGCTCCGCCAACCGCCCCGGTTATCACCTGCTTGTAGGCATCCTCCTGTCCCTTGACCTTCAAATCAGGATCAAGCGTTACCGTACAGAGCCAGAAATTAGAATCATATTCCTTGCCGGGATTACAATGGACAGTGATGCCGGAAACATCTTTCAGCAACTCACAATAAAGTTCCTGCACATGCTTGTGATGGGCAATGTGCTCATTCAGAACCGTCATCTGACCACGACCGATACCGGCACAAATGTTACTCATACGGTAATTATAGCCGATATGCTCATGCTGGTAATAGGGATAAGACTCACGGGCTTGGGTAGCATAGAAAAGGATTTCTCGCTTATCCTCCTCATTATCGCAAATCAAAGCTCCGCCACCGGAAGTCGTAATCATCTTATTGCCGTTGAAACTAAGCACACCATACTTGCCGAATGTTCCGAGAACCTGCCCCTTATATCGGGAACCGAGTCCCTCCGCGGCATCCTCAATCACGGGTATTCCATAACGATTGCCTATCTCCATTATCCGGTCAATCTGATAGGGCATCCCGTAAAGTGCCACCGGTACGATAGCCTTCGGCTTCTTCCCCGTTTTGGCAATCCGATCCTTAATTGCCTCTTCAAGCAACTCCGGATCCATATTCCACGAATCAGCCTCCGAATCAACAAACACAGGCACCGCACCAAGGTAAGTTATCGGATGCGAAGACGCACAAAACGTGAACGACTGCACCAACACCTCATCCCCCTGACCGACCCCGCAAGCAAGTAACGCAAGATGCACTGCAGCAGTTCCAGCACTAAGTCCAACCACCGCCTTCTGAAGTGCAGCCCCTCCCTTGCGGTCGTTTACAAACCCTTCAAGGTCTTTCTCAAAGCCATTAACATTCGGTCCCATCGGCACCACCCAATTCGTATCAAAAGCTTCCTTTATAAAATCCTGCTCCTTACCACTCATGTGGGCAAGACATAAATAAATTCTATCTGCCATATTATCTTACTTTAATTAATATTTTCAGATATAAACGACAAAAAGAGCAACAAACATGTCGGCTATAAAAGACATATTTCGGTACAATTTTGCAGTTTATAAAAAATTTCACTAACTTTGTACTTAAACAACAACCCAGTTATGCTAAAGAATACTCTGAAAGAAATCATACTTCACTGGCAAGAATTTATCCCCCAAGTAAGGCTGACTACAAGAAAGTCCATCATTGACAAGACAGGCAACTATGTGTTTGTCGGGCTTCGTCGTGCAGGAAAATCATACATGCTCTACCAATACATTCAGCAACTCCTTCGAGAAGGACACGACATCACCGAAGTTCTATTTGTCAATTTCGAGGACGAACGCATCTCGGACATCACCAAAGAGCAGTTACATCTGTGTATAGACGCCTACCGAGAACTATTCTCACATCAACCGATAATCTTTTTGGATGAAATTCAAAATATTGAAGGGTGGGAACACTTTGCCCGTCGTTTAGCAGACGAGAAATACAGAGTATTCGTAACCGGTAGCAATGCCCACATGCTTAGCCGCGAAATTGCATCCACTCTTGGTGGACGCTATCTGATGCAAGAAATCTGGCCGTTCACTTTTGCAGAATATCTCGACTATCACGCCATAACACTCCGGCCGCATTGGAATCTATCACCACAAAAAGCAGACATCGTACGTATTTTTACCGATTATTTTTATAATGGAGGGTTCGCCGAATCATTCCCATTTGCCGACAAGCGTCAATGGTTATCATCGCTCTATCAGAAAATACTTTTCTCGGATATCATTGTGCGGAAAAACATACGTAGCGAACGAGGCATAAGCTTATTAGTCAGAAAAATTGCCGATACGTTAATGCATCCTATTGCCGTCAACCGCTTGCAGAACATCATTAAGAACGATGGTACACGCATCACCCGCGAAACCATATCCACCTATCTTGACTACCTGCACGAATCTTATCTCTGTTTCTCTATAAGTAATTTCTCTGCCACCATTTCCGAACGCGAAAGTGTACAAAAACATTATTTCTGCGACAACGGTCTGCTCAATTTGTTTTTACTTCAACCTGAAACCAAGTTGCTTGAAAACATGGTTGCCCAAACCTTACACCGTCATTATGGAGACCGTCTCTTCTATTACAACCACAACATCGAAGTGGATTTCTATCTTCCATCCGAAAATTGTGCCATTCAAGTGTCTTATAATGTAGACAACACCGACACCCGTAATCGCGAACTCTCCGCTCTTGTTACTCTGCATTCGTACAAACCACTCAAACGCGCCATCATCATCACCTACAATCAACAATCCGTCATCACACAATCCGGTCTCTCCATTGAACTAATCCCTATCTGGCAGTGGTTGTTAACCACCCCATTCGTTCCTTAAGCCAAAAATCCATTTGCTTTGCCACGATAACACCAACATATTTATGCAATAGAAATATTTCTCGCATTTTCTTTCTGTGATAGAAAGATTTCTATACTTTCATAGTTTGATGGGAAAAAGGCGACTACCTTATTTCTGTCAAAAAACCTAAATCAGCGGACTTTGTACTTCGCAACAATACGGACTATCCGGCAGACAATGCCATCCCCCTTTGGCTTACAGGTATGATGTGGTAATTAACTTTGTAGTTAAACAACAAAACGGTTATACGAAAGGATTCCTCATAAATCTTTCCCCAACACTGTATAAATGATAATTTTGGTGTCATACCAAAATGACCAATTATCCAAGTACTCTATATTTATCCGCACCTTATCGGGAAACAATACCTCATCATTATATTTCTGTGGGTTTTCCTGCTCTGCCAATAACTCTTCCTCATTACGATATTTCAAGCTGGCAGGTCCCGTAATCCCCGGTTTTAACAACAACATCCGCCTATCATCTCCTTTCAATTTATCCGCATAGCCCGGAACATCCGGTCGAGGTCCCACCAAACTCATATCCCCCATAAGCACATTCCACAACTCCGGCAACTCATCCAGCTTATATTTCCGCAATACGGCACCCAATGGCGTAATCCGACTTTCCCCCTTCACCGACACCGAACTACCGGAATGCAACATCGTCATAGAACGAAACTTATACATAGTAAACAAACGTCCATGCTGTCCCACTCGCTTCTGCCTGAAAATGACAGATCCCCCCGGCATTTTTACCCGTATAAGTACAGCAACACACAACAATACAGGCGATAATAACACAAGACCGAATAAAGCCATTATTCGGTCAAATAACAATTTAAAAAACATCAAAAACTAAATAGGTTAAACTTATCTTAGATACCGATAAGCCAACTTCGTCAACCAAGGCATCGGAAGAATAAAAAAAAGAAAACGCCCAAAAGCAAAAACATAATTCACTACTGAAAGATTTAGTCGGCGTATTATTGTACATCGATTTTTCAAATCACTCCAACTTTTTGAAAACCCATTCCGACGGCAATAAAAATCATTATTCACCCGTACCTTAACCAACACTTCCCCAATATTAGCAAATACACACCCGGTCAAAAAACCATTCAACCAAAACATCGTATCTTCATCCTTATTGGTATTTTCCGGATAAAAACCCGCTTTTTCAAAATACGATTTACGAAACAACACGGTCACATGAGCCAAAGGATTCCGCCGCCCAAAAAATGCTTTCATTTGCAAATGTTCCAACGGATAATCTACTATACCAATAGGATTGCCATCCTCATCCATCTCTTCAATATATCCTCCGCAAATATCAACCGGAGGATGATTTTCCATATATTCTACCTGTCGTTTGAATCGTTCGGGGAAGCAAATGTCATCAGCATCCATTCTCGCTATATAACGATAATCCCGTTGAAGAACCTCATTTAACAATTCATTTAAAGAATAAGCAAGTCCCTTATTTTCAATCCTTTTTCTAATAAAAATATACTCACTATTTAAACCGCACAAATAACTATCAATCCGATCAGATACCGTCCCATCAAACTGAATCCAAATATCTGCACCTGAATAAGTTTGTGACAATAAACTTTCTATACATCTTTGCAAATAAGACAGTTTATCATTATTATAAACCGACATAATTACCGCTATTTTTTTCATGTCGGTATATTCATTTTTAATAAAGAATACAACCTTTCCGCACAATTCCTTTCCTGTTTACCCCAAAAAGCCTCTGTCACCCAAGTCCGCTTTTGAAAATCACAACTGATCCCTTTCTGAATTAAGTTCAATAATTCTTCAAAAGAATACACTCGAAGCCCTGGAGTATACATATCAAAATCAAATGCTAAATCCCGACTATTTTCAATATAGTCCTGATAATCAAACGGGAATAAAACAACAGCCTTTTTTTTCATCAACAAATAATCGTAATAAATAGAAGAATAATCCGTAATCAATACATCCGTAAAAGGAAGTAAAGGATAAATATCCATCCGTTTATCCAGAAAAAGAATATGAGATAACCCCATAATATATCCCAGATTCATACGAGTTGCTGGATGCAATTTCACCAAAAATAATGCCTGCTTTTCTTTTAACACAACCTCCAACTTTTGCAAATCTATCCCCGAAGCCATAAAAAAATCAGTCTGAGAGTCTCGAAAAGTAGGCATATAAATATAAACCATAGAAAAAGTTTTCATTTTCTTTAATAGTGTCATACTTTCTTCATTTTCGTACTTTTCTACAAATGCCTCTAACTTTTCAGAAGTCCAGTGAAAAATATCACAACGAGGATATCCCAATTGAACACATCTCTGCTCAGAAATCCGAAAACATCCAGCAAAATGCGATGTCATCAGCTCAGACGTTGACAAAAAGATATCTGGTCGCCGAAATAAATGAGGTAAAAATAGCCGAGCTATCCAGTTTTTCTCGTCATAAATCTTCTTTTCCGGCCCAGATCGCGTTCTAAATTCAATACATTTTATACCCACTCCATGCCATAAATTAACAGCCTGCACCCCACCTGATGTCCAATAATTAACATCCGTAAGATGGGAAGTAAAAATATATTTACCGGCCGTTAAACAATACCATATTCCTTTCCAACTCCATCTGGCATAACTCTTTATTCCTCTTTTCCTTAACACCAAAGCTTCCTTTCTAGTAGCAGCAATCCAGCAATATTCCACCTCCTGAACAGAATGAATTGTCAGGTATAGATAAAAATATTTAGAATTATCGGCAAATCCCACCTTTCCTCCAATCGCCCATTTTAATCTATTCCTTTTCATCAAAAAAGAAAAAAAATACAAAGGATATCCTAGAACAACTTCCATAAAACGGAAGATGATTTCTTTCCAGTTTCTGTTGTTTATAATCCACTCAATCAATCCTTTAGAAATAGCCATTTTCTTATTTTTTTACATCTACCACTTCGCCCGTTAGACCGGAGACCACTGTATTCAAAGAAACAATTGCCACATCCTCCGATTTCAAAAGCGTACTATCCGGTTCTTCTCCAAAATTACGAATCCGCATTGGTGTTTTGGTCCTCTCCGGATTAATACAATTAATTCGGACACCAGTGCTTCCCCATTCTTCACTGAGTGCCTGTACCAAATTGACAATAGCAGCTTTGGAAGAAGAATATAAACTATATAAAGACCTGCCACGTGTATAAGAACTAGAAGTAAACAATAACAACGATCCTCTAGACTCTTTTAAATAAAAGAATGACTCTTTTGCTACAATCACCGCTCCTAAATAATTCACATACACCGAATTAAAAATAGTCTCATAATCCATATGAACTAACGGTTCTTTTTGCAAAATACCAGCAGTATTAATTATACAGTCAATTCGTCCCTCTTTCTCATATACTTCACACAGAGCTCTTTTCACCGCTTTAGGATCGGCAACATTCGTCGAAGTTGCTGAACGACTAAAAGAATAAACCCGAACTCGATTTTTCTTGCACAATTCCACAATATCCCCTCCAATCCCATAGCTTCCACCAAACACAACCACGATTTTCTGACGTAATTCCTCACATAGTTCTGGAGTGAGTTTTTTATTCTGTAATTCCGATGAACGAAGCTGAAAAAGTTTGTCCAATAAAAAAATATCCTCTTTGTAAGTCAGCTTCATATTAAATTGTTCACCTTCTACGACAAACACCGGTTCATTTGGAAGATATTTCAATACAACACCACAATCATCTGTCGTTGTAAAACCCGGATCTCGCAACGCCAATTCATACGCATGTCTAATCGTCTCTAATTTAAAAGCTTGAGGTGTTTGACCATTTCTAAGTAAATTTCTATCTGAAATATCAGCAATAAAATGTTCCTCCTTAATCTGAATAATCGTATCAGTTGTTTTTATTGCAACATCTACTGCATTATAAGTTTCCAAAGCCCTAATACAATCAGTAATAATTCGTTCATTAACTAACGGACGTACAGCATCATGAAAAATCAGATTTACATCTCCTTCATAAGCCCGGATTGCTGCTAAACTAGACTGGTATCTTTCATTACCTCCCAATAAAATCTTTTTTAGCTTCGTAAAACTATTTGTGACAGATAGTTCTTCTACCACCTGAATATACAACGGATTGGAAACCACCACAATTTCATCAATGAGAGTGTGATTTTGAAACACATCCAATGTATGTTCTATAACCCTTTTGCCCGCTATTTTTAAAAATTGTTTAGGGAGCGTAAGCCCCAAACGGTGACCGGAACCACCTGCCAAAATCACAGCAACATTTTTCATAAAAATCTTTGAAATATTTTAGAATCAGGAATTATACTAATCCTCGTAAATAATGATAACCTTGACGTAAAAAATAGAAACCCCACACAAAAAAGCAATACATACCATAACTGCTCCGTTGTAATAATGCTGGCACTCGTCGTTTCCAACCCGCTTGCACATCTTTTATTAAAGAAGTACTATAAGGCATAAATTCAGAACTATAAACAATACTACGGACAATCCGATGAGCCTTTAGGTTACAAGGCGCCATTCGAATATATTTATAAGCAACTGCATTTACAATCCAATCATATATCAAAATCCTATAATATGTGCTCTCTAACACTTCCATCCGTTTCTTTCTCTGAAAAAAATCCGATAACAGTCGAATCGTTTTTAAAACGTCTTTGTCTTTGTCTTTCACCGTATTGATAATACTATCAGACCGATATTGGATATAATGGTAAAATAAGCTGTCGGCAGTAGCCACTCGCTGAGCATAAAATAAACACTGAATCAAAAAAAGCAGATCTTCATACAAAATCCCTTCCCGAAAACATAAATGATATTGTTGTAAAAAAGTCCGTCTATACATTTTATTACAAGCGGAAGCCGTAAATTTTTCTTTGTATATTGCCTGTTCCAGATACACTAACCCCAACATATATTCCTGTTCAGTTTTCCAATAAACAGAATCTTTCACTATCCCATTTCTCCGCTCCAGATAGCGTCCGAATGCCAAAATATCCAGTTTCAACAACCGAGCTTTCTCATATAATACCTCGCAAGTATTTTTTTCAATAAAATCATCCCCATCCACAAACAATACATACTCTCCCTGTGCCCTTTCCAAACCAGCATTTCTTGCTGCGCTCAACCCTCTGTTTTCTTGATTCACCACTATCAATCGTTTATCTGAAGCCTGATATTTTGCAAGTACATTCACACTTCCGTCTACCGACCCGTCATTCACAACAATTACTTCTATATCTCTCATTGATTGATTCAGTAAACTATCTAAACAGGATGGCAAATAAATTGCAACATTGTATACTGGAACGATAATAGATATTTTCATTTTTTTAACAGAAAAACGAAATGAGGTAATCTTACATTCTTACTTACCCGAAGTACAATCACATAAAACAGCAATAGCATAACAATCTGCTGTAAAGCCGGGAAAAAAGAAGAACGCGGCATATAGATAAAGTTCGGAACAATGATAAAAGATAAAAACATAAAAATCCGATAATGCCGAACCAATCTCTCGAAATAACGCATCAGAAAACCTGCCAAAAAACTAAACAACACAAATAACACTAATCCCAAATCATAAAATTCGCCTAAATAAGAAGACCCAATTCCTGCTCCATTCAGATAAGCCGATGAGGACAAAAAATAAGTAAGCTTATGCCCCAGACTACTGGTCGTCTGTACAAATTCAAATGTCTGACCCTCAAATGTCTGAAAAAGAGACAATGGATATAAAATATAAGGTATACCTGTATTCACAAAAATTCCATCATAATAAATCAGATAAGCAAAAACCAGCAACGAAACCCCCTGTTGCGAAAAGAACAGCAAAAACAAATCCGAAGAATAATCTGCAGCCACATCCCCTCTGCGAAATTCCAGAAGCACTTGAGAAGCAACTATTCCAACCGCTGCTATCAAAAACATTTTCCGCCAATTTACCCGAACATTTTTAGCATAAAATGAATAGTAATACCACATCAAAAAAATAACTGGCAAAAACATCCGAGAACGTCCACCTTTTAACACATCCACCATACGCAACATAAAAAAGATAGTAGATATGATTAAAAACTTTTTCTTAGATGGTTTAGATGACAGAAATAGACAATATGAGAACTCCATAATTGAAATAGCTCCTGTTGTCCAAATAGGGTAAGTTATATGACTCAATGTTCCATCATATACAGCCAAATACCCTTGAGACAAAATCACCTTTAATTGAATTATATATTTAACAAAAGTACCTGGTACAGCCAAAAGAAATAATAAAATCGACCATTTTTCAATCCGTTCGGAATAAGGGAAGCGTATTGTTCTCTCTTTTAAATACGACTTTCCTAACAATGCACCCAAATGGGTAAACAATAACGACAAAATCAATAGAGACAATACCTTACATTGAATGTTCAGGGGCAAATAAAAATCGTTCCACTTATCAGCCCATTCCCACTCAAACAACCCAAACAAATCTAAAAAAATACGAGCAAAAATAAATATACCTAACGTGAATAGGAACATGACATACAAGTTCAAAAAACCACTTTCTTTAGAAGCCGAAACAATACTCCACAAATAAATGACCGCCAGTTCATACTGAAGGAAATGAATATATGAATCATCTGCTTCTATAAACAAGCCCAATAGTAATTGCACTCCAAAAATTCCAATCAGGCAAATTTGTATAAAGGCAAATTTTGAAACGTTAAGATGCCAACTATTCATTTAGTAAATCACTAAAACATTTACATTGGTGTTCCAAGCCGAAAGCTGTTATCCGTTTTTGTAATTTTTCCGTTGGAATTCCTTCTCCGGCTAATGCTGATTTTATTTTTTCACAAAATTCTTCTTCAGAGAAACCTGATAACAAACCGCATTCCCCATATTGCAAAACCTCTTCAGCACCTCCACAATAAGAAGAAACAATTTTTTTGTTTAAAATTAAGGCCTCGATAATGACTGTAGGCAATCCCTCATACAAAGAACTGAAAACAAACAGATCACAAGCTGCCAAATATGGAAACGGATTTTTTCGGAATCCCTCAAAATGAATATATTGTTGAAGTCCTGCTTCAGCAACCATAGTTTCTAAATGCTGTCGTAATACTCCGTCGCCTAAAATCCACAGATGAATTTTTTTGTTTTCTTGGAGCAATTTCTGCATACAACGAATCAAAAATATATGATTCTTTCCCTCATCTAACCTTCCGATGGTAAGCAAGTTACATTGTTCTTTAAAGAATTCGGTTACCACCTCCTCTGTTGCCAAACGCCGGATTGCTTCTGTATCCACCGGATTATACAACACCTGCGTTTTTCCGACCATTTCCGGAACCAATCGCAATAAAACTGTTTCACATCCCTTTGAAACACATATCAAACGATCTAAATATTTTAAGCTTTTTAGGTATTTACTTGGGTTTGTAAGTTTGCAATAGTGATAACGCTCCAAATCTGTATGCAACCAAGCGATTTTCCTCGCTTTACGATGAGGTGATTTCAACAAAATACGAGTTGATGAATCTTCCCGAAAAGCTATTTCTAAATCATAAGATTTACGAATAAAAAACACATAAAATAAAAAAGGATACGTCAAAAATATACGTCGAAATACTTTGTTCAGAAAACGAGAAGAATCTGTAAAGGCATAAAACAGACGAACAGACGAAGGCACATCTTTCAAATAGACTCCTTCTTTATTAATGAGGAATAAGTCTACTTCGATTCCAGACAAATCTGCATGCTTCAGAAAAGTAACCAACACCTTTTCTGCTCCTCCTCCTTTCAGATTATCTATAATTATCAATACCTTTTTCATTGCATCAGCTTCCACTTCCATATCATCATGTACCCCAATAACTCCGACAAGAAAAAATACCAGCGGCAAGAAATAGCTTCTTGTCTAATCATTTTCAGACCAGCTAAACGGGCAAATTTTACGTAACGACTATTATTCAATATATATCCCCACACACCTAATGGATAATAATTTAACTCGTTCAGATATAAAGCATATCCCCGTGGACTATTCTGGCATAGTTGAGTATATTTATTTGAAAGCCCATCACTTTGATAAAATACACGGCATAAAATCCTATCAACACAATAAAGTTTATACTTTCGAGCAATTCGATTTAAAACAAGGGCTTCTGTTACAAACTTTTCATTTTCTATTTCTGGGAAAGGATATTGTCGCAGAATATCCGTATAATAAATTAAACCTTTATCACCTTTCACTTGATGATTATGATAAAGATCATAGTGAGAACAAACAAATTTATCGGCAGGAAGATGAGTGCCGATAACAATTCCCTGTTGATCAGCTGTTAAACAACTAAAACCTGCTATACTCTGATTGTTTTGCACTTCACTATAATAAGAAGCAAGAACTGTCAAAGCATCATCTTCATAATAATCATCCGAATCCAAACAAATAAAAATTTTCCCGCGAGCCTCTTTCACCCCTCTATTAAAAGCCCGATGCTTTCCTCCATTGGGTTGTTTGATATAGACAATTCGGATTTTATCTTCTTTTATCCATTGTTGAATTAGACTTTCTGTTTCATCTGTAGAACCATCATCCACAATAAGCCATTCAAAATCCCTGTATGTCTGTTTACACAAATGCTCATACGTGCGCCCAATCGTACTTGCTCTGTTATATGTAGGCGTAAACACGCTAAATAACATCTCCATATACCTCCATCAATTTTTCAATATCAACCAATCGTTCATTATTGGAACGCAACCACTCTGCTTCTCTTTCCCACCATTTAAATTTCAACAAGAACTCCCGCTGCTCCTCCGAAAAACGGAAACGAATCAACTTAGCAGGCACCCCTCCATAAATCGCATAAGGAGGAACGTCCGTTGTCACGACAGCATTCGCACCTATTACAGCGCCATCCCCCACCTTAATGCCATTAACAAGAGTTGCATTTGCCCCAATCCATACGTCATTCCCGATTTCAACCCTTGGGAACTGGTCATATTGTTCCCGAGGAGAAAAATATCCTTTTAAAAACAATTTAGGAGAAGTACTGACAAAATCCCTTACCGGATGATTACCCAAACCTATCACGACATGAGGACCTATAGAACAAAATTTCCCGATTGTTGTTTGATGTACAATCGAATAGTAATTGACGTATGAATAATCTCCTAAAACAGAATTACTAAAAATCACTCCGGACGACAACGAAGTATATTTTCCATAGTCATTTGTTCCTATCAAGTCTACGTCTCTTCCTATATTAAACGTCGGATAAGTCCATTTTAGCATTCGTCTGCGAATCCAATTCATATAATACAATATTTTCGACAATAATATCCCCTATGCCAAGCTTCAAACATAACAGATATGACCAAAGAAAAGGCTAATGTGTAAAGATCCAAACTTCCTATTCCCCAAAAAACGGCAAGCAACAATAAATAAACGAACAAACTATAAAACATATTCACAATCACTTCCTTTACGTGATTATGACTGATGAGAATCACTGTGCCCAAATAATAACTTATATGCCGCATCAGAAAAAGTGGTCCTAAAATCCAATATACCGGTATAGCCGTCAACATTTCAAGACTAAAAAAAAGCAAAATAAACGGCTTCAAGAAAACACCAACACCAACATAAATCAAAATACCGGCTCCTGTTGTCAGAAATAATAATTTTCGAGCAAAACTCTTATTCTTGTCTCGGTTATAATGAGGAAACAACACATTCCCTATTGTATAAAATATAGTAGACAAAACATTTACAATTTTATCAATAAAATCATAATAGGTCACTTCATTCATTCCCAAAACACTCCCGATAATAACCGTATTCGTACGATCTTTTATAATTCCAGTTATCGAAGTCATCAAAAGTTTTGTAGAGTCTTTTGTATAGAAAAAAAGAGTCCGAAATGATTGCCAACGAAAAGAAACAGAAAACTTCCGAAGTACAATAAAAATAGCTAATAAAGAAGTAACTATAGCTCCTATGCCATTTAGAAAAGGAACCCACAAATAATCTGCTTCCCCTTTTACCAACAAAAAAATAAAACTAATAAAAATCAACCGACTGACAAAAGAAAGAATGGCTATGTATTTCATTTTTTCCATCCCCTGAAAAAACCAAACTGGAAAAAGCCATTCATATACACACAGCCACATAGACAACAAATACAGACTTTTATATTTACCGATATCCGGAAATAAAAACAAAAGAAATAGGACTACAAATACTAACAGTAAAAAAAATGTTTTGACTATATAAACAGAGCTGAAAATTTGATTTACTTTAACTGGATTATCCCGATGGATACTGATACTTTTAGTAGCTGAAATATTAAAACCCCAATTTACAAAAACGGATAAATAGGTCACAATGGCTTGTGCATATACAATTGTACCATACACCTCTTCTCCCAACACATTTACCAAATAAGGATATGTAATTAGAGGTATCAATAAATTACATATCTGCAGCAATGACAAATAGCCAAAATTCTCGACCAATGTTTTATACCGATGAATATATTCTATAAATTTTGTCCCCATCAACATTCTATGTTCCACACAATTTTAACTTATCGCTTAAAAAGTGATAAGTTATTAATTTTCCATCGTAGCACTTTGTTCTACGACATAAAGACTTTCATTTGTATAATGATAATCAGTAAGAACCCCTGTTTATCTCGCTGAGGTATGACTCAATTTGAAGTTTTAAGCCTTGAGCATATGCTCAAGCCGTTCCTTATCCCTGATTTTTTCTCTCATAGATAAGGATTTTATCAAGAACCGGAAAGCCATTTAATTATATTTTCTCTTTCAAAGGCATAATCTACTCGCTTCCTGATTTATGTAAATATAAATCCCCGTTCACTCTTTTTCTATGTCTCGCCGATGTGTTGTTCGCCTTTTTCGGCGGAGGGGAGGATTTGGTTGTTGCCCCCGAGGATGTTGATGATGGTCCTGACGCTCTGACCTTGGCGTATCTTTTTTATGACGGGACCGTATTTCTCGGGCAAGAGTTCGCGGAGCAGTTCCCGAACGGCGTGGAGGTTGGTGTTTGTACAACCATTCACGAAGTCCTGCGCTTTGGCTATCTGCTGCATGTATACGGCATCAAGGTTGTCTGAGACTTGCTCCATAAGGAGCCAGACATCGGAAGTGGTCTGTTCCCTGATGAGTGTCAGAAATTCTTCTAATGTCAATTCATTGAGCAGTTCGCTCAATTTTTTGTTTAAAGGCAATACAATTTTTGCTTTGATTTCCTCCTTTCTTCCTGCGCCTTGTCCCCGGGCATTTTTATTACCCCGAAGAAAGGCTGTACAAAACTGTCGGTTTAAGATACATAATCCGGTTACGGATTTAAGAGTTCCCCAAACACATATTTGCGAATGAGTGCCTGGATGTTTTTTACCGATTTCCCGCTGTCGAACGTAAGTAACGGCATAATAGCTTCCACGAAGGTTTTGCTGCGAATCAGTTCTTTGGAACCCTCGAAATCCGCCAGCACATCGTTGTAGAGGTCGGCAAGAACGGTCTTGCAGAGGGTGACGGCGTCGGGACACTGCATGATACGACGAAGGAAGTTCTGCCGCTCTGCCCGGTCATGAATATAGGGGTCGAGAGGGGTCGGGGCATCGCTCCCGCTATCGTTGACTCCGCCGAAATTGTTTTGTATGGCGGTGGTGGCGGTGGGTAGCACCTGCACGTTACCTCCGTGTATGTGAAATGTCACGTCCGATTTTTCCATGGCATGTATCTTTCCGTTTGCTATGGGTTTGCCGGCGATTGGCTGTTCGTTTGCCATTGTTCGCTGGAAAAAGGAGCTGTTTTAGCTTTGTCCACGCAAATAATATTGTGTCTATATGAAAGAGGTCAAAAAGCCCGTTTTAAAAAAGCATAGCTTTTTTATTCGGAACCAATAGGTCTGCAAATTTGCTTCCCGACAAACGAATATGAATCTATAATATATTAAGGTATGAATAAACCGTTATCTCCCCGTCCCTGCGGCAAGCGCGAACTTGCCCGGATGTACTTCCCGAAGACAGTGAACGCCGCTTCGGCCGTTGCCAATTTGCGCAATCTGATGCTGTGCAACCGCGATATGATGGAAGAGCTGAAAGCCGCCGGCTATAAAGCGCACGCGAAAATACTCACTCCCCGCCAAGTGGGAATCATTTATCAATACCTCGGAGAGCCGTAAAAAGCCGTATCACAAGTTGTCGAAAGACATCACAAGTTATCGTAATGAGCACATCCCCGCCAGTGTACTTTTACATCGTCAAACAATCAGAACTGTCTGTCCCGCAGCATAAACAGGGGCTTTAAATGTATGATCAGATATGTAAAGTACCAAAACAACACGACAAACAGCCCATGTTTCGGAAAATGGTATTTAAGGGCGGTGAGCGACGAACAAATTGATGTGGATAAACTGGCAGCCCACATGGCAAGCCACAATACGCCTTACTCAAAGGGTTCCATCCGCGGTATCCTCATCGATATGGTAAACTGCATCAAGGAGTTGCTGTTAGAAGGCAAAAGCGTAAAACTGCAAGACCTCGCCATTTTCAAGTTAGGCCTTATCTGTCAAGGTGCAGCTACCGCCGCCGAAGCAAAACCCCATCTTGTCAGCGGTTTCCGCTTTAACGCCAGGGCTACCGGCGAGATGTCCATCAAGGAACTGAAAACGGATGTGCAACTGAAAGAGCTGAAGCGTTATACTGTGGAGGAGGAAGAGGTTAGCGGCAATGAGCCGGAAAACCCGGAAACAAACGAGTAATTGTTAATTTTAAAACTATTTTATTATGAAAAATTCAAAAAACAATATCAGTTGGAATAAAATCGTTCAAGCCGTTGTTCAGGCGATTGTCGCCGCTTTGACGGCATTAGGGGTATCTTCATGCGCAACTCACTTTTAATTGCCCGACGATGATACAGGAAACTTTCCCCATGATTATCGGTGAAGAAGAGGTGCTCAATGAGCGCGAGCTTCTCACCAAGGTGGAAAGCGGACTGATGATGAACGGAGCGGACAGTGTCCGCTTCCTCGTCATCCACTGTTCCGCCACCCCTGCCGACCGTGACTATACGGTCGAGCAAATGCTCCACGACCACAAAATGCGTGGTTTCCGGACTATCGGGTATCATTTCTATATCCGCAGGAACGGTGTCGTCAGTCGCCATCGCGGCCTATTAGAGGTCGGTGCCCATGCCCGAGGATATAACCGTTGTTCCATAGGCATCTGTTATGAGGGCGGATTGAATGCCGACGGGAAGCCCGCCGATACCCGCACGAAGGAGCAGAAAACCGCCTTGCTGAAATTGCTGTGGAAACTTCATAAACTGTTTCCCCAAGCAATTATCGCAGGCCATTGCGAGTTGCCCGGAACGAAAAAGGCCTGTCCGGGTTTTTATCCCTCGTATGAATATGTGTTTTAAATGAATATGTGTTGCCGTCCACCTGCGTTGATTCGTAAAGGAGGACGGTAGCACTTTTGTTATTCCCGACTCACGTTCCGGCAACAGTTTTCGATAACGATACTCCGATAGTAGAACGCTTCTTCACTTGTAGCAGGCAAACGGGGGATTTGCGCTTCCACTAATCCGACAATCCCATCCAACCGCCCGACATGTTCACACAGGTTGAATGAACCCTGACACAGAAATTCGTATTGCAATGCGTGGAAGCGAAGGGTTTCCAAAGGAAGTGTGTCCGATGAAGCGTCAGGTAATTCCCGACCGGCACAATAGTAATCGTAACCGCGCTGTATTTCCCCGTCGTAACTATCGTCTACTAATATATTGCTGTTCATCGCCAACAGTATCAAGCGTTGTAAGGCCTCGATACCGGTAATTCCAGGCCAATAGCCATTTTTATTCAGTTCTTCCGACCAGACGGCAAATTTCTCCCGAATGAATGTTATCCACGGATGGGGGTCTTCGTCTTCTTCCTCGATTATGCCGTACATACAAGTCAAAAGCAATTTCACAACGGAAAAGAATTCATCCGGTTTGTATGTATCTTCGCCAAAGCTATCGAGATAAGAGGAAATAAGGTTGTCCGCCAAACGTTCATCCGCGGCGCTATTGGCTTCGTCTACGGATAGCATCGCCTCAAGAAGTGAGGCTTTTTCTATCAAAGATGTCCGGACGGTATAACGCTGACCTAACAGGTGATATAATGTTTCAAGTTTTGCCCGATATAGTTTCCGGTTGCCGAATTCATCTTCCAAACCAGTCAGGAATACCATTTTGTGAAGGGAGGTAAAGATCCGGGCATAAGCTATCAATGCCGCGTCATTCCATTGCACATCGGGTTGTATGTTCTGTAAGTCAGGTAAAAGGTACCTTAGTTCCCGGGTTGTCATCGGATGCTGTCAAAGGTATATATAGTCACAATCGGTTATCTCGATTCCGGCGGATAGGAGATTGGGGATTTCCAAAAGCAAACGCTTGCTTTTAGAGCCTCGTACGGTAAGCAAGCTGCCTTCGTAATTGTCAAGCGGACCGCCGATTATCCGCACCCGACGCCCCTGCATGGCGGAGGTTACCTCTTCCGGACGGTAATAACGCGGATTGACGCTCGTGCGGATGGCATGAATAAAACGATTCATCTCTCGGTCGCTGACGGTCATTGCTTCGCGATAGATTCCACCTTTAACGAAACGATATTGAAGTGTCGGCGTGATGTTGACTATCGGGTCGAGCGTTTCCCGGGTGGTATAAACAAATAACAGGTCTTGGAGGAAGGGGATTTCCTCCCGGATTTTCTTGCCGCCACGAACAATCAGACGTTCTTTCATCGGGGTGAAAAAATCCATGTTCAGGGAGGACAATTGTTTGTATGCGGGGAGGGCGGCATTGGCCCGTTTGAGGTCACGCATCACATACCATTGTTTTAACTCATTCTCAGGTGAAGATAATTCTCCTAATCCTGCCTGGTCGTCTATCATTTTATCAACCAGAAAGTTACACACATCGTCTTTGAAAGTTCCAACTTCTTCCACCTTCGCTTTACATCGCTCGTTTACCATGATAAACAGATGGATCCAATTCGCATAAAAGGCATTCAATCTTTTATTTCAACAATTCTCTTATTAAGAGAAATGCCGGATATTGCAAAGTTATACAGTTTATTGATAATGGCAAGATAAAGGAAATGAAATTTTGCCCGATTGTTTTTTTCGTATAGAATTTGCTTAACAATGTTGAGTAAATCCAGAGATTCTTAAAAATAGATACTCCTATTTTTCAGGAGATTACTATCCATTTTACATATCGTCTTTTCTCTTAATAAGAGAGCGTAATTTTGCTCAACAAAATTTTCACCAGACATTGTATATATACACTGACTTTTAGCTTTATTCGGTATTTGTTGTATCCAACAAATATGTTGAAAATAATGTGATTTTATGCGATTGTTCCCGTGTTTAGTTCAGTTTTGAGGAACGAGTAGACGTATTGTGTACTTTGGAAATACAATCCTGTATTCGGGTCGTTTAACTTGGCGTATGTTTCAGAGTTATACAATGTATCGAGAGATTCAGCGATGTTCATGCCGAAATCCTTTATCAGCAATTCTGCCAAATCGGTCGCAATAGCCTCCTTCATATAATTAAAATCGCTGTCCGTCATAGTCTTGTAAGATGTTTTACAGCGGCCTCTGTTCCAAAAAAATACTGAAAGGTAATCCCCTTCATATATTTCAGTCTGTTCAAAAACTCCGCTTTGTCAATACTACCGTCTTTGAGCTTACGAATTTGCAGACCTATTTTATCATTAGCAATCGGACCATAAACGATATCATACTGTTCAATATTGTTTCCCTCACGATTGGCAAACACGAAATCAGCCCACTCTTCTGAATAATTATCGAATACTTTAATACGTAGTGCAGAGTCTTTCATTACTGCATTATCAAACTCAAACTTGGTTATAACCGGCTTTCCTCCCAATAGCAATGATTTGAATGTTGCCATTTCCAGAGCCTGCATTTCGCTCTCGGACAAATAGAATCCTTTACCAAAATCTTTGTTAGGTTTTGACTTGTCGAGGTCTATATGTTCGATAACCATATTTGAGCCATGATAAAGTATCATAATTTACCTCCAGCTTTTTGACAATAAAGTGCTACACTCTCTACCGCTTCTGTAAAGTCGAGCGTATGAATTATTCCATAATTCTGTTCTATGAAGGCAACACCTTTGTGGATACGAATATAATGGTAAGCCTGCTTGTCAGACAGTCCGAACCTCTTGGCAAACTCATTTACTAAAGCGATGATGTACTCGATGATGTCGCGGGTGTTGTATTTCATAACATTATGCCTGCTATTATTACAAAGATAGTGTATTTTCCTGAATCATGCTTATTCTGATATATTATAACTTCTATTTTGGTGTAAAAGAGTTTAATGTTTCGCTTCAAGTAAAGTAACGTTGCGGACAAATATATCCGAATGCCATTTGGTACCGGCTTTCCGGTGGTTATCATCGAATTGGCCGATAAAGGTCATGTTCACACGGGATTGCAGTGTTTCGGGCAATATGTCTTCCGCATTCCGGGCAGAAACCAAGACTATCGGCAAAGCAGGCAGGGTGTCGCCTGATGTATTCCACGGCAGAATTCTTCTGCCCGCCTCATATACCAATTCTATCCTCAATTCTTCGTCTTCCGGATAATAGAAGGGTATTTTCTCCAATATGTCCATGTTCCTAACCGCTTTTATGCTTTTTATGTCCGGATTGTTAAAAAGTCCGGCAATGGAAGGCATCAGAAAGGTTTCCACAATAAAGAACAGAAATACCACTCCCCCCAGGAAATGCAAAGGTTTTATTTTCCATGCAGACCGAAGGAGAATGTAGGCTGCCGAAATAAATAACAGAGCGGTAAATATGAACATAATTATTCCTATACCCCCCCCCGTTAACATAAAACAGTATACATACAATCCCACGGGCAGACAGCAGACGATGGAGGCTATCAATAAGGTGTTGATGCGGAAAAATAGTCTGTCCCACCCTACTAATAGCTTACTTTCCGTTAATTTTCCATGCCAATAGAAAATGATATGCGCCACGACCATCGTAGAAGGAATGAGAATCGGCAATAAATACCGGGTTTTCTTTTCGGGCAATAAAGACAGTAATATCAATACGGCAAATGTCCACGTTACCATTAAAATGTATTCTTTTTTGAGGGCTATTCTTTTTTTCCAATACGGCCATAGCAGTGCGGTGATTAAAAACAGGGACCAGATGCCCGATTCAAGGAAGAATTTCCAGTAGTAATACCAAGGACGTACGTTCCGCTCGAGCCATGCCGTGGATTCTTTTGCCGCCACGAACATGGCCATGTCCCGATGGTATAAATACAGATAAAGGGGCCACCATAAACTTATCACCAAGCAAATCAGTACCATCACCAGTAAGGGAGCAAGTTTTCCCCGGAGTGAAGGACGGTATATCGGGAAGTAACATAATAAGAACGGCAAAAGCAGGGCGTAAAAGGATACCGGCCCTTTTCCCAGAAAGGATAAGCCCATAAGTATCCCCGACCACAAAAAATCTTTCCAATGTGCCCCTTCCGATTCAAATGCCCGATAGAAGAAATAAATGGCTCCCAGCATGAAGCTATGGCAATAAATGTCCCACGTAGCCGTCCTCCCCATCAGAATGATGTTAAACGAGGTGCATAATACCAGGGCTGATATTAAGCCATAAAGCGGTTTCCGGGTTACCCTCGCCCCCAAGAAATACATGAAGAAGACCAGTAATGTAGCCATCACACCTGCGGCTGTCCTTTGAAGGACGATGTTATCCGCCGATACCCATTCTATTATTCCTGCCACCCAGGTAGGCAAAGGGGGTTTTTCCAAGCGGAGCGTGCCGTTCATGGTCGGCACCAGCCAATTGTTGTATTCCACCATTTCCCGCGCTGTAATGAGGTTGCGGGATTCCATAATGTCCGGGTAAATGACTTTGTTATGGATGAAAAATGTAAAGAAACAAACAACGCCCAAAAGCAATAGGTGAAAGTTCCGCTTGTTTTGCATAAAGCCTCTTGTTAAAATATAAGGCAAAGATAGCGTAAATAAATAAAAAACCGGAAAGAGCCTTGCCCTTTCCGGTTGACAGTCCAAGATATTTCTTTGTATTAATACATGTCCGTAATGTTCCAGACGAAAGCCCGGATACCGTTTTCTTTGTTTATGTTATCCAGTTTTTCGACGTATTTCAGAATCAACGGGACCATTTCATCTTTTACAATGGTCATTGTTGCGGAGTTCATTTCCGGCCATGTGTGGTTGCCCATGCGCGGTTCTCCGGTATCCGTCCCCGCTCCGTTTACCAAAGGCCATTGCGTAAATCCTTTTATCTGCAATTGCTCCAAAATGAAGGATACCCGTTCTGTCAGAGCTTGATTATAAGTTATAAATACCGCTTTCATTTTTTATTACTTTAAATTAATCCTTCGGCAAATCGCGTTCCGGGTCAAAATCATCCATAAATTTAAATTGTTTGGCAAGTGCCTTTTTCTTGTTGCGGCTTCCGCTTTTATCCATTGCGGCATATACCACCGGCACAATAACCAAGGTAATTATCGTGGAGAAGATCATACCCCCGATAACGGCAACACCCATCGGACGCCACGTTTCGGAACCTTCACCCACACTCAACGCCATCGGCACCATACCTAATATGGTCGTCAATGAGGTCATCAATACCGGACGCAAGCGAGAACGGCATGCCTGTGCAATAGCGTCATACAAACGCACGCCCCTTTCACGCATGAGGTTGATGAAGTCAATCAATACGATACCGTTTTTCGTCACGATACCTACCAGCATGATAGCTCCCAATGCCGCAATAACACTCAAGGTCGTATTGGTCAATAGCAACGCCAATATTACTCCTGTAAAGGCAAACGGGATGGCCAACATGATAATGAACGGCATTTTGAACGATTCAAACTGGGCGGCCATCACGATATATACCAGCATCAACGAAAGGAGCAACAAGACGATCAATGAACCGAATGATTCCTGCTGGTCTTCATAACCACCTCCGATATACATGGTAACCTCCTGCGGGATATTATCCATTCCATCTATTATTTTCTGCGCCTGCGTGGCAATTTCTCCCATGGCGACACCGGCGGCAGGCGTAATGGAGACTTTCAGCATACGCTGTTTGCTCTTTCGCTCGATATTGGGCGGAGAATAGTATTCCCGAATCTCTCCCAGTTCTTTTAAACGGACTTTTTCTCCTTTTCCGTCCGTAATGAGGATGTTCTCCAGTTCCGTAATGGAGGAGCGATATTTTTCTTCAAACCGGACGATAATATCATACTCTTCGCCGTCTTCCTTGAATTTGCTGTTACGGAATCCATAGATACGATTACGCAAGGCCTGTCCCACTTCCGAGGTTGTCAAAGCATGCTGGGCGAGCTTGTCTTTATTGAGGAATAATCTTAGTTCCGGTTTGTCGTTGTCGCGACTGATTTTGATATCTTCGGCTCCCGGTATTTCTTTGGCTTTATTGGCTATTTCGTTTGCCAACCGGCTGGTCATATCAAAATCATGCCCCATAATTTCGATGTCCACCGTATTACTACTCATGGAGTTGGAAGAGGTGGACACCGTATATTCCAATACGTCGGGGAATCGCTTCAAGATACCGCGCAATTGGTCGGCAATCTCGAATACGCTTCTGTCACGCTCTTTCAAGTCTTTCACCCGCACACGCATGTTGAGGATATTATTTCCCGTGCTGTTCATCATGGATGCAAAAGAAGCCTCTTCCTCGCTACCGTATGACAGGTTTATAATGGTCAGTTCCGGTATTTCCGCCCGCATTACGGAATCAATTTCCAATGCCACCCGTTTTGTCTCCTCTACTCTCTGACCTGTCTGCATTTTTACATACACGCTCATGGAGCCTTCATCGTTCTGAGGCATGAAGTCTGTCTTTATCAGTTTCATCATGCTGCAAGAGCCCAAGAATACCCCGAACATGCAGCATATGATAAATGTTTTGTGTCTCAGAGCCCACCGTACCAAACGTTCGTACCAGTTATCCAACCGGTCTAATGTTTTGGTTACAAAATGATAGAAACTGAATTTACCGCTTTCCTGTGCTTCCTGTATTTTCAATAATTGCGAACACAACATCGGTGTCAGTGAGATAGCCGTTGCCGTAGAGGTACAAACCGTGATACATACAATCCATCCCAATTGTTTAAAGAGAATACCGGTCATTCCCGTTACCAAGGTTAGCGGGAAGAATACAGCCACGGTTACCAGTGTCGTCACAATTACCGAGAGCCACACTTCATTTGTTCCGTATTTGGCAGCTTCCCGCGGACGGCTCCCCCGGTCGATGTGTTTGGTGATATTTTCCAATACCACAATGGCATCATCCACTACCATACCGATGGCAATGGAGAGCGAAGAAAGTGAAATCACATTCAAGGATTCTCCCGTCGCAAACAGATAGATAAATGCAACAATCAAGGAAATCGGGATGGTCAATGCAATAATAAAGGTAGCCCGCCAACGTCCCAAGAATACGAATACCACCAAGATTACAAATATCAAGGCGTATTTCAACGAATCCTGCAGGTTGTTGATGGATTTCACGATAAAGTCGGAGTTATCGACGATTATCTCAAAATTGATATCGGTCGGCAAATCTTTCTGCGCGATGGCCAATTCTTTTTTTACTTCTTTTGCTATTGCCACGGCGTTGGCATCGGTCTGTTTGGTCACCAGTAAGACACCGCCCCTTCCCCGATTAATCGATTGTTCCAAGGTGATATCCTTCAACGTGTCCCGGACTTTCGCCACATCGTGTAAGAAAATTGTCCGGTTGTTGCGGGTTCCCAATACAATGTCCTTTATTTCGTCACTCTCGTCAAATTCACCCTCTACGCGGAAGGTGTAATCCGATAGTCCCATTTTTACATTTCCGGAGGGCACGTCTTTGTTTTCCGCCAAAATCGTACTTCCTATCTGTTCCAATGTCAGATTATAAGCATCCATTTTGTTCGGGTCTACTTCTACATATACCACCCGTTCCGGAGCACCAGCCAATGTGACGGAAGCCACACCATCCACCCGGTTCAAGCGGGTAACCAGTTTGTCATCCAAGATTTTGTCCAACCCCGGATATGATTCTTTCGCTGTCACCGCGTATATCAGAATCGGCATCATGGAGGTATTGAAGCGCATGATTGTCGGGCGGTCGATGTCATCCGGCAAATTCTGCATGGCTTTGTCCACAGCATCACGGACGTCGTTGGATGCCTCGTCCAAGTTGGCTTCCCATTCAAATTCCAAGGATACGACCGCCAAATTGTCGTATGAGGTGGAAGTCAATTCTTTCAAATCATCGACGGAGTTCAACTGGTCTTCCAATATTTTCGTCACATTTTCCTCAATGTCCGAAGCATTCGCCCCCGGATAAGTCGCCATGACCGTTATATAAGGCGGGTCCATTTTCGGATATTGGTCCACCGGCAATTGTACGTAGGAGAAAACTCCCAGTACCAAGATGGCCAAGAAGACCATCAAGGTGGAAATCGGCTTGTTTACCGCTGTATTATATATACTCATTCCTCAAATTACGTATTAAATTAAACATCCCGGCATTACCGCTTTACATCTATGATTTTACCATCTACCAGTTTTCCCTGACCGACAACGACCAATTCATCCCCTTCCTGTATTTCGTGGCTGATAATCTCCACCTGATCTTCAAAACGGCGTCCCAAGGTCACTTCCACCCGTTTGGCTTTGCCGTCCTTGTTTAAGAATACATAACGGTTATTGGCCCCCTGCAGTTTCAATACAGCCAAAGCAGGTACCACGACCGTTTCCGTTTCGCCGATGAAGAAATTTATCGTTCCGTACATTCCGGGACGCAAGGCCTCATCATTATTAGGTATTTTCACTTCTACGGTAAAAGTACGCGATGCGGGGTCAATGGTCGGATACACGATATTGACCGTACCTTCAAATATACGTTCGGGGTAAATATTGCATTTGAATTCCACTTTGGTGCCTTTTTTTACCGCCAAGAAATATTGTTCTGACAAATTCACATAGGCTTTCAAGGGATTGATTTTTTCGATGGCAATGATAGAAGGCTTGGCAGCCCCGCCAGTAGCAATCCCCGTGTACAATTCCCCGTTTTCAAAATACTTTCCGGTAACAATCCCGTCAAAGGGAGCCAACATCTTTGTATTTTCTTTTAAGAAATCATAATTAGACTTCGCCACTTCATAATTTGTCACAGCAGCATCGTATGCCTGCTTGGAAATACTTCCGGTTTCGTTCAATTTCACCGCCCGGTTGTATTCGGTCTCCAAATTTTTCAATTGTACTTTGGCCTGCTGATAATTTGTCGGGTCCATTTCCACCAACAATTGTCCTTTCTTTATACGATCGCCCACTTCCACATAAATTTTTCCGATTCTACCTGCCGATACCGGAGCATAGTAAACCTGCTCGTCTGCCTGAAGTGTGGCTGTGTAATCCAACGTCTTGGCAATATTCCGCTTTTCCAATTTCATTACTTTCACCGGAATGGCTTCCGTTTCCGTATTCTGATTTTCCTCCTTTTTTGACGAACAACCCGTTAATAACGCTATTGCAAGTCCGGTTAAAACAATATTCCTTACCATGTGTATTATTATTTTTCGTTTTTCCGTTTAGTAACTAATTTCATTGTATAATCTCTCAAGCTGTATTTCCGCCTGCAATAAAGTCAAACAAGCATTCGTATAGTTATTTTCCGCTTCCAGATAGTTGTTGTTGGCTTGCGTCAGATCCAGACTGGACATCGCTCCGTATTCGTATTTACGCTGCGCATTGGCAAGTACCCGTTTCGCCACTTCAATGTTTTCTTTCTGCAAAAGATAGTTTTCCGTCGCGTTTCTCAATTCATATTTATATTGTCTCTCGTTCACGTTCAACTGGTCTTCCAGCAAACTTTTGTTCAAAGAGGTCTGCTCCAATTCTATTTTCGCCTGCTCCAACAAGGATTTCCGCTGTAAACCGGAAAAAATGGGAATGTTCATGGTCAGGGAGGCCGAATGTTTCGGGCTCATATCAAAGGAGGGTTTCAATATTTTATAATTATATCCGTAAGTGCCCGTTATGGTAGGAGCATACGTCCAACGCTGCAATCCGACCATTTTCTTTCCCAATTCCTCTTGTGTCTGCATCAACTGAAATTCGGCGTTGTTGTTAATCTCAAACTGTTTCACGGATAGTTTCACATAATCTTCCTGCCCCAAGAAATGGTCCAGCGTTTCCGTAAGTTTCACACCACTCTCCGCCTGTAAGCCTAATTGAAGACGCAATAAATTGTAGTTCACTTCTATCGTCCGTTCCAATGCCAGCAAACTGTTTTTCAACTGCCCGACAGTGATGCGAATCTGGTCTACATCCGTCAGCTCCACGGTTCCGGCATCATACATGTTTTGGGTATGTTTATAAATCTCCTCCATGTTGCTCATGTTCTGCCGTACAATATCCCGCAGCCGCTCGCTAACCAAAATGGTATAATATGTATTGCACACATTTTCTTTGATGTCCAATTCGGTTATATCCACCTGCTGGTTGGCTATTTTCTCCGCAATTTTACTGGTCTGCACGCCCAATATCCACTGACCGCTGAAGATTAACTGCGACACATTCACCCCCACGTTCGACTGGTCTTTCATCTTAATCGCATTCCCGCCGAAATTCATCTGATATCCGAAATTGGTGCTGTAGTCCAGCTTTCCGTTTACCTGAGGCAATCCTTGGGAAACAGATTCCCTCACTTTTTGCTTGTACAAATCGATGTCTTTACGGGACACCTGTAATTGTTTGTTGTTTTCAACAGCAAACTCCACCGCTTTCGCCAATGTCAGCTCATGCGTTTCATGTATTTCCGTTTGCGCCGTCAAAAGCAAAGGAAAAAGCAATACGCTTAAAATTACTCCCATTCCTTTTTTCATATATTTATTTATTAATAGTTTCATCCTTTCAAGTGTTTCCGGATTTCTTCTTTCTTTATTTCCTCAAGCTCCCGTCTCCCTTTCTCCGTCACCAATGCCAAAATAAAGTTGTCTATAATCGTGGACATCACATTCCCTATCGGATATTCCCCGTTATTCTCAAAATCCTGTTCTCTAAAAAAACGGAATTGTCTCGTCAGCAAATATTCCTGCAATTTTATATCCGTATCTTCCCGAAAAGAACCTTCGGTCACTCCCTTTTTTAATACAAGATCCATCAATGTTTCCGAAAATTTCGCTTCTTCTTCCAAAATCCGTTCATGCACCTGAGGATGATATTTCTTTATATCAAAATAATTTGCCGGCAACTGCATTGCCAAACTTTCCAAAATATGCTTTTTGAAATTATATAAGAATTGCAGTGCCGTCATTTTCGAAAGTTCCTCGGATATATGCCTTTCCCTGCCTTTTTCAATCCGATAAATCACGACCTTTTCCACTACATCATCCTTATTTTCAAAAAACTGATAAAGCGTCTTCTTCGACATTTTCAAATGAGTGGCAATATCATCCATTGAAGTGCTCCTCAATCCATAC
This sequence comes from uncultured Odoribacter sp., assembly GCA_910588375.1. Lineage (GTDB taxonomy): Bacteria > Bacteroidota > Bacteroidia > Bacteroidales > Marinifilaceae > Culturomica. The sequence goes on from CAJUQA010000009.1 coordinate 98,512, forward strand.
TTCAAGAATAAATCCGAAATTGCCAACAATAAATCTTCTTTTATATGAATACTTTCGTTCATGATCATTTTCAAGAAACTTTAACACTTGGAAACGTTTATTGGGAAAATCGTTTCCTTGATAGTGATGCGAAATTATGAAAATATTTTATATAAAAGAAACTTTTGGCCATTTATTCATCAAACTTTTATTCCTTACCTATTATAGCTATCTTTGTCGCATGATTGATCAGGCGACCATACAAAAGATATTTGATGCCGCAGATATATACGAAGTAGTTTCCGATTTTGTCAGTCTGAAGAAAAGAGGAATCAATTATGTCGGCTGCTGTCCTTTTCATAATGAAAAGACCGGCTCTTTTACCGTATCGCCCGCCAAAGGCATATATAAGTGTTTCGGATGCGGCAAGGGGGGGAATGTCGTGAATTTCATTATGGAGCATGAACAAATGTCTTATGTGGAAGCCCTGCGTTATCTTGCCGCCCGCTATAATATCCTGATTGAAGAAAAGGAACTCAGCGAAGAAGAGAAAAAGGAAAAGAGCGAGCGGGAAAGCATGCTGATTGTCACCAATTATGCCGAAGATTTCTTTGTCAGCCAATTGTTCGAGACCGATGAAGGGAAATCGGTAGGTATGAGCTATTTTAAACGGAGGGGATTAGACGAAGAAACCATAAAAAAATTCGGCTTGGGTTACAACCCCGAAGCATGGGACGCTTTCACCAAGTCTGCCCTTGAAAAAGGATACAAAAAAGAGTTTTTGGTAAAAACAGGGCTTACCATTGAGTCCGAAAAAGGACTTTTTGACCGCTTCCGCGCAAGGGTCATGTTTCCGATACGTGACATCGCCGGCAAAATCATTGCCTTCGGCGGACGTATTATGACCAATGACAAGAAAAGCGCCAAATACCTGAACTCCCCGGAATCGGAAATATATCACAAAAGCCGGACGCTTTACGGCATTTATTTTGCGAAAAAAAGCATTATCCAGCAAAACAGGTGCTATCTGGTAGAAGGTTATCTGGATGTGATTTCTTTCCATCGGAAAGGAATTGAAAATACGGTTGCTTCTTCCGGTACCTCTTTGACTATTGAACAGATCCGGCTCATCCGCCGATTGACCCCGAATGTTACGATTATCTACGACGGGGACGCCGCCGGCATAAAAGCTTCTTTGCGGGGGATAGACCTGGTATTGGAAGAAGGATTGAATGTAAGGGTTGTTTCACTGCCCGACGGGGAAGACCCCGATTCATTTGCTTTATCCCATACGCCGGAGGAGCTCCTCTCTTATATACAGGAGCACGAAACCGATTTTATTAATTTCAAAACAAAACTATTGTTGGGGCAAGCCGGAGAGGACCCCATTGAGAGAGCCAAACTCATCAGCGATATTGTCCACAGTATATCGCTAATTCCCGATGCCATTACCCGCTCGGTATACGTGAGGGAAACGGCCAATATGATGAAAGTAGAGGAAAATATCCTTTACAATGAAATCGCACGCATCCGGACAGAGAAAAACGCTGAGGCCGCCCACAAAAACTACCAAGCAGTTCAACCGGCAGTCAAACCTGCTCCCCAACCTTCAACGTCACAAAATTACAGCAATGAAAACCTGTGTGAAATTGAAGAAATGGTCCTTATCCGTTATCTTTTGCTTTTCGGCGACTTAGAACTTTATGAAGAAATCCGGGACGAAGTCACATACTCTGTCAGTGTCGGAGAATACATTATCCGGGAATTGTGCGAAGATGAGCTGGAGCTGTTTAATCCCGGTCTTCGCAAAATCCAGAACGAATATCAGAATCATTACAAAACAGCAGGCTTCATTCCCGCCAAATTCTTCATCGGGCATACAGACCCTTCTGTCAGCAGCATCGCAGCAAACATATTAAGCGAACCCTACGAACTGAGTAAGATGTGGAAAGCCCAGGATTCCGCTTCCGGCTCGGAAGAAAACATTCTTTCCGAACTGCTCCCCAAAATCCTGGATAATTACAAAATGCGGCGGGTGGAGATACTGACCCACGAAGCCGATGATAAAATTCTGGAACTCCAGAAAAGCGGAGACACAGAAGAAATCCTGTTCTGGATCAAACAAAAAAACTCCATCAACGCCATCCGTCTCCGTCTCAATGAGAAACTCCACCGGACCGGAGTGACAAAGTAAAGGCATCCAGCGCTTCTGTCGGCTTACCGGATGCGTCAAAAGCGCCTAAGGTATATCCGTTCCAGGCGTTATAGGCTTCCGGCTCCCAATAAAGAATGCCGTGCACGTTGCCAAGTGCTTGTGTCTGGGTAAACAAATCGGTCAAAAAGGCTTTGGCTGCCGCTGCCTGATCCCACGGCATTCCGGTTTCACAGATAATGACATCGGTGCCGTAACGTTTAGTAACATCCTGTATATTGGCGATACAATCACTGACCATTTTTTGCCAATTGGTTTCGTCGGGATAAAGAGACATGCCTATCAAATCCCATTTACCGCCATTGGCTTTCAATCCGTCGAACAACCAGCGATAAAGACTGTTGTCCTGTCCATTCTGTAAATGCACGATTACTTTTGCTTCGGGGAAAACCGATTTAACCGCATCGTATCCGGCATTGTTGAGAGCAGCATAGTTTGCCATACTTTTATCCGCTTGTCCGTCAGGCCAAAGCATACCATTACCGGTTTCATTCCCCACCTGCACCCATTCCGGAGCGATTCCTTTTTCTTTCAAGGCTTTCAATATGTCTTTGGTATGGTCTGCCACGGCGGTTTTCAATTTACTGAGAGAAAGAGTATGCCACGCTACCGGTTTTGTCTGTTTCCCGGGGTCCGCCCATATATCGCTGTAATGAAAATCTATCATGAGGCGCATCCCCAAATTGTGTGCCCGCACGGCTTTTGTGAGCACATCGGCTTTATTGCACCAGCCATCGGAAGGATTCACCCACACCCGCAATCGGATAGTATTCATCCCCAAATCACGCATCAGGCGCATACATTCGGTTTCCTCGCCTTTCGCATTATAAAATTTCACACCGTCAGCCTCCATCTGAGTTACCCAGCTGACGTCCGCCCCTTTGGCAAAAGTCCCCATTTCCACCGGGTCTATAATCAATTCGGATTTATCGTCGTTATTGCTACATGACTGAAATATTCCCAGTAACAAAAATGCCAGAAACAAATAATACCATTTCATATCTATTTATTTTTCCAATGTTATTTTCTGCACTACGGTACTGCCTTTCTTTAAGACCACACGTATGGAAACGATTTCTCCCAGCGGACAATCGGCTTTATCTGCTGCTATCCCGCCGGCAAAAGAGAATCCGGGGTACATTTCCCGTACCGGATGTATTTCAGAGGGCTGAAAGGCAGATAAGGGAATTTCATGGTTCCCGCTTTGTTGTAAAGTTATTTCCACACTCCGGAAATAACCTTCCCGGTCAATTAATTCAAGAATAAGCTCAGTACCGGGAGCTGTTTCTCCCGTTTCGAGCCGCATCCGCCCCAATTCCCGCTCCACCAATACCACATCGGCAGCTAAGGCTGCTCCACCCCTGTAACTCTCTGTTGCTTCCATCGCAATACCTTCCGGCAGGTAAGCAAACCGGATTCCCGGTTGCCACACCAATTCCACGGTCTCGGTATTGTTCTGCACATCCAAAAGTACGGCAGGTGTCTGCTCCATAACGATACGTGTCCGGTAATACGTTTGACAATAGTCATCCCATGCCTCCGGTGTTACGGAACAATTTCCCGGAAAAATCCGGATGCCATCCAATGTATACACACCTATCCGATAGCGAAATATACCATGTCTCAAGACTTCTGCCGGTACGGTTGCCGCATAAGCGAAACCATTCCCCGGAAGCATCGATAGTTTAAATGACCGTCCGTATTGCATTTCTCCATACAGGACAACACTGTCTATCTTTCCGGGTGCAACGACTTCAGCACGCACAACCGCTTCTTTCCCTGCTGCTAATTCCTCTACAGGCGCATGAAAAACAACCGTCTCTTTCACATCGTCCGCAAGCAGCGGATAATCCGTTTGGGCGGTAATTTCCTGCAATTGACCATCACGCCACAAATATACACCGGGCTTTACATCAAAGGACGCATGTATTCCGGGTAAATCAAGCTGCATTTTCCGGGAAGCGGACTGTACCAATGCTACTTTTCGGTTCAACGCATTGTGGCGGGCATAGGCATCTGTTGTTTCCACCACATCCGGATAAACCTCAATACGCCAGACACCATCATCCAGTTTATCAAAAAAATAAGCACCATTACCACTATATTTTATTATCGGCGAACTGCCGTGTCCGACAATATGCCGCAATTGTTCGGCAGCCACGGGAGCCTCATCCGTTGTATTGGAATAACAATATAAGGTATCACGATTCAGCAATGACAAGTCTTCCCGGTAACTCACCCGGAAATCACCAAAATGATTATTGGCTGGATAATTGCCGTAACTTTTCCCCTTAGGCAAACTTCTGAACGCTTCGGCAGCAATGCGCAATGAAACGGCTTTTGCCGGTGTGTACACCAAGTTCATCCAATGTGTCTGGTAATCGGTATTATAAGCCGCCATCGCCAACGGGTCATAAGCAAACTGCGTCGCCCATTGGAAACCTGCCTCCCGGAAACTACGCGCCATGGCCGGATACACATAGGAGCCGTTGATATCCGCCGCATCAAATTCATAAACAATCCGGGCTTTCCCTTTGGTATCATAAGGCAAGTTATAATGTGCCACTGCGGGTAAGAAATTCTCTTTCCGAACCTTTCCGCTCACCAGTCCGGAAGGATACCATTGGCAAGTAACACCGTTTATTCGGGCAGCTGTTACGGCACTCGCCCGTTCCGGATTCTGTGCAATATTATATAGTATCGGTTTGCGACACCCTGTCGCTTTCACTGCCTTCGCCAACGTATTAATATAAACGGTAACCTCTTTGTCCGGCACCTCCGCTGTGTGGTCCGGCTCATTATTTAACTCCACTGCCACAATGTTCGGGTCATCTTTATAGGCATATCCCGTATAGGGATTACGGTGATTCAGCAACTGTTTCAAATAACGTTCCTGCGCGGCAATACAATGTTTGTCAACCGTCGCTTCCCGTTTGCTTAATTGATTAGAAAATCCCGGCAACGATTTATCGTCTCTTTCCGGCCATCCGTTGCCCCAAAAAGCAATGGCCGTTATCAATGTTTTCGCTCCCCGCTTGGCAAAGGAAGCAATGGTATAATCCAATAAATCGAGATGTTCGTTTTCCAACAAATTTCCCTCCCCGTCACTGATTTCCACATCCCACACATGAATACGATAAGCGTTGATTCCCAATCGGCTCATATGATAAACATCACGGTCAATGGCTTCCTTACGGTCTACTCCCAACTTCCCGTGACTACGGAATCCGTGGGCAAACGGCATACAGTAATTAAACCCGAAGAAAACCGCTTCTTTCCCTTCGGAATCCCGCAACACACCTTCCTTATCCACCCGGTAGCTTTGAGCAAACAAAGAAAACTGCATACACAGCAATACACAAACAATCCAAATTCTTTTCATATTTTCAGCATTCAATAATGTCTGCAATTTAGCTAAATTCCTCCACTTCCAACACAGAAATTCTAAAATTTAAATAAGCTATCCTTCCACAACAAATATACTTTTCGGTAATTTGACGTTTTTACTGTCATAAATACATAAATTTCCGGCTATCGTTTATTATAACGGTAGCCGGAAATACAATTACCAAACAAAGATTATTTTTACTTCAACCAAAAAATACGGGTTTGACCACAATAATTATACTTACTGGAAATCGCCATATAGCCGCAATAGTATTTACTACAAGATTCATGAGACCATTCGTTATTATGCAGTCCATCATTCGCACTTCCCCACCTTAATGAAGTGTTACCTCCCACATATGTTATTAGATCACATCCACTAATAATGTAATTATATCCCAAAGCCGCTTTATCCAATCGAAACGACATCGTAAAATACCCTTTTGTCGTATTGCCCCAATTGTATCCTCTTGGTGTCAACCCGTTGGCGACATTGGAAGCCGCTTGCCATACATCACCACTATAAAGGCTCAACTCCCAACTTACATTAGAAAGACGCCACGCCGGTTCCGTAACGCTATTGGTTTCATCCGCACTGACGGCTATCTCCTTGTTAGAATCTTCAAACAAATAACGCATCACGTCTGCCGAAATCTGATAATTCCTCATACCGGTAGAACCTACTTTACCCATGATACGCATCCACCCGCCGTCATTATTCGTCATATCGCAATAGATGTCGAAAGGTGCATATTTCGAGCAGTTTATTTCTATCCTATAAACTCCGTTGCCTGTATCCCCTTCATAATAATAAGGTGGCTGAGGATGCCTGTACTCCTCGGCGGAAGCCGCATACGTCCCGTTGCTCCACATACGGTAACCGTCAGGATGCTGGACAATCGTGATCCTTTGTGCAGGCTGTTCGATACGGAATTCCGTCGCATCTCCCAAACAACCGTATTGATTCATATAGTGCACTTTATAGATTCCTCCGCTTATAAAGTCATTGAGCTGTACATTATATCCCTCCGCTACTTTTGTCCCCGACATATCTTTCCACACAGCCGAAACATCCGACTCGCCCGGAAGACAATGCAACTTCAACGGCACACCATGTTGACCGTAATACACGGATTTAACACAAGGCGTATCCGTTCCGGCAGGAGTCAGTATAATCCTTACTGTAGATACAGCCTCCCCTATAGGGCAAACAACCTTTCTTTTAAAGTAATACTCTTTTACTGCCGAATGATTCTCCATACTATAACTAAATAATTGATAGCGGCTTTCATTCGGCATCATTGTCCACGTTGACCCGCCGTCTTCACTGATATACCAGGAATAAGTAACCTTTCCCATGGCATTTTCCACGGAATCTCCTTGTATCCCAAATTCCACACCACTACATACCGTATCCCGTTCCAAACCATTCTCACAGTATATCCGTCCGGTTTTAAAATCCTTCGCTTTGAAAGCCGAACATATTCCCCGGAAACCAACCGTACTGTCCCGCTGTGTCATGACGGTAAAGTAATTCCCGGTTGCAAACGTCCGGTCAGAAGTACGCAACAGACTATCCACACTCTCGAAACTGCCTCCGCGTACTCCTATTGCCCCTACCAATTGAGGCCAATAACTACTTGCTATATCAGTCGCTCCGCCCGCATTCAACGCTCCATCCCCATGAGAATAATCAACATTATTAGCTACAAATTTCGCTCCGTCAACCACAGCATTGTAACACATCTCCCATAAATTTCCGCTCATCTCCATTACTCCCCAATAACTCCCGCCGGATTGCGACTGATTGGTAGCTGAAGTCGCAAACACACCGCAACGAACGGGACCATCAAGACCACCGCCACTATTGACATTTTTCGACCCATTAATTGCCTGCTCCCGCTCATCTCCTCCATAAGCCAAATCCGACAAGCCGTTTAAAGGATTGACTCCACTGTTCGCATTCCACGCATACTCTCCCCTGTCAGGCAATTGAGGATAAGGACGACGACAAGCCTTTTCATACTCCAGTTCACTCATCGGACGCAAACCGCTCCAATCGCAATAAGCCAACATATCATCCGGGCTCATATAATTACAAGCCAAAGTCTGACCGTCGTCCGTAGCAAAAAAGTCATTAGCCGGATTCAGATTATTACCGAAAACAGCCGGACCGTCCGCTCCTTTCTGTTCGATAAACACGATGCCGTTCCGACAACTCGGTGTTTTCAAAGCCCCGAAAACATAATCCCCTCTCTTCATGGTTGCAAAGTTGTTATTTGCTACCCGTGCTTTCTGCTGTTCCAAAGTCAGAGAGTTGAGAAACTCCACGTATTGCTCCTGGCTCGTCTCGTATTTCATCACATAAAAGCCCGCATACCCTTTCGGATAAGAAGCCGATAACGAAACATTGGGTTTCCCATGCTTGGAGGACAATAGCAAAGCATCTTCCGAATCCATTAACAAAGCAGCCGTATCCCCCGCCGTAAAACTCCACCGGGAAAAATTGTCCCCCAAATAATATCCTCCGTAAGGAACATATACCATTTCAATCGCATGCACCGCAACATATATCCGATCATAACTATTCCCAAAATCACTCTTATCCAAGCCGGTTCCCGACAAAGGCCACTTCACCCGCAGGCGTACATTTACATTCCCTTCCGATATTTCTTTCCGCATAACAAATAATCCCGTCACCTTAGCGGAACTCTCCGAACCGATTTCCCCCGACATAAACATATAATCACTTCCCTCATTTCCGATTTGAGGAAAAGCATTGTGTCCCTCCCTACCGAGATAAACATGTTTCCAAAGCTCAGAAATACCCCGCTTTTTAAACTTGAAAAACACCCAGGCAGCATCCCAGTTGAAATCATCCCGCCAGGAGTTGTCCCAACGCAAAGTGACTTCAACAATGGCAGTATCGCCCGTAAAACCGGTCACTCGCGTTTTGCCCTCCACACGGATGTTGTTCGCTTTGACGCCCGTTATCGTACACAACACCAATAATACGGGCAATAATACTCGACACACACAGACACATCCAAATAATTTCTTCATACACGAAAATTACTTAGCACCTTGAAAAGTCCCCGGAAAGGCTGGTTAATGACAATAAAAAAGCGTGGGAACTTTAGTTTATCCATCAGGAGGTACGACCAAGCACCCGCATAGTAAATAAACAGTCACCCACGCTTGGCCAAGTATATATGTGTGTATATACGGCAAACGTGAACGTTTGTACTGCTTATCCTTACT
>CAJUQA010000010.1:0-47416 GCA_910588375.1 uncultured Odoribacter sp.
CGGGTTGGAACGGGACGACATTGACCGACTGGCTGTTTGTAGAACGGAATCGGACTAAGTATACGGAAATACGTTGGGACAGATGATAAGATAGTGATATTGTAAATAATAAAAAAAGATTCGGGGGAGCAGCTTCCTTTCCTTAGACACACACACACAACATGATGCTGCCTTCCCCGGATTTTTTGTATTATTCCGGATTCCCCTTGAAATGAAATTAGTGTGTGATATTTGTCTGTATTGGAATAAATAATAAGAAAGTTACTTTTTTGTTGTTTTTTTAGAGCTTTTTAATTTATCTTTGCCTTGCTTATGAAGATAAGAGTGTAGTGTCAGCTACATTAAAGTATAGAAACGTATTGGTTTATTCCTTAACAAAGAATCCGCCAGATTTTTTTACAACGGGAATAAGTGCGGTGCGTTCACGTTTACGTGGACCGTTGTGTTTATTTGTTGTAGGGCCCTTGGCGGAGCCTTTTGTTGGATAAAACTGCGGGTCCACGTTTCTTTTTTAGGGAAATTCCCCTTTTCAGGACCCCAATAGATATATGGATGAAGAGAGTCGGATATCTCTTTCTGACTTTGTTTCCAAGGTCGGGAGGCGATTCCGTTGAATGTTATATATGAAAATGAAATAAACTAGGAAGTATAGGCTACCAGAAATAGAAACGTTTGATTTATTCCCGACGAAAAATCCGCCAGATTGAAGAACAACAGGAGTAAATACAAATAGATTCATCGTTGTGCGTGGACTGTTGTATTTATGACTGAAATACAATAGGTCCACGTTTCTTTTCTTAAGAAGGTCTGCTTTGGATGTATGGTTTGTGAGTGCGGAAGTATTATGGTGTAATTAATAAATGATACGAATATGAATAGATGGTTATTGTGTTTTTTGTTGACGGGGTTGTTGATGAGTGGCAGTCTGATGGGAAATAATGTCCGAATCAGCGGGGAACCGGACGTACAGCTGAATGCTACATCCGATTCATTGTCATTGACGTTTACTCTTTCCTGGGATAATTCGTGGCGTGATAATTTCAACTGGGATGCTGTGTGGTTGTTTGTGAAGTATAAGAAGGAGGGTAGTACGGATGCATGGAGCCATTTGTATTTGGGGGGCAATCAAACGGGAACTTCTGTGTTGAGCATGGAACCGGCTAATACTGGTAGTCAGATAGTAGGTGCGTTTGTTTATCCGAAAAATAAAGGGACGTTTAATATTGCCGGCGAACGGGTAACATTGAAGGCTCCGTTGAATGGTCTGAGTGCATCGGATATTACTGATAAGAAGGTATATTTTGCAGTCAGTGCCATTGAAATGGTATTAATACCTTATGGTGCTTATTATTTGGGGGATGGGGTGTCAAATCACACGTTGAAGTCTTATAATATCCCGATGATACCGCCGGAAGCGGATATCATCGGAACGAGTTCGGAGTTTAGTTATTCGTGTGAGCCTAAAAATTATACTACAGCTTATGCGCTTAATGCTGCAGATAGAATAAATAACGCAAGTCATGATCATGTTCATTGTGCTCATATTTCTATTTCTGATCATGGTTCATTGGCTGCTTATAATAATTCTTGGACGGTTGATTTTGGAAGTGCTAAAACTATTTTAAGTTTTGGTGTTTCGATACCTAATTATTCTGATGTTAATGGTGATTATCTACCGAGTAAAGATTGGTATTTATTGGGATCGAGTGATTGCTTGACTTGGGATACGCTTCAGCGTTGTGAATCTTCTTGGGTGACGAAAGATGCTATTTCTTATCCAGTTCGTCGGGCTATTCGAGTATCTTCTCCTGGAGCTTATCGCTATTACCGTTTGTTTTTTCCGGAAATGGGTCTGGGTAAAAATGGCTATGGGATATCCAATGTGGCGATGAGTGAACAGGATTTATATCCGAATGGGGTAGATGAATATAAATATATTACATCCGAGGATGCAATTACTTTTGGGAATTCTGTGGTTGATGGTTTGTATGCAGCTGATGGAACAACGTGGTCAGGGATGTTGCCTGCGACTTACCCCAAGGGGTATAAGGGTTTTTATATCATGAAGTATGAGCTAAGCCAGGAACAATATTGCAATTTTTTAAATATGCTTAGTTATACGCAGCAAAAGAATCGTATCGGGAATAATTTGGATAATTTGAAACGTGGGGATTATGTTTTTGGAGAGACGAAACGTCCCTCTTGCCGGAATGGGATAGCTGTTTTTTCTAATAAAGGTACAACCCAACCGGTGGTCTTCGGTTGTAATCTGAATCCGACAGAACCCTTTTTTGATGCGGATGACGGTCAGACGGTGGCTTGCAATTACATGACGGGAGCGGATATGTTGGCCTATTTGGATTGGAGCGGTTTGCGTCCGATGAGTGAGTTGGAATATGAAAAAGCTTGTCGTACCCCGAGTCGGGTTGTTCCGGAGGAATATGCGTGGAATACGACTTCAGCAACGCCTCTTGGCGGGCAAGGTGGGCTTTCCACAAGTACAATCGGTACGGAGAACGAGGTGCCAGTAAATAATAATATGAATGTTAATTCCGGAGCTCCGGCTTTCGGTCCGGTACGTTGTGGTAGTTTCGGAACTTCTACCAGTAATCAGGAACAGAGTGGAGCCAGTTTCTATGGAGTGATGGAAATGAGCGGGAATTTGGGAGAGATGTATTATAGTGTCCAGTCGGGGGCGGCGTTGAATACGAATCCGACCCCCATAGGTAACCATGAATACCATGGTGACGGAAGTATTGATGCTAACGGTAATTTTAATGTTCCGACGTATTGGAATCGAAGCAGTGAGACAAACGCTTTTAGTGTGCGCGGGGGTAGTTTTGCTTCTCCGAATAGTTTTTTACGCATATCCGATCGACGTGTATTGATGAATTACGATAATACGACACGGGATAGTACTATTACATTTCGTGGCGGCCGTAGTCTTAGACAAGTGATAGATCCAGGAAAAATCGGTAGTGACGCAACGTGTCCCGGATTAGTAACAATAAATAGTATTCAGGATGCTCAAGGGGATGATAATTTGAACTATGTATGGTATGTCAAACGTCCTGAGAATACCTTTTTTGAGTTAATTGAAGGAGAACATGGAGCAGTACTAACAAATTATGATTTAGTCAGTGTAGGAAGAGCAGCTAATGTGACTTATACTTTTCGTCGTAAAGCTGTTTGTTTAACAGATGAGGCATATGTAGATTTTACCTTGACAGTGCCTAATGTGCTTTGGCAAGTGTCTCCGCTTGTTTCGGAAATAGATGCTTGTAATAATTCTGATAAATTGACAGCGCTTTCTATTATTTCAGGTTCAACTTATGAGTGGAAGTATAATGGAATAATATTATCCACAACAGATGCTTATAGTCCAAATTTATCTGATTTTGGAGGTCAATCAGGAAATTTCAATGTTGTATGTGCTATGTCTCGTGCTAATTGTAAAGTTGAGAAGGAAGTGACAGTGAGGGTTCCCCATGTGACAAACGTGCATTCTACTGAGGTAACATTAGCTAATTGTGGTGATGTCATATTTATTGATGGACGTGATAATCAGAGATATTGTACGGAAAGGGTCGGGGGACAGTGTTGGATGGGAAGAAGTTTAAACATAGGAGATTATCGGCATGTATCAGATGGTACATGGAATTTTAATACAACAGGAATACAGAAGTGGTGTAAAAGTAATGATGCTGCAAATTGTGCTATTTATGGAGGGATGTATGAATGGTGGGAAGTAGTATGTGGTGGGTATTGTGAAAATTTATCATCGAATCAAGCGGAAAATTTAACATTGGCGGATGAGGCTGCATTAGCTCCGTATGGAGCGAAGTATGCTCCAGATGGAATGAAAGTAAAAGGAATATGTCCGGATGGTTGGCATTTACCGACTTATGAAGAATGGAATATTGCCATAAATAATGGTGGAATTAGGAGCATTGTTGATGGTGAGTGTTGGAGTAGATATGATGGTGCCTTTTATCCTCAAACGGTTTTTTGGTCTTCTCAGTCTTATGGTAATGTTGCAGCACATGGAGCATGGATTCGACTGAAAGATGTAGGAAGTAAGCTTCAAATTGGAAGTTATGACGGTGGTTTTGTGGGCTATACTAATTACCGTTCATACGGACACTATGTGAGGTGTGTAAAAGATTGAAAAAGGGTACATGTTTGCTAAGCAGGTACAAAATAAGATAAGGGGTTGGTTTTTAAAGGGTTTTGAAAGATTGTAAAAGAACAGCGTGTATAATTAGATGTAAATTTTAAGATTTAAAATCTTGGTTCATCTATACGAATGCAAATGTATAATAAAAAAATGAAAATAAAAATCAAAGGTAAGAGCTTTAATATTTGGTAGTTATAAAAAAGGAAGCAAAGAAAGCGGGAAGTTGATTAAATAATATTATTTAAAGTAATACCTGCTTAGCAAGCATGTGATAAAAAATGGTACAGCCCAGATGGGGATTGAGTTATCTGTGTTTGGAGGATAAAAAAGAGCGGAAAAATGAGAAGAGATAACTTAAAATTCATTTGTGATGTACGGGAAATTTCAAAGCGTCGGTGATTATTTGTTTGCCGGATTTTTAAAAAAAGTATTGATGATGCTGTTTGTATTCAATGTATGTTTAGGTCGAATGGGCGCTGTATACGGGAATAATGTCCGAATCAGCGGAGAACCGGACGTGCAGTTGAATGCAACATCCGATTCTTTATCCTTGACTTTTACGCTTTCCTGGGATAATTCATGGCGAGATAATTTCAATTGGGATGCCGTGTGGTTGTTTGTGAAGTATAAAAAAGAGGGTAGTACGGATGCGTGGAGTCATTTGTATTTAGGAAGCAATCAAACGGGCACTTCTGTATTGAGTATGGAACCGGGTAATACAGGCAATCAGATTGTAGGTGCATTTGTTTATCCGAAGAATAAGGGGACGTTTAATATTGCTGGTGAGCGGGTAACATTGAAGGCTCCGTTGAATGGTCTGAGTGCATCGGATATTACTGATAAGAATGTATATTTTGCAGTCAGTGCCATTGAAATGGTGCTGATACCTTATGGTGCTTATTATTTGGGGGACGGGGTGTCAAACCACACATTGAAGTCTTATAACATTCCGATGATACCGCCGGAAGCGGATATTATTGGGACGAGTTCGGGGTTTAATTATTCTATGAATCCAACACAACATAGGACAGCTTATGCTTTTAATGCGGCGGATCGTATAAATAATGCAAATTGGGATGAAGTCCATACTAGCCATATTTCTTTGTCGGATCATGGTTCGGCAATAGCTAGCGTGAATAATTCTTGGACAGTTGATTTCGGAATCGCGAAAACTATTTTGACATTTGGCATTTCAATAACAAACTATTCTGATATTTATACTGATTATTTGCCGGGTTATGATTGGTATTTATTGGGTTCGAGTGATTGTTTGACTTGGGATACGCTTCAGCGTTGTGAATCTTCTTGGGCTACTAAAGATGTTAATTCTTATCCTGTTCGTCGTGCGATTCGGGTATCTTCTCCGGGAGCTTATCGGTATTATCGTTTGTTCTTTCCCCAATTGAAAAATAATGGATATATGATAGCAAATGTGGCGATGAGTGAACAGGATTTATATCCGAATGGGGTGAATGAATACAAGTATATATCGTCTGAAGACGCAATTACTTTCGGTAATTCTGTGGTTGATGGATTGTATGCAGCCGATGGGATAACGTGGTCAGGGACGTTGCCTGCTACTTATCCCAAGGGTTACAAGGGGTTCTACATCATGAAATATGAGTTGAGCCAAGAGCAGTATTGCAACTTCTTGAATATGCTCAGTTATACGCAGCAAAAGAATCGAATCGGAAATAATTTAGATAATTTGAAACGCGGGGATTATGTTTTCGGGGATACGAAACGTCCCTCTTGCCGAAATGGGATAGCTGTTTTTTCTAATAAGGGTACAACCCAACCGGTGGTCTTCGGTTGTAATTTAAACCCGGCAGAACCTTTTTTTGCTGCGGATGATGGCCAGACGGTGGCTTGCAATTATATGACGGGAGCGGATATGTTGGCCTATTTGGATTGGAGTGGTTTGCGTCCAATGAGTGAGTTAGAGTATGAAAAGGCTTGCCGTACGCCGAATCGGGTTATCCCCGGTGAATATGCTTGGAACACGACTTCTATTCAATCATTAGGTGGACAAGGCGGCCTTTCCGGAGCAACGCTTGGTACAGAGAACGAAATTCCAGTCAATGCAAATATAAATGCCAATTCTGAAGCACCTTCTTTCGGGCCGGTGCGGTGTGGTAGTTTCGGGACTTCTTCTACGAACCAAGAGCAAAGCGGGGGAACGTTTTACGGGGTGATGGAAATGAGCGGGAATTTGGGAGAGATGTATTATAGTGTCCAGTCGGGGGCGGCGTTGAATACGAATCCGACCCCCATAGGTAACCATGAATACCATGGTGACGGAAGTATTGATGCTAACGGTAATTTTAATGTTCCGACGTATTGGAATCGAAGCAGTGAGACAAACGCTTTTAGTGTTCGTGGGGGTAGTTTTGCTTCTCCGAATAGTTTCTTGCGTATATCCGATAGGAGGGTATTAATGAATTATGATAATACGACGCGGGATAGTACTGTAACTTTTCGTGGCGGTCGTAGTCTCAGACCTGTATTAGACCCGGGAAAAATCGGTAGTGACGCAACGTGTCCGGGATTAGTAACAATAAATAGTATTGAGGATGCAAAGGGTGATGATAATTTGAGTTATGTGTGGTACGTGAAGCGTCCGGAGAATACTTTTTTTGAGTTAATTGAAGGAGAGCATGGTGCAGAATTGGTGAATTATGATTTTGTTAGTGTAGGAAGAGCTTCAACAGTGGCTTATACCTTCCGTCGTAAGGCTACTACGTTAACAGATGAGGTGTATGTTGATTTTACATTGACACTCCCCAATATGCTTTGGCAAGTAAGTACAAGTGCTTTAATTGTGAATGCATGTGGTGATTCCGAAGGAGTAATAGCTACTTCTATAATTTCTAGTGCAAATTATGAATGGAAATATAATGGAAGAGTTTTATCGAATACTTCTATCTATCAACCATCTCGCTCTGATTTTGGTGGAAATATAGGATTATATGATGTGGAATGTATAATTTCTCGTGGCAATTGTTCTGATACAAAGTTAATCATTATTCAAATAGCACCACCTGCTATACAAACTTTTAGAGTATGTGGTGATAATATGTTGGATTGTGAAGGGAATGCTTATTCTACAGTTTTGATTGGTTCTCAATGTTGGATGGGGGAAAATTTAGCTTATTCAGGGCGTGGGATATGTTGGGGAAATGACTGTGAAAATTATGGTGATAGGGGACGAATGTATTTATGGACAGAAGCGATGAGAGGCCAAACGGCTAGTAATACAATACCGAGTGGTGTACAAGGGATTTGCCCGGATGGTTGGCATATTCCGGGTAAAGCAGAAGCGTTGGTGATGATGGATTACTTAAAAGGACAATATAATGTAACAGATGTTCGTCCGTTATTGGCTGATGATTGGCCAACGGGCAATTTTCAGAATATCACAGGTTTTACATGGCGTAGTTATGGATATTGGAGAGGTGGTTTTACTGGTGGTACTGATACTCGTTTTTGGTTATCTAGTACGGTAGATGGTAGCAATTATGATATGATGCATAAATCGTATAATCCATGTTTCGAGGCCGATGGTTCTTGTCAAGGTGATAGGAATTATTTGCGTTGTGTAAAAGATTAAATGGTGGGCATGGATAAGAGAGATTTGTAAATAGATCTTTGAATCTTGTTAAGGCCGTGAAGTGAGTAGTTTTAAATTTAGATATAATGTTAAGGAAAGTATGTGTTTTTGTGCTATGGATGTTGATGGTAGGGGGGAGTTATGCGCAGACCAAAAGTCCGGGGACATACAGAAGTAGCACGCAAGACGGAGCGGCTTTGTCGCCGATTAATTTTACTGTGAGTAAGATTACGGGAGATACTCTTGTATGTGTGGGGGATGATAAAAGTTGGCGGATAAAGGTGACCGGAACCAGTGTGTACAGTTACAAGTGGGTAAAAATGAATGCGCCTACAACGAAACTGGATTCAACAGAAGTCTTGACTTTAAACGGCATACAACTTAGCCATGCATCTAAATATTACTGTGAGGTGACGGATTTAATGTCCGGCGTGAAGAAATATACCGATACGATAGAGTTGAAAGTGGTGACGAAACCGAATGTGTCCGTTACGTCTACTTCCGACACGGTGGCAGCGGGAGAAGCTGTAAAACTGACGGCTTCCGGGGCTGAAACGTATCGATGGAGTACCGGTGCTTCAACAGATACGATGACGGTTCGTCCCCGCCAGACCATGACCTATACCGTTACCGGGACGAATGGAAAAATATGTATAGATACAAAAACCAGGACAATCCACGTTGTGCAGATGGTGCTGGATTTGGGACCTGATATATACATCACTCAAGGTACCGCTGTTGAATTGACGGCTCGTACGAATTTGACCCAAATAACATGGTTTCGGTTGGTTCCGGGTGGTAACCGGGTAAATATCGGGAGCGGACTTTCCGTTAATCAGTCGCCAGCCGTGACTACGGAATATGAGGCGGAAGGAGAATTCAAAGGAGCAAAGGTTTCCGCCCGTGTGAAGGTAATTGTGCGTTCGTCGGACAGTTACAGAAGCGGTCCTCAGGATGGATATGCGGAATCTGCTATCCATTTCGAACCCGGTACGATTACCGGCAATACGGTCGTTTGTGAAGGGGAATCTACGACGTTCAGTATTAAAACCAAAGGAACAAGCGTATATCGGTATCAATGGAAAAAGATGGGGACTCCGCCCATAGAACTCGGAACGGATACAACCGTATTGACCTTAACCAATTTGACGGTGGCAGATACCGGATATTACTATTGTGAAGTTACGGATTTGCGTAATGATTCGATGAAAGTTGCGGAACCTGTTCATCTGGAAGTGGTGCCTTATCCGAAGGCGCGTATCGGAGCTCCCACGGATGGAATTATCATTTGTTACGGCGATTCAATTGTTTTGGATGCCCGGGATAGTGAAGTGGGACGTCCTGCCGGTGCTGTTTATAAATATTCGTGGACAGGAGTATCCGGCAAGAACGATTCTTCTGTGGTAACGACGGTTCCTTCCGTTACAAGGGATTACATAGTCTCTGTATCCAACAAACAATGTACTTCGTATGATACGGTTAATGTCGTAGTTTATAGGCCGCAGGTGGATCTGCCTTTTAATTACTATACGACCGAGGGGTCTATGACGAATATTATAGCTACGACCTCGGATGTGGTAAACCTTGACTGGTATGTGGGGACTGATTTAATCCGTTCTCAGTCGTCTACGTTACCTTTTGAATACGGTCCTGTCGTGGATGAATTTATGGTGTATGTCCGCATGAATAAAAACGGGTGTGTGGCAGAAGACAGTTGCCAGGTATTGGTGAAATCCGGTGGCGGATATAAGAGCGGTAAGCAGGACGGTTATGCCCAATCGTGTCTGCATCCCCGGATAATAGACCAAAGCAGTGGAGATATTGCAGGCTGTGCCGAAGACAGTGTCATGTTATTTGTGGATGCGGAGGGAAGCGGCCTGAACTATACATGGAAAAAGATGGTGGATCACCAGTTTGAAGTGTTTGTTCCTTCTGCCGGCAGCAATGTAACGGGATTGGGAACTGCCGTACTGAAATTCAATCCTCCGGTTGTCGAGGACGAAGGACTTTATATTTGTGAGATTTCCAACGAATGTGGGGAACAGGTGTCGGATACCTTTGGGGTCAGTGTGGGAGGAAGGCCCGTGTTTATTACAAAACTTAACCGGGATTGGGAACAGTGTCTGTACGGCAAGCCTGCGGAACTGGCGGTATATGTGGCTTCGCTGAATAACAAGGAACTGACTTACAAATGGTATAAAGACGGTTCACCATTGACGGGAGAAGAGTATGAAGGAGCCGGTATCACCGTGGGGATGGAAAGCAAGTCTGCGGAGGGGTTGTACAAAGTGGAAGTGACGAACGAGTGCGGGACAATTGCCGATAGTACTTTCTTGCCGGTAGATATTCCGGCCTATGTACTTTCGAATGACACGGTCATTCATGTATGTGAGAATGGTACGGCGGAATTTAAGGTAGAGATCGGAGGTGGCGGTACGTATACGTCATCCTTGAAAAAAGTGGTATTCAGTTCTTCTAATCCTTTGGGATATGAATTACAGGATATAGGACTTACCGGCCAGCATGTTTTGATTCCTGATATGGATGTGTCCCATGACGGGGAATATTATGCCTGGGTAGTGGAGAATCATTGCGGAGGCGATACGAGTCATTTGATTCGGGTGATTATAGAAGAAAAACCGGAAGTCGGGATGATAGGTGCCGACACGACTCTGTGTGCGGGTGAACCTTTGACGTTGCAGGTAAAATTAACGGCAGGAACAGGCACAATGAATTATGTGTGGTATCGGAATGGGGAAAAAACCGTTTACACCGGACCGGTATTGACGAAAGTGATGCGGGTGGAAGATGCCGGGCTGTATACCTGTCATGTGGATAATTCCTATTGTTTGCCGCCGGTGGTAAGTGATTCGCGGAATGTAACGGTACATGATAAGGCGGGAATCTCTCTGAGAGGTATTTATGTGGAATGCGAAACCATCAATTCTGAAGGAAAATATTGTGAAGGGACGGATTTGAAACTGAAAGCGGATGTGCTCACCACACAGACGGTGGACAGTATGCGTTGGTATTTGAATGGAGTACCGGTGAAAGACGATGCGATACGTATAAATGGAAGTACTTCTGCTACGTTGGCCATGGATAGCGTGACTCCGGCAGAGGCGGGAGTTTACACTTTGCATCTTTACAACGAATGTGGCGAAAGTATACAGGGAAATTTCCGTTTGACGGTGCCGCAGCCTGCCCGGTTTATCTTGAATGAGGGGAATCTGGTGGATATGACCTTGTGCCAGGGAGTCAATCAGGCCATTTCCGTACAGACAACGGGGACGGCACCTATCCGTTTTACGTGGACACATGGCGGACGCACTATAGCGGACGGTTATTCTAATACGCTTCAATTGAAAGACGTAACGGTGGATACGGCCGGGGAATATTGTTGTGAAATTCATAATGGTTGTAATCCGGCACAGAGAAAGTGTGCTGAAATCCGGGTGACCCATCCCGATACTTTCCGTTTGGAAGGTTCGGGACGTTATTGTATGAATGCGGATTCCGGAGTGGTTATCACATTGAACGGTTCGGACAGCACAACTCTTTATCGTTTATATAGAAATGAGGTGGTCGTGGCAATGATTCACGGAAAAGACGTGAAACCAGCAGGCAGTCCGGTGGTGTTTAAAAACAATCTGGCCGGCAGTTATTACGTAACGGGCGAAGATGATGAGGATCATTGTGAATTCCGTATGCCGGGGGACGTAACAATACAGGGTGATATAGCTCCGGTGGTATATGATTTAAAATTGACGAAATCTTTTTGCAGGGGAAGCAATGGGGCTGAACTGATGTTATCGGGCAGTGAAAACAATCCGGATATTGTTTATACCTTATATAAGGTTACTCCGGCTGGAGATGAAGTAGTGAGTCCTGCTCGCGCCGGAACCGGAGATACCTTAGTGTGGACTGGCTTGCGGGATGGAGATTATAAGGTGGTGGCGGAAAACAGAATCAGCGGTTGCAAGGAGACCATGAAGGGTTTGGTGAATGTGTCGGAGAGGGATTTGCCTGCTGTTTCGGTATTGAAGCCTGCGGGGGATACGGTTTATTGCAGCGGTACACGAAGCAATGTGAAGTTGTATGTAGAACAGCCGGAAGTCAATACCTCGTATGTCTTGTTAAATAATCACGTACGTCCGGGAAGTATTACGACTCGGCCGGAATGGAATAATCTGAAGGCTGACTATTATTCGGTATATGCCGTAAATAGCTGGGGATGTGAAAGCGGGGAAAGCAACACCGTGCAGGTGAAGGAGCAAACCGTAGCGCGTCCTACTTTGACAGGCAGCGATACCTATTGCGAAGGAGATACTGCGTCGCGTCTCATAGAGGCGAACGGATTGAGGAATGATTTGGATTATGTGATTTTCCAGGAAAGTCCGTTGGATATGTTGGGGAATTTCTCCGGAGTGAGCGGACGTCTGACTGTACGGGTATCTTCTTTGGAAAAGAAGTATTACATCCAGGCAACAGACCGGACACCGCTGCATTGTTCCGTTTGGTCGGATACGGTTGAAATTCGTAAGAGTGAGTTTACGATTAGAGTCGTGTCGCCGGTGATAATAGCTAATGGGGAGCAGGCGACATTGAATGTGACTATTACGGGAGCCTCTGATCCTCTGATTGAATGGCAACCTTCCGATAAGATTGCCGGAGCTAATGATCTGGCAACGGTACAGACCGTTCCTTTACAAAGTGGTGAGTCATTTACGGTTGTTGTAAAAGAGGGAGGTTGTGAACAGCGGGCGTTGGTAAATGTAATCGTAATAGGTACTCCTTTGAAAGTGGATATCCGTTTGGAAGACCAATTGACATCGGTAGATACGATTCGTCTTTGTGCGGGGGATTCTTTGAATCTTTTTGGCTGGTATGACGGTGGAACAGGAAATTATACGGCTCAGTGGTATGAAAATGACCAATTGATAGCAGGAGGGCAGTGGCTTAGAAATTACCGGAAAAATGCGGACGGTTATCTGCATTACGCGGTTACCAGCGGCGGAATAACGGAAAAGGATTCCGTGTACGTACAGCTTTTGCCTTCTCCGGAACGTCCTTCTTTAGCGGATACAAGTTTGCAGTGTGCGTCCGGCTCTGAGTATAGGCTCCGTTTGCCCTTGACAGAAACAGGAGTGCATTATGTCTTGGAATATGACCGGACAGGTAGTGGAATTTATCAGGAATTTACGGCAACGCAACAGGTAGGTACGGGTAATCCATTGACATTTACCGTGGCGGATATTGCCAACTTGACAGGTTATTACCGGGTGAAGGCCGTCAAAACCAATGCCTTCGGAGTGTGTTCGGTTCATTCTGAACCTTTGGAAGTACGTGTCGGACCAAAAGCTTATACGGTATCGGAAAGTGCGACGTATTGCCGGGGAGAGAAAGAAAAGGATACCATCTATTTGTCGGGAAGTCAGTCTGGAGTTACCTATTGGGTGGAAAGACGTCCGAATCTTCGTTTGCAACCGGAATTGATGGGAAGGGATACGGAGCCTCTGTTATTTATCGGAAACTATGGAACGGGTACGTATGTTGTGAAAGCGAAAGTAGGGAAGTGTGAGACAGAGATGGAGGACAGTGTGGTGATAAATGTGAAAGACAGTCCTGCCGACAGACCCTTGTTGGGTGCAGGTTCCTATTGTGTGGATGCAGGAGAGGTTCCGGTGACTATTGGTGTTCGCAACGGAGAGGCGGGGGTCAGATATACATTGTATAGAAACAGGAACGGTTTTATTTCTGCGGAAGCGACAGCTATGGGACCGGGAAATATTGTTTTCGGAAGAACCTATCGGAACATCGGGGAGTATTATGTGGTGGCGAAACGGGAAGATACGGGATGCGAAAAGATACTGACCGATCGCGTATTTATCGGGAATACGCCTGTGCCATTTTATGTGGCCGGTGATAACTGTTTCCCGATGGGAAGTACGGATAACGTATCTACTGTGAAAGTCTGGATGGCTCAGGCGGGAGTGCAGTATAAATTGTATGCTGTAAAGAGCGGCTACATCGGAACGTTGGGTGATTTTTACCGGGATACGGTTTATTATACGGGAGTATTGGCGAAAGGGAAATATGTTGTAAAAGCCGAAGTCGGGAGTTGTAGTTATCAATCACCCGATACGGTGACTATTTGCGAAATATTAGAACCTTTCACCATTATAGGCGATACATTGTTCTGTGATGTAAGTGATGATTCCGGCGTGCAGATAGGGCTTGACAGCACTCAGGCTGGCGTGAAATACATGCTTCAGCGCCGGGATGAGTTGACAGGCGTTTTTGTCGGTATGAATCCGGAAGTGTCAATGATAGGAACGGGGCATCCGCAGAAATTTACCAGATTGTATAAATCGGGAGTGTATAGAGTGTTGGCGGATAACGGGACGCAGTTGGTAATGAACGGGGAATTGACGGTGAGGCCGAAGCCTTCTCCCGACTACCGGACGCCTCTCTCGTTTACGGGCAATGTATGTGCAGACAGCGTTGTGACGATAGAATTCCCGACACAGAACAATGCCAAGTACGAATTGTATTTCAATTCTTTCCGGGAGCCCAACTATGCAGAATTAATGGGAGATGGGAATGTGATGGGCTGGACGTTGGATCCTGCACAATACGGGACTTATAAGATTAAGGCGACGTTGGGTGATTGTCAGGCGGTATTCCCGTTGGGCATAAAGGCGGGACATTATCCCGATGAGGTGAAATTAGACGGAGATACGTTGATTTGTGCGAATGTGACGGGAGAACTTTATTTGGACCGGTATCAGGCAGGTGTTGTATATACCTTGTATTCCACCTCAGGCGATACATTGGGTACGGGAAAAGTGACGGCTGGGAAGTACACGTTTACGAATGTGCCGCCCGACAGTACGTATTATGTAGTTGCCGCCGACGAACTTTGTGTGCGGCGTTCGAATTATCATGCTGTCGACAGTATGCCGGCAACCCATTTGCCCTCCGGATTCGGAATAGATTACAGTGCTTGTACCGTGGCGGATAGCGGATGGATTACGCTGAGCGGTTTGGTGGCTTCTCAAGAGTATACGATTCATAGTGTCTCTTTGGCGACACCGATAGAGGTAAGGCGTATGAACGGGAGCATGACAGTTAAACCTTTGCCCTTGGGAGAATATTGCCTGACGGTTCGGGATACGAACTCGGAATGTCCTACGCGTGACAGCTGTGTGGTTCTTCGGGAGGAAGCGCCTCGGGACAGTATTATCGGGGACTTTACGTATTGTGATGTAAATGGTGTCACTTTGCGATTGTCCGGTGTCACTTCCGGAGCAGAGTATGTTTTGTGTAATCCCGATACGCTGGAAGTTCTTACAGACCCTAACGGTGTGTTTAAGGGTAATTATTTCGCTGGAACATACATTCTGAAAAAACAGCGTCAAGGGGTATTTCCGGGATGTATAGCGTATGATACGATTCGGGTGAGTCATAAGAGCGAGCCTCTCCCGATATTGGAGGTGGAAATCAAGGAGGGCACATCGTGTGCATCGGATTCTCTGACATTCAGTTTGCCACAGTCGGAAACCGGCGTGAACTATATTTTACAGCAAGTGAAAGGAGTGAATGTAACCTCCTTGGATACGGTCTTGGGAACCGGCAACAGAGTGGATTTTGTGAAACGGCCGTATGGCGCCGGAAACTACCGGGTATATGCGGAATATAAAGGCGGCGGTTGTGGCTTGTATTTGGATACTACGTTGCGGATAACCGATAAACCGGCTGATGTGATGATTACCGATTGTGCGGATTGTCTAAGTGAAGGCGTATCGCTGGGAGGATGTTCCATCACCTTGAGTAATATGAAAGGGGGAATACTCTATATATTATATAAAGAAGCGGGAGATGTGGCTGTGGATACACTGACGGGTTCGGGAAGTAAGAAATTCAAGCCGCAAGAGGCCGGCAGATATTACGTTGAAGCGAAAGATCAGCAGACCGGATGCCGGACAATCATGACTCACCGCCCGGAAATAAAAACATTGCCGGCGCCGACGCGTTATTCCGTCATTCCGGCTTGTTCCGACAGGGCGTCTATACGGGTGGATGGAAGTGATGGCGACAGCGTGAAGTATACGTTATATCGCGATAATGTTATCCAAAGAGCGGATACGCTTCGCGGTAGCGGTGGAATGCTGGATTTCGGTGTGAAAGAAATGACGGGGATTTATAGAGTATGGGCAGAGAGCGGCAATGGATGCGGAGTGTGGTTGCGGGATAGCGTGGTTATTTATAACAAGCTGGATACTTGTCATTTGTATCAGGAAGGAAGCTATTGTTCCGGCGGAGAAAGTCGGGTGCAATTGAAATACGATTGCAGTATAACGGGATGGAATTATTATCTGACCAAAGGTCTGTTGCGTAGCGATACGATTGCCGGTAATATGCAGAGAATTGCGTGGGATAGTGTCGGCGGAACCGGGATTGTGAGCGGTACGTATTATTTGCATGCTTATAACAATTGCAAAGATACCTTGCTGACAAGTTTGCAGGTAACGACCGACAAGGTCCCGCTGACGCAAACTATTTCTGGCAAAGATTTGTTCTGTGGCAATGAGGGCTTTGATATCTGGTTGGAGAGCAGTGAAGCCGATGTGATTTACCGTTTGGTTATTGTGTTGGGTAACAACCAGGAAATACAGGTAGGCAGTGCTACGGGAGTCACAACGGGACAACCCTTGCAAATCGTGCCGACAGCGGGAGGACGTTATGCCGTAGAAGGACGCTATCGGGTATATGCGAAGTTTAAGGGAAGTGATTGCGAGATAAAAATAACGGAGAAATTTTTCTCTGCCGGAACGGTGCCGGAAACCAAGCGGCTTGAAGGACATGACGTCTGTATGAAGGATGGAGTGGACAGTATTGTGCTGAGTGTTTCCGGGCGGCAATCGGGAGTGAATTATTATTTGTATTCTTTGCCCGGACAGGCGTTGGTGGATAGTCTGACAGCTTCTTATCGTCCGGCACCGGAATTGAAATTCAGTGCACAGACCCAAATCGGATGTTATGGAGCGTATGCCGAAAATCCGTCGGACGGTTGCCGGAAACGACTGGAAGGAACTTATTGCATGGGCTTGCCTCCGGTGCCTTATCCGGTGGAAAATCCGGGCGATACCGTCCGTTTGTGTAAAGGCGAAAGCTATCGCCTGCATCTGGCCAACAGCGATGCAGGAGTGAAATACTATCTTTTGCAGAATGGCGTGGAAGTTGGCGGGCCGTATTACGGACCGGGACGACTGGAAACGGACAGCGTTTTCCAGGACGGTATGTATCAGATAAAAGCGGAAAACGGTTGTACGGTGATGATGCTGGACAGTGTTATTGTAAAAGTAAATCCGGTTCCCCCGCTTCGCATTGCTCCGGTACGTTATTGTGAGGGCGGAGAAGGCAAACAGATTACGTTAAATGCGCCGACTGTCACGTATGCCGAATATACCTTGATTCTTCCGGACGGAACGGTGGCGGAAACACTTCCCGGTACGGGGTCTAATCTGGTCTTTACGGATTTACAGACGGATTCCGGCTATTATCACGTGGTGGCACGGGATGTGAGGACCAATTGTATGAGCCGGGACAGTGTAGAGATGATTATTGACAGTCTGCCGATACCGTTTATATTGTCGGGAGATCCGAATAATTATATCTGTTGGGAAAGCACCGCTTCTTTAGTGTTGTCGGGAAGCCAGACGGGAGTACGTTATATCCTGTATCGCAACGATGTTCAGGTGAGTGAAAAATTCGGCACAGGGAAACCCTTGACTTTTGACAAAATCCGGGAACCGGGAACTTACCGTGTGGAAGGAATCTTCACGAATCCTTACGCCTGTATGAGTCCGATGGCGAATGTCTTGACAATGATACAGGCCGACAGCATCCGGCGTTTCAACCTGATAGGAGATAAAACCTCTTATTGTTACACGGACGATGCCAAAGGACGGTTGAGTTTAAGCGGCAGTGTAATCGGCGTGGAATATGAATTGTATAAAGATGGTCAGCCGACGGGACAGATATTGCCCGGAACAGGGGGTGTGCTGGAATGGAGCGGTTTGGAAGGCAAACCTTGTGACGAATGCCGGAATGATAATGACGGCTATGAATACTATGTGGTGGGGCGTGATCCGCAGAGCGGTTGCGAACGTCCGATGAGGGGAACGTATAAAATCATAGAAGAAGCCGACGTGCGTATTACGTATTTCCACCCGAACAAGGACATATTTATCTGTCAGGATTCGAGCGTTGATTTTACGGTCATTGCCGACGGTTGCCGTCTCAATTACCGATGGTATCAAAAGGATGCTTCGGGCACCATTCGTCTGATAAAGGACAGCGATGAACCTTATTACCAGATTCTGTCGGCTTCTGCCATAAATTACGGGAAATATTGGTGCGAGGTAAGCAACAGTTGCGCCACGGTGGAGGAAACGAGTGCCATGGAAGTGAAAGTACGCCGTAAGATGGAGTTGAAGCCCAACCGCAATATTTCAATCTGCGACGGCTCCATACAGACCGTCCGGATGGAAGCCGTTTATTATGCGACTTCTTACGAATGGTATAAATTGGGGGATACCCTCCTCTTGGGGACGGAGCAGGTATTGGAACTGCCGGATGCGACAGCGGAGATGGCAGGAAAATATATTTGTGTGGCCTCGAACGAATGTTATACCTTAATCGATACCTGCGAATTGAAAATCGGACTTCCGCCTTCATTGACCATTGTCAAGGCGAAAACGGATACCCTGTGTAAAGGCTCCTCCTATGAAATGGAAGTCAGCAGCCAGGATACGGTGAAGTGGTACCGGAACGGCATCTATACCGGTTATGACGGTTTGAAGTATGCTATTCCCGCTGTGGATTCGGCGGATGAGGGACACTATTCCGTGCAGGTCGTTTCGGGTTGTTTTGCCATTTGGGAAGACATCAGCGATTTATATGTGGATGATACCATCCGGGTGGAAGGGCTGACGCCCGACTCGATTATCCTCTGTGCCGGACGGATGGCGGATTTGTATATCATGACTAATCCGAGCGAACGGGTAAGCTACCGATGGGAGTATATGGACGGAGGGGTACGGACCATCGGAACAGATGCCCATATGCAATATGGCCCGATGTCTGCGTCCAATACGGCTTATACATTCCGGGTGTGGTATGCCAACAAATGTCCGCAATGGGATTTGCAAGACCCGACCAAGCCGGCAAACTACAGGCAGGTGCGCATACTGGTGAACGAACGGGCGGAAGTGGAAGACCCGATACGGGAAATTGTCGTTTGTGCGGAAACTGGCCGGGATACGGTGATTCGCATTAAACACGACAATCGCATCGGTATGTTGTACAGCTGGCATTTTTACGACTACCGGAATGATACGCTTCCTGTGGCTTCGAATGCCGATACGGTTTGTATCCCGTTATTGACCAAGAATAGCGGTTACTATTTCTGCCGGGTCAACAACGGTTGTGAAATCATCGCGACAAATGCCTGCTGGTTGCGTGTCGACAGCATTCCCGAGCTTCAGAACAATCTGGCGGCAGTGGATACGGCCTGCGAAGGTTCTAAATATGAATTGTCGCTGTCTTCGACGGGCGGGTCGTTGAACTACGATTGGATGATTCGTTACAAGACCGGTCTGACGGAATCTTTGGGACATAATTTTATGCCGGACTATAACAGCACGGGCAAAGTCATGATTAATCCCGTGACGCCGGCTTACGACAGTGCCCGTATCTGGTGTCACGTCTACAACCATTGCGATACGGCCGGTGTGTATAGTGATACCATGTTGCTTCGGGTACATACGTATAGTGAAATCAGTATTTCGGCCGATACCTTGCGGTTGTGCGGCAATACGCCGGGGCGTTTTGTCGTTACCTTGGAAAAGGGAGAGTTGCCGTGGGGATATAGCTATCGTTTGGAATCCGGTGCTGAAATCTTCCGGAGCAATCTCACGGAGAGAGCTGATACTCTGTTGTTGTCCGCTTCGGGAACCTATCATATCGTATCCGTTGTGGATGGTCCGGGCTGTGAGCGTACGCACGACCTTCCTTCGTTTCATCTTCTTTTATTGCCGCGTCCGGTATTGGGCTTCGGCCATAGTCAGAAAGTTTGTCTGGGGGACAGTATCTCCATAGATATTCATATTGAGGAAGGTACGGGACCGTGGTTGGTTAAGATTGCGGACAGATTGGCCGGTGGAGCTTTGGCATCTGAGATTTGCGGGTCGGACGGTTTATTGATGTACGGCCGGGATACGGTGATCCGTTTTGCGGCGGATAAATCCGCTGTTTACCAAGGGAACTATCTCAAGGATATGAACAGCGGCTGTACAGGCATACTTCCCGATACGGTGGTGACAATAAAAGTGGATACGCCGGCTCATATCAGTTTCGCACCCGGTCCTTGGATTATAGGGGCGTGCGTTCAGAATGTGAATTTGCGCCAGGATGTGCTGAAACCTTATATCGGCACTCCGGCCAACAGCCTTCCCGCCGATTTGGGGCATTTTTATGTGGACGATAATGACCGGGGATTGGATGGGGCGCTTCAGAACAGCGATTTGCATAGCGATACCTGCTATCGGGTTTATTGCGAATACACTGACACGTTGGGCTGTAAAGTCCGTTCGGATGAAGTCCGGGTATGTGTTGACAGTATTCCTTCTGGGGAGATAATCTCTTCTTCCGTATCCTGCGGTTCCGTGGCGACTGATTTTGAAATCCAGCTTCGTCCTGCGGGTCGGATAGATTCTCTTGTCCTTATACAGAAACGCTATAAGAAAGGCGGGTCGGAGAGTACGATACGTTTATCGTATAATCGGAGTCAGATACCGTCTTCGGGATTATTCAAACTGCGGTTGAATTGGGGTGATGTCGGCGGCGTTGATTCCTGTTTGGTTTATGAAGTGCATGGCCTTTGGGATATTCACGGTTGTCAGATGGATTACAGTACGCCTCATTTGTACCGCGATACGATTTGGCGCCACGTGGATCCGAAAGTGGATGTTTGGGTACGGCACACGGAGCAGGATACGTTTAGGATAAACAGCCATAATGAAAACCTTGCAGCCGGAGATAGCCTGCAAGTGAAAGTGATACTGACGGACGGTCAGCCCTTATGGTCCTTGCCGACATTGGGCATGAACAGTATATCCGGCCGGGATACGGTCTTCTGGTTGAAAGATACGGGAACGTATTGGTTTATCCCGCGGGATGTGGCTTGTGATCGCCAGGGCGACGCACCGTGGTATGATTTGACCATCACTCGTTTGGATACGGGCTATTTCAGAGGTAAGGTGTTCCTTGAAGGGGTATTCGATGGAAATAACATGTCCATGGCGTGGGGCGATGATTGCAATTGGGGTCGTTTGCGTGACAGTCTGCGTCTTCCGTCCTCTCTGCCCAAGCTTCCTTCGGGTTTGAAGGTGATAGACTGGATAGAGGTGGAATTGCGCGTATCCTACGGCGATCCTTTGGATTCCGTAGCGGTGATGGCGAAGCCTTCGTACTTTGTTGCGCGAGACAGTTGTCTTGTGCTTTCTGACGGTCATTTGGCTGACCGTTGGACAGGCGATACGGTGGTGGGTATCCGCAAGGCTTATGGCAGCGGCGTGAACCAGCGTTATGTGGCTCTTCGTCACCGTAATCATCTGGGCGTGATGACGAACCGTTTGTATCGTTTTGTGAATAATGCGGGCAAATCGAATGCCGCGTATGTTGATTTTACAGATACGTTGAACATCTATCATAAAGGGGCTCCGTTGAATAACATGGATTACCACATGACCAGAAAGAGCTATCAGGGTCGGGAATTGTGGGTGATGGCCGTGGGTTCGTTGGATTCGAATTACCTGGTATCGTTGTCCGATCCGAACTGCGTGACGATAGGGGATATTTTACCTTTGAGTTTGCAGGGCTACCGTTACGATTTGCTCCACGACATCAATATGGACGGTTGTGTGGATTGGCCGGGTTGGAACGGTACGGCACAGACGGACTGGCTCTTTGTGGAACGGAACCGGCGGAAATATTCGGAAATCCGATGGCGGTAAAAACATAATATAATAGGCATCCCGGATAGGCAGCTTCCTTTCCTTTTTGACACACACAACGACACAGTTGCCTGTTCGGGACCTATTTCCTGGAATGCGGAGATAAAATTAAAAAGGGGTCTCCGGTAAAGCAGTATCCTTTCCTTTTTTGACACACACACAACACTGCTGCTTGCCGGAACCCTTTTTTTATCTATTTCGGAACAAAAGCATCGCAATGATAAAGATAATTTTGCGTATTGTGAAAAAATTATAACAAAAATTATCAGAAGGGATATTTGCCGGCCGTTTGGCGTTCTTCCCTTCAATCTGCCCGCAAACCTTTTCGAAAAATGACGTTTTTTTTCCGTAATTCGTTCTTAAAATGATGTTTTTTCACGAAAAATAAGGAGTAATTCCGGCTTTTGATTCTTGATAATCTGTTGGTTATAAAAGAAGGAAAAAATAAGCGGTTAAACTTGTTTAGAAGATAGTATTAGCTACCTTTATCGTGTTTTATATCATAAAAATAATCACATAATTTATATCATGAGTCAAGAAACAGAAGTGATCGAAAAACAGGATGTCGTCATCCGTTTTTCAGGCGATTCCGGAGACGGAATGCAGTTGACCGGACAACAGTTTTCGGATACGGCTGCTTTGTTTGGAAACGATGTGTCTACCTTTCCGGATTATCCGGCGGAAATCCGGGCGCCGCAAGGAACTGTGGGCGGGGTATCCGGTTTTCAGGTGCATATCGGTGATGAGCATGTGACCACGCCGGGCGATTATGCGGATGTATTGGTCGCTATGAATCCGGCAGCCTTGAAAGCCAATCTGCGGTGGGTGAAAAAAGCGGGCACCATTATTGTCGATACGGACGCTTTTACCGACAAGCACCTCGAAAAAGCGGGATATGCCGCCAATCCGTTGACCGATCATTCGTTGGAAGATTACAATGTGGTTGCGGTGGATATTACGAAACTGACCTTGGAGGCCTTGAAAGAGACAGGATTGGATCAGAAATCCATGCTGAGATGTAAGAATATGTTCGCTTTGGGGATGACCTACTGGATGTTTGAACGTTCCGTGGAACATTCCGAAGCGTTTCTGGATATGAAATTTGCCAAAAAGCCGGCGATTGCGGCCGCCAATAAATTAGTGCTGCGCGCTGGCTATAATTATGCCGCCAACGTACACGCTTTGGCGGTTCATTTTAAAGTGGCTCCGGCGGCCATTGAGAAAGGGAAATACCGTACTATTACGGGCAACAAGGCGACCGCCTGGGGATTGCTGGCCGCTGCGGAGAAAGCCGGATTGCCTTTGTTCTGCGGTTCTTACCCGATTACTCCCGCCACCGATATCTTGCATGAACTGGCATTGCGCCGGGATTTGGGTGCGAAGACTTACCAGGCGGAGGATGAAATCGGCGGTATCTGTACGGCTATCGGAGCGAGCTATGCCGGTAATTTTGCCGTTACGACCACTTCGGGACCCGGTCTGGCACTGAAAACCGAGGCTTGCGGTTTGGCAGTGATGGCTGAATTGCCTCTGGTGATAGTGGACGTGCAGCGCGGAGGCCCTTCTACGGGGTTGCCTACAAAGACCGAACAAGCGGACCTGATGCAGGCGTTGTATGGCCGCAACGGGGAGAGCCCCATGCCGGTGATTGCCGCCAGCACTTCCGGCAACTGTTTCGACTATGCTTTTATGGCAGGTAAAATCGCTCTGGAACACATGACGCCTGTTATTTTGCTGACCGACGGATTCCTGGCGAATGGAGCACAGCCCTGGCTGATTCCTTCTATGGCCAAATTGCCGGAAATCAAACTTCGGATAGCCAAAGAGGGGGACGACTATCATCCCTATGCCCGTGACCCGGAAACTCTGGCACGTACCTGGGCGCTCCCCGGCACGAAAGGTCTGGAACACCGCATCGGCGGATTGGAGAAGATGAACATTACGGGGAACATCAGTTACGTTCCCGAAAACCACCAGGTCATGACCGACCTCCGGGCCGAAAAGGTGGAACGCATTGCCAACGATATTCCTTTGCAGGAAGTGTATGGAAATCCCGACGGGGGAGAAGTGCTGGTTGTCGGCTGGGGCGGTACGTACGGACATCTCTACTCCGCTGTGAAAGAACTGAGAAAAGAGGGGAAAGACGTCAGCCTGACGCATTTCAACTACATCAATCCGTTACCTCGGAATACGAAAGAGATATTTGCCAGGTATAAGAAAATCATCGTTTGTGAATTGAACCTGGGTCAGTTTGCCTCCTATCTGAGAAGTAAATGTCCGGGATTTGAATTTCTTCAGTGTAATAAAGTGGCCGGACTCCCGTTCACGGTGGCGGAAGTCAAAGAAAAGGTCGGACAGCTTTTTAATTAATTTTAAATCATTCAACTCATGTATACAGCAAAAGACTTTAAAAGCGATCAGGAAGTGCGGTGGTGTCCCGGATGCGGGGACCACGGTATCATCATGGCTGTTCAGAAAGCCATGGCCGAACTGGATTACCCCAAAGAATCGTGGGCGATTATTTCCGGTATCGGATGCTCTTCCCGTTTCCCTTACTATATGAATGCCTACGGATTTCATACCATTCACGGCCGGGCGGCCGCCATTGCTTCCGGAGCCAAGAATGCCAACCGTAAACTGAATATATTGCAGATTTCCGGCGACGGTGATGCGCTTGCCATCGGCGGCAACCACTTTATCCATGTCATACGCCGCAATGTGGATATGACCATTTTGTTGTTCAATAACGAAATCTACGGTTTGACCAAAGGACAGTATTCGCCGACAACCAAGTTGGGAACCAAGACCAAGACCTCTCCTTACGGGACGATAGAGCATCCGTTTAATCCGGGAGAATTGGCTATCGGGGCGCAGAGCAAGTTTTTCGCCCGCTCCATCGATACGAACGTGGCACTGACGGCGGAAGTGTTGGAAACAGCCGTGAAACATAAAGGCACATCGGTGGTGGAGGTGTTGCAAAACTGCGTCATTTTTGCCGATGGAGCCCATTCGGCCATAACCGACAAGGAAATGAAAGAAGACCGCCAGTTGATTCTGCATCACGGCCAGCCCATGATATTCGGAAAGAATAAAGACAAAGGCCTGCGTCTGGACAAGACCGGGAAACTGGAAGTGGTGGAAATCGGTAAAAACGGTATCACAGTAGACGATATTTTGGTACACGATGCGCACAACCCGAATCCTTTCCTCCACTGGATGCTGGTGAATATGAAAGCGCCGGAATTTCCGGTAGCCTTAGGCGTCATCCGTGAAGTCGAAGCCCATACTTATGATGAAGCTCTGGACGAACAGATAGAGCAAGTGAAAAAAATATCCGACATTCATTGTATGGACGACCTGCTGAATAGCGGAGACACCTGGGAAGTGGATTGATTTTTAATCATTTACGGATAAATAATCCCGTTTGGTCGAAAGACTGAACGGGATTTTTTTTGGGCGATTATTGTGTAGGGTTAATAGTCTGTAAGATATTGTCAATCAGTGATTTCTTTAGAAGAAAAAACGTACGTTTTTTTTGTTGGAAATCAGAACAAAATTAATGACTTTTTAACAATCTCAAAGTGTTCATACACAAAATAATAAAAATTTTACATATCGTTTTTTATATCACCAAAAAAACGTACGTTTTTTTGGGTGTGTAATGTATTTATTATAAAACGATTATGCTATATAATCGATAAGTATTAATCCTTAAAATAATTAGTATGGCAAAACAGTATTTTTGGCAGGGATGGTTATTGGATAATCCCTTAACGGAAGACCCTAATGATTTCACTTTGAAGGTGAAAGCGGGCAATATGGTAACAATTGAAGACATCGCCAAAGCGTTGCAGGCGGAAGGAACTGAATTTCAATTGGAAACACTTATCGATATTCTGAACCGGGGTGACCGCATCATCCGCAACAAACTGCTTGCCGGATTCAGTGTGGGCACCGGAGTTTTTTATGCTTATCCGAGCGTGTCGGGTGTGTGGTATGATAAAAACGAAACATTTGATGAGAAAAAGCACAAAGTGGGCGTAAACTTCCAGTTGAGTGCCGCCTTGCGTGAGGGAGTGAAGCAGGTGGGTGTGGAGGTGTTGGGTGTATCTGCTGCCGGCCCGGAGATTTCAGGTGTGACGGACACGTGGACGGGCGAGTTGAACGGCTTGATTACGCCCGATGAAGTGGTGACAGTGAAAGGGCGTAACATCCAGATAGCCGGTGAGAATGAGGGCAACGGCATCCGTTTCATCCGGGTGGACGATAGCAGTACAACAGTATCGGTAGAAATGCGTCGTTTGACGGTGAACAATCCTTCTGCGTTGTCGTTCCGTGTGCCGAAGCTGACTCCGGGCGACTATTATTTGGAATTGACCACGCAATATTCGGCGGGAGGCAGCTTGTTGAAGCAGGCGCGTACCACCCGTTTTGAGAAAGTGCTGAACGTACCGGCAGCAGAGCAGGATTAGTGAGGTGTGTCACGCGTCCGTATGGGACATCCCCATACGGGCGTGTGACACTCATTAAGACGGGAGTGTGGAGTATCCCCACATGTTCGTAGTGAATAGAAACAGTAAATTAAATTCTATAAATAAATATGACGATGAAACAACTATTTTATTGGATGTTGTGCCTGTCGCTGTTGGTGGGGTGCAGCAAGGACGATGATGATGACAACAAAGTAAAAATCGGTAAGGACTTTACGGAGAAGGTATCGGGCGTGGAGTTGGAGATGGTGTATGTGAAGGGCGGGACGTTCCGTATGGGTGCTACTTCGGAGCAGGGGAACGATGCGTATGATAGAGAGAAACCTGTTCATACAGTTACCCTTTCTGATTATTACATCGGTAAGTTTGAGGTGACACAAGGGTTGTGGGAGAAGGTGATGGGCACAACGCTTGAGCAGCAGCGGGATAAAGTAAATTCAAGTTGGCCTTTTTGTGGTGTTGGTTCCGATTATCCGATGTATTATGTGAATTGGGAGGAAGCGCAGGAATTTTGCAAGAAGTTGAGTGAATTGACGGGGCGGAAGTATGCTTTGCCTACAGAGGCTCAGTGGGAGTATGCCGCCCGCGGCGGGGTGAAGAGTGCGGGGTATAAATACAGCGGCAGTAATGATATCGAAAATGTGGCGTGGTATAGTGACAATAGTAATTCTTCCACTCATTCTGTGGGAACGAAGCAGCCTAACGAGTTGGGGATTTATGATATGTCCGGTAATGTATCGGAGTGGTGCAGTGATTGGTTTGACTATTACAGCAGTGATGCACAGACGGACCCTACGGGTCCTGTATCGGGCTCTCGCCGCGTGTTGCGCGGTGGTAGTTGGGACGACTATGCGAGGTACTGTCGTGTGTCATATCGGGACTACAGCGATCCGAGCTACAGGGGCAGCAACTACGGTTTCCGCGTTGTGCTTCTTCCGTAGTTTACGGGAGGGTATACTAAATAAATGAATAAGAGAATTTAATAATAACAGTGAAAATAAAATTATTATGGGGAGAATTGTGATTAGATTTAGAACAGAGGTGCAGTTATATGCCTTTGTTAAATTTTATAGTGGAACACCTGGTTTTTGGGGACATAGGCACCCTAATTATGGAGGACAAGTAAAAATAGATAGGTCTTTGGGAAGTAGTATTTATAAGTGGGTGTATCTTGACTCAGAATATGTTAAAGATTTCGAGCAGTTGGGGCGGGATGTGATGATGTTTGGAGGAGAATTTGAATCGTAGTTAATTAAAAAATAAAGAAAAAAGATGAAACAATTATTTTATTTGATGCTGTGCCTGTCGCTATTGGCAGGGTGCAACAAGGATCATGACGATGACAACAAAGTGAAAATCGGTAAGGACTTTACGGAGAAGGTATCGGGCGTGGAGTTGGAGATGGTGTATGTGAAGGGCGGGACGTTCCGTATGGGTGCTACTTCGGAGCAGGGGAACGATGCGTATGATAGAGAGAAACCTGTTCATACAGTTACCCTTTCTGATTATTACATCGGTAAGTTTGAGGTGACACAAGGGTTGTGGGAGAAGGTGATGGGCACAACGCTTGAGCAGCAGCGGGATAAAGTAAATTCAAGTTGGCCTTTTTGTGGTGTTGGTTCCGATTATCCGATGTATTATGTGAATTGGGAGGAAGCGCAGGAATTTTGCAAGAAGTTGAGTGAATTGACGGGGCGGAAGTATGCTTTGCCTACAGAGGCTCAGTGGGAGTATGCCGCCCGCGGCGGGGTGAAGAGTGCGGGGTATAAATACAGCGGCAGTAATGATATCGAAAATGTGGCGTGGTATAGTGACAATAGTAATTCTTCCACTCATTCTGTGGGAACGAAGCAGCCTAACGAGTTGGGGATTTATGATATGTCCGGTAATGTATCGGAGTGGTGCAGTGATTGGTTTGACTATTACAGCAGTGATGCACAGACGGACCCTACGGGTCCTGTATCGGGCTCTAACCGCGTGTTGCGCGGTGGTAGTTGGGGCATCAATGCGAGGTACTGCCGTGTGTCGTTTCGGTTCAGCTACAATCCGAGCGACGGGGACAGCTACAACGGTTTCCGCGTTGTACTTCTTCCATAAAAAGTTGAAAAGGTTAAAAGAGTGGAAGCAGTTGAAGGGCTGAAAAATTGAAAGAGCAAAGGGGCGCCGAGTATGCAAGGAGCGAACGGAGTGAAGCGAGGGCATACGCCGCGCCCCTGCGACCTTGACCTGATAAAATTAGGATATGATGATGAAAAAATTGAAAAAAAGGATTTTGTGGTTGTTTGCCTGTTTGAGTGTGATGGTAGGATTGTTCGCCTCCTGTTCGGATGATGATCCTCCGATTTTTGCCACGGTGAGCGGCACAGTGACGGACTATGAGACCGGCGAGCCGCTTGCCAATGCCACGGTGACGCTTTCTCCTTCAAGTTATACACAAAAAACAGATGCAACGGGATGTTTCCGTTTTAAAGAATTGGAACCTCAGTCTTATACCATTATTGTACAGAAAACGGGTTATCAGCCCAACCGTAAGAATGTTACCGCTGTCAGCGGCGAGGAGCTGGAGGTGAA
Organism: uncultured Odoribacter sp.; assembly: GCA_910588375.1. Taxonomy (GTDB): domain Bacteria; phylum Bacteroidota; class Bacteroidia; order Bacteroidales; family Marinifilaceae; genus Culturomica. The sequence goes on from CAJUQA010000010.1 coordinate 28,930, forward strand.
TATTCCTTTGACATTTATTGATACTGAAAATAATACTAATGAATAATGACGATGAAACAGATTTTTGTTTTGCTTGGGCTTTTCTTTGTGTGCCTTGCGTGTTCAGAAGAGCGCATCGAGCCGTCTCTCGGCGGGATTGCGGGGAGCGTGTCGGACAAGACTACGGGAGAGTCGGTGGCAACAGTGAATGTGAGTTTGTCACCCGGCGGGGCGTCGACGGTGACAGGAAGCGACGGGACTTTTGCTTTTAGAGAGCTCGATGCGGGGACATATACTGTCGCTATCCGCAAGGAGGGGTATTTGGCGAATGACGGTACGTTTAGTGTTACACAGGGAAAACAGACTTCTGCCCATTTGCTTATTGAACGTATTCCGGCCGTTGTAACTACAGACCTAAAGGAATTGGATTTTGGTAATGATGCCAGCGTAAATACACTTTCATTCAAGATAGTTAACAGCGGTTATGAGGATTTGGCGTGGGAAATAGAGCAAAATTGTCCGTGGATACAGGAGGTGAAGCCCAAAAGCGGTACTTTGGGATATGGTAAAACCGGAACGATTGTTGTCGTGATTGACCGCAATTTGCTGGATGCCGGGGAAAATAAAACCGTTCTGGTCGTGAAATCAACAAATGGTAGCTCTCAAGTAGAGGTGAAGGCTGTCGGGGAGGAACGTGTGCTTCCGGTATTAAATACCCTTGAGGTGACGGATATTATGAGAAGTTCGGCAACCTTGAACGGAGAGATACTTAATGCCGGCATACCAGCTTATACAGAGCGGGGATTTGTTTATAATACCGAACCGATGCCAACTTTGGAGAATGCCTTGAAACAGCTCACCGCTCCCGTGACGGACAGTGCTGTTTATTCTTGTCGTATAGAGGGATTGACGATGGGGACAACTTATTATGTACGGGCGTATGCCAAAAATAGTAATGGAGTTTCTTATGCATCCAATGAGGTTTCGTTTGTGGCGAAAAACATGTCACTACAGGTATCTGTACAGGAAGCAACGGGTGTGAGTGTTTCTGCCGGGACAGCTGTATTGCACGGAACAATTGTCAGTGTCGGCACTCCTGCTTATACGGAACGGGGTTTTGTGTATAATACAATCAGTAATCCAACGGTGGAGGATACAAAAGTGTTGGTGGCGGGAAACGGTACGGGTGCTTTTAGTGCGGCGATTTCCGGATTGTCTCTAAATCAGGTGTATTATGTACGGGCGTATGCTATTAATAAATCAGGCGTGGTTTACAGTTCTTCTGAAATTTCTTTTACAACGCAAACAACTCTGCCGCAAGTTTCAGTACAGAATGCTACGAATATAAAAGTTTCAGATGGGACAGCTGTACTGCACGGGGCAGTTGTCAGTGTAGGGGACCCGGCCTATACGGAACGGGGATTTGTGTATAGTACAATCAGTAATCCAACGGTGGAGGATACGAAAGTGTTGGTGGCGGGCAGTGGAACGGGAGCTTTTAGTGCGGCGATTTCGGAATTATCGCACGATCAAACTTATTATGTTCGTGCATATGCTATTAATAAAGCAGGTGTGGTTTATAGTTCTTCTGAGATTTCTTTTACAATGAAAACAACCTTACCCCAAGTTTCCATACAAGAAGCGACGGAGGTCAATTTATATACTGGGACAGCTGTATTGCACGGGAAAATTCTCAATGTCGGTGTGCCTGCTTATACGGAACGAGGTTTTGTGTATAATACAATTAGTAATCCAACAGTGGAGAATACGAAAGTGTTGGTGGCGGGAAATGGTACGGGTGCTTTCAGTGCGGCGATTTCAAAGCTATCATATGGCCAAACTTATTATGTTCGTGCGTATGCCATTAATAAAGCAGGTGTGAGCTATAGTTCTTCGGAAATACAGGTATCGATGAAACCCACACTACCTTTACTTCAAACGCTTGAGGCAACAAATATAAATCTAAATGCGAGAACAGCAACTCTTAATGGTACGATAATTAAAAATGGGCTTCCAGCTTATACTGAAAAAGGTTTTGTTTATGGAACGATAAAGAATCCAACATTGGATAACTCAACTATTTTTAAGGTGGTAGTTCAGGGAAATGAAGTAGGTGAGTTTAGTGCAAAAATCTCGCAACTGAGAGGTAATGAAGATATTTATTTTCGGGCTTATGTAATCAATCAAGCAGGAACGGTTTATGGAGAAAGCATGAAAATACCTATGCAGTACATGGCGATAAAAGCAGGAAACCTTGCTGTGCAACGGGGGGATTTGGAAGAGATGACTTGGACTTCTGCCATGTCTATGTGTGAAAATTCAACTGTAGCAGGGTATTCCGATTGGCGGCTTCCTACTGAGGATGAATTGATGATGCTTTATGCTAATAGGGAAATTATTGGCGGATTTTCAGAAAGTATATATTGGTCTTCAGATTATCATAGGATAATGGAGAGATTTTATATTCATGTCTTGAATTTTGAAGATGGGCAACTTTATCAGACTACCAATGAAACAGACTTAAATTCAGAGTTGTTGAATGCCCGTTGTGTACGGACACTTAAATAATGAATGGTTGGACGTAAAATATATTGGTTATGAAAATAAGTATAAGAAATGGTTTTTTAGTTTTTGTCATTATGTTCGGAGTAGTATCCGGTGTATGCGGAAGGGGGATGAATGTGGCAAAAGGTGTTGAAATGCCAACGCTTAAAGGTGATACGGATGAATATTTTGAAGCATTGGGTATTTCTTATGGTTCTAAAGTGCGGATGGGGGAATTGCATATGTTGGCATTGACGAATGCACAGAATATTATCCGTCAGAAAATGGCACATGTTTATAAGGGAGTCATAGAAGATTACATGAGAGTGTATGGGAATAATCTTGGGACAGATATTGAGACAAAAATGGAACGAGGGGGAAAACAGTTTATAAATGCTATTCTCAATGATACACGGGAGGTCGGCAGCCCTGAATTTTCGGAGATGGATGAAAAGGGAAATGTTACCTGCTATGTGGTTGCACGGGTGTATAAACAAGGACTTGCAGAAAAAATGGTTGATTTTATTTTAAAAAGTGAGGACTTGAAAGATGAACTTGAAGAAATGCCATTGCGGCGGATAATTAATAAAAATTTTGATAATAAATGAAAGCTTATTTGATTTTAGGTTGTGTCATGCTGTTTTCGTTCGTAGCAACGGGACAGTCTGTTTCTTCTGTTAAGCGTCCTGTGTGGTTGGATGGCTTTTTTGAAGAAGTAGAATATTCTTATGTGGAAAAAACTTCGGCAGTTGGAAGTTCAGAGGAAAAAGCCCGGAATCAGGCGGCTCGAATTGTCATTGAACGGCGTTTGAATACGACCGGTTTGACCGTGAGAATACAGGGTGACAGTATCATTGTTCTAAATAGTGATTTGACGGTGAAAGCCCGGGTTATTGATGAATTTATTGAACAGATTTTGGATGGAAAGGTTCGTGTGCATTTGTTGGTACAAACGGCAAAACTTCCTTGGAATCAGTATGAATGGGTGCGATTGTCAACTCGTTATCCGTTTTCACCGCGTGTTTTTTTGCCGGGGATGGAGCAGATTTATAAAGGCAGTGTGACGAAAGGTGCGTTGTTCATTGCGGGGGAAGCAGCGGCTGTGGGAGGGATTGTGGCATTTGAGAGTCTTCGAGCTTCCAAGAAGTCTAAGTTTAATCAAACTCATGACGTAGCTGCCCGACGCAAATATAATGATGATGCAAACAGGATGCGGAATTTGCGTAACGGTTTTATTGTAGGGGCGGCAGCTATTTATCTTTGGAACATTATAGATGGGTGTGTTGCCAAGGGAGAAGAACGTGTTTGGATAAAAAAGGTTAAAATGCGAATTGAACCCCAGGTGACTTCACAATCAGCCGGAATGGCATTGGTGTTGAATTTTTAATAATATGTGTCATGAAAATAAAGGAATTTTGGAATAGATTTAAAGAATTGATAGTGGTATTAGCGGGGATTGCGACAATTGCCACTTTTGTTATTGTATATCTTATATCGGATTCTGATGCAAAAATTGAAACCGGCTCTTCTTCCACAAAAACAAGCAATAATGTATCAGAGGAAGAAAGGGATAAAATAGATTCAGCCCAATATGAGTTTTATAAAAGAAATAATCTGAATTGACTCCTAAAAGTTGGACATGCACTTTTAGGGGAGGATTTTAAAGATGTGCATTCGTTTTACTTTTAATTCTGGTTTATTGAATCAGAAAGAGTCTGTCGGTTCTGCAAAGGGCTTTGATTGCGCGGTGTTGATTCTGTAAGAAATTGAAAGGGGAGGTCGTTCCCCTTTTTTCGTGCCCGTCCGGAAACGGCTGTATATCCTATTGTTCCAACAGCCAGCGCCAAGCCGGTAAAACATGGATGGTTTATTTATCGTATCGGCTCAAAAGAGGGATGAAAGTAGCATCTATCGGCTCATTTTGAGCCGATAGATGGTCAAGAATTTATAAATTTGAGCCGATAAAAGAATTTGGTATGGTTCAGAATACGGAAATACTCCAATATCTTCACTACAATCCGGGTGCATCCCATGCCGAAATAGGACCGGTTTGTGAGTTATTGGAAGGTATATAGCAATCCGATGCTGAGACCGAGGTTCATGATTTTGTTGAAGCCGATGTTGCCTTGGTTGTAGTCATCTATTTTATACTCATCTTTTATATTAAGGATGTAATCGCCCTTGACTTTGAGGTCTAATTTGACGTATTCGCTAAGTTCGATGAGGATGCCGATGTCGGGGCCCACGCCCGGCGAGAATAGGTTGAGTTTTTTAGACACAGGAGAGTTTTCGGGGAAATGGTATGTTTGGTTGATTTTGATGTGGGTCATGTAGCCTCCGAAGTGGAGTCCGCAGTAGGGTAGTAGAGTGCGGTCCCACGTGGGGATGTAGAAGGTGGCTTCGATGACGAAGGGAATCAGTTGGCATTTGTAATCCTGTGACACATTGTCGTTTCCTGCAATGTCGGTTTTGAAGGAATGATAGCCCGCTTCCAGTCCTATGCCGATGACCCGGTTGATTAAATATTTGGCGGATAAGTTTCCGCCTAATCCGTTTTTGTTGATTTTACCGAAATCACCGAGCGGATAGGTATAGCCTGCATTGACTCCCAGCAAAAATCCGCTGTCGTTGTTTCGGTAATATTGTCCCTGCATACCAGTCCAGAGGAGTAGGTAGTAGCCTTTTTTCATTGTTTTCAAACGGATAAACTTAGAGTTCGACAGTTTTTTCAGTCCTTTCGTTGATTAGTTTCTCGACTTCGCCCAACTTTTCTTGGGCGTATTTGTCATCCTTTTTGATTTCCAGTGCTTTCTGGTAATAGAATTTGGCAATGGCGTAGGATTTTTCTTTGTAAGCCTGGTCGGCTTTTTCGATTTGGATTTGATACTCTTTGTTTTGGCGTGCCAACCGTTCGGCTTCAATAAGCTGATTGACTTCCGCAATCTTTTTCTGTATTTCTTCCTTGTCTATCGGCAGGATAGAGGCGGCTTTTTCATAATATACCTTGGCACCGGCGTAATTTTTTTCGCCCAATGCCTGTTCCGCCAATTTCTTGTTGTGGTTGAACTCAGCCAGGCGTTGTTTGTATTTGCCGGAATTGAAGATGTTGTCGATTTCCTTTATCTTGTTTTTGGGATAGTTTTCGCCGGTTTGGAGTTGGTCGGCTTCCGTATAATGTGCACGGGCGATGGCGTAATTTTCCGTTTTGAAGGCGGCGTCGGCTGTAGCGATGATTTGTTTATACCGGGCCATCAGTTCGGCTCTGCGCAATTCCTCCTGTTGTTTGCGGGCGGCTTCTTCCTGCTTTTGTTTGTCGCTTTCCTCTTTCCGGATGGCAGCGATGGCTTTGAGCTGATTTTCCGGATATTCCTTTTCGTAGTTGAGCGTCAGAGCTTCCCGGTAGAGGGATTCCGCCGCGTCATAGTTTTTCTGCTGAAACTCTTGGTTGGCGTCGGCAATAATTTGTTTGTATTTGGCTATCCGTTCCTGGAGGGCTTCGGCCGCTTGTTTTTCTTTTGCCAGTTGAGCCAGAATCGCATCAATCTCCGTTATTTTCTTAGAAGGATATTCGTCGGCAAGGGGCAGGCTTTTTGCCATGGTAAATTTTTCTTTGGCGGCGGTGTAATTTTTCCCGGCCAGGAGGCTGTCAGCAGAGGCGATAAGCATTTTATAGGTACGTGCGTTTTGTGCGGCAACGCTCTTTTCGGCTTCTTCCCGCTCGTACTCTTTTTGAGCGATGGCGATTTTTTCTTCCAGTTCTTTCTTATCGGGTTTAATCTGCAAAGCTTTGCTCCAGTGGTCGATAGCTTCCTGCCAATGGCGTTGGGTGAAGGCGCGTTCTCCTTTACCGGTAAGTTCGGCGAAAAGCTGTTCGCGTGCCAGGGCTTCCGAACCCTTCTGTGCCAGCATCTTTCTTATTTCCTGTTCCGTTTTGGCAATCCTGTCTTTAATTTTGATGGAATACTCTTTGTCGAAGGTGAAATCGTCCAGTTCGTAGTTGTAGTTGAGATTGGCGATTGCCTGGTCGAAAATGCTGAGATCCACGCCCTCTACATGAGGCAACAATGTGACAATCAGTTTTACGGGAGGGAAGTCGGGGTTGCTCTGAACAATTTCATCCGGCACGTCGGTGTTGATATTGACGATTTTGGTCACATAGCCGTCTTTTTCGAAAAAGAGTCTGTAATCGGCTCCCAATCCGAATTTTAAATCAAACCGGCCTTTTTTCCCGATTTCTCTTCTTTCCAGTTCGATGTTATTCCGCAGGATAACGATACGCGCGCCTTCACTGCTGGCATTGTCTATCACAAGCGAGCCGTTGACGTTTAGGGATTGGGCGGAAAGTATTTGGGAAAAAAAGAGGCTTACCCAGAGGAGAATATATTTGTTCATAAATATGTCAGTTGTAATTTTCCACAAAGCTAACATATAAGCAAAAAAAAAGGCCCCGAATGGGGCACTTTTTTGAGTATTCCTCTATTTTTTTAGATTTATTTTAACTCGTGTAATATATTTTTCGATATTCCTTGCTTCGGAGGAGTTCGGAAATTCTTTTTCTATCCGCTCATATACCTTTAAGGCCGAAGCATTGTCGCCGGCTTTTTCATAAGCCAATGCGTTTTTCATCAGGAATATCGGGGTTGAAAAATCGTTCAGTTTGGAGGAAGCCGCTTTGGCATAATATTCGGCCGCTTTCTTGTAGTCTTTCAACTGCATATAAGCATCGCCGATGTTGGCAATGGCCATATTGGACAGCAACAGGTCGTCGGAGGAAAATTTCTTCAGGTAAACGATGGCCTGGTTGTAGTCACCTAAGTAGAGATAGCATAATCCACTGTAATATTTGGCCAAGTTACCTGCCGGAGTGGAGCCGTAATTGTCGGCAATCTCCAGGAAACCGGAAATATTTCCGTCACCGTTCAATGCCAGATTGAATGAATCTTTTTCGAAATAGTTCTGGGCTCCGAATATCTGGCTGGAAGCTTCTTCGATTTTGGGATTTTTGATGAATTTGTTATACCCTAAAAAAGCTCCGATTATCACAAGGATTATGATGACAGCATTGACAAGCATTTTCTGGTTGTTCTCTATGAATTGTTCTCCTTTTGTCAATGCGTCTTCAATGTGCTCGAATTGATCTTCGTGTTTTTTTTCTTTTGACATGGTTATATGCTTTAAAACCTGAATTAAATGTTCTCCTTTGTAAATCCCTCTGATATAACGCGTATATCGTACCGGATTTATAACGTGCAAAAGTAGTTTTTTAATTTAAAACTGAAAATGAAAATAAAAAAATATTTTTTGTTTTTTCTTTGCCGTAATCCGGAGAGCTTCCGTTATGTTTTTTATATCTTTGCCTCCCAAAGCAATGGATAGTTTGATAAAGAACGCCGGGGTCCCGGAGCGTTAATGAGAGACTAAATGTTTGTAAGGGAACTTCATATCGTAAATTTTAAAAATATAGCGGAAGCGACTTTTACGTTTTGTCCCCGTTTTAATTGTATCGTCGGGAATAATGGGGTCGGGAAAACCAATGTTTTGGACGCGTTGTATCTGCTTTCCATGTGTAAGAGTTATTTCGGATTGCCTGACACCCAGAGCATACGCCATCATGAATCTTTTTTTGTATTGCAGGGAAAGTACCAAAGGGACGGAGAGGATGTGGATGTGTATTGCGGGGTGAAACGGGGGCAGAAAAAGGTGTTTAAAAGGAATCAGAAAGCGTATGAAAAGCTTTCCGAGCATATAGGTTTACTCCCCTTGGTGATGGTTTCGCCCGAAGATGTGGCTTTAATCGATGGGGGGAGTGAAGAGAGACGCAGGCTGGTGGATGGAATCATCAGCCAAAGCGACAGGAATTATCTTTATCTGCTGATTCGTTACAATAAGGCGTTGCAGCAGCGCAACAGCCTGTTGCGGGCGGCGGAAGGCCGGGAGATAGAGCCGGCGGTTCTGGATGTATGGGATGAACAACTGGCTGATTGCGGAGAAAAAATTTTGAAGCACCGCTCTGATTTTCTTCAGGATTTCAAGGTGTTTTTTCAGCGTTATTATGACCTTATATCCTCCGGAAAAGAACAGGTGTCCTTAAATTACAACAGTTCGTCCAAGGATTTAGGCATGAGGGAGGCGCTTGGAAAGGCGTTGGAGAAAGACCGTTTGTTGGGATACACTTCGGTGGGGGTGCATAGGGATGATTTAAGTTTGACGATAGATGAATATCCGGTGAAAAAAATCGGTTCGCAGGGACAGAAGAAAACGTTCCTGATAGCGCTCAAATTGGCTCAGTATGCCTGGTTGTACCAGACGAATAAAATAAAACCTTTGTTGTTGCTGGACGATATTTTTGACAAACTGGACGCCGAAAGGGTAAAACGGATTATCGAACTGGTCGGGGAAGAAATTTTCGGACAGGTTTTTATTACGGATACCAACCGTCAGCACCTGGATGATATGCTGAGTGCACAAAATGTCGGATATAAGTTGTTTTTTGCGGAAGGGAACGGTTCATTTGCAGAATAATATGAAGTTTATCCGTATAAATATCTTCAAACCATGCTGAGTCAGGGAAAAACAATGAAATTGGATGAAGTGGTCGATCTGGTGTTGAAACAGATGGGGGTGGATAAGAAGTATAAGGAGTGTGAGGTTTCACAGGTATGGCCGGAAGTGGTGGGAAAAATGATTGCTTCCAAAACGAAAAGCTTGAAAATGACGGACGGAAAACTCATTGCCTGCTTTACTTCCGCTGTGGTCAGAAACGAACTGCTAATGGTGAAAGAGGGATTGATATCGGCCTTGAACACCAAACTGGGAGAGGATATTGTGAAAGATATAATTATAAAATAAATAAGGATTGTCGGAAGAAGGAGAGGGGGAACAGTCCTAAGCATAGAGACTATATGAATCTAATAGAATCGAGAGACCTTTTAAAAGCCTCGGAAAGCTTGAGTTGGTTCGGAGGGAATATGGCCGCCAAATTGGTGATGTATATCATGCGCCTGGATAAAATCAACAAGCTTTATTCAGATGTATATGATACGGATGCGCACGCGTTCCTGGATCGGTTGATAGAGGAATTGGGGGTGAGCATTGAAATCAAGGAAGAGGACCTGCAAAAAATTCCCCGGGAAGGTGCTTTTATAACCATCTCCAACCATCCTTTCGGCGGTCTGGACGGAATCATATTGATAAAACTGTTAAGTAAAATCCGACCGGACTATAGAGTGATGGCGAATTTCTTGCTGAAAAAAATAGAGCCGATAAAAGACTACTTTTTAGGGGTCAATCCTTTTGAAGGTCGTAAAAATATATCCAGTACAGGAGGTATAAAAGAGGCTTTGCGTCATTTGTCCGAAGGGCGTCCGCTGGGCTTGTTCCCGGCGGGAGAGGTTTCCGCTTATCAGGCGGATTCCAATATGGTGGAAGACAAAGAATGGGGGGCTTCCGTGCTGAAAATGATAAAAAAAGCGAATGTACCGGTTATTCCCATATATTTTAAAGGTTCCAACAGTTTGTTGTTTCATCTTCTCGGATTGATTCATCCGATGTTGCGTACCGTAAAGTTGCCCTCCGAATTATTGAATAAAAAAAATACGGTGGTCAGATTGAGGGTGGGCAATCCGATTAGTGTGGAAGCACAGAATTCGTTCTCCGATCTTGTACAATACGGGAAATTCTTACGGGCCAAGACCTATTTGTTGGGCTCTTCCTTGGAGGTGAAGAAATTTTTCTTGAAATCGCCTAAAGCAGCCCCCAAAGCTGAACCGATAGCTTCCTCGGTGGAAACTGCTACTTTGTTGAAAGAGGTGGAGGGGATTACGGAAGATTACCTGTTGTTTGACATGAAGAATTACAGCGTGTTTTGTGCCCCTTCCATAAAAATACCCAATGTCTTGAATGAAATCGGACGTTTGCGGGAGGTCACCTTCCGGGCGGTAGGCGAGGGAACAAACCGCAGTGTGGATATGGATGAATATGATCTTTATTATTATCATCTTTTTATCTGGGATAATGACACACAGCGAATTGTGGGGGCTTACCGTGTAGGCAAAGGAAAGGATATTATCGACAGTTACGGCATAAAGGGATTCTATATCAATTCTCTTTTTAAGATAAAAAAGGCGATGTTGCCGGTTTTGTATGAATCCATAGAGCTTGGACGTTCGTTTATTATTGAGGAGTATCAGCGCAAACCCCTGCCTTTGTTTTTGTTGTGGAAAGGAATATTGTACTTCCTGATTAAAAATCCGGAATACCGTTATCTCATCGGGCCGGTGACAATCAGCGGGAAATATACGGAAGTATCGAAAGAGTTGATAATGAAGTTTATCATTCGCAATCATTACAATAATGAATTGGCCTGTTTTGTCGCACCCCGTTGTAAATACAGGGTGGAGACGAAAGACCCCGATGTGGATGTCATGTTGCAGGCGGCACAGGATAATATCGGTATGCTGGACAAAATGATCGGCGATATCGAACCTTCCAGTGATAAATTGCCGGTGTTGTTGAAAAAATATATATCCCTGAATGCCCGGATTGTCGGTTTTAATATAGATCCGAAATTCAATATGTGTCTGGACGGATTGCTTATACTGGATCTTTTTGATGTGCCGATGAATACGATAGAATCTCTTTCCAAGGAGATCAATGACGAAACGATATTGAATCGCTTTACGGCGGATAATGTTGAATTGTAACATTTAGAAAGCATGTACGATATTGTATATATTTTCAGAGGAATGTTGATAGGACTCATGGTGTCTGTCCCCTTGGGGCCTATGGGCGTGTTGATTATTCAGAAAACATTGCATAAGGGGGCTCTGTCGGGCTTCATTGCCGGGATGGGGGCTGCTTGTGCCGATTTGTTTTATGCTTCGGTCGCGGCTTTCGGTTTGGGATATGTAATCAATACCGTTCAGACGCATGAACTTATTCTCCAGATTATCGGAGGAATTTTCCTGTTGATTGTCGGTTTGAAAATTTATTTCGCGAATCCACTGAAACAGATAAAAGCCCGGAGGCGGGTGACTAAAAAAGGCTTGGTGGGAGATTTCCTTTCTCTCTTCTTTCTTACGGCCTCCAATCCGGTGACGGTGATTGTGTTCATGGCTGTATTTGCTGGAACTTCGGTATTTGGGGATGCACCGACTTTTTTTACGGAAATCATGGTGTTGATAGGAGTGTTGTTGGGAGGAAGTGCCTGGTGGTATGCTCTTTCTACCATTGTCAATATTTTCCGGAAAAAATTCAGATTGCGCCTTTTGATTAAGATTAACCGGGTATCCGGAATTATTATTACAGTATTGGGCGGATTGGTTATTTTATCAGCTTTTGAACCTTTCAGATCATTGCTTCCTCCGGCGGCGTAGAATTGTTTGACTTGTCAGCTTTCAGGGGATCGCCCCACTCATTCCAGGCAATACTGCATTGACAGGCAGTTAGGTTTTCGGCAACTTGTCGCAAAGCTGCTTCGGTACTTTCTTCTATACAGGGTTTATTCTGGTATAATTTGTAATTTCTTCGGTTATTGATAGGAGTAATGTTGGGCATCATGACATTGGCTCCGGCTGCAATGGCTTTTTCCCGTCCCAATGGGTCGATGGCTTGCAAAGCGGTTGTTGCGGCAATATTTATATGAGGCATGAGTATGCGTAAACAGGCAACCATATGGATGCCCAAACGCAGGCGTTCCGATAGGGGCAACAGGGATTGACGATACGCATAAAGTGGAGTGGATTCATGTTCCAGATAAGGCCCCATGCCGACCATGTCGATGTGAATGTTTTTGAGAAACAGTAAATCGTCTGCTAGGTCTTCCGTTGTTTGAAAAGGCAATCCGATCATAACCCCGCTTCCGGTTTTATATCCGCATTTTTGCAAATACTCAAGGCATTTCAGACGTGTCGAAAAAACATGCAGGGAATCATTCGGGTGAATCTTTTTATACAGGGATTCATTGGAGGTTTCAATTCGTAAAAGATACCTGTGGGCACCGGCGTCCAACCAGCGTCGGTAAGTTTCCGCGCTTTGTTCCCCCAGAGAAAGGGTAATGCCCAAACCGTTATTGGTTAGTTGTTTGATTTTCTTTACCAAAGTTTCTATCCGCAACACAAATGCACGGTCGGTCCGTTCGCCGCTCTGTATGACAATGGAACCGTATTTCCCCTGCCAGGCATACTGTGCAGCGGTAAGCACTTCCTGGTCTGAGAGTTCATAGCGAGAAAGAGCGGAATTTTCCTGACGAATCCCGCAATACAGACAATTTTTCCGGCAAATATTGGAAAACTCGATGAGTCCCCGTAAATATACCTTGTTCCCAACATATTGCTTCCTCAGTTGGGCGGCATATTGGAATAGCTTCTCTTCCTCCTCTCCTGTACAATTCAAATAGTGAATCAGTTCTTGTTTGTCTGTTATACGTATCATTGCGGCAATATTAGGTAAAAATTCAGAAAGACAGTAAATTCTACACTTTGTTTTTCTTTCCGGATTTCTGATATTTTTCTAAATTTGCTGTCAAAAGTCTTTGAGTGATGAAGAAAGGGATATTGTTGTTTGCCGCTGCTGTGCTGATTGGGGTTGTTGCCTATGCCGTTTGGTATATCAACAGAAGGGGGGAGTTGGCCGGTAATAGCAAAAATTCCTTTATACCCAACAATTCGGCATTGGTCGTTAGTTTGAATCCGGGGGCTTCTTTGTCGGAAAAAATCCGTACGGCTTTTGCTTCAGACCTCCGTGATTTCCGGGAAGAACCTTTGCACAAAGCCGTGGACACTTTAATTGCCGGCAACTTTGTGGCACCCACATCCCGTATTCTGGCCGTTCGCTTGGAGGGGAAAAATAAGCCGGTATTCCTTTGGGTGATGGACAATCGTGATGTCTTGTCGAGAAATGAAATTGTTACTTTTCTGAAAGGGGTATTCCAAGCTTCCCAGGAGCAAGTCCGTAAATATGATAACTACCGGATTTATAGTTTGAATGTCGGAGGAAAAATGTTGTATTATGCCGTGGAAGAAGGTATGATATTGCTTTCCGGTTCCGAGTTGTACGTGGAAGATGCGTTGAAACAATTTGAACAGGAAGCGGAAGGGAAAAAACCGAATGCGCATTATGAAAATATCAATAAGTATTTTTCTGCGGGTGCCGGAATGAATATATTTTTGAATACGGCTTGCTTTTCCGAATTCTTGCCTATGTTCATCCAGGTCGAAAAAATGTTTCCGGGAATGGACGTTACACAATGTTTCAAATGGGGTGCGCTGGACGGAGATATATCCGCAGACGGTGTGACATTTAACGGATTTATGCACTATAGCGGCATGAATGCTTCCTACATGAAAACATTGGAAGAGCAACGGCCTAAAGAATCCTCCATCGAAAATATCATACCGGTTGATCCGCAATCATTATTGTTATTGAATCTGAGTGATTTAAAACAATATCTGACTGCTTTGGACAATTATCGGTATGATAGTGGTAAAATAGAGAAAATCCGTAAACGGAAACAGGAATGTGCCCGTCTGTTAGGGAAAAATGCCGAAACCGAATTAAAGGAACTTTTGCAAGGTGAATTTGCTTTGGTCAGCATGTCTTTTAATGAATCAAGCGGAGAAACCGAGGGAGCGGTTATTGTAGGATTGAAATCGGGAGGCTTGTGCCGCTCATGGATAGAAAATGTGCTGGGGGTGAATGCGCGGGTCAATAATGTGCATCCCGACAGTTATCGTCGCATCTATAAGGCGGACCGTGATCAGGCATTCACCTATTATAAATTTCCGGTAGCGGATTTGGCGGCTTTGTATTGGGGATACATTTTTGGCGGCATTCGGACAAATTATGCGTTAATCGTAGATAACCACCTGATATTGGCCTCTTCCGAAAAAGTGATAGCCGATTTTGTGAAAAACCATATACACCGGACCTATATAAAAGATGCGGATTGGTTCAAACAAGTCAAGGCAAAAATGTCGGCTAAATACAATCTGGCTTATTTTGCAGAATTACCCCGTACTTTGCCATATTATAAATTTGTGGCTTCCGGTGATTTGAAAAAATATATTGCTTCCAACGAAGAAACATTGTCCGCTTTTTCAACTTTGGCGATGCAATGGTCGAATGAAGGAGACATTTTGTACAGTACCGTTTTTTTAAGTACGGAGGAAGTGCAGACGACCCAGCGTCCGCATGTTTTGTGGCAAACCAAACTGGAGTCCGCAGTGAGCATGAAACCGGTGCCGGTAATCAACCACAACACACAGGAACGCGAATTATTTGTGCAGGATGATGCAAATACAGTCTATTTGTTGAATAATTCGGGACGGATATTGTGGAAACAGAAAATCGACGGGGCAATTAACAGTGAAGTCTATCAGGTCGACGCATTGAAAAACGGGAAACTGCAATACCTTTTTTCAACTTCTTCCCGCATCTATTTGATTGACCGGAACGGAAATCCGGTGACGGGCTTTCCGCGGATATTGAAGTCAGCCTGTGAACAGGGGATAACGGTGTTTGATTACGACAACAACCGGACTTATCGTATTTTTGTTCCCTGTGCAGATCAGAAAGTGTATTTGTATGACATGAAAGGGGCGTTGGTAAAAGGATGGAACAGTCCGAAATCCGACAAACGGATTGTGAGTTCTGTGAAACATTTCCGGGTAGAAGGAAAAGATTACATTGTGTATGCAGACCGCTATCGGCTATATATATTGGATCGGAAGGGTCAGGAACGAGTGAGAGTTTCGACGGTCTTTGACTTGCCCGATAACACTCCTTTATATTTGACAAAAAGAGAGGGAAAAACAGGTATCGCTTTTGCCAATGCGAAAGGAACGGTGAACTTTGTCGATTTCAGTGGTAAGGTGCAGCAGATAAAATGCGGGGAATACGAATCAGGATTTCGTATGAATGTGGCCGATGTGAATAATGACGGGCGGGATGAATTTATTTTCACCTCCGGAGGCAATCTGGCTGTTTACAATCAGCAGGGAAAAAAGATTTATGAAAAAGAACTGGAGGCTCAGAGCTTGGATTTTCCTTATGTATACCGTTTTTCCAACGGAGATGTGCGTATCGGTTTGGTGGATCGTGTGCAACATAACATGTACATGCTCAATTTGAAAAACGGCTTATCCAAAGGTTTTCCTATCGGGGGGAATTCTCCTTTTTCAATTATTTTTGCAGAAAGCGGTGATTTCTACCTATTTGCCGGCATTGAAAACGGCAGTTTGATAAAATACAGAGTACAGCGCTAACGGAAAAACATCTGCAACAACAGAGGAAATGGAAAGTTGGTGAAAAATTTGTTTCTTTGTCTTCATTAACATATTTTTGCACCTTATTGAATAAATAAGCTATGGTAAAGTTTCTGAAAAAAGCAGGATTGTGCGGAATAATATTGGCTTTCTTTTCATGCGGAGATTCTGATTTGTTGAAATTTGACAATCTGGAAGGGGTTAAAAATTGGGAACCGGATTTCAAACTGCAATTGGCGTACGCAAACTATGATGTATGGAGATTGATAGAGCAGGCTGATGGTGAA
This sequence comes from uncultured Odoribacter sp., assembly GCA_910588375.1. GTDB lineage: Bacteria > Bacteroidota > Bacteroidia > Bacteroidales > Marinifilaceae > Culturomica. The sequence continues at coordinate 45,002 of CAJUQA010000010.1, forward strand.
GACTCGACTGTTATCAAAAAAGATAATGAGATTTTTATTCGTCATTTCCAGGAAAATATAGCTAATGTGGATATAAGTGAGGTTGTGGAATTTCCGAAAGATATAGCTAATTTTATCCTTGAGGCTTCTTTACCTGATATTGTGGTTGGTCAACCGTTGCAGGAGGATTTGAATATTTCTATTCCGGAAGATTCGGTGTCGATTAGTTTTGAAGAGGGAAAGTTGACAAGAATAGAAGGAAGTATAACTTGTCGGCATCAATTGTTGCAATATCCGTTTACTTATGAAGTAACAATAGAGTTTATTAATGTCTTTTTAAAGACAGAAGAAAAAGAACCGTTGCGTTTTACATTCCCGTCAAGTGACAAGGAAGATGGAAAGCCGAAGGAGGTCATATTTGATATGGCTTCTTCTCCGAATCAACTGAAATGGAAAGCTCGTGTTCACATTCCGGCAGGAGAAAATGTGGATTTGGATAAATTGAGTATCAAAATTGAACTAAAGGATTTTTCTTTTACCCGTGTAGAAGGGACAATGGAACCACTGCTTGTAGAAATAGAGGAAGATGAGTTTAATATGGATGTGGAGTTTTGGGATAATTTTGATGGAAGTTTCAATTTTGCCGACCCTAGAGTAGATTTGATCGTTCGTAATTACGGTGTGGGAGTCCCGATACAGATGGACATGAATTTTGTGGCGTATGGTGAAAACGGGAAAAGTGTTTCCTTGGAGTCGTGGGGGGATGGCAAGCCTCTGATATTTAAGGGCTGGATTCCCGATGGAGGGCAGGTTGTGGATACACAAGGTTATAATGTGACCAATTCAAATATTGATTCATTGTTGTCTTTGCCACCGAAAGAAAAAATTACATATAGTGGAAATATCATTGTAAGCTCTGATGCAACGCAACCGTTGACTATTCTGAGTACAGGAAATGTTAGCGCAGATGCGTATATAGAGATTCCTCTTAATCTGAGTGTTAAAGATCTGGTTTTCCGGGACACCATCGATGATATAAGTATTAGCGATGCCGATAAAATCAAAGAAGCAAAGATTATTGTCCGGGCAAATAATCAAATTCCGTTGGGATTGGGAAGTGGATATTTATATTTGCTGGATAAAGCGAAAAATTGCATCGATACTATAGAAATAGAGAATTTCTTGGCTGCTCCGGATATTCAGGATGGAGAGGTGGTTATAACAGAAAAAGAAGAAGAAATGCCGCCGATTGTTTTGACTGGGAAAAACATTCTTCATTTGGATAATACGAAATACATTGTAATTTCGGTGAAAGCCACTACAAGTGGCGATGGAGAAGAGCCTGTAAAGATTAAGGCGGACGCGATGTTGCAATTGAAATTAATACTGGAGGCTAAATTAAACCTGGAAGATATTTTTTAAAAGAAAATAAAGGAGGAGAGCTAACACGGCTCTCCTTCTTCTTGTTCTGAAATATCTCCATATCCTTTGCCAGAGACGAGCAGGACGATTTCTCCTTTTACTCCATTCTTTGTGAAATGGTCTTGTAATTCTGCCAATGTCCCCCGTTTGTACTCTTCAAATTTTTTACTGATTTCCCGGGCAACACAAGCTTTCCTGTTTGAGCCGAAAACTTCCGACATCTGTTCCAGAGCCTTTACTAAGCGGTAGGGTGACTCATAAAAAATCATGGTTCTGGATTCCTCAGACAATGCTGACAATCGTTTTTGCCGTCCCTTTTTTTGCGGGAGAAAACCTTCAAAACAAAAGCGGTCACAGGGGAAGCCGGAATTGACCAATGCCGGAACAAAAGCCGTCGCTCCCGGAAGACACTCCGTTTCAATGCCTTGTTCTACACACGTGCGGGTCAGCAGAAAGCCCGGATCCGAAATACCCGGCGTCCCGGCATCGCTGACTAAGGCAATATCCTCGCCTCCTTGCAATTTTTCAGCAATCTTATGAACCTGCTGGTGTTCATTGAATTTGTGATGTGATAGTAAAGGAGTTTTAATATCGTAATGTTTTAACAGATTGGCTGTGGTCCGCGTGTCTTCTGCTAAAATCAGACTTACTTCTTTCAGTAGACGCAAAGCCCGGAGTGTAATATCCTCAAGATTACCTACCGGAGTAGGAATTAAATAAAGTTTTCCCATAAATACGGTTTTCTTTTCACCTTATAAAGACAAAAATAATCATTTAGTTTTATACGGGAAAACGATATGCGGCCAAATTCCTGTGGGCGGCGTAATGCTTAGCGTTTTCACGTAGAAAAGGTAAAGTAAAAAACTGAAATAAAAATGAGGATTATTTGAACGACAACCACTTATCCGTTCAAACTAAATTCGGAATAAAAAAAGAAGTAAATTTTTTGGTAAGAAATAAAATTGCCGTATATTTGCATCCGCTAAAGCGAACAATGGTCCGTTCGTCTAGGGG
>CAJUQA010000010.1:47516-104963 GCA_910588375.1 uncultured Odoribacter sp.
TTAGGACGCAAGATTTTCATTCTTGTAACACGAGTTCGATTCTCGTACGGACTACAAAAATTAAAAGGGCATTAGGGTCCGTTCGTCTAGGGGTTAGGACGCAAGATTTTCATTCTTGTAACACGAGTTCGATTCTCGTACGGACTACGCTAAAGAAGTTGAATTTTTATATTTGTAGAGATGGCAAATCATAAATCATCAGAAAAAAGAATAAGACAGACGGCGAAAAGAAACGCAAGCAATCGGTATTACGCAAAAACGGCTAGAAATGCAGTGAAAAAATTGCGTAACATAACAGAAAAAGCTGTTGCTGTTGAATTGTTGCCGAAAGTTGCTTCAATGTTGGATAAATTGGCAAAGAAAAACGTTATCCATGCAAACAAGGCAGCTAACTTGAAATCCAAATTGGCTTTACACGTTAACAAACTGTCATAACAGTTATTGTGTTTCAGATATAAGAGAGAGTGTCCCACAGGCACTCTCTGTCTCTTTTTATATTTGTGTGAAAACAATAAATCTCTTCTTCTCTTTTTTATTTCCTTAAAAAATCGTAAATTGTTCATACATTAAACTATTGTGTTATGTGTGGACAATCTATACCAATGAGTTCCTGGGCAAAAGATGATAAGCCCCGGGAAAAACTGCTTCAAAAAGGCGTATCCGCTTTATCGACAAATGAATTGCTGGCCATTCTTTTGCGTTCGGGGAAAGTGGGTGAATCCGTATTGGAATTATCGCGACGCATATTGGCGGATTGCGGGAATGAGCTCAACAATCTGGCCAGGTTGGGAATACATGAATTAGTGAAGAAATATAACGGTATCGGAGTGGCTAAAGCGGCGGCTATTGTCGTTGCTATGGAAATGGGTCGTCGCCGCATGCAGGAAAAAGCGGGGGAGGCTCCTGTTATTTCATCCAGCGGACAGGCCTATTCCTACTTTGCCCCTTTGTTGAGAGACTTGGAGCACGAGGAATTCTGGGTGGTATTTCTTAACCGGGCAAACCGTATATTGGGAAGTGAATGTTTATCCTCGGGAGGAATGAACAGCACAGTGATCGATGTGCGTCTTCTCTTTCGGAGGGCTTTGGAAATAAAAGCCAGTGCTTTGATTGTTGCACACAATCATCCCAGTGCCTCGGCTTCTCCTAGCGGACAGGACCGCGCAATTACGGAAAAAATCCGTTCATCAGGAGCTCTTTTGGACATTGTATTGCATGACCATTTGATTATAGCGGGGAATGATTATTACAGTTTTGTGGATGAAGGTATCTTAAATCCTCGTTGAAACGTAAAACTGAAACAACGGGTGCCAGATTGACAGAATAGAGCTGACATTTTGGGATTGGCAAAGATTTTGCTTAATTTTGTTATCGTTGTAATAATATGTAATTTTTAAATTCAGATACAGAGACATGTCAGAGAAAAAAGAGAAACCGACAGAAGCGGAAGAGAAAACAGAAACCGTTCAGGAGGAGCAGATTCCTGCGGCGGACGGACAGGAACAAGAGAACGGGCAGGAAGAAACGACCGTGCAGTTGAAAGAGATGGAGGAGAAAATTGCTGCGATGAATGAAAAATATTTGCGTCTTTCTGCTGAATTTGACAACTATCGCAAACGCACTGTAAAAGAAAAAGCAGAGTTGATAAAGAGCGCGGGGGAAGACCTGTTGTCACGCATATTGCCTGTGGTGGATAATTTTGAAAGGGCGTTGGACAGCATTGAAAAATCCGATGACGTGACAGCTTTACGTCAGGGAGTGGAGTTGATTTATAACAGTTTCCGGGATTTCTTGTCTCAAAACGGAGTCAAAGAAATCGAATGTATGCATGCGGATTTCAATACGGATGAGCAGGAAGCAGTGACGAAAATCCCGGCTCCAAGCGAAGAACTCAAGGGAAAAGTGGTCGATTGTATACAAAAAGGTTATACCTTAAACGGTAAAGTCATGCGCTTTGCCAAAGTGGTTGTGGGAGAATAAGCGTGATAAATTTATATATTGATTGTCAATTTACAAAGACAAAAACGCGGAAAAAATAACGGAACGAAGGAGTTTTGCCCTAAAGGCGGGACATTCTTCGTTTTGTTGTGGATATGAGGTTCTTTTGTAAATTTGCGGTCTAATTCAAAACGAAATGGCAGAGAAAAGAGATTATTATGAAGTGCTGGGTGTGTCGAAAAATGCAGATGCTTCAGAAATAAAGAAAGCTTACCGGAAGCTTGCCTTGCAATATCATCCCGATAAAAATCCGGGAAATAAAGAAGCGGAGGAGAAATTTAAAGAGGCGGCGGAAGCTTATGATGTATTGGGTAACGAAGAAAAAAGAAGACGATATGATCAGTTCGGGCACGCCGGAATGGGTGGTGGTGCCGGAGGCTTCGGCGGAGCCGGGATGAGTATGGACGATATTTTCTCTCAATTCGGGGATATCTTCGGAAGTTTTACCGGATTCGGAGGCTTCGGCGGAGGACGTCATGCCCGTCATGTAAATCGGGGAACCAATTTACGGGTGAAGGTGAAACTGACATTGGAAGAAATCGCTACCGGTGTAGAGAAAAAAATAAAGGTAAAGAAATACGTTGCCGATACCCATTGTAACGGGACAGGAGCCAAGGACGGGAAGTCATTTTCCACCTGTTCCACCTGCCATGGTACAGGCCAGGTTACCCGGGTACAGAATACTATTTTGGGACAGATGCAGACGACCTCCACTTGTCCGTCCTGTGGAGGGGAAGGTAAGATTATCAACGAAAAGTGTACCCATTGCAACGGAGAAGGTGTCCTGCTGTCGGAGGAGGTAATTACTTTAAATATACCGGCAGGAGTAGGGGACGGTATGCAATTGTCCATATCCGGAAAAGGAAATGCTGCCCGGAGAGGTGGTGTGAATGGCGATTTGATTGTATTGATTGAAGAACAGGAACACGAACAGTTGGTGCGGGATGGAAACGACTTGCTGTATAATGCTTTTGTTGGATTCCCCGATGCCGTGTTGGGGAGCTCTGTGGAGATTCCCACATTGGAAGGCAAGGTGAAAGTAAAAGTGGATGCCGGTACTCAACCGGGAAAAATCCTGCGCCTCCGAGGAAAAGGATTGCCGGATATAAACGGATACGGGAAGGGAGATCTGTTGGTGAAAATAAATGTTTGGATACCTAAAAACCTCTCCAAAGACGATAAAAAGATGATGGAAAAATTACAGGAGAATCCTGTATTTAAGCCGGGGAAAGCGGATGAAAAAAACGGTTTTTTCCAAAAAGTGAAAGATTTTTTTGAATAATAAAGGGATATTTTACAGAATAAGTGCGGATTGGAGATTTCTTTTAAGTATGGATATGGATTTGATTCGGAACAGTTTTGAGCAGGCAAACCGTTTGCTGACAGAATTTATGGCGGAAGCTGGTAACATCGAAAAAGTTAGTGCTGCGGCGGAACTGATGGTGGAAGCATTGAAAAGAAAAGGGAAAATCATAAGTTGCGGAAACGGAGGGTCTCTTTGTGATGCCATGCATTTTGCGGAAGAACTGACGGGACGGTTCCGGCATGATCGTCAGGCTTTGCCCGCAGTGGCGATAGCCGACCCTGCCCATATCACCTGTGTGGGAAATGATTACGGATTTGACTATATTTTTTCCAAATATGTAGAGGCACACGGACAGGAAGGGGACGTTTTGTTGGCTATCTCTACTTCCGGAAATTCTGTCAACATATTGAAAGCGATGGAGGAAGCCCGCAGGCAGGGCATGAAAATAGTCGGATTGACGGGAAAAGACGGCGGGAAGATGCGGGATAGGTGCGATGTGTGTATCGTGGTGCCTTGGCGTGAATATTCCGACAGAATACAGGAAATACATATTAAAATCATTCATATCCTGATAGAGTGTATAGAAAAGCAATTATTATCGATAGAGACTAAATAATTTAACAGAGAAATGGGAAATAAAATTAATGATCCGATAGCCCGTTTGATGGGATTGAGGTATAAATCTCATCCGTGGCACGGTCTGGAAGTGGGAAACGAAGCTCCGGAAGTGTTGACCGCTTTTATTGAAATGGTACCGACAGATACTGTAAAATATGAACTGGACAAAGTGAGCGGATATATCAAGATAGACCGTCCTCAAAAATACTCCAATGTTGTTCCCGCTTTGTACGGTTTTATACCTCAAAGTTATTGCGGTGATTTGGTGGCGGAATATTGTATGCAGCAGACGGGGCGTACTGGTATTGCAGGTGACAGTGACCCTCTGGATATCTGTGTGCTGACCGAAAGAACCATTGCCCACGGGGATATTATTGCCCGCGTGCGTCCCATCGGAGGTTTCCGGATGTTGGATGGTAACGAGGCGGATGATAAAATTATTGCTGTACTGAAACATGATGCCACGTATCATGGCTATAATGATATTACTGAATTGCCGCATGTCGTGGTGGATCGCCTGAAACATTATTTTCTGACCTACAAGGATATGCCGGGAATGGACGGAGAAAACGGGCATAAAAAAGTGGAAATTGTTGACGTCTACGGAAAAGAGGAAGCCTGCGAAGTGATTCGCCGCAGTCTGGAAGATTATAAAAACCACTTTGAAGGTTTGGAAGATATTCTGAGCAGGGTATAACAGCTTTCCGGTATGAAAGAAAAAAAAGTGTCTGAATCTGTCAGACACTTTTTTTATGGAGTAAAATCGTCGCCTTCTTTAAGGAAAATATTCCTGAAAATGAATTGGAATGAATTATAACCATACTCTTAGTTGTTTTTTAAATAATTTTTTACATTTGTGTGTATATCTTCCATTCAAACAATTGACAATGAAAAACTTCTTTTTTCTGATTGCTTTTTTCACTTTTTTAATTTCGTATGGACAATCCGGGAGGGAGGGAAAGCTGGAGAAATTAATGAATGACAAACGCTATAGCGAAGTTGTGCGTTACTTGGATACTTTGGAACAGGGGAAAGTTGAAAATCCGGCTTTGTATTCTTACAGAATTAGGGCTAACGAAGGGTTGATGCGCTATGATAAAGCCTATTGGTACGCCAAGCGATGGGCAATGCGGGATACGGCAAACCGGGATATTCGCCTGACACTTGCCCGATTGGCGAATCTGGCGGGACATAAATCCGAAGCTTTGCAGTTATATGAGCGATTGGCACAGGAAGATTCGCTTGATTTTTCTGTGAACTATGCTTTGGGACGGCTTTATCAGCAGAATAACCGGTACGGGAGTGCCCTGGAAGTGTATATGAGACAATTGGCGGCGGATTCTTCACATGTGACCTTGTTGACGCTTATTGGAGATTGTTTGGTCGAAATGGGTTTGATACCCCAGGCGATGGATTACTATGAAAAAGCCTTTTATGAAGATGTACTGAATGCGGTTTTAGCCATAAAAGCCGCCAATATCGTATTGGCGAATAAAGATTATATACCCTCTTATGCCGATTTTCTGAGTAAAATGCTGAAAAAGGCGATTGCTGCGGCTCCAGGCTCTTTCCCTTTGCGTCAGACGTTGGGGGTATTGAAATATACGGATAAACATTACTCCGATGCTGAAGAGATTTTTGTCCATTTGCTTGAGGAGGCGGATTCTTCACGGATTACATTGAAATATATGGGATTGGTGAAGTTTCAACAGAACAAATATGGAAAAGCTTTGCCTTTCCTGAGAAAGGCTTATCCGTTGTATATCGGGAAAAATGGCAATCCTACCGATATCGATTTGGCCATGAAATACGGAGAGACTTTATGCCGAACAGGTTCGTGTGCTGATGCCTTGCTTATTTTTGAATTAATCGAACACGCGATATTGCCGGACGAAAGATTCCTGTCTGCGCTGGAAGTTATGAAAGGTATGTCTTATACCTATACGATGAAAAAAGACGAAGCTATCGCAGCCTATTGGAAAGCTTACCGGTTAAATCCGGCCAATACGGGAGCCATAGCCAATTTTGCGTATTTGTCGGACAGGACGGGAATGGATATCAATCAGGAAGAACTGACGGAAAATGATAAAAGGCGGATTCGGTTTGCCCAACTTTTGTTTTTGCAGAAAGTGAGGGAAAAACCGGATGCCGGGACGGATAGTCAGCATGCGCATGCCCGGGAGCTATTGGGCGAGGCATTGGATGAATTATTCTTTAAAAATGAGGATAAATTAGTGGTATTGGATCCCGACGGAAAAGAACATAGTTATCCCGTCGGGGAAATCCGCAAATTAATCAGACGTGACTGATTTTTCTATCTGCCCCAGCTTTCTTTATCCAGACTCCGGTAGCGTATGGCTTCGGCAAGGTGGCCGGGGAGAATCTTTTCGCAATGCGCCAGGTCGGCAATGGTGCGTGACAGCTTGATAATTCGGTCGTATGCCCGTGCCGATAAACCGAATTTCTGCATGGCGGTTTTTAACAGCGACAGACAGTCTGAATCGAGAGGACAATATTTTTTTAATAAAGCCGGAGTCATCTGGGCATTGCAATAGATGCCGGGATAATTTTTAAATCTTTCTGTTTGAACTCTGCGGGCGAGTATGACCCTTTCCCGAATGCGGCTGCTGGGTTCCGCTTCCTGCATACAGGTGATTTTTTCCAGTTCGACGGGAACAACTTCAATGTGCATGTCTATCCGGTCAAGCAGAGGACCGGAAATCTTTGAAAAATATTTTTGTACAGCTCCCGGCGGACAGCTGCATTCTCTGCTTGGATGATTGTAATAGCCGCACGGACAGGGATTCATAGAGGCAATGAGCATGAAATTGGCCGGATAATCTACACTTGAGCGAGCCCGGCTGATAGTGATTTTCCGGTCTTCCAAAGGCTGGCGCATCACTTCTAATACGCTCCTTTTGAATTCCGGCAGTTCGTCGAGATAAAGGACTCCGTTACAGGCCAAAGAGATTTCGCCGGGATGCGGGAAACTGCCTCCACCGATGAGGGCAATATCCGAAATCGTGTGATGAGGTGCCCGGAAAGGCCGGGTGGTAATCAATGAAGATTGGGGAGGAAGTTTGCCGGCGACGGAATGGATTTGGGTGGTTTCCAAAGACTCTTCCAGCGTCATGGGAGGAAGAATGCCGGGCAGACGCTTGGAGAGCATCGTTTTACCGCTGCCTGGAGGGCCTACAATCAGCAGGTTGTGGGAACCTGCCGCTGCAATTTCCAGAGCCCGCTTTACATTTTCCTGTCCTTTCACATCTTTGAAGTCAAAAAAAGAGGTGTCGAAGTCATTTTCTTCTGTTTGCTTGAGGCTGAAGGTTACGGGTGATGCTGTTTTTTCTTTTTTCAGAAACGCGACGACGTCCCGGAGATGGCTGAAACCGTATACTTGGAGTCCTTTCACCACGGCGGCTTCATGGGCATTGCCCCGTGGAACAATTATTCCCTTAAATCCGTTTTCAAGAGCGTTGAGCGCTATCGGAAGTACCCCTTTCACGGGCACTAAACTGCCGTCTAACGAAAGTTCGCCGGTAAATACATATTCCTGGAGGTGGGAAAATGGAAGTTCCTCGTTCGCTGCTAAAATCCCGATGGCCAAAGGCAGGTCGTAAGCGGAGCCTTCCTTTTTGACGTCGGCAGGCGCCAGATTGATGATAATCCTTTTGCCCGGAATGCGGGACCCGATTTGCCGGAGGGCGGAATCCACCCGCTGCTGGCTCTCTTTGATGGCATTGTCCGGTAAACCTACGATGATGAATTTGGCACCGCTCAGGATGTTGACTTCTATGGTAACGGGTATGGCATGGATACCGCTTACGGCGCCGCTGTATATCTTAACTAACATATCGGTAGGGGTTTTACAAATACGATAATAAGTTAAGACTTTTTTATGGGATTTCCAAATATTCAGTCCTCGGAAACTCTTTTTAGCGATACCTGTTCACCGTCAAAAACGGCATAGGTGTAATGGGTAATCCAGTCGCCTGTATTGATATACCGGCTCTCCTGAGTTAAAGAAATGTCTAAAGGAAGATGCCGGTGGCCGAAAATGAAATAATCGAAATATTCCTGTTTCAACACCTGACGGCAATAGAGTTCAATATCCTCCTGGTCAGGGCCGCGATAGGCATCCGCTTCGATTTTTCCATTGTCTTTCAGGCGCGAATGGGAAGACCACTTATGGGCGAAAGCAATGCCTAAATCCGGGTGTATCCATCTGAAACAGCGTTGCAGAAAAGGATTGTGGAAGACTTTTTTTATAAAAAGATAGCCTTTGTCATGAGGATCCAGGCCATCTCCGTGACCGATGTAGAATTTCCTTCCGTTGAAGACGAACTTTTCATCGCGGGTATGAATGGTCATACCGCATTCCTGCCGGAGATAGTCGAAAGCCCAGATGTCATGGTTTCCGGTGAAGAAGTGCACTTGGATGCCGCTGTCCGTAAATTCGCAGATTTTTGCCAGAAAACGGACAAAGCCTTTGGGGACAACCCGCTTGTATTCAAACCAGAAGTCAAAAATATCCCCCAACAGAAACAGGACGGAACAATGCGGACGGACAGATTCCAGCCATTCCACCAATTTTTGCTCTCTTTCCCGATTGTTTTTCAGTACAGAAGCACCTAGATGGGCATCCGAAAGAAAGTAAATATTTTTTCCCTTTCCTGTTTCTTCCATAGGATGCCGGATTATTTTATCACGTCTTTCAGCCGCTCTTCCAAGCGTTTTCCGGCCAAATTCTTTCCGGCTATTTCGTATTTTTTATTGATAATATAATTGGCTGGAATATTTTGTATGTTCCATACGGCAGCGGCGGGACTTTTCAATCCTTCGCCGTCGCGCACGCAAATCCATGGAATGTCGTATTTACGGGTCAATTCTTCCCACAGCAATTTGTTTGGATCCAGACAAACCTGGTAAATGACAAGGCCTTGGCCTTTGAACTTATTGTAAATGCTTTTCAAGGTCCGGATATAGGCTTCGCTGCCTTCTGCTCCGAGTACGGTGAAATCAAGCAGGATATACCGTCCTCTTAGTGAACTTAAAGCTATTGAATCACCCTTGGCATTCGGCAGATTTATTTCGGGCAGATTGTTGTCCGAATTGACAATCATGTTCCGGATTTTTTGATTTTTCAATTGCTTCATGATTTGTTCGTGATGATTCAGTAAGGCCTGCGTATATTGGGATTCCGGATACAATGCTTTCATTGAAGTAGCTACAATGCGGTAAGACTGCAAGTCCGTTTCGGGGTTCAGAATGAAATTGGCGTTGTCGATTTTTTGGTACAACGCATAATAAGAGGCAGGAGAGACAGCATGCTCAATGATAAAATTGCGTGAAAAACGTACTTGTTTCACTAACGTGGAATCCCATTCCGCTTCGAGTTCTTTGCGTTGGGCATTGAATTTTTCTTCTTCGGGGATAGCTGCATAATTCTTTCTTAAAGAATCCATTTTGTTTTGGGTAGTGCGCAACTGCCGGGTAAGTACTTTGACCCACATTGAACCTTCCGAACCTTCTACATCATAATTTTCGCTGAGTTTCTTGAAATTTCCGGTAATGTTTATTTCTTTTTCCGGTTCTGCCAATAAGGTGATGGCCTCATTTTTTCCAAAACGAAGCGTGTAAAACGTAGGTTCCGTTACTGTTGTTTTGAATGAAAAACGGCCGTTACCGTTGAGCTTGGTGGAATCGACCGTAAGGATATTGTCCACATCAATCCGGTCGAGATAAACGCATTGTTTATCGGCGTCTTTGATTTCACCTTTGATTTTAACTGTGTTTTTGTTGTTGCAAGAAGCTAAGACAAACAAAGCGAGTCCCCAAAAAAAGAAATGTTTCATATCGGTATTTACTTATTCCATGCTAAATTTTTGTCTGCGCAAATTACGACTTTTTTCTCTATTGACCAATGGGAGGAGTTGAAAAAGTTAAAATGTTGGAAAGGGGACTTCTTTTTTACTGGTTTCTCCTTTTCAATTCTTATACTTTTCCCAGGGGTTTCTCTCATAGCACGGCGTAGCAATTGGAATGTAGCGGCGTATCACTTACGCTCCCGGCTGCCGTTGGTCCGCTCCTACGTCCCAGTTGATTCGGAGGTGATGGAGGGAAACCCCTGAGAAACCTATGAACAATCCGGGTGAATCTTATGAAAAATTTATGGGGGATAATAAAAAAAGAGACTTTTTCAAGTCTCTTTTTTTGTGGGTCCTGAGGGATTCGAACCCCCGACCCTCTGGGTGTAAACCAGATGCTCTGAACCAACTGAGCTAAGAACCCGTGCGATCTGTTCTGATTGCGGGTACAAATGTAGATGTTTTTTTCATTCCTCCAAAATATTTGTGAAAATAATTTTAAGGGCTCATATTTTCGCTCTTTTCCGGTATAGAGGGGTAAAATTTAAGGGTACTTGCTTTTGCTTTTAGCTTGCACTATCTTTGTCGTATATAAGAATGAAATAAAATGAAAATCAGTCTGATGTCAAAGAGTGTATTTCTGTTATTTTGGTTTATGGGAACGTTTTTGGCAAAAGAAACAAGTGCACTCAATGACACATTGTGCAGGGATTCGCTTGAAATCCGGCAGCAGGAATCTCACCGGACGCCGGTATTACCGTTTAGTTATAAAAACGTCAGAGATTATATATTCAATCATTTAAGTTACCCTCCCCAGGCCATTCAGGAAGAAATCGAGGGAACGGTGCTTATCCGTTTCACTTTGATGAAAACCGGGGACGTAGACAGTGTCCAAGTGGTTGCACCTGTACACCCGCTATTGGACGATGAAGCATTGAGGTTAATCCGTAATATGCCGAAATGGGAGCCGGTTTATTTGCAGGGACAGCCGGTTGAGCTTTCCTATGAAGTGCCTGTAATTTTCGAATTATTGCCTCCGGAAAACAAACAGGATAGTTTGAAATAGGTGCATAAAGTAAAAAACATGTCTTATTTAAGATTATTTAACTATCTTAGATTAAATAATTAATATTATTTCACAAATTAAGAGAGCTTGTTCTGAAAACAATGACTACTTTTGCGCTGTCTTTAGAAAAAGATTGTTTTTCATAAGTTTGTATGGTTTAGGTTAGTAGTTAGTAATGAGAAAGGGCTGAAATTCAGTCCTTTTTCATTTTTATATGCTTAAACAAAAAAAGTAGACCCATGAATGGTATTATTGAAATTGAAGGCATGGAATTTTATGCCTATCACGGGTGTTTTGAGGCGGAACAGATTGTGGGGAACAAATTTTCCGTATATGCTTGTATCCGTTATGATTGTCAGAAAGCCGCACAATCCGACCGGATTGTCGATGCCTTGAGCTATCAGACGGCCTATGAAATTATTGCCCGGGAGATGATGAAAACGTCCCATTTGTTGGAAAACGTAGCTTCCCGGATGATAGAGGCGATATATGCGGCTTTTCCCCAGGCATTGTATGTCAAAATCAAAATATCTAAATTAAACCCGCCTATTGGTGGGAAAGTAGGAGGGACAAGTGTGACCTTGGAGAAATAATTTCTTCCTTTTTTTGGTAATTATCAAAATTGCCCTATCTTTGCATCGCAAAACCGCAAAGGGTCGGTTGGCCGAACGGTTAGGCAACGGTCTGCAAAACCGTGTAAAGCAGTTCGACTCTGCTACCGACCTCTGAAAATCAGTCACATGTACGTGGCTGATTTTTTTATATATGCGAATCGGGTGCAATTTTAGGGAGGCAAATATTTGGATTGTTATACTGGGGGATGCAGGTCTGTAAAGGATATAAAAAAAGAAGTCGGACAATGTCCGACTTCTTTTTTTATAGTACTCGAGGCGGGACTTGAACCCGCACAGCCGCAATGGCCACAGGATTTTAAGTCCTGCGTGTCTACCAGTTCCACCACTCGAGCATCCTTGACAGAGAGCGAAAAACGGGACTCGAACCCGCGACCCCGACCTTGGCAAGGTCGTGCTCTACCAACTGAGCTATTTTCGCATATTATTGTTTTCGCGAAACTTTTCCCAATGTTAAAAAGAACATGCTTTCTTTTGCGATTGCAAATATAAAGTGTTTTTTTTAGTTTGTACAATAAATGTGGACTTTTTTTCTTCTTATGGGAAGTATTTCAACGAAAAATTGTAGGACTATGTCTGAGATAATCTCTGTAGCACTATCAGGAATGAAGGGGGCGTTGGTTGGGCGAGAAAATTTTGTGACACAATGAATTATTATTATCTTTGCAAAACTTTTAAAGTGACGAAAAATGTCGGCAAAAAGACGAGTTGCAGGATCTTATTTTGTTTCCACCCTCAGCATCGCTTTGGTATTGGTGGTGGTCGGTATATTGGTGTTTATTTTATTGAATGCTCGCTCTATTTCAGAGCATGTGAAGCAGAATATCGGTTTTTCTATCATCGTAAAAGACAATGTGAATGAAGCTGAAATAAAGAAAATGCAGAAGATACTGGATACCAAATCTTTTGTAGCTTCTTCTGTTTTTGTCAGTAAAGACGAGGCAGCCCGGGAATTTAAAGAAGAATTGGGTGAAGATTTCGAACAGGTCTTGGGGTATAATCCTTTATTGCCTTCTATTGAAATTAAATTGAATCCGCTGTATGCGAATAATGATTCATTGGCAATGATAGAGAAGAAATTGGCATCCTATGATGTGATACAGGAAGTCTCCTATCAGAAATCTTTGGTGGAATATATCAATGATAACATACGTAAAATCAGCATTATCTTGCTGATTGCAGGGGCGGCATTAGTGTTGATTTCTTTTACACTGATCCGGAATACAATTCATCTTTCGGTCTATTCCCAGCGTTTTCTGATTAAGACAATGCAATTGGTGGGGGCTAAACCATTTTTTATTTGTAAGCCTTTTATCCAGAACAACGTGTGGTTCGGTTTTTTTGGCAGCATGTTTGCCAATATGATATTATTGCTGGCTGTTTATTTCCTGCAAAAAGAGGTGGGGGGCGTTATCGACATCATGAATAAGGACTTGCTGATAGTGATGGTGGTTTTTGTTTTTGTGTCGGGCATATTTTTATCTTTCATCTCCTCCTGGTTTTCGGTGCGGCGCTATTTGAACACGGATCTGAATGACCTTTACGGATAGTTTATTAAAGAAAAAGTGAATATATATGGCAGTGAATAACAATTTAAAGAAACCGGTTGTCGAAAATAAGGCCGGATTTCCTATTCCGGAAAGAAACTATAAAATGATATTGCTCGGTTTTGCAATCGTGGTTTTAGGGTTTGTATTGATGATGGGGGGGGGAAGCGAAGATCCCAATCAGTTCAATTATGAGATTTTCAGTTTCCGGAGAATTACCTTGGCGCCGATTGTTGTGTTGGCCGGTTTCGGTTTTGTAGTCTGGGCAATCATGAGGAAACCTAAAAAAGAGATAAAAAATTGATTTCGTAAGAAGCATCTCTTTTAATATTCAGAAAATATGGATTGGATTGAAGCATTGGTGCTTGGAGTTATCCAGGGACTGACGGAATTTTTGCCTGTGAGTAGTTCCGGGCATCTTCAAATTTTCAGTGCCCTGTTCGGTATACAGGGAGAGGAAAATCTGGCTTTTGCCGTTGTAGTGCATGCGGCTACGGTTTGCAGTACGATAGTGGTGTTGTGGAAAGAAATTGCTGCCTTGTTCGGTGGATTATTTAAATTCCGTTGGAACGAAGAAACTATATATATAGCGAAAATTGCTATTTCGATGATTCCGGTAGCAATTGTGGGATTTTTCTTCAAAGATGCTGTGGAAGAACTGTTTGGTTCGGGATTATTGGTGGTCGGAGCAGCCTTATTGATTACGGCAGCTCTGCTCGCTTTTTCTTATTATGCAAGGCCCCGGATAAAGACGAATATATCTTTTGTGGATGCCTTTATTATCGGCTTGGCTCAGGCTTGTGCGGTAATTCCCGGATTATCCCGTTCGGGTTCAACCATTGCTACGGGAATTTTGTTAGGAAATAACAAAGAACGGGTGGCAAAATTTTCTTTTTTGATGGTATTGGTACCGATTCTGGGAGAGGCATTATTGGATCTCTTGAAGGGTGGTTTTACGCAGGCTGAAAGCGGAATTTCTGCAATGTCTCTCGTTGTCGGTTTCTTGGCTGCTTTTGTGTCGGGATATTTTGCTTGTAGCTGGATGATTAATCTGGTAAAAAAAGGAAAATTAATCTGGTTTGCGCTCTATTGTTTGATAGTGGGAGTCGTTGTCTTGATATTACATTGATTATGGTGTTGTTCAAAGAAGAAGGCGATTACCGGGAAGGAGCATTGATATTGGTCGATAAGCCTCTGCATTGGACTTCTTTTGATGTGGTGAATAAAATCCGTTGGTGTCTGAGGTTGAAATGCGGTAAATTAAAAGTGGGACATGCCGGTACACTGGATCCTTTGGCAACGGGATTGGTGATTGTGTGTACGGGGCGTTGGACGAAAGAAATTGAAGGCTATATGGGACAATGTAAGGAATATGTGGCGCAGTTGACTTTTGGAGGGACAACGCCTTCTTATGATTTGGAAACGGAAGTGGAAGGGAATTATCCGTATCAGCATATTACTCGTGAAATGTTTACTTCTGTGACGGAACAGTTTGTAGGGGAAATAGAGCAGGTGCCGCCCGTGTTTTCGGCGGTGAGGGTGGATGGTGTCAGAGCCTATGAAAAGGCCAGAAAAGGGAAAGGTCCTGAGATGCCTTCCCGAAAAGTTTATATAAAGGAGATTGAAATTGTCCGTTTTGATTTGCCAGTTGTGGAGTTAAGAATTGTTTGCGGGAAAGGAACATATATTCGTTCGTTGGCGGATGATTTAGGAAAAGCTTGTGGGAGTGGAGCCTATTTATCTGCATTGCGCCGGACGGCTATCGGGAAGTTTCGGGTGGAAAATGCAAATAATATGGAGGATTTGGTTGCTTGTTTGCAGGAAAAAATGTAAATTGCGCAACTTATTTTTTACGCTGGAGTATTCTTGTGCGTTAGAGGATATTCCTTAATTTTTTTCTTGGTATAATAATAGACATAATATAAGATTTTAACTATGAAGTTATCTAAGTTTAAATTCAAATTACCTACGGAATTAATCGCACTGCATCCAGCTGAAAACCGGGATGAATGTAGGTTGATGGTTTTAAACAAAAAAACAGGACAGATTGAACACAAAGTGTTTAAAGATATACTCGATTATTTTGATGAGAACGATGTGTTTGTGTTTAACGATACGAAGGTCTTCCCGGCTCGTTTGTATGGAAACAAAGAGAAAACCGGTGCAGAGATTGAAGTTTTTTTGTTGAGAGAACTGAACAGGGACTTGAGGATATGGGATGTGCTGGTGGATCCGGCGCGTAAAATTCGTATTGGGAACAAACTGTATTTCGGGGAAGACGATAGTCTGGTGGCGGAAGTAATCGACAATACTACTTCACGGGGACGTACCTTGCGTTTCTTGTTTGACGGGGAGTATGATGAGTTTAAAAAGATTTTGTACGGTCTGGGAGAAACACCTCTGCCTAAAAGTATAGATCGGAAAGTAGAGCCTGAGGATGCGGAAAGGTATCAAACTATTTTTGCTAAAAATGAAGGGGCTGTTGCTGCGCCTACCGCAGGGTTGCATTTTAGCCGGGAATTAATGAAGAGATTGGAAATCAAGGGTGTTAATTTTGCATTTTTGACTTTACATGTGGGGTTAGGTAATTTTCGGGAAGTGGATGTGGAGGATCTGACAAAGCATAAGATGGATTCCGAGCAGATTTTTGTCGGTCCCGAAGTAGTACAGTATGTGAATGAAGCAAAAGATGAAAAGCGGAAAGTGTGTGCTGTAGGTACTACTGTTGTGAGGACTTTGGAAAGTTGTGTGACGACCAAAGGGCGTCTGACGGCTTTCGAGGGATGGACAAACAAATTCATATTTCCTCCGTATGATTTCAGTGTTCCCGATGCGTTTATTTCTAATTTTCATCTTCCTTTTTCTACTTTGTTGATGATGGTGGCCGCTTTCGGAGGTTATGACCAGGTGATGAAAGCTTATGATGTGGCAGTGAAAGAAAAATACAAATTTGGAGCTTACGGGGATGCCATGTTGATTATCTGATAGAGATTTATCAGGAAGAAATTAAAGAGAGCCAGCGGCTCTCTTTTTTCGTATAATTTTGTAGATTTGTACAATTCGTTTGTTTAGGTGAAGAAAAAATGTGTCTTGTGGAAGGGTGTTTGGATGTGACTATAATTTACTAAATAATTGAAATATGAAAAATGTGGTTAGTTTATTATTCGGTTTGGCACTTCTGGGAACGGGGCAGGGATATGCTCAGCAGATCGTGTCGGATCGGGATTATGAAGAATTGACGGACAGCCGGGAGATAAGAACGGAAGAGTGGGAGAAATGCGGAGAAGGGGTATCTGTCAGTTGGGGCTCGACAGATGTGCGTTATGAGAAAAAGAATGTGCCTTCCTTGATAAAGCCTGTTTCCATATGGAGAGAAACTGCCTGGAAAGGAGAGCGAGTAAATGGAGTGGCTTTGTTGTGGGCGAAACAGGATTGCGGAGAGGTAACCGCAGTGGCTTCCGACTTGAAAAGTTCGGGAGGGGAGGTTATTCCGGCTTCGGCGGTGCATTTGGGATTTGTTCGTTATGTCATGACGGATGAACTGAATAAAGACAAAAGAGGTACTTGCGGTTATCGGCCGGATCATACATTGTTTGATTCGTCGGTAGTGGCGGATGTCATTGATTTAAATGCCACTCAGGTATTGAAAGCCCAGGAGACTCGTCCGGTATGGGTGACTGTCCGGGTTCCTCAGGGGGTGAAAGCAGGTGTATACCGGGGACAAATTCGGTTTACGGCTCCGGACAAAAAAATTGAATCGTTGTCCATAGAATTGAAAGTGTTGAATAGGGAATTACCGGCACCGAAAAATTGGGCTTTCCGGCTTGATTTATGGCAGAATCCGTATGCTGTAGCAAGATATCATCAGCTTCCTGTGTGGAGCAAAGAGCATTTCGATGCGATGCGGCCAGTGATGGAAATACTGGCTAACGCCGGGCAAAAGATTATCACGGCAAGCATTATGCATAAGCCTTGGGGAGGGCAGACGGAAGACTATTTCGAGTCAATGGTGATGCGTATCAAGACTTTGGACGGACGTTGGGTGTATGATTATGCTGTCTT
The DNA here is from genome assembly GCA_910588375.1 of uncultured Odoribacter sp. Lineage (GTDB taxonomy): Bacteria > Bacteroidota > Bacteroidia > Bacteroidales > Marinifilaceae > Culturomica. Next base: position 64,613 of record CAJUQA010000010.1, read on the forward strand.
CGATAAATGGGTCGAATTTATGATGAGTGTCGGTATCAATCAGCAGATCAATTGCTATACGATGATTCCTTGGGATCTCTCTTTTCAGTATTTTGACCAGGCCACTAATTCCCTGCAAATGGTAAAAGCGGAAGTGGGGACACCGGAGTATGTGGACTATTGGCAGCCTTTTCTGGTTGATTTCGCTCGGCATTTGAAGACCAAAGGATGGTTTGACATTACGATGATAGCCATGGATGAACGTCCCAAAGAAGCTATGCGTAAAGCTATTCATATCATTCGGGAAGCGGATCCTGCCTATAAGATTGCTTTGGCCGGGAATTACCATGAGGAAATAGAAGCGGATATAGATGATTATTGTGTGGCTTCAGGACAGTTTTTTCCGGAAAATGTGTTGCGGGAAAGACGGAAAAAGAGTATGAGTAGTACATATTATACCTGTTGTTCGGAAGCTTATCCTAATACATTTACTTTTTCACCTCCTGCGGAAGCAGCTTGGTTGGGTTGGTATGCTGCGGCAAAGGATTTTGATGGTTATTTGCGTTGGGCGTACAATAGTTGGACCGTTGATCCGTTGAAGGATTCTCGTTTCCGGGCTTTTGGTGGTGGTGATTGTTATCTGGTTTATCCTGCGGGTCGTTCGTCTATTCGGATGGAGCGTTTGATAGAAGGAATACAGGCTTATGAGAAAGTGCGGATTTTGAGAGAAAAATATACGAAAGAGAAGAATGCGTATAAGCTGAAAATGCTCAATGACCTTTTAAAAGATTTTGAGATTGAGAGCCTGGCTTCGGAACCTGCTGACAATATGGTGAATAAGGCGAAAGCTGCTTTAAATAAGTTGTAATCTCTTGATGGGAAATGAAAACGGGCGGAAATCATCCGCCCGTTATTTTTATGTAGAAAGCCGTTTTACAATGTACTGGCGTCTACCAAGGTTTCTTTATTGTATTCTCCGTTTGCTAATTTTTCAGCGACGTTTTTAAATGCCTTGATGGTGTATTTTACATCTTCAAGAGTGTGCATGGAAGTCGGAATCAAACGTAACAACAATTGTCCTTTCGGGATAACCGGATAAACCACGATAGAGCAAAACAGGTTATAATTCTCTCTCAGATCGGTGGCTACCTGCATGCCTTCTGCCACGCTTCCGGACAGATAAACGGGAGTAACCATGGAATTGGTGTTGCCAATGTTGAGACCGTCTTCTTTTAACCCGTTTTGTAGTGCATGGGCAATCTGCCATAGTTTTTCACGGCGTTCCGGTTGTGTTTTTAATAATTCCAGACGCCTGATGGCACCTTCCACCATTGGCATGGTCAGGGATTTGGCAAAAGTCTGGGAACGCATGTTGTAGCGCAGGTTCATACATATTTCTTCGTCTGTAGCGACGAATGCACCGAAGCCGGCCATGGCTTTGGCAAATGTACCGAAATAGAGATCCACTTGATCCTGAACGCCGAAATGTTCGCCTGTTCCGGCACCGGTAGGTCCCATAGTTCCGAAACCGTGGGCATCGTCCACCAATAGGCGGAAATTGAATTTATCTTTCAGCTTTACGATTTCATCCAATTTGCCGAGGTCTCCGGCCATACCGAATACTCCCTCCGTGATGACTAAGATACCGCCTCCGGTTTCTTCCACCCATTTTTCGGCTCTTTCCAGTTGTTTCTGAAGGCTTTCCATATCGTTATGCAGGTACACATAGCGTTTAGCCGGGGAAAGGCGGAGACCGTCCATGATACAAGCATGAGCTTCTGCATCATATACAATGCAGTCGAAGCGGCTAGTCAGACAGTCGATAATGGAAATCATGCCCTGGTATCCGAAGTTCAATAGGAAAGCATCGGGTTTCTTTACAAAATCGGCTAACTGTGATTCCAGATATTCATGGCGGGAAGTTTGACCGCTCATCATGCGGGCTCCCATCGGGTAACCCAATCCCCATTGGGCAGCGGCTTCCGCATCCACTTTTCTGACTTCGGGATCGTTGGCCAATCCGATATAATTGTTCAGACTCCAGTTTAAGACTTCACGTCCGCGGAATTTCATCCGGGGACCGATTTCACCTTCCAGTTTCGGGAAAGCGAAATAGCCGTGTGCCTGTTTGGCATATTGGCCGATATTGCCTTTTTGTTTTTTTACTCTTTCAAAAATGTCCACGTCTATACTATTTTGGAATTTTTAATATGTCATGAAAATCGTAGCAAAGGTATAATAAAAAAAGTAAAAGGAAAAGTTTTTACTTTTTACTTTTTACTCTATCTTTGCATGATGCAAAAAAACACTCCGTTTATGAAGAAGTTTTTAGGTCTCATATTCATTGTTTTGTTACTCAGTTCCTGCGGTGAGTATCAGAAGTTGTTGAAAAGCAACGATTACCAGCTGATCTATAAGAAGGCCGTGGAATATTACAACAAGGGTGAGTACCAGAGAGCCATGAACTTGTTCGATGGAATACGCAGTGTGTTTACGGGAACGAGCAAAGCTCAGAGCATCGCATATTACCGCGCTTTTTGCAGTTATAACCAAAAAGAATACGAATACGCTTCGGAGTTGTTCAAGAATTTTGTGGTGACTTATCCGGAGAGTAATTTTGCGGATGAGTGTTTATATATGGTGGGGTATTGTAATTATCTTGCTTCTCCTAAACCGCGTTTGGATCAGGGGGCAACGCGGAAAGCCATCAATGATTTCCAGTTGTATCTGACGCGTTACCCGAACAGTCCCCGGAAAGATAAAATCAACGGGTATGTGGATGAAATGCTGGACAAGTTGGCTTATAAGGATTATCTGAGTGCCAAGAATTATTACCAACGGGAGTATTACAAGGCGGCTGTAGTGAGTTTACAGAACTGTCTGAAAGACTATCCGGGTTCGAAATACCGCGAAGAGATTATGTATCTTCTTTTCAACGCTAAATATCAGATGGCAGTGAACAGTGTGGAGGATAAGAAATTGGAGCGTTATAATGCGGCAAAAGAAGAGTATTATTATTTTGCAGATGAGTATCCGAACAGTAAATATGTGAATGATATAAAGAAAAAGTATGATGCAATCAATCTTTTTCTAGATAATTACAAGTTTAAAGATTAGTTTAATATAAAATCAATTATGGTAGATTTTAAAAAAGTAAAAACTCCGAATAACACGATTACTCGTAATCCTGCCGTATTTTCAGAGAAAGCCGGAAACATTTATGAAGCAGTGGCTATCATCGCTAAACGGGCAAATCAGATTTCCGTGGAAATGAAAGAGGAATTGAGCCGTAAATTACAGGAATTTGCTTCTTATTCCGACAATCTGGAAGAAATTTTTGAAAATCGCGAGCAGATAGAGATTTCGAAGTATTATGAACGTATCCCGAAACCGGTATTGATTGCCACACAGGAATTTTTGGACGATCGGGTTTATTTTCGGAATACAGCCGATAAGGAAAAAGGTGTAAAGGAGAACGCTTAAGAACCGAAAATTAAAGATGGAGGGTGGAAAATAGTCTGGAAAGACATTTTCATTCTCCATTTTTTATATAATAACCATGCTGAAAGGAAAACATATTATAATAGGTGTGACCGGAAGTATTGCGGCTTACAAGGCGGCTTCGTTGGTTCGCTTGCTTGTGAAAGAAGGGGCGGAGGTCAGGATTGTCATGACCCCTTTGGCCAAAGCTTTCATTACTCCGTTGACATTGGCCACTTTGTCGAAGAATCCCATTATGGTGGATTTTTATAATCCGGAGAACGGGGATTGGAATTCGCATGTGAGTTTGGGGTTGTGGGCGGATTTGTATGTGGTGGCTCCGGCTACGGCCAATACGATGGGGAAAATGGCTGCCGGCATTGCCGATAATTTATTGCTGACGACTTATTTGTCGGCGAAGTGTCCCGTGATGATAGCTCCGGCGATGGATTTGGATATGTACCGCCATCCGGCGACCCAAAAGAATATGGAAATATTGCGGGGTTACGGTAATCTGATTATAGAGCCGGAGGAAGGGGAATTAGCCAGTGGGCTGTCGGGTAAAGGGCGTATGGCTGAACCGGAAGAAATTCTGGAGGAAATTGGTGCTTTTTTTGCAAAGGCAAGAGAATTAAAAGGGAAAAAGGTGCTGGTGACAGCTGGTCCTACGTATGAACAGATAGATCCGGTACGTTTTATCGGAAATCATTCGACGGGTAAAATGGGTTTTTCCTTGGCAGAGGAGTTGGCGGAGCGGGGAGCGGAGGTTACATTGGTTGCGGGACCTGTACAGTTGAAGACGTTGAGGACTTCAATACGCCGGATTGATGTGGTATCAGCGGCAGAGATGTATGAAGAGGTTATCCGGGAAGCCCCGGAAGCCGATATTATTATTTCCTGTGCGGCAGTGGCGGATTTTACACCGAAGGAAAAGTCGGGCGTGAAACTGAAACGGGGAAAAGAGTCATTGTGTCTGGAATTGCTTCCCACGAGGGATATTGCAGCAGAATTGGGAAAGAAGAAAAAAGAAGGGCAATTGCTGGTGGGATTTGCTTTGGAAACGAATGACGAAACGTGTAACGCTTTGTCGAAACTGAAAAAGAAAAATCTGGATTTGATCGTATTGAACAGTCTGCGGGATGAGGGGGCAGGTTTCGGTGTCGATACGAATAAAGTGACTCTGATTGATAGGAGTGAAAGAGCGGAGATACTTGACTTGAAGTTGAAATCGGAGGTAGCTGTGGATATTGTAGACCGGATTGTGGAAATGGTGAAAAAACAGAACGGCGAAAAATAAATCCGGACGGAAAAAGAGCGGGAAATATATTGTAACGTATAAAATAATGTTTACATTTGGATTCTGATATGAAATCAGAATTTCAACATACCGATTTGTTTGAATCCCGGTATTATCCGCGGGGACAAAAAAACAGCATTGTCTTTGAATGACAGATGCTGTTTTTTTTATGTGCGAATAAGTTTTATTTAAAAATAGCGATATGAATAAACGTAGCTTAGTATCCATTGAAGATTACACGAAAGAGGAAATTCTGGAAGTGTTGCAGTCGGCTTCCGAATTTGAGAAGAATCCCAATCAGCGTTTGCTGGAAGGTAAAGTGGTGGCGTCTCTGTTTTTTGAACCTTCCACCCGTACCCGTTTGAGTTTTGAGACGGCTATCAACCGTTTGGGCGGCCGTATTGTCGGTTTTTCGGATTCCTCTTCTTCCAGCGTGACCAAGGGGGAGACGTTGAAGGATACCATTAAGATGGTGGATAATTACTGCGATTTGATTGTGATGCGCCATCCTATTGAAGGTGCTGCGCGGTATGCCAGTGAGGTGGCGAAGGCTCCGGTGGTGAATGCCGGCGACGGAGCTAATCAGCATCCTTCGCAGACGATGTTGGATTTGTATTCTATTTATAAGACGCAGGGGACGCTGGAGAACCTGAATATTTTCATGGTGGGGGATTTGAAGTACGGACGTACAGTGCATTCGCTTTTGCAGGCGATGAGCCATTTTCATCCTACGTTCCATTTTATCGCTCCGAAGGAGTTGCAGATGCCGGAGGGCTATAAGTTGCATTTGAAGGAGTTGAATATTCCTTATTACGAACATACGGAACTGAATGAGGTCATCAATGATGCGGATATTCTCTATATGACCCGTGTGCAGCGGGAGCGTTTCGCCGATCCGTTGGAGTATGAGAAAGTGAAGAATGTGTATATTCTTAAAAATGCGATGTTGAGCGGTACGCGGGAGAATATGCGTATCTTGCATCCGCTGCCGAGGGTGAATGAGATTGATGTGGATGTGGATGAAAATCCGAAAGCGTATTATTTTGAACAGGCACGGAACGGCGTGTTTGCACGTCAGGCGATTATTTGCAAGGCGTTGGGTATTAAGTAGGAATTAAAATTAAAAGCGTAGTTATGGCAAAGAAAGAATTACAGGTAAGTGCTATTGAGAATGGTACTGTTATCGATCATATACCGGCTGACAAGTTGTTTGATGTGATTAATGTGTTGGGGATTGCGGCGATGGAGAATGCAATGGCCTTTGGGACGAATCTGAAGAGCAGCAAGTTGGGGAAGAAAGCGATTGTGAAAATTTGGGATAAGTTTTTGGAGGATGAGGAGGTGAACAAGCTGGCGTTGGTGGCTCCGTCTGCCAAGATTAATATTATCCGCGGCTATGAAGTGGTGGAAAAGAAGATGGTGAATGTACCGGAGAAAGTGGAGGGGATTGTGAAGTGCATGAATCCGAAGTGTATTACGAATCATGAGTATGTGCGCACGAAATTTGACGTGGTCAATACGCATCCGATTGTGTTGAAGTGCCATTATTGTGAGAAATTGACCGACGAGAAGCATCTGGAGATTATTTGATAGTTGTCGTTAAGACAATTTCCCGTATTGAAGCCCTGTCGTCATAAGACGACAGGGTATTTTTAATTGTACTGCAGTATTTCTATGGCACGTAAATTTCGAGTAGTGTTGCTTCTTTCTCCGGTATGAGGAAGATGTTTTTGAAACAGGCGGGGACGAGGACGGTCTCGCCTTGCTTTACTTTCACGAATTTATCGGTGTCGTATACAACAGAGAAGCTCCCTTCCAGACACATGTAGATGACGAAGGAATCGATGTGGATGTAGTCTTTTTCGATTTCTTTGTCGAATTTGAGGAAGTTGGTGGTGAAGTAGGGACATTCCACTAATTCCTCGGTGTGGTTTTCGTGTTGGTGGTAGTGGATGCCGTGTTCTTTCTGTTCGTTGAAGTGAATGACGTCGGTGGCGAGTTCCGTATGCAATTCGCGCGGGTTGCCGTTTTTGTCCCGGCGGTCATAGTCGTAGATGCGGTAGGTGATGTCGGAAGTTTGTTGGATTTCGGCAATGAAGCATCCTTTGCCGATGGCATGGACAGTTCCGGCGGGGATGAAAAAGCAGTCCCCTTTTTTCACTTTTTCCGCGTTCAGTATTTCCGGTAGGGTGTTATTGTGGAGTTTGGCCAGATATTCCGATTTGTCGGTGTCTTTATTAAATCCCATGAGCAATTGTGCGTCTGGGGCTGCATCCATGACGTACCACATTTCGGTTTTGCCGTATGCGTTGTGGCGTTCTTTAGCGACGGCGTCGTTGGGATGTACCTGTATGGAGAGATCGTCGCAGGCGTCGATGTATTTGATGAGCAAGGGAAATTCTATGCCGAATTTTTCGTAAATTTTGTCTCCGACTAAGTCGCCCATGTATACTTCGATGAGTTCCTGCAAGGTGTTTTCGGCTAAGGCGCCTTCCGTGACGACGGATACGTTGTCCTGTACGCCGGAGATTTCCCAGCTTTCACCAATGCTTGATTTTATGGCGGGGTCTTCACTTTTGTAAGCCAGTTTTTCGCCTCCCCAGATGGTTTGTTTGATAATAGGTTTAAATTTTAAAGGATATAGCATGATGTTGTTGTTTGAAAATTGTACTTTCGCAAAGTTATGATTTTTAAAGATTGAATGATGGAATTGAAAGGTTTATTTGTAACGGGAGTATTGTTGGCTATGGGGTTATTGTCTTGTAGTGACGGGGATTCCCATGATGGTGATGATGAGTTGGATATGTCGGGGGTGTTGAATAAGGATTTGTATTATAATCCGTGGTTGAATAATAAGGATGTGTACACGACGCAAGGTATGGTGGAGGTGATTCGTTTTAGCGGGGACGGGAAGTTGTGGGGGATTGATTTCGGCGGTAAGACGGAGAGTTTGTTGGGTACGTGGAAGGCGAAGGAGGAAGAGAATGTTTTGAATATAGAGTATGAGACGAAGGGGCAGGAGACGTGGCATGTGTTGGATTGGGAGAAGGGGAAGTTTACGGTGATGGTGAATGACGGGAAACGTGAGTATGTTACGGCGGAAAATAAGGATTCGGAGTATTTGCAGGGGTTGACAGGGGATGCGTTTTTATTGACGGAGATTGACCAGCGGGAGAGTAAGACGATGTTGCGGGTGATGCTGGAAGGGGATAAGGTTCCGAATGTTATTAGTGCCCAAGTTGTTTTGTCGGATGACCAGATTGTGGAGTTGAAAGCTGATGCTAATAAGGCGATGATAGAGAAGGAGACGATTGATGCTTCTTTGTTGGGATTGCCAGGTGCGGAGAGGGATGTGGTTTTCTATGTGAATGAGGGGAAAGGGAAGGAGTTTAAGTTTGCCGATCATGTTTATGTGGATGGTTTGGGCAAGAAGGATTTCAGCGCGTTTGATTTGCACAGCCGGAATACCGGTAATGAGATGACGATTACGTGGAAAAATCCTTATGTGACGAACGATGCTTATTATCAGATTGAGGTGATGAGTGTGGATGAGAAGAAAATGTATTTTGTGAGCGATTATTTGCCTAAGGGGACGTTGTTGAAAAAGGTGGATAATACGACGACGTGTATGGCCGGATATACGAATGATATGCGTGAACTTTTCGGTTCTGCGCCGGGTTCGGTTAGTATTAAGGTCCGTTTGTCTATTATACTTTTGGAACCGGGTATCGATATTGATAGCGAGTGTAGTTATATGAACCGCCAGTCTGTGACGAAGGTGACTTCTATCGAGGCTTGGAATTAACGGCGAGATAGGTGCGGATGAGTTCCGCGAGCTTTTCCGGCTGTTCTGTATGTAACCAATGACCCGTGTCGGGGAGGGTGGACAACAGGGCAGCCGGAAAGTTGTTTTTGAGTTCTTCGGGGGAGGAGATGTACGGGGAGTTTTCTCCTTTGACGAATAGTACGGGGCGGTTGTATTGCAGGTCGCTTAGTTCGTGCGGCCATTGGCAGAGGGCGTGGCGGTGGTTGTAGAGTGCTTCCGTGTTTATTTTCCAATCGAAGTTTTTCCCTTTTTTCTGGATGTTTTTCAGTATGATTTGTTGTTCTTGCTTGGATGGGAGCTGGGGGGCGAGGTGTTTTTTAATGGCGTCGTATGAGGTGAACGACTGTAATGCCGTGGTGTGGATGATGTTGAATAGCCGCTTGTGTTCTTCCGATAGGGGATAGTTTTTGGGGGCGATGTCGAGGATGATGCTTTGACCGATGAGTGATGGGTTTTGCTGGAGGAGGCACATGACGACTTTGCCACCCATGGAATGACCCGCAATATGTGGTTTTACTGGTAAATGGAGTGAGTCAATCAGTTCCGCCACATCGTCAGCCAGGGCTGCATACGTATGTTCCGGGTGGTGGGGGGAATGACCATGGTTCCGTAAGTCGGGAAGAATGACCCGAAAAAAGGGACTTAGCAGATGGGCTATTGGTAGCCAGTTGTCGGATGCTCCATAAAGACCGTGTAAAATGAGTAACGGATAACCACAGCCTTCTTCTCTGTAGTATAGTTTCATGAGGTTTGAAAATAAATCAAGGGTGCCAAACTATTTTGACACCCTTGGGTTTGTGTATAGCTATGAAAATTCTTAATCTTTCAGTTTTGCTTTTAAGAATTCCCGGTTCAAACGGGCGATATGCTGTATGGAAATGCTTTTGGGACATTCCATTTCACAGGCTCCCGTGTTGGTACAGTTACCGAATCCGAGTTCATCCATTTTGGCAACCATGGCTTTGGCTCTGCGTGCGGCTTCCACTTTTCCCTGAGGTAATAAGGCCAGTTGGGAAACTTTGGCAGCAACAAAGAGCATAGCCGAAGAGTTTTTACAAGTAGCGGCACAGGCTCCGCATCCAATACAGGCGGCTGCGTCCATGGCTTCTTCTGCATTGTCGTTGGAGATGGGAATCGCATTGCCATCGGGTACACCTCCCGTGTTGACAGACACATATCCACCGGCTTGCAGAATTTTGTCGTATGCCTGACGGTCAACGATAAGGTCTTTGATTACAGGGAACGCTCCGCAACGCCACGGCTCAATGGTAATGGTCGCTCCGTCCTGGAAACGGCGCATGTGCAACTGGCAAGTCGTCACATCGTCGTCGGGTCCGTGAGCTCGTCCGTCAATGAACAAGCTGCAAGTTCCGCAAATCCCTTCCCGGCAATCGTGGTCAAAAGCTACCGGTTCTTTGTTTTCGCTTACTAATTGCTCGTTCAGGATGTCCAGCATTTCAAGGAATGAAGTACCGGTAGAAATATCATGGATTTTGTATGTTTCAAACCCGCCTTTGGATTTGGCATCTTTTTGACGCCACACCTTCAGTGTCAGTTCTTTTAATATTTTATCTGCCATAATGATCTTGTGTTTAATAGTTCTTTATTTGTAAGAACGCTGTGTTAATTGAACGTTTTCGAACTCTAACTCTTCTTTATGCAATTCCGGAGCCGTATTTTCTCCTTTGTATTCCCATACGGAAACATATTTGAAGTTTTCGTCGTCGCGTTTGGCTTCCCCTTCTTCGGTTACGGATTCCAGACGGCAGTGACCTCCGCAGGATTCATTGCGGTCAAGGGCATCATGAGCCATCAGTTCCGCCAGTTCGATAAAGTCTGCTACGCGGCCGGCTTTTTCCAGTTCGTTGTTCATGGCTGAGAATTCGCCTACGACGCGAAGGTCTTTGTAGAATTCTTCTTTCACTTGGGCGATCAGTTCGATGGCCTTTTTCAGTCCGCTGGCTTCACGTGCCATACCGATGTAATCCCACATGATGTGTCCCAACTGTTTGTGGAAGTGGTCGGGGGATTTGGTCCCTTTTATGTCATAAAGCTTGCGCAGACGGTCGGTGACGTGTTTTTCAGCTTCTTCAAATTCCGGTGTGTTGGTTTGGATTTTCGGAGTTTGGATTTCTTTTGCCAGATAGTCACCGATGGTGTAAGGCAGGATGAAATATCCGTCAGCCAATCCCTGCATCAGGGCTGAAGCACCCAGACGGTTGGCTCCGTGGTCGGAGAAGTTGCATTCGCCGATGGCATACAAGCCCGGAATGGTGGTCATCAGATTATAGTCAACCCAAAGTCCGCCCATGGAATAGTGGATGGCCGGATAAATCATCATTGGGTTTTCATACGGGTCAACAGCCGTAATTTTTTCATACATCTGGAACAGGTTACCGTAACGTTTTTCGATGGTGTCACGGCCTAATTGCTGGATAGCGTATTTGAAGTCCAGGAATACGGCTTTACCGGTGTTGTTTACTCCGAATCCGGCGTCACATCTTTCTTTGGCAGCGCGGGATGCCACATCACGGGGCACTAAGTTACCGAATGCCGGATAACGGCGTTCCAAGTAGAAATCGCGGTCTTCGTCCGGAATATCGTTCGGGTGTTTCGTGCCAGCCTGCAATGCTTTGGCATCTTCGATTTTTTTCGGTACCCATACGCGACCGTCGTTACGTAGAGATTCAGACATCAAAGTTAATTTGCTCTGCTGTTCTCCGTGAACAGGGATACAGGTCGGGTGTATCTGTACGAAGCAGGGGTTACCGAACATCGCTCCTCTTTTGTAGGCTTGCCATGCAGCACTTCCGTTACATCCCATGGCGTTGGTGGAGAGGAAGAATACATTACCGTAACCTCCGGTGGCCAATACAACGGCATGCGCTCCGAAGCGTTCGATTTTTCCGGTAACCAGGTCGCGGGCAATAACACCGCGGGCTTTCCCGTCAACGACTACGACATCCAATACTTCATGACGGTTGTATACTTTGATTTTTCCTTTTTCAATCTGACGGTTCATGGCTCCGTAGCAGCCTAAAAGCAATTGCTGTCCCGTTTGACCGCGGGCATAGAATGTACGGCTTACCAATGCTCCACCGAAAGAACGGTTGGCTAACAGACCGCCGTATTCGCGGGCAAAAGGAACGCCTTGGGCAACACACTGGTCTATGATAGCGTTGCTTACTTCTGCCAGACGATATACGTTGGCTTCACGGGCACGATAGTCACCTCCTTTGATGGTTTCGTAAAATAAACGGAAAACAGAGTCGTTATCGTTCGGGTAGTTCTTGGCTGCGTTGATACCTCCCTGGGCAGCAATCGAGTGAGCCCGGCGGGGAGAATCCTGGTAGCAGAAAGCCGTTACGTTATATCCTAATTCGGCCAGGCTGGCGGCTGCGGAGCCTCCGGCCAATCCGGTACCGACAACGATAACATCAAGTTTTTTCTTGTTTGCCGGGCTTACAACGCCGATGTGGGCTTTGTGGGCAGACCATTTGTCTTTTAACGGACCGGCAGGTATTTTAGCATCTAATATTGACATAACTGAATTGTTTTAAATTTTTGATTTAATGTGGACTGAGAGGTTTAGTTTCCGAAAATCAGGAAATAAACCGGAATAATGCTGAAACCGACAGCAAACACAATCGCAAAGAAATAGGCTACGTATTCCAGACGTTTTCTCCAAATGTCGTTGGAAAAACCGATGGACTGGAAGGCTGACCAGAATCCGTGGGAAAGATGAAGTCCCAGGAAGATAGCTGCGATGATGTAGATTATTCCGAATACCGGTTGTACCAAGAAACCGCTGACAAATTCATAGTGGTCGTGGATTTCGCCGAATTTGAATCTGTACCAGATGGTGGCGATGTGTAATGCCAGGAATGCCAATACCAGTGCACCCAGGATGTACATGTTGCGGGAAGGCCACGTACAGTTTTGCGACTGTTTACGCAGGGCGTATTTCTGCGGGCGGGCTTTTTGGTTTTGGATGGTCAGGATACTTGCCCAAACGATGTGGACGATGAATCCTAATGCCAGTACGGGCTCGATTACTTTGATGAAGGGCAGTGCCATGAATTCACATCCCGCATTGAATGCTTCCGGACTGACAAGTAACAGCAGGTTCACCGACAAGTGAACGCACAAAAACAAAATCAGAAAAAGTCCCGATAGGCTCATGATGACTTTTTTCCCGATTGAGGTAGTCAAAAAATTACTCATAATTTATTCTATTTATTAATAACTGGTTAAATTTTCCGTTCATGTGCAAAAGTATCTTTTTTCTTTGATTTTGCCATGAATCAATAAAGAAAAGTGTCATTAATTCCGATTGTCTTTCAGAGCCCGGTAAATGGCGCTTTGAATTTTGGTCCGGATGTTCTCGTCGCTGAGTTTGGTGTTGAATTCGTTGGGATAGGTCCGGTTGGATAAGAAAATATAGACAAGCCGGTTTTCCGGGTCAACCCATGCCATGGTGCCGGTGAATCCGGTGTGCCCGTAGCTGGAGGCCGGAGCTTCTTTACAAGTGGGACCTATTTTCTTTTCATCCATTTCGGGTTTGTCAAATCCCAGTCCACGCCGGTTATTGGGGAAACAGTCGGTTTTCCGGGTGAAGAGTTCCAGGGTGGCTGGGCTTAGCAATTGTTCGCCTCCGTAGGTTCCTTTGTTTAAATACAAAGTCATGATTTTGGCCAAATCTTCTGCTGTGGAGAATAGACCGGCATGCCCTGCAATACCGCCTAAAAGGGCAGCCATCGGGTCATGTACACAGCCTTTGATTTCTTTTTTCCGGTAGAGTTTGTCAATGCAGGAGGGAACGATATAGTCTCCGGACAGCCGTTTCTCGGCTAAGAAATCCGTATGACAGGCTCCCAGTTTGTCATAAAACCAGCTTTTTGCCAGGACATCGAGGGAAGAATCGGTTTGATGTTCCGCTATTTTTTGCAGAAAGATAAATCCCAAATCGCTGTATGTATATTCTTTTTTCGGGTTCACTTCCGAGCGGATAATTTTGGCCATGACGCTATCCCGGTAGCCGGTGAACATGTATAATCCGGGAGTGAAAGGTTGGAAGCCGGGGCGAGGTGTGCGGGATAATGTGCTGTCCTTGAATTGATAGCCGGGATACGCGAATAGATGGTCTTTCAGTTTCTGGGTATTGTGTTTCGTCGGGGCTTTGGTGAACAGGGGACCGGGTAATTTTTCAGTGTCGATGGGATCGGAAAAAGCAGGGAAAAAGCTTTTCAGGCCGGCATTGTGGGCTAATATTTCCCTGAGTGTTAGATCTTCTTTATTTGAGCCTATTAAAGGAGGATAATAGCGGCAGGCTGGTGTGTCTATGGCGATTCTTCCCTGGTCATAGAGTTTCATTACCACGGGAAGTGTCGCAGCTATTTTGGTAACGGAAGCGATGTCGTAGATATTGGAAATGTGGTTGGCTTTTTCTTTTTCGTAAGTATTGTGCCCGAAAGCCTTGTTGTATATGATATAATTGTCTTTGGCAACGAGTACTTGACAACCGGGAGTACTTTTTATCCGGATGGCGGCTTCGCAGATGGAATCGACAGAGGCGAGGAGGGGTGTCGATACTCCACACATTTCGGGAAGGACATAGCCTAAACGGATTTTTTCTGTCGGGATACTTGTTCCGGCAGGAAAGTCCGGTGTGATGGAGACAGGGAGTTGTCCCGTGACCGGGATGCCTCCGAAAATAGCCTGTGCTGCATATGTTCTGGGGTAAAGATGGTCTTCATAGCTGACCAAGATGGCGTCTATCGGAAGATTTACGTAAGATTTTAGTCCATAAGGAATGGCAGGATGGCAGAGTATGATTTTTTTCCCTTTCAGTCGGGTGATAAGTTGTGACAATTCCGGCGAGTGGCCGTAATGGCGTGCCATTCGGTTGGAGGCGCTGTTGTTGTATAATATGATGCAATTGTAGGGAGCCAGTTTCCGAACCAGTTTCTGTATGGCATCGTCAGAGAGTTTTTTCGGTGAGACGAAATGTCTGACCCGGGCATATTTATCCAGCGTGGTTTGAAAGGTATTGATTTCTTCTGCACCGAAATTCAGAGAGGCTATTTTTAGTGTATCCAATCGTTTGAGGGGTAATATTGCCGCTTCATTTTTGATAAGGGTAATGGCATTTTTATAGAGTTCCTGTTTCAGGGCAAAATCTTCGGGACGGTTTAATCGCGACCATAGTTGTCCGGTTTGCAAAGGTTGCAGGTCGGTCAATACGTATTGGCGTTTCGCGTTCAGGATTCTCCTGCATCGGGCTTCTATCTCTTCTGATGAAATCAGACTGTCTTTGATGGCTTTTTTTATTTGACTTACGGCTCGGTCGATGTTTTCGGGAAAAAGTAAAATATCGTTTCCTGCCAGGAGGGCTTTTACTTCTGCGTTTCCTTTCTCATGTCCCTGGCTGACTCCTTTCATATTCATGGCGTCCGTAAAGCAGAGCCCGTTGAAACCGAATCGGTCGTGCAACCAGTAACGTACAATGCGGGGAGATAATGTGGCGGGTATTTGGGCTGAGTCCAATGCTTTTACATTCAGATGGGCCACCATAATGGCAGGCAACGAATCCCCGATTAATTTCCTGAAAGGATATAATTCAACGGAATCCAGACGTTCCAGGGAATGGGAAATGACCGGCAGCGATAAATGGGAGTCTGTGTCCGTATCGCCGTGTCCGGGGAAATGCTTGACAACGGGAAGTACTTGCGCGGAGAGACTGCCTGCGACGTACATGGCTGTTTTTCTATATACGTTGTCCGGATTTTCTCCGAAAGAACGCATACCGATAATGGGGTTCGCCGGATTATTGTTGACGTCAGCCACCGGAGCAAAATTCACGTGTACACCTGTTTCTTTGCAATGGAGTGCGATAGCCCTGCCCAAACGGTAAATCAGGGAGTCGTTTGTTACGGCACCGTTGATAAGCATTTGGGGAAATTCCATGGCTGTTTGCAGTCGCCAGCCCAACCCGTGTTCTGCATCAATGCCTATCAACAGGGGATATTTGCTGATTTTTTGGCAGGCATTAACCATTTCTACCTGTCTGACAGGGTCGCCTTGAAAAAAGATCAACCCGCCGACGTGGTATTTCCGGATGATTCCTTCTATTTTTTCCTGGTATTCTTTGTCTTTATTACTGTATACGGCAATCATAAAAAGCTGCCCGATTTTTTCATCCAGGGTCATGGCATTCAGAGTCTCTTCGCACCAGTCCGGAACTTGCGGACGATTCCCCCGGCTCGGTAAGCTGAAAATCAGAATAAGGAGAAAAATACAAAATTTCTGCATGACAGTGAATTATAATCAAGATAAAACCGGAAACCGGGATATTCCACGGGTTGCGGACACACAAAAATAGTAAAAAGAAGAGGGTAACGAAAGATTCGATACCCTCATTCATATACTTTAACGCTTTCTTATTTTAATAGTTCGGCGATTTTGTTTTCTAATTCCTCGCCGTGCAAGTTGCGGGCAACAATGACATTGTTTTCATCCAAAATCACGATGTGAGGAATGCTGCTTACGGCATATGCCTGTGCTGCCGCATTGTTCCAATATTGAAGGTCGGACACTTGGTTCCAGTCCAGGTGGTCGTCAGCGATGGCTTTTTCCCAGTCTGCTTTGTTGCGGTCTAAGGATACACCGAGGATTTCCAGGCCTTTCGGATGGAATTTTTTGTAAAGCTTCACCATTTCGGGATTGGCACGACGGCAGGGGCCGCACCAGGAAGCCCAGAAATCAATGATTTTCACTTTTCCTTTGATGTCGTACAAAGACAACGGTTTGCCTTCCGGAGTGTCCTGGGTGAAATTAGGAGCTACTTTCCCGATAGCCACAGCTTCTAATTTTTCGATTCTTTCGGCAATTTTTTTACCGTATTCGCTGGCTTTGGCGTTTGCACCCAAGGCGTTGTATTTTTCCTGTAACTCTTTTAAATCCAGGTTGTACATTTTTCCTGCCAGAATATAGGGAGCTACGTAACTGTCTGAATGGGCTTTAATCAGTTCGGCTTCTTTTACAGAAGAAATACTGTCTGCTTTGTCGAATTCGGCACGGATTTCATTGGCTTTTTCTTCGTTCTTCTCCTGCATGGCAGCCGAGTAGGCTTTGTAGAGTTCGGACTGCTGTTTTCTCAGTTCGTTGGAGATAACGAGATATTCGTTCAGGATTTTCTGGTTTTCCGTTCCTTCCACTTTGGAGAGGGAATTATCTTCCGGGTTTAAGGTAGCGGTGAATTTCGTGTTTTCTACAAGAATCGGAGTGCCTCCTCTTTTGCCTTCCACGATAAGATAGGCATTGGTGGTGTTTTCCACCTTCCCCTGTATGGAGAACTTTCCGGCTTTGATAGGAGCTTGAGCCAACGTGTCAGCTGTCCGACCGCTGTATTTTACAAGATATACATTCCCCTCCTGTGTGCCTTCAACGGTTCCGTTGATGGTGTATTGGGTGGTTGAATTACAAGCAACGATCGACAGGACAATCGCCGCTAAAGGAAATAAAAATTTTTTCATGATGTTTGTTTTATTTGGATTTAATCGATTTTACGTTTCATGAACCAGCCTTCTTTAAAAGCGATATTCAAGCGGATTTTGGCATATTTTTCCTGGATCAGGCCGTTCTTTTCAGTTCCTCTTATGCCTAAATCAAAAGCCACTCCCAGCAATAATTCGCGGTTGGAAATGTATACGGGCATTTGTGTGCCGAAGGTTACGCCATAAGTATTTATGTGTACATTGTTGAGCTCGATTTGTGAGCGTACGGCATATGCACCCAGATTATAATTGTTGCGTTGCCACCAGTATCTGCCGTAGCGTGCCGGCAACAGGGACACACCGATGGATGCTTTGTGATAGTCGTTATATGTCTGGTCTTCACCGAATTCTTTATAAGCGGACATTTCCTGAAATGTATAGTCACCGGCAACGGTCCATTTATCCTTGTAATTATAGGCAAAACCGCCGGTAATGCGGAACGGATAAGAGATATTGCCGTTGTGCAGTTTTTCGTCGTCCAGGGTTTCGCTGTTCTGTGTCGAAGTGTTTACTTTATAAGACTCCAAATCTTTGCGGGCATTCATTTTGGATGAAAAATTGAATGCCGTTCCCAAGGTCAGTTTCGATTTGGGAGAAAGAGTCATGCCGTATTGGATACCGGCCGTGAAGATTGCGTCGAAAACGGCGATTTTATTCCGGCTGTTGATATAATAGCTGTCTGAAATAAGCGGAATAAGATTGACCCTTTTTTCAATGTTTCCGAATACCAGAGAGCTATTGACACCGAGGGAAAGATTTCCGAACCTGTAGGCCAATCCTAAATAGAAATCGTTCAGCCCGCCTTCCCCGGAAATCTGCTGGTTATAGTATTCGTCGTCGCTTCCGTTAATCATTTTATAATAATACAGGTCGTATCCGATGTCGGAACGCTGGTTGAATCCCAACGAAGTGAAAAGATTTTTGTAAATGCGGAAAGCCATATTCAAAGAGGCATTCTGAGCCACTCTGTAACTGCTGCTTTCCTGGTGGGTGGCGATATGGACATATTCACCGGTCACGCCGAACTGGAAATAGAAACGGTTACTGTCTAAGGCGGTATAGGAGGCCGGATTTAAAAAATTGATATTGTTGTTGTCGCGCATGGCGGCGGAAACGCCACCCAAAGATGTATAGGGACCGTAATTGTCTTGTAAAAGGCCGATTCCGTACATGGAGTAAGGAGTTCCGGTGTTATTCTGGCTATAGGCCTGCCAGGAAAATAGAAAAAACAGTAGATATAACGGAATAATTTTTTTCATGGGGACGTGAATATTATTCGTAGCTTGCATAGTAAATATTTAAAACGGGGATGCGGTCGACAGTCAGTCTGTTGAAGCTGCCCGACATCAGGTCGGCAGGGACACTGATAATGACATAGTTTTTAGTGTCGGCATCATTGCTTTGGCAAAGGGTATTATAGTAGTCTGTGATGTTAATGACAAAACGTTCCTCCTCCGGCCGGTTTTCCTCGCGGATTAATGTACCGGTAATGGCACTGCCGTCAGGCTTGGTAATGGCACTGATAAGGTCGTTGTCCGAATTGGACTGATAGAGGTTGATGGTTTCCGGCAACTTGATTTCTCTATAGCTCGATGGTTGGGGACGCAATTCGATTTCCGCTTTGACAATCGTCTTGTATTTGTCTCCGGCAGGAGCGATGGGCAGACGCATTTTTATGGCATAACCGCTTAAGCCCTGTGTGACAAGTTGCCCGTATCTCGCATCGGTTCTGGCAGCTTCATAAAACAACAGATTTTCTGTTTGTTTGGTCAAGGCTGCGTAGGGCGTGCCGGTTGCATCGTTGTGTTGCCTTTCATAGGTATATTCACTGTAAGCGACACTGGGAGAGAATTTATAAACTTTTTCGTTTTCCGCGTCGTGAAAATGCAATTGTATGGAAATGCTGTCCGCAGCAGCCGAAAAGCCGAATATACATGTATTGTTATTGTCGGGTATCAGTGTTACACCTTTGAAATACTGGACAAAATAGTGATTATTCGTGATATATACGTCATTGTATTTTACTTTGTCAAACAATTCCAGTCCCAATGAATCATCTAACCGCATGCAGAACCTGTTTAAGTTTCGGCTATGTGGTAAGATTTGGTAGCTTCCTAACGGTGTCGCATCATAGGGAGTGACGGTGGTGTTGTATAACAGGTCGTTTTGTTCATCCAGAACAGGGAGTTCAGTAAGTTGATGCAGGTAGAAAGTTTGGATTTGGTTTGTATCTCCCCAGATTTGTCCGTTGTATTTGATATTAAACGTAATGGAATCGAATCTGTGAATTATGCTGATAGGATCACCACCGGCAGGCACAAGCGAAAAATAAGGCTGGGTGGCAGTGAAGCCGGTGATAGGGTCCTCAATCGTTCCGACAATCAGGTTGTAAAGTTCGCTTCCTGTTTTGGCTGTGGAAGTGGGAAAAGAGTCCAATTTGATAGTAGAGCTGTTCTCTATGTTAAATTTTACCAATTCTACGTAACTGTCATCATTGATTAAATCCTGACCGATGGATGTTACGTCATTATTGCAGGCCCAACAGAGAATCAGGCAAAAAATAAAAACAAGATTTTTCATGTACTTAACCTATTTCGCTTATACGTTTTGCGACAATCAAGATGCGAAGGTAAAATTATTTTCTAAAAATAACATCCTGATAACGCGTGAATTTGCAGAAGCAGTAATAATTTGTGTTTGGTAACGTAATTTAATGGAAAACCTATTGGATTTATTCATAAAATATGTAGTTTTGCCCGAGTTTTAGGTAAAAAATGAAAAATTGAAATATAAAATTTATGAAAACGCTTAGAAATTTAAGTTTTTTGTTCGTTTTAGGACTTTTCTTTGCCGGCTGTCACTCCAATGATGATGAGGTGGGAAACTGGAAGAAGGTGGAATCCTTTGGCGGAATGGGACGTTTGGGGGCAGTTTCTTTTGTTTTGGGGGAAAGGGCATATGTCGGAACAGGTATAAATGAGCAGTCCCGTGAGTTGAGAGATTTTTATTATTGTACAGCCAATAGCGATAGAGATCTTACTTGGTACAGATGTACGGATTCATTTCCGGGTGAACCTCGTTTGGGGGCAGTTGCTTTTTCCAACGGTAAGGTAGCGTATGTAGGATTGGGATATTCAGCTGGTTTGCATACTGGTTCTACGAGCACAGAAGAATATTTCAATGATTTTTATAAATACGATGGAACAACCTGGACGAAAGTGGCTGATTTCCCGGGAGAACGTCGGCGTTATGCTTTAGGGTTCTATGTGCCGGATCCGAATAATAGCGGAAAGGGAAAAGCTTATGTCGCTTATGGGCAGTATAACAAAGGAAATGAAGGTTCGGGAACATTGAAAGATTGGTGGGAGTTTGACTTGGAAACGGAAACTTGGAAAGAAATGACTTGGACCTATGGAGAAAAGAGAGCAGGTGCTTGTGTTGCTGTTGTCGGATCGGATGCTTATATATTTACGGGACAGGACGGAAGTTCCTATCCGAATGATGTGATTCGTTTTTCTCCTTTTGAATCCGAGTCTGAACAGAGGGAATTATTGGATCCTTTGAAAGATAAAGACGGACAAAGTTTTGACAATGATTACGCCATGATTCCGAGGGGATATGCTACTGCATTTGTTGTGGGTAAGGATTCCGATCAATCGGCCCGTATCTATTTGGTTTCCGGTGCCAGAGGAAGCTTGCTTAGTGATTGTTGGGAATTTAATCCTTATAAGGGAGAAAAAGGAAGATGGGACGAAGTGACCAGTCTGCCTTCTTTCGCTTTGAGACAGGCTGCTTGCGCTTTTGTTCTGAATGATGTAGGTTATATCGCAGTAGGAGGTAGCACGAGTGTACCTTCTAGTAGCACATTAACGGTAAAACAAACTTCTTATCTGTTTGAACCGGGTATAGACGATGATGATCAGGATGATGATTAATTTTCTATAATGAATCTGAAACGGGGTGTGAGAACATCCCGTTTTTTCTTTATATTTACCCGACTTTAATTATGCAAGGAGATTCTGCCCGATGAGACGCTATTTAATTCTCTTTTTTCTTGGATGCTCGCTGTCCCTTTCTGCCCAATGGAACACCTACAATATGTTGCAGATGGGAAAGAGTGCCATTTATTTTGACGACTATATCAGTGCGATAGAAAATTTCAACAACATCATACGGATTAAACCTTATCTTTCAGAGCCCTATTTTTTCAGGGGATTGGCCAAAATGAACCTGGACGATTACGAGGGGGCTATCAAAGATTATACCCAGGCCATCGAGTTGAATCCGAATTATTTCCATGCCTATATGTACCGGGGAATCGCTTATCACAATTTGCGGAAATTTAAAGTGGCGATGCAGGATTATAACACGGCGATTTCCATCGACCCCGGGAATGCCTATGTATATGCCAACCGGGGAATGACCAAAGCGGAAACAGGAGATTTCAAAGGGGCTGAAAAAGATTATTCCAAATCGTTGCTTATCGATGATAAACTGATGGCCGCCTATTTGAACCGGGCCATTATGCGGGAAAAAATGGAAGACCTGAACGGGGCGATGGCCGATTGCAATGCGGCGGTGAAACTGAATATGTTTTCGGATGACGCTTACGGATTGAGAGGCTATTTGTGGTATAAACAGAAAAACTATCACAATGCCATAGAAGATTATAACCGGGCGCTGAAAGCGAATCCGAAGAATGAACGCATACTGATGAGCCGTGCCATGGTGTGGTATGAGATGAAGAAATACCAGGAGACCCTGGATGATTATACCCGGATTATAGAAATGGACAGCAATTATATCTATGCATTCTACAATCGGGCTATGTTGTTGGCGGAAATCGGTGACTATAACCATGCTATTACAGACTTGGACAAAGCTGTTGAGATGAATCCCGACAATATCCTGATTTATTTCAACCGGGGACTTTTGAAGTTGCAGGTGAAAGATTTGCACGGGGCTTACAATGACTTTTCGGAAAGTATCCGGTTGTATCCGGATTTTGTAAAAGCTTATATGATGCGGGCTGCGGTGAATAATGAAATGCAGAATTATGCTTCGGCCGACAACGACACCCATCAGGCAAGGGCCATTATGGAGCGCTACCGGAAAATGAAAGAGGGGGATAAAAATGCATTGGTGGATACGGCCGAAAACTTTCAGCGTTTGATAGACTTCAATGCCCGTACGGACAAGATGCGCGATGTGATTAACGGCAGAGTGCAGGATAAAAACGTCATTGTGTCTTTGCAGGAAATTTTCTGTGTGCAGTATCAGAGCATGGATTCTTTGAGGACGGGAAAATTTCAGTATTATAACCGGCACATTACCGACTTCAATCAGCGGCACGACTATAATCCCGCGTTGGCATTATCCAATAAACATTTTAACTACTCTCCGGAATTGGTGCAAAGCCGTATCGAAGAATTGACTCGTCAGTTGAAAGAGAGAGAAGATGAAGATTTGTATTTGCTCAGAGGTATATTCTATATGGCGAATTATGAATATCCGAAAGCAGTGGACGATTTTTCGGCGATACTGGAAAAGAATCCCGACCACTTGCTGGCTATATTCAACAGAGCGAATGCCTGGATGCTTATGTACGATTACATCGGCACCATCGACGAAAAAGCGTCCCGCCATGTTGTAGGTGAAGATACTAAAGGGGCCAAAATAGTGGTCGATTATTCCCAGGTATTGGCCGGGTACAACAGATGTCTCGAACTGGATCCCGCTTTTATCTATGCGCTCTTTAATATCGCCAATGTATATGTCAAGAATGAAAAAATAGAACAGGCTATCGACACATATACCAGAGTGATTGCCAAAGACCGGGATATGGCGGAAGCTTATTTTAACCGGGGACTGTTGTATATCTACATAGGCAGAAAGGCGGAAGCGAATGCCGATTTGAGTAAGGCGGGGGAAATCGGTATCCCGGAAGCCTATAATATAATCAAACGTTATTGTAAGGAAAAATAAGAAAGGTTGAAAGAGTTATATCGTACTCTTTCAACCTTTTTAGTAAAATCAGTTCAATAATTGTCGGGCGGTTGCCTTGATGTCAATTCCGCTGAAATTACCGGAAGTCATGATTAATAAAACGCTGTTTTGATACTTTTGCTGTTTTAGATACTCTAAAAGCCGTTGGTTGTCGGTAAACACCTGAAGATGTTCACAGGCAAATCCCTTTTTTACGTCTTCCTCTTGTATGGTCGGAAGTTTTTTATGGGCAACCACTTCAGGATTAAAGAACACAATGCTTGTATCTGCCTGATCCATGCAATTTTTGTATTGGGGCAGAAAAGCTGCGTTCAGACTGCTGAACGTGTGGAGCTCCATACAGGCAATCAGTTTTTTTCCCGGATATTGCTCTTTCACCGCTTGTATGGTTGCTTTCAGCTTGGAAGGGGAATGTGCGAAATCGAGATAGGCAATGGATTGCGGGGTTTCCGCAATTTTTTGCAGACGCTTCGCAGCTCCTTTGTAAGTGGAGATGGCTTTCAGAAAGTCGCTTTTCGGGATGCCGATTTCCTGACAAGCCAGGCAGGCTGCCGCGAGGTTTTGCATATTGTGGAGACCGAAAATCTGCAATTCCGTTTCCCCATCGCTTTGGATATAGGTTGTGCCGCATCGGGTAGCATGCGGAAGAGCATTGTATGGCACTATCTTAACCGAAGGGAGGGCTCGGGAAGTAATTTTCCCTATATTTTCATCCCCCTGATAGTAGATGAGAGTGCCGTTCTCCTGTATGGTTTCAATAAAATGCGCAAATTGCTCTACATAATTGTCGAAAGTCGGGAAAACATTCATATGGTCCCAGGCAATGCCTGTCAATATGGCGATGTCCGGACGGTAGTGATGGAATTTAGGCCGTAAATCGATGGGGGAAGATAAATATTCGTCCCCTTCAAAAACAGCGATTTTGCTGGAACGGCTCAAATGAACCATCGTGTCGAAACCGTCCAATAGTGCTCCCACCATATAATCAAACTCCACCCCGCATGTCTTGAGAACATGCATAATCATGGAAGTCGTTGTTGTTTTGCCGTGACTTCCTCCTATAATAATTCTCGTTTTGTCTTTGGTTTGCTCATACAGATATTCCGGATAACTGTAAATGCGAAGTCCCAGTTCCTGTGCCCTGATTAGTTCTGGATTGTCTTCTCGGGCATGCATCCCCAATATGACGGCGTCCAGATCCGGTGTGATTTTTTCCGGATACCATCCCCATTGGGCCGGAAGAAGTCCGGCTTTTTCCAATCTACCGCGGGAAGGTTCAAAAATTTCATCATCCGAACCGCTCACCTGGTATCCTTTTTCGTATAAAGCTAAAGCGAGGTTGTGCATAGCACTTCCTCCTATGGCAATAAAATGTATTTTCATCGGGTTTTGTCTCTTTTGTATTTCTTGCTTACAAAGTAAGAGAAAAAATAACAAAATGGTAAAGTTTGGCGGAAAAATGATTGTTCGGGCATGTATTTTGTTAGGGGAGAAAAGACTCGGAAACAGAATAAAGATATGTGGAAAACAATATTGTTATGCGGGATAATATGGGGTTGTTGCGGATGTTCGCACACCTTTGAATATCATCCCTATGAACTGAAGTTACAAAATAAATATAAGAATATCAACCAGCGGAACATCGAGGAACTGATGACCCGGGATCACAATCGGGATACGGTTCGCTTCATCATGATGGGGGACACCCAACGCTGGTATGATGAAACGGAGGCTTTTGTGAAAGCCGTGAACAAGAGGACGGACATAGATTTCGTTATTCATGGCGGGGATATCGCCGATTTCGGATTGAAAAAAGAATACTATTGGATACATGATATTATGAGCGGCTTACACGTGCCGTATGTGGCCATCATCGGGAATCATGACAATCTGGGCTCGGGCGAGGAAGTATATCAGGCGATGTACGGCGCTTTGAATTTTTCATTTATTTATAGCGGAATAAAATTTGTATGTCTAAATACCAACGCTTTAGAGTATGACTATTCCGTCCCTGTACCGGATTTTAAATTTATTGAAGAACAAATAGCCGACACGAGTTATTATCACTCGTCGGTCGTAGCGATGCACGTTCCTCCCGAAGACGGTGAATTTAATAACAATGTGGCCAAACCTTTTCAGGAATATATCAGGAGGCTTACCAATCTGAGGTTTTGTTTGCACGCGCACAACCATCGTCTCATGGTGACGGATTTCTTTCAGGACGGACTGATATATTACGGTTCGGACGCTATCGTTCACCGGAATTATTTGTTGTTTACGGTTACTCGTGATTCTTATACGTATGAAGTGGTATATTTTTAAGCGGTTATTTCTTGCAGGAATATTGGTATCGGGCGTTTTTTGTTCCCGTGCCCAAACCCGGCATGATGAAAAATTGGAGAAATATAAAACAATCTGGAGCAGTCTTATCCCTTCTTATAATAAATTGCAATATGCCGGTTCCATGGGTTTGCTGTCTTTTGGTATCGGATGGGATTACGGGAAAAAGAATCAATGGGAAACCGATTTGTTTATAGGGTATTTGCCTAAGTTTGACGGCAAAGAAGGGCACGTCACTTTTACCCTGAAAGAGAACTACATTCCTTGGAAAAAGCCTTTGGGTAAAGAAAGATGGCTCCTGGAACCTTTCACTGTAAGTTTGTATATCAACAAAATTCTGGGAGATGAATTTTGGGACAAAGAGCCTGACCGCTATCCGGACCATTATTACGGAGTGGCGACCAATCTCCGTTTTAATCTGGCATTCGGGCAGCGGATAAACTTCAAGATAAAGCCTGTCGGTTTGTCGAACCAGATCGGATTTTTTTATGAATTCACTACCAACGATTTATATGTAATCAGTTATTTTACGAATAAATATTTGGGACTGACCGATATATTCAGCCTTTCTTTCGGTGTGAAATTCCAGTTCATGTAAACTTTCATATTTGATTTGGGGCATATTCCGGAGAGCAAATTGTATCCCCCGAAAGTGTGTAAAATTATAATCCTATCGTTTCCGAATAAAAAAGCTATGCTTTTTGATGCAAAAACCTATGCTTTTTAGTACGAAAAGCTATGCTTTTTTTTTTAACGGTTTTTGGGTACAATTTCTGAAAGAAATAAATGTGTTATAAAAAGCGAGGGAGCTGTTGAGGAAGCTCACAAATTATGTCAGTATATAGTTGGTACTTCTGCCGCCTTCGCCGCTGTCTCGAAGCATGCCTTTGGATATAAGGTCGTTGATGTCACGTAAGGCTGTATCGGGTGGAACAGTTGCAAATTTTAGCCCATTTGGAGGAGGTCAGCTTGCCTTCAAACCCGTCCCAAAGACGGTTGATGATTTTGCGTTGGCGCTCGTTGACCGGTACCTCGTGAAATTTATCCCAAAATACAGCAAATAATCTCCGCAAATGTGCGGAGATTACGGTTGTTTTTCTCCGCATGAGGATGATTCGGCTTTTCTGTTACTTATATATAATAGGGAAGAAGTTGAGGGGAATAAAAAAACGAGTGAACTGTTGGGCTCACTCGCTTTTGCTTTTCAGCTTAGAGAATCATTTGCGGCATGAATTCGAAGCTGTTGTATTTCGGGCGAAGACGTTCCGTATTATAGAACTTGTCTACGTCCACCAGTTTCTTGGTGCTGGTTATAATGTCGATGGGGGCGTTGTCATAACGTCCGTTGCGGAGAATGACAAGACGTCCGTGCATCCCTTTGCCAATCAAGTCCAGGGCTAAGTTTCCGTAAGCCATGGGAACAATGGAGTCCATTGCGTCCGGATTACCGCAGCGTACCATGTAGCCTAATTTCTGGTTGATAACATTAATGGTCTCGCCGTTATTGTATCTGGGGGACAGTTCTTTCAACTGGTTGGCGATGTGGTCACCGATACCTCCCAATTTTTTGTGACCGAACATGTCGGCTTCTTCGCTCTGGAACATCATGTCTCCGCCACTGTATGAGGCACCTTCGGAAATCAGTACTACGGAATATTTGCTCGGGTTGGTGTAACGGTCCTGGCAAAGCAATTCACAGAGATGGTCGATGTTAAACTGGTATTCCGGAATAACACAGCGGTTGGCTGCACCGGCCAAGGTCGGCAGCATGGCGGAGAAACCGGCATAACGTCCGAATACTTCCAAAACCAACAAGCGTTCATGGGAGCCGGCACAGGTACGGAGGCTATGGGTAAGCTCGATGGTGCGGGTGATGCAGGTACTGAAACCGATGCAGTAGTCCGTTCCGGGTACATCGTTATCCATGGTTTTGGGAATGGCAATGACTTTAACCCCTTCCTGGCTTAAGCGTACTCCATAACTCAGAGTGTCGTCACCTCCGATGGGAATAAGATAGTCAATACCCATGAAATCAAGATTCTGAAGCACTTCCGGAGTCAGGTCGTTGATTTTTTCCGTATATTTATCTTTCAAATGCTGAGGTACGGATTCCAGGGGCACATGAGAAGCCCGGGTACGGGAAGTATGAAGAAAGGTCCCGCCTGTACGGCCGGCTTTATTCACAATTTCTTCGGTCAGTTCAAAGAAATTACCGGAGTTATCGGCTTTTTTGTCGCGAACAATGTCGATCAAGCCTCTCCAACCTCTTTTGATACCGATTACTTTATATCCTTCTCTTAATGCCCGAATAGTTACTGCACGTATTGCCGGATTTAATCCCGGAACATCACCGCCTCCGGTCAGGATGCCGATGATTCCTTTTGGTTTTTGACTCATATGTATTTATTTTATTGTTTGTAAAATCACCTAAAATTGATAAATATATTTTGAATTACAAAAAAATTCTTCGATAAGTGACTATATTTGTATGATTTTTTTGAAAAAAGGGTTGTGAGGAGCTTATAGGAGTTTTTGAGCGAATAAAATATTATCTTTTTGCTGTTCGGCATAAAGTTTCTGAAAGAAGTATTTTTTCTGTACATTTTAAAGATTTTATCGGGGTAGTATGGATGATTTGATTGTTTTGTGGAAAAATTTGGGGTATGACGGATATTTGTTGTTGTTGTGTTTGGGGCTATTCATATTCCATTTGGTAAATATTATTTACCGTACGGTGGTGATTTGCCGCAAGGAAAAATCTTTTTCAGGAAACGGAGAACCGGGGGTTTCCTTGGTCATTACTGCCAATAATAAAGCGGATGAGCTGAGAGAGAACCTGGAATATTTCTTGAAACAGAATTATGAGCCCTATGAAGTGATTGTGGTGAATGAGTGCTCGGAAGACGACACGCAGGACGTATTGGCAGAGATGCAGCAGAAATATCCTGGACTTCGTACCACACGCATTTTTCCGGATACCAAATTCAGAAGTACGAAAAAACTGGCTATTAATATAGGTATACTGGCAGCCCGTTATGATATCGTGTTGTTTGCCGAAATAAACAGCCGCCCCGTATCGGATGCGTGGGTAAAATCAATGGCTTCTTATTTTACTCCGGATACCGCAGTCGTTTTGGGGTATGCAAATTATGCGGCAGGAAAGAAAAAAGTGAATTTCCACCGGATGTATCGTTTCCTCCGGTATTTGAAAATGTTATTGTTGGTGAAGGGGAAAGCGTATGTTTTGGGCGATGGATATAATATGGCCTATCGGAAAGGATTGTATCTTACCAGTAAAGTCTTTTCCAAAAATTCCCAAAGTTATGCCGGATATGACAATGAGATTGTCCGGACCTTGTCTAAATCCGGAAAAGTAAAGGTGGCAAAAAATAAAAATACTTTTATTGAAATAAAAGACGGCAGAAAGAAAACCTGTTCGGAAGACTTTACGTATTATTGTTTTAATAGACGAAGATGGGAGTTTTCGGTAAAATTGAAAGCAAATGCGGAAAATTTTCTACGTATGGTATTTTATATTTTGAGCTTTTACTTAATAAATGTAAAAATTTTACAAAATTACATGATTATAGGTATATTATTAACCTTTTTAATGGATTTTGTAGCTCTGAATATTTATCTGAAACAATTGAAACAAAAAAAATTATTCTTAACTTCGTTTATTGTTAGTTGTATTGGATTTTTATACAGATGGTATTATAATGTGAACTCAATTTTTACTAATAAGAAATGGAGATAACAAATAATTTGTCGGAAAAAGCATTGTACGACTATAAGGTCGTTAAGAGTGCGATTGCCGGTGACGAAAAGGCTTATTCGGAATTGTTTAAAAGGTATAAAGATTCAGTATATTTTATGATACTGAAAATGGTCAATAACAGGACGGATGCGGAAGATCTGATGTTCGAGGCTTTTGAAAAGGCCTTTTCAAGTTTAAATTATTATTCTCCTCAGTTTGCTTTTAGTACATGGTTGTTTAAAATAGCTTCCAATAATACGATTGATTTTATCCGGAAACGCAAGACCCAGACCGTTTCCTTGGATAAGGATGATATTAATCCGGACGATCGCGGATATATAAACAGTATTCCCGCAGATATCCGTACCCCGGATGAAGAAGCGATGCGTTCACAGCGCGCTGATTTTATGCGTGAAAAGGTTTCGATGCTAAAAGGACGTTACAGACGTCTGATAGAACTGCGTTATTTCGATGAATTTTCATACGAGGAAATTGCAGACGAATTGGCAATCCCTCTGGGAACGGTAAAAGCTCAGCTGTTCCGGGCGAGAGAACTTTTGTTGAATATTTTGCAGCATACGGAGATAGCCCGGGAAAATGATAAGAATTAACTTTATTTGTCTCCTTGTTTTTCTTCTGTTCTCTGCGAACCTGATGGCACAGCAATACGTCCGTTTTTCCGGTGTAGTATTGAATAATGAAACGACCGGGCCTGTCCCGGGAGTGAATTGCAGGAAAGGGGATGTAGTGACTACAACTGATCAAACAGGGCGTTTTGCTTTGAATACGCAGACGGGCGATACGATTTTTTTTACACATGTCGGTATGCAGCCTTATCAGGTGGTAGTTCCGGATACGCTGAACGGCGGAGAATACATTCTGGCAGTATTCATGGCTTCCGATACACTGCTTCTGCCCGAAGTGGTGGTTGTGCAACGTTTTTCTCCATCCTCCCGGCAATACCGGATGAATGCCCGTAACAATATGGCAGGCGTGAGGCGTGAGGCATTTTCTCCCACCTCTTCTATGACCCAACAACAGAATCAGCAGCGCATATTGAATGAATTTGCCGCCAGTACGAACAAGGGACATGTAGATGTAAAACTGGGAGTCGGACTGGAAAGCTATCGGATGTTGCAGGATATGCGAAAAGCTAAAAAAATCAGGGAGGACACACCGGACTTGCTGAATAGGGAAGAAATAGATCTGATAAAAATGCTCTTTTCTTTGGAGAGGAAAAAATGAAATCTCCCGGACTTAAAATGTTGATTGTGAAAACTTTTTGCCGGAAGATGTAATGAAATGAAATTTAAAGGCCAGAAAAAAAGAAAAATTGTATCAATTCAACGAAGATAAATATATCTTTGTCAAACAATCCTGCTAATGGAAGCAGTACATATTTTATTAACAAAGTTATAAGATTATGAAGAGTTATTCTATCGCATTAAATGTAGTGTTATTAATTGCTGTCGGTGTGTTATACATCCTGCATTTTACCGGTAATAGCTGTACCTCTGCTAATGTTGGTGAAAGTGGAAATAATGTCGGGAACGTGGATGCGAAGATAGTATATATAAACACGGATACGTTATTGCGTAATTATACACTTTCTGTGGAACTGAATGAAGCTTTTCTGAAAAAACAGGAAGAAAGAAATACCGAATTGAATATAAAAGCCAAAGATTTGGACCGGCAGGCGCGTGAATTTCAACGTAAACTGGAAAATAACGGATTCATATCTGCCGAACGGGCTGAGGCTGCACGCCAGGATTTGTTGGAAAAAAACCAGAAATTGCAACAGTTGCAACAGGAAATGACGGAGAAGATGATGAAGGAACAGAGTGAGCTGAATAAGAAATTATTTGAATCCATCACTAATTTCCTGACGGAATACAATAAAGAAAAAGGGTATGAGATTGTGTTGAGTACGGTTGTTGCGGGGAATGTCCTTTATGCGGCAGACGGCTTTGATATAACACAGGATGTGGTCAAAGGATTGAATGAACAGTATAAACGAAAAAAGGCTGAGTAATCAGCCTTTTCTTTTTATGAAAATCTTTGAACGCTATTTGCACAGAAATCCGCTTTCCTTTTGCCCCGTGTTCTCTGGGGAACTCTCTTTGATTGTCATTATACCTGTATTGGACGAACCGGAACTTTTTAAGACGTTGGACTCTCTCCGGGCCTGTCGTCTGACAAAAGGGAATGTGGGGGTAATCGTTGTGGTAAACCATGCGGAGAATTGTGATGCGGAGATAAAAAGAAAAAACGAGGAGACATTTAAGTCTCTCCGGGCCTACATTTCCGCGACCGATACGCCCGGACTGGAATTCTATATTACATCCGCTTTTGATTTGCCGGTGTCGGAATCCGGAGTCGGTGTTGTGCGGAAAATGGCGATGGATGCTGCGGCATGGTATTTTTATACGGAAAACAGACCGAACGGCATTATTGCTTCTTTGGATGCCGATACGTTGGTGGAAGCGAATTACTTTGAAGAACTGCTCCGCTATTTTGACGCCTCGGATGCGGCAGGCGTGGCAATTCATTATGCCCACCGTTGGGAAGAGGTTGACGGCAGCTTGCGGGAAGCTATTATAAAATATGAGATATATCTGCGTTATTATTGCCGGGCCTTGCGCTATACGGGGCATCCGTATGCTTATCAGTGCATCGGTTCCGCTTTTGCTTGCCGTGCTGCCGACTATGTGGCCCAAGGGGGAATGAGCAAAAAACAGGCGGGAGAAGATTTTTATTTTTTACAGAAACTGATAGCCACCGGACGTTTTGCAGATTTGACGACTACCACCGTTTGGCCCTCTTCCCGGATTTCGTCGCGCACGCCTTTTGGTACCGGGCAATCCGTTCGCAAAATAATGGAGGACGGTGGGAATTTTCTGACTTATAATCCGGCGGCATTCCGTGTATTAAAGTCCTTTTTTGACGGAATACCGTTATTATTCCGGGCAGAAGATGAAACGGCCGGTAATTACATGCAGCAGCAGTCGGAATGTCTGTGCCGCTTTCTGGAAACCACCGCTTTCCCCCGGAAAATCCGGGAAATCAATGATAATGTAGCGTCGCTTCCTTTCTTCCGGAAAAGGTTTTATGATTACTTCAATGCTTTCCGGGTATTGAAATATCTCAATTTCGTACATGCCGGATACTTTGAGAAAGTGCCCGTCGAGTCGGCTGTGGCCGGATTGTTGGAGGCAGGCGGATACACTTGTCCCGATACGCTCGGGGAAATATTGTCGTTTTTACGCTCGGGAGATAAAACTCCCGGTTTTTTGCTATCTTTGTAAACATAGTGAGAATAAAAAGCGGGATATATGGGAAATTTTAGATATGAGTTGATGATAGCGGCGGAGCCGGAAGAAGTCTTTACGGCTCTTACCAATCCTTTTCAGATTGAATTGTGGAGCGGTTATCCGGCTGATATGAAAGCGGAAAAAGGATATGTTTTTTCGTTGTGGGAAGGAGATATCTGCGGTGTGAATATCGAAGTTATTCCGAACAAAAAACTGGTACAGGAATGGTTTTTCGGAGAACATGAGAAGACCTCCATTGTTACGCTGGTGTTGAAGAAAGAGGGGAATTCGACCTGTGTCACACTGACTCATACAAATATTCCCGATGAAGTGGAAGAGGAAATCACAGAGGGGTGGAAAACTTATTATCTGGGTTCACTCAAAGATATGCTTGAAATGTATTAACTTCTCGTATTGAGCTATGGCAAAAGTGAAGGTGGCAGCTGTGGGAGCCGGTAACCGGATGAATGCTTATTCCGAATACGCTTGCATACATCCGGAGGAGGTAGAGATTGTTGCGGTGGTAGACCCCAATGACCTCCGGCGGGAGCACTACAGGCGCCGTTTCGGAATACCGGAATGTAACAGTTATGTTGCTTGGGAAGAATTTCTGGGCCGGCCGAAACAGGCTGACGCATTGTTCCTGTGTACTCCGGACCATTTGCATTACCAACCGGCAATGCAGGCTTTGGAAAAAGGGTATGACATCCTGTTGGAGAAACCGATAGCCCGCACGTGGGAGGAATGTGCTGCTATTGTTGCCAAGGCGAAGGAACTGAATCGCATTGTCGGCGTGTGTCATGTACTTCGCTATCATCCTTATTTCGTCCGCTTTAAAGAAATTCTGGAAAGCAAGGTGCTGGGCGAGATAATAAGCGTCAATCACGTCGAAGCTGTCGGGATAGAACGCATGACCCATGCTTTTGTCCGTGGTCTGTGGAGAAAAGAAGAAGAGACCAATCCGATGATACTTTCAAAAGCCTGTCATGATCTGGATTTATTGGTATGGCTCACGGGCAGGAAGTGTACGGATGTCAGTTCCTATGGGTCGTTGAAATGGTTTTGTGAAAAACATGCTCCGGATGGGAGTACGGAGCGCTGCATTGACGGATGTCTGGTGGAAAAAGAATGTCCCTTTTCCGCCTGCAATTTATATTTGCGCCGCAAACGCTGGTTGCGCCATTTCGATATACCGGAAGGAGAAGCCCCGGAACCTTACATCTTGCGCGAACTGAAAGAAGGCCCTTACGGACGGTGTGTGTACCGTTGTGATAATGATGTGGTCGACCATCAGGTGGTGGCCATGCAAATGGAAGACGGAATCACCGTTAATTTTTCCATGGAGGGGTTTACCAAAGAGGGAGGAAGAAAAACCCATGTGATGTGTAGCCGGGGAGAAATCTATGGAGATGAAAAAAATCTGACGGTCAGATATTTTGATGCACGACCGGATGAAACCTATGATTTTTCGGCTTATTACGGAGAATGTAATTTCCACGGAGGTGCCGACCTGAGTATTGTTGCTGATTTTATACAGGCTGTCCGTACGGGAAACACCGCTTTCTTACGGACAGACATAGAGACTTCGCTTGAAAGCCATCGTATCGCTTTCGAAATAGAAAAACAGAGAAAAAGAATTACAGCACGTTGATAGTGTTGCCATTTGCCGTAATGGTTTCCCCTTTACGGATTTTAGCCCTTTTCCGGTATTCCTGCACACCGTTGCGCCACACATCGCCGTTTTCAACCATCAGCTTGGCCTGCCCGCCGCTTTCTGCGATCCGGGTGATTTTTAATAAACGGATCAGTTCGATATATTCTTCTGTCAATGTAAATTCCATGATATTTTCTTTTAGCGGGACAAAGGTGACGAAATTTCGGTAGTAAAACAAGTGAAGACAATGAAACATATTGAGGCACATACCGTAAAGTAGAAACAATGCGGCCGGAAAGTGCTAATTTTGCCCCTTCAAAAACTTTTAGGGATTTTATCCGTTTTTCTTGAATATGAACGAAAAAAGAATTGAATGAAAAAATTAGCAATTTGGTTTTTGGCTTGTATTGGAACATTTCCTGCATGGGCCGAAGGGTATCAGGTAAACGTGCTGAGTGCGAAACAGACAGGAATGGGCCATGTCGGGACAGCCATGAAATTGGGAGCCGAAAACATACATTTTAATCCGGCAGGTCTTGTGTTTTTGAAAGAACACGTGGATTTGTCCGTCGGTATTTCCGGCATCGGGGCAAAAGCGAAATATACTCGCGACGGCTACACGGCCCGGACGGATAATCCGGTCAGTACGCCCTTATACGCCTATGCCGGCTATAAAATATACGATAATTTGGCGGCAGGAATAGGGCTGACTACCCCCTACGGTAATGCTTTGAAATGGCCGAAACATTGGGCGGGAGCCGATCTGATACAGGATATTTCGTTAAAGGCCTTTGTTTTACAACCCACGCTTTCCTATAAGATTACGGATAAATTAAGTATAGGAGCGGGGGTGATGCTGGCCGTCGGAAATGTCAAACTATCGAGAGCACTGATGAGTACGGCTGATTTTCAAATGATAGGCGCTCTTGTCGGAGGGCTTCCGGAAAATATGGTTTCTCCGGAGGAAAAAGCGTATATTACGGGAATTATCCGTGACACCAAAGTACCGCCGGCTTCTGCAACGCTGGATGGGAAAGCGCACGTCCGGGCCGGATTTAATATAGGTATTTTGTACGACTTTTCTGATAAAGTATCTGTCGGGCTATCCTATCGCTCCCGGATTAAAATGAAAGTAAAGGAAGGAGAAGCGGAATTGAACTATGCCAATCGCACCATCGAGGAATTAATGGGGGTTTTAGGACAGAAAGTGCCCCAACTGGCTGTACCTAAGTACGACCAGGGCACATTCCATGCCCAGTTGCCTTTGCCTTCCAATACCACTTTGGGGGTAAGCTATCGTCCGTCGGATAAATGGGAATTGGCTCTCGATTTGCAGTATGTCGGCTGGAATGCCTATGACTCTTTGAATGTTTATTTTAATGAAGAAGAGCTGGGGATCGCACCGATTAAAGCCAAAAAAGATTATAAAAATACAATTATTGCCCGGGTGGGTGCACAATATAAAACAACCGATCGTTTGTTCCTGAGAGCCGGAGTATATTTCGACCAAAGCCCCATACGGGAAGACAACTACAATCCCGAAACCCCCGGAATGAATAAGCTCGGCATGTCTGTCGGTTGTTCTTTTGAACCCTACCGGAATTTGCAGATTGATTTCGCTTTTTTGTACATACAGGGGATAGCCCGCGACGGTTCCTATACCTCCCGCAATATCGTCACCGGAATGGAAGAAAAATTTGAAGGACGTTATCACTCCAATGCACTGACCTTTTCCTGGGGACTGGCCTATAAATTTTAAACGCTTTTGGTTAATTTTGCGACAGATAAAAAACTAAGAATCATGAAAAATATCGGAACCGAACTGGCAGTAACTCCTTATGGAAAGACCCGGGGAGTAAAATATGATTTGGTGGTGTTGCCTTGGGGGGCAACCGAACCGCATAACCTGCATTTGCCTTA
This sequence comes from uncultured Odoribacter sp., assembly GCA_910588375.1. Taxonomy (GTDB): domain Bacteria; phylum Bacteroidota; class Bacteroidia; order Bacteroidales; family Marinifilaceae; genus Culturomica. The sequence goes on from CAJUQA010000010.1 coordinate 100,738, forward strand.
TCTCACGGATTGCATCCTTTCGGAAGCTATCGCACTGGACGCGGCAAAACAGGTGGAAGAGAAAGAAGGATTGAAGGTCATGGTATTGCCTCCTGTTGCGATGGGAGCGCAGAATCCGGGACAAAGGGATCTTTTGTTCTGTATTCATTACCGTTACGAGACTCAGAAAGCGATATTGTCCGATATTGTAGCCTCATTGCATCATCAGGGAATTCGTAAAATGGTGATTGTTAACGGACACGGCGGGAATACCTTCAAAGGGATGATACGGGATTTGGCGGTGGACTATCCTGATTTTCTGATTGCATCGTCCGAATGGTTTACCGTGGAATCTCCTGCCGCTTATTTTGAGGAAAAAGACGACCATGCGGGAGAAATGGAAACTTCCGTGATGATGTATTACCATCCGGAGTGGGTGAAACTTGAAGACGCAGGCGAAGGAAAAGGCAAACCCTTCGGAGTGAAAGCCCTTAACGATAAAGTGGCTTGGGTGCCCAGAAATTGGACGAAAGTGACGGAAGACACCGGCATCGGAAATCCCCGCAAGGCGTCGGCTCAAAAAGGGGAACGCTTTGCCAAAGCTGTCGTGGCCCGTTATGTGGAATTATTTACGGAACTGATACGTCAGCCTCTTTATTTGGATTAAACCCGGAGCCATTTTTTACGGATACGGTGGTCAATCCACAACAGGCTGCATACGATAAGGCTGATAAAAAGCACAGGGAAAAAGTCGGGCAATAAAAAATGGTCCGGCTTTTTTGTAAATCCCTGGAACAGCATTGAAAAATCGACCTTTAGATAATACTTCAGCATCACGAAGACTCCGGCTAGCATGAATAAGGAAGTCGCTCCGGCGATACATAGATTGCGTATTTCCCGTCTTCTCTGGATTTTATACACTTTCCGCATAATTTGTTTATTCAGCAGGTCGGACACCGGGATTTCTTTTTCCCGGCTGAATAATTGTGAAAGGGCCTTGTCTTTATATATCTCTTGCTTCATGGCATGTCGTTTATGATTAAATATAATTTCTTCCGAATCCGGTGCAGTTTTACTTTTACGTTGCTTTCACTCAGGCCGGTTACGGCGGCAATCTCTTCAATGGGATGATTTTCCATATAGAAAAGACTGATCAATCCCCTTTCGTCCGGAGAAAGCAATTCGATGCCTTTTTCCAATTTAGCCAGTAATAGGGTCGAATCATCCTTATTGAATGTTTCATCTACTTGCGAATCGGCTACATTATTTATGGTCAAATCTTCCAAATACAGAAACTCATTTCTCTTTTTCCGGGTGGCGGATATGGCCGTCGTATAAGCAATCCGATAGAGCCACGTCGAGAAACGGCACTCCCCTTTGAATTTGTGTAACGTCTGGAATGTTTTCAGAAACACATCCTGGGTCACCTCTTCGGCTTCTTCCTTATTACGTACAATTTTAAATATCAGGACATACATGCAATGGCTATACCGGTCCACCAGACGGCCAAAATATTCTGTATGTCCGTCCAGAACTTTTTTTATATAATATGTATCGTCCAATTCATGCATGTTGTCCTTTGGACGCAGTTTGGGTTTTCCGGTTACACATTTCGGGGGATAAAATTAAAAAAATAGCCGGAATATGGAAGAATGTAAAAAAATTATGGGAAAGTTGTAACCTGCAAATTATTTCGGCGTCAAACGGGCAAAGAACAAAACAGATCACTGAATTATTAATAATTAAATTTTAACGATTATGAATTTCATTGTTACACCGTTGGTTACGTTTATTGTTTTTGCGAGTATTTATAGCTTGTTTGAACTATTCGTCCGCAGAAGGGAAAGAATGGCGATTATTGAAAAATTAGGGGATAAATTGGATCCGGCATCCATGGAAGGAAAACTCAACTTGAACCTGATATCGGGGCGCCGCTTTTCTTTCGGGGCATTGAAAGTCGGATGCCTGATGATAGGTATCGGCCTGGGATTTTTAATCGGTTTTATGATATGTTCCGCTTGTATACCGAACTATTGTGAAAATACGCATTACTGTTCCCGTGAGATCGCCGGGATTATTTACGGAGCCTGTCTGTTTGTCTTTGGTGGCATCGGTTTGTTGGCTGCCTTCCTGACAGAATTGAAATACGCCAATAAAGCGAAATGACACATTGTTATAGCGATGTTGACCGCCTTGGAGAGCTTATCCGCTTTCGGGGCGGTTTTTTGTTTTAAACGGAACCTACAGCTTCCGGAAGAAAACGGTGGTCGCGACGGATTTTACGGTAATAGAGCAAACCGACAGTATCGGCTAAAATCCAGCCGATGGGGATTGCCCACCAGATACCGGTGACCCCGACCGAGGGAATAGCGGCTAAGGCATAGGCCAATACCACGCGAGTGCCTAAAGAAATAAATGTCAGTACCACGGACATACCCGGTTTCCGGACAGCCCGGTAAAATCCGTACAGCAGGAAAAGACAGCCGATGCCGAAATAGAATGTACCCTCAATGTGCAGATATTGTATTCCGATGGATATAATCTCGGTTTCATGAGGCTGTACAAAAATCAGCATGAGAGGACGGGCAAACAGAATCACTCCGGCGGAAATGACTACACAGAAACTGATTGTCGTGATGACTGCCGACCGGATGCCTTGACGGATGCGTTCGGATTTTCGGGCACCGAAATTTTGTGCAATGAATGTGGAAAACGCATTCCCGAAATCCTGTACAGGCATATAGGCAAACGAATCGATTTTCACTGCGGCGGCGAAAGCGGCCATGACGGTGGTCCCGAAACTGTTGATTAAACCTTGTACCATCAGAATCCCGAAATTCATCACCGATTGCTGGGCACAGGTCAAGGCGGAATATGAAATGATTTCCCGGACCGTTTTCCATTCCATGCGCATATCCTTTCGGCGTATCCGGAGCTCCGGAAATTTCCAGAAAGCGTAAAGACATAGTCCGACGCCGGAGACTCCTTGCGAAATAACGGTTGCCCATCCGGCCCCTTTGACACCCCAATCAAAAACAAGGATAAACAGGAAATCAAGGATAATATTCAGAATAACAGCTATGGCAAGGAACCAAAGCGGTATTATGGAATTGCCGATGGCCCGCATGAGAGAGGCGTAGAAATTATAGAGAAACGTGAACCCGATGCCCCAGAATATGACCCATAAATAATCGTACATGAGGCTATACAGTTCTGCGGGTACTTGCAGAAGCCGGATAATCGGATTTATCCATATGAAAACGGCTATATTGAGTATGAGCGTGGTGGCACTTATCCATACGAAAGAAACATATATGCTTTTTTTTAAAATCCCGATTTGTTTCGCTCCGTAGCGATGGGAAAAAACGGCACCGCTGCCCAGACACAACCCCAGAAGCACCGACGTCAGGAAAATCATCAGCGTATAAGCCGAGCCTACAGCCGCTAAGGCGTCTTTGCCTAAAAACTGTCCCACAATGAGCGTGTCCGCTACATTATAAAATTGTTGTAGCAGATTGCCTACAATCATCGGCACGGCAAACGAAAGCATCGTCCGTGTAATGGAGCCCTCCGTCAAATCAATGGCTTTTTTCATGCCTTTTCCATCTTAATGCCGCAAAGGTAACAGGACTTATTTAAATGTTTCCGGTTTTGCTAAATTTGATTTTGCTTTTCGTATGGATTCCGTATAGATTTCATCTGTTAATCTCCGGTTCAACACCTCTTCATCTCTTCTACAAAGTGCTTATAAAGTGCTTCTGAAAGCACTTTGTAAAGAATTTGTATGGATTTTCTATGCTTTTTATAGAATATTTATAGAGGAGATAGAGCGGTGCAATACAAATTTGGTTTATGGGAAAGGGGGTGGAGAAGTTAAAGAGGTTGAATAAGTTGAAATGTTGAAAGGGAGTCGTTCTTCAACTGTTTTTACCTTTTACCTTTTTCAACTTCTTTAACTCTTTCAACTTTTTTTCTATCTTTGTCCTGCTACGGTGGAGTAAGCGTATTCCAGCGTAGCGGACATATTTGATTGAAGCGTTTAGCTTTATCCTTGTTCAGGAAACGACCAATTTCAACACAATAGGGATAAGCAGTACAAACGTTCACGTTTGCCGTATATACATACATATATACCCGGTCAAGCGTGGGTAACTGTTTATTTATTGTGTGGGTGCTTGGTCGTACCTCTGAACAGATAAACTAAAGTTCCCACGCTTTTTTATTGTCATTAACCAGCCTTTCCGGGA
>CAJUQA010000011.1 GCA_910588375.1 uncultured Odoribacter sp.
GGAACAGAACCTAATATTCATCCCCTGAAAGCGGGTGCAAAAATAAACCAACTATCCATTACATCCAAATATTTTTACCACTTTTTTTAAATAAATCATCTACACTAATATCAAAAACCAAACTAAATGAATGGAAGACAGAAGCTTAAAAAGAAAGAAAAAATACAAAAAGGAAGAAGGGAAGATGAGTAAAAAACAAGTCGGTGGTAATTTATAGAATTACCACCGACCCAATAAAAGAATATCTTTAAATAGCTGTACTGATCATAAAGGTGGCAGCCACTGCTACGATAGCATATAATTCAGGGAATACTGCCAGAATCAATGTTTTACCGAAAACATCATAACCGGCACCGATACCGATAATACCGTTGGCACACACTTGTCCCTGACGTATGGCAGAAAAGAGACATACGAATCCCAATCCCAGTCCTACACCTAAAACAGCAGCAGCTTGCAACCAGGTAATTTCAGGAGTCAAAACACCCTGCAACAGGAAGAAGCCCAAGAAGCCATACAATCCCTGTGTACCGGGAAGGGCACACAATACCATATAATTACCAAATGCTTCATCATTTTTTTTCAATGCACCGATGGTGGCGTTTCCTCCGATGGTCACACCATACGCACTACCTATTCCGGATAAACCCAGGATTAATCCTACTCCGATATAAGCTAAAATAATTGGTTCCATAATCTTCTAATTTTAAATTGTTTTTAATTATTAATTTATTTTTCTGTTATTCTTTGATGATTACGCTTCACTTTTCCGTCGCCGGAAGGGCTGATATTTCTTTCCTCCCCCTTCAAATCCGGCATTTTTGTAAAATTCGACAAAGGTCAATCGCATGGGATGCACAAAAGAACCCAAACCTGCCATAAAAAGGTTCACACTATGTCCGAAAACCAGTATTATCAACATGACTAACTGCTTTACTCCGGGAATATCTCCGCTCATATTGACCGCCAGGTCGTTAAATACCAATCCCAAGACCGCACTCGAAATGCCCAAGGCAAATAATCGAATGTAGGAAAGTGTATCTCCCAGCAAACCGGTCACCGTGTTATAGGAATCCCACAGACCGGCACCGATATTAATGAATACATTCCGTTTCAGGTTGTTCAACAAGAAGATGAACACACCTGCCCCCCCCCCAACAACATACATGGCCATCCGGGTATCGTATCCTTTCATGGAAAACAAGTAACAGGCTCCCTCTCCCAAAATCAAGATCAGCCATCCTATCGTCGATAAGGCGGCCGGAAAGCCGTACTGTTTCCACTGATTTGCCACTTTGAGGAACATTCCGAAAATAATCTGTACGCCGCCGATTATCAATGCCAGATTGAATAATTGCTGGGAGTCCAGCATCAAGGAACGGAATTTGACTACCCAAGGTACCTGTACTTCCAATAATTGTATACCAAAGAAGGTACCGCTGACGATTCCCATAACAACTGTCGCCGCCCCCAGCCACTGAGCCAGAGAAAATATCGGACGGAGTGCCGGTTTCGCCTTGATTTTGTAGATGCTGATTCCTATCAGAAGAAGTAATCCGTATCCGGCATCCCCCAGACAGAATCCGAAAAACAAAACAAAGAAAGGTGCAAAAAACGGGGTGAGGTCTATCTCCCGATAGTTGGGCAGAGAATACAATTCACCGATAAATTCAAACAAGCGGGCGAATTTATTGTTTTTGAGCAGAATCGGAGGGTTATCCGTCAATTCCGGTTTTTCAAAACCATAGTATACACCCTTGTCCGAAAGCCATTTTTCCATATCCGGTCTGGTTTTTTCCGGTACCCAGCCTTCAATGGCAATCACTTTGTCATCCAGCAGTTTTTGCGTTGCATTTTCTATTTTCAGTTCGTCCGTATCTTCATACACTTGAAGACGGTAATCCTGCAATGCTGTTATCGCCTGTCCGGCAACCTGATTGAGATAATGTCCCAGTTGTTCTTTTTCGGCATTCAGCTCTTCCGTTTTTTGCCGTATTTCCTCTGCTGTCAACTGAGGAAATACAACGGCATCCGCCTCCGGATGTTCGTCCGTTTCTTTCGGTGTGAAGGTGACGAAATATTTCTGTCCTTTTTCCTGGCTAATGACGAACGCATTGTATTTTTCTTCCCATTCCGGCATGTATTTCCGGTCGGGCACAGTGAAGAAACGCATGTCCCATCCCGCTTTTCCCAATTCTTCTATACGCTCTTTCGAAAATGTTCCCCAAGGTTCATACAGGGCGCCGTCTTTTTTCAGAGAAAGCAATTGCTGGTCTATCTGCTCCTGCCGCTTATAGCTGTTTTCCAAGCTCTGCAACAGTTCTGCCCCTTTTTCTTCCGGCATCTTCCCTTCTGTTTCCTGCTGCCGTTTTCCCAACAGGCGAATCATTTCTCCTATACGTTTTATCAGTACCAGCTTTTGCTTCAACTGCTCGTCCTCTGCCGACTTTTTTTTATTTTCATGGATATGAACCACTCCCTTTTCCCGAAGTTCTCCGAGAAATGCCTGATAATCCTTGTGGAAGATCAGCAGGGATAATTTTTCCATTGGTACTATCATAATTTTTCTTTTTTCCGACGATCCGGAAAGTTTCCGTCGTCGATTATTCTGTTTCCGCCTCTTTCCGGTTTTTTACAATTTTCTGAGCTGATTTGGAAAGGTTTTCCTCGTCTTCCAGGAACCGCTTGATTTTCCGGATTGCTTCCTGGAAACCGGGAATCTGTACTTTTTCGTACAGGTTCACTTTCTGGGTTGTTTTTTTCCGAGCCCGATCCAGCAGTTCCATTTTTCTCATGTAAAATTCCCGTTCAATGGCGATATTCACCACCTCTTTCACATACTGTATCCCATCCAGGAACCAGGCCGGCGCATTGAAAAGACTGAAATCCCGGATTTCATACTCTACGCTATCCAATACAGGCGTCCGTACTCCCGCAATCTTTTTTACCGACATGTTTACGTCTTTTACCGTCAGGATGTCCGGACGGTATTCATCATAAAGCTGGAGCATTTCATGAATGGAATGAAGTGTCTGTTCCAATTTGTCATCAAACTGGTCTGCCACTTCTTTCGCTTTTTTCACTTCGGAGCGCAAGGCCGATTCTTTATTTTTTATGGTCGGCAAGGCCCTTACCCGCATTTTGAGCTGCTTGTCCAGATTCTGCAAAGAGGTTTTATTATATTGAAATTTTATCATACGTCAATTTTTATACCCACCGAACTCTTCGACAATTTCCTGTTTGATACCCAATTCCGAAGTAGTGAAATATTTACGGAACAGAGCCCAGGCGGTATCCAACATCTGGGTAATACCGATATTCACATCTATGGCCAGCAGTTCGTTTGAATAATCTTTTGCAAATTCCAGTGTCCGTCTGTCATAGTCCGTCAAATCGAATCCGTTTTCAAGTTTCGTACGGGCATTGGCGGCATCCGCATACAAACGGATAGCAGCATTCATCACTTGCGGATGGTCTTTTCGGGTCTTTTTGCCGATTACCAGTTGTTTCAAACGTGACAAGCTCCGGAAGGGGTCAACAATAACCTTACCGATTTCCGTATCTTTACGCAAGAACAACTGACCTTCTGTAATGTAACCGGTGTTATCCGGGATGGCATGGGTAATATCTCCTCCCGACAAGGTTGTCACCGCAATAATCGTAATGGAGCCTCCTTCGGGGAATTGTACCGCTTTTTCATAGATTTTCGCCAAATCGGAATAAAGTGAACCGGGCATAGAGTCCTTGGAAGGTATCTGGTCCATACGATTGGACACAATACTCAGGGCATCGGCATACAGGGTCATATCCGTCAGCAATACCAATACTTTTTCATTCCGGTCCACTGCAAAATATTCTGCTGCCGTCAATGCCATATCAGGCACAAGCAAGCGTTCTACGGGAGGAGCTTCCGTTGTATTCACGAAACTGACAATGCGGTCAAGTACCCCGGCATTGTCAAACAGGTTTTTAAAATACAGGTAGTCATCGTTTGTCAGTCCCATTCCTCCCAGGATAATCCTGTCGGTCTGCGCACGCAGTGCCACATTCGCCATCACTTGGTTATAGGGTTGGTCGGGATCGGCAAAAAACGGTATTTTCTGACCGGATACCAGTGTGTTGTTGAGGTCGATGCCTGCAATTCCCGTCGCAATCAATTCCGACGGTTGCTTACGTCTGACGGGATTCACCGACGGTCCGCCAATTTCCCGTTCCTCTCCGTCCACCGCAGGGCCTCCGTCTATCGGGTCTCCAAACGCGTTGAAAAAACGTCCGCACAGGTCCTCCCCCACTTTCAGCGTAGGAGCTTTCCCTAAAAAGGTCACTTCGGCATTGGTCGGGATTCCTTCCGTACCGGAAAATACCTGCAAGGTAATGTCTTCTCCCCAGATTTTCACGACCTGAGCCAAGCGTCCGTTCACTATGGCCAGCTCATCGTTCCCAACGCCCTGTGCTTTCAGTGAGCAGGTGGCTTTGGTTATCTGGGTAATTTTTGTATATACTTTTTGAAAAGCCGTATTCATACTTAATTTTTATTTGGATTTTCTTTCGTTTATGATTTCTTTCACTTCCGATTCGTATTTTTTAAACTGTTCGGACTGATATTCCGAGTAGTTCATCTGTTTAAAAGCATTAATCATCTTTTTGAAATAAGGATTCACTTCCTCAAATGAATCGAAATCAAAGTCGGAACGTACGACGTCCAATACCATGCCCAGCATGTATTTCTGCCGTTCCATGGAAGTGGAACCGTCGATATTATCGAAAGCATCCTGTTGCAGGATTACAAAGTCTATCAGTTCCGATTTCCAGAAAATAATGTGATAATCCAATGGCACACCGTCATCTCCCAAGATGTCAATCTGTTCGGCGGTTTCGCGTCCTCTGACCAGCATGTTGCGGGCTTCGTTCACATCATCAATCCATTCCGGGGAAATGTTTTTCCGGGCATATTCCACAAATTCGGGATATTCCAGGTATTTGGAATAGGAATCGAGGGTATCGATTGCCGGATAACGTTTAGAGTCTGCACGCGCCTGCGACAAGGCATAGAAACACCGTGCCACTTTTTTGGTGGATTCCGTCACCGGTTCTTTCAGGTTACCTCCGGCGGGAGATACCGTACCGATGAAGGTCACGGAACCGGTTTTCCCGTTGTTCAGATATACCATTCCGGCACGGGAGTAGAAGTTGGAAATGATAGCCGACAGGTCCATCGGGAAAGCATCCTGTCCCGGCAGTTCCTCCATACGGTTGGACATTTCACGCAATGCCTGCGCCCACCGGGAGGTGGAGTCAGCCAACAACAAAACTTTCATTCCCATGGCGCGATAGTATTCCCCGATGGTCATTGCTGTATACACAGAGGCCTCACGGGCTGCTACCGGCATGTTGGAGGTATTGGCGATAATCGTTGTACGCTCATACAGCGAGCGTCCCGAGCGGGGGTCCTGTAATTGCGGAAATTCGGTAAAAATTTCCACCACTTCATTGGCACGTTCCCCGCAGGCCGCCATAATAATGACATCGGCATCCGCAAAACGCGCCAAGGCATGTTGCAATACGGTTTTCCCCGTTCCGAAAGGTCCCGGAATAAATCCGGTTCCCCCTTCCAACATGGGATTCATGGTGTCAATGACCCGGACTCCCGTTTCCATCTGACGGAACGGACGGGGTTTATCGACATAATTCCGAACTGCCACTTTTACCGGCCATTTCTGTACCATCGTCACGGGATATTCTTTTCCTTGTCCGTCTTTGAGAACGGCAATGGTATCACTGATTGTATATTCTCCTTCCGGTGCGACAGAAACAACGGTATATTCCCCCTGCATTTTGAACGGCACCATGATTTTGTGGTCCAGCCAGTTTTCTTTGACATTGCCTAACCAGTCTGCCGCTTTTACTTTGTCTCCGGGTTGGGCAAGGGGGGTAAAACTCCATTTTTTATCTTCTTCCAAGGGATTAGTATACTCTCCCCGCTTTAAAAATACCCCGGTCATTTTATCCAGGTCATTCTGCAAGCCGTCAAAATTCTTTGACAACAAACCAGGTCCCAAGCTCACTTCAAGCATGTGAGCTTCAAATTCCACTGCCGTACCGGGCTTTAAGCCGCGAGTACTTTCAAATACCTGCACATAAGCGATATCTCCAACCACTTTGATGACTTCGGCCATTAGTTTTTCGTTTCCCTGTTCAATGAAACAAATTTCATTCTGGGAAACAGGCCCTTCCACTTTCACCAATACAAGGTTAGAAATAATACTATGAACTTTTCCTTGTGTTTTAGCCATAATATAAATTTGAAAATCCGAAAGTTTGAAAATTTGAAAACGTCAGGGGATTCATTTCCGCATTTTCAAATCTCCCAATTATTTATTTACTTAAATTGTTCGCCAAACCGGAAACTTTCCCTGAATTTCCGGATCATTTCCATAAAGACTTTGCGTCCGCTCTCGGGGCTCATCTTGCTCCATCTTTCCACTATCAACAGTTTCAACATGAAGCTGATAACCCGTTCTATCGAGAAATATTCAAACAATACCGCCTCATCCAGAAAATCCCATATCAAGAGGTCGAGTCCCCGTTCACGCTCCACCAAATCTTCCGTTTCCATGAGTGCGATAAGTTTCTCCACATAGGCATATTCTCCGGAGAGCCCGAAATCTTTGGATGTGGATGTCCGCAAAGCTACTGCAAAATCATTGTTTCCTATCACTTCCCGGCTTACATCCCGGCCGTATTTCCGGCTGTTCCATGCCGCCACGAAGTTCCGCAGGTTCATGGACAGTTCCGCATATTGCCGCACCAGTTCGTTATCCGCTTGCAGCATGTAGTCATAGTACATCCAGCTCAGTACGTTTTCAGGGATGGTGTCGTATTCCAGATGTTCTTCCTTGAAATCCCCGATAAAGCGAGTGAGATAGGCAGGCAGGACACCGGACGGTTCCTGCACTTCTTCTTCAAGTTGCCGGAGTGGAAAAACGGAAGAGAGTCCGGACAAGGCTTCCTGTTTGTTCAACAGGCGCAATACCTGCAGGTTGTCATTCGGCAGGAAGAAAAGATCCAGTAGTTTTTCGTCTTTTCCCCGGATATAGTTTTTTGCCTGTTCACGAAATTCCGCCACCGTCAGCGACAGTTTTCTGTCATCCCAGGCAATTTCAGGCAAACCGGCAATAAAAGCGATATAATTCATGCTTACAATTTTTAATTATAAAGCAGGGATTTTGTGAAATTCCGCATATATTGTCCGAAGAAGGCTTCAAACAATGCTTCGGAAAAGGCAATCTGGTAGCCGCCTTCTTTCGGCTGGATAACAAACCCCTCTTTCTGTTCCCCTACTTTTATTTCCAAACCTTTATCAAGCAATTCTTTGTACTTTGTCCCGATAAAAGCTTCGAATTCCTTCTTGTCTTTTTCGGGTAAAAGTACTTCCAGATTCAGGTTACCGGCCGCCACATCCCATTTTTTTATGACGGATACCAGCAGTTCCTGAACAAATTTTTTGTCGTCAAAAGCCGTTGCGGCCAATTTCCCAGCCACTTCCCCGGATATTAATCCAGTAATATCCTGTTTCAAGGCAGTCAAGGCCTGCCGGGCACTCAAACTCATTTCCGATTCCGCTTTCTTTTTCAGGTTTTCAGCTTCCGCACGGGCTTTTTCTTCTATTTCTTTTGCTTTTGCTTCTGCCTCCGCCAATATTTTTTCCGCTTCTTTCCGGGCTCCGGCAAGAATTTCTCCGGCTTCGGATTTCGCTTTGTCCACTCCTTCGGCATAAAGTTTCTGAGTCAGGATATCTAATTTATTTTCCATAGTTGATAATATATTTAAGTGGATTCCCACATTTATTTATTTCCTCCGAAATGACTGCTATTGTACAGGCAAAATGTATGCCATTTTTTCTATTTTTCGAGGCTGAAAGTTACTATTTTTACACCGAACAACCAATAAAATATCGGTATTAAAACGATTTAAATTGAAATTTGTTATCCCTTATCCGGGTTTTTCTTTACAAATCCACCGACCCCGGATTGATATTTGAGGATAGGCATATTCTGTTTTTTGACTTTCGACTATTTATTGTATCTTCGCGCACCGGAAAATCTGATTTCCGGCACTATATTCCAGCAAGATATGAACACGATTTTTTTTATAAGCGCCATTTTGCCGCAAACCGCCAGTCAAAGTATAAGCCTATGGGATATGATTCTGAAAGGAGGCTGGCTGATGATTCCGATTTTCATCCTTTCGGTGGTCGGCATTTATATTATCTGCGAACGTTTTGCCGCGATTCGCAAAGCAGGAAAAACAGACCGCAAGCTGACAAGCAACGTCATGTCGGCAATCAACCGGGGTAATAAGACCGGGGCTTTGCAGGAATGCGCCGCTCAAAACACACCCCTTTCCCGCATGTTGCAAAAAGGCATTCTGTTATACCATATTCCGGCTCACGATTTACGGACCAGCATGGAAAATACAGCCACGCTCGAAATTGCGGAATTGGAAAAAGGGCTTCCGACTCTGGCCACCGTTTCCGGCCTGGCTCCCATGATCGGTTTCTTAGGTACTGTAGTGGGTATGGTGCAGGCTTTTTACGATATGTCTTTGGCTGGCAACAATATCAATATCACGCTGCTTTCCCGGGGAATATACACGGCAATGATTACCACCGTGGCAGGTCTGATTGTGGGTATTCTGGCCTATTTCGCTTATAATTTTTTAGTGACCCGCATCAACTCCCTTGCCAACGAGATGGAGAATGCCTGTACCGAATTTATCGATTCCCTGTACGAACGTACACAAAAATAAGCTAACCGGATTGTTATGGCCATTAAAAGAAGCAGTAAGTTAAATCCCAATTTCAACATGTCGTCCATGACGGACATTGTGTTTCTTTTGCTGATTTTTTTCCTGGTGACTTCCACGCTGGTAAATCCGAATGCACTGAAACTGTTACTGCCCAAGAGCACGAACCAGCTTACCAACCGGAAATCGGTCACTGTGTCCATCGACCAGAACCGGGTCTATTATTTCAATGCCAAGGTAACCCCTTTCACCCTGCTGGAAAACAAAATCGTCGACGCGCTAAAGAATGCGGATGATCCCTGTATCAATATCCAGGCAGAAAAATCCGTCCCCATCGAATATGTGGTGAGGGTTATGAATATTGCCAAAAATCACGGCTACAAATCTATTCTTGCCACTGATCCGGAATAGCCTTTCCTGAAAATTTCCCGTAAAAGGACCATCCCCGCCTGCACACAGAGAATTTTTTTCTTGTGTGTTAATCATGTTTTATTAAAATCTGCAACCATTTCCAAAATAATGACGTATACGCTTGTACTATGTAAAAACGATTATCAAAAACGGATATTTTTTGCAAAAATTGTTAAACTAAAACAAACTAAGTATGAAACGTTTATTATTTTTACTACTAACCGGATTGTTTGCGCAATTGTTAGTATCCTGTTATCCGGAAGGAGCAGATGATACGGAAGATTATGACGTTGCCATGACAACTTACGACCGTGACAAGGATGCCAGTTATTTTGCCGGTCTGAAAACTTTCTCCATGCCCGACACGATTGTGTATTTCGTGAGCAAACAGGATGATATCACCGGAGATCATCAATTTGATGAAAGCATTCTGCAACTGATTGAAAAACAGTTTACCGACTTAGGATATCAACGCATCGCCGGTTCGGAAAGCACTCCTCCTGATTTTGTCGTGACGGTATCGGCTTTTGCGAATGTCAATTACTATTTTGTGAACAATAACTGGTATGATTACTGGAACTGGTATGACGGCTGGTATTGGTATAACTGGAATTTCGGCCCGAACTGGGGACCTTATTATCCGTGGGCGCCGGTAAGTATCCTATCCTACCGTTCCGGCTCTATTGTTATCGACATGCTCGACCCAGACAATGTGGTGGAGGCCAGCAATAAGATTCCGGTGATATGGAGCGGTATTGTCGACGGGGTTATCGCCGGCAGCCAAAGTTCTATTTTGCAGCGGGCCGACAAACAGATCAAACAATGTTTTGCCCAGTCTCCTTATTTAGGTACGAAATAATCCCTTTTGATTTAAGATAAACAGTAGAATAAAAATACCACGACTATGAAAAAATTATTAATAATCGCCATAGTTCTGTTCGGAATGAGCCCTTTGGTGAAAGCTCAGATGCTCAATCTCAATTATCAGATAAGCGTTCCGCTCGGAGACTTGAAAGATTTCACGGACAAAGCCAGTTTCAGAGGTATGGATCTGGAATACCACAAATTCATTACGGAACGTTTTTCTATGGGAACCGCCATCGGATGGAATGTGTTTTATCAGGATAAGAACCACGCAACGGGCGATTTCCGTTTCAAGGGGAACGATAATCTCTATACGATGACCGGCAATCAGTACAGATATGTAAACACCGTACCCCTGACGCTCATAGGCCGCTACTTTTTAACAGACGGAACCTCTGCCGTTCAGCCTTTCTTAGGCTTAGGAGCCGGTGCCCGCTGGACGGAAAAACGTCTGGAAATAGGGCAATACACCTCCACTCTTTCCCGGTGGCAATTCACATTTGCTCCGGAAATCGGCATGCTTGTACCTTTCAATGATCAGGTAGCCCTTAATGTGGGTGCCCGTTACAGTTACGGAACGAAAGCTTCCCACGGAAGGATTCCGGAATTCCAGAGTTTCACATTCAGTATCGGTTTGGTATTGATGTCAAACAACAAGACGGCCGAGTAAAAGGAGTTTTCCTCTATCATAACCGGATCCAAAAGATCCGGTTTTTTATTTTTCCCCTTGTATTTCTTTAAATGCCGCCACATTTACTATATTTGCATAAAATCAACAAAAATTATTATGCATACCAATTTTGTACTTTTGGCGGCAGGATTGTTTCTGTGTCATGCCTGCAAGCAAACTCCCGCTCCGGAAGCGGTTTTACCCGTTCCGACCCAAAATCAGATCGAATGGCAAAAAATGGAGAATTATGCTTTTGTCCATTTCGGCTTGAACACGTTCAACGACCTGGAATGGGGCTATGGCAACACTCCCGCTTCCACGTTCAATCCCACCGACCTGGATTGCGAACAATGGGTACGCATAATTAAAGCCGCCGGACTGAAAGGTGTCATGCTGACGGCCAAACACCACGACGGTTTTTGCCTCTGGCCTTCCCGGTATACGGAATACAGCGTAAAAAATTCTCCCTGGAAAAACGGTCAGGGAGATATGGTGAAGGAGCTTTCCGAGGCCTGCAAAAAACACGGATTGAAATTCGGTATTTACCTGTCACCCTGGGACCGGAACCATGCCGAATACGGCCGTCCCGAATACGTGACCTATTTCCACAATCAGATGAAAGAGTTGCTCACCAATTACGGCGAGCTTTTTGAATATTGGTTTGACGGCGCCAACGGCGGCGACGGCTGGTATGGAGGAGCCAACGAACGCCGCAATATAGACGCCCGGACGTATTACCGCTATGAAGATGCCCGCAAAACCATCAACGAGTTGCAACCGAAGGCCGTTATTTTCGGCGGTACCTGTGCCGATATTCGCTGGATTGGCAATGAAGAAGGCTGGGCAGGCGAAACGAACTGGAGTATGTTTAACGAAGAGAAAGGCGGCAAGCTGACAGAAGGGATGCCGGACGGAACCCAATGGGAACCGGGCGAATGTGATGTATCCATCCGTCCGGGATGGTTTTATCATGCCCGTGAAGACCATCAGGTGCGCAGTCTTTCCCATTTGGTCGATTTGTATTACCGCAGTGTGGGCCACAATGCCAATTTCCTTTTAAATTTTCCCGTTGCCTTGAATGGGAAAATCCATCCGTCAGATTCCGCCCGTGCTATTGAGTGGCGAAAGACTATCGACGAGGAACTTCGCACCAATCTGCTGGCCAATGCCAAAGCGGCTGCCGATAATCACCGGGGAAATTCTTCCAAATATGCACCCCAAAATGTCACAGACGGAGATTGGGATACTTATTGGGCTACGGACGACAGTGTGCACCACGGCACCATCACTTTGACATTCCCGCAAAAACAAGCCGTCAACCGTTTGATGATTCAGGAGTATATTCCTTTGGGACAACGCGTTATCTCTTTCCACGTCGAATATTTAAACGACGGGAAATGGCAGCCTGTCGAGACGGCCGAAAAAATGACGACCGTAGGCTATAAACGCCTCCTGAGGTTCAAGACCGCCGAAGCGGAGCAAATAAGAATCTGTTTCGAAAAAGCGAGAGGTCCGCTGTGTATCAATAATATCGAGGCATTTTTGGCACCGGTGTTACTGGAAGAACCCCGCATTTCCCGCAACGGAAAAAATGAAATCCTGTTGAGAGCCGGAGACCGGGAATCCACCATTTATTATACGACGGACGGCAGCGAGCCCACTTCCGAATCTGCATTGTATAATCCGTCCCAACCTTTTGTCATGGCGCAGAAAGGAGTGATCAAAGCTATAAGCTATGATTCCCAGACAGGCAAGCAAAGCCCCGTTTCTATAAAATACCTGGACATTCCCGCTACGGAATTTAGCGTCAGCTATCCCCAAAAAGCAGCCCAAAATTCAAAGGCCATGTTCGACGGGAACGGTTATTCGGCGTTTTATCTCCCGGCGGAAGCCAAACAGGAAATCGAAATCAATCTGGGCAAGGTCTACGAATTGAAAGGTTTCACCTACACCCCCGACCAGAGCCGCTGGGGAGGCGGGGTGATTACCCATTACGAGTTTTATGTCGGCAAGCAATTGGTAGCTTCGGGTGAGTTCTCCAATATCAAAAACAACCCGATTGAACAAACTGTCACATTCGCTCCGGTAAAAGGCAAAACTGTCAGACTGGTCGCCAAGAATATGGTAAACGGCAAAAGAGCGGGTATCGGGGAATTTTCTATTCTTACTGTTGATAAATAAAGAGTGGAAGAAGTAAAAAAGTGGAAAAGTTGAAACGGTTGGAGAAAGGCTCCGTTTCAACTTTTCTTATACTTTTCCTTGGGGTTTCCCTCCATCACCTCCGAGTCAACTGCGACGTAGGTGCGGACCAACACCGCCCGGTGGCGCAAGTGATGCGTTGCTACGTCGCAAGTGCTACGCCGTTCTATGAGAGAAACCCCTGGGCATCCCCTGACTATTTTATGAGAAAAGGGGAAATAGCTGGAAACTAAAAAAGAGGGAAAGGACGGTCCGGCTTTTAATAGCTCAACCGCACCAGTACCCCTTTATGGTCTGTCGGCCACACGCCCAACGGCTCAATAAAGGTATCTTCCGTATTTTCCTGCATTCGCATGCTGTTACGTATGGAGCCCCGTGGTCCGAATATATTCGCTTGCAACAGGCTCAATCCTTTTTGGGGATAGTAATAAATAAAATCAATTCTTTCCCGTTCATCGGCATCCGGTGTCCAGGTCAAGCGTGACACTTCCGTATCTTTGCTATCTGCCGGATAGGTATAGCCCGGATTTTTCACCGGATCCGGATATATTTCCCGATAAGCGTCCTTGTATCCGGCCTCTGTCAACAGGGTGCTCACCGTCCAGGGAATCACCACTCCCCGATGGTCGGCACTGTCTTTAGTGGCTTCGGTCCAATCCAAATGGGAAGGCTCGTTAAAATCGCCTCCGATAAACACCAGATGTCCCTGTGCCGTTTCTTTTGCTGCATCGGCAATAAACAACCGGATGGCATCATCCCGCTGCGACGCCACGTTATCAGCCAAAAGACTGGCAACAACGGTGTCCGGTTCCATTTTATCCCAGGTGGAACCGTCATATCCCCTCACCCGGTAGTAGGCACAATTCCGGTAATCCAAGTGGGCCGTATAGACACACACCCGCTTACCTTCCCAGTCGGCAGTCAATTTATAAATGCTTCCATGGTCGCCGTTTTCCGGAAAAATAACGGCGCTGTCCACTATCGGATATTTGCTCAAGAGTCCGGAATCGTACGAATAGAAAGAGTAATACGTTTTTCCTCTCTCTTTGAGTGAAGCCACTATCCGGTCGCAAAAACGGGTACCTTTGTAGTTCCTTACTTCGCTCAACATGACAAAATCGGCATCCGCCCGCGCCAGTTCATCCGCGAGAGCCTCATAACCGTTCTTCACCATCACTCCCTCCTGCCAGATGTTCAGTTGCAGAAGCCTGAGTTCCTTTTCCTGCTTACATCCCCATAAGCACAAGACCAAAAATACAATACCAATTAATTTCATTTCACTCTGTTCTATGTAATTGTTCGACTATATCCGATGACCGCACTGCAACAAAAAAGGCAGCGGTCTGACCTCTGCCTTTGCACGGAAGGAGGGGCTCGAACCCCCGACAGCCGGTTTTGGAGACCGGTACTCTACCAACTGAGCTACTTCCGTTTTTCGCGCTGCAAAGGAAAACAAAGTTTTACAAAGAAACAAAAAAAAGCACGGAAAGTTTATCCGATGGAGAAATTACACTATATTCACTTCCGGCTCTAACCAGACGTTGAATTTCAGGAAAACGCTTTTTTTGATTTCGTTGGCCAAACGCACAATTTCAATTCCGGTGGCGTTTCCTTTATTAATCAGTACCAGTGCCTGTTTGTCATGTACACCGGCCTGTCTGAGCGCTTTTCCTTTCCACCCGGCTTGTTCTATGAGCCAGCCGGCAGCCAGTTTGGCCGTCCCGTCTTCCAAGGGATACAAAGGCATGGCCGGATATTTTTCTTTCATCTCCTGTGCCACTGTGTCGGAGACCACCGGATTTTTAAAGAAGCTCCCGGCGTTGGGGAAGACGTTCACATCGGGAAGTTTGGCCTTCCGAATCCGGATAACGGCCTGCCGGACAGCTTGGAGGCTTACTTCTCCCCCGGCTTGTTCAATCTCGGCCCTTATGCTTCCGTAATCGAGTCTGAAATGCGCTTTTTTATTCAAGCGGAAAATAACGGCCGTGATGATGTATTTATTTTTCCACTGGTGTTTGAAAATACTGTCCCGGTAGGCAAAACAGCAGTCCGCAGCCGACAGGGTCACCTGCGCAGCCGCCTGAATATCGACGGCTTCCACTTCATAAATGGTATCCGCCGCTTCCATCCCATAGGCTCCCAGGTTCTGAACCGGCGAGGCCCCGACATGACCGGGTATCAGTGATAAATTTTCAACACCGGCAAAACCGTTCTCCACCGCCCATGCCACAAAATCATCCCACACGACTCCCGCCCCTGCTTTCACCCACACATGTTCCCCTTCTTCACGGACAATTTCCATTCCCTGTATGGTCGGATATATCACGGTGCCGTCAAAGTCTTCCGTAAACAGGAAATTGCTTCCCCCTCCCAGTAACAGGATTTTTTCCGGCGGCAGGTCGTAGGATGCCGCCAGTTCCAAAAAATCTTCCGCCGAGTCGCTCTCTATGAAGTAATTGCACCGGCAATCCAACCCAAAGGTGTTGTGTTGCCGCAAGTTGAAATCTTTTTCTATTCTCATGGTGTATGCGTTAAAACTTTTCCCTCCCCGCCGTTGTCCGGGCTTCCCCTTTTTCGCTATATTTGCACACAAATATAGAATTATGTCTTTACATGGACAACTTACCCTGAATAATCTTCCTGCTGCTTTTGTCAACCGGATGCGGAAACAATTGTCCGATGTCTCCGATTTTCTGGAGGCGCTGCAAAGTGTTTCACCTGTCAGCGTGCGGTTGAATCCGGCCAAGTTGCCTTTTCCGGAAACTCCCTTTTTTAGCGGTCGGCCGATGTCGGAGGTTGACTGGTGCCGGCATGCGTATTATTTAGAACAGCGTCCTGTTTTTACCCTCGACCCGTGCCTGCATGCAGGAGGTTATTATGTGCAGGAGGCTTCTTCCATGTTTTTGGATGTGATTTTACAACAGGTCCTTCCACAACATCCGGTACGGGTTTTGGATTTGTGTGCGGCACCCGGCGGGAAGTCCACGCTGTTGTCTTCGGCATTGCCCGCCGGAAGTCTGCTGGTGGCCAATGAGGTTATTCGTACAAGGGCTTCCGTTCTGAAAGAGAATCTCATCAAATGGGGAGCCGACAATGTGGTGGTTACACAAAATGATCCGGCCCATTTTTCCTGTCTCCGGAATTGTTTTGACCTCGTCTTGGTGGATGCCCCCTGTTCGGGAGAAGGCATGTTCCGAAAGGATGAAAAATCGGTAAGCGAGTGGAGTGAACGCAATTTGCAGTTGTGTAGTGAAAGACAACAACGGATTCTCAAAGACGTCTGGCATACACTCAAACCCGGCGGCTATCTCATATACAGCACGTGTACCTATAATCCGGGGGAGAATGAGGAGATTCTCCAATGGTTGCTGGAGCGATACGAGGCACGGAGTGTCGATGTCTCTCACTTTTTGGGGGATTCGCTTTTTCACACGCCTCACGGATACCAGTTTTATCCGCATAAAATCAAAGGAGAAGGATTTTTTATCGGTGTCGTACAAAAGCTGGAGGAGGAGGAAGACGCTCCCCGGGCGAAAAAAGAGAAAAAAGTTTCTGTCCGCCTGCCGGAGGAGTTGCGGAATTTGCTACCGCACGAGAAAGAGTTTTCAGTCTACAATGCCGAAAATGTACTGGGCGTGATCCCGGCCCCGCATGCGGAATTTATCTCCCTGCTCGATAAACACCTGAATGTCTTGTATAAAGGTTGCGAACTGGCGGAAATCAACGGCAGGAAATTTAAAATGCAACCGGCACTGGCTTTGTACCGGTATTTGGACAAGACTCAGGTTGTATGCAAGGATTGCGACACTGAAAGTGCTTTGCGCTATCTGAAGAAAGAGGATATTTCCACCGAGGCTCCGGCCGGTTCATGGGTGCTGATTACCCACAACAGTATCGGTCTGGGCTGGGGGAAGAGTCTGGGCAGCAGGCTGAATAATTATTATCCCAAGGAATGGCGTATCCGGATGTCCACCGAATGAAAGAAGAATTTTCACAAACAGATAAACTATGAAAACATTCACTGAAGTTACTTTCCATATTTCCCCTTTTTCCGAAGATATCGCAGATGCCCTCATCGGCGAGTTGGGTAGTGTCCGTTACGACGGATTTGCCTATACGGAAGACGGTTTCAAAGCCTATATCGGGACGCCCGATTTCCGGGAAGAGGTTATCAACCGGCTGGCGTTGTTCCAGTTGCTTCCGGAGGAGTACCGCATTTCCTGGGAAAAGGCCGAAATTGCCGACCAGGACTGGAATAAAGAATGGGAGGAACATTTCACCCCTATCGTGGTGAAGAATCAGATTCTGGTACGTGCCGGATTCCATGCTCCCCGGCCGGAAATTCCGTATGAAATCATTATCGAGCCGAAAATGAGTTTCGGTACGGGCCACCATTCCACCACCGCCCTGATGTTGGAAATGATATTGGATTCTGCTGCCGAAATAAAAGGGAAAGAGGTGCTGGATATGGGATGCGGCACCGGTATTCTTTCCATTATGGCGGCAAAAGCCGGAGCGGCACACATTACCGGGATAGATATCGACGAATGGTCTTTCCACAATGCCATGGAAAATATCCGGAATAACGGACTCGAAAATATCTCCATAAAAATCGGCGACGCCGGTTTACTGGCGGAAGAAAAGGGATTCGATTTTATTCTCGCCAATATCAACCGCAATATCCTGCTTGAAGATATGCACCATTATATACAACACCTGACACCTGGCGGCTACCTGATTATGAGCGGTTTTTATACACAGGACCTGCCCCTCATCCGGCAGAAAGCCGAGGGATACGGACTGCGGTTTCAAGGAGAAAAAACAGAGAATAACTGGGTGGCGGCCAGTTTTTACAAACAATAAACAATACGTTTAATTCTAAACACTTTCTTGTGTTTTATAAAAGGAAGTTTCATCTTTGCGCTCTCAAATGAAGCCGCGAAGCGGCCTATGAATGTAATATCTCGAATATGAAAGTTTTAAAATTCGGCGGAACTTCTGTCGGAAGCGCAGAAAGAATCAAATCCGTAGCAGAACTGATTGGTGACGGTCAGCCCAAAATCGTGGTACTTTCCGCCATGTCAGGCACGACCAATACGTTGGTGGAAATTTCCGATTGTCTATATAAAAACGACCGCCAGAAGGCGTCGGACATTATACAGAATCTGGAACAGCATTATTTTGACACCATCAGCGAGTTGTTTGAAACGGAACCTTTTATAAGGAAGAGTAAAGAATTTATAGAAACGATATTCACGTATCTCCGTTCTTTTGTCAACAAGGATTTTTATCCTTTGCAGGAGAAGGCCGTTGTCGCGCAGGGAGAGATTATGTCCACAACGCTGATGCACTATTATTTAGAGGAACGCGGTATCTCCAATTCCTTGATTTCCGCCCTGGATTTCATGCGTATCGACAAAGATTGCGAACCGGATTATTTTTACATCCGTCAAAATCTGGAGCGTGAAATGGCTCAATCCGGTATTCAGCCGCTGGTCATCACACAAGGGTTTATTTGCCGCAATGCTTACGGAGAAATCGATAATCTGACACGGGGAGGCAGCGATTATTCCGCCGCCCTCATCGGTGCTGCGCTGAAAGCGGAAGAGATTCAGATCTGGACAGACATCGACGGTATCCATAATAATGACCCCCGGATTGTGGAGCACACGCAGGCTATCCGCCAGCTTTCTTTTGACGAGGCAGAAGAGTTGGCTTATTTCGGAGCGAAGATTCTGCATCCGTCCAGTATCCAGCCGGCCAAAAAGGAACGGATTCCGGTGCGGTTGAAGAATACGCTGCATCCGCAGGACGAGGGTACGCTGATAACCGAAAAGAGTCCGGTGAAGAATATCAAGGCCGTAGCCGCCAAAGACGGCATCACGGCTATCAATATAAAATCCACCAATATGTTGCTGGCTTACGGATTTTTGCGGAAGGTTTTCGAGGTTTTCGAAGCCTGGAAGACCCCTATCGATATGATTGCCACGTCGGAAGTTGCCGTATCTTTGACTATTGACAATACGGCTCATCTGGAGGATATTATCAAGGATCTGGAAAAATTCGGGACTATCGAAGTGGACAAAGATTTGTCCATCATTTGTATTGTCGGAGCTTTCGATGCCCATAAATCCGGTTTGGGCGCACAGGTTTTGAATGCCCTGGAGGAAATCCCGTTAAGGATGATTTCATACGGAGGCAGTGAGCACAATATATCCATGCTGGTCAATACAGCGGATAAGAACAGGGCTTTGATTGCCTTGAGCTCCCACTTGTTATCCTGATTTATATCCGGGCAAGACGGAGGCTTCCGCTGTTGCCGGTCTTACCGGGTCGGTCCTTGTTATTCCATATAGATTGTTATGCAACTGACAGAAAAAATACTTGCACTGAAAACCCCGTGTTACCTCTATAATCTTCCCCTGTTGAGAAAAACCCTTCAAAATGTGAAGGAAGAATCCGGCAGGTATCCGGCTTTTCATGCCCATTACGCCATTAAGGCAAATGCCAATCCGGTGTTGCTGAAAGTAATCCGGGAGTACGGTCTGGGGGCGGATTGCGTGAGCGGAAATGAAGTGAAGAGGGCTGTCGAGTGCGGTTTTCCCCGGGATTCTATTGTTTATGCCGGAGTCGGAAAAAGCGATGAAGAAATCCTGACGGCTCTGAAAGAAGATATTTTTTGTTTCAACTGTGAGTCTTTGCCCGAAATCCGGGTTATCAACGGACTGGCGGCACAATGCAGTAAAAAAGCGCGGATTGCCCTGCGAATCAATCCCAATGTGGATGCCCACACCCATCATTATATTACGACGGGTATTGAGGAAAATAAGTTCGGAATCTATCTCTGTGACCTGGACCAGGTGCTTGCCGAACTGACGGCTTTGGAGCATATCGAATTGACAGGTCTGCATTTTCACATCGGCTCGCAAATTACAGACATGGGTGTTTTCCGCAGTCTGTGTTTGAAGGTCAATGAAATACAGCAGCATTTGAACCACAAAGGCCTACGCCTGCCTCATATCAATTTCGGCGGCGGATTGGGTATCGACTACAATAATCCCCACGCCGAACCGATTGCGGATTTTGCTTCTTATTTCAATACTTTCGCCCGCCATTTCGAACCCGCCTGTCCCAACCAACAGGTACATTTTGAATTGGGACGCTCGGTGGTGGCCCACTGCGGCGATTTGATTTCCAGGGTGTTATATGTCAAGGAGGGGAAAAATAAAAAGTTTGTCATTCTGGATGCCGGGATGAATGATTTGTTACGCCCTGCCCTTTACCAGGCTTTTCACAAGATTGAAAATATCAGTTCCCGGCTGCCGGAAGAGAAGTATGACGTTGTAGGACCGATTTGCGAGTCGTCCGATTGTTTCGGGAAAGAGGTTTCGCTCCGTCAAACAAACCGGGGGGATATCATTGTCATTCATAGCGCAGGCGCCTATGGGGAAACAATGGCTTCCCAATATAATCTGCGGAATCTGCCCGGTTCTTATTTTGAAGGGGAATAAAAAAACAGGTCATGGCAAAGAAAGATTGCCATGCCCCGTCATTCGCTTTCCCCCATTTATTTCAATTTATCCGTCTTTTTCTTGCTTTCGGGTTTGGAAATCGCTTCACGCATCTGTGTATCGGCTTCGATATTTTTCATGCGGTAATAATCCATCACCCCTAGATTGCCGGAACGGAATGCTTCCGCCATAGCCAACGGGACGTGTGCCTCCGCTTCAATGACTTTGGCTTTCATTTCCTGGGCCAACGCTTTCATTTCCTGTTCTTTCGCCACCGCCATGGCCCGCCTTTCCTCCGCTTTTGCCTGGGCTATCTTCAAATCGGCATCAGCCTGGTCTATCTGCAATCCGGCACCGATGTTTTTTCCGACATCAATATCCGCAATATCGATGGACAATATTTCAAAGGCAGTACCGGAGTCGAGTCCTTTTTCCAATACGACTTTGGATATGAAATCCGGATTTTCCATCACGGCTTTGTGGGAATCGGAGGAACCGATAGAGGATACAATACCTTCTCCGACACGCGCCAGGATGGTTTCTTCTCCTGCTCCACCGACCAGACGTTTTATATTCGCCCGCACTGTTACCCGCGCTTTGGCTATCAACTGGATTCCGTCTTTGGCAACGGCTGTCACGGGAGGGGTGTTGATAACTTTCGGATTGACACTCATCTGTACGGCTTCGAATACGTCACGTCCCGCCAAGTCAACAGCCGTCGCAATCTGAAAGGTCAGATCGATGTTGGCTTTTGAAGCGGATACCAAGGCATGGACCACCTGAGGCACATGTCCTCCGGCCAGGTAGTGGGCTTCGAGCAAGTCGCGATAAAGTTCCAGCCCGGCTTTTTTGCCTTCAATCATGGCTCCGACGATGACGGAGGGCGGCACTTTACGCCAACGCATCAATACCAATTGCAACAAAGAAATTTTCACATCGGAAACCAGGGCCTGAAACCATAACCCAATCGGAATGAAATACAGAATCATCCAAATCAGGAACAATCCGCCGGCAACGGCTACCGCTAATAAAACAATACTGTTATTGTCCATGCTCTTCTGTTTTTAATTTTACAATCACTTTATCTGTATATACTTTTAATATTTCCACTTTCCGGTTGGTTTCGATGTACCCGGATTCCGACAAAGCTTCCACCACGCTCTCCCCCACTCTCACTTTTCCCATCGGAGCCAAACGCCCAACAGTAATCCCCGTGTCCCCGGTTTTTACTGCCGGGTCAACCCCTTCCACTTTGCTGTCTATCTGGGTATGGAGGCTTAATTTTTTCCAGGTCTGCGTCCGGAGCGTGTACCACGTCAGCAATACTCCCACTGTGGCGGTTCCCAACACAATACCATGCCCTGTAGCGGTTCCGAAAAATCTGTACCCTAAATAAATCCCGCAGCCGATACATGCCACGCCGATAAGACCGACGATGTTCGTTCCCGGGAATACCAGAAATTCGAGCACTACCATTACAAAACCGATGCCCAATAAAAGAATCAATGCACCCCATTCCATAACCGACTGATTTAATTTTTATAACATACGCACAAGCCTCCCGCCGTTATTCCGTTCCCATGGGAGTAAAGGTAGTAAAATATAATGAAAAGAAAAGATTTGCCCGAAGCGAATCCGTAAAAAATTTCATTATAGGATTTTTTATATTTACTTTGTGTCGTTTTTTCAATATGATATTCAGAATTCAAATTCATTAAAAGGGTATGTCACCGGAATTAAATAAGGAGGATGAATTTTACCGGAAAGAAGAGTTTTTCAATACGGAAAGGACTGAACAACTCTGTTATCACTATAAAGAGATATTGAAGCTTTTAGGTGAAGACCCGGAGCGGGAGGGATTGGTCAAGACTCCCCTGCGGGTGGCCAAGGCCATGCAGTTCATGACCCAGGGGTATCACCAGGACCCGGAGTCGATTCTCCGTTCCGCCCTGTTTAAAGAGGATTACCGCCAGATGGTGATTGTCAAGGATATTGAGCTTTATTCCATGTGTGAGCACCACATGTTGCCGTTTTTCGGCAGGGCTCATGTCGCCTATATTCCCAATGGCTATGTCACGGGCTTGAGCAAAATCGCCCGGGTCGTGGAAACGTATTCCCGCCGTCTGCAGGTCCAGGAACGGCTGACGTATGAGATAAGAAACTGTATTCAAAATACACTGCACCCTCTGGGGGTTGCCGTTGTGATTGAAGCCCAGCATATGTGTATGAGCCTGCGCGGGGTGCAGAAGCAAAATTCAGTCACCACGACTTCCGATTTCAGCGGGGCATTCGAAAAACTGGCCACCCGGGAAGAGTTTATCCGGTTGATTAGTTCCCGTCTACACTAAAAATTCACATTATCAAAAATTTATACGTATGAAAAAAGCATTTGTATTTCCCGGTCAGGGAGCACAATTTGTCGGAATGGGAAAAGAATTGTATGAAACTTCTCCCCGGGCAAAGGAATTATTCGAAAAAGCCAATGATATTTTAGGTTTCCGCATCACGGACTTGATGTTTGCAGGTACGGACGAGGATTTGAAACAAACCAAGGTGACGCAACCCGCTATTTTTTTACATTCGGTTATTCTGGCAGACAGTCTGGAGGAAAAACCTGCCATGGTTGCCGGTCACTCGTTGGGTGAGTTTTCGGCTTTGGTGGCAGCAGGAGCTTTGTCTTTTGAAGACGGCCTGAGGTTGGTTCATGCCCGTGCTTTGGCGATGCAAAAAGCCTGTGAAGCCAATCCTTCCACGATGGCAGCCGTTTTAGGTATGGACGACGAAGTGGTGGCACGTATCTGTGAGGAAATCGACGAGGTCGTTGTGCCCGCCAACTATAACAGTCCGGGACAAATCGTGATTTCCGGCAGCAATAAAGGTATTGAGATTGCCTGCCAGAAATTGACGGAAGCCGGAGCCAAACGGGTGGTTCCCCTGAATGTAGGCGGTGCTTTCCATTCACCGTTAATGGAGCCGGCTCGTCAGGAATTGGCGGAAGCCATTGCCCATACGACTTTCAAGACCCCTATCTGTCCGGTGTATCAGAATGTGGATGCCAAGCCCTACACCGATCCGGAACAGATAAAGAGCAATCTGATTGCCCAATTGACTTCATCCGTCCGCTGGACGCAAATCATGAAAAACATGATTGCCGACGGGGCGGACTGCATGCTGGAAATCGGCCCGGGGAAAGTGCTCCAGGGATTATTTAAAAAACTGAATAAGGAGTTTGAAACTTCCGGTATCCAATAACCGGAAAAAAGGTCCTCGGAAGAGGGCCTTTTTTTATAAATTATTTATATCTTTATTGGCTGATAAATTGGCGATACTATGCTGGACAAACATTTGAAACGACGGCTCAATATCATTTTCCGGATAATCATTGTTCTCATTATCTGCGGGACGATTGTTTACCTGTTTCCCAAAACCGGCAGTTTTCAATACGAATTTCAAAAAGGTTCTCCCTGGCGTTATGAAACGTTGAATGCCCCTTTTGATTTCCCCATTTATAAAACAGACGCGGAATTAGCTGCCGAACGGGAAAAAATCACCCGGGAACAGACCCCTATTTTCAATCTGAAAACGGAAGTCAAGGAAAAGCAGACAACGAGGTTTGCCAGAGCGACGGAAAAATACCGGAATTCCTATACCGCCGCCGGCATCGACCAAATCCGGAATAAACTGGCGGCATTGTATAATAAAGGTATACTTCTGCTGCCCGAGGAGCTGGATCCGGACAATATCAAAACGATAAAAATCGTCCATAACAATATCGGCAAGGATGTGGATTTTTCCAAGGTATTCAGGCTGAAAAAAGCTTATTCAACCATGACGGAGTTCATAGACAATGTCAATTTGCCGTCCTCTGTCAAGGAACATATATTAAGTCTGAATCTCAGCAATTTTATCCAGCCGAATCTGGAGTTTGACGCTTCCAAGACGCATCTGCAACTGCTCAACCAACTGAAAAATATCAGTCTGACCCAAGGACTGATACGGAACGGAGAAATCGTCATCACGAAACGGGAGTTGGTGACTCCGGAGAAAGTGAAGTTGTTGAATTCGCTGAAACTGGAATACCGACACAATGCAGGCACTTATGCCAGCCACCTGAGAATTATCGGCGGTCAAATTATTCTGACCTTGACTGCCTTGAGTATCTTTTCCCTTTTTTTCTATTATTCCAAAAAGCGGATTTTTTACAATAACAAAGAGTTTATATTCCTTTACAGCGCGTTTTTGGCTACCGTCATGCTGGGGTGCATCGGCTATTACCAGAATATCAATATGCTGGCATTGCCGGTGTTGTTCTTTATTATTATTGTCAATATTCTGGTAGGCAGCCGTTCCGCACTTTATCTATTATTGGGGTCAAGTCTTCTGATTGCCTATTTTGCCCCCAATAGTTACAGGTATCTGTTCATGCAGCTGTCAGCCGGCATTGTCTCCGTATTCAGTCTGTCTCAATTGCAAAGAAGAGGACAGCTCTTTCTTTCCATTTTCCTGACGTTTCTGACTTATACGGCGGTTTACATCTCTTTTATCTTGGTGCAAGAGGGTGAAATAAGCCTATCCAATGTTTTCGGGGTGCTGTGGCTGCTGGTCAACTGCCTGTTATTGAGCTTGACGTATCCGGTGATATATATTTTTGAACGCATTTTCGGTTTTACGTCCGAAATTACGCTGATGGAATTATCCAATCCCAATCATCCGGCGTTGCGGACTTTAACTAAAAAAGCCCCCGGAACGTTCCAGCATTCTCTGATGGTAGCCAATTTAGCGGAAGAAGCCATCTACCGCATAGGAGGCAGCCCGTTGCTTACCCGCACGGGTGCGCTGTACCATGATATCGGCAAATCGTACGACCCTATTTTTTTTATCGAGAATCAGAGCGGAGGCCTCAACCCGCACGACCATTGCGATTTTGACGAAAGCGCCCGCCGTATCATCGACCATGTGACCAAAGGGGTGGAATTGGCTAAAAAATACAACCTGCCGGAAGCTATTATCAATTTTATCCGCACCCATCACGGGAGAAGCAAGGTGAAGTATTTTTATAATTCGTTCCGTAATAAATATCCGGACCGTCCTGTGGATGAAGCCGCTTTCACTTACAGCGGTCCCGATCCGATCAGTAAGGAATGTGCGGTCGTGATGATGGCCGATGCCGTAGAAGCTGCTTCCCGCTCCTTACAGGAGAAGACGGAGGAAAATATTACCGCTTTGGTAAATAATATTATTGACGGCCAGTTGCAGGACGGACGGTTTATGAATGCCGAAATCACATACAGAGATATCGACAGCGTGAAGCGGGTTTTCATCGAAATGCTCACAAATATATACCATTCCCGTATTGCCTATCCGAAACTGAAACAAACGGCAGAAGAGAATGACGCCGGCAACCGGACGCCGGAAGAGAATCAGGAAACGACAAATGCATAATACCATTAAAACTTAGAGATATGACACAAAAAGCCATCACCATTAAAGACCTCGCCGCTCAATTAAATATCTCGGTATCTACTGTATCAAGGGCTTTGAAAGACAATCCCGAAATCAGTCAGCAAACACGGAAAACAGTCCAGGCTCTAGCGAAAGAGTTGGGTTATCGTCCTAATCCGATTGCCGTAGCTCTGAAAACACACAAAAGTCATACAATCGGAGTGGTTGTGCCGCAGATTGTAAATACTTTTTTTGCCAATGTGGTAAAGAAAATCGAAGAGATTGCCGACAAATACGGTTACAATGTTTTGGTGGCTTCCTCCAACGAAAGTTTTGAAAAAGAACAAAAAAATATAGACGTATTTCTGGCTA
The DNA here is from genome assembly GCA_910588375.1 of uncultured Odoribacter sp. Lineage (GTDB taxonomy): Bacteria > Bacteroidota > Bacteroidia > Bacteroidales > Marinifilaceae > Culturomica. The sequence goes on from CAJUQA010000011.1 coordinate 26,275, forward strand.
ACCGGACCGACGGGATTATTCTTTCCCTTTCCCGGGCGACAATGTCCTACGAGCACATTAAAAATATCCAGAATCAAGGAGTGCCGTTAGTGCTTTTCGACCGTACGACGAAAGAACTGGATGTGTCGAAAGTCATTGCCGATGATGCGGACGCCGCCTGCAAAATCGTTCAGCACCTGATTCACGGAGGTGCCAAGAAAATCGCGTTGATTACGGGCCCCGAGCAGCTATCCATCGGAAAGAACCGGATGAAAGGGTATCTGAAAGCCATGACAATGAATAAATTGGAAATCAATACGGACTATATTATCAGATGTGACGATTTCTCTGTGAAAGCCGCCAAGGAGGCTACCCGGAAACTATTGGAGCTGAAAGAGAAGCCGGATGCTATTTTCGGAATCAATGACGATATGGCAATCGGTGCGATTGAAGCCATTAAAGAAAAGAATCTGAGGATTCCCGAAGATATCGCCGTGTTCGGATTCTCCAACACGAAACGTTCCCGGTATATGAATCCCTCGGTAAGTACCGTCAATCAATTTCCGGAGAAAATCGGCGAAATGGCGGCAGAGCTGTTGTTTGAACAAATTCTGAACAGCAAGCATGCCCGCATCCGGGAGGAGATTGTGAATTGTGAACTAATTATCCGCGAATCTTCCGACCGTTCTTATCTCAATGACTAAAATCTTGTCTGAAAATCTTAAAATAAAGGGGGAAAATCTCCTTTATTTTAAGACTTTAAGGATACTTTTATCCCTCTTATCCCCTTGCCCGGTTAAAGTTTGTTAAACCTTTATACATCTCTGCCAGGGTGATTATATTTGCATGAAACAAGCATCGGTTTATGGATATAGTGGTTGAAAATTTATCAAAATCTTTCGGTGTACAAAAGGCTGTCGATTCGGTTTCTTTTTCGGTAAAAAAGGGGGAAATCCTGGGTCTTCTCGGTCCCAACGGCGCCGGAAAAACCACTATCATGAAGATTATCACCTGTTTTCTTTTTCCGGAGCAGGGAAATGTCACCATCGGTAAATATTCAATCCGTAAACACGCCTACAAGGTCAGACAGCTTATCGGTTACCTTCCGGAACACAATCCGCTGTATGACGAAATGAATGTAATCGATTTTCTGACTTTTATTGCCAATATTCACAATGTCCCCCGTTATAAAATCACATCCCGCGTACTCGATATGCTCAGGATGTGCGGACTGGAACATGAAAAGCATAAAAATATACAGGAATTGTCCAAAGGCTATAAGCAACGGGTCGGACTGGCACAAGCCTTAATCCACGACCCCGAGGTGGTGATTCTGGACGAACCGACAACCGGATTGGATCCCAATCAGATCGCAGATATACGGGAGTTGATTAAAAATACGGGAAAAGAAAAAACCATTATACTCAGTTCCCATATTCTGGCCGAGATTGAAGCGACGTGCGACCGGGTACTGATTCTCAACAAGGGGAAAATTGTTGCCGACGGTACTGCCGCCGAACTCCGCAAGTCGAATAAGGAAAAAATATTGAAACTATGTGTCCGCGGAGGAGAAACGAATGATATTTTCAACGCACTGGCTGTCATTGACGGAGTAGAATGTGTCGATATTCTGGACAAGGGGTGTTTTGAGGTGAAATCCTGGCAGGAAGACAACATCGAGAAAGCTATTTTTGAAACCTGCAGCCACAACCATTGGTACCTGAAGGAATTAATTCCCGTTGAACGCCGGTTGGAAGATATTTTCCGGCAAGTGACACAAAATTAAATTCATGAGAACGATAGAAATCATTATCCGTAAGGAACTAAACAGTGCTTTTAATTCATGGAGCACATATATCGGTTTCCTGCTGTTTTTCTGTATCTGCGGATTTATCAGCTGGTTGTCGTCATCCAATATTTTCTACCTCGGCCAGGCTTCGATGATGCCTTTTTTTATTGTCATCAACTGGACGACATTCTTTATGGTGCATACGCTGACCATGAAATCCATCGCCGATGAAAAAAGGAACGGAACGCTGGAATTGCTTTTGACCAAGCCGATAAAGACGAATCAATTAATCGGAGGTAAATTTTTTTCACAATTGATTCTTATTGCCATTGCCCTGGGCATGACGCTTCCTTACTATTTCACGGTCGCCACACTGGGACACATTGATATTGCTACGGTTATTCTGGGCTATTTCGGGCTTATCTGTATCAGCGCCTGTTATATAAGCATCGGCATTTTTGCCTCTTCTTTAGCCCGGAGTGCCGCAACGGCTTTTTTTATCAGCCTGGGGATAAGTCTTTGTTTTCAATTGCTTTTCGGTTTTCTGGCACAACAGTGCGGGAAAGGATTTATCAGCGGATTATTGACCTATCTGTCCATCGAGGAACATTTTGATTCCCTTTCCAGAGGTATCCTGGATACCCGCGATATTGTATATTTCATATCGGTAATCACGCTTTTTTTGTCTTTGTCCAAATTTTTCATCTGCAAAATCAGGCATTGAATTGGTATGAAAAAACTGATAAAAAACAATCTCTATACGATAACAGGTATTGCTCTCCTCAATATCCTGTCGGCATTTCTTTTTGTGCGGATAGACTTTACTTTTAACAACCGCTATTCCTTAAGCAAAGTCAGTAAAGAAGCCATACAGGACATAAAAGAGCCCGTAAGCATCGACTTTTATATTACGGAAGATTTGCCGCAGGATATTAAAAAGGTGGCCAAAGAGTTTATTTCTCTGATAAAGGAATACAAATCCCGAAGCAAAGTCGCTTTCTCTCTCAATATCATCCATCCCAATACGGAACAAAAAGGCAATATGGCTTTGGCATCCGGTATCCAGCCCATCCTGATGGAGTTGCGGGAAAGGGATATGGAAAAAATCCAGAATGTATTTATGGGAGCTGTTATCAAAATCGGCAACAAACAATCCGTCATCCCCTATATTGATCACAATACCCCCATAGAATACGAAATTACCCGCATATTAAAACAAACGACCGATACGGTAAAACCCCATATAGCCTTTGTTTCCGGCCACAGGGAAGCTATGCTGGGACAGATGCCCCAGCTTATCAACGAGCTTTCACACCTGACAGACATATCTGTAATCAAGCTTTTCAATGCGGGCGACCTAAACCGGTTTAATGTATTGTGCATCGTCGGGCCACAGGACATGTATACCCCCTATGAGAAAGAACAACTCGAGAAATATCTGGCCAACGGAGGACGGTTGTTTATCGCACTAAACCATGCAGTCGGCCAGCTCAACGAAAGTCAGCACAACGGATATATCAATCCGACCGGACTGGAAGATATTCTGGCAGAAAAAGGACTGAAAATACAACCGGATTTTGTCGTGGACAACAATTGCGGAACAATGACCGTCAATCAGCACAATGGTTTTATGAACTATCAGAGTAATGTCAGTTTCCCTTATCTGCCGATGATTACGAATTTCAGCAAACACACGATTACACACGGACTGAACGCCATATTCCTGCCGTTTGCCAGCAGTATCGAACAGATAAAAACCAATACGACGTATATATTTACTCCTTTGGCCACGACGTCTTCCCTGTCCGGCACGAAACATGCTCCGATTTTTTTCAATTTGCAGCATCAATGGAACCGGAATGATTTCAACAAACCCAAGTCCGTTGTTGCGGCATTGCTGACAAACGACGACAATAACAGTGCCATTGTCGCGATTACGGATGCTGATTTTCTTATCAACGATATCGGCCTCTATGCCCATGTGCTCCGGCAGGACAATATCAATTTCGCCATCAACTCGATAGAATGGCTGGCGGACAATTCCGGACTCATCCGATTGCGAAACAAATTTGCGACTTTTGCTTCTTTACAACCGATAGATGAACATTATAAGAATTTTCTGAAATATTTTAATTTCCTGTTGCCTTTGGCCGCCATTATCATTTTCGCCGCCGTCCGATTCCAAAGAAACCGCAAACGCAGGCTAAACCGTTCCAGACCGGGCTACATCGAATGACACAAGTCTTTGAGTTCATTATAGAGCCGTTCACTTACCGGAGTTAAAGGCAAACGCAGCACGTTATGGGCAATTATCCCCTTAGCATGCAATGCCGCTTTTATTCCGGAGGGATTTCCTTCTGCAAATAACGCTTTGTACAAGCCGGTACATTTCAAATGTATGCGTGCGGCCTCCGTATAGTTTCCAAGAGAAGCCAAACGGACCATTTTAGAAAATTCAGCCGGAAAAACATTGGCCAAAACGGAAATGACTCCTTTCACTCCTATGGAAATCAACGGCAGGGTCAGTCCGTCGTCACCGGAAACAACTGTAAAGTCAGAACGCATGGATTTCAATATTTCTGCCACCTGCTGGAAATTTCCTCCCGCTTCTTTTATACCAATGATATTGGGACACTCATGCGAAAGACGTACGACGGTCTCCGAAGAAAGATTCACTCCGGTGCGCCCGGGTACATTATACAGGAACAAAGGCAATGCGGACTCCTCACTCAATGTCTTGAAATGCCGGAACATGCCTTCTTGAGAAGGTTTATTGTAATAAGGCGTGACACTTAAAATCGCTTTGCAGAATTTTAAAAAAGGAAAACGCTTTATATTCTCAACCACCTCCCGCGTATTATTTCCACCTATTCCCACCATTACCGGCAAACGCCCCTGGTTCTGTTCCAAAATCAGCTCCATCACCTGATACCGCTCTGTTTCCGACAGCGTCGCCGCCTCCGAAGTTGTTCCCAAGGCTACCAAGTAATTCGCCTCACCGGCGATGACATATTCTATCAATTTTCGCAAAGATGCCTCATCAATCCCGGATTCTTTATTAAACGGAGTGACCAAAGCGACCCCGGTACCTGTAAATAAACTCATGTCAATATTTCTTTAATTTGGCCAATACTTCAAATAATTTATCAATAAATTCAGAAATCCCCCCCACGTTATCAATCATCAGATCCGCATCAAAGTTCTCTTTTTTCATCCCCGCTTTACATTGTGCCAATGAATTTCTCAGAATATAGTCAATCATAACATTCGATTCTTCCGACAAATCAACCAATAGGTTATATTCCTTGTCCAACAGTTCCGGCAATTGCTCATTCAGAATCTTCCCTCCGAATCCCAATTCTTCTTCTTTCACATACACGACATCCCTAAAGGAAGCAGCCGGAGCACCTTCAGGCAGAAAACAAATCTTATCCAATTTCACCTGCTGCGGCAATTTTTTTCTAAGAAGTTTCAAGTATTCTTCCTGATTGTCATTGACACACCAAACGACCAAACAATTTTTTATCGCCTGCAAGTCCGGATATTGCTTGGTTCTTTTTCTCTCCGCCGTCTTTTTAGCCAGCGAATCCTGTTTCATCCGGTGAAAAATTTTATGTATAATCTGCTTCATAAGTGCACTGTTCTATATATCCTGTACAATTTTCCCCCTCCTATGTTCCTGACAAAAATAACAATTAATCCCATTAACTTAAAATTAATTTTCTGCTTCTATATAAATAACAGTTTTTGAACATCTTACAAAACCCGTTTCTTTTTTCTCCTCCCGTACAGCTAAAAAAACAGAAAAAACATTTGCACGATCAGAATAATGTATATATATTTGCACCGCTTTAAACAAGTACGGACTCGTAGCTTAATGGATAGAGCACTTGGTTACGGCCCAAGAGGTTGTGGGTTCGACTCCCGCCGAGTTCACGGAATCAAAAGCAAACTCCTGAAAATTAAAAATTTCAGGAGTTTTTCTTTTTCCATTCTTACCGAAAATACAACAAATCCGTCTGTTTTCCCATCCTCTTATCAAGGAACTCACCCAGCTTGCGGTAAACCGCCACAAATTCACCGAAAGACAAGGGTTGAGTGAAAATTGGAAATCAGCCCAATTTGTCCATGCTTCAATGATTCGCTACCGCTCCTTGCGGGGAATATTATCTTCGGTAAGGTATGAAAAACAGGCTTTCTGCAGGACTGGCACATCTTCCACCCATGAGCGTTCCAAAAATGCCAGCATTTCGACAAACCGTTCGGCTCGGCGTTTAAAACTGATTATCCACGCATTATCGGATAATTTGGCATCCACATTGGGGTTGATGAGCAACTGTTGGTGAAAATAATATTTTCTTAGCTCTGCATTCTCAGTGCATGAAGTTTGCTCTGTTGATGGTTCGCCGTTTTAAAACAACGGGATTCGTGTTCTCTTCTTGGTTCATGTTTAGTCAATTAAATAGGTTAATTACTCTGATTCGGGTAAGCATGACATAAACACAAAAAGTTTTCACTTATATACCTTTTTGTGTCCTGATCTTAAGGAACACTCTTTTCTTTCCTTGCGAAGATATTAAAAATTTTCATAACGCATAAAATTAATCATTGAACAAATGCTTCATTAAATATTGACAATATATAAATAGTTGATATACCAACCACAAATGTTTTAACAAAAATCTTTTCTTTACTCATAAATTAAACGAAAATGAATAAAAACCACACAACCATTGAGCTATACATTATTGAGGCTGTAAAAAAAGAAGAGAAAAATTAGGTATAAACCCAACCAAGTTAGCTTTAGAAATAGGTCTTGTTAATGATTTTGTTCGTAAAACGGAAGCCTACACCCGTGGCTACAAATACAATTCCAACCATCTCAACGAACTGGCAAAAATATTGGATTGCAGTATTGCCGACTTTTATCCTTCCAGATACGTTGAGGAAAATTGTATCGAAGAATATCACGAAATCCGAGAACAGAGAAGACAAGAACTAAAGAAATAAGAACGGCAAGGGACACCGGAATAAATCAACTTTAAACCAACTGCCATGAACCAATTGCAAATCATCCGGAGCAAAATATACGAAATCCGCGGACAGCGGGTGATGCTGGACAGGGATTTGGCGGAATTATATCAGGTAACTACCGGCAACTTGAATAAAGCGGTGAAGAGAAACATCAAAAGATTTCCACCTGACTTTATGTTTCAACTAACAACTGAAGAGTGGGAATCTTTAAGATTCCAAATTGGAATCTTAGAAGTTGGCAGAGGAAAACATACAAAATATTTACCCAATGCTTTCACCGAACAGGGCTTAGCCATGCTTTCCGGTATATTAAACTCGGATGTCGCTATACAGGTGAATATTAACATCATGCGGGCTTTTATAGCAATCCGCCAACTGGTAGCCAATCCTCCGATTGATAAAATTTCTTTACTTGAGCGCGAAGTGAAAGAACTCAAAGCATACATGGAAGAAGTCTTCACCGACCAGAACGACATCAACGAAGACACCCGGATGCAAATAGAACTCATCAACCAGACCCTTGCCGAATTGCAGGTACGCAACCAAGAACGCGAAAAGAAACCACGTCCCCGAATCGGATTCATCAGGTATGATGAATAGGATTATAAAAAGGCTCCGCTGTCGTTCCCTTAACTTTCTACACCATAGCACGAAAGAAACAAAGGGCAATTCTTTTCGAACTGCCCTTTTTTCCTACTTCAAGTATTTTTGTATCCAAGGTATCATCAATGCAGCCTTTATATCATGCATCGGATCATCTACATTCACCAAATCAAAATAAGTTTTTCGGTTTATTCCTTCAGGTAATGAATCAATGCCCAGCATTTTCCGGTCCTGCGGAGCTGCGTATTTCGGATAAAAATGTATTTCTACATTTTCCGGTCTGCCCGCAATTTCATATGCTTTTCTAACCAAATTCAAATCCCGATCCAAGCCGCCTTCTGTAAACAAAACGGGACGGGGAGCCAAAGATGCCACAATATCCGGGAAATCAAAGTTACACCAAAAACGAGGTATCAGGTGGCGTATCGAATTAGGGAAAGGTCGGATTCCATTTTTATCCGGTTCTGTCATTACGATGGCCCGTTCCAATGTACGACATAAAAAATCGTTATAAACAAAAGCATATATATCCGGGTCCAACACTCCCATCACCATTAATGATTCCGTCCCTAATGAAAACCCACAAATCACAATTCGTTTTTGGTTGACAATAGGCTGCTCTTTCACCCAATCCAACACATATTTATGAATAAAAGCATTATAACCCAAATAACTCCATCCCAATTCCAACAAATAGCGGGCCACAGCATCATAACGATAAGCAGGAGCTATTGTATAACCTTCCAGGTCGGAAAGTTCTCCTGCCCCGGCATTATCCACGACCACCGCTACACATCCTTCTTTTACATAGGGCAAAGCAATAATCCATCTTTCCTGCGGTTCTTCTTCTGCAAATTTCGGATTCAGTTCAGGTTCTCCCGCACTGGTCTCTTTTGTCTCTCCCGACCCGGGAATACATAACACGGTCGGAGCCGGATGGTCTTTATCAACACCATCCGGTATCAATACCAAATAAGGGACTACACACTCCTGCAACGGATAAGCTTCCCATTTTTCCACACGATAGCCTTCCCGCTGCACTTCCCCTATCTTTTTGGGAGCCGGTTGGTCCGCTACAACAGGAAAACACATAATCTCCCTCATCGCCTCCCGCAATTCCACTTGCCATTTTTTTAATTCCTCCGTTGTCATATCCGGTCGAAAAGCATACCGGGGACGAATCCCTTTCAACATACCATGTAGAACTCCCCGAGAACTCAAATACCGCCCATCCGACCGCTCCGGCTTTATCACAGCATGCTCTTTCGGATTAAACGTATCGTTTTGCTGAGCATATCCTTTCATTCCCAGACATCCCAAGATACACAAAAGCAATTCTAAAAATAATTTTTTCATAACTTGGGATTTACTGTTCATAACCAGGATTATTGACCAATTTCGGATCATTACTTAACGTATTAACATCTATCGGCCACAACAATTTATAGGCTTCATTCTCTTTTAGCACAGAAGAGGGATCATCGTAATTGGCGGAAGGAGAAAAAGCCAGCGAACGGTGTTGGTCATCCTGCAAACGTACAAGATCAAACCATCTTTTCCCTTCCCAGACAAACTCTTTATCTCTTTCTTTCAGAATGGCCAATTCATTTTCACCAAAAGAACCATTTACATAACCATGAAGAGACCCGTTGTATTTTTCACCGTAAGCTCTTTGTCTCACCTGATTCAAATAATAAGCAACATCCCCGCCTTCCATATTGGCAGTCTCAGCCAGCATCAACAATACATCGGCATAACGATAAAGCACATAATCATCACAATATACCCGGTTACCATTCGTATTAATGAGTCCCATAAATTTCCGCAATACAATACCTGCCGCACTGCCATCCTCATTATAACAATCTAAAAATGTAGCATACTTACGGGTATCCTCATCATCCATAGCCGCAAAAAGTCCCCATTTATATTCATGACGCAATAAACCGGTACCCCTGGAATTAAGAGGATCATTCATAACTTCGCCCTCCTTATCATAAAACTGCATGTAAAACAATTCAGGTGAGTAAATAAAGTTTCTGATATTATTCTCCATCTCTCCGTCTTCAAAACGAATCGCCAGGATAATTTCATCATTCCCTTTATTTTCATAAGTAAACACATTGGCAAACGAAGACTGCAAAGAAAAACGTCCATACAGCAACTGTAATGCATTTTTTGCCGTCTGTATATCGGTAGCTTCCGGTTTTTGATCTTGGGTTGTTACTTTGGCAGACCAAAGATAAACTTCAGCTTTCAGTACCAAAGTCGCAGCTTTAGACCACATACCCTTCTCTTTTTTACTCATCCAGTTTTCACCGAAATATTGCTCTGAGAGTCTCAAATTCTCTTTAATAAAATCCATGGTTTCTTTTGCACTGCTACGCGCCCGGTAAAGAGTTTCCGCTCCGGTCACACCATTAATCACTTCGGGATCTTCCACCAAAGGCACCCCGCCATAAGTACGATACAACCAGAAATAATAAAAAGCCCGAAGCCCATAGGCCTGTCCCAGATAATAACTTCGGGAAGATTCCGACAAAAAGCTACACTCCGTCTCAAGCCGCTCAATCAGAAGATTCACATTTAAAACTTTTGCATATAAACCTCCCCAATTCGTAACGCCGGTCAAATGTCGGGAAAAAGTATTGGTTTTAATCGGAGAACTGTTATCCAGACTCGTTCCCACAAAAGATGTACCCGACTTGGAAGTTCCTCCCCGGGCTTCACCCAATAAATAAAAGGTTGAATAGGCATCCCGCAAATCACTATGCAAACCAAGGACATATCTTTCTACCTGTGTTTCATTTTTCCAAAAATTACCAGCTCCGAAATAATCTTCGGGGCTTAAATCCAATGAATTACAAGCAAACAAAAATTGAGTAATTACACCCACTATCAAATATTTTACGTATTTCATGTCTAAACATTTATCAAGTTAAACCAATATCAAAAAGTAAGATTCACTCCGAAAATCACAGTACGGGGTAAAGGATAACCTCCGTTTCGGGGATATTTTGTAGCAGAATCTTCATTAGATACTTCCGGAGAAAATACATTTTTAGCCCCAGTCAGATAACCTAAATTCTGTCCGGTAACGGAAACTTCCAGATTTTGAATAAAAGCCCGGTCAAGCCATTTTTTAGGAAATGAATACGTGAGCGCAATTTCCCGGAATGCCAAATAGCTTCCGTCATATACAAACATCGAGGAAGGACGGGCATAATTCCGTTTTTCCAACTGATCCGCCCAGGTATAAGTAGGATATTTCGCATTCGGATTTTCCGGCGTCCAACTATTTTTCGTCTGTTTCAGAGTATTATAATAGCCCACCATATTTCCCATCATCCAGGCCGTACGTCCATCATACACTTTAAAGTCAAGCGCATAATCCATCTGGGCATATAATTTCAGCCCCTTATACTTAAAAGTCGTGTTGATTCCTCCGGTCCAATGAGGCATTCGGTTTCCCATCTTCACCATATCGTAATCATCGATAATACCGTCTCCATTTACATCTTTCCACTTCACATCACCAGGCTGTACAGGCAATGCCGCAGCCCGGCCATTGGCCGTGACTTTTTCCGACTCCGGTAAATTTGCCCAAGCCTGGGGACCATACAGTATCAATCCATTACTCCCGTTATTCCCGCTGGTACGGTCAATCAGATTACCGGGGATTTCTTCTTCATTACGATAAATTCCTTCTGCCTGAAAAGCATACAACATACCGGGTTCCTGTCCTTCCTGATAACCTCCGACCCATTTCATCTGACCCGTTTTGCCGTCATATACCTGAAAAGCATTCTGCCGATTCCGTTCCAATCCATTCTTCGGCAACTTTAATATCTTATTCTTATTATAAGCTCCATTTACCCGGACATCCCAACTGAAATCCGTCGTACGCAATACCTTAAAACCTAATTCAAACTCAAAACCCCGGTTTCTGATCATCCCGTTATTGGTCCGGAACGTCGAAATTCCGGAAGAACCGGGCAAAGGAATATCGGCATATTTATCCTGCGTTTTCCGATTATAAAAAGTAAAATTAGCATTGATTTTATTTTCCAGGAAACTAATATCCAAGCCTGCTTCAAAAGTATGCGACTTTTCCCAACTAAGCCCCGGATTAGGCAATTTACCGGGTAAATATCCAAAATCCCCTCCATAAGGGGTGGTAATATAGGAACCTTGTAAATCATAAGCTCCATTTTTCACATTTTCACCGCTGATATTGGAAACATTCCCATTTAAACCATAGCTGGCCCTCAGTTTTGCAAAAGAAACGATTGAATTCAAACCTTCCATAAACTTTTCCCGTCCAAACACCCAACCGGCAGACACACCCGGAAAAAATCCCCAACGGTTATCCCCCAACAAGATAGAATAACCGTCTTGCCGCATCGTTGCAGACAGAAGATACTTTCCTTTGTAATCATAATTCAAACGGCCAAAAAATGACATAATCCGCTGTCTTTCATGCCAGGAATCTATATTTCTCATCTTCTCTCCAGTAGACGTCAAGCCCAAATCGGCAAAATCATCTGTCGGAGCCCCAGACCCCGCAGCACTGAATCCTTTCGTATATTCATCATAAAATTCAAAACCGGCCAACACATTCAAATTATGTTCCCGAGCCACATGCATATCATAATTTACAACAACATTATACGTCTGACTCAACGTCCTGTTCAGATAAGCCGATGATTTCCGGCTTCGATTCCACTCTTCCGCCCAACGGATATAATCCCGGTCAAAGCTTTCATTCAATTCTTCATCAAACATCATCATTCCTCCCACTTTTACATACAAACCATCCGTAACATCAAATTTCAGACTTTGCCCCAAGGTAAACTTATCCGTATTATATTTACGCATAAACTTACTCAAATTAACGGCCATATTTCCGTTCTCATCGTCATCACCTATCAATAATTCACCATCGGGTGCATATCCCCTCATCGTGGGAGGTGCTGACAACATAGACGTGAAATAAATATCCTCCTGCCGGGCAACGGCTTCACGCCCATTCGGCAAACCATTTTTTTTCGAATCTGCAAAGGAAAAATTAGTATAGGACGTCAACCAGTTGTTTACTTTATAATCCCCGTTAAACGTCGCAGTAAAACGCCGGTAATAATTATTCAGTGGCAGACCTTCCGAATAGTTATAACCTAAACCGACATAATAACTTCCTCTTTCGCTTCCTCCCGACAAATTGATATTATAATCCTGTGTAATGGCAGGACGGACAATATTGGCTTTCGCCATATCCCAATTTTTATAAATAATCCTGTCACCATATACCGGATCCGTCATCACTTCCCAACCTTCTTTCAACAAAAAAGCCAGATCATCCGTATAAATCATCGGACTCCACGTGGCCCGGCCATCCTCATTTCCATTAGCCGGTATTGTTTTATCCGCATCCGCCCAATAAATATTACCCGTTCCATACGGCTGTGCCCCTTTTAAAGAAGACATGTCTGTCGTTCCTACCCATTGTCCGGAAGAAGTTTGAAATATTTGGGCAGAACGCTGGAAAGCCGTTCGCATCCAATATAAATATTCCCCTGCATCCAAAAATTCATACGGATTATTCATATAGTTTAAACCTACCTTGGCTTTTACATTGACAACCATTCGTCCGTTTTTGCCTCTTTTGGTTGTAATCAGTATAACACCATTATTAGCACGAGCACCATACAGCGCTGTCGCTCCGGCATCTTTTAAAACTTCCATCGACTCAATATCCTCTGCATTTATATCCGCCATGCTCTCCCGTTGCTGTCCATCCACAAGAATCAAAGGAGACCCGCTGCCATCCAGATTGGTTCCTCCCCGCAATACCACTGCCGGGATAGCAGAAGGATTCCCCGAAGACTGCTGTATCCTTAAACCGGCAACAGCTCCCGATAATGCCTGGGCCGGATTAGAAAAAAGCCCCACACTCATATGTTCTTTCTCCACAGAAGCAATGGAATTCGTTAATTTTGAACGAACTTGGGTACCCCCGTAACCGGTAACCACCACCTCATCCAATTGTTGCACGTCTTCCCTTAAAGTCACGTCTATGTGTACCTGTTCCTGTATAATAATCTCCTGAGGCCAATAACCGATAAAACTAAATTGCAACACACTCCCTTTTTCAACGACCAAAGTATATTTGCCTGCAAAATCAGTAGTCGTACCTGTCCCGGTTCCCTTTAACAGGATACTCACGCCCGGTATCGGCTCTCCTTTCTCATCTTTCACCTGTCCGCTTAACTTCCATTTATCCTGCGTTTGAGGCAAACGGGCAACCTGTTTTTCTTCCTCAAATATGATAATATGCTTTTCATTAATGACATAATCCATCTGTAAAGGCTCCAGCAATTCATCCAATATCTCCTGTACGGGCTTTTCCTTTGCCACCACAGATACTTTCCGGTTTAAATCGATTTCGTTATCCCGATACCAGAAAGAATATCCGTTTTGTGTCCTTAAAGCATCAAAAACCTCACGCAATGTCGCTTTTTCCATCTCCAGTGTCACCCGTGCTTTTTGGGAATACACTTCTTCTGCCATTACACTAAAAAACGATAAGAAACAGAAGATTAAAATAAGTTTCATAGTCAGATAAAATTTTTGAGAAGGCCGGTAGTAAACCGCCTTTTCATTTTTCGAAATTATTTTCATAACTTTGTGTGATTAAATTGATAATTTTCGTTAAGAATTTTCAGTTTGGGAACCGGAATGGGGCAAACATTTCCGGTTCTTTTTATTTCTCATATTTCCATAGGCTGTTGATTAAGGTTAATAAATTATTATTTTTTCATTTTCCCGTCGATAGTTGATTCTTCTATCAGACGTGATTATATTCAATATCTCATCAATATTTTCCTGATGAACAAATTCTCCCGAAAACCGAATCTGTTTCAAGGCCGGCGAAATAATTTCAATCTTTACATTGAAATGACGCATCAGCTGCACCACAATCTGGGATAATAGCTCCGAACGAAAATAAAATTTATTCTCCCGCCAAGCACTATATAAAAACGTTTCTACCGCTTGCTTTTTTATTTCCTTTTTCCCTTTTTTATATATCACCTGCTCACCGGGTCTCACCTCTACCTGATGCCGGGGAGAAACAATATCGACCTTACCTGTTTCCAAAGTCACTTTGACCTGTTCATCTTCCGTATACCCTTCTATATTGAAAGTAGTTCCCAATACCTTCACCTGCAAATCATTTACTTGCACGACGAAAGGCTTTGCCGGATTTTTTGTTACTTCAAAAAATGCTTCCCCTTCCAGACTTATCCGGCGTTTATCCCCGACAAAACGGTCCGGATATTCAATACAGGAACCTCCGTTTAAAGTTACTTTCGTACTATCCGGCAAATACACCGAAGACCTTATCCCATAAGGACATTCCAATTTTACTATTTGTACTTGTTGCTCGATACGACTCCATTGATAAACCCACATATGACTGAAGCTTAACAACAAAACGACACCTGCCGCAATAGCCGTCCAACGCACAATACGTCTCCGGATTTCCCGTTTCCGAAGTCTTGTCTGCAAACGTTTCCATACAATCGTGCGATATTTTTCCGCTGTTTGTTCTATTTCTTCTCCGACACTTATATTCTCCAGCAAAAAAATTAACCGTTCTTCCTCTTTCGTTCGAGATAAATCAGCACTAACGGATGAATACAAATCATCTTCCGGTAATTTTCGATCCATATACAACATTTTTTAGAGTCACTCATTTATATGAGTAACTTTTAACAAAAAACGTTTAAGAAAAAATAATTTTTTTGAGAAAATCAGGAAAATTTATTCATCAGGAGAAATTCCTGATGAATAAAATACCAAGAATGGTCACCAAATTTAAATTGGGATAATAAACCTTCAACTCCTTCAAAATCTTATCTACGGCTATCTTCATCTGTACCCGTACTGTACTTTCCGAAAGGGAAAGCGCCTGAGCGATCTCCTTTGTCTGTAGCCCCTCTGCACGATTCATCAAAAAAATCATCCGACACTTTTCAGGAAGCTTGTTCACAATCTTTTCTATCAACTGTTCTATTTCCTCCCTTTCCAGCTGATTTTCCAACTCTGTCCCTTCCGATAATTCCAAATGAAGAGGAATATCTTCTATACCGACCTTCCGGTAATCCCTGTTCTGACGAAGATAACGAATAGCTTCATTTTTTGCTATGATATAAAGATAAGCATCCAATGACTTAATATCTTTCAACGCACAGCGTGATTTCCATATAATAAAGAAAACATCGGATACCACTTCTGCTGCCGCATCTCCCTGACGCAGATAATAATAGACAAAACGAAATACTTTTTTATAATATAAATTATAAAACACGGAAAAAGCTCGCTGATTACTTTCTCCAACCAACATCAATAATTCTTCCATATCCCACTCCGCAACTTTCATTCTTATCAGCAAAAATCCGTTTTACCTCATCAATTCCCGCCTCTTCTACATATGTAGTTATTTCTTATTCTTCTTCAATTTATCTTCTATAATCTCTGTCAAGATATTCCGCAAAGGTATTCCCATAACTTTAGCCATTTTCGGCACAAAACTATTGGCGGTCATTCCGGGGGTGGTGTTCACTTCCAGCATGATAACCTTGTCTCCCTGAACAAATCCATCGATGCGGACAATTCCCTCACACCGGAGAAGATCATATACTTCGGAAGCCATGTTCTGTATCTTTTCCGTAATCTCTTCCGAAAAACGACCGGGGATAATCTCATCCGACATGGTGGCGTCATATTTGGCCTCATAATCAAAAAATTCCTTCTTCGGCACCACCTCCGCTACCGGAAACACCACTTTCTTCTCCCCTACTTTATACAAGCCACAGGTAAACTCCGTGCCATCAATGAAGGTCTCGACCAACACTTCCTTACACTTTTCAAAAGCCATTTTCAACGCAGTGTCAAAATCTTCCTTGCTTTTTACTTTCGACACCCCGAAACTGGAACCTTCGGCATTCGGTTTTACGAAACAAGGCAGACCTACCGTTTCCAATATCGCGTCCCGGTCATACTCCTTTCCCCGAAACAACATCACCGGATGGGTGGTTTCTATCCCGAATCCCTGTACATAATTCGTACAGGTATATTTATCAAAGGTCAAAGCTTCCGCAAGCACACTACTGGTTGAATACGGCACTCCCATCATATCCAAATATCCCTGCAACATCCCGTTCTCACCCGGATTTCCGTGAATCGTAATATAAGCAAAATCAAAACATACCTTCTCTCCCTCCCGATTGAATGAAAAATCATTCTTATCCACCGGATATTGCTTCCCGTTCCACTCGACCAGCCATTCCCGCCCCTTCAGAATCATCAGATATTTATTGTAACGCTCGCCATCCACTTCCGAGAAAATATGATTTCCGGACTGTATGGAAACTCCGTATTCAGAAGAATTACCGCCTGCAATAACAACCACATTTTTTTTCATATCACGATACAAATTAAAATTAACTGTTTCAACTCCCGTCCTCCGGGACATGCAAAGGTACAGAAATTGCCATTCCAACCAACATACATATACAAAAAAGATAGTATCTGAAAAGCATGTAAATTGTATACCTATCGGTTCCGAATAAAAAAGCATAGCTTTTTACTCAAAAAAGCATAGCTTTTCGCATCAAAAACCTATGCTTTTTTAAAACGGGCTTTTTGACCTCTTTCACAAACAATCATTCAAGATGATTTACCTACGTTTAAAACACATTCAAAACTCATTTAAGAATATTAAAGAAAAAATTCTCTAATTTTTGCCAAAACAAAAAAAAGGATTAAATTTGACCAGCAGAAAATAAATCTGAATCTGTAATTAATAACTAAAAAATAAAGAAATGAAAGTAACAGTTGTTGGAGCCGGTAACGTTGGAGCAACATGCGCCAATTGCATCGCTCAGAAAGACATTGTAAATGAAGTGGTTCTTTTGGATATCAAAGAAGGCGTTTCCGAAGGGAAATCTCTGGATATGTGGCAAACAGCCCCGATCAACATGTATGATACCCGTATCAAAGGCGTAACAAACGATTACAGCGCCACAGCTGATTCAGAAGTGGTTGTCATCACTTCCGGTCTTCCCCGCAAACCCGGCATGAGCCGCGACGATTTGATTTCCACCAATGCCGGTATCGTGAAATCCGTTACGGAAAACATTATCAAACATTCTCCGGACGCCAAGATTATCATTGTATCCAATCCTTTGGATGTAATGTGCTATTGCGCTTTCCTGGCTGCCAAAGTGGATTCATCGAAAGTATTCGGTATGGCCGGTATTCTGGATACGGCTCGTTACAAAGCTTTCCTGGCCGAAGCGTTGAATATTTCTCCGAAAGACATCCAGGCTCTTCTGTTGGGCGGTCATGGTGACACGATGGTACCGCTTCCAAGATACACCACTGTAGCCGGTATTCCTGTTACGGAATTGATTGACAGCGAAAAGCTGAATGCCATCATCGAAAGAACCAAAGTAGGCGGCGGTGAATTGGTAAAACTGATGGGTACTTCCGCCTGGTATGCTCCGGGTGCTGCCGCAGCACAGATGGTTGAAGCCATCATTTGCAACTCCAGAAGAGTATTTCCGGTATGCGCTATGCTGAACGGTGAATACGGAATGAAAAATATCTATCTGGGAGTTCCCGTTGTTTTAGGCAAAAACGGTATTGAAAAAATTGTAGAGGTATCGCTGAATGCTGACGAAAAAGAATTGCTGAACAAATCGGCAGAAGCTGTAAAAAGCGTCATGAGCGTTCTGGATAACATGAAAATGTTTTAATCCGACAACCAAACAAGTTTCAGAGACTGTCTAATCATAGACAGTCTCTTTTGTATCCGGATATTGCAACTCCGGTATATCCATAACTTTCCCACCTGGTCTATAACAAACTTTCCGCCCAACTCCTGTGGGAATTCAAAAAAATATTATACTTTTGCGCATTAAAATCTTTGAGAAAGAAATAAAATCTGAATAATACCCAAAAACTATTTAACAAAATGCGAAACAAAGGAGCAATTACATTACTTACGATAGCCTTGGCTTTAGTAAGTGCTTACCAGTTGTTTTTCACTTTCAAAACATCCCAGGTGGAGAAAGCGGCGCGGGAGTTTGCCAACGGCGATCCCGTAAAAGAAAGAGCATATCTGGATTCTATTGCCAACAAGGACGTGTATAATTTCCTTGGGCTGACCAAATTCACTTACAAAGAATGTAAAGAGTTAGAATTACCGTTAGGATTGGACTTACGCGGCGGTATGAACGTCACGATGGAAGTGGACGTTGTAGACGTAGTCAGAAACTTAGCCAACAACAGCGCCGATCCGGCATTCAACCAGGCTTTGGCTGAAGCAATACAAATGCGCACCAAAAGCCCGAAAGATTTCGTGACTCTTTTCGGTGAAGCTTTTGAAAGAATTGCTCCTAATGCGCAACTGGCATCTCCCGATATATTCGGTACCGTGGAAATGAAAGAAAAAATCAAAATCGGTGCCAGCAATAAAGAAGTATTGGACGTAATCCGTCAGGAAGCCGATGCTGCCATTGACAATACGTTCAACATCCTACGTACCCGTATCGACCGTTTCGGAGTTGCACAGCCCAACATTCGTAAAGCGGATATTTCCGGACGTATCAACATCGAACTTCCGGGTATCAAAGATGCCCAGCGTGTAAGAAAATTATTACAAGGAACTGCAGCCTTGGAATTTTTTGAAACATTCGACAATTCGGAATACTATCCGCATCTGGCAGCCATCAATGATAAAGTCAGAGAAATTGAACGTTCCAAAGATGTTCTGGGACTGGATGAAGAAAAAACATCCCCGGCTCAAAATGCTGCAGTTGCCGATATCACGGAAGACAATGAACTAATCCGCGATGCTGCTTCAAAAGATTCTCTGAATGCTTTAAATAACGAAGAAGAATTCCGGAAACAGAATCCGTTATTTTCTGTTTTAACTCCGGCAGTAGGTCAAGACGGTAGCTTAAGACCCGGTTCCATCATAGGATATGCCCGCCTGAAAGATACCAGTGCCGTGAATAAACTTTTGGCTTTACCTCAAGTAAAAGCTTTGATTCCAAGAAATTCCCGATTGATTTGGGATATGAAACCGACAGGTGATATCGTAGGTTTACACGCCATAAAAATTACGACGCGCGATGGGAAAGCCCCTCTGGATGGAGGAGTGATTGTCGATGCCCGCAAATCTTTTGACAGCCAGAACAACGGACATCCGGTGGTATCCATGAATATGAATGGGGAAGGCTCCAAAATATGGGCTCGTCTGACCAAAGACAATGTAAATCGTTGCATTGCTATCGTATTGGACGGCTATGTTGTTTCTTCCCCGAATGTAAATGGGGAAATCAAAGGCGGTAGCTCTCAAATTACCGGAGGCTTTGACGTAAAAGAGGCTGAAGACTTGGCCAACATCCTGAAATCAGGTAAACTGCCTGCTCCTGCCCGCATCATCGCAGACGAAATCGTAGGACCGTCTTTAGGACAGGAATCCATTCAGACCGGTATGTGGTCATTCATCATTGCCTTTGCTTTGGTATTGGTATACATGTTATTCTTTTACAGTAAAGGTGCCGGTTTGGCTGCTGATATCGCTTTATTGGCCAACCTGTTCTTTTTGTTCGGTATCTTGGCTTCCATTGGAGCCGTACTGACATTACCGGGTATTGCGGGTATCGTATTAACCATGGGTATGTCTGTGGATGCCAACGTATTGATATATGAACGTATCGAAGAAGAACGCAGAGCGGGCAAAGGGTTGAAATTAGCAATCAAAGACGGATATAATGCCGCTTATTCCGCTATCATCGACGGTAATGTCACCACCTTGTTGACCGGTTTCATCCTTTACTATTTCGGTGAAGGTCCGATCAAAGGTTTTGCCACAACGTTGATTATCGGTATTTTCTCTTCTCTGTTCTGCGCCATTTTTATCAGTCGTCTGATTTTGGAACGTGCTGCCTCTAAAAATGACAATGTACCTTTCACGACAAACCTGACCGCAAACTGGTTGAGAAATGCAAGATTTCCTTTCTTGAAAAAACGGACCATTTCTTATACGGTTTCAGGTATTGCCATTATTGTTTCCATTATCTTCCTTTTCACCAAAGGTCTGGATAAAGGTATTGACTTCGTGGGAGGTAGAACCTACACGGTGGTATTCAACCAACCTGTTCAGGTAGAAGAAGTGGCTGCCAGTCTTGCTGAAGTATACGGAAGCTCTCCGGAAGTAAAAACCTTCGGAGGAGAAAACCAAGTAAGAATCACCACCAAATACAAAATTGACGAAGAAGGTCTCGAAGTGGATGATGAAGTGGAAACTTTATTGTATGAAGGTTTAAAATCTTACTTACCGGAAGGCACTTCACGCGAACAATTCCTGGAAGTAAACCGTCAAAGATCCGAAAAAGTAGGTCCTGCTGTGGCGGAAGACATTACGCGAGCCGCTTTCTGGTCCGTTATCTTCGCTTTGATTGGTATTTTCCTTTATATCATGGTACGTTTCTCTAACTGGCAATATGGTGCCGGTGCCGTAGCAGGTCTTACCCACAATGTAATCATTGTGATGGGAGCATTTTCAATCCTCTCCGGCATACTCCCCTTCTCGTTGGAAATTGACCAAGCTTTTATCGCTGCAATTCTGACGGTTGTCGGTTACTCTATCAACGATACCGTGGTTGTATTTGACCGTATCCGTGAATACCATACCCTTTATCCGAAACGGAATGATATGGAAGTAACGGACGAAGCTTTGAACTCGACATTACGTCGTACATTCAGTACCTCTCTGTCAACAATTGTCGTATTGTTAGCTATTTTCATCTTCGGAGGTACTTCTATTAAAGGCTTCGTATTCGCTTTATTAATCGGTATTATTGTCGGTACCTATTCTTCTTTGTTTGTTGCAACTCCTATCTCTTACGATTTGAGACAGCGTTTCGGCAAAAAGAAAGCAGAGAAAAAATAATACCCAAAGATTCCCATTATAAAAAAGGGGTTATCCAATTTTTTGGATAACCCTTTTTTATATTACATCGAAAATTAAATTTATTAAAATAAAAATGCTTTAAGACCGTTGAAATTACCTACCTTTGAAAGCAGACAAAAAAGATATACGGAGCTTTATTCCGTGAACCACTAAAGTGTTAATTAAAATCGGATTTTATGCTGTACGATAACTTCGCAATGCTCACTAAACGGGAATTACTCATCCGAATCGTCAAATTATTAAAAGATGATGAGTTGGTGACAAAGCTAAAATACTTACCGGTGGAAATGCGTCCCCGCAATAAGCGTCCGGTACGTTGTTGCGTACACAAAGACCGTTACATCCTTAAACACAAAATTATTTCCATTCTCGGATTTGAGATTACGGATGAAGAAATAGACCTGATTCACCTTTCCGAATTTGCCCGTATGGCCATGGCAAACAAGAATACGAAAGAAAACATTCTTTCAGTAGTACACGAAGCATGCAGTGCATGTATACAATCCCAATATGCCGTGACCAATCTTTGTCGGGGATGCGAGGGACGTCCCTGCCTCATGAACTGCCCCAAAGGCGCCATATCCTTTCAAGGAGGCAAAGCCAATATCAGCACGGATGTCTGTGTCAGTTGCGGACTCTGTCAGAAGGTATGCCCCTACCACGCCATCATTTATACGCCGGTCCCCTGTCAGGATGCCTGTCCGGTAAATGCCATCTATAAAGACGAGGAAGGTATCGAACATATAGACAAGGAAAAATGTATTTATTGCGGGAAATGTATGCAAGCTTGTCCTTACGGAGCCATTATGGAACGTTCCAAAATCATAGACATACACAAATCACTCACGAATCCCGGAAAACAAATTGTTGCCATTGTTGCTCCCGCTATCTATGGACAATTTAACGCTACCCCCGGACAAATCCTGTCCGGCATCAGACAAATCGGATTCGAAGCAGTGATTGAAGTTGCCTTAGGAGCTGAAATTACGGCTGCCAATGAAGCGGAAGAACTCAAAGAGAAACTATCAGAGGGACTGTCTTTCATGACAACGTCCTGCTGTCCGGCTTATACAGGTTGGGTGAATAAACACGCCCCTATGCTAAAACCTCATGTGTCAGACACCCGAAGTCCGATGGTTTACGCAGCCCGCTACGCCAAAGAAAAGTTTCCGGACGCAGAAGTGGTATTCATCGGCCCATGCTTGGCCAAACGGTATGAGGCGGAATCCGTTCCGGAAGTTGATTACGTGATGAGTTTCGAAGAATTAGGGGCTTTTATGGTAGCCTATGATATTGATGTCACAAACTGTGAGGCTCAAGAATTGCAATCCGAAGTAACGAAATTCGGCAGAGGCTTCGCTCAAGCTGGAGGTGTAAAAAATGCGGTCGTAAATGTAGTGGGAAATGAAATCACAACGCTGTCTATCGAGGGATTAGACAAGAAAAACCAAGGCTTGCTGAAAGTTATGCCCCGCAAACCGGAAGCCCGTTTTGTGGAAGTCATGGCTTGTGACGGAGGATGTATCAATGGTCCTTGCTCCCTGGCTCCTCTCACATTAGCCAAAAGACAAATAAAAAAAGTCTTGGAGGAATAACCCTATAACCGCTATTTGTTCTTTTTGAATAAGCGTCCTAAAACGCTTCCCAAATCCTGGCCTTCCGGATGGTTAATCATGGAAAGGGTCCTGAACGAAGTCATTTCGTCTTCACCGATTCCCAATTGTACCGGATATACCAGGATGCAATTGTTGGCCTGGAAATACTTGTTCATATAAGTCGGTATCAGAGCCATTTGCCGGGAATAAGAGGGGCAATTGCGACGGCTCATAACCACAACCAAAGCGTCATCATCGTGAATATCACGGGAAACAATTAGAAAATCATCCCAATCTGTAAATTCGACAAATTCAGCATTCACATTATGCTTTGCCTTGACTTCCTGCAATATTGACAACACGGCCCGATTTCCATAAAAAAGCATTTTGCTGCCGGAATTACGGGCCAAATTCCATACCCTTACCAACCAATATGGAAAACCGACCTCTTTCTCCGCATCCGCAGGTATGAGCATAATATAACGCTTTACGGTAGCCAAAGGCTGGACGGGACGATATACCAATGTCGTCGTCGCACATTTAGCCAACACTCCTTCCGCCAGTTCTCCTAAAAAAGTATTGGAGATGGCCGACTCTTTCCGTAATCCCAAAACTATATCCGTAATCTTGTGCTCCTTCGCCACGTTTTTAATCCCATTGACAACATTAATATCATAACGCATCAAGGAATGAAGCATATTATCGGTTGCAGCCGCTGTTTTCTCTGCTTTTTCCAAAAGGTGCCGGGAACGTTTCTCCGCAGAGGCATCGTTACTATCCGATTTGATGATACTCAAAGCCATCATCGTCGCTTTACAACGGGGAGATTTTATCGTTATCCCCAAACTAATCAGTTCCTCAACAGTCTCGGAGTTACTAAGCGGTATCAGTATCCGGTCCTCCACATCATCCTTGTCTACCAACTCTTCTTCCGACATATCGGCTAAAGCAACATTTTGCGCCCCTTTCTGGGTAATAAAAGAAGCTATCGTACAGGTAAACAATATCATGACTATCGTTCCGTTCAACACACTGTCATCCAACAAGCGTATGGGAGCTCCGGCCTCATCGGTTCCCAAAATCACCTGATATCCCACCATCACGGCAGCTAATGTCGCAGCCGCCTGGGCATTGGTCAAACCGAACAACAAGCGTCTTTCATCCCGGGTATAATGCAATGTTTTTCCGGCAATCCAGGCTGCCCAATATTTAGCCAATGTGGCTACCACGCACATGACAATGGCTACCCATAATGAATCCCACCCCGTTGTAAATACCCGATAATCCACCAACATCCCCACCCCGATCAGAAAAAAGGGAATAAACAGAGCATTACCCACAAATTCAATCCGATTCATCAGTGCCGAAGTGTTCGGAATCAGCCTGTTCAATGCCAATCCGGCAAGGAAAGCCCCAATAACATCTTCCAAACCGGCCACTTTGGCCAGGAAAGAAGCCAGAAAAACTAATGCCAGAACAAATATATACTGCGCAATCCTGTCTTCATAGCGTTTAAAAAACCAACGGCCAAACAAGGGAAAAAGAAAAACCACCAAACCGACAAATACGACGGTCGATGTGCTCAAACGCATCCAAAAACGATTTCCCATGTCCCCCGTTGACATTCCAACAACTACGGCCAACACCAACAATGCCAGCAAACAAGTGACCACTGTCGCACCAATGGAAATATTCACCGCCCGATTCTTGGTTACACCGTACTTGCTGACAATCGGATAAGTCATCAGGGTATGGGAAGCAAACATACTCGCTAATAAAACCGAGGTGGGATAGGAAAAGTCAAGCAAATAGACTCCGGCAAATGTGCCCACCAACATCGGAATAATGAAAGTCAGCAAACCGAAATAAACACTTTTCCCGTAATTTTTTTTCAAGTCAGCTAAATCAATCTCCAATCCGGCAACAAACATGATATACAACAAGCCGACTTTGCCGAAAAGTTCGATACTGCTGTCTCTCGACATAATATCAAACCCCTGCGGACCGATTATCGCTCCGGCTATAATCAATCCGATCAGATCCGGAATTTTAAACCGATGAAGTAAGACCGGTGCCAACAGAATGATAAAGAGAATCACTGAAAAAATCAGCACCGGATCCGTTAAAGGGAAACTCAAACCCAATATAGACATAAATTATTCTTCATATCTGACAATCGTCTGTTCACGATCAGCTCCTACCGATACAATTTTTACCGGGACCCCCGTTTCTTCCTCTATAAAACTGACGTATGCATTATACTCTTCCGGGAACTCATCTTCTG
Organism: uncultured Odoribacter sp.; assembly: GCA_910588375.1. Taxonomy (GTDB): domain Bacteria; phylum Bacteroidota; class Bacteroidia; order Bacteroidales; family Marinifilaceae; genus Culturomica. The sequence goes on from CAJUQA010000011.1 coordinate 51,606, forward strand.
AAGTCATTTTCGTCATATCTGTTTTCCAACCGGGAAATTCCACATATACGGGCTCTATTTCGTCATTGATTTCGTAAGGGAATTCCTCAACCACTTTCCCGCCGATTTTATAAGCCGTGCATACTTTTATCGTATCGAAGGTGTCTAATACATCACTTTTCATCATAATCAGCTGTGTCACGCCATTGATCATCACCGCATATTTCAATGCCACTAAGTCCAACCAGCCGCAACGACGGGCACGCCCGGTCACTGAGCCGAACTCATGCCCCAAGGTAGAAAGAAGTTTTCCGGTTTCATCCGACAATTCTGTAGGAAAAGGTCCGCTTCCAACCCGGGTACAATAAGCTTTGAAAATACCGAACACCTCTCCGATTTTTCCCGGAGCCACGCCTAATCCCGTACAAGCTCCCGCACAAATGGTATTGGATGAAGTCACGAAAGGATAAGACCCGAAATCGATGTCCAACATCGTTCCCTGAGCCCCTTCCGCCAACACATTCTTTCCTTCTTTCAGTAAATTGTTGATTACATGCTCACTGTCTATCAGTTGGAAACGTTTCAGGTATTCTACCGCTTCAAACCACTCTTTCTCCAAATCCGCTATATCATAAGTATAATTCAACGAGTGCAATATGGATTCATGACGAGCTTTGGCCTCGGCATATTTTTCTTCAAAGTGATTCAAGATATCGCCCACCCGCACTCCGTTACGGCTCACTTTATCTGTATATGTCGGTCCGATACCTTTTCCGGTGGTCCCGATTTTTCCATTTCCTTTAGCCGCTTCATAAGCGGCATCCAATATCCGGTGAGTCGGTAAAATCAGATGAGCTTTCTTGGATATATACAATTGTTTGGTAATATCGTGTCCGCTGGCGGCCAGACTTTCCGCTTCCTGTTTAAAAAGCAACGGATCAAGCACCACTCCATTGCCGATGATATTCATTTTACCTCCCTGAAAAATTCCGGAAGGGATAGAACGCAAGATATACTTTTCGCCACCGAATTCCAAAGTATGACCGGCATTAGGCCCTCCTTGAAAACGGGTTACTAAATCATAATTCGGAGTCAATACATCCACTACTTTACCTTTCCCTTCATCCCCCCATTGCAATCCAAGTAATACATCTACTTTCATCAGTCAAAATTTAAATTTCTGTGCTATTAATTTGCAAACGCAAACATGCAAAAATAATATATTATAAGGAATTTCCCGCTTTCTTTTTCATTTTTAATTTACAACGCTTACACACTCCGTATACGTACAACATATGCCGTTGTATTTCAAAATCATATTGCTCTTCCACCTGCTTCAAAACCTCCTCTACACGTTCATCCGAAAACTCCTCCACCCGGTTACACCGAACACAAATCAAGTGTTCATGTTTTTGGTTCAAAGCCCTTTCATAGCGGGCCATATCATTTTTATAGGTATGTTTTACAACCAATTCACTCTCCAGAAGCAATTGCAAAGTATTATATACCGTAGCTTTACTCACCCTGTAGTTCTTATCTCCCATTTTTTTAAAAAGGCTCTCCACCGTAAAATGTCCCGAATGGGAATAAATCTCTTCCAGTATTGCAAATCGTTCCGGTGTTTTCCGCAATCCTTTTTCTTCCAAATAAGCGGTAAAATTTGCTTTTACCGTATCTTTCACTTTTTCCATCATAAATAAATTTAGTATTCAAATCCTCCCCCCTCACGCACATTTTATTCTCTTGTCACCTTCTCCACCTCTTTTATTCCCGAAATCTGTGCCATCAAATGATTCAGGTCTTCCGTATTATGCACGTACACCTGAATCACCCCTTCAAAAATCCCATCTTTCGTCTCAAAATGTATCATCCGCATATTTACCCGTATTTCCTTTGATATTAGAGTTGTTATCTCACTGACAATTCCAATCCGGTCAATGCCGCGGATACGCATCATAGCAGGAAACGACATCATCTGCTGACTGATCCACTTTACCGGAACAATCTTATCTCCGTAGCTGGCCATCAAACGGATTGCCTCGGGACACTTCCTTTTATGAACCGTTACTTTCCCTCCGATATCCATACCGACCACATCATCTCCCGGTATAGGGTTACAACACGGAGATATGACAATGTCGGTATCGCTCTCCGGTGTTTCTCTTTTCACATCTTTTTCCTTCTTTTCGTCCTCCTCCCGGTCATTCCTGAAAAACTGCAATTTCCAATATTTCATAAAACGACTCTCGTCTTTCCTCTTCAATTCCTTTATCACCTCTTCCGCAGGTATCTGTCCCGCGCCCAACTTCATATACAAATCTTCCTTATTCTGAATTTTAAAGGACGTCAAGACTTTTTTCAATGGTTCGGACGTCGGAGGAAGGTTCAGGTCCCGGACTATTTTTTCAAACATGGTAACCCCCACTTTCAACACCTCTTTCCGATCTTTTTTGAAATAGGCGACAATATGACTTTTCGCTTTTGCCGTAATAATAAAATCGAGCCATTCTTTCTGAGGATGCTGTTTTTCACTGGTCAATATTTCCACCTGATCCCCACTCTGAAGTTTATAGCTCATGGGAACCAACCTGTGGTTCACTTTTGCTCCGATACAGGTATTTCCGATTTCGGTATGGATATCATATGCGAAATCCAGTGCAGTAGCTCCCTTCGGCAAAGTTTTCATATGTCCGCGGGGAGTAAAGACACGAATTTCTTTCGCATAGAGATTAAGTTTAAACTCATCTAAAAAATCCAATGCGTTGGAATCCGGCTGTTCCAATAATTCCTTTATACCTGCCAGCCATTTATCCAGCTCCGAATTTCCCTCTCCTCCTTCGCCCTTGTACTTCCAATGTGCCGCAAGACCTTTCTCTGCAATCTCATCCATTCTCTCCGAACGGATTTGTACCTCAAACCATTGTCCGGAAGGTCCCATGACCGTCAGATGAAGCGCTTCATAGCCATTGGCTTTCGGTACGCTGACCCAATCCCGTATCCGCTCGGGCTTCGGACTGTACAGATCCGTTATCAGCGAATAAATATTCCAGCATTGCCACTTTTCCGGCTGGAAAGATTTCGGTTTGAAGACAATCCTCACAGCCAATAAATCATATATTTCATCAAAACTGATATGTCGTCTCTGCATTTTATACCATACGGAATACACACTCTTGGTACGGGCTGTAATGGAATATTCATAGCCGTTCCTATCCAGACTCTCCCGAATGGGTTCAATAAACTTTTCAAACAAACCGGAATATTCCCGGTGGTAAGTATCTATCCTACGAGCAATAACATCATATTCTTCCGGATGTTCATATTTCAGGCTCAAATCTTCCAATTCGGTTTTGATAGCATGTAATCCCATGCGATGTGCCAAAGGAGCAAAAATATACAATGTTTCACTGGCTATTTTCACCTGCTTATGCTCCGGCATGGAAGCCAACGTCCGCATGTTATGCAGACGGTCTGCAATCTTTATCAGAATCACCCTCACATCATCAGCCAACGTCAGTATCATCTTCCGAAAACTTTCCGCCTGCAAGGTTGTATCCGTTCCCATCACTTCCCTGATTTTCGTCAGACCATCCACCAGGGAAGCAATCTTAGGACCGAAAATTCCCCGTATATCCTCCACCGTATAATCGGTATCTTCGACCACATCGTGAAGCAATGCAGCCACTACCGATTTCGTTCCCAACCCGATTTCTTTCGCTGCAATCCGAGCCACGGCAATAGGATGCAGGATATAAGGCTCTCCGGAACGGCGTTTTATCCCTTTATGAGCTTCCCGGGCAAATTCAAAAGCTTGCCGGATACGCTCTTTTTCTTCATCCGTCGTATCCTTACGCAACACACGGAGCAGGTCTGCAAAAGCATCTTCTATTAATTCATGATCCGTCATAATATACCGAATACCCATTATATTTACTCAAATATAATAAAACTTGTTTTTCAACTAATTGGAAAATCAAGAAAATCAGCAATCCGTTTTCAAAAATTCAAATTGAAATATGCTCCGCTTCTATTTTCTCTCCCATAAACATTCCTGCCATCGGAACAAACAAATCCGGCTGTTCGGTTGTCAGATAACGTACTGTTCGCTGTTTGGACAAAACTGATTCCATCTCTCCATGACGCTTCAGATAATCCTTTAAACTATCCGCCACAATATGCCCCTGCCCTATAACCTTTACCCCTTGAGGTACATAACGAAGAATCAACTCCCGCAATAACGGATAATGAGTACACCCCAAGACCACCGTATCTATCAAGGGATCACAATCAAACAATTCTTCGATGTATTTTTTTACAAAATATTCGGTTCCTATCCCTGAAAGTTCATTGTTTTCAACCAAAGGTACCCACATCGGACAAGCTTTCTGTGTAACATAAAACACTCCGGGTCCATATAGCTTTTCAATTTCAAGCGGATAAGATTCCGAAGCCACAGTTCCCCGGGTAGCCAATATGCCGACATGCCTGGTACGAGAATAAAGAGCCAATGCCTCTACACTGGGACGGATTACTCCCAACACCCGTTTCTTCACATCGATTAAAGGCAAATCCGTCTGTTGTATCGTACGCAATGCCTTCGCAGAAGCTGTATTGCAAGCCAGAATTACCAGCGGACACCCCAAACTGAACAATTTTCTGACAGCTTCATTCGTGTAATGATACACTACATCAAAAGAACGTGAGCCATAAGGGGTACGTGCGTTATCCCCCAAATAAAGATAATCATACTCAGGCAATACCTGCACGATTTCTTTCAATATAGTTAAGCCCCCGTATCCCGAATCAAAAACCCCTATCGGACTCTTTTTTTCCATATTCACACTGTACATTAATAATTTTTCCTTCTCTCCCGGCAACCTCCTTCTCCTTATTGCAAAGCTAAAAAAAATAAGCCGCCATCCGGCGGCTTATCTCTCTAAATTCAAATTTTATTGAAGGCCTAATTTTTTCTTTACCAAAGGTAAAATATCTTCCGAGGTCTCGGACACATATACAATCCCTCCGGAATTCAAATCAAAAATATATGTAAATCCGTTTTCTTTTCCTACTTCTTTGATAGCATTGGTGGCTTTCTCATAAATAGGATGCAACAAATCATCCCGGGTTTTGTTCAAGTCATTCATAGCTGTTTCTTCAAAACGCTGAATGCGCTGTCCCAATTCTTGGATTTCCTGCTCCTTAGAAGTACGGATGACATCCGAATAGGTATTTACATTTTTAGCATAATCCGCAGCTTTATTCTGATACTGCTCTCTTAAATTCTGACTTTCAGTTTGTATTTCAGTTTGCTTTGCCTCTAATTTCTTTCGGGCTTCTGCCATTTCAGGCATTGCAGCAATCAACTTATCGCTTTCAATATGCCCCAGTTTTAACGGTTTCTGCTGTGCAGACATACTCATCGCTGCAAACATAAAGGCAATTACAGCCAACCATTTCATTGTATTCTTCATCATTTTCGGTTTTAAATTATCGTATTTAAAAATCAATATCTATTCTTCTTTCTTTCCTGTCGAGTAACCCAATTTCCTCAGCACCGTTTTACTCTTATCCAGTTTCGGATCATAAAAAAGTACGGAATGGTCAGCGGACACGTCCAGTATCAAACCGTAATTCCCCTCTTTCGCCAAATCCTTTACCACCTCCAATATCTCATCCTGGATCGGTTTCACTAATTCTTCCCGTTTGACAAACAACTCTCCCTGTGGACCGAAATAAGCCTGCTGCAATACACGAGCCTTACTCTCTTTCTCTGCTATTGCTTTTTCCCGCTGTTCCCGCATTGAAGCCGTCAGAAATACTTTATCCGAATTATACTTATCCTGCATGACCGTAATCTCCTGATAAACGGCATCCACTTCTGTCTGTAACTTCTTCGAATAGTCATCTAACTCTCGTTGCGCTTTGGCATACTCCGGAATATTTGCCAAAATATAATCCAGATTAACAAAAGCATAACGCGTTTGTGCCGATGCAATTGCAAAGCTATACGACAAAATTAGTAAAAATATTACTCTTTTCAAATCTTTCATACCTGCTATTACCTCTCTACAACCGCTATATTACTTAAAACTCCTGGCCTAAAACAAAATGGAACTGAGACCCGGCAGCACCCGGTCTATTGGGTATTTCATCAAATCCGTATCCCCAGTCTATACCCAATAAGCCAAACATCGGCAGAAATACACGCAGACCGACACCGGCAGACCGATAGAGATTGAAAGGTTCAAACTCATTCAATTCATACCATGAATTACCTGCTTCCAAGAATGCCAGCGCATAAATCGTTGCAGATTGGGCTAATGAAATCGGATAACGGACTTCCATGGTCCATTTCGTATAAAGACTGGCATCAGCTGCACTCGGCGCAATGAAACTGGAACCGGCATTTGTCAAAGAACCGTTCTGGTATCCCCGTAAACCGATATATTCCCGTCCATACAAACTATATCCGGACATACCGTCACCTCCCATTTCGAAACCTTCAAACGGCGAACGCTTATGTTTGTTGAAATATCCCAAATAACCGTATTGCACACCTCCGTACAATACTAATTTTTCCCGACGGTCCAAAGGCATGAACATCTTTCCGACAAACTTCCACTTGTGATACTCGATCCATCTGTATTTCACTTTCTCCTTCATGTTCGATTTCTCATAATCCTTCCCGTCAAACCAGGAATAAGGAGGAGTAAACGACAGTGAAAAAGTAAAATCACTTCCCTTACGGGTATACAACGGATTATCAATGGAACTTCTCTTCAATTGCGTAGCAAACGATAAATTGTTGGAATTACCATTACTCATGATATAGTACGGCCAGTTTTTCAACTGATATCGCTGATAAGAAAGTTCATTATACATAGTAAAATAATCATCCGGCCATTTAATTCTCCGTCCTAACCCCACACTGGCACCAAACGTCGTCATCAACTGATTCGAATTATACAAATCCTTGGCATTATTCACGTAATAGGAATGATTATAATAATTGGATGAATAACCGGTCTGACGGGAATAATAAGCAGAAACACTCAAGGAATTCGGCTTTTTCCCTCCTAACCATGGCTCTCTAAAAGAGATGCTGAATGAAGTATAATACTTTCCGTTAGTCTGAGCTTTCAAACTCAATGTCTGTCCGTCTCCTTGCGGCAAGGGCCGGTAAGACTCCCAATTGAATATATTCCGGATAGAAAAATTCGTAAAGGTTAGCCCGACCGAACCGATAATCATACCGGCTCCCCAACCTCCGGATAACTCAATCTTATCATTGGCTTTTTCCTCTACATCAAAGTAAATATCCACCGTACCATTCTCTGCATCAGGTTTTGGTTCCGGCACAATATGTTCCGGATCGAAATGTCCCAAATTTGCCAACTCCCTAATACTTCGTACAATATCTTCACGACTGAATAACTCACCGGGGTAAACATATAACTCACGCCGCGCAACATGCTCATGGGTCCGGTTATTTCCCTGAATAACGACCCGGTTTATCGTTGCCTGCGGACCTTCTATAATACGGATTTCCACATTAATAGAGTCTGCTCCGGCAACCGTTTCTACCGGTATGGCCCGGAAAAACAAATAACCATTGTTGACATACAATTTATCCACCGCTGTATTTTCATCCGTCCGGAGACGCTCTTCAAAGTATTTCTTATTATATACATCTCCCTTTTTGATATTCAGTACCCGCGACAAATATTCTGAATCATAAATCGTATTGCCAACCCAGGAAATGTTATTGAAATAATACTTATTTCCCTCCTCCACATCAATATAGATTTTCACCCGGTTCGGAGACACAGAGACTACACTGTCTGCCACAATCATCGCATCCCGGTAACCTTTTTCATTATACTTGTCCAAAAGATTATACTTGTCGTCCTCATAGTTATTCTCTATATATTTGGAAGATTTAAAGAAATTACGCAATGCCTTATCCTTTGTCTTTTTCATCGCTCTCTCCAAGACTCCGGACTTCACTTCCTTATTTCCGGTAATAATAATATCCTTAATTTTGATCTTATTATTCCGTTCCACCACCACATCCAGCTGTACAAAATTATCCTTTTCCGGATCATCACGCTGCAATGTCTTGATAGTGATATTATAGTATCCTTTTTCCTTAAAATGCTTTTCGACAACATGTTTCAGATTGGCAATCATGTTATCCGTAACCTGTGTCCCCGGTAAAGGATTGATTTTTTCTTTGATTTTCTTTTCCTCCGATTTTTTCAGACCGATGTAATTAATCTGGGATAATTTCTGACGCTCTTGTAAATGTAAAATCAAATAAATTTCATCTCCCACAATTCGATCGACAGAAATGCTGACATCAGAAAACAATCCATTGGAATACAAACGTTTAATTGCACGGGTCGTTACATCACCGGGAATCTTCACTTCACTTCCTATTGACATGCCCGACAATTGAATCAAAGTCTCGGGATCATAGTGATCCGCTACGCCTGTCACCTCTATACCGGCAATCTTATAAGTTTTAGGAGAAGAATAATATACCTCCGGTTGAGCAATAGTATCTGCCCCCTGAGCCTTGGCTTCGTAAAAATAAAAAACTGTAAGTATCAAAAAAAGAATTACTCTTCTAACCATCGTCTGTAAATTGAAAATTGAAAAGAAATTTTCTACTTTTTATCTTTCCCTATCTGCTCTCCCGTCTTTCCGAAACGCCGCTCACGTTTCAGGAAATTACGAATTGCCAAATATAAGTCATCTTTTTCAAAATCAGGCCAAAATTTATCAATAAAATAAAATTCCGTATAAGCACATTGCCATAACAGGAAATTGCTCAACCTGCACTCGCCGCTGGTTCGAATTAATAAATCCGGATCAGGTATGTCATACGTAGTTAAACGGCCGGCAAAAAGTTTCTCGTCTATCTCACTGATTTCCCCGATATCTCCGTCCTTATATTCCTGAGCTATTTTCCGAGCAGCCTCTACAATTTCCCAACGGGCACCGTAACTGAGAGCAAGAACCAACGTCACTCCTTTGTTTTCTGCCGTACAAGCCGTCAATTCATTTAATTTCCGCCTCACCTCTTCCGGTAAATCAGCTGTATTCCCGATTACCATTACCCTCACATTTTGCTTCATCAAATTATTTGTCTCCCGAACAATGGCATCCACCATCAAGCCCATCAGTGCATTGATCTCCTCTTTCGGACGCTTCCAATTTTCAATCGAAAAAGTATATAACGTCAAATACTCCAAACCTATTTCACCACTCGCCTCTACAATCCGCTTCACCGCATCCACTCCCTTTTTATGGCCAAATACCCGTTCCATTCCCCGCTCCTGCGCCCAACGACCATTACCGTCCATGATAATCGCTACATGCCGAGGCAATTGTCCCAATGTCTTTAATTCTTCCGATAAATCCATAACCAAACAATCATTTGAAACGAAAAAACATTTCTTTCTCCCTATTTATATCCCCGACATTCCATATTCATAGGGAATCTGTAAGTCAAAGTTATTCCGGAGACAAAAAACCAATCTTTATTGAAAAAGAAATTAGTCTCTCCCGTTTCCCAAGCATCCTCCAATCCGTCGATCTTATCCGTAAACAACTTCCTGCATCCCCATTCCACCCCGCAAGACAAATTACCATATAAATTAAACTTCACTCCCACTCCCAAAGGAATTGCTACTCCCCCTTCATCATTTGCCGTGAAAAAACCGAGTCCCGTATACAAATAAGGTGACCATAACGAAGACTTGTCCGTTTTAGGAACCAAAAAACTCCGGAAGTTGAACTCAACTAATGCGCAAATATCCCTTACCGAAATATTAAATTCCCGGGGAAAAGTTTCTTCCCCCGGCCATTCCGCATTCTGAAAACCTGCTTCTGAAAAACCGACATTCAGCCGGAGCGCAAAACGATCGTTCAGATTATAACGGTATAAACCGCCGAAATAACTTTTCATTCCTTTAAAAGGGGTTGACGGATTATATTCCCCGATATAATACCCACCTCCCCCAATCACTCCAATCTCCGCCCCTGGTTGGCAAAAACCGTTCAAAGATAGCAACAATAGCGCGAAAAGTGAAAAGCGGAATACGAAAAAACGGGTAATAAATGCAAACAATCCATAACACCCATCCCTGTTCCGTCGGTTTTGTACTGCCTCTCTATATTTTAACACACACATATTTCATTCCTTTTATCTTCCCCCCATCCCAACTTATTACGCAAAGTCTCATAATAATTATGCCCCGGAAATTTAATCACATTTATTTTAAAATTTCCGGCAGCAATCCTTATCGTACAGGAGTCCTTCATTTTTTCCTCTCTGGAATCCAGACTCAGAATAAATTCCCCGCATCTTCCCTCTACCACAATACGGATTACAGCATTATCAGGAATAACCAATGCTCTCATACTTAAATTATGAGGACATACCGGCGTTAGTATAATAACACGGCATTCCGGACTCACAATAGGACCTCCTCCGCTCAAGGAATAGGCGGTTGACCCCGTCGGTGTCGCCACAATCAACCCATCAGCCCAATAAGTAGTAAGATACACTTCATCCACATAAGCATGAATACGCAACAAAGAAGAACGATCCGTTTTCCGTATACTGACTTCATTCAAGCTGAAATGAAAACCTGGAAAATCACCTCCTTCCACTTGCAATCCGACCAAACTTCTCTGCTCCATGTCATACTTGCCGGCACTGATATAGTCAATAGCCGCTTCAATCTCCGAAACAGACACATTCGCCAAAAAGCCCAAATGCCCGCTATTAATACCCAAAACAGGGATTCCGCTGTCCCTTACATACAGCACCGTATCTAAAAAAGTTCCGTCTCCACCGATACTCAACAACAAATCCACATCCTTTTCCCTCAACGAAGAATCGGAAAAAAAATCATCAAAAAAATGCCTGCATCCATAAACAGACTCCAAGAAGCCGGCAAAATCTTCTTCCCCGATCAGTGTAACCTCTCTCTCTTTTAAGCCTTCTAACAATCTTCGGAGATAAGGATAAAAAACGGCATCCACACTTTTTCCATATACAGCCACCCGTTTCATAGCCACCCGTCTTAATAGCAATATTTTTATTCGCTCTTGTCTATACCCTGAAGCGCCTGCTTGATTCCTGCCATCATATTTTCGCATGTACGCCCTACCTTTGCAATACCTTCTTCATTCAAGTACTTATGAGTACGAGCTTTATCCAAAAAATCACAAATCTCATGACAGCATCCTTCCGCTTCAAACATAAAAGACTGAAACACTAACCGAGACCCTGAACTATACCCCTCAGCAATATTACACAAAACAGCCATCGCAGTTCTTTTAATCATATTACTAAACTGCTTGTTTTCATTTTCTTGAAACTGGAAATACACTTCTTTCACTAAATTCCGAGCCTCTTTCCAAATGTGCAACTCATCAAGCTTATCGGTATGGCACATAATTAAATATAATTGTTTAAGTTATTGGAACTAATTTTTAGTTCGGCAATAAAGATACAACTTTTTATAATAATAGCTTATAATCCGTCCAATTTTCGATTAAATAAAATGAAACACCCCCCTTTCAATAAAAAAACGTACGGAAAATTCCGTACGTTTCTGAAATATATAGATTTAGTTTAGTTTGCTCTCAACAGATTCCTCAAGACATCCGCTTCCCGTCTACCTATTGATGAAGAAGCAGAAGAAGCATTATTTTCATCCCCTCTCCCTAACACATAAGCATTTCTGAAGCCCCGGCTCTTCATATCGCGCAGACAACGTTCCGCCTGTCCCCTGTCCGCATACATTCCGCTACAATACATATATGAACCGTCCGACATAGAATATACATCCACTTCGTCAATTCCGTCAAAAACACTCATATCCAAAACCTGATTCGTAGGCATCAGTACAACTGTATATCCGCTTTCCGACCAACGGAATTCCGATTCTTTCGGTTTATCGATATACCTACGGGAAGGCAAAGCATTTCTTGATTGACGCTCTTTCCTGGCTAACTCCAATTTCTTCTGCGTCTCAAATTTTTTCAAACGAATCAACAAAAGCTCGTCATCACTGATCTTATCCCCTTTTATATCATGCTGTATCTTTTTCTCCGCAACATAGCGGTCCACATTCATCACAAAAGCATCTTCCACAAATTGTCTTGCCCCTGCCAGATCCCGCCTTGCCACATCTTCGTCCGGATATTCTCCCACCGTATATCTATATATATTATCATACCCCAAATATACCTTTACATTCTGAAAATGTTCGAAATATACCCGCGGCACCGGATTACGGAATGCCCCAACCTGTATGGCATAACGATAATCCACCGTAAACATCTCCTTTTCCGGAACTACCACTTTCTCCTCCTTTACAGGCAAAGCCTTCTGGTTAGGTAATAATTTCAAAGAAAACAGAAAGTCATTATATCCCGTCCCCCCCCGATTAGAAGAAAGGTATCCTTCCGCACATTTCGTATCTTTAAATACCAATCCGAAATCATCCATAGAAGAATTTATCGGTCGTCCCATATTTTGCGGCTCTGTCCAACTTCCGTCCGCATTCATCTCCGAAATAAAAATATCCAATCCCCCTAAACCGACATGACCGTTCGAAGAAAAATATAATTTCCCACTTTCATCAATAAAAGGAAACACTTCATCATCAGGTGTATTGACAATCTCCCCCAAATTCTGGATTTCACCACATTCATCCCCCTGAACGAGTGTCATATAAATATCCTTTCCTCCGATTCCTCCCGGCATATCCGACACAAAAAATAAAAGAGAATCCCGGAACAAACAGGGATGAGCACATGAATAATCATCCGAATTAATATTTAATTCCTTATTATTCTCCCATTTCCCATTGTTGTTCTCAGCGGTCATCAACTTCAAAATACTCGTCCCGTCTTTTTTAAGGATAGTTTTCGTATAATAGATTCTATTATAATCTTTGGTAAAAGTAACCGCTCCGATATGATACTTATCAACCAACTCCTCTGCAAAAGGCAACATACGTCCGCTTTTACCGTCTGCCGAAAATATAGCATTATACAAACGTACCGACTTATACCCCCTCGTATCTTTCATGGCCTCCTCTCCAACACCCGGAGCCGCCAGAATAATCCCTTTACCTTTATAATAAGTCACTCCGGACGAAAAACCGGCAAAATTCACATTTGTCTTATTAACAGCATACACCGGCTTTTCCTTCATCACCTCTTTCGCAAACTCACAAGACGCCCTTACCCGTTCCACTACCAATTGGTCGCACCCCACACTCTCCGCCATATCCGCTAATTCAGCCGCTTTATCATATTCGCCGGAACGCAATGAAGTAATGGAGTAAAACAACAAATCCTCTCCGCTTAAAATATCCTGATTCAAGGATTTATACATCTGTCCTGCACGGACAACATCATTCAAATGAAAAAAGCAATTAGCTATCCGGGCTTTTATCTGATCGGTATTCGTTCCCGATTCCGCATTCTCCACCTCTTTCTGATACAATTTCAATGCACCCAGATAATCTCTCCGTTCAAATAAACGCTCCGCCCGGCTCTGCCCTGCAACAACTCCCCACGATAGTAAAAATACTATTATAACCCCAATGAATTTCATATAAATGAACTTATTAGTTATCCCTCTCTCTCAAGTCATTAAAAATAACGGATGGAATTTATATCTTCGTAACTTTCCTGTGCAGGAGTATCCTTTTTCTGCTTTTTCTTTCCGAAACTGAACGTCAGACTGATCTCCTGTACACTATTGAAATTATTATCCACATCCGAATTATTTCCTTCAAACGAATAGCCCAGCCACAACTCATCAATCAATTTCACCCGAGCCATCGCAGCAAAAGATTCTTTTGTTCGGTACTGCGCTCCAAAAATCAATCCCTCTTTATAAATCAACTTCGCGCCTAAATCCAGCTGTGTACTCTCCTGTCCCGAATAAGTAATACACGTATAAGGCTCCAATTTTGTATTTTCACTCAGGCTAAACCGATAACCACCATACAAAAATATACGTAACATGTCGGAAATCATCGAATTAATCTTATTCCCCTGTTCATCGATTGTATTGTACTTGAACTCCGGAATTGAAAAACCGACATAAAATTTATCAGCCTGATAATGCAAACCGAAACCGAAATTGGGCTGACTGTAATTATCCGAAAAAATCACCTCTTCCTGATCCATCAGATAATCACCGGAGTTAGAGACATAATTCAATCCCGCCTGCAATCCGAAATAAAGATATTTGCCTTCATTCACTTTCAACTTGTAACTCCCGGCCACATATGCAAATAACTTCTGATAAGGTCCGTATTTATCGAAAATCAACGTTAAACCTCCTCCTAAGTTCTTATCCTTAATCATCGAATTAATATTGAAAGCACCTGTAGAAGGCCAATAATCCGATTTTTCAAAGCGGCTACGATAAAGCAACAAACCGTTGACACCTTCTTCCAATCCCATACAGGCAGGATTAATCAACGGACGGCTTACCCCATAATCCGTAAATCGCAATACACTGCTCTGCGCAAAACCGAAAGTGCTTACCAATACTAATATTCCTGCTACTAAAAATCTCATACAACGTATTTTATAAAGGCGCAATTTAAAACTAAATTTTAAAAACGGTTCACTAATCCAAGCACCATCTTAATATCTATACTTTCCTCGATTCATATCCCGACGAATTTCAATCCAGTTTTTCAATATCTCCTTATTTCCTAAATCAATCACGTACGTATACACTCCATTGGCCAAATTAAAATAGGAAACATATCCGCTGGTTGTCGTTCCGGTTCCATCCCAATCATTCTGATAATTGGTCGCTTCAAATACAACCACTCCATCCCGATTATAAATCGTAATGTGATGATCCGGATAATCAGCCAAAAATTCCAAATTCCAAGTATCATTCAGACCATCACCGTTAGGCGTGATGATATTCGGTATAAAGAATCTTTTCCTATCCAGAACACTAATGTAGATGTATCCGGTTTCCACTTTCGTAGCATCAAATTTATCCACCACCTCATACTTCACTACATCCGAACCGACAAAACCAGCATTCGGGGTATAATCAAAATGACCGTTAAACTTCATGGAACCGATACCCCATCTCGGATAACCGTCTGCTGTAATCCGGAATATACTATTCCCGGTATCCCCTTTTCTCCGCATATTCAGGTTATGTATTTTTTCTCCCTGATAAATGGTTATCATCGTATCACGACTCTGGTCGCCAAAATAAATGACTAACTCATTTGACAAGACTTCCGATGTACAAATTCGCTCTCCTGTCACACCGCACTGGATCACATCCCCCTGTGCCAACTTATCGGAAATATACTCCGGATAGTCACTGTTGCTCAACGTATAGTCATAGTTCAAATACCATGTATAATGAGCATTGGACGGCATATTTGTCACTTCCGACTCGATAATAACTTCATCTCCTGGAGCTTTATTCGTCAAATCAGCAGAAATAACCACAGTCGGATTTTCCAATACCCGAATTACCATAGAATCCACCAAAATTGAACCGTCATAACAAACATCATTGCCAGGAACCAACCAACATTTCAACCACATATCCTTATCGTCCAGAACCGCTTCGGCAAATTGTTCATGTCCCCAATCCCATACATCCTTCCGCCAATTAAACGTCGGATTCGTACCGGCATTTTCATATACAGCAGTAAATAGAATCCGGTCACCACGACATGCCATCGTATCTTCAATATTATTGATAATACGCAAACTTGGAGTAACCCATTGTCCTTTTCTCAGGAATACAGAATCTGAATACATTGGCATTTCCGTACAAACCTCATTCGAAGGAGTAGCAACTACCTTCATCCAAGTATCTTCCTGACCCATTACCAGAGTCAACTTCGTCTCTGAATAGCTCAGCAATTCATTGTTCGGGTTGTTCCCATTCGGCAAATGGAAAATATCATTATACCAATTGTAATGAGCAGAATCCCCCACATTTTTCGCAGCAACCCAGAAGTCAACCGTATCTCCCGGACAAAAACGATGATCCGGATCAACAGAGGTCAACAAATCCAACGATACTTTCTCAAATTCACGAGCTTTCAAACGCAGGTAACGGGAACATACTTCCTCACAAGCCCCATCGCTATAACCACATACTTTTATAACGATATCATCCTCCTGAAATTCCGGAATCCAAGTCAAGACACACGTATCCGTTACCAACTCTAAATGCTCTTCCGGCAATTCCAATCCGTCAATCGTCCATTTATAATGTCCGTTTTCAATGTCATACCCTTCCGGAGAAGACAATTCGGCACGTAAAGCAATTCTCCGGTTACGACAATACCAACCATCAATCTTATTAGCCGGATCCGTATCCGGAATAATACCATCCTGCATCAACAACGTAATCTCAATTTCAAAACACTCTTTCACACCCAATTGGAAAATCATCGATACCGTATCACAATCATTCTTCACTACTACTTTCAACTCTGAACCGTCCCAACTTTCCGGTACAGCTTGCAGGATCAAAGAATCTGTAGTCGCTCCGCTGACCGTGGGCAAACTGACACTATTATCAGTTAACAATGTCCATGTATCACTCTCTTTGCGATACCATTCATAAGTCAAAGGAGCATCACCAGTTGCTTTCACTGCAAAATACACATCCTTCCCGATAGCAATATTCCTCGGATTCTTAGAATGACTTACAATTGAGGGTTTTTCTTTCACAACAACCACCGTATCTTTAGATACCATACACCCCGTAGCAGGATCTGTTGCCGTTGCTGTAAATTTATGCTCTCCGGACACATCAATTTTAAGAGGTGCTCCGTCCGTCACACCATTATCCCAAGTCACTGTTCCCAAATCAGCCGTAGCACTCAAAATCACTTCCTCTCCCGGACAAATCTCATTACCGCTCACTGTAATATCTAACTGCGGTTTCGGATTAAGGTTTACCATCACCTGGTCGGTGGCAGAACACCCATCTCCATTAGTTCCGGTTACTTCATACACTCCCGATACTGTCGGAAGAAAAGGTTGACCATTTTGTACTCCATTATTCCATGTATAATCAGCATCATCCCCACTTCCTGATAAAATCAATTCCTCTCCTTCACAATGTTCCAAGGTAGAATTCTGCACTACACCATGAGCATACACCAAAGGTACTTTATAGAATTCACCATCAATATCCTTACTCGGAGAAATATTTCCAGTCACTGTAGTCCCTCCAGCTAAAGTAGCCTCAAATTTAGACAATTCATACTTTCCTTTTTTATCTTGAGTTACAATATGCGTCCATTCTGTATTTGTTTCTTGATTTACCGTCTTAGCAACAGATCCATCCGGTGCAGATAACACAAAACTATACTTCATCCCGGCTGAGCCTCCTGTAACTTTTAAAGTAATTGTTCTCGTTTCTCCCGGATATTGACATACTTTTTCTGTAATCTCCCATGACAAAGTCGGAATACCTGGTGCACCCGCAACATCTACTGTCACTTGTTTCGTTGCCTTACATCCCTCATTATCAGCTTCCACTGTATAAGTTGTCGTACTATTAAGCGCTCCCGTCTGTACAGTCGCTCCTGTCGAAGAAGCAAGTGGTCCACCAGACCATTTTAATGAACTGGTAGTTGGATTCACTGTCACACTCAACTGAGAAGACTCTCCAATAGTAATCGAGGAAGGGTTAGCTATTTCACCACTCAACTGCGGAGTCTGCTTAATCACTAACTGTATATCTTTCTCAACCGTTCCCTTTGTACCTGTATCCGTTACTTTTAAATGTACAGTATATGTTCCCGGAGTAGACGTATTTGCTACTGTCGGCTTCTCCGCTGTTGTAGATGATAGATTTACTCCTGCCGGAGCTGTCCACTCATATGTATAAGTTCCAGAACCTCCCTCAGCCTCTGCACTTAATGATATTGGCAAATTCCCCGAACAAACATCTTTATTTTCCGGATTAGCAGCTAATGCTCCTCCCGAAACCCTTACTGTTGTAGTTGCAGTACCTGTACATCCATAATTATCCTTAACCTCTACCGTATAAGTTCCCGTAGACGATAACGTTCCTGTACTGACCGTAGCTCCTGTTCCCGTTACAGAAGAACCACTCCAAGTATAACTAAGTGCCCCCGCAGGCGTTGCAGTTAAAGTTGTACTACCACCATTGGGAACACTCGCATGTTCTGCAGACAATCCAGCCGTCACTTTATGGCCTGTTACTGTTACCTCTGTTGATTTATTACTTTCACACCCTTCCTTGTCTTTCACCGTAACCGAAAACTTATTCGCTCCATCAGCAATCGTTACCTCTTTTGTTGACGTGGTTCCTCCTGCAGGAGACCATGTATAAGTATAAGGTGTACCACTTCCACCTGATGCGTTAGCTGTTAATGTCAATTTTTCTTCCACACACATATCTGTTTTGGCAAGAGGCTGAATCGTGACTGTCGGCCGAGGAAGTACAGTAATAGTCTGAGTAGCGCTATTCTTACAACCATTTTGGGTTACCTCCACAGTAACATCTCCTCCCGTTGTCAAAGTCACACTCTTAGTTCTACCATTACCAGTAGCCAAACCACTCCAACCATATGACGTCGCTCCCGCCGGATTAGCCGTCAAAGTCGTAGCCATTCCAGGACAAACTTGTGTCGGAGTTATAGACACTGTTGGCAATGCTTTCACCGTCACCGTATAATTTGCCGTAGCCACGGCATTTGCCCCATCCATCAATTTAGCCGTCAAATTATGTGTCCCTACAGAAAGACCTGCAGCAACCTTTGCATTCGCCTGTGTAGCCGTCGGAGTTCCATCTGTTGTAACATGAGAATCACCCCAATCGATCGTATACCCTGTAGGAGCATTCGTCAATGTTGCCTTCGTTGTCCCCGCTACCCCATCACACAACGTCACATTATCCACACTCATCGTCGGTTTCGGTGCCTTCCATATTATACCATTTGTATCAACTGCCGCATTCATTCCACCTTGTACAGAAATCGTTGAAGTCGCTTGTACTCCATGATAAGGATGTCCCGGTTTATTTATCGTCATTGTCAAAGTAACAACATCATTATTAAGCCATCCTACCGAACCACCTATACTGCAAGAAGTAAAAATTGACAAGTTCAATTGGAATGCACAAGGATTCGCAATCCATACTGGAGATTGATCTGTTTTACTTTTTGAACAAGTTTCTCCTCCCCTTTTTAATTCAACAGACCATTCTATATCGCTATCAGTTATTCCTGCAGGAAAGCCCAATACAGTTGTTGTGTCATTATATATTGCTACCATATAAGTAGCACTTTGTGCTTTCCCTAAATGGTGTAATATTACTACCCAACAAATTAAAAACAACAATCTTCTCATTATTTCCATATATAAGATCCGTAAGTATTTATAAAATCAAGTTGCATCACTTCTCCTGGATAAATAGGTTCAACTCCTATATATTTATCTCCTCCAAAATGTTCAAATAAAGGATTTATATAAGTCTGAAGCAACCAATCTTGCTGTTGCATATCCCATTTTCGAACAACTGTTATTACAGAAGTTGTAATCTCTTCCAATATTTCATTTGTCTTTAATAAAGACGTTTTATGAAATGGCAAAGTATTCATATTGTTATGAGTACCTCGTATTGTTGAAGGAGTCAATGATTGATGCAAATATTCCCCTAATTTCCCATATTGCATAACTTGCCCCACATAAACAGCTGCATCTATTTGATAGACTCCACCGACATTTAAATCAAATTTTCCCACATATTTATCGCCACCAAAATAATCAAATAACGGATTTTTGTAAGTTTGAGACACCCAACCTTGTTCATTAATATCCCAAGAACGTATAACAAGATCACTTGATAACATTTCTAAAATATCAACCGAAGTCACAACTCCTTTCGATGTCATATCGAACATCCAAGCTATATGATTATTATGAGTTCCCGATATTGCACTTTGTTCTAAAAGATCCAACTTATATCCGACGGTATCTGTGCTGGATAAAGAGTTGTACCATGAACCGCACACATTGATATCTGCCGTGACATAGAAGAACTTCAACGAATCCATATTTGGTTCCGGCCAAGAAGTATCTGGTATGTTCGTTCCGGTAGGTTCTGCGTGATAAATGGTATCTCCGGTATATGCAGTTGTCAAGCAGTAAGGATCCCATCTACGACTCCAAACGGTATATCCATCAGCCACATTTGAAGGCGTCCATATAACTTGTGCATGATAACGGTCTCCTATTGTGTCGATGTCAATCACCGGAGCGTCGGGGATGCGGTAGATATGAGCGGTGTCAGAAGCCTTACATTGGGGAAGGTTTCTGTCCGTAGCCGTTATGATATATTGAAGATCTTTATCTTCCATACTACCGTTTAGTGTTGAAGCCGTGGTGCCGTCTCCAGGTCCACCTGCTGTCCATGCCACACCATCACTGCTTTCCGATACGCTCCAAATGTAATCAAAATCACCGGAATTTGCAATATTTAAGTTAAAAGTTGAGTCTTTATGCAAAGCAAGACAATTTTCATCCAATTCCACCTCCGGCAACGCCCCGATTTTCAATGTGTCATTTACCGTTACAACACATCCCGGTGCATTTATCGCATAAATTCCTGTCAGTACATAAATACCCGGTTCTACTGCCGATATGGATACCTGAGCCGGTGGAGTAATTCGAATAGAATCTCTGGTCAAGGTTCCATCCAATGTCTGATAGGCATATTTAGCCACAATATCTCCAGAACCACCTTGTACACTATACCTTATCGGCAGTTCAATATTCGTACCACAAGTATCATTGCCCCGGAAAGCCAAATCCAAACCGGCATCCAATATACGTCCCGTCAAAGTATCATGAGCCTCACACACTCCATTGGATGCTTTAACAGCTACCGTATACTCCGTATGTCCGCCATCCAAGTGTAACTCCCATTTATCCGGACTTCCCGGTATATTATAACCGATACCATTACCTGATACCACATCCCAATCATAGCTTGTCGAATTTACAGCAACTACTTGCAAATTCACAACGCTCGAACAACTGTCCAAGGCACGTAAAGAAGTAATTGTCACGCCTTGCTGTACCGTCACTTCTGCCGTATCTTTAGCGACACCGCCATTGACACTCACCTCAAATTGATAAGTTCCTAACGCTATTGTCGAAGGCAGAGTTAAGACAGAATCAGTATACGTCAACGGTGAAATCGCAGTTCCTCCTATTTGAGTCCAAGTCCAATCTGTCACCGCACCGCCAAATGAATGAGCCGTCAACACCATTGCATCTCCACTGAGACACAACGTCGTATCAGGAGCCTCCACAACCAAGACACCACAAAGCCGTCCTGTAAATTCTTTCATTCCTTTGACTTTACATCCTTTATCTGTAGTTACTTCCACTTCAACAGTCTGTCCTGTAGACGTCAAAGTTAAAGTAGCCTCATTAGCCGTTGCTGTCTGGGTTGCACCAGTCCAGCTATAACCAGTTGCATTTCCATCGCCCGTCAACGTCGCCGTTATAGTAACAGTCTCTCCCAGACAATTGCCGTCTGCAACCAAATCCACACTCGATGTATATATTCCGATAGTAGTATCCAATACCGTTGTACACCCTTCCGTATTGGTAACCGTTACCTCTATAGAAGTGGAAGCTGTAAGCGCAGCAGATGTAAATGTTGCTGAAGTTTCCGTAGCGGGTGAGCCGTCTACTTTCCAGCTATAAGTATCTCCCGTTGCTCCGCCATTCACCGTCAATGATACCGTTTCATTCTCACATACCTTATCGGCTGGAGCCGTCAAAGTTACAACAGGATGAGGTTTAACCCGAACTGTTACCTCTATTGAGTCCTTACAACCCGCAGCTGTCTCTCCTATTACATAATAAGTTCCAGTGGGTACTGCTGCTGCAACTGGATTGGTATAAGCCGCATCACTGAAATACGTTTTGGTAACAGCCAAACCATCCTTTGCATTTACAGCTACATTCAAATCAGCCGTAGGCGTACAAACTTCCGTATCGTTTACACTGATTTCAAGAACCGGTTTCGGATGAATAGTCACCGTTATTTTCTCTTGCTGAGAAGGACAACCGTCCGAAGCTCCTTGTACCCAATACTCTCTAGTAGTTACTCCCGGATATACTTTTGTGGATGCCAACTGAGTACCCGTTCCAGGAGTCCCCTCCCAATAAGTCAGGTTCATTGCATCAAAAGTCGTTCCGTTTGAAGTCCAATCTATATTGGTTGCCAAATCAACAGAATCAGGTTCACAAGTCTCCATTGTAGCAGCCAGCAATTTCAACTGCGGTGCTGTCAATATATTCACTCTTACCGTATCTTCAGCCGATTTACACATACCATTTTCTGCCCGTACATAATATAATCCGGAAGCAGATAACGTACTCGTAGAGGTAAATACCGTTCCTCCTGTAAAATTAGGTGTACTTCCATACTTTAAAGTAGCCCCTCCCGGATTTACCGTTCCTACGGCATCGTATAATTTCACAGAACCACAGGCAGAAAGCCTATGTAAATCCAAATTGAATGTCGGCATCTGATCAACCGTAACCACGATGGAATCGCGAGCCACTTCACATCCATGTACATCCGTTCCACCTACATAGTAGGTAGTCGTTGCGGTCGGAGTAACAGTCACGCTTGTTTGATTTCCCGATACTTGCCCATCCGTAGAACTCCATGTATATTCTCCACTTCCCAATACACTGCTTGCGGTTAATCCGCTTGCCGTCAATGTAAGAGTAGGCGCAGGCTCCGAACACACAGTCTGATCTTCCGACAATATCAGCACTTGCGGAACATATACCTGAATCGTTGTATCAGCGGTAGAGATACATCCATTCACATCTTCCCGTTGCACTTTAAACTGTGTAGCAACAGATATTGATTTTGTTTTTGATTTACCCTCTCCGTCAGCAACACCTCCCACGGTCCAGGTATACTCTGTATTATCTCCGCCACTCGTAACCTCAACTCTTACCGAACTACCCGGACATACGGAACCATTATTTGCCGTTAACGTAATCGTCGGCAAATCATTCACTATTACTTTCCGAGCCACCGAATCAACACAACCGTAAACGGAAGTTGCAATGACCTTATAGGTTGTACCTGTCGTATTAACCGTTGTTGTCGAAACAGATTGAGTTGCACCGGTCATCGTTGAAGGTTCTTTCCACAAATAACTTACACCTTCCGTAAGTGATGTTGAAGCCGTTAAATTCAATGTCGAATTCAAACAAACCGCCAAATCCCCCGTAACCCCTCCGTTAATTTTAACATCAGGAGTCGCACCGATAGTCAAATTTACAGTTCGATTTATAGATTTATTATCTGCATCCGTAAGTGTTACTCTTACCGGATAAACTCCAGGTGTCACCGTCGTTGCATCAAACGTCAACACCAAGGAATCCCCTTGTACGACTTGAGACAGAACGCCTGCTGCCGGAGGAATATTATCCCATGTATATGTATAAGGTGTAGTACCAAACTTAGCTTTAGCCCGCAAAACAGCCCCGCCACTCACATCAGCCATACAAACCGTATCTCCCTGCGCATAATCCCATGCCAACTGAAGAGCCGTATACGAAACTTGTACTGTAGCAGAATCCTTACATCCTTTTTGGGAAGATATTACCACCTGATATTTCGTCGGAGCCGTAGGTAGTAAAGACGGATTGAAAGTTGGCGTCGGCGAATTGCCCAATTGCGCTGCAACCGGACTCAACTGACTATAAGCGTAATTTATAATGGGACCTGCATTTCCAGCAGAGCTACCTGTTGCTGTCAAGGTCAAACTTGAAGAAGAACCTTCAACAAAAGTAGCCGGATTAGCTGCCAACCCCGGTCCCTGAATATAACCGCCTTCTGCGGTTTTAGAAGCTGTACCCGTACATCCTTTTGCATCCGATACAGTCAAAGTAAACGTATTCAATCCTTTCCCCAAAGTTGCTGACACTTGTGCGCCATTCGGCACATGCGTAGCACCTCCATGTGCCGCCGTCACACTCCATACATAATTAGAATAAGGAGACGTACCGCCTGATACGCTTGCAGACACAGTTACATCCGAACCGGCACAAAGATCGGCAATATTCGGAATAGTAACCGTAGGTTTCCTATTCAGTGCCACATTATATACATCAGATTCCGTCTTACATCCTCCAACTTCAACCTCTACCTTATATGAGGCTGCAGCTGTAAAGGCCGGAGGTGTATAGGAAGTTGATGTTCCAACCTGAGTTCCACCAGCATCATACCATTTATAGGTAGCTCCTGCCACTCCGGTTACAGACAAGGTCGCGGTACTTCCTTCACACACTTCTGTCGGACCGGAAATAGTCGGTTTCGCCGGATTCGGATTCACCGTAGCTTTCAATTCCACCGTATCGGCACATCCCGTCGTAGCATTTTTCCCCACTACCCAAAATGATTTAGGCGAGTCGGCCAATGCCACTGTCTGAAGAGGCGCAGCGGTAACAGTACAATTCACATCGGAATAATAGGATAACGTCAAACCGTTTGCTCCTCCAAGCTGTGCAGAAGCCAAATCGACTTGAGTACCCTCACACTGAGGTACCGGTTGATTTGTTACAGACAAATTCGGTAGAGGATTCACCGTAACTGTAGCCGTAAAGTCAGCAGACTTACAATTTCCTTTTACAGATTTCACCCGATATGTGATTATACTCTGCGCATTTCCTGTATTTACAGGAGTAACTGTTACTGTATTAGCAGTCACCGCAGAACTCGGATTTACCCATTCCCAACTATCAGCTGTCAGTCCGGCAGCAGGTGTTGCCGTCAACGTAATAGTTTCACCGGAACAAACTGTTGTAGACGAAGCGACCAAAGTAGCTGTCGGCGCTTCATTCACCGTAATCTCCAACTCTGTCGTATCCAAACATCCCGCTGCCGATTTAGCGATAGCCTGATACTTCATTGTAGCTGTAGGATTAGCCGTATAAGTTACATTACCAGATGAAAAACTATTAGTAGACGCCGATATACCCGCATCCGTTGAAGTTCCCACCGCATCCCAGGCATATTGGTTTGCTACATTTTCCGCATCTGTGATAGATAAGGTCAAAGGCGTACCTTTACAAATAGTCGTACCCGGATTGGCAGAAATCGTAATATCCGGTTTTGCATTCACGACAAACGAAAAAGTTGTTTCCGCCGTATTACCGGCAGCATCTGTTACCGTTGCTTTCACCGTATAATTTCCAGCAGGACAATTAGCTGCAATCTGTATGTCATCTCCACTTACCGTTGCATAGGCTGGATTAAAGGTACTTGCTCCCCCTCCATCTGTCAACGCTATCGTATAAGCTCCACTCGCATCAGCATTCGTCACAGTTGCCACTGTACTTACATTTGAAATACTCCCCTCACAAATATTCGCCGCTATATCTGGAACAGAAATTTGTAATGTCGCATTTCCACCTAATGTTATATTTTCCTGCAAAAAATACTCCCACTGTCCTACATCCCAATTTCTTGTATCAACATCATCAGTACACTTATCCTTTACTTCAATAGAAAAAGAATATTTATCACTTGCAATAACACCATCTCCTCCAAAATCATCAAAATTCAAAAAAATAACATAACCATAATCTGTCGCTTGTAAAAAAGATTTCTGAGTTGGTGTTGGATTTCCATCTTTATCAATATTACCAACCGTATAAGTTGTTTCCGTCGCATATACCCCTGGTACTAACCAATTAGTAGTCTGTACTTTTACAAAATAAGTTATACAACTTATATTAGATTCCGATGTCAAAATCGGAAACGTTAAATAAGCTCCATCATTCTTACTTGCAGCACCATTATGTCCTCCATCAACAGGAATAATCGTCTGAGCAAACAAATTGCATGTAATTAAAAAGCACGCCAGTATAACAAATACTTTTCTCATCTATTTACTCCAAAATAAATTTGTACTATTTACAACAATTCTAAGTGGTAACCATGGATATCCACTAATAGGAACTCCTCCTGTATGAATCCAACTCGCATTTCCTCCTACTACAATCCTCGTTGATATACTATTCCAATCCTGATTAACACTAAATCTATAGCGAGCAACAGAATTTACATCCAATATTTGCTCCCCAATATCCATTAAGAACTGAGCACCATACATTCCCAATGGAAATAATATATAATTATATCCTGTCATACCTGCCATTGGAAGTGGTTTCAAATCATATACAAATCTCGAAGGTAATTTCCCATATAGTAACAACTCATAATCAGACGCATCATTTTGCATAACAACACGATAAACCTTCCCTGGCTCTAAAACAAATGCACTACCATATGAACCATAAATCCAATAATCATTACCAGCAACCCAATTATACGTCGTCTGTTTTTCAGTCCAATCTTGATCTTCAAAAGTAAAATCACCTATAGAACTAACTTTACACTTCCCAGAAATATTACGTCCAACAAATTTTATAAAATCTTGACTATTCACAAGTCCCTTAGACGACATATCAAAAGGATATGAAATAAAATTAAAACGCTTACTATTTACATTTCCAGAAGCCACAATTAATCCTTGTTTAAAATACCCCACAGTATCACTGGAATGAGAGTAATAACTTTGACCTAATTCAGCGATATATCGGCTTGCATTGGCGTAGAAGAATTCCAAAGTATCATTTGAAATATCCACCATATACTTATCCAAATTTGCTAAAGACATAGCACGCGGCGTATATTGCGTTGCCACTGCATAACCATCCCACTTCACTCCCATAATCCGGACAGAATCCGCCTGTTCCAATCCCGGTTGCGTATGATCCCACACCAAAAGGATATTTCCCGTAATAGAATCCTTATCAATATCCAAAGCAATTGAATCCGGTATGATATATGCCCGCACTGTATCTGTCGCAGCACATACCGCATTCTGCGAACTACTTGCCTTAAATACATATTCCACGTCCTCCGTTAACGGTTTGGACTGCATCGTCAACTGGGTATCCGAGCCGTCTATCTTACCCGAGGGTGTTGAAGTCCATTGATAAGTAAACGAACCGTTCAATAATTGAGCTGTCTGATCCACATGCAAAGTGAATACACTATCCCGATATTGAGCAAAGGACGGTTCCAAAATACGGACTGCCGGCATTTCACCTATCGTAGCATCTATTTCCGCCGTATCGGATACACAACCATTAGCTGCTTCCGCATATACCATCACCGTATGCTGACCGGTCAAAGACAATATCAACATACTATCCGTTGTTGCCAGCGGACTACCACCATCCAAACGCCACGTGTATCCAATCACGGGTTCTCCGGAATTCGTCACTTTAATCGTATCGTTCTGACAATCCCAACGGCCACTCAATGTCAACAACGGTGCATACGCATCATTTACTTTCACATTCACTCTTGCAGCAGCCTGTTTGCCATTCGCACCCGTTACCAAAACAGCGTATGCGTAATCACCGGCAACCACCGGTTTAAAGACAACCGAAGCCGTATCCGTTCTACCAACCAACAAATCCGTCGGCATCCAGGCGTAAGTTGCCCCTTGTGCCGAACCACATGTAATCTCGGCAGTCCACGTCTCCGTATTGTTCAAACATATCGTATCTGTCTCCGGTTCCGCTTTCACACACAAACCGTCGATATTGTCAATAATGACTTCGGCTGTATCCGGTAAACTGACACAATTATCAGCATCCGTTACATACAACTGATAAGAGGCAGGCACATTCAACGGTTTGGTCTGTGGATATTGATAAGCCGTATCGGCAAGCGTCGCCAAACCGGATGCCGGGGACCAATGCCAATCATAGTCAGCCACAGTCGTACCTCCGGTACCCATGGTTGTAATGCTTCCTAATAAAACCGTACTGTTGCCCGCTTGTATCGTCATATCCGGTCCTGCACTGATTATCGGAGCCGTATGTGTAGGATCCTGCACCAACGTCGTGATTGAATCCGTACCCTCCATTCCGGACTGATCCATCACTTTCACACTATATTTATCCACATCGGCATAAGCAACCCATAACGTGTCGCTCAATCCATTTATACGGGGCGAATTTATTAAAATTCCGTCTTTATACCAAGAGTATTCAAAATTCAATTGCCCACCGGCTGCATTAGCAACCAACATGGCAGCACCGCCCTGACACACTTGGTCTCCGTAGGGAGAAGTCAATGAAACGAGCAAACTGTTACCCATCACAACAAGGTCTTTCTCCAAAGTATCACTCGGACAACCGTTGGCATCCGTAGCAAACACCTTCATCGTATAATTAGCCGGAGTTTCCACCAATACATTATAATTACTGATTATCCCCTGCTCAACCGAATCTTTCGGTAAAGTACCGAACCAATGATAAATATACTCGTTGTCTGTACCGACAACAATCGGTGCACCTCCCGTAGCCTGTACACTCGCAGAAAGATAAGCCGTATCGTTCACCAGATAATTCGGAGACTGAGGCGCAACCACCCAATTCAACAGAGAAGGACGTCCGAATACTTCCCCTGACAATGTACGGGTCATATCACATACCGTTCCATTAGAAGCCGTTACCGTAATGGTATAAGCTCCCGCAGTTGAAATCGTATAAGTCGCCGAATTAAATGCAGTCTGTTCTGCTGTCGCAATACCGGCCGGTATCGTAGACCAAGTATAATTCTGGGTTGCACCGACACCGGTTGCCACCACTTTCCCGATACCGCAACTATCCGTTATAGCCAAATTCAATGACGGAGTCGGTTGCAAATCTACCGTAATTTGTTGGGCAGAAGCACTACATGCCCCCAATTTTCCAGTCACTTCATATGTATGCTGTCCCGTCAATGTAACAACAAATATACTATCGGTACAACTGATTACCGAACCGTCTTCTTTCCATTCGTAAGAAGATGCAAAGTTTGTCGCACCACTCGGATAAACGACTTTCAAGGTATCGTATTGACAATCATGCGTTCCGCTCTTCACTAAATCAAATTTCGGAGCTTCAGAAGACTGTACGTGAATATCCGCTTTTAATGCCGCAACTTTATCACCATCTTTCACCTGAACCACAAAGGTATAATCCCCTGCAGCCGTCGGCACAAAATGTGCGGAATCTTTTCTCACTTCCAATTCCGCCATGGAAGGCATCCAAGTATACGTAGCCGATGCACTCAATGCATTCATCGCTTCCCGAACCACCATCCAAACATCATTGCCCAAACACAAGGTATCAACAATCGGATCAAGACTTAAATGCAAACCGTCCGGCGTAACATTTACCACCGTCGTATCCGGCAAACTGACACAATTATTATCGTCCGTCACATACAACTGATATTCCTGTTGCGCAGTAAGCGCCTTCGTCAAAGGATACTGTTTATCCGCTTCCGTAGCAGAATTCAACATATTGGCAGGCGTCCACAACCATGCCTGAATATTCGTTCCGCCCCCCAACAAAACCGTCTGTGATCCGCTGGCAATCGTCATATCAGGCCCCGCATCGGCAGGCGTTGCAGTCAACGTAGGACTTATGGTCAATTGTACCGTATCACTTCCTAATCCCAATGGATTACCACTATCTTTTACTTTCACATAATAAGCAGATGCAACTGTAGGCGCAACAATCAACTGATCCGTAGAACCGCCGTTCGTTACCACCCGAATCGGATTAGGCTGTCCTGCCAAATACCATTCATATGTATAGCCGGCCGTACCTCCACTCACTGTTGCTTCCAGTATTGCAGAACCGTCCTGACAGACTACCGTACCATATACCGAGGTCAAATCCACATCCAAAGGCGTATATCCCGTTACTGTAATATCATGTTCAATCGTATCACTGACACATCCCATATCATCCACCGCATAAATGGCAAAATGATAAGCCATATCTGCCGCGGGGAACTGGAAGCGGTTATTATCCGTACCAAACCAAGTCAGATTATACGGAGAAACTTTTTCATATACATACGGAGCGGTTCCGCCCGTAGCCTGAGCCGTTCCCTGAATAATAGTACCTACAGATACCGGACCTTGGGTAATCGTCGGCAATGAAATCGTCACTTTATGAATATCCGTAGTCACCGTATCAATATCAGATTTACACTCGCCGGCAACAGCCACCACCTTCACATGGTGAACTCCCGTAGTCGCCATAACAAATTCCGCACCAGTAATTCCTGTCTGTAAAACCCCATCTACATACCATTCATAAGAATCAGGCACTATACTTCCTGCGGCCAAATAAGCTTTTAACGTATCACCCAAACAATATACCGGATTCAAATCCTCCAAAACAGGAGCCTGATCGGTTCCGACATGAATGCTGACGCTCGCCGTCTTTTCAACTCCGTTTACATCTTTCGTCTTCACATTGAAAGTATAATCCCCTGCTGCCGTAGAAGTAAATACGGGCGTTGCAGAAGTAGTATCATCCAATCCTGCAGCCGGAGACCAAGCATATGATACCGGAATATAATCGGCAGGAGCAGTAACACTCAATTGTGAGGTATTAGCCGTACAAATCGTATCCGGAATTGCGACGGCAATAATATCCGTCACCGAATCGCACGCCACTATCGTGAAATGAGCCGTATCGCTCTTACAACCATCCATGGGTTCCTGTGCCATTACACCATAATTTCCAGGCTGGGCATTGAAAACAATGGCCGGATTACCTGTAGCAAACAGATTGCCGTCACCGTCAAACCATTTCACAACTGCCCCCCAATCGGAAAGTGATGTCAACGAAACCGTTACATTCACGCTACAATTATCCCATGTCGGTCTAATTCCTAAAGCCAAGTTAGATTGGTTCGTCTTGACATTGAACGTCTGTTCCACCGCATTGGCACATCCCTGTCCCGTTACCCGTACCTTATATTGACCGTCTGAAGCATTGTTGACAATACCCGGATTTCCTACAGCCACCAAATTACCGGCAGCATTCAGCCATTCTATGCGTGCACTCCAGTCACTCAATGACAACAATTGCAATGTCACTAAATCCGTACAACTAGCATATCCGTCCGGATTCAACGTAATTACCGGAGGCGTATTCACTTTCACTTCAAACTCCAGCGTATCGCTGTTACATCCGGCAGACGCACCTTCCGCATAGACATAATAAGTACCATTAGCCCATATTGGAGCCACTACCGGATTACCCGTAGCCACTACCGTACTCATATCCCCGGCTAACCATTTCACTGTTGCCCCGGCGTCACTTAATGAACTCAACTGAAAAGTGACAGAAGTATCACAGGAAGTTAACAGCGGTTCAACTGTTATTACCGGAACTGAGTTTGTCGATACATTAAACGGTATGGTATCACTCTGGCAGTTACTTCCAACAGCCACAACATAATGTATCCCGTTATCAGCCACCGGTTCTGTAATCCTCAAAGGATCTCCCGTTCCCAAAAGTTGTTTCCGGGTACCCAGCCAATGTACTGTCGCAGTCAAATCACTCAATGAAGTTAAGCTCAGCGTAACATCCTGCGTACAGCTTGAAAAACCTGTTACATTGACAGATAGTTCCGGATCCGTCTGCGGGCGTACCACTACTGGTAGGGTATCACCGCATCCAGCACCCAAAACACTAACATAATAGGTACCATCAACTATAACATTTGTTATCGTAAACGGATTAGCATTCCCTAATGCCGTTGTTCTATCTTTATCCAACCAGGTAACAATCGCCGAAGGATCCGTCAAACCGGTATATGAAACCATCACATCATTGCCACAGGAAGTATACTGAGGCTGTAAAGTAAGTGTCGGTTTTGTTCCGAGCTGCACATTCACTGCCATCGTATCACTTGTACAACCGGGCTGAGTACCGGCGGCATAAACGTAATAAGTTCCGGCAGAAGTAACGGTCGTGGAAGACAAAATATTCTTCGTATCATCCAACCATTTCAACGTAGCACTATAGTCGCTACTGGTTGCTGTTAATGTCAAACTATTACCACAAGTTGTCTGTGGATCAGAAACCGTGATAAGCGGTCTCGTGCCGAGTTGAACCTCTACTGCAATCGTGTCGCTCACACAGCCCCCACCATCAGCATACACATAGTAAGTACCGGAAGTGGAAACAGTCATGGAAGGCAAAACTGCTTTACTACTATTCAACCATTTCAACGTAGCACTGTTATCACTGCAAGTGGCTGTCAAAGCCAAACTATTTTCACAACTCGTCAATGTATCGGGAACCGTAATCACGGGACGAGTATTTAATTCTACAGCAACAGGCAATGTATCGCTCATACAACCTGTGCCGCCATCGGCATATACATAATAAGTACCCGCATCTGTAATCGTCGTGGAAGACAAGATTCCCTTACTACTATTCAACCATTTCAAGGTTGCGCTATTATCGCTACAAGTAGCACTTAAAGTAAGTTGGTTGTCGCAACTCGTCAAAGGTGAAGTTACAGTAATAATAGGTTGCGTACCTAATTCAACCGTTACGGCAACAGTATCACTTATACAACCCGTGCCGCCATCAGCATATACATAATAAGTACCCGCATCTGTAACCGTTGTGGAAGACAAAATATCCTTCGTATCATCCAACCATTTCAACGTGGCACTATTGTCACTGCAAGTAGCACTTAAAGTAAGTTGATTGTCGCAACTCGTCA
>CAJUQA010000012.1 GCA_910588375.1 uncultured Odoribacter sp.
AATTACTTAGCACCTTGAAAAGTCCCCGGAAAGGCTGGTTAATGACAATAAAAAAGCGTGGGAACTTTAGTTTATCTCACAAGAGGTACGACCAAGCACCCGTAAGAAAATAAACAGTTACCCACGCTTGACCGGGTATATAGGAAATATATACGGCAAACGTGAACGTTTGTACTGCTTACCCCTTCTTACTGAAATTTGGTCGTTTTCTTGTGAAGGATAAAGCTAAACGCTTCAAATCAAATATGTCCGCTACGATAGAATACGCTTACTCTCATCATAGCGGAACAAAGGTAGAAAAAAAGTTGAAATAGTTAAAATGTTGAAATGGTTGAAGAAAAGTTGCCTTTTAACCTCTTAAACTTTTTTAACCTTTTCAACTTTTCCTAAAACCGGCCTTAAAAACTCAATCCACTGTCGAAATTTATATATCCACCGTCGAAATTTGTATATCCGCTGACGGTATTTGTATATCCACCGACGGTGGATTGAGTTTTTCCTATGGAAATGACAAATAATAGGGCTTATCTAAATAATTTAACCTCCATATAACGCGAAAGTCGACACGTTATAATACCATAGGTATAGGCATTACAACGTCCTCATACATCTTGTCTATAGCATTGATAGATGATTATTTTCTGTAGTCCGTGGGATTGAGACCGAGGTTCTGTTGCACATAGCGGCTGAAATAGGCGGGAGACGAGAATCCGAACATATCGGAAATCTGGACGAACGACAACGACTTGTCGCGTAACAGACGCGAAATGTCGAGAATAGTATAGCGGTTAATCCAATAGTTAGCTGCATACCCGCTGACTTTTTTCGACACCTCCGACAGATATTTCGATGTCACGCACAAGCAATCGGCATAGTAAGATACCTCTCGGTGCTCACGATACGTTCCCTCCTCCAGCATTTTCAAAAAACGGCTCATGATGGAGGCATTTTGTGTCGAAATATCGCTCTGACCATACAGACTGGCGTGAAAGTCGAAAAAATCAAGGATGGCCGCCTGCATGGCGTTGATGAGTGTTTCTTGATAAAAACGGTGTCCCGTATCCCGGATGCGCAACTCCAGTAACTCGAAATCCCGACGGCAGACGATTTGCTGCTCCGGAGTGAGGTGCATCACGGGATTAAGAAAAAGAGCCAGCGAGCCTTTCATACCGTAATTGCTTTGCGGTGTACACAATTCGATAAAACCGGGTGCAGCATAAATTATCTTACATTGAAAATCGTCCGAAGGCTGTATCTTTTCAAGTATTTTTCGTTTACGGATAATTGACAAGTCTCCGGCGTGCAACTCGAAATCACGCTCATTGAAACGATAGCGGCACGTTCCGCCCAAGCAGAGCAGATGAGCCAGATACTCCTCTTCGGAATCTGTCCGCACAATACCCAACTTGTCGGCAATGATGATATCTTCGGAGTATTCCATGCCGTAATCGTTTGATTCTTTACCGGTAAAAATACAAATAAATTCGCAATCGTATCGGTTGCGATTGCGAATTTTACTGTTTTTAATGATGTTTCAACGACTTAACGTATGATCTGTATCGTCCGTAACCACTCTTCGATGCCTTTCGTATTTCTGTCTACTGCACCGAAACCGTTCAGATGTCCGGCCTCCGGGGTCAGTTCAACGATACGGGCCAACGTTTCATCCCGATAAGTCGAAGCATAAGTACAGAACGGAATGACGGTCTTTCCCTTGAAGTCGTAGCTCTCCGTAAAGGTATTGATAATCATCGGAGCAGTCCACCACCACACGGGACAACCGATAAAAATCGTATCGTACTCCCCCCAGTTCTCAACCTTGTTTTTAATAGCCGGGCGAGCGTTCGACTCTTTTTCCGTTTTCGCCACCTCCGTGCAAGGTTTGTACTCGACGGGATACGGTTTTTCGGGTTCGATACGGAACAGTGTACCCCCTGTCAGCGAGGCAATATATTCCGCTACGTGTTGCGTATTACCACCCCAACTGAAGTAAGCAATAAGGATTTTCTTTTCGGATTGCTCTCTCTCGGGAGCATTCTGTGCCGTCACTGCCATGCAACACAACAGGACTGCAAACAAAGTCATAAGTTTTGCTTTCATATTTTTTGGTATTTATATAAGGATGACGTTATATTTCATAACCGAAAATTATTGCCAAAATGATTTTTATGAAATTTATACCTCAACCACATAATGCCGTGTTCCCGCTGCGATGCGGAGAGTAGTTGTAAACTTTGCCCACTGGCCGGATTGGAAGTCTTTCCACCCATGTACTCAAAAATAGAGGGAACACCCGAAAGTCCGTCGATACCGGGATAGATTACCAGACTCAATTCGTCCGCCAATCCGTCTGCAAGCAATGCCCCGTTCAATATGCCGCCTCCCTGCACTGAAACAGAACGGATACCAAACTCCCGTCCGACTGTTTCAAGTCCTTCCCGAAGGTCGGTTGCATCGCTGACAATGACGTAAGAAATCCGTCTTTCACGCAGATGGGCAAGATATTCTTCCGTTGCACTCCGCCCCACGATAACAAGGATATTGTCGTCTCTCAAAACAGAGGAAGTAAAATAGATATCGGCCTCTGGATCAGCTACGATGAACATCCGCTGCGAACGGCGTTCACCGATAAACACAGACGGCATATCGGAAGTAACTGCGCAACTCTCAGTCCTGAACTTTTCAGGAAATGCAGTACGAAGGGTATTCTTTCCGAACATCCACGCATCCGTACCCAACTCACGTCCGATGGCAGCATAAACCTGCAACAAAGTTGAGGCGGGTGTCCCGTCAAACGGCTCTGTCCACCGGCTATTAAGCAACCGCCCGTCGACGGAACTCATGATATGGCATATTATTTTCGGTTTCATAAATTACTGTTTTATAGGTGATCCGCCGAACACTTCGCTCATCGGCATTGTAACAAGTTCCGCATCGATGGCTTCCACCTGTCCGGAAGTCAGATGAATATCAGCGGCTCCGATATTCTCTTTCAAGCGGCACAGATGGCGTGTTCCGGGAATAGGGACAATCCACGGCCGTTTGTTCATCATCCATGCCAACGAGATTTGCGACGGAGTAGCATGATGTTCCTCCGCCAGACGCCCAATCAAGGCAAACAGCGAACGGTTCTGCTCAAAACTCTCCCTGCGGAACTGCGGCATCGAAGCCCGATAATCGGTCGCGGCATCGAACATTGTGTCTGCCGTATAACAGTCTGTCAGCAATCCGTTTGCCAACGGCGAAAAAGCCACGAAGCCGATACCCAGCTCTTCAAGCACGGGAAACAATGCTTCATGCCGACGCGCCATCATTGAGTAGCGGTTCTGCACAGCGGTGACGGGACAGACTTTGTGGGCACGACGCAGATATTCCTCGCTCGCTTCCGAAATGCCCCAATGCAGGATTTTACCCTCACGGATCAGTTCTGCCATTGTTGCAGCCACCTCCTCCGGTGCAACCTTCGGGTCAATACGATGCTGGTAATAGAGATCGATACGGTCGGTATGCAAACGACGCAACGATTCCTCTACCGACCGTCGGACGGTGGCCGGCTGCGAATCGGGAATAAGGGCATGCGGTCCTGCTGCATAAGGCGCCTCAAAGGTCAGACCGAATTTCGTAGCAAGAACAATACGGTCTCTGAATGGCCGCAGAGCCTGACCCAAAAGTTCCTCATTATCATGCGGACGGTCGGGTGTACCATATACTTCGGCCGTATCGAAAAAGGTATAACCCATCTCCACGGCATCGGCCAACAGTTCCGTCATTTCGCGTTTGTCAGCTGGCGCACCGTAAGCATGACTCATGCCCATACAACCCAAACCAACAGCGGAAACTCTTAATCCGCTCAATCCTAACGTTCTGTAATACATATTTTCTTTTCTTCTTCCTTTTTCACTCTCAATTGTCGGATGAACAAATAACTTTCAGCCGTTCTATGTATGCATCTGTCCGATACAGTTCCCAATTCCCAAGATATTTTCTTCACTTTATCATTTTCAATTACAACTTTTGATTATTTGCCAGCTTTAAGTCCATCAGCGAGATATGCTCGTTGCGATAGCGGGCACCCGGGTTCTTTTCTGTTCCGTCAGGAAAAGAGCCATCTTCCGACTTGAGGAACTGGATTGCTTTCTGCGGACAGTTTTGTATACAGGCGAAGCAGTACTCGCAGTTACCGGACATCTTCACTCCCTCCGATGTCAACTCGTAGTTGCCACGCGGACACACATAGGTACAGATGCCGCAACCGATGCAAGCATCGGTAACGGTAAAGCATTTCTCACTGTCCATCAAGAAACCCACCTCCGGATTGAGTTTAGTCCATTGCATAAATCCCCGGTGCATCTGCCGTTCCTCCTCCGTTACCGGCTCGTGCCAATGTCGCCGTCCGTTGATGTCTGCTGTTATCTTCTGCAAATTCTTCGGGATGTGTTTATCCATTTTGATTTGCTCGTTCATGTCGAAATTGGGCAACCAGTTATCTACCATGACAATAGTACCGATATAATCGAACACATGACCGGCTTTGCGGGCTACTTCGTCCCAAATCTCCACTGAATTGCATTTCCGTGCACCATAGGTCAACACGGCAAACTTGTATTCGGCCTTCAGTTTCGCTTTCTGAATGAACTCCCGGACCATATAAGGCGGCATGTGACCGTAGATGGGATAGACTATACCGATTTCGTCCGCCTCGAAGTCATACTTTCCACGTTTTACCATTTGTGGAATACTTAGCAGCTCCGTATGCTCGTCTGCCAGTTGGCGGGAAATATAGAGACAGTTACCCGTTCCGGTGAAATAAAGGATGATACGTTTGTTCTTTTTCCTTTCGCAAGATGCCAGCGGGAGCAGCCCCGAAGAGACGACCGCTCCGCCAATGACAGCAGCCCCCATGCGCTTCAAAGCATTCCGGCGGGTAATTTTATGATTCGTACTCATATTTTTAATTCTTGGTTCCTGATGTGTATTCTGAGTATTAGGGTTACAGTTACTTCTGTTGTGTCGGTATCTGCATTTTCCCAAGATAAGCCCGTTCCTTTTCTTCGAGTGACATATTGAAGAAACGCTGTTCTTTATTCAATCCTCGCATCTGCGCCATCTCCTCATCGGTCAGTTCGAAGTCGAAAATCTGTATGTTCTCCTTGATATAGTCAGGATTCGATGCTCCGGGAATGGCGGAGACCCCCTCCTGCATATGCCAGCGGAGAATAACCTGCGCAGGTGTTTTTCCATGTGCTTCGGCAATGGCGATGATGGTCGGATCCTTAAACAGTACACCATTGCTCATCGCGCCTCCCAATGGAAACCAGGAGGTAACATGTATACCGTAAGGTTTTACTTTCTCGCGCATAGCCAACCGTTGTGCATAAGGATGACATTCGATTTGAAGTACAGCAGGCTTCACACGTGATTCGCTCATAATTCGATTGAACACCTCATCGCTTGCATCGAAGTTACTGATACCCAATGCCCGTACCTTGCCCATCGCCACGGCTTTTTCCATATCCCGCCATGCACCGACAAAGTCGCCTACAGGCTGGTGTACATAAAGCAGGTCGATGTAATCCAGCTGCATACGTTCCAACATCTCATCAATGGCTTTCAGCGTCTTGCCTTCGCCATATTCGGTCGGCCAAAGTTTTGAGGTAATCCATATCTCCTCGCGCGGAATACCGCTCTTCTTTACGGCACGTCCCACACCTTCTTCATCGTTATAGGCATGGGCGGTATCAATGTGACGATAGCCTGCTATTAACGCCGTCAGGCACGATTGTTCGCACACTGCATCGGAAGGCTGGAGGAATGTTCCCAGTCCGAACTGCGGCATAAGGATGCCATTGTTCAGTTGCACCATCGGTACATTGGCTGCGGTCTTATAAATGTCCTGCGCGAAAGAGGTGCTGCCCATCGTTGAAGCCAGCACCACGAATCCGGTTAAAATCTTCTTTCTCATATCCATTTATCTGTTTTTTAATTATATCGTCTTTGTTCGACGTTGCAAAGTTAGAGAGAAGCTATGGGGAGGAACTTATGAGAAATTCGGTTGAAACTACACTTATTTCGGTTTTTACCGAAACGTTTCAATTCTAAAAATTCATTTATCGAAAAAAGGGAAATAGGAAACCGGAAAAAATTATTTAGGACAATATTGTTTCCGGTCCTCAATTGTTTTTTATTTTTGCATGCCTAACGAATTTGAGTATGAACTATCAGGAAACATGCCACTGGTTATTTGCCCAATTACCCATGTTCCAACGGGAAGGACAAGCCGCTTACAAAGCCAATCTGGACAATACCCTCCGTCTTGACGAACATTTCCGCCATCCTCATCGTCAGTTCCGGAGCATTCACGTGGCCGGTACCAATGGTAAAGGATCCGTTTCACATATGCTTGCCTCCATCCTACAGGAAGCCGGCTATAAAACAGGGCTTTATACCTCTCCCCATTTGAAGGATTTCCGCGAACGGATCAAAGTCAACGGGGAAATGATTTCCGAAGAGTATGTCATTGAATTTGTAGAACAAAACCGGGATTTTTTCGCCACGCTGCATCCGTCTTTCTTTGAAATGACGGTCGCCATGGCTTTTAAATATTTTGCCGACCGGGAAGTAGACATCGCCGTCATTGAAGTCGGATTAGGAGGACGGCTCGATTCAACGAATATCATCACTCCCTTGGCCTCGGTAATCACCAATATTTCGTTCGACCATATGGCATTACTGGGAGATACCCTCGATAAAATAGCCACGGAAAAAGCAGGTATCATAAAACCGCATGTTCCCGTGATTGTTGGCACCCGGGACAGGAATTACGATTTCGTATTTGAAGAAAAAGCCCGCGCGTGCGAAGCTTCTCTCACATTTGCCTC
This sequence comes from uncultured Odoribacter sp., assembly GCA_910588375.1. GTDB lineage: Bacteria > Bacteroidota > Bacteroidia > Bacteroidales > Marinifilaceae > Culturomica. The sequence continues at coordinate 6,879 of CAJUQA010000012.1, forward strand.
CGAAGAATGGAAAACACTCAAAAACGACGACGGCAGTTATACCCTCGACAAGCGGAACAGCATTTCTTTCGACACGCTTGAATGTGAATTAAAAGGCGGGTACCAACGAAAAAACATACCGACGGTTATCGAAACGGTGCTTTCCTTGCAAAACAGCGGTCTGGCTATCCGGGAAGAACATATCCGTAACGGTATAGGCAAAGTGATCCGGAATACAGGGCTCCACGGCAGATGGGAAAAACTGGCAGACTCGCCTTTTACCATATGCGACACCGGCCACAACCTCGACGGCCTGACCGAAGTCGTAGCACAACTCCGTTCCTGTAGCTACCGGCATCTCCATTTTGTCATAGGCATGGTCAATGACAAAGACGTGAGCAGTGTTCTCCGAATATTGCCCCAAGACGCCACTTATTATTTCTGCAAGGCATCTATTCCCCGCGCCATGAGTGAGGAAACTCTGGCTGAAAAAGCCCGGGAGTGCGGTCTGCAAGGCGCAACCTATCCCACTGTATCCGAAGCATATGCCGCTGCCCGGAGAAATGCCGCACCGCAAGACATGATTTATATCGGAGGAAGCACTTTTGTGGTAGCGGAAATTATTTAAAACAATTATTTACAAATTCTTTTTACCACCACATTCCGTCCGTTTACCCCCGCATCCTTTCATGCAGAAATTTCCTTTTCTGCAAATCGGTATTTTTGTCTCTACAATTTTAAAATCCTACAATAAAAAATGACTGTCAAAACATTCATTGACCGCCCAATACTTTCAGGCGTCATTTCCGTCGCCCTTGTCATCGTCGGACTAATAGGGCTGAGCCAATTAGCAGTAGAGCAGTTTCCTGACATCGCGCCGCCGACTGTGCGCGTCAGTGCCACCTACACCGGAGCCAACGCAGAGACTGTATTGAAAAGCGTTATCGTGCCTCTGGAAGAACAGCTCAACGGTGTAGAAAACATGATGTATATGACCTCAACCGCCACCAACACAGGAGCAGCCACCATCAGTGTTTATTTTCGCCAAGGCACAGATCCCGATATGTCTGTCGTCAACGTGCAAAACCGCGTGGCTTCCGCACAGGGTTTACTACCGGCAGAGGTGACGAAATCAGGCGTGACGGTACGCAAACGCCAGAACAGTTCGCTAAAAGCCCTTTCACTCTACTCGCCGGATGATTCGTATGACGCGAATTTCCTAACCAATTACATGAAAATCAATATTGAGCCGCAAATGTCCCGCATCGCCGGTGTGGGCGAAGTAAACATCTGGGGAGCGAACTATTCCATGCGCATCTGGCTCGATCCCCAAAAGATGGCGCAATACAATCTGATCCCTTCGGACATTGCTACAGTGCTCGCCGAACAAAACGTCGAATCGCCCACGGGAACACTGGGAGCGGAATCGAAAAACACTTTCCAATATGTACTGAAATACCGCGGACGTTATGAAAAAGAAGAGGACTACGGGAAAATGGTCATCAAGTCATTGCCCAACGGAAACGTCCTACGCCTAAAAGATGTTGCCCGTATCGAACTCGGCGCGGAGAATTACTCCCTGTTAAGTCAAACGGACGGTCACCCGGGAGCCAACTGCATGATTGCGCAGACCTCCGGCTCCAACGCCAATGAAATCATCCGGAAGATTGACGCCACTACCGCCGAAATTTCCGCCAACCTACCCAAAGGCATGATATTGGAAGATATTATGAGCACCAAGGATTTTCTCGACGCTTCCATTGCCAACGTCGTGGAGACACTGGTGATGGCTATCATCCTGGTAGTATTGGTGGTTTATCTGTTCTTGCACGACTTGCGCGCCACGCTTATTCCCTCTCTCGCCATCATCATCTCTCTCGTGGGTACCTTTGCCTTCATTTATGCAGCAGGCTTCAGTCTGAACCTGCTGACCCTTTTTGCCATCGTCCTCGTTATCGGTACGGTGGTAGACAACGCCATTGTGGTCGTAGAAGCCGTACAAGCAAAATTTGACGAAGGCTATACCTCCCCCTACCGCGCTACGGTAGACGCATTGAACGGACTAACTTCCGCCCTGGTAACGACCACCATCGTCTTTATGGCCGTCTTCATCCCTGTTTGTTTTATGGGCGGTACCACTGGAACTTTCTACACACAATTCGGATTGACCATGGCCGTTGCAGTAGCCATTTCACTACTAAACGCGCTGACTCTCAGTCCGGCACTTTGCGCCCTCATCATGCGCCCCCGCAGTAAAGGAGAGGCAGACAGGAAGATGAAATTTTCAGACCGCTTCCATTATGCTTTTGACCGCTCTTTCCAACATACGCTGGGTAAATACGAACACGGCATTGCTTTCCTGTTCCGGCATAAATTTATCAGCACCGGCTCAGTTATCGTTGCCTGCGGACTGCTTGTATGGTTGATGAGTACCACCAAAACGGGACTCGTGCCACAAGAAGATATGGGAACCATCAACTTGAACGTACAAACCGCTCCCGGCAGCAACCTGGAAGAAACGGAACGCATTATGGATGAAATCGAAGCAGCAATCCGAGACATCCCGCAAATCAAAATATATTCGCGTGTCACAGGCAAGGATGCCCGCCACAATCAATCGGCCTCTGGCGGTTCCTACACCATCCGCCTAAAGCCCTGGGAGGAACGCACCGGAAAAGGAGACGACCAAAATTCCGTGATGGCAGAAATTTACCGACGTACAGACCATATCAAAGCAGCACAGATCCGTGTTTCTACCAACCCGATGATTTCCGGATATGGCACGAGTGACGGTTTCGAACTATATGTACAAGATAAAAAAGGAGGTAGTGTGGAAGATCTGCTGACGTACACCCGCGCCTTCATCGACGCCATGAACAAACGCCCCGAAATATCACGCGCTTACACGACCTTCGACACCAAATATCCGCAATTCATGGTGGAGGTGGACGCCGCCCTGTGCAAACGCAATGGGGTATCCCCCACCGATGTACTCAATACGCTTGCGGGATATGTCGGCGGCAGTTACTCGTCAAACTTGAACCGGTTCACCAAACTCTATCGCGTCATGGTACAGGCAGCTCCCGAATACCGCCTCGATACCGAAGCACTAAATAATATCTTCGTCCGCAATGATAATGGCGAAATGTCGCCCATTTCGCAATACCTCAACCTCTCGCGGGTATATGGTACTGAGAGCCTCTCTCGCTTTAATCTTTTCTCTGCCATTACTGTCTACGGAGCACCCTCCGAAGGTTACAGTTCCGGCCAAGCCATCGAAGCTATCCAGAAAGCTGCCCAAACGTCTCTGCCCGAGGGATATGGCTACGAATTCGGCGGTATGGCACGCGAGGAAGCCTCCACGGGCAACACGACTACAATGGTTTTCATTATCTGCATCGTCTTTATCTATCTCATTCTTTGTGCCCTTTACGAAAGCCTGATGATACCGTTTGCAGTCATTCTTTCCGTACCATTCGGACTGGCTGGCTGTTTCATTTTCGCACAATTATGGGGATTGGAAAACAACATTTACATGCAAACCGGCCTCATCATGCTCATCGGGCTACTTGCCAAAACTGCCATCCTGCTGACCGAATACGCCTCCACAAAGCGCAAACAGGGATTAAGTATCACCGCCGCTGCCATGTCGGCGGCCAAAGCCCGTTTACGTCCTATCCTGATGACTTCGCTGACAATGATTTTCGGTATGCTCCCGCTGATGTTCGCGCAAGGTGTGGGAGCTAACGGCAATATCTCAGTCGGCGTAGGTACAGTCGGCGGCATGCTTTTGGGCACGATAGCCCTACTCTTCGTAGTACCCTCTCTGTTCATCCTGTTCCAATATTTACAAGAACGTTTTTTACCTGAACGCCCTATAGAGGACTCTGTTAAATAGAAAATGATTATGAAAAAAATAGGAATACTTCTCATCGTCTCTTGTCTGCTGAGCGGATGCGGCATATATAACCGCTACTCCCGTCCGGAATTAGATATCAATATGGATAGCCTCTACCGGCAACCGACAGCGACAGACTCCTCCACTCTTGCTTCGAAACCGTGGCGCGAATTCTTTACCGACCCACTCCTGCAAAGATTAATAATGACCGGTCTGGAACGAAACACGGATCTAAACATAGCCCGCCTACAAACAAAAGAGGCACAAGCCGTATTGATGAACACCCGCTATTCCTATTTACCGTCTCTCACTCTGAACCCGCAGGCAAGCATCAGCCACTACAACAGCGAGACAAAAAAAACGTATAATGCCGGCGCCATTGCTTCCTGGGAAATCGACATTTTCGGTAAAATAACCAACGCCAAGCGCGAAGCTGTCGCAGCACTCGAAGAAAGCAGTGCCTACGAGCAAGCGGTACAAACGCAATTGGTTGCAACCATCGCCGAAAGCTATTACACCCTCTTGCTGTTCGACGAACAACTTTCCATATCCAGACAAACGCGAGCAAACTGGGATGAAACCATCGCCACCCTCGAAGCCCTCGCTGCTGCGGGCCGCAGCAATGACGTAGCTATACACCAAGCCCGTGCCAACCGCACCGCTCTCGATGCCCAGATTCTTTCTCTCAGTAAAAGCCTCAGCGAAACAGAAAACAGCCTGTCTACCCTACTAAAAGAATCGGCACACGTCATCAACCGCAATACTCTGAACGAACAGCGTTTCCCCGATGAAATCGTTACAGGATTACCCATAGAATTGCTTGCCAACCGCCCCGACGTACGCCAGGCAGAAGCCGCATTGTCAGCCGCATTTTATAACACTAATGCCACCCGCTCCGCCTTCTATCCAAGCCTGACACTCTCCGGTACCCTCGGCTGGACAAATAATGGCAACGGAAGTATTCTCAATCCCGGCAAATGGCTTTCCAATGCCATTGCCCAGCTCACCGCCCCGCTATTCAACAGAGGTACAAATATCGCCAACCTGAAAATAGCCAAAGCCCGCCAAGAAGAAGCCATGCTACGTTTTGAACAAGCTCTGCTATACGCCGGTAATGAAGTAAATAATGCCCTTATGGAATGGCAGACAAGCCACAACCGAATTACTTTCGACTATCAGCAAATTTCCGACCTCGAAGCCGCCACGGAGCAAACACAATTGCTGGTGCGCTACTCCTCCTCTAACTATTTGGAGGTTCTCACCGCCCAACAAGCCTTGCTCAACGCCCGCCTGACACTGGCACAAGACCAGATTGTCAAAATTCAAGCAATCATTCGTTTGTACCATGCTCTGGGCGGAGGGAAATAAACGCAATCAAATCCTCCATGTACCGCTTCCCCACAGGAAGAACTTTTCCTCCCTTCGCCAACACCACCTCCGAGCGCGTAAACCGTGCAATGCGCTTCCGCGAAACAACAAACGAACGGTGAATACGCACAAACTCCCCTGCCGGCAATTGCTCCTCCACGCTCCGTAAAGGGATTTTGGAAACCACCATTTCCCCGTCAACAGTATGTACTTTCACATAATTATCAATTGACTCCACATATAAAATCCGGTCTACAGAAACCGCCACATTCTTATATTCCGCTTTCAATAACAACTGCCGGCCGGCCGATTCAGCCACACTCAGCAAATCATGCATCCGCAGCCATTCCTCCGCTTTCTCCATAGCCCGCCGGAAACGGTCGTAAAAATAGGGCTTATGCAAAAAATCCACCGCATTCACCTCAAAACCGTCAATTGCATATTCCGCATATGCCGTCGTAAAAATCAGGCAACACGCCGACGGTAAACGGCGAGCCAATTCCACACCCGACACTCCGTTCATTTCAATATCCAGCAAGACCACATCCGGCAGCCACTCACACACCCGTTGCATCCCCTGCATCGGCGAGCTATAAGTCTCTAATTCTACTCCACCCCGCCGCTCGCAATACTGCCGCACGATGCTCAAGGCAATCGGCTCATCATCTATAGCAACACATCTTATCATAAACACACCATTATACCCGTTGAATTTCCAACCGCACACGGAACACCTCCCCGTCCTTTCCCACCTCCAAAGTATGACGGTCAGGATAAAGCAGCGACAGACGCCGGCAACAATTCTCTATGCCCATCCGCTTCGACGTCTTTCCCTCCCGCTCGAAAACCGAGTTCTCTACTTCGAAACGCAATGTGTTGCCACACTGCTGCAAACGGATACGAATAAAACAAGGTTCATTGGAGGAAATCCCATACTTGAAAGCATTCTCCACAAACGTAATCAGCAACATCGGCGGCACAGGCATCGCCCCGTCCTCCACCTGCGGCACAAAACTCACCTCCGCGAACTCATTCAGCCGCAAAGCCTGCAAAGCCATATACTCATCGATATACTCCACCTCCTCCGCCAGCGGGATAAACTCCCGGTTGGCATTGTTATACATATACTTCGTCAAATTGATAAACCGCTCCAAGGTTGCCTCCGTCTTATCCGAATGCGTAATAAGCAAGCCGTAAAGCGTATTCAGCGTATTAAAAAGAAAATGCGGATTAATCTGCGCCTTATACAACGCCAGTTCCGCCCGGTTCCGCTCATACTCTACCTCTTCACGCGCCAGCCGCTGGCGCCATGCCTCCGTCAACATCCCCACCGCAAAGCAGAAGATCACCACCACAATGTAATGCAACCATACTGCCTGCTGATTCTGCCTCACTCCCCAAATCGGATACGGCATCAACTCCGGTTGCTGTTGGCGGATATGATAAAATGGCGAATTAATCTCATACCCCGAAAAAAGAAAAGTAACCAACAACGAAACAGCCATCACCGTCATCGCCCGGAAACGCCGCCGCCCTCCTTGAAACAACCCCGGCGTAATCAAATACTTATAAAGGAAATACGTCACATACAACCACCCCACAAACAGAGAGAAAAACACCGGATATGTCCCCCACCACCGCTCCACCGGAAAAATAAAAATCATCAACGGCAGAAAGACAACACAAAAAGCAAGATCGGTGTAAAAGGAAACATGTTTCATCGGAAAGAATATATCATTTATGTTGCTCAAACAACCAATCCTGCACACCTTCGATACCGTAAGCTACAAACCAGGTGGCACGATGATTACCGCCCGTAAGGTGAGTAAACAACAAATGATTGCCCTCAGCACGCATTTTGTCAGCCTCCTTGGAAAGCTCTTCCGCCGGCAATGTCATGTCCCATGTAGACTCGGTCACGGAACTCCCCTGCTTGCGCCACAAGTCCACAGCCTCGCCTTGCAATGTATTGGATGATTGATCCCCCTCACACGAAATAATCCAGATATTCTGCCGGTCGAGTGCCCCCATCAGTTCCGGATTCCACTTGCCCGCCACAAGTAACGCTCCGGCAAACAGATCAGGTTCTTTCAACATCATCACGATGGAAGACATACAACCCATCGACTGTCCCGTGGTATAAATACGGGTGGAATCTATGGAATAACGTTTTTGCAAGTCTTTCAACAAAGCAATGGTCGCATCGAGATGGTGACTGTAATTCCAGTTATCATCCACTGTAATGACCGGATATTCGGGAGCCACCACAATACACTTGTGCCGGGCTTGAGCTTCCGGCTCCGCCCACGACGTGGCGCCATTCCCCTGATAAAGCGTCTGTGTCACCTCCCCGCTTGCCACACCGGCATCATGGATAAACAACACCAACGGATACTTCTCCTCCGGATTATAATCCTCCGGCAAATAAATATTATAAGGCAACACCTGCCCCGTATAAGGACTGACAAACTCCTCCTGTCTAAAATCGTCCGCTACGAGACAAATCTCCTCCGTACTCTCTATCGGCGTATCATTTGCCTTGTAAGTCTTTCCGGACACCGTCCTGATATTCGCGGTCTGAACCGCCACAGCATTTCCCGGATACTCATCATCACCGCCCGTACTCCATCCGGCACGTAATCCGGGACCACCCTGCATACGGTCGCGCTCTTTTTTCTTTTCCAAATCAGCAACAGTAGGCTGCTTCGGTTGCGCATTCAGATCTACTTCCGCCTTCACCTCAATCACCACATACTGCCCATCTTTGCCCTGCTCCGCTGTCTCGGGAAGTGTATTGGCATAAACACGTGTCACCTCCTTACCCTCCACCCGGTAACTGTCCGTGGTAAGGCTCTTATTACTTATCGGTACATCGTACTCCAGCACGACGCTTGCCACCTTGCGCCCGTCACCCAACACCTTACTGATTGCCATTGCGGATTTCACATGTTCAGTAGTAGTGGAGTTATTTTGGGCTTGTACCAAGCCGAGGAATCCTGCCAGAACCAATGTAAGTATTGTTTTCTTTTTTACAATCATAATATGTATTTTTTATATCTTATAAGTTGAATTATACAAAGATACGGGCTTTTACAGCAAAAGTTATATTCTATGAAAATTGTTCGCCCCCGAAAAATATCCCTTCACCCCCTAATCTTCACTTTCCCCTTGAATTTCTCTCCTTTTCCTTGAAAATAAGCTCAACACATCACTAAAAAGCTATATTTCACCCTATTGCCTCCTTCACTTTACGCGGAAGTTTTGCCACAACTGTCTCATATGCCAAACACACTAAATTGCAGATTTCTTCCTCCGGTACATCGCTATTAAAATACACACTGTTCCAGTGCCGCTTATTCATGTGCCATCCCGGCCGGATTCCCTCATAATTTTCCCGCAGTTCCACGGCTTTTTCCGGCGGACATTTCAAAAGGCAAAAATCAAATTCGTCCACATGCACTACACAAAACCATTTTCCCGCCACCGAAAAACAAAGCAATCCCCGGTCGTGTTCATTTTTTCCCGTCGCCCAAGGCATCGTTTCCTCCACGCCGGGCAACGAAAGGCAATATGATCTGAAACTTTCGATATTCATGTGTTGTCCCTTTTTATATCTCGGCATGCGAATATACAGAAAAATTTCATTGGATTTTTTCCACCTCCTCAAGCGACCGAAGCATAGATTCTGTAAAAATGGTTAAGACAACCGTAATTGGGATAACAAAAAAATGATCTGTCCGCCATATCTTTGCTTACAGAAAAAATCATAGGAATGAACAATTATACAGATTAATACCATGAAAAAAACAATTTTATTCGTAATCACCGTAATAATAACATTACAGAGTATGGCACAACAGAAAATTATTCAGACTGCGGGACGCGACGCCCTGGGAGAGTTCGCACCCGAATTTGCACGCCTCAACGACGATGTCCTTTTCGGCGAAGTGTGGAGCCGTAATCATTTACTGTCGCTACGCGACCGTAGCCTTATCACCGTCGTTGCCCTTATGAGCCAAGGCATCACAGACTCCTCGCTGCTTCATCATTTGCAGAATGCAAAGAAGAACGGTATCACACGCACGGAAATCGCCGAAATCATCACTCATGCCGCCTTTTATGCAGGCTGGCCAAAAGCATGGGCCACCTTCCGCCTTGCCAAGGATGTATGGAATGAAGAGGCAGATAACGCAGACAATACCGCTGACGCCGGAGCTCGTGCACAATTCCAACGCGAAATGATATTCCCCATAGGAGAACCCAATACCGCCTACGCACAGTATTTCATCGGCAACAGCTATCTCGCTCCTCTTTCCTCGGAACAAGTCATCGTCTCCAACGTCACTTTCGAACCACGCTGCCGTAACAACTGGCACGTACACAAAGCAACAAAAGGCGGCGGACAGATGCTTATCGGAGTTGCCGGCCGCGGCTGGTATCAGGAAGAAGGCAAAGCAGCCGTGGAAATCCTGCCCGGAACAGTCATTCACATCCCTGCAAACGTAAAGCATTGGCACGGAGCGGCTGCCGACTCCTGGTTCGCCCATCTGGCATTCAGTGTACCGGGCGAAAATACGGAGAATGTATGGCTCGCCCCCGTCACCGACGAACAATATGACCAACTCGAAACAATCATTAAAAACTGATAGTCATAACTACCACAGCCGGATAAGATGCAGAGATTTCCAAAACATCTTATCCGGTTTTATACAAAAAAAGAAGTCTTATCACATATAATCTAATATTCTTTTATCCCCACATTCTGTTCATTCTCCCCCACTTCATCCATAATATAAAGCGCAATTCTCCACAACTTTTTACTTTTACATCCGACGTATGAAAAATCAATACATCGGAAAACTATGGAAAAGAAAATGATTGTCATCCTACTTGCGGGACTAACATGGTGTGCTTGCAAGCAACAAACTGTAACACAAGAAAATACTACTTACAAGACGATGACCGTAAAGCAAGAAGATCAAACATTGCTATCGGAATATACCGCCACTCTCTCCGGCCAGCAAGAAGTAGAAATACGGCCGCAAGTAAGTGGGCTCATCACGCATATCCGTATCAGCGAAGGTGAAAAAGTACAAAAAGGACAGGTGCTGTTTATCATCGATCAGATACCCTATCGCGCCGCATTGGCAGAAGCGGAAGCCAACGTCAAAAGCGCCGAAGCAAAACTGGCCACTGCCCGATTGAATATGGAAAGTACACAGATATTACGTGAAAAAAACGTAGTGCAAGATTACGACCTCAACATGGCCCGAAACGAACTTGCCAGCGCAGAAGCTACTCTCTCTCAAGCTCAGGCTCAAGAAGTAAATGCCCGCAATAACCTATCATATACCGAAGTAAAAAGTCCTGTTGACGGTGTAACAGGCATGATCGCCTATCGTGTGGGTGCCTTAGTGAATAGTAACATTACCCGACCTCTCGTCACGGTCTCTGATAACAGCCGAATCTACGCATATTTCTCACAAACAGAAAGCCAGATTATCGACCTCATAGAACAATACGGCTCTCCCGACGAGTTTATCCGCCAAAGTCCTAAAGTAGAGTTACGCATAAGCAACGGGAAAATATACGCGGAAAAAGGTCATATCACTGCAATAAGCGGACTTGTTTCAGCCGGTACTGGAGCCGTAACATTACGAGCCGATTTTCCCAACCCCCAATATTTATTACGTAGCGGTGGAAATGGAATTGTCATCATACCCAGTGTGAAAAAAAACTGCATTGTCATTCCGCAAAGCGCCACTTACGAGTTACAGGACAAAATATTCACATATAAAGTCGTGAACGGCAAAGCACAATCCATCCCCATCACTGTTTTCCCATTGAACAATGGAACAGAATACATTGTGGAAAAAGGGTTGCAGCCTGGCGACAGGATTATTACAGAAGGAGCCGGCCTAATAAAAGAGGGCAGCAAGGTAGAGTGAGGCCGCAATTTACACGGCCTCTCTTTCTTATTCACTTTTCAAGGCATCGACCGGATTGGCCGTTGCCGAATGGATGCTTTGATATAGGATGGTCAAAAGCACAATAACAAAGGTTAAGAGCAATGCCCCGCCAAATATCCACCAGCTTAATTCAATAGCATAGGCAAAGTTCTGTAACCAATGGTACATAACGTAATAACTTAATCCCACACCTATGGGTAAGGCCGGAAGTATCCGCAGCAGAACATAGCGGTTCAAATCGTATATCACGCTGCCGACCTGCGCCCCCAATACCCGACGCACACTGATTTCTTTCCGTTTCTGCTGGGCGACGAATCCCATGAGTGCCACCAATCCCAACAGTGCCAATATAATTGCCAATACTGTTCCGCTAATCAATATCCGGGAGGTGATTTCATCCTGCCTGTACATGTTATCGGCAACATCCCGTAATTGCTCCATGGCATAAGGAGCTCCATCGAAGTGTTTTTTCATGATTTCCGCCACATGCGCCTTTGCCTGCTGGTATTCTCCGGGCCGATACCTTACCCCCAGTGTGGATGAATAGGGAGAATAAGCGGTGTACACCAAACGTCCTATTTTTTCCCTTGCCGAGCCGTAATGAATGTCTTTTACTATTCCGACAACTGTCATCGACATTCCGTTAAACATGACTTTTTTACCTACTGGATCCTGTAATCCCAAAGCGGCAAGCGTACTCTCCGTCAAAAGAATACCGGCGGAATCCATGCGGTTTTCGTATTTCAGTTCTCTTCCCTCAAGAATTGGTATTTCGTATGTCCTGAAATAACCGGGACCGGTACGTCTTTCATCTATAGAAATGGTTTCTTTTTCCGTTTGGTCCGTACGTCTTAAACTTTGTCCGCTGCATCCGCTGAAAGTGTGTCCCTGCCCCATCGCTATCTCCACGATCTCAGGATATTGCAACAAATCGGAACGAATCCCCTCGTATGTACGGATATGGCTACCGATACCCACGGCCAATACATTATCAGGATTGAATCCCAAAGGCATTTTTTTCATATAATCCAACTGACGCCATACAACAAAGAGTGCCGATACACAGAATATGACCACAGAGAATTGAACAATGACCGAAGCTGCCGTCAGTTTGTATTTTCTGACAACCGTTTTCCGCACCAGTTCCACCGGAGCAAAACGGGAAAGATAGTAAGCCGGATAACCACCCGCAATGAGCGATACCAAAACGAAAAGCAGAAGGAAACATACCCACATCACACCTGTTACGCCAACCTCTTCGGGCATATTGAAGTTTATCAATCCGGCAAACATCCCGGAAAAAGAATAATACAACACAATTGCCAATATGAAAGCGACCGACGTGACCAAGGTTGTTTCGGAAAATAACATACCCATGATTGTCCGCCTTTCCGCTCCGTTCGTCTTGCGCACACTGATTTCTGTCGCCCGCTTTTCCCCTTGGATGATATACAATGAAATGAAATTGGACAAAGCTATCGCCAAAATAAAAAACGTGACGACAATAATAAATATAAGGTTGGTTTTGCTGACAGGCACACTCAAATCGTGAGAGGCACGGGTTGCCGTATGAAGTGCAGTCAAAGGTTCGGTGATACTTTCAAAAGTAGCTCCGTATTTCCCGAAACGTGTCATCAGGAGGTCTACATTAACTTTGTCGCACTTCGCAATGGCAGTCGACGGGTCTACTCCCGGACGCAATTTCAAATAAGTAAAGTATTCCAATCCTCCCCACCCGAATTCAGGCAATTTCGTCAACAAATCAAACTGGAAATGGGTATTCTGCGGAATATCCTCTATTACGGCTTTTACCTCAAGCGAAGTTCTCCTCGCCTCATACTGCAAAGTTTTTCCGACAGGATTACTGCCGACCCCGAAAAAACGGTCGGCTGTGCTTCGCGTAATGACACAGGTATTCGGACTGTTTAAGGCATCCTCCAGATTTCCATATACCGGAGTAAAAGAGAAAATATCCAAAAATGTGGAATCCACCATATAGCTTTTCACCGGTGCCTTCTCTCCGTTTTCATATTTCAAATCCATTGATCCCCAAGTGTACAAGCGGGATACCGCTTCCACTTCCGGCACCTCTTTCATCAATGTCGAGGACAGAATCCCTAAATTAATAGGATAATTCACATTTTCCCCACTCTCTTTCCATACACTCAACACCCGATAAATCCGATCAGCATCCTTAAAATGTCTGTCGTAGGAAAATTCAAACTGCAAATAGACCAACAGGAAAAGCGCGACAGCCAATCCGGTACCCAATCCGAAAATGTTGATAAAGGTCAAACCCTTGCTCCGAAAAGCAGTCCTGTATAACCGCAAAAAAGCCTGTACAAAATTCATTTTATTTTGATTTAGTTATTTTCTACTATTCTGTTTACAAACTGCATGCCATTTACACAATACACTATAATACAAATAGTTATATTATATACAAAAATAAAGCCGATGTCTATTTTTTAGACATCGGCGTATGATATATTGACACTTTTTACCTACCAATCAAGCCGTGCGGTCTCTCCGGCCTGCAAAGTCAGCACTTTTTCTTTTCCCTGGTATTTCACTCGACAAGCACCCGTTTTTGAAGCAGTTATATTTGCTTCTTTTAACAAGCCGTCTTTCCAACTCATATCTACGGTATACCCTCCCCGCGCCTTCAATCCCTTCACACGACCCGTGGGCCAAGCGGTAGGCAGTGCGGGTAATAAATTCACTGTCCCGTCATGAGATTGCAACAACAATTCCGCCATTCCGGCCACCGCACCCATGTTGCCGTCAATCTGAAAAGGCGGATGCGCACACAACAAATTGGAATACGACCCACTGCCGGAAGGATTACGATAATCTCCCTGACTAAGGGAAGGACATAAAATATTCCGTAACATTTTATACGATTGATTACCGTCCAGCAAACGAGCCCAGAAATTAATCTTCCAGCCCAATGACCAACCGGTGCCTCCTTCGCCCCGGTATATCAAACTCCGCTTTGCAGCTTCCGCCCATTCGGGAGTCTTCGCCACAGAAATCTGATTACCCGGATAGAGCGCATACAAATGAGACACATGTCTATGAGGATTGCGAGGGTCATCCAAATCTTCCTTCCACTCCTGCAATTGTCCGAAACGGCCTATTTTTAAAGGAGAAAGCCGCTCTCTGGCTCCCCGGATACTGTCTATAAAACCCGTATTCTCTTTTACATATTCATTCGCTGCCAACAGATTGGTAAACAAATCCCACACAATCTCCTGGTCAATCGTCGCCCCGATTGCAATATCCCCATGTTCGGGAGAATAAGAAGGAGAAGAAACCAAGGTTCCGTCAGTATCCTCGCTCAAATAATCCAGCCAGAACTCCCCGACTTCCTTCATAATCGGCCAGGCCGTCTCTTTCAAATAATTTTCATCTCCCGTATAATTAAAGTGCTCCCACAAGTGCCTGCACAACCACGCGGCACTATTCGGAGCATATCCCCAATAAAAACTCCATCCGGGAGCCGTGTATCCATACACATTGTTCATCGTATGTACCGACCACCCCCGGGCATTGAAATACTCCTTGGCTGTCACTCGTCCCGGTTCCCGCAACTTGTCAATATATTCGATCAAAGGCAGGTGACATTCACTCAAATTGCTCACCTCTGCAGGCCAGTATATCATCTGCAAATTAATATTCATATGGTAATCGCATGCCCAAGGCGCATTCAATTGGTGATTCCACCGTCCCTGCAAATGGGCAGGCATTGTTCCCGGCCGGGAGCTGCTAAGCAATAAATAACGGCCATACTGAAAATACAATGCTTCCAGTCCCGGATCGTAAGCTCCCTGAGCATACTGCAACTGCCGTTGGTCCGTCATCAGCTTCTCTTGCCCGGTATGCCCCAAATCTATCTCTACCCTGCCGAACAAGGCTTCGAAATCTTTTTGGTGCTCATGTTTCATCATCTCAAAATCCGTATTGCGTGCCAAAGTCATCGCCCGATTATTTACAGCTTCATAATCATTTCCCGTATACTCGGGATATTTATTCCGGTATGCCGTCCCGACCGACACATACAATTCCAGATAAGTAGCATTTTTTACCCGATATACTCCGTTCTTCATACCCGGTTTCCCATCCGTCTTTACCAACACTTTACTTTCAAAAGGCAATCCATTGGAAGCTAATTTTCCTCTAATTTCCAATAAATCTTTCCCTACTGCTTTAAACGAATGAGAATGCGGTGTCCGGAATCTTACCACGTAATCCCGCCCCTCTCCGGCATCGTTCGTATATTTCATTACCACCATACGAGCCGGATAAGAAGCAAAATAAGTATTATCAAACCGTATACCGCCCATCATATATTCCACCCGTCCCAACGCCTTTTTTAAATCCAGCGTTCGCTGATAATTTCCAAACAAGGTGTCGGGCGTATCCACTGTTACCATAAACGAACCGAAAGTCTGGTTTCCTCCAAAATCTCCGAATTGGTCGCCAGCAGCCGTCGGCGTCGTCTCTCCGACCAGATAACGTTCTGCCAATTCCGCAGCCTTTGCTTTTTCTCCCTGTTTCAACAACTCGCGGATTGCCTCCAAATGCTTCCAACTCTCCCGCTTATTTCCTCCCCTATAATTTTTATTAGCACCAGAACCCCCTGCCCAAAAACTTTCCTCCGATATCTGTACCTCATCAGTTACCGGTCCGCCGAAAAACATCGCCCCCATATATCCGTTGCCAACAGGCAAGGCCTCATTCATCCAAACCTTAGCCGGCTTGTCATATCTCAACACCCAATCCTGTGCAAGCAATCCCGAACCGGCAAACACCAAAACCATCCAAACAAGTATAATCCTCATCATTTTAATTCAACTATTAATTACTATCTATTTTCCAAACATATCTATTTCCCCTCTATTTACTTTACAAAACGAGCGGTATATTTACATTTACAAAGTACTAAAGTTACAAAAGAGCTAATCGCAAATACAGTACAAGCCATACAGATGATACGTACAATCAAAGGCCAACCGGAACAATCAAAGAAGTCATAACTCACAAATACCCAAATATAATGACACAAGTAGATACCGAAACACAAATTCGCCAAACGTGATAACCACGATAAAGAAGGGATTTGTATTTTCCGCACAATGACAAAAACGGCAAATGTCATCATAAATACGTTTATTCCCGTGAAGTACCACACGATTTCCAGATAAGCATAATTGCCCGGAAAATATTTCTGTGTAATCACATATCCCACTGAAGTAATCAAATAACCCACGATAAACATCGGAACGGTAATCAAGAGTGTCTTTCTCCAACTCCAGGCCAACGGATATTTCATCAGATAATAAGCCAAGACCAAATACCCCATAAAACCGGAAAAATAATAAAAGGTTCCGTACGGATTCCAATCACATACGCCCCATATACCCATATTTCCATAATTTCCCTGGTATCCAAGCAAAGGAGCAAACATTCTGATATAAGGCAACAGCAGAGATACTCCCCAAATCCACAGTACGGTTTTTATTTCCTGCCGGGTGGCCTGGACCAACCAAGCATTCAGAAGCGGCATAAACAAATATAATCCGATGAGCATATAAAGATACCACAACGGCACCGTATCGAAGTTAAAATTAAAGACAAATGTGTACAAATGCACAAGCAAAGAAGAGAATTTATAATCTTCCACTGACAGCAGAGGATTTTGTGTATCCGGATTAATAAAGACGAAATAAAGAAAAGCCAATAATGGTAAGAGCAACGACCAGAATACCAAAGGGGACAGTATACGTCCGATCCGCTTTCGATAAAAACCCGTCAAAGTAGTCCCCGGAGCCAACGGCAATAACAGTACTCCCGTCATCATCACAAATAAAGGAACCGAAGGCCTCATAAGACTCCCCGCAAACACTCCTGTCAGAAAAGCCTGACGATCGGTGTCGAACTGCCCGACAAAAGCATCGCAACAATGTGCAAAAACAACAAAAAAACAAGCCAATACCCGCAACAAGTCTATCCAACCGATGTTCTTTACGGCTCCCATGATAATAAATTTTTAAAATTTATAGGGTTAAAATTAACACTTTTATCCATAATAACAAAATGAGTCCGGTAAGCGTACCGGACCCATCTCACAAAAATCAAATACTCTGATTCTATAAAAAACTTATTTTACAAAAGCATGACGATAACCGTTTACTTTCTGCCATCCGCCACGGGTAAAGTCAGGTACTTCCACTGAAGCGCCGTTATTTTCAATAGATAATCTGGTCAAATCAGCCATGCAGCACCATTCAGCCAAATCATAAACATCCATATCCAAAGGCAAACCGTTGCGCAAGCAATATATCAGACGATAGTCCATAATGAAATCCATACCACCGTGACCGCCTACTTTTTTAGCCGTTTCTTCCAATTCTTTGTGAATCGGGTGTTTGTATTTGTTCATCAAGGCTTTTTTCACATTTTCCGGAACAGAACCGTGTGCATTCAGATTTTCATGGTTGGGCACATCTTTTGAATCCACCTGCGTAGGTCTCAGGCAATATTCCTGTATCGGATATTTACTTGCATACCCATCAGTACCAACCAACTGGTACATGCGGCTGTACGGACGGGGGGTCATCACATTGTGCTGTATCAGCATCGTCTTACCGTTTTCCGTACGGATAATCGTCGTTGTCTGGTCACCGTTCTGGAAATCTTTTACTTCCTCTCCCGTTTTATTTTTAATATAAGCGGGTCCGTTAACAGCCTTAGTATCCATAGACACTAGATATTTCATCCGGTCGCCCCGGTGAATATTCAGCAACTGACAGGCCGGTCCCATGCCATGAGTGGCATATACATCTCCCCGATTATTCTGGTTGTAATCCATACGCCAGTTATTCCAGTAATAGGGCCAGAAATCTTCCAAATTATGGATATAGGAGCCTTCCACATGCAATACTTCCCCAAACAATCCTTGCTGAGCCATATTCAATGTCGTCAATTCAAAAAAGTCATATACGCAATTTTCCAACTGCATACAATGTTTGCGAGTTCTTTCGGAAGTATTGATCAATGACCAGATTTCGTCAAGAGTCATGGCAGCCGGTACTTCGATAGCCACATGTTTACCATGTTCCATGGCATATACACCCATCAGAGCATGATGTTTCCAGTCAGTAGCAATATACACCAAATCAATGTCGTCACGTTCGCACAATTGTTTCCAAGCGTTTTCGTCTCCCGAATAAGCGGCAACTTCCGGAAGACCGGCATTTTTCAAAATTTTCTGACATTTTTCCACACTTTCCGGACGAATATCACAAAGTGCGACAATTTTCACACCGGGAATATGCGTAAAACGCTCTACAGCTCCGGGACCACGCATTCCCAAACCGATAAATCCCACTCTCACCGTATCCAACTTCGGTGTGGTTAGACCGATTACATCCGTTTGTCCGGCAGGACGTTCCGGAGTGGCTACCACAATCGGATTAACTTTCTTTCCAGCTGCACCTGCCTGTTGTCCGCACTGACAGGACATAAACAGCAAACCAGCTACTAAAAAACTAAGAATCTTGAACATAGATAGTGATTTTATAAAAGGTTAATTAAAAATACTACAATATAATCTCAACCGTTTGCGGGGATAAAGATATATGATTTTTTTATTAATCGCCCTATCTATGTAAATTTTTTTATAAAGAATAGCTATTCACCTTTCTTTTCTTTCAGATATTTCACCAAATCGGGCTCGTCCCCCTGCGAATGCAAAGCCTCCACATCATTATTCATAACATGTTCGTCTCTCACCTGCGACCGCAAGGATTGGCTTCTGCACTCTTCTCCCTGCAAAGAAATTTCCTGACCGGAGTCATGCCGGCTTTCTTCATGGCGTTCACTCATTACATTTTCCATGGTTACATTTATTTTTCTAAATAAACGTAACCGACTTTCATAATGTTACGCCATTTTTCCTGTCTTCAGGCGCAGACTGTTCGTCACGACCGAAACCGAACTGAAAGCCATGGCTGCAGCCGCCACCATCGGATTCAGAAGAAAACCGCAACACGGATACAAAACACCCGCAGCTATCGGTATACCGATAACATTGTAAATAAAGGCCCAGAACAGATTCTGACGGATGGTTCTGACAGTACGGCGGGAAAGTCCCAAGGCTTTCGGTATGGCATTCAAATCGGAAGTAATCAGGGTAATCTTAGCCACATCCATAGCAATATCCGAACCTCTCCCCATCGCAATGCTGACATCCGCCTGTGCCAATGCCTGGGAATCGTTTATACCATCGCCTACCATCGCCACAACTTCCCCTTCCGATTGCAGTTTTTTCACAAACTCAGCTTTGTCCGAGGGCATCACTTCCGCCCTGTATTCCTTCAAGCCTACCTGTTCTGCCACCGTACGGGCTGTTATCTCATTATCTCCGGTAAGCATATATACTTTCATCCCCGCTTTCCGAAGCTTAGCAACCGCACAGGCAGAACTTTCCTTTATCCGGTCGGCAATCGCAATTACTGCCAGAATTTGTCCCGCTCCGGCAAAATAAACGACTGTATCTCCTTTCATCCTGTAAGCATCGGCTTTTTCCAACTGCTCCGGGGTAAAAGCAATGGCATTCTCGTCCATCAACCGCTTATTTCCTACCCAAAACTCCTGCCCTCCGACACTGCCTTTCACCCCCTGACCGGTAACACTCTCAAAAGTCCCGGACAAAGCACCTTTTATCCCCTCTCCCGACAAATAAGCAACCACCGCATCCGCCAACGGATGCTCCGATTTGTTTTCCAATGCCATCAATACGGAAGCCAATTTTCCCACATCCACTCCTTCCTTCCACACCATCCCCGTCACCACGGGACGTCCTTCGGTTATTGTTCCGGTTTTATCCAACACAACCGCCGTCGTCTTATACAACAACTCCAACCCTTCCGCATCCTTGATAAGTATGTTATGCTCTGTCCCTTTGCCAATTCCCACCATAATTGCCGTGGGAGTTGCCAAGCCCAACGCACAGGGGCAAGCGATAACCAATACCGTTACCGAAGTCAGCAAAGCATGAGTAAACGCCAGTTCTCCCCCCATTAACATCCAGACTATAAAAGTAAGCACAGCGATACCCATAACCACCGGAACAAAAATTCCGGCAATCTTATCCACCAAGCGTTGTACCGGCGCTTTACTTCCCTGCGCTTCCTGTACCATTTTTATAATATGCGCCAACACCGTTTCACTCCCCACGCGCTCTGCCACAAAACGGAAACTCCCTTTCTGGTTTATTGTCCCGGCATATACTTTTGTTCCACTCACTTTTTCAACCGGCAGGGATTCTCCCGTGATCATGCTCTCATCCACATATGAAAGGCCTTCTTTAAGCACGCCGTCAACCGGAATACGTTCTCCGGGTTTCACCAACAAAACATCCCCGGTCTGTACCGCTTTCACCGGAATTTCGTGTTCACTTCCATCTTCCGCCACCCGTACCACCATCTTAGGCTGCAACCCTATCAACTTACGAATGGCAGAAGAAGTGTTGTTTTTAGCCCTACTTTCCAGCAAACGTCCCAACAATATCAATGCAATAATCACGGACGACGCCTCATAATATACATGTGCCTCCAAACCTCGACTGGTCCAGTATTCCGGATAAAATGTATTGAACAAACTAAATAAAAAAGCGATTCCCGTACTCACCGCAACCAGCGTATCCATATTCGCCCGTCCATGTTTCAATTGCTTCCAGGCATTAATAAAAAAACTCCTTCCAAACAGCAACAGCACCGGTAAGGTAAAAAACAACATAATCCAATCCCCGTAAGGCATGTGCATAAAAAACATTCCGATAATAAACACGGGCAAAGACAACAATATCGCTCCCAACGTATTCCGTTTCAACTGTCTGAACTCTTTCTGCTGTATATCCTCCACTCTGTTTTCATCCTCCTCATCAATCAACAAATCATACCCCGCAGCGCGTACCGCTGCCTGCAAATCTGCCGGTGTCACTTCATCCGAATCATAATCCACCATAACTGTAGAAGCTGCAAAATTCACCCGGGCTTCCTTCACCCCTTTCTGACCTGCAACAGTATTTTCCACAGTACCGGCACACCCCGCACACATCATCCCCGTCACATAAAATATCTTTTTTTGTTCTGCATCCTTATTCATAACTTTTCTCCATTAAAATTTCCCAATGCTTTCCCACAAAATTAATCAATTATTCTATACGTAAAAAGCTCTACTGTGATACCATTATGATACCATTTGTGATACTTTACTCCACAATACACACTCCATCATAAATAAATTTATACTCAAAATTCCAAAATAAAAGTTTGTATTCCTGCAAAAATCCCTTATATTTGCACCGCCAAACCGTAAAAGTGTCGGTCCAGTAGCTCAGCTGGATAGAGCAACGGCCTTCTAAGCCGTAGGTCGTGGGTTCGAATCCCGCCTGGATCACCAAAGCAACCCTCAAACAAGGTTGCTTTTCTTTTATATTCAGCACATAATACTGATTATCTTACTACTTACATACACAACAAGGATTTTTCCAAGCGGTTATTTTGTCTCATATTGTATCAAAATTGTCTCATCATTTATATTTTTGTGATACCAATGGTACCCCAATGTGATACCAAATTTGAATCACGAAATCTCCTACGACCCGCATTATTTATGACCGGAATAGGCAAGCAAAACCCCAAAAGGACATCTCCACTGGAACATACTTTATGTTCCGGCAAAAAACAGACAGACAAAAACCATTTGGAATTACCGCCAATCTCCAAAATAGAAATGGTTAAAGTTTTATAGCTTTGGAGTATTATATTCTCTTAAATCCCGTTCGAGTTCTTTTAAACTTTCTATCTTTTCAGCTCTTCGCTGTTCTGTTTTGTATTCTGCGTAAGCCTCCCTTGCTTTCCTTTCAGCCAACTCTTTACTTATATGACCATTCCCTGATAGCAATTCTTTCCTATTCATACGAAGAATCATATCAAGAGCTTCAATCCAATCCTTCTGAAACATTCTTTGATGTGCTCGAGCCTGTGTCTCCGCAAAAGCGAGATACTGCTCTACAATAAGTTTTAACGTATTCAGTTCATCCTCATTCAGATAATTTTTTCCGACAAGAATATCGGTCGATTTAACCAGCCCTTGCACCTGGGTTGAAGTAAGCCCCATTTGAGGCAGGCTTGCATTTGCACGATAGTATATCAATTCAGCGGCAGTCTGTTTGCTCACTGCCCACAACAACTTATTCTGTACCTTTTTAAAAAAATTTATCGTCTTCTCGTCCCTTGGGTCATAGTCTTCGCTCAATTTGTAGATATCTTTTATCTGTTGATAAAAAACTTTTTCCGATATCCTAATCTCCCTGATCCTCTCCAAAAGCTCACGGAAATGACTTATTCCGTTACCTCGTTTCATTCGTTCATCATCAAGAGCAAATCCTTTTACCATATATTCACGCAAAACAGTGGTCGCCCAAATACGAAAAGAAGTGGCTCTCTTACTATTAATTCGATAACCGACAGCAATAATCGCATCAAGATTATAAAAGTTTACTTGTCTCGACTGAGTCCTACCTTCAAGAGCGCCATGGCCAGTGGTTATTTCCATTTTGGAAACAACCACATCCTCGGAGAGTTCGCTTTCTGCAAAAATGTTTTTAAGATGCTTATTTATTGCCGGTACTCCTACTCCAAACAATTCCGACAACCCTTTCTGATTTAGCCAAATCGTTTCATTCACTGCATCTACCTGTACACGAACATCACCATCTTCCGTATTGAAAATGACAATATCCCCGAGATTATGCAATTTGTTTTCTTCTACCATAATTAAAAACTTTAACTATGAGAACAAAGATACGAATTTTCGGTAATTCCAATATTTTAAAGAACGATGGAAACACCTGCCTTTATAGAATGTCAGCGGAGTGCGTTGCGAATTGTCCGGCACGTTCAATTAGTAGGGCTCCCCTCTTGTGATTTGTAAAATACAGGCGAATAAATAACTATTTTCAGCATACCAGGGGTCTGGTATGCTTTTTCTTTCCCTTTTTTGCACTCCTTAATTTCCTTAACTTATTTTAACACAAAAAAAAAAAATTAAGATTATTGTCTTTTAATTTGTAAATTCAAAAGAATATTTGTGCCTGTCTGTCAGATAAGAGATTGATAATATTAACAAACCTTCATAAATAAAGTATTTAATGACAAGATTATTTCATTATTGCAAACTGTTATTGATTACAAGCCTGTTTGCGCTTTTAGCTGTGCCTTTGTCGGCGCAAAGTAAAAAAAACGATTACCATTTTCCCCAGAAGCAGACACCCGTCGGATTGGTTCCCTGCGGTAAGGTAGTGGTATTCGGTTACAATGAAAAGAGCGTATATGCTCCCCGTGCCAATGAGTTGTCTACGTTTAACGGCAAGATTCTCAATGTGAAATTCAATCCGACGGGTTCCACTTATATTGTGGTGAATGCCGGCAAGAAGACTTCCGAGGCAAGTGTGTTGAATTTTAATGGCGAGAGCCATAAGTTCAATGCCAAGAAGATGGGAACACCGCTGGCCGCGGCTTATACCGCCGATGCCCGCAAACTGTTGTTGGCAACGAACCGGGGCATCGTGGTGATGAGCGCGATGAATTTCCAGCCGCTTGATACGATACCCGCCCCTTTCACGGTGACGGATATGAAAATGAGCGATAACAGTTATTATCTTCTCCTTCGCAACGACCATCAAGTGGCGGTATATAATTTCGAGGAGAAAAAAATCCGTAAGAAATGGAAGTTTGACGAGAAAGTGACCAAAGCCGATTTCTCGAATGATAACAGTGAATTTGCGATTCTTACCGATGACGGTGTGTTGTCGATATATGATACGCGTTCTTTCCTCATAAAGAAGAATATCGAGGGATTGGGACAAGGGTTATCTTTCAGTTATAATTACGACGGTAAATATATTGCCGTAGCCACCGCTCCCAATTTGATTGTGCTTGTCAATTTGCTGGATGATACCGACCGCGAACACGTGGAGGTGCCGGCAGGCGGGGTGTCTGTCGTGGAGTTTCTCATCGACAGCCAGCAGTCTCAAATGCTTGCCTATAATGCGACGAAGAGCATCAATGTAAAACGTCTGACCTCGCTGGTTCCATATTATAATAAGTTGATTGCCGACGGGGCTGACGAGTTGATGCAGGAATGGCTCAAGATGATGCCGGGGGAAACGATGGAGCAATACCGCGCCCGTGTGAATGATGAGTCGCGAGCCAAACAACGCCGTTTGTTTGAGGATAAGATTGCCACCGATTTGGCGGGTGATTTGGCTTCCATGTCCAAGATTTCACTGGGCAAGTATGACCGTTCCAACCAGATGTTGGCGTTGGAGTTTGACAATATGCCTTCTATTTTCCTTCCCGTGCCTGAAAATGCGGTGGGTGCTTTCAAAAATACGGATGATATTTCGATTGAGGATGCCCAGTACGGCGTGTTGCCCAATGACAATTTCGAGCTTATTTATGCCAAGTTCCACAATAAAGCGAATAATGAGACTTATATTTATAATAATCTTGACCGTGTTCCTTTGAATTTCGAGCAGAGCGACGATAATATGGTGTCTCTGGAAATTCTCCAGCAACAGCAGATGGAGGAGTTGAAGCTGCAGGAGCTTAAGAAGAAGGTGGTAGAGGAAGCCAAGTCGCGGAATGTGATTTCGGACCATACCAATATTACCGTTGATTCACGCATTGAGAGCGCGTATGATGCCAACGGCAAGAAGATTCTCAATTATAAGGTGAAGTTTTCGTACGAAGTGGAGGCCGGCTTTTCCGTGCAGGAAGATTTCGGTCCGGGCAAGTACCAAGTGGATGAATCGGGAGCAGCCAAATCGATGCTTACGCTCGTGAAGCAGGCTTTTGAAGGCGACTTTAAGCAGTATATCGAGGCCGGCAAGAAGCTTTCCGTGAGTATTTCGGGTATGGCGGACGCCACTCCTATCCGCAATAAGATTGCTTATAACGGGGTCTACGGTAATTTTGAAAATGAACCTGTTCATCAGAACGGCCAATTGGCAGCCATTAGTGTCAATCAAAAGGAGGGCATCCAGAGGAACGAACAATTGGCGTTTTTACGCGCTTACGGCGTAAAGGATTATCTGGAACGGAATGTGAACGGATTGGCAGAGATGAACAGAAATTATACTTACAGTATTGCGGTTGCCGAAGGCAAGGGAAGCGAGTTCCGCCGCATTATAGCAGAGTTTACGTTTGTGGATGCTTTTTGATGTATGTTCTTTGAATATATAATTTTTCATCTATGCTAAAGTTTTTGATAACTATACTTTTTTTGATATCAGCGGCTGTGATGTCGATGGGCTCGACGTCGCAGCAGACTGTTGTGGACACGTTGTCGGCAGCCGACACGCCGGAGGATTCGCTGGAAGTTTCAAGGGATTCGCTTATACTGGCGAATGCCGACGAAAGTTACCGGCAGTTGCAATTGCTGAGAGTGGAAGACGCTCCGGAATCCGATTTGTATCCGCTGGTGTACCAATGTTATACGGATAATGTCGCCGCACTGGCAATTACAGAGGAGGGGTCGCACGAATACCAGAAGTGCAAGAGTGTATTACGTGATCTTAACCGTTATCTGGAAGCGGGCGCTTTTTATTATTCGGCGCAAAATAATTCGGGAAGCCTCATCAAGTTTGCGAGGGCTTATATCGATATTCACCTGATGCCGGAATTTAAGGGGGAGTCTCTTCCCCGTGACCCGAATTCTTTCCCGTCCCTTGTCTATATCGCGGCCTCGGGCGCATATAACGGTCAGGATTTCAACCGGGCGATTGAGTATTTCAAGCTGTTTTTTACCGTGGGGGGTGATGAGAATCTGCGGGAAAAGGTGTATATGTATATGGGGCAGGCTTGCCTGAAGACGGGTAATTACGCTTTGGCCATCAATACGATGGCTACTGCCATGAAGCTGTATCCGGAGAATTATCATCTGATTTCTTTCGGCATTAAGGCTTGTATTGACGGAGGGCATGCGGAGAGTTTGCAGGAGTTTCTCGATAAAGCTTTTGCCATGAAACCCGATGATGAACAGTTGTTGAATATACAAGCCAAGCTGTATGAGGATGAACAGGAGTATCTGAAGGCTCTGGAGATTTACCGCAAGCTGGACGAGATGAAACCCAATACGCTGAGCGTAGCGCAGCATACGGCTTTATGTTATTATAACCTGGGCGTGGGGTATTTCAACAATGCCATTATGGAGGCGGATTCGAAGGTGACGAAAAGACTGAAACGCCAGTCAAACGATTATTTCTCCTCCGCGATAGAAAAGCTGGAGGAGGTGGTGGCGAATGACCCGATGTCGGAAAAGTATCTCAAAGCTCTTGCGGTTTCTTACGGCTGTCTTGACGAGCAGGAAAAGTTCGAGGAGCTTAATGCCCGGATTGCAGCGTTGGGGAAAGAACCTGTGTCGTCGTTCAATATGCCTCCCCTTGTTTCGTATAATGAATCGAATACGGTCAATTACCAGCGGTCGGGAAATGCCCTGACAGCTTCCGCGGGAAATGACGCCCCGGTGTATTCCGTATATGCAAAAGAGTTTGTGGAGAAGAAGCTGGCGGAATGGACGCGCAAGGGGGAGTTTGAGAAACTGGACGATTATACCGCCCGTGTCAATGATGTGACGATACGTTCGGAATATAATAAGGCATGCCGCGAGGCGCAGGATGAGTATCTGAAACTGTATGCCTCCAAGTTGCGCCTGAATGATTTGACGCTCAAACCTTATGATGCAGGGAATGAAGTGTATCTTATCGAGTCGTCTTATGGACCGATATACCTCAAAGTGCCTCTGAAGGATAATGAAGCCGAACTTTTCAAAGCCAATTGGGCGGGTATTCATTTCAAGGCGCCCCAGTATTATATAGCGAATGACGAGGTGCGTGTTGCCTCTATTACGTTTGTGGCGCCGTACGGAAAGAGTTATGCCTATAATACGACCGATAAGCTGGCTTATGAGTTGCCGAAGGTGAATGTGGATTTTGAAGCGATACTCCATGCGGCTAACGATGATTATGCGGAAAGTACGACAACCGCTTCTCACAATGAGGTGAAGATTACCCGCCTGTCGGATGTGGACGAGAATATTCCGGTTGCCAATAAGGCTTCCCGGCGTACGATAGCCCTCATTATATCCAATGAGAATTATTCCAATGTGTCGAAGGTGGAATCGGCGCTGCATGACGGGGAGACGTTCGCCAAGTATTGTCAGCAGACTCTCGGTATTCCCCAGGAGAATATCCGCCGCTTTAATGATGCGACCCTCGGCTCTATGCTCCGTGCGATAACGCAGGTGAAAAATGCTGCCAAGGCGCTTGACGGCGATTGTGATTTGATTGTGTATTACGCCGGTCACGGTATGCCGGATGAGAAGACGAAAGATGCCTATCTGCTTCCGGTGGACGGCGACCCGCTTACGTCAGAGAGTTGTTTTTCACTCAACCGTTTTTACGATGAGTTAGGTGCCGTGAGTAACGGGGCTGTCATGGTTTTCCTTGACGCCTGTTTCAGCGGGGCACAACGAGACGGGAGTATGCTTTCCGAGGCCCGCGGGGTGGTCATGAAGCCGAAGGAGACGAATCCGCGCGGCAATATGTTTGTACTCAGCGCCACTTCCGGCCAGGAGACGGCTTTACCGTACCGAGAGAAGAATCACGGCCTTTTTACTTATTATTTGTTGAAAAAATTGCAGGATAGTAAAGGAGACGTGACGTTGAAGGAACTTAGCGAAGAGGTAGGCCGCAATGTGCGCCGCCAGTCTACGTTAATCAACAACAAGCCTCAGACGCCACAAGTGTCTACTTCGGGCAATATGTCCGATGTGTGGCAGAAGAAAAAATTACGCAACTAATGTTATAATATTATTTGAAATATGAGACTTGTCACACTTATCACGCTGCTCACGTTTATTTCTCTGGCAGCATTGCCTACAAAAGTCAAGACTGTTTCGGGCGAATATACGTTTTACGGCGACGGCTCGCATTCGCCGGCAGAATGTCGGCGGCTGGCATTGGAGGGCGCGCGTCTTCAAGCGCTGGCCAAAGAGTTCGGCACGGTGGTTACGCAGGATGTTTACCAACAGGAAACTGTTACGCAAAGCGGGGAGTCTCTTTATTTCTCTTCGCTTAACGCTACGGAAGTAAAGGGCGAATGGCTGGGCGACGACGGAGAGCCCGTGTATGAGACTTCCATTGACGATGACGGACATATTATCGTAAAATGTACGGTGAAGGGAAAGGCCCGCGCCATTTCCAATGAAGCGGCTGATTTTGATTCCCGGATATTACGCAACGGCAAGGAGGTGCGTTTTGCAGATACCCGTTTCCGTGACGGTGATGATATGTATCTTTATTTCAAAAGCCCGATTGACGGCTATCTCGCTGTGTATCTGCTGGGAGAAGACCGTATGGCCTACCGCCTGCTTCCGTATAGTGAGGATGCCCAGGGGGAAGTGAAGGTGCACCATGGAAAAGAATATGTGTTTTTTGATGCTTCACAGAGTTATTTCCCTTCTATCGCTGTAGATGAGTTCAGTTTCACAGCTTCCCAACCGGTGGAACGAAACCGCGTGTATGTGGTGTTTTCTCCCGTTAAGTTTTCTATCCGAGCGGACAGCCGGCAAGATGCCCAGTTGCCTCCACAACTTTCGGGTGATGAATTTTCGCGGTGGTTAACCGATTCCCGCCGCCGAGACAGTAAGATGGGCGTGAAAGTAATGCATATTGAAATAATCAGTAATAAATAATAAATCGTTTAACACTTTAATTTCTATTAATTATGAAGAAAATTTTAATGATTCTCGTTGCCCTCTGCTTTGTTGCAGCTCCGGAAACTTTTGCTCAGAATAAGGCTTTGTTGAAAGCTATGAAAAAAGAGAAGAAGGAAAAGATGAAAGAGTATGAAAGAGAAAACTGGAAACTTCTCGGAAGTTCCCGTTCTCTTGAGGTGGCTCTTCTTTCCCACTATGACAAGTTGGAAGCTCTCGGAGATGACGGCCATGAGATTGCAGGTATTGCCACGAAATGTAAATCAAAGAATGTAGGCCACCAAATGGCTATCAATAATGCTTGTATTACGTATTCCCAGCAAGCGGGAAGTTCGCTGAAGGGTCGCGTAGTCAGCGATATGGCAGGCGACGGCACTACGACCGAGGGAGAGTTCGACCATTTTTATGCCGCCTATGAACGTCTGGTTGAAAAAGAGATAAAGGGCGAGATGACGGAGAGCTATTCTATTATCCGCGACAACGGTGACGGTAGTTTCGAGGTTCAGAGCTTTTTCATCGTGAGCGAAAGCGCCGCTTCCAAAGCCCGTATCCGCGCTCTCGAGAATGCTATGAAGGAAAGTGAAATCGCCCAAAAACATGCTGAAAAAATAGCATCGTTTGTACGTGCCGGTTTTGAAAATTAATTATACATGAATAAACGGTTTATAGTATGTATTGCAGCACTGGCGGTTTTTGTTTCCGCCAGTGCTCAATCTCAAATGCAGGATTTTAAGAAGTTCAGAGAGGACCTTAAGAAACGATATTCCGATTTCCGTTCGAATGTCCTTAAAGATTATGACAAGTTTCTGGAAGGGGTATGGAAAGAGTATGAGCAGTTTAAGGCTTTCAAAGAAGATACTGTTTCCAAACCTCCCGTTCCTCCGGTCGTTCCCAGTGTGTTGGCACAACAACCGCTGCCGGTAGTGTTGCCCTCCCCTATTCCCGAACTCAGCAGGAAAAGTCCGGAGGCAATCCCCACTCCCGAATTCAAGCCTATCGTTTCCCAAATATTTCCGCTTCCCGAAAAGGAGTTTGACTTTTACGGCATTCCCGTTTCTTTACCGGAGGTGTTTGTCGTTTTACCGGATTCATTGAAAGTATCGGCCGATTATGCCGAAGCGTGGCGTTCTCTGGAGAAATCGGAAATAAAATCCGCTTTGATTCCCGCTTTGAAAGCCAAAGCCGCGGAGTTTTCACTCAATGATTACCTCACTTATGAACTTGCCTATTCTTATGTGGAAGCAGTGGCGGAACTCCACAGCAATGCCTTGATGTCTATGCTGCATTATATTCTCGCCAATATGAATTATGATGCACGAATCGGTGTCAATAGTGAGGGCGAAGCCGTTTTACTTTTACCGTTTAAACAGGATATGGTGTATGGGCGGACTTACCTCCAGATTAACGGACAGAATTATTTTACATTCCGAAACAAAGAGGCTTCCCAAAAGCATCCGGCATCCATGAAACTATATACGTGCGAACTTCCAGCAAATTCGGATACCGGTAGTAAGTTTGACTTACGGATTGACAGCCTTACGCTTCCGTATACCCCACAACCCTATAAGCTTTCGGGCGCCGGGCTGGAAGTTTCCGGCGAATTAAACGGCAATATTCTTAAACTTCTTTACCATTACCCGCAAATGCCTACAGGCGAATATGCACGCTCAAGTATTCTCCAGAATACCCGTCAGAATATTGTGGAACAGCTTAAAACGCAATTGGAAGACCAGCCTCAACTGGAAGCCGTGAATACGCTTTTACATTTTGTGCAAGAGGCTTTCGAGTATGCTACCGACAGTGCTTTTCACGGATTCGAGAAGCCGTACTTTTTTGAAGAAACGTTGTATTACCCCAAATGTGACTGCGAAGACCGGTCTATCTTTTATACTTATCTGTTGTGGCACGTGCTCGGCATTGAGAATCAGTTGCTGAGCTTCCCCGGCCATGAAAGTGTTTCGGTGAATCTCGCCGAGCAGATAGAAGGCGATTCGTATGAGTATGAGGGAAAAAGATTCTATATTTCCGACCCGACGTATATGGGTGCGTCGTCGGGTATGTGCATGCCGCAATATAAAACGGTATCGCCGGAAATCGACCATACGTACGCCCCCTAAGTCTGTTTCTTAACCTCCGTATTCTCAGTAATACGGAGGTTTGTCACAGTAATGTGCCTTCGTAAAGGCGAAGACGATTCCGCAACAGGCTTAGTTCTTTTTGCAGGTTTTCCATCTTTTCCAATAAGTGACGGATGGCGTCGATTCCCTCGATGTTGATGGAGAGGTCGTAATACATGCGGGAGTAGCGCTCGACTTCACACAATTGTGAGGAAAGCAGATAATGTATTCCTTCTATGACCCGGGTATTTATCAAACCTTCGGTCTCCAATAGGGTGATAAATGAAGGATCGATATGGCTTTTCCGACAATATTCGCTGACAATGATTAAATCCGTTTCCATAGTGTCCTCCCTTTTAGCTGATTTGTTGTAATTCCCTGAAGAGTTCTTTTTGCTTTTCCGTCAAATGTGTGGGTATTTCCACCCGCCAGGTCACGATTAAATCACCATATTGCCCTTCCTGTTTATAAACGGGAAAACC
Organism: uncultured Odoribacter sp.; assembly: GCA_910588375.1. Lineage (GTDB taxonomy): Bacteria > Bacteroidota > Bacteroidia > Bacteroidales > Marinifilaceae > Culturomica. The sequence goes on from CAJUQA010000012.1 coordinate 38,542, forward strand.
TTTCCCTTTCAAACGCACTTTGACGCCGTTCTGTGTTTCGGGTTTTACTTTCAGTTTTACTTTCCCGTCAAGCGTATCAATGAATTGTTCTCCCCCCAAGACGGCCGTATAAAGATTCAAAGGCACATCCGCATAGAGGTCGTTGCCCAAACGTTTAAAAACAGTATCTTCCGGAATGACAAAGGTGATATATAAATCTCCGGCAGGCCCTCCGTTCATGCCCGGAGCCCCCTGTCCACCCAATTTAATTGTCTGCCCGTTTTCTACTCCGGCAGGGATGGTGATACGGATTTTCTTCCCGTTTACCGTCAGCACCTGTTTGTGCGTCCGGGCTGCATCCCGCAAGGAGAGGTGCAATTCCGCATTGAAATCCTGTCCGCGGAAGCCGGCAGAGCGTCCGCCACGATGCCCACCCCGCGAACCAAATAACGATTCGAAGAATTCGGAAAATTCTCCGTCCTCACCCGAGAAGCCTCCCCCCGACGATGACCAGTAAGCACCACCACTACCTCCCGCTCCGCCATATTGCTGACGGTATTGCTGTTGTTGGGCTTCAAATTGGTCAGCATGTTGCCAGTGTTCACCGTATTGGTCGTACTTCTTTCGCTTGTCCGGATCGCTGAGTACCTCGTTGGCTTCATTGATTTCCTGAAACCGCCGTTTGGCATCCGGGTCATTGGGGTTTAAGTCGGGATGATGTTTGCGCGCGAGCTTTTTGAAAGCCTTGCGTATATCCTCCTGGGAAGCCTTTTTATCTACGCCGAGAACGTTATAATAATCGATGTATGCCATAGTTTTATGTGTAAGAATCTTTCTGTCTCACCCATTCATTCTACGGGCAAAAGTTTAAAAAGATTTTCCCCAAGGATATAAAATTTAAACGCCCTTGTTTCCAAGGGCGTTTAAATTCTATTTATTGTCTCTTTTATTTCAATTCGAAACGTACCAATACGGAATGTTTTAAAGGTATTTTTTCAAAATCCAATACGGGAGCCATTTCCTCCTCTGCATCCATTACGGAAGCAGCCTTGAACGATACGTTGGCAACAGCACTCAGACGGGGATAATACCCTCCTCCGCTTTCACTGATATACAAAGCCCTGCCTGCCTTTTGCCCCACTGCTTCCGCAAAGGCATCCGCTTTTTCTTTTGCCGCCTTGACAGCGTTGATTTTGACTTCCCGACGCAATTTCTCTAACTGGGAATGGTCCACCCGATCAATAGAGATATTGGAAATACCCGCTTTTTCCAATTCCACTATCAACGCTCCTATTTTGTCCGCCCCATGCAGGCAAAGCTGGTATTCTTTTTCCGTTTGTATGGCTGTCCGTTTAAGGAAATAGGATTTGAAGTCACTGGAGAGGTCTTTTATAAGCAAGTCTTTCCGCACGTCTATTCCCAATTTCTTCAATATCGCCACCATTTCTTTTTCCAGGGTTTCCAGCGATTTTTTCCCTTTGTCTTTTTCGCTCAGTACAATTTTAAGATAGATTTCATCGGGCACGATTTCCATTTCGGCCGTACCGGTCACTTCTATGTAGTTCTGGTCTATGAAATTCTTTTCACCGGATTGCGCCCGGCCGATTCCCCAAGTGAACAAGAGGCATAAAACAAGTGTTGTCAGTTTCATAACTTATTCTGTTTTAAAATTAACTATTCATATTTCACATCAGATAAGGGGCTACAAATTTGACCAAAGCATAGCCGCCAATCATTAACCAACCATACAATATCAATGCCAAAACAAAAGGTTTCGCCCCCGCTTTCTTAAATTTTTCGATGTTCGTTTCCGCTCCCAAGGCAGTCATGGCCATTGTCAACAAAAAAGTATCCAATCCGTTTATGAAGTCTATCACTCCGGCAGGCAACAAATTGAAAGAATTGAAACCGATAACGGCAAGGAATCCCAAAGCAAACCAAGGTATGGTCAATTTACCAGACGATTCGTGTTGCGTTCCGGCATCAGACTGTAATTTTTTCTTTACTCCTGAGGCCCAATAACCGAGTAGCAGCAATACAGGAACCAGCATGATTACCCGAAGCATTTTGACAATGATGGCAACATCGGATATCTCTTTCCCCATCGCATTGCCAGCACCCACGACGTGAGCCACTTCGTGCAAAGTGGCACCCGTATAAACCCCCATCTGGTTGGCCGACACTTCAAGCACTCCATTTCGATAAAGCACCGGATAGATAAACATGGAAATCGTACCGAAGATGACCACCGTAGAAACCGCCACCGCTGTTTTATAGGGCTTGCTTTTAATGGTAGCCTCCGCACCCAAGACGGCAGCGGCTCCGCATATCCCGCTCCCGACTGAAGTCAAGAGTGCCACATCTTTGTCCATTTTCAACAAGCGCCCGACAAATATTCCCCCTATGATGGTCACAAGCACCACTATTGCATCAATTATTATCGCAGACAGGCCTACATCCACTATATTCTGGAAGGTAAGCCGGAATCCGTAGAGGATAATTCCCAACCGCAATAACTGTTTCGAACTGAATAGAATACCGGGCACCCATGTCTCCGGAAGACGGTTGCGCAGGCTGTTGGCATACAACATTCCCAATATAATCCCTATAATCAGAGGACTAAAGGAGAGTTGCCTCATGAGAGCCGTATCACCGATATAGAAAGCCGCACACGAAAAAAGGGCTATCAATAAAACGCCATGAAGCATGTTGCTTCTCTTCTCACTTAATTTCATTGTTTCGATTCTTCTGGGTTAACAATGCAAAGGTATGACAAAAAAGTAAGATAAAGAGCAGAGAAGAATAAGAAAACAAAAAGAGAAAAATGTGCCATAACAACTATACAAGCAACCATTCATAAGCCGGGATAACCCGTATTTTCTTCCCTTCCATTTCCATTTCCTCTCTCTGGAAGTCGGTGATAAGAAATAAGTTTTCACAGCGGGTTTCTTTAGAAGCAGTGAGCATTCCCCTGAATTCCCTGCGGCGTGTTTTTTCATCGGACAAGTCATAAAATACTCTGACTGCCATAAATAATACAAAAAACGGGAACAGCTAAAAAAAGCCGCTCCCGCTTTTAGTTTCTATAACGGAAATTATTTATGTGTTTCTATCCATTTACGGGCATTGACAAAAGCCTCTATCCACGGGGTTACTTCATCCTCCTGACGGTCTTCGGCATAATAAGCCCAATTCCACGGAGCAATAGAACGTTCCAAGTGAGGCATCATCGCCAGGTGACGACCATCCTTGCTCACAATGGCAGCAGCAGCAAAAGGCGAGCCGTTAGGATTTGCCGGATAAGCGTCATAACTGTATTTCAACGGAATATTGTATTCGCTTTCAGCATACGGCAAACCGAACTTTCCTTCCCCATGAGCTACCCATACCCCTAAACGAGCCCCGCTCAGTGAACCGAAAAGTACCGAATTATTCGGCTGTACGGCCACATTCACAAAACCGGATTCAAACTTATGGGAATCGTTGTGCAACATCTTCGGCATCTCTTTATGTTCCGGATAAATCAGTCCGAGTTCAACCATCAGCTGACAACCGTTACAAATACCCAAACTCAACGTATCGTTTCGCTTGTAGAAGTTCTCCAATGCCTGACGGGCTTTTTCATTGTATTTAAATGCTCCCGCCCAGCCTTTGGCAGAACCCAATACATCCGAATTGGAAAAACCGCCGACAAAGACAATCATATTCACATCTTCAAGCGTCTCGCGCCCGGAAACCAAATCCGTCATATGCACATCCTTCACATCAAACCCAGCCAAATGCAAAGCCCATGCTGTTTCTCGCTCACATTGGCATCCTTTTTCACGAATTACAGCGGCACGGACTCCCGACTTGCCTTTACGATCAAGTTCCAAGCCCCAATCAGCCAATTTCCCGGTGAAATTCTGCGGGAATTTGTATTTCAACTCATTATTCTTATAACTCTTATATCTTTCCAACGCTTTCTCTTCCCCACTCTGCCGACGATCAAGCAAATAGGATGTCTTAAACCATAAATCACGCAAAGAAGCTATATCCAAAGACCACGATGCAGCATCTTTCTTAATATTCAAGCTACCGGCTTTTCCCGGTTTACCGATAAATCCGTAAGCCACTCCGGCCTGCTCCAATATGGCAGACACCTTCTTGGCATCTTTGTCCGCAATCTGTAGCAGTACTCCCGGATTTTCCGCAAACAAAATCTTGATAATATCTTTCTCCGATAAGAAAGACAAATCCACATCCAAACCCAAACGGTTATCCGCAAAGCACATTTCCAACAACGCCGTCACCATACCTCCCGCAGAAATATCATGCCCCGCCAATACCAATCCGCCGTCGACCAACTCCTGTACGGCAGTAAAAGCTTTCACAAAATAGCCGCTGTCTTTCACATCGGGCACTTCCTTACCCACTTTATTCAATATCTGCGCAAAACTGGAACCGCCCAATTTCAATTTATCAAACGAAAAATCAATATACACCAATTCCGTATCCGGATTATTTTTCAACACCGGAACCACAATTTTACGAAAATCGTTTACCTCTCCCACCGTAGAGATAATCACCGTTCCGGGAGCATATACCTTTTTGTCGCCATATTTCTGCGTCATGGAAAGCGAATCTTTTCCCGTCGGGATATTCACACCCAAAGCGATTGCAAACTCACTTGCCGCTTCTACAGCCTGATACAAGCGGGCATCTTCTCCCGGCTTACGGCAAGGCCACATCCAATTGGCTGACAAAGAAACGCCCTTCAATCCTTTTTCAATCGGCGCCCACACCAAGTTCGTCAACGCCTCCGCAATTGCCAAACGCGAACCGGCACCCGCATTCGCCATCGCCGATACAGGAGCGTGTCCTATTGAAGTGGCAATACCCCGATGACCGCTATAATCCAATGCGACAGCCGCCACATCACTTAAAGGCAATTGCAACGGTCCCACACACTGCTGACGAACAATGCGCCCCGTTACCGAACGGTCTACCTTATTCGTTAACCAATCTTTACAAGCCACAGCCTCTATTTGCAATACCTGCTCCAAATACTCTTCCAGTTTATCCGCAGAATATTCCAAATCGTTATATTTTTCCCGGATGGTCTTATCCTCCATAATCGTTTTTGGAGGATTACCAAACATGTCTTTCAATTCCAAATCAATGGGTTTCTCTCCCGTCTTCGCATTTTCAAACGTAAACTTCATGTCTCCCGTCGTCTCACCAATCACATACATCGGAGCCCGCTCACGGTCTGCAATCTTCTGCAATGTCGCCACATCCTTTTCCTTCATCACCAATCCCATACGCTCCTGCGACTCATTGCCCACAATTTCCTTGGCAGACAGAGTCGGATCACCCACCGGCAATTTTTCCATGTGAATCTTTCCTCCGGTTTCCTCTACCAACTCCGACAAACAGTTCAAATGCCCTCCAGCTCCGTGGTCATGAATCGAAACAATCGGGTTTTCACTACTCTCCGCCATAGCCCGGATAGCATTGCACACACGCTTCTGCATTTCCGGATTGGAACGCTGTACGGCATTCAACTCTATCGCCCCGGCATATACTCCGGTATCCACTGACGACACAGCACCACCACCCATACCGATGCGATAATTATCTCCTCCCAACAATACCACTTTATCACCCACTTCCGGAGTATGTTTCATCGCTTGTTCACGATTCCCGAATCCTACTCCCCCTGCCTGCATAATCACTTTATCATATCCATAGGTCTGTCCGTCCTCCTCATGTTCAAAAGTCAGCAAAGAACCGCAAATCAACGGTTGACCGAACTTATTACCAAAATCGGAAGCCCCGTTCGACGCCTTAATCAAAATATCTTCCGGTGTCTGATACAACCACTTCCGGGGATCTATTTTCTGTTCCCACAATCGGGAAGCATCCAAACGGGGATAAGAAGTCATATAAACTGCCGTACCGGCTATCGGCAACGCTGCCTGGCCTCCGGCAATACGGTCACGTATTTCTCCACCCGTACCCGTAGCAGCTCCGTTAAAAGGTTCCACCGTAGTCGGGAAATTATGGGTTTCCGCTTTCAAAGAAATAACCGTATCGATTTCCTTTGTTTCGTAGAAATCCGGTTTATCCTGCGTGTGCGGAGCGAACTGCATCGCTTGCGGTCCCTCGATAAAAGCACAATTATCTTTATAGGCAGAAACTATCCGGTTCGGATTCTCCTGCGACGTCTTCTTTATCAATTTAAAAAGCGTACTTTCCTTCTCCTCTCCATCAATGATAAATGTACCGTTAAATATCTTATGACGGCAATGTTCCGAATTCACTTGGGAAAAACCGAATACCTCGGAATCTGTCAAAGCCCTTCCCAACTTCTTCGCCAATCCCTCCAGATAGGCAATCTCCTCTTCATTCAAAGCCAATCCCTCCTGCCGGTTATATTCCCGGATATTCTCAATATACACCACCGCATCCGGCTTTTTATCTATCGTGAAAGTATGCTGGTCCAATCCCTTGTAGAATGCCTTCAACATCGGGTCAAACGGCGTCTTTTCATTCTCGGTCCGCGTAAACTCTTCAATACGCAAAATGCCGCTGATTCCCATATTCTGTGTGATTTCAACGGCATTCGTACTCCAGGGTGTAATCATCTCGCGACGCGGCCCGACAAAATAACCCGACAACGCTTCTTCCTTCACCCGTTTCGCCCCGCCGAACAGCCACTCCAGCTTACTGACATCAAGAGGATTTTCAGACGTAGCATAATGCACTGCATACACCACAGCATCTTTCTGATAGAAAACTATACTCATTTTATACTAAATTTATTTCACTTGATTAGTGCAACAAAGATAATGATTTCACAATTAAATCAAACAAACAGCTGTAACCGAAATCACCGGTACCTCAACCTCCTGTAACTTCCATAAAAAACTCCTGTAATTTTTTGATTACAGGAGCTTTTACTATTATAAATTTCTCGTCCAAAATCACTCGTACATCTTTGCTGCTTGCTCGCGGATGGATTCGCTGGTGATATAATCGTCAAAATCCATTCTCTTGTCAATCACTCCCTGTGGCGTCAACTCGATAATCCGGTTACAAACCGTTTGGATAAATTCGTGGTCGTGTGAATTCATCAACACAATACCCTTAAACGACATCAACATATTATTAAACGCCTGAATAGATTCCAAATCCAAATGATTGGCCGGTGAATCCAATACCAATACATTGGCATTCTTCAACATCATCCGGGCTATCATACACCGCATTTTCTCTCCTCCCGACAACACCTTCACATTCTTATATATATCCTCGCCGGAAAACAACATCTTCCCTAAAAAGCCCCGCAAAAACGTCTCACTCGTATCCGTCGAAAACTGTCCCAACCAATCAATCAACTTCATATCCGTATCGAAATAAGCGGAATTATCCATCGGCAAATAAGCGCTGGTCACCGTCACGCCCCAATTATAGGTACCTGTATCCGCCTTCATATTGTCTGTGATAATCTCCAGCAATACGGTCATTGCACGCGGGTCTTTAGACCAAAACACAATCTTATCCCCTTTCTCCACCGTAAACTCCACATCCCGGAATAACCATTTTCCCTCTATCTGCTTACTCAAATCTTTCACATCGAGAATTTTATCACCCACTTCCCGCTCCGGCGTAAAAATAATTCCCGGATACTTACGCGTAGAAGGCATAATCTCCTCTACATTCAATTTCTCCAACATCTTCTTTCGGCTGGTAGTTTGCTTGGACTTTGCCACATTCGCACTGAACCGCCGGATAAACTCCATCAGCTCCTTCTTCTTCTCCTCGGCTTTCTTATTCTTAGCCTGAGCCTGACGTAAAGCCAACTGACTGGACTCATACCAGAAACTGTAATTACCGGCAAACAACTGCACCTTACCGAAATCTATATCCACCGTATGCGTACTCACCGCATCCAGGAAATGCCGGTCGTGCGACACCACCAACACGGTATTTTCGTAATTCGACAAATAATTTTCCAACCACATCACAGTCTCAATATCCAAATCATTCGTCGGCTCGTCAAGCAACAAGTTGTCCGGTTTACCGAACAATGCCTGTGCCAACAACACCCGCACCTTTTGTTTACCACTCAAATCCCTCATCAAAGAATAATGCAGTTCTTCCTGTATTCCCAAACCGCTCAACAAAGCGGCAGCATCACTCTCGGCATTCCAGCCGTCCATCTCGGCAAACTTCTCCTCCAACTCCGCAGCCCTCACTCCGTCCGCATCCGAAAAATCCGGCTTGGCATACAACGCATCTTTCTCCTTCATCACATTCCACAAATCCAAATGCCCCTGCAACACAGTATCCAACACCGTACACTCATCATATGCATAGTGGTTCTGCTTCAACACCGACAAACGCTCTCCCGGACCAAACATCACATTTCCCCTTGTCGGCTCCAACTCTCCACTCAATATCCGCAGTAAAGTCGACTTGCCGGCTCCATTCGCCCCAATCACACCGTAGCAATTCCCCGGCGTAAACTTCAAATTCACATCCTGAAACAAAACTCGCTTGCCAAACTGAATCTCCAAATTCGAAACTGTAATCATTCTATATCTTCTGTTTTATTGATAATCAACATCTTCCCATTCATTGGGAAACGCCCGCAAAGATAACAAAAAAGTTAAATCTTTCTCCAACCTTTCAACTTTCCCGCCCATACATATTCTCGTAATACTTCTCATATTCCCCGCTGGTCACATCATCCAACCACTGCTGATTCTCCAAATACCACTTCACCGTTTTCTCTATCCCCTCCTCAAATTGCAGGCTCGGTTCCCATCCTAATTCTTCCTTCAACTTAGTAGAATCTATGGCATAACGCACATCATGCCCGGCACGGTCGGCCACATATGTAATCAAAGGCAGTGAAGCCCCCTCCGGACGTCCCAGCAATCGGTCGGTAACCCGAATAATAACTTTAATCAAATCAATATTTCTCCACTCATTAAAACCACCAATATTATACGTCTCACCAACCTTTCCCTCATGAAAAATCAAATCAATCGCCCGGGCATGATCTTCCACAAACAACCAATCCCGCACATTCTCTCCACTCCCATACACCGGCAACGGCTTATTATGCCGGATATTATTAATAAACAAGGGTATCAATTTCTCCGGAAACTGAAAAGCCCCGTAATTATTGGAACAATTGGATAGTTTAATGGGCAATCCGTAAGTATCGTGATAAGCCCGCACAAAATGGTCGGACGAAGCCTTGGAAGCCGAATAGGGAGAATGAGGATCGTATTTTGTCTTCTCCGTGAAGAAGCCACCATCCGCAGGCAATGAACCATACACCTCATCGGTAGAAACATGGTAAAACAGTTTATCGTCATAACTTCCTTCCCATGCCAACTTGGCCGCCTGCAACAAACTCAGCGTACCCATCACATTCGTCCGCGCAAAAGAAAACGGATCCTTAATCGAACGGTCCACATGACTTTCGGCTGCCAAATGTATCACGCCATCAATCCCATACTCCGAAAAAATCCGCTGCATTGCCGGAAAATCACAAATATCCGCCTTCACAAACACATAATTCGGACACCCTTCCACATCCCGTAAATTTGCCAGATTCCCGGCATACGTCAACTTATCTAGATTCACAATCCGATACTCCGGATACTTATTCACCAACAAACGAACCAAATGCGAGCCGATAAACCCCGCCCCTCCGGTAACCAATATATTTCTCATATTCACAAATTTTACCCCATTCTTTTCATCATCCTTCCCAATGCCTCCTTCCATTCCGGAACACTAACCCCGAATTTCTCCTTGATCTTCGTTTTATCCAACACCGAATAAGCCGGTCTATGCGCTTTCGTCGGATAATCCGCCATCGCTATCGCATTCACCTTACACTTCTCCCCACTTAACCGCATAATCTCTTGCGCAAACTCATACCACGAGCAAATACCCTCATTCGAAAAATGATAAATTCCCGTTTTCTCCGCCACACAATCATCCGCCAAAACATGTACAATCGCCGCAGCCAAATCCGCTGCATAGGTAGGAGTCCCCACCTGATCGGAAACCACATTCAATTCCCCCTTCTCCTTTGCCAAACGCAACATCGTTTTCACAAAATTATTGCCAAACTCCGAATACAACCAAGCCGTACGAATAATTATCGCCAAACAGCCCGACCTCTTAATCGCCCGCTCCCCGGCTAACTTCGTACATCCATACACCGTCTGAGGACTCACCACGCTCTTCTCCGTATAAGCCTCCGAAGCCATACCGTCAAAAACATAATCCGTGGAAACATGCACCAACAAACATCCCTCCCTCATTGCCACATCCGCTAAATTCTCCACTGCCCTCACATTTATCAACTCCGCTCTATCCGGTTCTTCCTCTGCCCTGTCTACCGCCGTATAAGCGGCACAATTCACTATCGTATCTATATCATTCCGGCTCACATAATCTTCCACGGCCTTCTTATCCGTAATATCCAACTCCGCCACATCCGTAAAAAACACCTCATCCAACGGAGAAAAAGCAATTTTCTTCAACTCGCTCCCCAACTGCCCGTCCGCCCCGGTAACCAATATATTCGCCATAACTCACAAATTATACATCAAAAACATACGCATCACACAACCCGGGACGATTCAAATCCTTTGGTGACAAAACCATATCCTCCCGAGGGATTTTCCAATCGATAGCCAATTCCGGATCATCAAAACTAATTCCACCCTCCGCTTGCGGAACATAATAACTATCACACTTATACTGCACAACAGCTTCCTCACTCAACACGGAAAAACCATGTGCAAATCCTCTCGGAATAAAAAACTGCCACTTATTATCCTCTGTCAGCTCCACCGCCACATACTTCCCGAAAGTAGCGGACCCTCTGCGCAAATCCACCGCCACATCCCATATACGCCCCCTGATAACCCTTACCAACTTTGCCTGTGCATAAGGAGGCAACTGATAATGCAATCCACGAACAACCCCATAAGAAGACTTCGATTCATTATCCTGTACAAAAACGGTTTTGCCTATCATTTGCTCAAAACGCCGTTGGGAAAAACTCTCAAAAAAATACCCCCTGCTATCTTCAAAAACCTGGGGCTGAATAACAACAACTCCCGATATTTCCGTTTCCAACACTCCAGTCTCCATATTAACAACCTTTTTTCTCAAATTCCACAACCAAATCCAATAAATAACGCCCGTATTGATTACCCAACATCGGTTGCGCCAACTCCCGCACTCTTGCCGGAGCAATCCATCCTTTCCGCAAAGCAATCTCCTCCAGACAAGCCACCTTCAACCCCTGTCTCTTTTCAATCACCTCGACAAAAGTAGAAGCCTCCGACAAAGAATCGTGCGTCCCCGTATCCAACCACGCAAACCCACGTCCCAAAACCTGCACCTTCAACCGCTCGGCCTCCAGAAAATACCGGTTTACACTCGTAATCTCCAACTCGCCACGTTCCGAAGGCCGGACATCCGCCGCCACCTTTACAACCTCATTCGGATAAAAATAAAGTCCTACCACCGCATAATTCGACTTCGGTTCTTTCGGCTTCTCCTCAATACTCAACACATTCCCCGCCTGATCAAACTCCGCCACTCCATATCGTTCCGGATCTTTCACCCAATAGCCGAACACCGACGCCTTTCGTTCCTCCTCCACCGTTCTGACCGCTTTTTCCAACATTGCTGTAAACGACTGCCCGTAAAAAACATTATCCCCCAACACCAGACAGACATCCTCCTCGCCAATAAACGACCTCCCTATCAAAAAAGCCTGTGCTAACCCCTCCGGGCGGGGCTGCTCCGCATACTCAAAACGCACACCGTAATCCGCCCCATCCCCCAACAAACGTTGAAATCCCGGCAAATCCTGCGGAGTGGAAATAATCAATATCTCCCGAATCCCAGCCAACATCAACACAGAAATCGGATAATAAATCATCGGCTTATCATACACAGGCAGCAACTGCTTGGAAACCCCTTTCGTCATGGGAAACAAACGTGTCCCCGTACCTCCCGCCAAAACGATACCTTTCATCTTCTGAAATACTTATAAATTCTTGCAAATGTAAACATTCTCCATTACTTTTTCAACCGGAACTATTTTCAGAAATCCCGCTTTTATATATTTTTGCCAAGTAAATGTTAACATCGAACCATGAAACTGTCTGTCATTCTTTACCTTCTTATCCTATCAACTCCCGTCTGCAATGCTGCCTCCCTAACCACTCCCGATTCATTACAATCGGAAAAAAGCCTCTTTGAAACAATCACCCGCCTCCAAAAACGGAATGACCTATTAGATATCAAACTCAACACCCGCATGGCCTTTCACTCCGCACTATCCGATAAAGAAGAGGAACTATCGGCATTTCGTATGGACTACCTGCGCTTACAGATAACGGGCAACATCACAGAGCGCATCTTTTACAAATGGTTTCAACACCTGAATAAAAGTAACGCACCGCACTCCTTAGACAACATGCCCTCTTCCATCAATTGCCTCGGTGTCGGATTTCACATCACGCCCACACTATCCGCCTTTGCCGGAAAACAATACGTGGACTTCGGCGGATTTGAATACGATGCCGATCCTGCTGAAGTATATTCCTTTTCCGACTTCGGCAACAACATCACTTGCTTTTTAGTCGGCGTACACCTCGCTTGGTGGGTCACTCCCACACAAGAACTCCGTTTTCAAATTACCGACGCCCGCTCCAATAAAGAAAACCAAACCCAACTGCCCGCCAACTATAAAACCGCCAAAACACCGTTAGCCTACACCATTAACTGGAACGGAAACTTTTTAGATAACACACTCTCTACCCGTTGTTCCTTCTCATTATTCCATGAAGGACAAAAACAAAATATATACTACTGGATTATCGCAGGAGCCTGGTGCCAAGGCAATTTCAACATGTACATAGACGGACTCTTTTCCATCGAAGAAATCGACAAATTAGGTATCCTGTCCAATATCTCCGCCCAAGACGAAAAGCCTTACCGAGCCACTCACAGCCAATACTTTTCCTTAATAAGCCGACTCAACTACCGCATCCTTCCAAAACTAAATCTCTTCGCCAAAGGAACATACGAAACAACCTCTGCCACCACAAACACCAACCTGCCCGAATCAGGTAAATACCGCACCTCTTACGGCTATCAGGGAGGAATAGAATACTTCCCCATGAAAGAAAACCTCCGCTTTTTCTTCCTCTACCGCGGCAAACAAATCAAATACACCCACTTATCCTCCCCCTTCCACCTATTCAACGAACACCCCCAACACCTCTCCCTCGGTCTCACATACAAAATCCCTGTCTATTAAAACTTTTTCATTAAGACATATCCGCAATCTGTGATTCAGGTGACGAAGAACGACATATCCTACGGCTAACACTGAAAACACCGGCAATAATAGCAAAACACATGGATATACATAGACAGACATGCACCAAATGATAAGTAGTTCCGTGTCCCACAGCAAAAATAATAGTCACAAGAGTTGCCCCGAATGTTTGACCGACAAGACGTGCCGTACTTTGCATACCTCCCGCACCGCCGGTTCGAAAAATCGGCGTAGCTGTAACCATGACAATATTATTGGGTGTCTGAAAAATCCCGTAACCAATCCCGCAAACAGCCATACGCCACACAATTCCCCATTTCGATATTCCCTCTGCGGATAAAAAAAGCATTGCAAAAATACCTACGGCAAACAACCCCATTCCAACGGCAGCTGTCACACCGGCATTATGACGTTCCACAAACCTCGCTGCAAAAGGCGATATAATCATCGTAGTCAAAGGCCACGGTGTCATTAACAAACCCGTAGCTATAGAAGAAAAACCATAACTATTCAACAGAATAAACGGCAACGAAACCATCGCTAACATCTGAGCGATAAAAGAACATACCGAAGTAATGATACTGAGAGTATACAACCGTATCCTAAACAAATCCACCGGCAACATCGGAGCCGAACGGTGAGATTCCCGACAGACATAGAATAGGCCCACAAGAATACTTGCTCCCAACAACACAAAGAACTTTACCTCATCATTCTTACCGGTATATCCGCCAAAAGCCAAAAACAACAACCCGAACATCAAAATATTCTCTATGGCACTCACCACATCAAACTTAGATTTTGACTCCACCTCCGGATTATTGGGCAAATACCTTTTCCCCAACCAAAAAGCAGCTATTCCAAACGGTACATTTATAAGGAAAAGCCAATGCCACGATGCAATAGAAAGCAACGCCCCCGCAATAGTAGGTCCGGCAGCAGTGGCACTTGCCACCGCCATTCCGTTCAGAGCCAAACCCCGGCCAAGTACCTTCGGAGGATATATCAATCGAGTTAATGCAACATTCACGCTCACCACACACGCCGCTCCTATACCCTGAATAGCACGTGCCACAAGAATCATAACAAAACTTTGAGACGCGGCACACAAAACCGATGCTATCGTGAACACTGCAACTCCGGTCAAAAAAGTACGACGATAACTGAAAAGATCCCCAACCGAAGACAAGGGTAATATCAGCATCGTAATCAAAAGCTGGTAAATAGTCACAATCCACACCGTCATGGAATCCGAAATATCAAATTGCTGTGCTAAAACCGGAAGAGCCACATTGACTATAGTGACATCAAGCACAGTCATTATCAAAACAAGTAAAATCGCAATGATAGCAGTATATTTTCGCAACGATAATTTTTCTGGTTCCATTCTGTCATAATTCATCAACAGACAAAACTACACATTATTTCACACCATTGTTCACCTCAGATTGCACCCCTCCTCCCAATACCTTATAAAGAGTAACCACAGAACGCAACTGATTCAATCTGTCTGCCACCAGATTTAACCGGGAATTTAATAAATCCTGCCGCGAAGAAAGGAGCTCCAGATACGTGGCATTATTCGTTCTAAAAAGCACCTCATTCGACTTGACTGTCTTTTGCAAAGCCTCACATTGCGCCGAATGATAACTCAAATTTCGCCCGTATGAATCTATTGCATAAAGCGCATCATTAACCTCCTGACCGGCATCAAGAAGCACCTGCTTATAATTCAATAAAGCAACTTGTTCCTCATCTTTTGAAATCCGGAGATTGGAGACAAGTTTACCGCGTTGGAAAATCGGTTGCGTCAAAGAACCCAATGCCGACAAAATCCATCCCCCCGGATTGCTCACAGCCTGTCCGAGCGCATTCGTCCACCCTGCAGAACCTCCCAACACAAGAGAAGGATAAAACGCCGAGCGCGACTGATTAGTTGAATAATAAGCCGCTGCCAACGCCATTTCCGCCTGCACCACATCAGGTCTCGCCGAAAGCAACCGCAACGGCAATCCCACCGTTATATTTTCCGGAATCGTCTGCCCCTCAAGACTTGTTCGCTTAATTTCACGATACGTGGTCCCCAATAAAGTGCAGATTGAATTTTCCGTTTCACGCTGCTGAAGCAAAAGATTATTTTGAACGGCAAGCAACTCATTTAAATTAGCCCTAGCTTGACTAACAGCATTTTCCCGCACATCACCGACTTTTAGTTGCAACTCCATCGTACGCACTTGCTCCTTCCAAATCTCAATAGTCTGATTACTAATTTCAATCTGACTATCAAGCATCAACAACGAAAAATAACTATTGGCAATCGAAGCTATCAACTCAGAACGCACCAGCTGGGCATAGGCCGTTTGTTGAAGCAGCAACACCTGCGATTCTTTCTTCGCATTGCGGAGTTTGCCGAACAAATCAATCTCCCAACTCAATGACACAGGAATTTCATATATTTTATTCGCTTTTCCTCCGTCCACACTTGTGATAGAACCATTAGGAGAAAAAGTCAATGACGGGAAATAGGCAAATTTAGCCGCTTTCAACCCGGCCTTCGCCTCATCAACACGTAAAAAAGCAATCTGAAGATCGGTATTGGATTCCAAACCTTCAGTAATCAATGCCTGCAAACATTTATCAGTAAACAGATCTTGCCACGGCATCGTCCCCAAAGACGAGGAAGTGTCCACCCGATCCATTGTAGAACCACAATAAAGCGAATCCGACAAAACACCATCGGGCCGGGTATAATTTCTATAAATATTACAGCTACTCCATCCCAGAGAAAGCAATACAATTATGGGTAGATATCTCATTTCTACAATTCTTTTTCTTTTTCACGTTCCTTAAGTCGGTTTCCCATCACCTTTTCCTCAATATACTGGAATGTAATGAAAAACGCCGGAGTTACAAACAACAATCCAACGGTCCCGATAATCATCCCCCCAACAGCCCCCACTCCGAGTGACGCATTACCGTTAGCACCCACCCCGGAAGCAAACATCAGAGGAAGCAAACCAAAAATCATCGTCAAAGCAGTCATAAGAATCGGCCGCAAACGCACAGAAGCTGCCGACATTGCCGCCTGAGTAAATGACATCCCGGCCTTACGACGTTCCGTTCCGTACTCTGTCAACAAAATAGCTGTTTTTGCAAGAAGCCCGATAAGCATAATAAGCCCCGTCTGGAGATAAATATTATTTTCAATTCCCCACAACTTGGCAAACAAAAAACTCCCCATCAAACCAAAAGGCACTGAAAATATTACAGCCAACGGTACAAACAAACTTTCATACAAGGCACAAAGAATAAGATAGATAAAAAACACGCAAATAGCATAGATAACAACCGTTGTATTACTACCGGAAGTCTGCTCCTCCTCCCTTGTCATACCTGAAAATTCAAAACCGTATCCGGTAGGCAGCGTTTCTTCCGCCACCTCATTAATAACACGGATAACATCCCCCGAACTATAGCCCGAAGCCGGCATGCCCTGTACATTAATGGCGGCAAACATATTAAAACGCATGAGAGACTCCGCACCATAAGTCTTGGTAAGTTTCACAAAATGACTAATAGGCGCCATCCCTCCTTTCGTCCTTACAAAAATATTATCCAACGCTTCCATCCCGTCGCGATAATTATAAGGAGCCTGCACTATTACACGATAAATTTTAGTAAAACGGTTAAAATTGGAAGCATAAATACTACCGAAATACCCCGACAGGACATTAAGAACCTCCTTTGTCGTTGTGCCAGCCCGTTGACACTGGGCTTCATCAACATCAATAGTATACTGAGGAAAATTAGAACTGAAAGAAGTCTGAGCCATCTCTATCTCAGGACGCTTATTCAACTCCTCAAGAAAATCCGTAGTCACCTTACTTAATTCATCATATCCCTTTCCTGCACGATCTTGCAAATAAACATCAAAACTATTTCCGGAACCATATCCGGCAATCATTGGAGGTGCGAAAATAAACAAACGCGCATTCTTTATATGGGCCGTACGACGGTAAATTTCATTACGTATCGCATCAATTCCGTCTTCCTTGGCAGTACGTTCATCCCACGGTTTTAACTTAATAATAAACATACCATGTGACGCTCCATTCCCGGACGCCATACCGAAACCTGTCACCATATTATAATTGTCTATCTGGGGCATCTCTTTCAATTCTTCCTGTATCTCCTGCATAATAGAAGCAGATTCAGCCAACGTACTACCGGCCGGAGAATCAAAACTCATAAAAATAGTACCGGTATCTTCATTAGGCACAAGTCCGGTTTTGGTTGTCCCCATAAGCCACACCAACAAGACACTCACAAAAACCAACGTTGCCCAACCGAGCCACTTGTGTTTGATAAAAAAGAATACCCCGCCGACATACTTGCGGACAATCCTTTTAAAAGTAGCATCAAAAGCCAACCGGAAACGTGTTGAAAATTCAAGTTTCTTACCTTCCTCTATTATCTGGTTAGGCCGAAGCAGCAGAGCACATAAGGCAGGAGAAAGCGTAAGAGCATTAACAGCAGATATACCTACAGCCACCGCCATCGTAATACCGAACTGCGTATAAAACACGCCGGAAGTTCCTCCCATAAAAGATACAGGGACAAACACAGCCATAAATACCAACGTCGATGTCACAATAGCCGATGATATCCCGCTCATGGCATCCACCGACGCCCTATAAGTAGAACGGTATCCTTCATCAAATTTTGTCTGCACCGCCTCCACCACGATAATCGCATCATCAACAATCGTCCCGATAGCAAGAACAAGGGCAAACAACGTCAGAAGATTTATACTGAACCCTGCGATATATAACGCCGCAAAAGTACCGATCAGAGAGACAAAAATACTGATAGTTGGAATAAGCGTAGCCCGGGGATTCTGAAGAAAGAAATAAACGACAAGCACCACCAAGACAATAGCCTCGAAAAGGGTCTCCACAACCTTATGTATCGAAGCATCAAGGAAAGTTTTGGTACTCATCAGTTCGACCAGCTCTATATCATCCGGAAGAGATTTCTTGACTTGCTCCAAATACTTGTCTATATTAATAATAATTTCATTGGCATTGGAACCAGAAATTTGATTAATCATACACGTAGCCCCCGGTTTACCATTCACAGCACCTTTGTACGAATAACTTTGAGCCCCAAGTTCAACATCGGCAATATCCTTCAATTTAAGTACACGGCCGTCATCAAAAGCTTTGATAATTATTTCCTCAAATTCACTTTCCTCTTCGAGTCGGCCCCGATATTTCAGAATATATTGAAATACATTCTCAGAATCCTCTCCGATAGCCCCCGTCGAAGCCTCTATATTCTGGCTTGAAAGAGCCTCTGTTACATCATCCGGCACCAACTCATACTGTGCCATAACATCCGGTTTAAGCCAAATACGCATAGCGTAAGCCCCTCCCATCACATTCACCTCACCAACACCCGATATACGTTGTATACCGGGCTTAATATTAATATTCATATAATTGGTGAGAAACGTTTCATCATACGTATCATTGGGACTAAACAAACCGAAAACCTTCAACTGACTATTCTGGCGCTTACGGGTCGTTACACCAATCTTCGTCACCTCCGCAGGAAGTAACGCTGTCGCTGTCGATACACTATTCTGCACATTCACAGCTGCCATATCCCCGTCACTGCCTTGCTTGAAGAAAATCGTAATCTCCCCACTACCGGTATTACTCGCCGTAGAGGTCATATATGTCATATTTTCCACACCATTTATTGCCTCTTCAAGCGGCACTATAACACTTTTCTGCACCGTCTCCGCATTGGCTCCGCTATAAGTGGTTGAAACACGTATAGTCGGTGGGGCGATATCAGGATATTGCTCCACCGCCAGAGCAAATAGACCAATGAGCCCCGCCACGACAATCACCACAGAGATAACCATCGAAAGAATGGGACGATCAATAAAACGCTTTATATTCATTTCTTTTCCTCCTCCTTATTTCCGGACTGCTTTTTCATGGCGGTCACTTTAACACCGGCCTTTAACAAACCGGCACCTTCCGCCACAATTGTATCACCTTCCGCAAGCCCCGACTGAACAATATACTCCTTACCGTCATTAATCTTAAATACCTCTATCGGAGTCGAAACAGTCATACCGTCAACCACCTTATAAGTAAAAACCTTATTTTGAATTTCATAAGTCGCTCCTTGCGGTATCACCAACGATGCAGGAAAATCATAAGAAAGAATAACATTCGCCGATCCTCCGCTCAAAAGCTGTCCTCCCACATTGGGAAAACTGGCACGAAGCGATACCGTACCCGTAGTCTTATCTACCATACCGCTTATAACATCAATACGCCCTTTTTGTGAATAAACTTCACCATCTTTCAATTCAAGAGAAATAGGCGGGAACGATTTTATTGCCTCCTCAAGCGAACCGTATTTCGATATCATTTCAAGAGCCTGCTTCTCAACCAACGAAAAATAAGCATACATTTGAAAATTATCCGAAACACTAATAAGCGGTTGTGTCATCGTAGGTCCCACAAGAGCACCGATACGAAACGAAGTCATACCGGCCACCCCATCGACAGGACTTTTAACCTCTGTATACGACAGATTATTTTCAGCATCACGCTGCTCCGCCCGCGCCTGAAGAAGCACTGCCTCGGCACTTTTATATGCATTTTGGGCCGTACGGAGTTCAAAATCAGAAATCACCTTCTCCTTAAACAATTCCTCCTTACCCTCCAACACAAGTTTAGCAGTGGCCAAATTCGCCTCGGCAGTCGCTACCGCTGCCTCTGCTTTTTGAAGAGCAGCCCGATAAGGTACCTGATCTATCACAAAAAGAAGTTGCCCCTTATGGACCCGGGCACCTTCATCAACACAAACCTTCGTAATAAGTCCCGACACTTCCGGACGCACTTCCACATCTTGCCGGCCTTGCAGGACGGCAGTATATTTAACCGAAAGACTCTTATCTTCCGGTTTAACTGCAAGTAGAGGATACTCTCGCGGAGCCTCTGCCTGATGATCACCGCTTCTACTCCCACAAGAAGAGAATACAAACCCGATGAATACCATTACTAAAACACGATTCTTATAAAACATAGAAAGTAAAAATAAATTTTGCACAAAAATAGAACATCTCCGAACCGGAATATTTATACTCTATGGACGCAATATTGTCCAAACGACACATTTTTGCGCAAAGAATGACAAATAATGGAAAAAATCTTTTCCAATCGCCTCACAAGGGCATATCTTTGCAAAATCAAAAACTCCTCTTAACATGACCCAAGCTGAATTAATCTCGAAATTTCCGACACAAAATTCTATTGCAAACCGGGTTTTACTTATCAGTCCCGATCTCTTTCCCCAACTCAAAAGCATATCAGTTCATGAATGCCGGATATTTCTGCTCGTTACGCAAGGAACAGTGACAGTTGAAACCGGATATACACTCAATCACATAGAAGCAAACGGATTCATTGACATGCTCGTATGGGAACCCATTTCCTTCGTTGACATGAGTCCTGATTTACAGGCATGGTGTTTACTCCCCAACTACCTCTTTACAAACGAATCCCTCAACGGTATGAAGCCCGCAGATTCGGAATCATTCAAAGACCGCCACACCATCCCCCTTCTTCACCTGACCAATGAAGAAACCATAATACTCGAGTCCCAACTTCAATTATTACTTTCCGCCCTAAAAAAACAGACCCATTTTTACAGAACAGAACTTTGTCAAACATACTTCCGCAGCCTCATGCTGGAAATGGGTAACCTGATACAACACAAACGTAAAAACACTGAAGACACAGAAAAAGTAGAAAGCCGGCAAAGCATGATCATGAGAAACTTCCTCAAATTAGTATGGAAATACTATAAATCAGAACACAACATTGAATTTTATGCCGAAAAACTCTGCCTGTCGTCCAAACACCTGTCACGCGTCGTAAAAGAAAAACTTGGCAAAACACCCCATACCGTCATAAAAGAAGAACTGATTCAACGGGCTACCTACCTTCTAAAAAACACAAAAATGTCAATTCAAGACATTGCCTCAGAACTTCATTTCTCCGAAATGGCTGCTTTCTGCAAATTTTTCAAAAAACACAACGGAATCTCCCCCACCGCCTATCGTTCAATAAATTCACTGGATATCAACACAAAGTAAAAACTTATCGAAAACAAGCAAAACCTCACACCTTTCAATATTAATTTGTGTTAAATAATTCCTCCTGCCCTCATAAATCACCTCTGAAAATCAACAATACTAACATCCATGAAACCTACTGAAACTAAAATCCCGTTTTCCCATTCCCGAACTTTTTCTCTAAGTTTGCAGTATACAAAATACAGTAACACTGAAAAACAACAAAATACAAACACTAAAAAAAATAAAAAATGAATAAAAAAGTAGCACTTATCGGAGCAAGCGGATTCGTAGGTTCCGCCATCCTCAACGAACTCTTAAACCGTGGTTATCAAGTAGAAGCACTTGTCAACAACCCAGACAAAATCAAAATTCAAAACCCGGCACTCTCAGTAAAAAAAATTGACGTTGCCGATGAAAAAACTCTTGAAAACACCCTCCACGGATTCGAAAACGTAATCAGTGCCTACAACCCCGGCTGGGCCAATCCCAACATCTATGAAGAAACACTCACAAACTATCCCAAAATTCTCAATGCAGCCAAAAAAGCGGGAGTAAAACGTCTTCTCATCGTAGGAGGAGCAGGTACACTCTTTGTTAAACCCGGCATACGCCTCGTCGACACTGGCACACTACCTGCCGAATGGCTTCCGGGGGTAAAATCACTCGGAGAATTTTACCTCAACACACTCATGTCTGAGAAAAACATCGATTGGGTATTCTTCTCCCCCGCCGGCAATCTCGGCGACATGGGCGCCAAAGGCCCCGGTAAACGTACCGGCGTTTATCGTCTTGGTAAAGACGATATGATTTTCGACAAAGACGGAAACAGCTTCATCTCTGTGGAAGACTATGCGAAAGCCATGGTTGACGAACTGGCTGAACCTGCACACCACAAAGAACGCTTCACCATAGGATACTAAATTATTATCCTCCGAATGTCATTCACCATGACCTATGAAAACGAAAAATTAGACAAACTGCTCCGGGCGCTCCTACTTGAGCGTCCGGAATATTCTTCCGTAAAAATACCAGCTTCCATAAGGGAAAAACGTGATTTATTGCGGACATTAATGAATATCCGGCCGCCGGCTCCCATATCTAAAGAAATTCTGAAACTACAAAATGAAGAATTAACCATACAATGCAAAGAAAAAGGTACTGTCAATCTTGCCTCCATTCCTCCTTCTCCCCTACATCCGCATCTGCGCTTATGGCAAGGCGATATCACCCGGTTAGAAATCGATGCCATTGTAAATGCAGCAAACGCACAAATGCTCGGATGCTTCATACCGCACCACAAATGCATTGACAATGCCATCCACTCAGCTGCCGGTCTGGAACTACGGGAAGAATGCAACCGCATCATGCAAATACAAGGCCATGAGGAACCCACAGGACAAGCTAAAATCACTCACGGATACAATCTACCTGCCCATTGGATTATCCACACCGTAGGCCCCATCGTCTACGGATCGCAGCCAACCCCAGAAGATTGTCGTCTTTTAGCTGACTGCTACCGGAACAGTCTTACTCTCGCCGACCAACAACAACTTCAATCCATTGCCTTCTGCTGCATCTCCACCGGAGAATTCCATTTCCCTCGGGAAAAAGCTGCGGAAATCGCAGTTGAAACCGTCAGAAAATACCTGAGCGAGCACAAAAACAGCACACTCAACACCATTATTTTCAACGTATTCAAAAAAGAAGACTATTCACTATACAAACAATTATTAAAATATGAATAGCGTGGAAGACAAACTTGCGACCGCACGTATAAAACTCGCAGAAGCAAAAGCTGTAATCATCGGAGCTGGTGCCGGACTATCCGCCGCTGCCGGATTAGATTATTCAGGGGAAAAATTCAAAAAAGAATTTGCCGACTACATACAACGCTACGGATTCTCCGACCTCTACTCTTCCAGCTTCTATGAATTCCCGACAGAAGAAGAACGATGGGCCCGATGGGCTCGGCATATTGACTACATACGATTCCGTCCGAACGCAATGCCCCTCTATAAAGAACTACACCGACTACTCACTGATAAAAACTATTTTATCATTACCACCAACGTAGACGCCCAATTCAGAAAAGCCGGATTCAATCCCGAAAAAATATTTGAAGTACAAGGCGACTACGGAATAATGCAATGCGCCGTCGGATGTCATCCGAAATTATATTCCGACAAAGAGACTGTAAAACAGATACTGGCTCACTCTCTTAACTTAACAGTTCCCTCGGAATACATCCCCGTCTGCCCTGTCTGCGGAGGAAACATGGACGTACATGTCCGCAAAAACAAGTACTTCATTCAAGACAAGACATGGAACCAAGCTGCTGAAAAATACGAAAACTTCATGAATCGTTATGCGAATCACCAAAAAATCGTCCTGCTTGAACTGGGAATCGGTTTTAACACACCTGCAATCATACGTTATCCATTCGAACAGATAACATTGCAAAATCCGCAGGCCACCCTGATTCGCCTAAACGCCGAATTTCCATACGGGCCTCCGGAAACTGCAGCCCGCACCATCTCATTCACAGAAAATATGAACGAAATAATTCAAAAACTCAACCAAACAAACAAATAAATAACCGATATGAATTACAAACTACTCATGTGCGGTCTCCTGCTGGGAACCGCTTCAATTTCCGCCATGGCACAAAGCGATCTTCTCAAATTCGATCCCTCCCGCTTCACACGCCAATCGCTCACAATGCCCGACGGACAAAAAATAACCTACAAAGCCTATGAAGGCATCTACTATGTAAAAAACATAGAAGACTCAACCTATCAGACCCTCAACATCTACGTGCCCGATAAAATGGCAGAGACACCCCGTATCCCCATATTACTACGCACCTACATCGGTGGATATGCGGCTTCCACAGCCAAATCTCCTTCACCTTCCGACGCCACAGGACGTGCGCTCAAAGAAGGATATGTAGTCTGCATACCGGGCTCAAGAGGATCCAACTCAACAATCACTCGTAACGGAAAAACCATATACACCGGAATCGCCCCCAACGGACTTTTGGACCTAAAAGCCGCAATCCGTTACTTGCGATACAACAACGCCCTGATCCCCGGCGAATCCGAACTAATATTTACCGACGGCACAAGCGCAGGAGGAGCAATGTCATCTTTACTCGGTGCAACCGGCAATTGCAAAGACTACGAACCATACCTAAAAAAAATGGGAGCCGCACAAGCCCCCGATGACGTCTTTGCTGCAATATGTTACTGCCCAATTACAGACTTAAACCACGCCGACATGGAATACGAATGGCTCTACAGCTGTACCAATACCGGCATTCGTCATTTATCCGAAAAACAAATAGCAATTTCCGAAGAACTTGCAACGGAATGCTCTGCATATATCAACTCGCTGAACCTTATAAAAAAAGACGGCACTCCGCTTAACGCAGAAAATTACCGGGAATACCTTAAAAACTTCCTTATAGAATCAGCTCACAAAGCCTTGCAGGAAGGATGCGAAATACCCGACACGATAGGATTCACATTCTATCAAAACAGACAAGGTCCCGCAGGCGGCGGTCTTGGCGGCATACATCAGCCAAAACATAATAACGGGCAACGTCCCCCCTTGGATGATAGACGCCAAGCTCCTTCATTCGGCCCCGGAAACACCCGACAGTTTAGCCGGACATCAGATTTCATCTCTGAGCTCGACCTTGACAAATATCTCAGCTATGTAGCCTCGATAACACCCTTAAAAACACCCCCTGCATTCGACCAAATGGGAGTACTTATCCCCACACCTTCTCCTGAAAATAAAGTATTCGGGAACAACCAAGGCGAAAGTGCCAACTTTACCGACTTCAGTCTGCGACACAGAACCCATAATCCGAAAGCCAATCTGGATAAAGAAATGATACATCGCGTTGCCATTATGAATCCGATGAATTACATCGGAACCGACAAATCCACCGTTGCTCCGAAATGGTACATACGCCACGGAGCTAAAGACCGCGACACATCCTTTCTTGTACCTCTCAACCTTGCAACAAAATTACAAAACGCAGGTAAATCCGTTAATTTCGCACTTCCATGGAACCGTCCCCACTCCGGTGACTACAACTTGGATGACCTCTTCCGCTGGATTGCCTCCACCTTATAATAAAATCCCCAACCAAAATGAGCCGGCAAACAACAAAAATTGGTAACTTCGCCCAAAAATTACCATGACCCAATTCAGCAAAAAATATTATATCTTTCTGATTATTTTCTTAGGGATGCTTTCAGCATTCGGTCCTTTCGTCACTGATATGTACTTGCCTACACTTCCTTCAATGGCGGACATATTTCACACCACGCCCTCCCTTGTTCAAATGGGATTGGCCACAAGCATGCTGGGCCTTGCCATCGGACAAATCTTTTTCGGACCTCTCAGCGACAAATACGGTCGCAAACCGGTATTACTCTCGGCAATGATTCTATTTGCCATCTCTACCGTTGCAAGCATTTACTCGCCGACCATCGAATTTTTCAATATCTGCCGCTTTCTTCAAGGCCTCGGAGGCTCAGGAGGAATCGTTCTATCACGCTCCGTAGCTACAGACTGTTATTCAGGTCGGGAACTTGCTAAAATGCTTGCAATCATAGGAGCAGTAAACGGCATTGCACCGGTAACAGCCCCCGTCATAGGAGGACTCGTATCGGAAGCTGTTGGATGGCAAGGAATATTTTGGATTCTATTTGCTATCGGAATAATCCTCTTAGGAATGTGCCTGATATTCAAAGAATCGCATAGCAATGAAAAAAGATACCGGGGAACAGTACTTCATCTCATGAGTAAATTTCCGGATATATTCAAACTAAAATACTTTGTAATCTACACCCTGCTTTACGCCTTTTCATGCGGAGTATTGTTTTCCTACATTTCATCTGCCTCCTTTATCATCCAGAACCACTTCGGATTTTCGGAATTGACATTCGCCATAACATTTGGGATCAATGCACTGGGAATAGGCATAGGTTCAGCACTTTCCTTGAAATTTCATAAAATGTCCAATGCCGCAATGTTCGGCTCGACAGGAGTATTTACGACCTCATTCTTACAAGTCATTGTCTATCTATGCATCCCCTCCTTTTGGCCCTATGAAATTCTCACCTTCCTAATGCTGATTGGTTTAGGTTTTATCCTCACATCCGCCACCACACTTGCCATGGATGAAGGCCGCCAAATGATAGGCACCGCCTCTGCCATTTTTGGTGCATCAGGTTTTCTATTCGGTGGAATCGTTTCCCCACTTGTCGGCATTGGAAACATCATGTCCACAACCCTGCTTCTAATCAGCATATGCGCACTGCTATCCCTTGTATTCGCCACACTCACATTCCGCCGCAAACCCGCATAATCCCCTAATAAACCAAAGGGACACTTACTGTTCATTTATAACAATAAGTGTCCCTCTGTCTCTCTTTCCCGCAAACACCATTGAGGCACAAACAGGAACAGGAATATTTTACCTAAAACATGCCCTATTTTCCCAAACCTCATTTGGAAATAATTTCTCCTATCGTTTGTAAAATCAACTTCATATCAAACCAGAAAGAATGCTTGGCGACATACTCCAGATTAATCCTCAACTTGTCCGGCATCACCACATTCACATAAAACGCCTCCGGATCCTCCGCCTCTGCCAACAAGTCATTCTCATTCCGGTAACGTATCGAAGCCATATCCGTTATCCCCGGACGGACATCCAATACATGCAACTGTTCCGAAGTATACATATCCACATATTTACGAACCTCCGGACGAGGCCCCACCAAACTCATTTCACCCCGGAATACATTAAGTAACTGAGGCAATTCATCCAGCTTATATTTCCGGATAAAATAACCCGAACGCGTCACTCGAGGGTCTCGCCCGCCAACAGTTATCAAGCCCTGTTTATCCGAACCTACACGCATCGAACGGAATTTGAACAAACGGAAATCTTTATTATACCTTCCGACACGAACCTGACGATAAAAGACAGGACCTCGAGAATCCAATTTTATCCAAACGGATAAAATAAGAAATAACGGACTTATAACAAGCAGCCCAAAACCACTTGCTACAACATCAAAAACACGTTTCAAAAAAAATTACTTTGAAAGAATATCTACAAAATTAGAGATGACATACTCCACATCGTCATCACTCAGGCGGGTATGCAAAGGAAGGGTAACCTCATTACGGTACTGGTTGTAAGCATTCGGATAATCTGCAATATCGAAACCAAGATTTTTATAAGCCGTCATCATTGGCAACGGCTTGTAATGTACATTGCAGGCAATACCCCGTGCTGCCATTTCCTCTATCACGCCATTACGTTCCTGCACATCCTTCCCCAACAACCGCACAAGATACAAATGACCGCTGGAAGAATGGTTGTCTCCATAATGGTCAAGCACCTGCACAGGTAAATTCCTCAACGCCTCATTATACCGCTCGATAATCTGACGGCGACAATGCAGCAACTCCGGATAACGCTTCAACTGTGCCAAACCCAAGCCTGCCATAATATCCGTCATATTACACTTAAAATTAGGGGCAACAATATCATACTCCCATGCTCCCAGCTTCGTTTTCGCCAAAGCATCCTTATTCTGTCCGTGAAGCGACAACAATTGAAACTGCTTGTACAACCACTCATCTTCCACTCCCGGTATCGGAAGCCACGTCAAAGCACCTCCTTCCGCCGTCGTCAGATTCTTCACCGCATGGAAAGAAAAAGAAGTAAAATCAGCAATCTCGCCACACATCTTTCCATGCCATTGTGCACCGAAAGCATGAGCCGCATCCGCCAAAACAACCACCCGCCCGAAAGCCTTCTGTATCTCATTGGAAGGACGAAACAGGGAACGCTTACTCTCCACAGCGGCAAACACCCTGTCATAATCACAAACCACACCGCCCAAATCCACGGGAATAATCACCTTCGTACGTTCCGTAATAGCATCCGCCAACTTATCGTAATCCATCTCAAACGAATCGGGTGCCGTATCCACCAATACCACCTTAGCACCCACATGACAGGTAACACTCGCCGTTGCAGTATACGTATAAGCCGAAGTAATCACCTCATCCCCCGGTCCGACACCCAATACACGCAAAATTAATTCCATACAGGCTGTTGCCGAATTCAGACACACCGCCATACGGGTCTGACAACACATCGCTATCAACTTTTCAAACTCCTTGGTACGGGGACCCGTTGTTATCCATCCCGACCGCAAGGCATCGCACACCTCTGCAATCTCCACCTCCGTCACATCGGGGGGAGAAAAAGGAATATTTCTCATAAATATTAGTTAATATAAAATTAAACAGCAAAAAGAATATTCATGAATAATGAATAATGAATAAAAGAGACAAGCATTCCGGGAACACCGCAAAACATCCCCAACATATATATAACAAAGAAAATATACCTATTAATTAGAAAGCCACTGATCCACCATCGATTTTATCTCCCTCACAAAATCCTCTGTTTGCGGATAAAGAGACATGGCAGATTCCTAAGTATAATTTATAAAATCCTCATAATCTCCGACAGAACGTTTAAAAAAAATCAATGAATAAAATTTTCCTCTTTCGATTGAAAGCATCCCTGGCAAAACAAAATGTTTCCCCAACATTTGCCGCACACCATCATGCGATTTCGTTTCTCATCCGATAAGCAATAAGTAAGGCTGTCACCACATAAAAACAAGCATAATACATTCGGTTTACTGCAGTATTATAATACCCTCTCTCAATATGATCCAATACTTCCGACAAAGTATTCATCGCATTCTCCATTCGTCATAACGGCACCCTCTCCCTCATTACATTTTCAGAAAAAGGAGTCACTAAATTTTCCCACTGTTTTTTAGTGAAAATCAACAGATTAATCAACACTCCTGTATTCAACTCAATAGGATATATCAAACCCATAACCTCCATTTCATCTTCCAACGAAACCGAAAACTTATCTATTAATACCAACAAATCGATATCCGAATCTACACGGGCATCTCCACGAGCCTCCGAACCATACAAAAAAAACTCCATCCCGTTTTTTTGATTCTGCATTGCAGAACGAATGGCTGATATTATTTCCGTGCGTTTCATAAGAAATTTGCTTTCTTATAAAGATAGAAAAAAATTCAACAACTCCATGAATTTTACAAAGAAGCAAGCAAAACGTTCACAATCGCATTTCCGGCATCCCCATTTCCATACAAACGATTTTCAAATCCGCACAGCTCTTTTTGCCGCACTTCTTTCACACACTCCAATATTTGATTCGTATCACTGCCGGATAACTTGTTAAAACCATTTTCCACCAATTCCACCCACTCCGTCTCATCACGCATCGTCACGCAATACTTTCCGAAAAAATAAGCCTCCTTTTGCAAACCACCGCTATCCGTCATCACCAACTCGCATTGTTTCAATAACCAGACCATCTCCAAATACCCAACCGGCTCAATAAAACAAATCTTACTTTTTGCAAAATCATAACCGATAGCCGACAACTTACTTCGGGTACG
Source organism: uncultured Odoribacter sp. (assembly GCA_910588375.1). GTDB lineage: Bacteria > Bacteroidota > Bacteroidia > Bacteroidales > Marinifilaceae > Culturomica. Next base: position 68,615 of record CAJUQA010000012.1, read on the forward strand.
AGGGTGCAAAGGCAACACCACCGGAACCTCTTGGGAAATAATCTCCAACGCCTTAAAAATCCCCGCCAATCTTTGCGGCTCATCTGTATTTTCCGCCCGATGCACCGTACACAAAACAAATCGTCCCGGAACATCCTTCCCCGGCCTTTTCGCCCTATCAGCATAAAACAATGCCGCATCCTGCATCACATCCCCATTCTTTACAATCCGGCAATCTATATTGTCAAACCCTTCACGCCTTAAATTTTCCATCGCAGCATCCGTCGGACAAAACAACACATCACTAATTCGGTCAGTTAAAATTCGATTTACCTCTTCGGGCATAGCCATATTAAACGAACGGAGCCCCGCTTCCACATGAGCCACCCGGATATGCAACTTTTTAGCTGCCAACGCCCCCGCAATCGTAGAATTTGTATCGCCATACACCAACACCCAATCCGGCTTCTCATTCACCAACACCTCCTCAATCTTCTCCAACATCTGGCCGGTCATCGCTCCGTGGCTCAAACCGTTTATATTCAAATTATAATGAGGCTTGGGAATACACATCTCTTCAAAAAACACATCACTCATATTCGCATCAAAATGCTGCCCCGTATGTACAATAACCTCCTCCACGCACTGAGCCTCCGCTAATACCCTGCTGACAACCGCAGCCTTTACAAATTGAGGACGAGCCCCGATAATCGTCACTACTTTCATTTTAACAAGATTCAATAAATTTCTTAGCCAAAAGAGCATAACTAAAATGTTGCATAACAAACTCCTTTCCTTTAGTCCCCATATTATGCAAAGTTTTCTCATTCAAAGAAAATAAACATTTAATTCCTTTAGCAATTGCAAAAGAATCCTCTGCTTTCGCAGATATTCCACAACCGGCCTCCGACACCCAATCATTAGAAGCATTTACCGAATGCAAAATAGGTCTTCCCGATAGCATATAATCTATCAACTTATTTGGCGATATCCCGAACCGATACAACGGATTATTTTCCCAACCGATATACAAGGCATCCATTTCTGCCAACAAAGCCGGTATTTCCTTTTTCAAGACCACATCCAAAAACACAACATTGTGAATATTCTCTTTATCCACCCTATTTATCAATCTTGCTTTTTCCTGTCCATTCCCCACCAGCACACACACAATTTCCTCTTTTGTTATCAACTTCATCGCATCCAACAAAAAATCCAATGCATTTGACTTTGCATGTCCTCCTACATATCCTAAAATTTTCTTCCCTTCCTGCTTCAATTGTTGCAAATACTCATGATGCCTACAAAATGAATGCTCCTGCCCACTTTTCCATTCTTCCTCATCAAAACCATTCGGTACATAGACAAACTTCTCCTCTTTTAACCCATGCTCCTTCATGTGCTCTAAAGCATGAGGTAACAAAGAGACGACCCGGTGCACATGTTTATAAGCATAATTTTCCGCTCTCTGCACAACCATAATAAACGGATGCCATTTAGAATATCCTCCAATTTCCATCGGAGAAAGCGGCCAAAGATCATGAACTTCATACACCAATTTCGCCCCAAAATGTTTTGCAATTTTACGAGCCGGATAGATATCTAACGGATAAGTGGAAGAAGCTATCACTACATCCGGTTTAAAATCCTTTACATACTTTCTATACTTCCAATATAACTTCCCTACAAAAGAAAACATTGAACAAATCCTTCCTATTCCGTTCCCTTTATAGGCATTCACTTTCACCCAACGATACTGAACTCCATCAACTAAACTTCCCGCACCCTCAGGCTGTACTTTCCGTAAATGTGAAAAACTTCCCCCAACAATCAAAACCTGATGCCCAGCCTTTACCCACTCCTTTGCCAAATAATAAGGACGAAACTCCATCCCTAATTCTGGAGAACCGGCATAATGGTTAATAAGAAGAATATTCATATTATAATTTGATTATAAAAACAACGATAATTCCTATCTGCATCAAACTCTTTCCGATAATACGAAATGGCCGATTTTTTCAAAACCTCCAACTTATTCATAACCTCCAAAACCGTTTCATTAAATACAGACTGTTCAATATCAACAGGAATTAAAACACCTGTTTCCTCATTTACAATTTCAGCATTTCCCCCAACATCCGTTGCAATAACAGGAATTCCAAAACTGATAGCCTCCATAATTGAAACCGGAATCCCTTCCGACAAACTCATATTAACAAACAAATCAAACTCATTCGTCCTATACAATTGTTTCACATCAGAATTACTAACATAACCAGTCAAAACAATCTGCAAATTTTCTGCTTTATCCTCCACCAAACCCTGCAATTCTTTCAACAAAGGTCCTCCTCCGATATGCGTCCAATTAATACGCAACTGCGGATTAGCCACACAAAAATCATTTATCCGTTTAAAAATAAAATCCACACGCTTAACTACTGTCAAACTGGAACACGAAACGAACGAAATATCCCCCTCTTTCGCAGTCATACACTCACATCGTTCTTTTGCAGATACCCCCAAATGACTCACAAATATTTTATCAGCATAACAAGGATAACGACTTTGCAAAAACCTCCGTCCCTCCTCCGCTACACAAAATACCTCCTTTATATATGATAATGCTTCCTTTCTATAAGGAATATAAGAACCTATTTGTCGCTCATAGACATCGTATCGATGAGCACGGGTATAAAGCGTAAAATCTCGATAATACTTATCTTTTTTTATCATCCAGCCCACCCCTAAAGGTGTATGGTTAAACCAATAACTGTAAAAAACTCCATTTTGCTTAAAAACAGATTTATGAGTTGACAAAAAAGAAGCTATCCAAAACGCACCATACAGATATTTCATCCCCTGATAAAATTCATTAAAAGAACGCGGTCGCTCCTTCATCCAGAACATTCTCCAAAAATACCAGCTAAACAACATTAAGCAAGCGATATATATTTTCCTTACCCAATTCGTTTCAGCCAATAAATTACAAACTTCTATCCCCGAAGGAACATACCGACAAAGTTCCTTTTTATGAAGAGGTATTATAACGACTGGCACTCCCAAACTCCCAGCAACCCGCATTTCCTCCTCTATAAAAGTTTCTGAACTTATCCCATAAGGAAAAGTATTGGTAAACAAATAAACCGTTTTCATCAAAATTTCTATCAACAATTCATTTACACCTGCAAACTTTCAATCACTGTCAAACAGCGTTTTTCCCACGTATGCTCCAAAGCAATTTGTTTTACCTGTTCCCGAAGTAAAGTAAGCTTCGGTTTATTCTCCAATAAAGACAAAAGCTGTCTTTCTATCTCTGTTTCCGTATAATTACAAATATAACCTACTTTATTTTCATCTATAAACTCCCCAGTTAAAGTATGATTAGTTCCTAACAAAGGACACCCGTAGCCTAACGATTCAAACAATTTATACGGCACTGCAAAATTCAAATACTCTACAGGATTTATTAAAATACAGAACAAATCCGTTTGAGAAAACAATTTTTTCACCCCTTCTTTCGAAACATGCACGATCTGAACATTGGAAGGCAACTCTTCATATTGTGCTCTTACTCTTTCCCAATCATCTTCTCTGCAACACACCGTCAGATGCACTCCAGAAACACGCCCGACAGCTTTCACAAACAATCTTAAATCATAAACTCCTCCGATACCTCCTACATACAATAAATTCAATCTATTATCCTGTTGTACAACATCTTTTTCTATACAATCAATTTTTAATCCGGAAGGCAATGCATAAACGGAAGCATTTAATTTTACAGGAATATATTCCAGCATCTTTAATGACGGCAAATACAAAACATCCACCAATCGCTTGTATTTCAACAAATCATACCAATAAAAACATTTGGCGATTCTCTTTTTTAAAGATGAACCGTAAAGGTCAAACCTCCAATAAATATCCCGATAAAACAGTCCGATCTTAATACCATATTTCTTACAAAATGAAAGAAAAGAAAAATCCAAAAAAGGATGAATAGGATAATGATGCTTCTCCGTCAATAAAGTAGGCATTGTTGAAGATTCACTATACACAAAATCATAAACTACCCCATCTTTAATCCTCTGCTTCAATTCCTTTATCTGTTTCTTGCGTTGAGAAGCATCTCCTTCAATTAACACCACCTCATATCCTAATCCCTTAAAAGCTTCGATCATCTTTAACGGGCGAATCGAACTTGCAGAAGCCCGTTCCCGATCAATCTTCATAGGAATATGAAAAATTATTTTTTTCATAAGTTAATTACACTTTTTGTATCTAAGTTTTAGATTCTGATTATAAAAAACAGTCAATACGGAAAGATATAGAGGAAATAATTGTTTACCTGAATAAAAATTATTGGTCAACATGACAAATAAAGAAATGAAAAATATAGCTTTTGTATAACTACCATATAATCTCATTCTATTATCAAAAATTTTTCCAAAACGAGGAAAAAATAACATCCTCACATTAATAAAGAAATAACACAAAATTCCCAACAAACCATATCTGAAATATAATAACACATACTCTCCATCAACAGGAAAATTATCTATTATATGATTCGCAGGTCCCCAACCTAATAATTTAGATTTATCCGCCAAACTCAAAAAATATTTCCAAGCATTAAGACGGGCATTAAATGAAGAATTTCCTTCCACGGACGCGACCGTCTGAATACCCGATAATAAATACTCAAAATAAGGTATAAGTAAAATGATTAAAACTCCTCCAAAAGATAAAATCAAAACCTTTATATATTTTTTTATAGAAGTATCTGTCAATAACTTTAACACCATATAGCAAACAACCCCTATGAATATCGTGCGGGAAGAAGTCAGCATAATACATGTCAGTAAAATAAAACTAACCCACAAATCTTTTTTTCTTCCATTGATAAAAAAAGACAAAAAACGATATAAGAAAAAAAATGCCAGAATCACCCCTCCCACATTGGGATCAGAACCTGTTACAATAATTCGGTGTGCCCCATTCGTCATACTATCTATATGGAGCTGTGAAGAATAATATCTTCCAACAATAGAAGCAAAACCAGCAACATTAAAAAATTCTAAAAAACTGATTCCTATCAATATAACACTTCCTACTTTTATGAAAGAATCAAAAAAATGATAAAACACATCAAAAGAACACAAGCAGGCAAGGCATATCAATATAACATACCTGAACTCTGTAAACAATGTCCAAAAATCCCCGATATTCGCCCTTACATTCAAAACACCACAAGCATAGCACAAAGATATCAAATGAAGCAAGAACAATACTAAATACATTCCTACTCCACCTCTTTTATAATCATTAGAAAAACAACAATACAAAACAGGCATCATACAGGCATATAAAATAGCCCAATCCGTTGAAAATTGAGAACCACCTATAGGCAATTGCGGGAAAAAAATGCTAACACCTATAATCAGTATCAACAATCCCTCCGCCGGATGATTTATATTCATCGAATAAACTTATACAAACAAATATTTGACACAACACCGGACAATAAAAACACCAACAAGGTACTGATTGCCGCCCCGATGCTTCCCCAGCAATATATCAGAATCACATCCGCTATGATATTAAAAACACCCATAGCAACAGTAATATAAAAATTCACTTTTATCTTTCCCAAAGAAGCCAATACATTCCCTCCCGGAATCCGCAATGAAGCCGTAAAAAAATACCCCACGGCCAAAACAATAAACACCGGAAGACAATCCAAATACTCCTCCCCAAAACAAATCCTGACAATAAACTTCGAGAAAAAAATAAGAAAAAGAGAAATACACACATTCAACCCGCAACAATACTTCAATAATTTCACATAACGGATGCGTACCCAACTTTTATCATCCTGATGACTGGCAAAATAAGGATAAACAAACGTCATAATAGTAGAAGGTATAAACGTCAGCGCAAAAGGTATAAGCGTGGCAGTCTTATATGATGCCAGAATATTCATATCCTGCACAATAACTCCAATAAGAAAGACATCAATAATATAAACTAAAAAAGACACGCCGTTATTAAACATGGAAATCAACGAAAAACGGTTAAACGCCTCCCTCTCATCCTTTGCAATAACCACTTCCGCATTCCGCCCTATCCATCCTTCTTTTTTTAAATAAAAGAATCCTATCCCGATACTACCTAACAAAGCAAAATAATTAAAAATAAATACACCTTTCACCCCTAAAAAATATGCCCCTGCAACAGTTCCCCCCATAACCAACACCGTATTCAATGAAGTATATAAAGAATAAAATTTATTATTTCGGAGCACCAAATTATAAATCTGGAAAATCTCATAAACAATCGTAAAAACAGGTATAAAAGAAACAAGCATAAATAAAAAACCGGTAACAGAATCCTCTACAAAAAATAATCCGAACAAACCGATTCCCAAAGCCAATACAACATTGGAGACCACCCCTCTCTCCAGTCCGTATTTGAAAAAAGCATACATCAAAGGCGTATTTCTATGCACCGAACCATATTGCAACAAACCCGAAACCACCCCCAATCCATTCAACAATAAAAAAAACGACAATATATTCTGCACATACGCATACACACCATACTCTCCCTTAGACAAAATACGGACTAACAATATCGCCCCCGAAAAAGAGATAACCTTATTAAGAACATTTGCTCCAAACATGTGCATTAAGCCACGCTGTAGCAAACTCCGAACAAAACTCCCCGTATTATTATACATATATATTTTTCACGGCAAGTACCGTCAACACCTGTAATTTTTCAATCACACGCCCCTGCTTAAAAAGGGTAATCAAATCCGCCTGTAACCGCTCATATCCATCCAGCAAATGTATATGTTCCTCATAATACGCATAAACAAAATCCCTCATTCCGGGATTTGTAGCATACCAATATTCAAAAGGATTCATATCCTGCTTATTATATCCCCAACAACTACATCCTGCCCCCCGCAACATCCTGCGAAAGCCTCCTTGTGCCAAACGAATCATTTTTAAACAAAAAGAAACAACAAAAAAACGGGCTTCGCGCTTACGGGTTGACGGAATCCTGCCGGCCATCGGATATTTTCTATTTATCCATGCCCAATAAAGCCGGTTGCCCCTACGCAAACGCTTTGGAATCGAAAAACAAACATCTATAAACTCCGGATCGATAAAAGGAGAAACTGCATACGTATAACAAGAACGAATATAATGGGTAGACAAGGCTCCTTGAAAACCGCGAAGATAAAGAGACATCAACTCATGACTCTCATACTCCGAAACCTCGATATTTCCACAAAAAACCTTATTGGAATATTTAATCTTATTTACATCCGCTAAATCTTCTTGCTGAGATTTAAGATATCCTCCTCCCACAATCAGGTCTCCTAACTGTCCCGTATGCTCCAGTCCCAAAATATCAAAATTCAACAATTTCAAAAACTGATTTCCACCAGTAATCCCTGCATAATAGGCCATCCCGAAATTCCTTTTCGTAACCTCATCCACATCTTGTATAAACGAAGCCTCATCCAAGTACTTCGCATAAAATTGATTTCCCAAAGAACAAGCGACTTCTTTTGCATATCGACAATCCGCACTACCGGACTGGGCATAACAAATATTGACAACATTCCGGTATCCCATAGAGTGAGCAACCCAGGCTGTCATTCGGGAATCCAAACCACCGCTTAAATCCACCAAATGATATTCATAACCATACTCCGCATCTTTATCAAAACAACGCCCGACAGCTTTCCTAAAACTCCGGTCAAGCAGTTCCACCGCCTCCTCCATCTCCATATTCGCTTTTTCCTTATAAGAAAAACGATGCCATTCCTTAACAGCTATCTCCGCTCCACGCACATACAAATACTTTCCTGCCCTTACCCTCTTTACCTCGTTAAAAAACGTACAATCATCCGCTATATAACCGAAAGAAAGTAAATGGTAAGCTGCCCGATCCGAAAACGAATAATTCAAACCACTTCGCTTCAATTCCTCATATACCAAATTGAAATTATTACTAACCACTACAGTGCCATCCGTTCCCGAATAGTAAAAAGGAGCGCTATCACCCGTCTGATTTCCCCAAGCAACTAGCACTCCCGTCTCTTTATTTTGAAGCACTCCATTAAAAGGACCAATAAACTCCTTAAAAAAAGTAGACTCATCCTGTTTCAACAACGAAAAAAACAAATCTTTAAGAACTGAAACTCCGTATTTTTCAAACAACTCCGACTTATTCAAAATCACCCCATCCGAAATAATCGTCACTTTTTCGTCATCATAATACAACTTATCATCCTTAAATCTATCACCAAATTCCACCCTCTTACGGACAATTTCATCTTTTCCCGACACCATGAACAGCCACCCCATGCTCTGCCTTTCCATCACTCTACTTTTTTAACATTTACAATCAAAACAACTCATTCAACATACAGACAAACCTACCATAATTCAGAGAAGAGTCATACCTCTCTTCCCACATCGCCCTTGCATGCTCCCTTAAAATCTGATAGTCAACATCAGACATGCAAGCCACATATTTCAAACGCTCATGCAAATCTTCGTTCAAAAAATCCTTTTTCAACAAAAAACCATTATACCCCTCTTTCACAATTTCGCCAACACCCCCCACATTTGTCGCAATCACCGGAATCCCGCAAGACGAAGCTTCCATCATAGAAACCGGAATCCCTTCCGACGAACTCACATTTAAAAAAAAATGATACGGATATTCCTTATAATGCTTACAAATATCTGAATTTTTCATCTCCCCCTTAAACACCACCTGTATATTCGGAGACAAAGCCTCCAACTCTTTCACAAACATTTCGTTTTCAATACCACCCCCGATATGTGTCCATTCAATCCTCACATCCTTTATGCCCTGCAAAGTCTCCAATATCCGATTCACCCTCTTTACCGGCGAAAACCATGAACATGATACAACCCTCAGAACCTCACCGATATGAACATCACTCTTTACCCCATAATCCACTGTTCCTAAACGCGAAAGACACAAATTCTCATTCGTATAAGTAGTATTTTGCAAATAAAAAAGCCCGTTTTCGGATACAGGAAATATCTTATCCAAAAACAGTTTCAAATACCCCCTTAAAGGCAAATAATCAGCCCTATTCCTATAAGCATACAAATCATATCCATGACAACGCGATACAGCCTTCCCACCAAACCTCCTTTTCATACGCACAGCCACATAAGCACCGTGATGCAACCAATAACTATAAAAAATCGTCTCCCGCATATTCCAAGCCCCCGAAATATTTTTGACGATATATGCAAATGCTCTCTCCCCTAAACCAATAAACGCCAATAAAGCATGAAATTTTGTCCAGAAATATTTTTTCCCCTTCAATAAAACTTTCAATTCCCTATAAAATTCCGGTCTGAACAAAGCCCGCAAATACCAATAAAACTTACTATAGACATTCAATTTAGGAAGCTGATATACAAAAACATGATCGGGTAGATTCGTAAAACGTTGCACCGATACATAATCAACCGCCACAATAAAAACGGAAGTAAACTCTTTATAAAAAGCAATCTCACTATCTATAAAAGTTTCCCCTTGACCAAAAGGAAAAGTGTTGGTAAATAAAACTAACGTTTTATCCATCATCTCACAATTAATGCCATATTTATCCCTTCATAAGCAACGACATGAGCAGCACATTTCCAAAAATCCGCACTAAATGATAAACAAAACAAAATAATTAATACTTTATTGATAAGATAACCGAAAACAATTATCCCACCTCTTCTGAAGAAACAAACCGCAAACACTTCACATGGTAATCATCGCATACAAACTTATTGATATGCTATAAAACTGAAGTATAAAAACCAATTATTCTCAATTAGCCTCAAGATCAGAAATCATTTTTCTCACCGTTTCAAGCATTACGGGAAAATGATTTTTCACTACATCATAAACCACTTCGGCATCCAAATCGAAATAATGGTGGGCGATAATATCACGAATTCCCATAACTCCTTTCCAATCAATCTCCGGATAACACGATAACAACGTTTTTCCTGTCAACTTATCTATGCCCTTTACACTCTCACCTATAGCTATCAAAAGCATACAGGTACTTTCCAATCGTTCCAAACCAGAAGGAGTTAAATAATAATAATGATAGGAATTAATGTGAACAGAGTTATCAATTACACGTATCAGAGTCTGCTCAATCTTGCGCAATAGATAAAGAATCTGATCCGATTTATACATAAATTCCCTCCTCCATAATATTGCGACGCAACAGAGAATCCATTTCTTGTCTCATACGAACAATATCAACGGAACAACCGAAAAGCTCTTGCAACTCTTCTTTAATATGTACCAATTTAAATAATGTCGGAGAAGTCAAATCAATACAAACATCAACATCACTATCTTCTGTTTGTTCCCCACGAGCAACCGAACCGAATATACCAACCCGGGCAATACCATATTGCACAGCTTTCAATGCTTTATAATCTTTCAGTATTTGTAAATACTCCCCTGTTGTCCTCATAAAACACAATTCGCTTTATGCAAAGATAGAATATTTTCTACAGACTCCAATACTTCAACTCATGAATCCGATCGCGATACATACCTTTTACGTCCACCAATACAGCTTTTTCGCAAGTCAGGGATTTAAAGTATTTTTCATCAAGGTTCAAATAAGCATCATGCGATACCGCTACGACCACCGCATCATAATTATCCCTCGGTTTCTCAATCAATTTAAAGCCGTACATCTTTTTCACCTCTTCCGAATCCGCATACGGATCGACAACATCCACCTCCACTCCAAAATCTTTCAATTCATTGATAATATCCACCACCTTGGAATTACGGATATCCGCCACATTCTCCTTAAACGTCATCCCCATCACCAAAATACGCGCACCCAATATCGCTTTCCCCATGCCTATCAATTTCTTCACCAACTTCTTGGCAATGTAACCGCCCATCGTATCATTAATAAAACGACCTGCACTGATAATCTGGCTATGATATTTCAATTCATTGGCTTTATACACTAGATAATAAGGGTCTACCCCAATACAGTGACCTCCCACCAATCCCGGATAAAATTTCAAAAAATTCCACTTTGTTCCGGCAGCCTCCAGCACATCATACGTATTAATTCCGATGCGGCTGAAAATAATGGACAACTCATTCATCAAAGCGATATTCACATCACGCTGCGTATTCTCAATAATCTTGGCAGCCTCCGCCACTTTCACATTCGGTGCACGATGTACACCCGGCTTCACCACCAATTCATACACCTTCGCCACCGTATCCAACGCCTCAGCATCACATCCCGATACAATCTTAATCGTATTTGGTAAAGTATGCACTTTCTCTCCCGGATTGATACGCTCCGGCGAATAACCGTACTTAAAATCCACCCCGGCCTTCAATCCCGAAATCTCCTCCAAAATCGGCAAACAGTCCTCCTCCGTACATCCCGGATAAACTGTAGATTCGTACACAACATAGTCTCCTTTCTTCAATGCTTTCGCCACCGAACGCGTCGCACCCAACAGAGGTGTCAAATCCGGCTGATTGTGCTCGTCAATCGGCGTAGGCACTGCTACAATAAAAAAAGAAGCCTCCCGCAATTCATCAATGGACGAAGTAAACTTTATATCCGCATTTTCAAAAGCCTCCCGTTCCAACTCCTGACTCGGGTCGATTCCCTCACGCATCTTAGCCAAACGCTCCTCGTTAATATCAAATCCGATAACGGAAATCTTTTTTGCAAACTCTAGGGCAATAGGCAAACCCACATACCCTAATCCGACCAATGCTAATTTGGCCTCTTTATTCACTAATTTATTGTACATAATTATAAATTGAAAGGAAAGTGTGTATTGATTACAATTTAGAGACTTGTCCGTCTTTCAGACAATATCTTTCATGGCCTTCCGGACATTCGGCAACCCCATCCGCATCAAACTCCAAACGATGGCCGAACTCGCTCATCCAACCGATTTGCCGGGCAGGATTGCCCACTAACAAAGCATAAGCTGGTACAGTTTTCGTGACCACCGCCCCCGCGCCGATAAAAGCATAAGCACCGATATCATGCCCGCAAACAATCGTGGCATTAGCTCCAATAGTCGCCCCCCGCCCCACATGCGTTTTAGCATACTGGGACTTACGGTTTACAGCACTCCGCGGATTCGTCACATTGGTGAATACACAGGAAGGCCCGAGAAAAACATCATCCTCACAAGTCACGCCCGTATAAACGGACACATTATTCTGTACCTTGACATTGTCACCCAACACCACCTCCGGCGAAATCACCACATTCTGCCCGATATTGCAATTTTTACCCAGCGTACAGCCCCCCATAATATGACTGTAATGCCATATCTTAGTTCCTTCTCCGATACAGCAACCGTTATCCACAGTTGCCGTATCATGAGCAAAATAATTCTGCATTGAAATGATTATTTGAAGAAATTCTTAATCCGGTCAATTACCAAATCCTGCTCCGCCGCAGTCAATTCTGTATGGATAGGCAAAGAAAGTACGGAACCCGCCAATTGTTCGGCCACTTCCAAAGACTCGGCAGCCCGGGTGATATGCTGAAAAGCTTCCTGCTTTTGCAACGGAAGCGGATAATAAACCATACTAGGTATACCAGCTTCCGCTAAATATTGCTTCAACGCATCGCGTTTGCCATCGAGCACTTTTAACGTATATTGATGATACACATGCGTACTTGCCGGCAATTCCTCCGGCACAACAATCCCAGATACACTCTTTAAATGAGAAGAATAATATTGGGCTGCCTCGTAACGTGCCCTGCAATACTCATCCAAATGCTGCAACTTAGCATTCAACACCACCGATTGAATTGTATCCAAACGTGAATTACAACCAATCACCTTATGGTGATACTTCACCTGCTGCCCGTGATTGGCAATCATCCGGAGGCGTTCCGCCAATACATCGTCATTCGTAAAAATAGCTCCGCCGTCACCGTAACAACCTAAATTCTTAGAAGGGAAAAACGACGTACACCCGATATGCCCCATCGTTCCCGTATGCTTTTTCGTACCGTCCGAAAAAGTATACACAGCACCAATCGCCTGTGCATTATCCTCCACAACATACAAACCGTGCTTTTCCGCAAAACGCATAATAGGCTCCATATCGCACGACTGCCCGAACAGATGAACCGGGATTATCGCTTTCGTCTTTGCGCTCAAAGCCTTCTCTAAATTATCTACCGTCACATTAAACGTAGCATAATCCACATCCACCATCACAGGCGTCAATCCCAACAAACCAATTACTTCCGCCGAAGCCACATATGTAAAAGCCGGAACTATCACCTCATCCCCCGGCTTCAACCCCAAAGCCATCAACGCTATTTGTAAAGCATCCGTCCCATTGGCACAAGGAATGACGTATTTAGCCCCCGCATAAGCTGCCAAATTATCGGTAAAAACCTTAACCTGAGGGCCATTGATAAAAGCGGATGTTTCAATAACCTGCCGGATTCCGGCATCCACCTCATCCTTGATTTTAAGATATTGACCGTGAAGGTCTACCATTTGCAATTTCATATCCTCCATGTATTAAATTACCAACCAAAAGGATGTTTTGCCAGCGGCAACTTCGCCAACGGATGATAATCCCCTTTCAATCCAATCGGTTCCGCATGGCGAATATCATACACAATATTGATGGCATTGCGGGCATCCTCAATACCGAATCCCTCACCTGCCAAAATATGTTTGTAACTTTCTGTGTGCAACTCGGTAAACCCTTTACTAAACTCAAACTCTTCACCATCGATATTGATTGTCCGGTAAGTACGTTTCTCCCCTTCCACAGCATTCTCCGGAAGATTCTCTGCATTGATACTCAAAAAATAGCGTACCCGTGCCCTTTCCAACTCCAAATATCCGGCAGCCCGGTCATGTGTGTACACATGCACTACATTCTTTTTCACCGCTCCGAAAACCCATGAAAGCATATCATAAAAATGTACTCCGATATTCGTAGCAATTCCCCCACTCTTGTGCACATCTCCTTTCCAACTCGTATAATACCAATTCCCCCGGGAAGTGATATACGTCAAATCCACATCATATATCTTATCTTTCGGCCCGTTCTCGATCTTTTTCTTCAAATCGATAATCGACTGATGCAAACGCAATTGAAGAATTGTATAAATCCGGTGACCGGTCTCCCTTTCCACCTCCTTGAGCGCATCGACATTCCACGGATTCAACACCAAAGGTTTTTCACAAATCACATCCGCCCCCAATCGCAAACCGTAACGCATGTGTGCATCATGCAAATAATTGGGAGTGCAAATAGAAACATAATCTATGGCTCTATCCGTTCCTTTCAACTTACTGCAATGACGGTCAAACAACTCCTGCTCCACAAAAAAAGAAGCCTCCGGGAAAAAACTATCCATAATCCCCACACTGTCAAATCTATCGTAAGCTGCCACCAAACGGTTTCCCGTATCCTTTATGGCACGTAAATGACGAGGCGCAATATATCCTGCCGCCCCAATTAAAGCGAAATTTTTCATTATAAGAAAGATTGTAAATTCTGTAAACTTAAGACTACAAGAAGTTTATATCATTTTAGTTAAAGCAAAAAAAGCCTCGAAATTTTTCCCAAAAAAACGACCGTTTTTTTGGG
>CAJUQA010000013.1 GCA_910588375.1 uncultured Odoribacter sp.
GAGTCACTGAATGGTGACTCTCTTTTTTTTGTGTCTTTTAATGCCGGAGGAGATGCGGCAGGGAACGGGGGTTTTAAAAAAGCTATGCTTTTCGTAGTAAAAAGCATAGCTTTTTGCCTCAAAAACCTATCCTTTTTTCTTCGGAAAACATAGGGAGGATTTTTCAGGCTTTGTAATATTCCAACCTTAAAAATAATTTCTTATTTTTGTGACATGGAAATTTAACAACATCGTCTGCTATTGTTTTAAATTAAACAAAACATGCGATTAGTAGTTTAGAAATTACAGCTTATGGATATTTATTTTAGCTTTAAAGAGGTTTTCAGTGCATTCATCGTATTGTTTGCAGTCATTGATATATTGGGGTCCATTCCGATTATATTGGGGTTAAAGGAGAGAAAAAAGACAATTAGTGCCGGTCAGGCGGCTGTTTTTTCTTTTGTTATTTTGGTATCCTTTTTGTTTGTGGGAAACTCTTTACTTTCCTTGTTTAATGTGGATATTTCTTCCTTTGCCGTAGCTGGAGCTTTAGTGATTCTGGTATTGGGGTGTGAGATGATTTTCGGGGTAGAGATTTTTAAGAATGACGGACCTACGGATTCTGCCACGATAGTACCTTTGGTCTTTCCGTTGATTGCCGGGGCGGCTTCTTTTACCACCTTGCTTTCTTTGCGGGCGGAGTATAATATTCTGAATATTATTTTGGCTGTGGCTTTGAATATGCTGTTTGTTTATTTCGTACTGAAAAAGGTGGATTATGTACAGCGGGTTTTCGGTAAGGGGGGTGTTTATGTGATGCGTAAATTCTTTGGAATTATTTTGTTGGCTATAGCCGTTCGCCTTTTTACTTCCAATTTGAATGCTCTTTTGGATTCTTTGAAATAAGAGTATTTATT
Organism: uncultured Odoribacter sp.; assembly: GCA_910588375.1. Lineage (GTDB taxonomy): Bacteria > Bacteroidota > Bacteroidia > Bacteroidales > Marinifilaceae > Culturomica. Next base: position 897 of record CAJUQA010000013.1, read on the forward strand.
ACCGGATTCAATGATAAATAGGATCTACGTAAATTTTGCGTGGAGTGAAGATATGAACTTAGTTTTGGGGGATGTAAAAATGGAACAGACGATGAATAAAGGTATGGAAACAGCGATTTTTGCCGGGGGATGCTTTTGGGGTGTGGAGCATTTGATGCGACAACAACCGGGAATATTTTCCATTGAAGTGGGATATATCGGTGGAACAACAGAAAATCCGACCTATAAGGAGGTGTGTTCCCATACAACCGGGCATGCAGAGGCTGTCAAGATCGTATTTGATCCGGCAAAAGTGAATTATACCACGTTAGCGAAACTGTTTTTTGAAATTCATGACCCGACCCAGACAGATGGGCAGGGACCGGATTTGGGTGACCAATACCGTTCGGAAATATTTTATACAACATCCCGACAAAAAGAAGTTGCAGAAGAATTAATCCGGGAATTAAAAGAAAAGGGCTATAAGGTCGTAACCCATATAACACCAGCAACCACTTTTTGGCAAGCGGAAGATTATCATCAGGATTATTACAATAAAACCGGGAAGGCACCCTATTGTCATCGGTATACACCCAGATTTTAAATAGGGAACTCTTCCGTTTTTTTATTATTCAAACTCCAGTTCTAATTCGTCAAGCTGGAGAATACTGCCATTGCCTCCCGTAAAATAATCTCCGTATTTGCTGGCAGAGAAAACAATTACCATGTATGTCGGTTTCCTGTTCGTGGCCCGATAATCCAGTTCGAGGGTAAATTCCTTCCATGACGTAACATTTTCAGCCGTATAATATTCCGCATAAGCGATAACTGAGGGGTCTTTGGGGTTAAACAGGTTACGTACACTGGGTTTTGTGCGTATCTCTACGGGGGCCTCGGAATCGATCAATGCGATATACATGGCGCATGTATCCGGTTGCCCCTTTAAGGTGGAAAGGTCTGGATTGCTGGAGGAGGTATGGCTGATGGATACGGATTTGTATTTAAACATTCCTTTCAGTCTGAGAGGACGGGAGGTATAGGGGCGTCCGAAGTTGAGGATACCGTTTGTACCGTCGGTTTTTACATATTCTCCGGCAAACATATTTCCAGCTGCCAATTTGCCTAAGGAACCGATTCCGACAAATTTTGTTGTCAGTAAAGCAGAGTGTCCGGAAGCTCCGGGTGCGACCTCGGAACTGGGGGTCGTATTGCTTTCTCCTAATGTTGTTGCACCTTTGTTACCTGTATCCCAGAAGGATGATGAACCCTGTGCCCATGGACACCAAACTTTACCGTCTTGATACCAATCGTCAAAACTCGGGTTTTCTAAAGGAGTTGCAGGTTCTGTTGTAAATGGCAACTCACTCCCGTAGCTACTACCGGAATATGCTCTGCATACATAAGAACTTTCGGGTTCTAATCCTGTAATTTTAGCTGCAAAACTTCCGCCTTCGTGCGAAATAAGTGACGGATCGACTTTTTTCCATTCTGTTTCGGATGTTTTTTTGTATTCAAATCCGTTATCGGCTCCGGATTGTCCCAATCCTTTTAGAAAGGCGATAGTGACAAATGCGTCAGCAGCTTCGGTCGTAACTAATTCCTCTGTTTGCATAACGATAACTTTCCAGGTTTCCGTTATATTTCGGTATGTGACTGTAAATATTTGAGGTATTGTAAAATCTTTTACAGTAGAGGGCTCTGGAGATATTTTACTATTAGAAGGGCCTAATTGTATTTCTTCAATAGTAATGTTTCGTATAGATACATTTTCAGGAACAAAGGCGAGTACACTTCTTGTGTTTGTATCGATTTTACTTTGCCCGATTTGGTCTTTTACGGTAAATTTCCGTTCGATAACTTGTTCGGCTTTGACTTGCCATGTGTAATCTTGGTAAGTTGATAACACAAATGTAAGGGGGGAACTTAAATTTAGATATTCTTCGGGAGCAGGAGTGATACTTGTACTATCTGTTAGTTGATAGGAAATAAGTTTTACTTGCGTAAGGTCAACGGTATCCAATAGGTGTATCGTTACAGTTTGGGTTTCCGTATTGATTTCAGGATTTTCTTTCTGTCCTTCGACGGTAAAAGATTTAAATCCCCCCAGAATAGTTGGATAAGGAATATCATTTTTAATACAGGAAATCCCTAAAAAACAGACCGACAAATAAACAAGTAAACGTTTCATTCGCTTTTAAATTATATATTTATATACAAACCGCCAATCCTAGGTTTAAACTGAGAATATTTAGCCGGAAATTAACCAAACCTGTTGTACGGGAACCTTTAATTTCGTCATTAATAATTTGAGAAATCTTGCGATAACGTAGTCCTCCGACCTCAAATGAAAACTCAAACATCACCGAATTGGTCACAAATCCGCATATTCCGGGACGGATACCCAACTGAATCTCATGTGTTGTCTGAGACGTGTGGTTGGGGAATTCTGCATCACCTGTCGATAACCAGCCATTACCGTATCCATATGTGAGATGGGTTTCGTTAAAAACTCCGATACGCGGATGCAGACCGACATAACTCCGTATAAAAACGGCACATTGATACATCTCATTTTTGATATTGGCGTTATCTAATGTAAAATTCATATCGTCTTCAATAGAAAGACTCAATTCTTGGATATTAAAGCGGGTATTTTTATAGGTAAAACGTCCGCCAACACCCAGATTATTTTTAAAATACCAGCAGAAAAATGGGCTGATCCGGAATGAATAGGCTTTACCTTTCCAATCTTCAATGATTAGGAAATCATAATCATCGTTGTTTTCTTCGTAATGAGAGAAAGATATTCCGGTTTGCCATGTTTTTTTAGGAATAAAAAGAGATTTTACAATACCTCTTTCCATGCGTTTTGGAGGAATGTATGCAGGAATCTTAATACCGAATACTTTCCATTTCTTTTTTTGTTTTTGGGGAAGAGTGCCGATTTGAGCTGAATCACCTGTCCAGTAGCCATATTGGCTTGTGCTATCCGATACGGAAGGGGTAAATCCATTGGGGGCAGCTTGTAGGTGGAAACTGCCTGCAATGAAAAATAGAATCAATAATTGTAATACCCCGTGTTTCACTCTGTTCCGATTATAAATAAAAAGAGAGTCCTAAACTCAAAGCCAAGAGATTGATTTTAAAATTGGCGGAACTTGTCTTTCTGGAGCCGACAACCACTTGATCTGTGGTTTGATGGATAGATTTAACATTTAAACCGAGAACACCTACGGTCACCTCAACAGCGGTATAATCATTTACAAAAGCAATCATGCCGGGAGCCATGCCCAATCCGAAATCAAAAGAGGATTCATAGGTTCCTGTAAGCGATTCTCCGCTTCCGGAAATCAGTTTGCTTTGTGTCCCTCCGAATTTTAATTGAACCTCATTAAAAAGTCCGAAACGTTTATTTTCTCCCAAATTCAGATAAGCCCGAAATAATCCGGTCGCATAATATCCGTGTTTCAACGTATAGATATCACTCAGACTAAAATTCATGTCGTCATCAATACTGATATCTAAATTATCAATTTTTAAAAGAGAACGGGTATATTCAAATTTAGCACCACTGGCTAAATTATCTTTAAAACAATAAAGTAAAAACGGACTGACACTGAAATTATAGCCTTCCCCGTTCCATCCTTCAATTACAATGAATTTATAATTATCATTCGTATGTTGTGAATAGGAAATATTACATCCCGTAATCCACTGTCCTTTGGGGATAAAGGTAATTTGCGTAATTCCTCTGTCGAATCGCTGGGCAAACAAACCGAGCGGCAGAGAGAGGATAAATAATAAAATAAGGTAGTGTAGGCGATGCATTTTTCTATTCAACGTAATTTATTCAAAAACCAATTCGAATTCATCAATATAAAGCTCACTGCCAATGCCACCGGTGTAGTAATCGCCGTATTTACTGGAAGTAGCTGCTACAATGATATAGGATGGTCTGATTGTTTTTTTATAATATTCCAATGTAATTTCAAAAGCCTTGTAATTATCCATGGTAACTGCCGGAGTAACATCATTGCCGTTATCATCAAATGCTTCATTACTCAACTCGGCAAAAGCGATGGTATGAGGATCTTCCCCGCGTTTGATTTTATCCATGTCGAATAATGTGGATTGGTCGGTCGTATTAAGATAATGTGCTTCATCCGCCAAAATAATGTAAATGTGGAAGCGATCTTCTTTGCCTGACAAACCGCCCTTCTTATCCCAGTCAATCGTTTTGGAATTATACTTGTAATATCCTTTTAACTTTTGTGGCCGGGACGTATAAGGTTGTCCGAAAGTCATGGAAGCACCGCTTGTACCTTCGATTTTACCGAATACTCCGGAAAAAATATTTCCGGCAGCGAAAACATCGGCAATACTGAACGCTTTTGTATATTGGGACTTCAGCCAAGCCGATTTCCCTTTGGAAACACCGGAAGGTAAAACGTCGGAAGATTGTGTAAGGACCAAACTGGCAATCTCGGCAGCCTTATTACCCGTATCCCAGAACTTATCTATCTCGTCACTGCCGGGTGCCCACGGGTAAGTACCGTCCCATTCGTCAAAACTTCCATTGGGCAGGGGGGTAGCGATATCGGTTGTAAATGTCTGGATATTGGCAGGTACGGGCGAGCCGTCTTTGTAGGACAATGTTTGATATTCATAAGTCGTTTCGGGCTCCAGATTATCAATGGTAGCATAAAATGAAGATTTGCTGGCAATGATTTCGGTCGCAGAAACGGTTGTCCAATCTTGGTCGGAACTGCCTTTTATACGGTAACGGATTTGAAGATTATCGGGTTGGGCATCCGTCATCCACTGTCCGCCAAGTCTTGCATGGCGAGCCCATACATCGCCAGAGACCGTACTGGGAACGCTTAAGGTCAGTACATCCGCATCGACAATAGAAAGTTGGAACGTAGCCGCATTGCTTTTACCTTTAGTATCATAAACGTGGAATGTAAACTCATAGCTGCCTGTTTCCAAGCGATTCAACATCGGGGTAAAATCCATGGTTGCCGTACTATCGGATTTCTTTTCCCAAACCAACCCGGCATCTTTCATAGTTTCCAAGGCGGAAGGTTCAATGTTGTATAAATTAAATTTAGAAGGAACATTGTTGGTGCTTAAATGCTCGCAATTATGTTCAAACCAAATGGAATCAATGGAAGGGGTCCCTTTGATATTGACTTTGTACACAGCACCTTCGTATTTGTTGTATTGTAAGGCGACGGGTGTGGTAATGTCAAAATTGTCTCCGGTAATTTCGGGCAAAGTACGCAGAACAATCAAGACCGTCGTGTCTGTACGGATAACATCATCATCGGCAATAATATTGACTTTCAAACCGCCTTCTTCCGAATTCTGTTGGTTCTCAATATCGAAATTCAGGGAATAATGCTGACGTTTTCGGGCATAAAACTCACCATTTTTACTGAAAGACTGTCCGGCAGTATTCACGGCCACTAATTCCCACGAAAGCCGCATACTGTCATTGGCAACTTTGAAATAGCCGTACTCTTCATTATCCTCTGTAAAAGTAATACATCCTTTGGGCACACTGACGGAAGTTTTGTAGGAAGAGAAATACTGTTTAACCCGTTCGGAATAATTGACGGAAACTTTCGCATTGGCCAACATACAGGTAATCTCTGTCTGGGAGGCCTCATTCGACTTTATGCTGAATTCTTCGCTTCCGGTGAAATAAGGGCTGGAAAACGCCGCATCCGGATTATCGCCCGAAGTAACTTCCGCCGTGTAAGTACCGGCGGATAACGTAATTTCTTCCGGTATATCTTCTCGTGTAGCGTATCTTTTCAGCACTCTGCCTTCCTCATTTTTAATGATGACGGCATAATCCCTTTCCATGCTTCTTACTGCTATTTCCGGATTAGTTTTTGTATTGAAATTCACCTTTAAATCCAAAAAACCGTCGCCTTCCTGCTCGATTTTATCATCTTGACAGGAGAGAAAAGAACAGGAAAATAAAAGCAAAATCCCTATATAGTTTTTCAACATAAAGTAATTTTTAATAGTTAATGAGGGTCAATGTCTTGGTCAAAGAAGCACCGTCGTAATCATCAACCGTTATAATAAATTTATGTGTACCGGCTTGTAGCAACAAAGAGGTGAAATCGGTGATATTAAACACCAAAGAAGTTTTTCCTCTGACCTCACCGTCAATCAATCCCAATCCTTCCGGTCCAAAAGCCGTTTTTAATGCAGGGGTGAGATCACCTAAATTAAACTTCTTGGGAATACCTAAAGTACCCAACTCCTCTTCCGTTAAAAACTCTGATTCTATTTCCACCCATAAATTATAAATCTGTTGGGGAACATCAATATCTACCACGACATTTTGGGTTTCACCTACGGCAAACTCGATAGCGTTGTCTATATCGAAACCTCGTCCCACAATACTGATGGATTCGGAAGGAGGACCGGGAGTCGGATCTACCGGAATTGTATCGGGATCTTCGATGGGGTCTTCATCCGGAGGAACAATAATATCTTTATTAATCACATCAACATCCGTATTGACATGGATGTTTAATTGCAATGCACTGAATGTAACGTCAAATTCAATATTTTGGTGTTGGCCGGGCTTAATGGAATCAAGGTCCACTCTGGCACGGATAATTTCACCGTCCGGGCGTTCTCCGTTTAATACGGCCACTAATTTTTCCGGTTTGAAATAGCCGGCAAGATTGGCGTTTTTGTCAAAATCAAGATGGGCATCTTCGTTGCTGCTTAAGGCAATAACAGCATGGTATGAAATCAATTCCCGTTTCAAAGTTTCCGTATAGGACACCGTCACTCTCACATTTTGTTGTGTACAAGTGATATCAGCCAATTGGGTAACAGAAGCCTTCTTTATCGTAAAAATCTCTGAAGTCCCCTGATAATAAGGTGTTTCCCATGCCGCTGCAGGCATCTCCTTCAAAGAAGAGGCGACGATATAATACTCTCCCGTATACAGGGCAATGATTTCGGGCATATTCCCGTATTCATATACGGCGTCTGATTTGTTTACATCTTGGGCGATGGTGCCAGTCTTATTATCGTAAATCGTCACAATGAAATTTTTCGTATCGATGGCCGCTCTTGAGCTGGGGCTCGTATTTTGGGTAAGCAATACATTTATCCCCATATTCAGTCGCAATGAACCGCTCTCTGTGTGTGGATCAAATTCCACATGTTCTTTTTTGCAGGAAAGAACAACAAAGAGGGCAATCAAAAAGATAAAAACACGTGTAAATCTTTTCATGGTATAGTATTTTCAATGATTATACAACATTACTCGTAATTGAGTGAAATATTCGCAATAAAAAATTCACTACCGGTGCAGACCGCATCTGCTGGAATGTTTTGGGTAAAACGTTTAATATTATCATCTTTATCTTCTTCGTATTGGCTGTAAGAACAACTGGAAGAAGAGGCGAACATGATTTTTAATTTCGCAGCCTTTTTATATCTGTCCGTATATCTTATTGCTATTTGGGCAATGCTCAATGTTTCTTGTGCTTCAAAAGTTTCTTCTCCAGAACCGATGGTATGGTTATCGGCATCAAGGACTTCTATTTTTACCATAGCCTTGTCCCTATTGATGCTTTTGTAGGTATATGAAAATCTAAAAACAGACGGCCGGGAGGTAAATTCGATACCTTCCTCGTAAGTTTCGGTATTATCACTGTGATTGTAAGTATAGCTGGAACCTAAAAATAACTTTCCGGCAGAATGATGTCCAATCTTTGGTGGTTCCAAGTCTGATAGCTCTGTTGCTTGCCATAAATACTTGCCATAGGTAGCTTTAGGTGTTTCACCTTGGTTATCCCAACCGACATTGCGTAATAAAGTGCCGGAAATTTCATTGAATTTAGCGGGCAACGTCGAAGCAATAATATACCATGTATTTGCAGTTTTGACATCGTTTACTGATGGCATGGTTTTGTCATTGACGGTAAGCCATGAGTTTTTGCCTTCATAGTAATGTATTGTTGCAGTAGCCTGTTTTTTACTATTTATACCCTCGGTATATCCATATCCTCCGCCTTTATTGATAGAATTCGTTACATCAGAGAAGTCTATACGTGGTAATTCCAATATCTCTTCTGTTTTAATCTCAATCGGTTCCGAATAACAGATGTCTAAATCCGCTTTGGCATCAAAAGCCACCCGGACATAGTATGTATGATTTCCCTCTAATTTGTTGACTTGAAATTTAACCAGATTATTTGTTTTATCGAATGATATGCCTTCAGTATTGGCACGGTTCCAAGTAGTCTTATCTGTTGAAATTTCAACATTATACTGTTCGGTCAGTGTATTTTGTGCCAATCCGTTCGTACCGTCCGTTTGTTCAATGTTCAAATAAGCCCGTTTTGCCCATTCCGGTCCGTCTTTTTGAAGTTGGAATGTCGGGTTAACGGCGCTTAGCGTAACTTCATTCGTTGTTTCGTCCCCGTATTTGGCCCGGAACTGGATAGTCTGCTTATTGATATTTACACCGGTATACATATAAACGGTATCCATCGTGGCATTCCACTTCCAATCATTGATATTGCATTTAGTCCACTCTTTCACACCGAAAGCCTGATTTTCATTCAGATATTCGATAATGATATTTTCGGGTGCACCACCGCTTATCCGGATTTTAAACGGATATTCCAGACTTCGTGCAATTGCCGGTTTATCGGGTGCCACCAATTCAAAAAGCGGAGGGGTAATGTGGAATTTGAGATTCAAGGGAACGCAATGCTGGCCCGAAACATCCGTGACATCCACTGTAATTGTATGTTTTCCGGCAGGTAGATTCGTAACGATTCCGGAAAAATCAAGTTCTGCCATATTGGCGTTTTCCATATTTTCCGACCATGTCAAACCGAAGCGAAGCAAACGGTTTCTGTTGGCATTGGTCAATGAAAGTAAATCGACATCTGCCGGCCAACCTGCAGCGGTTAAACTGGCGGAAGTGGTTTTTATCCTGCACGAACCGATTTTTCCGATAGCGGTAACCAGCGTATAAAACGTCCCTTTTGCACAGCTTTCCCCCACCAGATATTCATAAACGGGAAGCGTATCGAAGGCCGGCGTAAGATAAGGTTTCTTGTGTGCCTGCCAATCTTGCGGCAAAGCGATTTCAAGAGGTTTTTCAACAGTTGTCGAATCAAAACTGATAAGCAACTTTTCATATCCTTGCTCTCCTCCGAGAGAAACATTAAAATTATAATATTCTGCGGCTTTTGTTTCTGGAATAGATACGGCAAGCAGTGAATTAGTCGTTAAATCGCTCTTGGTCATATTCAACAACACATCCAATTTTCCGGCAGGTAAAAAGGCTGTGCGTTTTTCCTCCTTGCTGAAAGTAATCGTATCGACAGAGGTAATGAGTTGCGTGGAATAATCTTTGAAATAATTGCTGAAATTCTCACGATAGCGGACACTTGCCAAAACATTCTCTATTCCGGCCGTGAGGGTAATATTGTTTTCCTGGTCGCCTTGCAGCAACAGAGTCGTGTCGCCGCTGAAATACGGAGCATCAAAATTACTTTTCCCCAAGGTGCCGTGCGAAGCTTTGATTTGAATCTTATTATTTGCCTGCAATTTTACGGGATGCGGCATTTCGGAATACGTTTCCCATTCTCTGATAACGGAGCCCGAAGCGTTTAATAATTGAATCTTAAATTCATCGCATTCCGGGATGCGGAATAGAGAATCCGACGATTGGGCACGGGTAACTATTCTGAAATCGGACTTGGTAGTTAAGTCAAGATTGAAGCTAATCTCTTTTTCACCTTCATTTTCTATATGCTTCTTTTCGCATCCGTTGAAAAGAAACAGTAGAAAAAGAAAACACAATAGACCGTTAAACTGATGGATTTTCATATGTATTTTTCTGAAACGTACTCACATACGTATTCTTGTTTATTTCCTGAATCTTTATATTGCTTTTTAAAGCATTCGTTTTTTTATCTTTGCAAGATGCATTTTCGCAACTATTTTATCATACAAAAATCGTGCAAAAAAGTTAAAGAATGGAGATTTTTTCCCGTTTTAACGTTTTGGGATACTCTAAGTAGTTTATTTCCAAAGAATTTGTTATTTTTCCGTTTTTGTAAAAAATCGGACTCACATCAATAGATGCCGGTTATTCCAACTCTTATGCCCAGAACAGACATCATCCGATAAAAACTACCAGCGCTTGGATTAAATTGTGCCTTTTTCTGTACGGGCTATGGAAGACTTTGTTGTGTTTAGCAAACTGGGGGCGTGTGTGATTTTTGCTTCCTTGCGTGCATTAAGAAAAATTTGACTGGAATAGAAAGCATAGCCATTATTGCAAAGTAATCGCTTGCAATTCATTTATTAGATCTGAACTTCAATTCCAAGCTTTCCGCCCAGCCCACGCTCTACAATGTCGAATAATGTCTTCAATGTAATGTTTTCTCCGTCATTTTCTACTTTTGATATAAACGTGCGTTTTTTGTTTATGCGAGCTGCAAGTTCGGCTTGTGTCATTTCTTTCTTTTCCCGGGCACTTCTTATTTTGAATCCGATCCTCAATGCTTCAAGCTCTCTTTCAAGCCTGTCACGCTCAGGCGTACCTACAACGCCATAATAATCCGTCTTGATTTGGTCTAACGTCTTTGTATTCATTTTGATCTTTCTTTTTGAGTATATTTTATCTTTCCTCTCGTAGGTTGATATAAATCTTTCATTTTAAAGAAACAAAAAAGCGGTCAGATTTTATGTTTCTGACCGCTCTTTAATTGTAAATCATTGATGGAGCCACTTGCGAGACTTGAACTCGCGACCTACGCATTACGAATGCGTCGCTCTACCAGCTGAGCTAAAGTGGCATTTGCGGCTACAAAGGTAAGCGTTATTTTCAAACAAAAAAATAATTCGAAGAAAAAATGTATGTGCTGAAACCCGTTTTATTGAGTCTTGCTGACAACGTGGAAAGTGCGTTGCAGACTGTTACCCTGGGCATCGACCAACGTTAACAGGTGTTTGCCTTCATCCAGGTTCAATTCCATTTGGTGAACATGTTGGGTCATACCGGCATATTGATTGTCAATGTGCCAATACACCTCTGTGGCGGGAATCCGGTGAGCCAATTCAAACACCACCCAGCTTTTCTTGCCGCCAAAATCCCGGGGGATAAACACCCTGGCACCTTTCGGCGGGTAAATCAATTCCATCATATCCTCGGGGGCTCCGCAGTCTTTCCGGTAAGGGGGAAGACGCCGGTAACCGGCATGGGTGCGGGCATAATACCATTCCTGCACAGGAGGAAGTACAAACCACGAACGGGGATGCATCTCGTATGGAGTTTCGCATATTGAATTCACCCTCCACTTTTCGGAAGAATCCAGGTGTATCAGACGATGAAACGGACATACTTCCGTACGCTTTCCCTTACGGCAGATTTTAACTGTATCCGTTGGTTCGCAGAGAGAGGAAGCCCGATAGCCGCTTTGCCGGCAAACGGCAACTTCTTCCAGTTCATCTACAGGTTCATAAAATTTACCCCTCACGGGGAGTAATCCTGCTACTTCAAACAATACTGGGGCTGCGGCGCGTACGCCGACTAATCCCGGTCGACCTTCTCCGTCAGCATTCCCCGCCCATACTCCGACCACCCAATCGGCATTCACCCCGACTGCCCAAGCATCGCGAAAGCCGAAACTTGTGCCTGTTTTCCAGGCCAGATTCATGGAAGCGGCAAAATTTTTCCAGCCCGATTCCAATTCCGGTCGCTCAACAGTTTGCAGAGCTTTGAACGTGAGCCAAATGGAAGCGGCACTCAAAGGGGCTTCTTCCGGCTGGATAGCCGTGCTTGCCTGGTCCTTCTTCTTCCAAAGTCTGAGGCGTTCATATTCTCCTGCAAAATATTGTCCGTCCCGTTCATTATAGTGGCGGAGGGTGGAGGCCATACCTCCGTACATATTGCATAAATCCCAAAGGGAAGTCTCAGCTCCTCCTAAAATCAGGCTTAGGCCGTAGTCCTCTGCCGAACGGTTCAGCGAATGGATGCCCAGATGTTTCAAATCATCCCGGAAACGGCTGAGCCCATATTCTTTCAGCATGCGGACAAAAGGTATATTCAATGAAAAAGCCAATGCCCGGTCTGCCGGTGCGGCTCCTTGAAATGTCCTGTTGAAATTGGAAGGCGCATATTGTCCGAAGCGCGAAGGAATATCCGGAACCAGCGTCGACGGCAGGATATAGCCTTCTTGTTGCATCAGTGCATACAAGGCTGGTTTAAGGATGCTGCCCGAACTGCGCACCGCTTTGATGATATTCACTTCATTCCCACGGCTTCCCGCCTGAGCGGGGCTGTTTGCCACATAAGCCCGGACTTCGCCGCTGGGGACATGGGCAACGAGCACTGCCAGATTGTAAATATGGTTTTGGCTAAGCAGTCGGCTGTGGCGGGCTACGATTTCGTTGACCTGCTTCTGCAAATGCCGGTCAATAGTAGAGAGTCCCGTTTGTCCCTTTTGAGTCAATACGGCTTCCGCCAGTAGGTGGGGGGCTATATTTTCGGTGGAGGAAATCTTTTCCGGCAGGGGCTCCGCCACGGCCAGCAGGTAATCTTCCTCGTTCATCCACTCCTTTTCGTATAATTTCTTTAACAGACCGTCCCGTTTCTCTTTCAGCATCTGTCGGTTTTTTAACGCAGGGGCATTGGGAAGAATGGCTAAAAAAGCGGCTTCTGCCCAACTGAGCTGCTCCGGAGAACGGTGGAAATATTTTTCGGCAGCCGTCTGCATGCCTACGATATTGCCGCCGAAAGGGGCGTGTGCCGCATACATTTGCAGAATCCCGTATTTCGTATACTGTTGCTCCAGGCGCCAGGCAAGGAGTAATTCCTTGAATTTTTCCATATAGGTACGGGGCGGATTTCCCCTGGCAATCCGGACCACCTGCATACTGATGGTACTGCCGCCGCTGACAATCTTGCCGGAAGTGAGATTTTGCCGGCAGGCCCGGAGTAAAGCGGTGAAATCTACTCCCCGGTGCGAAAGAAAGCGTTTGTCCTCAAAGGTAATCAGTGAAACAATGTATTTGGGGGACAGGAAAGGCGTACCCGGGAACCGGAATTGCTCGTCATCCGCCACAGACGAACCTATGATTTGTCCCTTCCGGTCTGTCACAACCGTGGAATAAGGCATATGAAAGAGTGGAGTAGGCAGCATAAACCACCAGCCTGCAATGAGACTGAGACAGAATAATACAACCAATGTTTTTTCTCCCTTTTTTTTCATGACCCAAATGACCTGTCGGGAAATATCACAAGCGGATAGAAGCATAGATGCCGGGGACTCCGGAACTCATTATTGCCGGCGCCAGCGTAAGTTCGTGTCTGCGGGCAAACGGACGGGTATAGATATAGGCACTTCCGGCTCCTAAAGCCGCTCCGGCGAGTACATCCCAAATATCGTGTTTCTTGGCGTAAATTCTTCCCCAACCGACATAAGCGGATACCGCATACGCTGGAGCTCCGAATTTCCAGCCGTAGCGTCTTTGCAGGAAAGCGGCTCCCTGAAAAGAAACCGAGGTGTGGGTGGAGGGAAAAGCATGGTTGCCGCTTCCGTCAGGCCGTTTCTTACGAATGCTGAATTCCAGAATATAATTGGCGGCCAGATTGGTCAATCCTCCCAGGACAACCTGTTTCGTCCCTTCATAATCCTTGAGGGCCAGGCTTCCCGTAAAACCTGCTATCGGATTTAACAAAGCCAGAATATCCGTACTGGTATCGATGCTTTTACGGGATTGGGCTTTGCATAGAGAAAATCCCCATACGGAAAAAAATAAAATCAATAGACCGGTCTTCATGGTATAGATTTAAAGATGTCCAAAAGTATAAACAAATTTCGTCATAATGAAACCCGCCTTTTTTTCTTCCCGTCGATTTCTTCTGTAAATTTGCCCCTATAGTCTTCCTTTTGCTTTCCTATACAATTAACTTATATTACTCCCCTCTATCTCCTCTATAAATATTCTACAAAAGGTATAGAAAATCTATACAAATTCTTTATAAAGTGCATTCAGAAGCACTTTATAAGCGCTTTATAAGCGCTTTGTAAGCACTTTATAGAGGAGATAGAGAGGTGTGGAATCGGTGAAAAGGAGTCGTTTTCTATAAATTGGCGGAGTTTAAGGCAGGCGGGAGAGGAGTGTTTGTAAAAAAATGCCCGGAAGTGTGAACTCCCGGGCGGATGATTTTTTATAATTTGTATTGAAAAAGTTGGGCAAGGACGTTGAAACACTCGCGCTCGACGTCTAAATAATTCTGACGGCTTTCGTAGAAAGTGGTAATTTCTGTGAAATATTCAATCATGGAAATCTGTCCCGCGTCGAGGGCTTTGTTCAGCAATTCGATATTTTGTTGTCCGGATAAGATTTTTTTATACTCTTCCCGCGAGTCCGAAAGGGTCTTTGCCTGTTGGTAAAGTTGTTTCAAATAGGATTTCAACGATTGTACTTTGTCTTCCATTGCGGCGGTGGTATATTCAAATTGGGCTTTCGCTTTTTTGACCGTATTTTTATTTTCCCACAAAGGAATGGACATGCCGATTCTGAAACCGTTCATACTTTCGCCGCTTCCGCCGTTCCGCCGGTAACCGATATCGAATTTGGGCAGGGTCATGGCACGCGTCAGCCGGATTTCCCTTTCTGCAATTTCCGATTGTCCGGATATGTCTTTCAACCCCGGATCCTGAGCCATATACTCGGATTCCAGTTGCGGATAGGCGGGTAATACCGGCATTTCCGGATACTCATTGGTCGTGAATGCGATAACTTCGCCGCCGTTCAGGTTCTGCAATTGTTCCTGTGCCGCCGCCAGGGCAATCTGATTGAGGCGCAGAGCATTGCGTGTGTTCAGTTGCTCCAGCTGGATTTTGTTCAATTCCAATTGATTGGCTTCTCCTTGTTCCAGCCGTTTTTGATACAGTTCAAAAAGATGCTGGGCATTGCCGGCTCTTTCCTCCGCCAGTTTTTTCTGTTTATGCAGATAAATGATTTCGAAGCAAAGCTGTTGGGCGGAAAGCAAAATTTGTTGCCGGCTGACAGCATACTGATAGCCGGAGGCGGTTGCTTTTAAATCCGCCAGTTTATTTTTGTTCGCATAGACGGTGGGAAAGTCAAATCCCTGCACCACGGCCAGTTCGTTTACATTGCCACCGGCACTGCGGTCTGCCCACAGTTGATTGAGTTCCACCGTCGGATTGCTCAGGTAATTTCCCGTATGGGCTTCCAATTGCCGGGCTTTGTCCAGGCGGCTTTCTGCCTGTAACGTCTTGTTATGGGTTTCAACGCTTTTCAAAACGCCGTCTATATCCTGCTGGGCATGGACAGCAGGACATAGAAACAGGCCGGTAATAAAAAGATAAATGTATTTTTTCATAAATTCTGTGTTTCTGAATGAGTGATTGCTTGCGTTTCTTTCCGGTTCAGTAAAAAGTATACGACAGGAATGACAAATCCGTTGAGCAGGGTGGAGCTGAGCAATCCGCCCAAGATGACCTGTGCCATCGGACTTTGAATCTCATTGCCCGGCAGGTCGCCTCCTATAGCCAATGGAATTAACGCTAAGGCGGATGTCAGGGCCGTCATCAGAATCGGGTTCAGACGGTCGGAAGAGCCTCGGATAATACTTTCCTTCAAGGACATGCCCCCCGCACGCAGATAGTTGTAATGCGAAACCAGCAGTATTCCGTTGCGGGTGGCGATGCCGAACAGGGAGATAAAGCCGATGATGGCGGGGATGCTTATCACGCCCGAGGTGAGTCGGATGCTGATGATTCCGCCGATGATGGCCAGGGGCAGATTCAGCATGATGATGCTGGCCAGGGGCAGGCTTCTGAATTCGTGGTATAGAATCAGGAAGATGATAAGTATGGAAATCAACGATGTCAGGAACAGAATCCGGGAGGCTGCCTGCTCGCTTTCAAACTGCCCGCCGTATTCGATATGATACCCTTCGGGAAGGTTGATTTTTGCTTCGATTTCCTTTTGAATATCATTGACAACGCCTTTCAGGTCTCTGCCCGCCACGTTGGCGGAAACGACGATTTTGCGCTGTACATTTTCCCGGCTGATGGTATTCGGCCCTGCCAAGGGCAGAATTTCAGCGACGTAATGAAGCGGGATTTTCCGGTTGCCGGCATCGATAATCAGTTCGCCGATGTCTTCCATGCGCTCCCTTTTTCGGTCGTCGGCTTTAATCGTGAGGTCAAAGACTTTTCCTCCTTCATTGACTTGTGAAATGACTTTGCCTGCCAACGCGACATTGATGAATTCGGAAAATTCGGGCAAGGTAATCCCGTATTTGGCCAGCATATCCCGCTTGGGCTTGATTTGCAATTGGGGACGTTCAATCTGTTGTTCCACATTCAGGTCGGCAATGCCTTCGATACCCCCGATGGCGGATTTGATTTGCGTCCCGAGCTGGAACAGTTTGTTGAGGTCGTTGCCGAACAGTTTTATGGCGATGTTGGCTTTGGTGCCCGACAGCATGGCGTCGATACGGTGGGAGATGGGTTGGCCGATTTCAACGTTCACGCCTTTCAATTCTCCCAATTGTTTGCGTACATTTTCTAAAAATTCGTCCCGGGAACGTCGGTCAAGCTCAAACGGCGCTTCAATTTCCGATACATTGACACCTAAGGCGTGTTCATCCAATTCGGCGCGTCCCGTTTTGCGGGCAACCGTTTGTATTTCGGGTATGCTCATCAGGATTTCTTCGCTCATTCTGCCCATTTTATCCGATTCTTCCAGCGAAATACCGGGCATGGTGCTGATGTTTATGGTCAGTGAGCCTTCATTGAACGGGGGCAAGAAACTGCGTCCCAAGCCGGTCATGATAATCAGGGTTACGATTAACAGGGAAACTGAGGTGCCGATAACGACTTTTTTATGGTTCAAGGCCCAGTGGAGGGCGTTGGCGTACCATTTTTTCAAGGAGCGGGACACAACAGGTTCTTTTTCACTTTTTTTCAATGCCTTTTCTGTCGTCAGCATATAGCTGCACAACACCGGGGTGAGGGTTAGCGCTACGACGGTTGACGCAAAGAGGGCGACAATGAAGGCGATGCCCAAGGGTATCAGCATGCGCCCTTCCATGCCCGAAAGGAAAAAGAGGGGCAGGAAGCAGGCCACGATAATCAGTGTGGAATTCAGTATAGGCATGCGGACTTCTTTCGAGGCCTCAAATACGACCTGTCGGGTAGAAAGACGTTCTGTTGCCGGTCGGAGATGGTTTTCCCTCAGACGTTTGTAAACATTTTCCACATCGACGATGGCATCATCTACCAAAGAACCGATGGCAATGGCCAACCCTCCGAGACTCATGGTGTTGATAGTCAATCCCAAAGCGTGCATCACCAGGATGGCAACTAACAAGGAAAGAGGCAGGGCCACCAGAGAAATGAGAGTGGTGCGGAAGTTCATCAAGAAGAAGAACAATACCACAATGACGAACAGGGCTCCTTCCAGCAGGGCTTCCTGTATGTTATGGATGGAGCTGTTGATAAAGCGGGACTGACGGAAAATGTCGGTGGAAATCCGTACATCTGCCGGCAGGGTCTTTTGCAATTCCCGGATGGAGGCGTCCAGTTTGTCGGTTAATTCGAGTGTATTGGTGGCAGGCTGTTTGGTGACGGTAACCAATACGGCCGGATTGGCTCTTTCGGAAGCCAAACCTAATTTCGGGGCTTTGTTGCCGATGCGGATGTCTGCAATGTCGGAGAGCATGACCGGAATGTCGTTGACGGTTTTCACCACGGCTTTCCCCAGTTCTTCCGTTCGGGTGGTGGCCATTACGCCCTGTACGATGTATTCGTTACCATATTCGTAGAGTATGCCTCCGGTGGAATTGAGGTTCATATTTTCTACTGCCGGAAGGATTTCATCCAATGTGATGTTGTAGTATTTCATCCGGGCAGGGTCGAGGAGTATCTGATACTCTTTTATTTCTCCGCCAATAACGGCAACCTGTGCGACTCCCCCTGTGGAAAGCAGGCGGGGACGGATGGTCCAGTCCGCCATGGTGCGTAAATCCTGTAAGGAGGTCGAATCGGCTGTGAGTCCGATAATCATCATTTCGCCGAGGATGGATGACTGCGGTCCCAAGGTGGGCTGACCCACTGTGGAGGGCAGGGCATCCCCTAATGTGGCTAATTTTTCGGACACGATTTGCCGGGCGGTATAAATGTTCGTGCCCCATTCGAATTCTACCCAGACGACGGAAAATCCGGTCGTAGAGGAGGAACGCACGCGGCGTACATCCGTGGCGCCGTTGACTGCCGTTTCGACAGGGAAGGTGACTAAACGTTCCACTTCTTCCGGCGCCATGCCCTGGGCTTCCGTCATGACGACGACTGTCGGGGCATTCAGGTCGGGGAATACGTCCACTTCCATCGTGGAAGCGGTGTAAGAACCCCAAATAAGCAACATCACTGCCGAGATCATGACGAGTAGCCGGTTGCGTAATGAATATTGTATGATGTTATTCAGCATATCTAAGGAATTTATTATAAAATCTTTAGTCGCAAGCGTTTTTTTTACCGGATTTTGCGGCTAAAAACGTAATGTATTCGATTGATTAATGTTCGTGGCTGTGTCCGTGGGGGATAGCTCCGGAGGCGGAAGCCATTTTCACCTGGTAGGCTCCCCGGGTCACAACGCGGTCGCCGGCATGAATCCCTTGGAGGATTTGTACTTCCTTGCCGTTGTTGCCGCCGACACTCACTTCCTGTTTGCGGTATCCCTCTTCATCCAATTGTATGTACACGTAGAATATACCCATTTCATTGGTCAGGGCGCTGACGGGCAAGGTCAGGGCGTTTTCCTGATCTCCGGATAGCAGGAAAATTTCCACAAAGGCTCCCGGCATCGCTTCTCCTTTGTTGTCGAATTCGAAAGAAACGGGAATGTAGAATGAATTATCGGTGGCTGTTTTCCCGAAGGAGAGAACGCGGCCGTTCAATTCGGAAAGAACATATACTTTATTGTCGTATGGTGTTTTGAAATTGGCGCTCCGGATGTTTTGCAGCGTGTGGTAATATTTTTCGGACACTTCGGCACGCAATACCAGACGTTTGTTTTGTGAAACAGTGGCCAGCGGCTGGCCTACCGTGACATATTCCCCTTCTTTTACAAGAATGTTTTTCACAAATCCCTGTAAGGGAGAGGGGACGCCTACTCCGTTGGCTGTCCGGTTACCGGCGACGGCGTCAAAGGCGATTTTGGCGTTTTCGTAGTCCAGTTTGACGGTTTCGTATTCTTTTTGGGAAATAATCTTGTCTTTCACCAGGGATGCCGCGCGTTCGTATTCCGCTTTGGCGCGTTCATAGCCGGCTTTTACCTTGGAATAATGGTCGCCTTCGGCAATGTTTCTGGACATGATGGTGAAGGCTGTTTCTCCTTTTTTGACGGCGGTGCCTTCCGTGAGGCGTTTGTTACTGAAAGACACGATGCCGTTGCTTGTTGCTACAATAACGGATTCATCTCCGGGAGCCGGTAATATCTGTCCCGTTGTCTTGATGACTTGTTGGAAGGTTTTCGGTTGTATTTCTTCTACCTTGAAGTCAGTTTTTTCAGCCTGGGCTTTTGTAAAAATGATTTCATCTGCATGCGGGGAAGAGGGCGTTGTGTGTTCATTCTCTGAATGGGAGTGGGATTCTGCTTTGTGTGTATGTCCCTCTTGGTGTTCATGCTCATGTTCGTGTTTACATCCCCATACACCCAATGTAAGAATAAGAATCGGTAATAGTATAAATGTTCTCATGTTTTACCCTGTTAATTTTTATCATGTTTTTTCCGGCAATAACGCGTAATTCTCCGCTTGCAGCGGGGAGGTGCCGGATTGCTTATAAAAAATGAATGTAAATCAGCCTAAACGGGGAGGCCCGCGGGTAAATTTATGAGAAGAAAATAAGAGTTGATGAACCGAGTCGTCGTCTGTATTCAGTGTAAAGTCGAGCGCGAATTCCGGATATGACAGGACCAGACTGTCGGCGGTTATACCGCAGGAAATGGCAAACGGGATAGGAGTATTTTCACTTTGTGCCAAATACCGGGACAAGGTTTTGACATTGTCTGCCTGAAATAAGTATTGGATATGACATCCTTTT
This sequence comes from uncultured Odoribacter sp., assembly GCA_910588375.1. Lineage (GTDB taxonomy): Bacteria > Bacteroidota > Bacteroidia > Bacteroidales > Marinifilaceae > Culturomica. Next base: position 21,026 of record CAJUQA010000013.1, read on the forward strand.
TCGGGGATTTCCGGGTGTGGATGATGGTGTGGTTGTTCAGCCGAGAAATTATGGATTTCATTAAAGCAGATGAACGCATCATGATGATGATGGGGAAAGACGGAAAATGCCAGCAAGATGAAGCTTGCAAAGTAGAGTGGCAATATGACCGTCAGTTTTTTTCTCATCTTAACATTTGTGTAAATCAACAAATCCGCGTACCATCATTTCCGCTGATGCCGGATTGGTCGCGATGGGCACATTGTGTACGTCGCATACACGCATCAACATCTGTACATCCGGTTCGTGGGGATGTTTCCCTAACGGGTCGCGGAAAAAGATCACCATTTGTATTTGGTGTTCGGCTACCTGGGCTGCAATCTGGGCATCTCCGCCCAGAGGTCCGGATAATAGCCGTTCGACTTCCAGACCTGCTTCTTGCGCATGTTTGCCGGTGGTGCCGGTGGCTACAATATCAACTCCTACGGATTTGAAGAAATCCATGTGACGATTCAGAAAAGCGACCATTTCTGCCTTCTTTCCGTCGTGTGCGATAACTGCTAACTTCATAATAGTCTGTTTTCAATTTTCTAAATCAAGTTACGAAGTTAGGCTTTTATTCGGAATATTCAAAATAAAAGAATCCCCGGAAGCAAGACAAAACCTTCCGGGGATTTGTGTATTAAAAGACCGTTTCTGATGTTATAAGGTCTTTTTCACTTCTACTTCTTCGTAGCCTTCCACCATGTCACCGATGCGGATGTCGTTGTAATTTTCAATGTTCAGACCGCATTCGAAGCCTTTGGTAACCTCTTTCACATCGTCTTTGAAGCGTTTGAGGGAGCCTAAGGCGCCGGTATAGACCACAATACCCTCCCGAATGATGCGTACTTTGGCGGAACGTGTGATTTTTCCGTCCCGGACAACGCATCCGGCAATGGTACCGACTTTGGAAATCTTAAAGGTTTCGAGTACTTCGACAGTACCGATGACTTCTTCTTTGATTTCGGGTGATAACATACCTTCCATCGCGGCTTTGATTTCTTCGATGGCCGTATAGATGATGGAATATAGGCGGATGTCTATCTGTTCTTTTTCGGCTAATTTACGGGCACTCATGGAAGGACGTACCTGGAAACCTACGATGATGGCATTGGAAGCCGCAGCCAGCATGACATCGCCTTCCGAAATCTGTCCGACGGCTTTGTGAATCACGTTTACCTGTATTTCGTCGGTAGAGAGTTTCAGCAGGGAGTCGGCAAGTGCTTCGATAGAACCGTCCACGTCACCTTTGACAATGATGTTAAGTTCCTGGAAGGAACCGATGGCGATGCGGCGACCGATTTCATCCAGCGTGATGTGTTTTTGGGTACGTAATCCCTGTTCGCGCTGTAACTGTTCGCGTTTGTTTGCCAATAGGCGTGCTTCTTTTTCATTGCCGAGTACATTGAATTTGTCTCCAGCTTGTGGAGCACCGTTCAATCCCAATATTAATGCGGGTTCGGAAGGACCGGCTTTTTCCAGTTTGCCACCCCGTTCGTTGAACATGGCTTTTACGTGACCGAAATATTGTCCGGCCAGCACGACATCTCCGATTTTTAATGTTCCTGCCTGAACCAGCACTGTTGCCACATATCCCCGGCCTTTGTCCAGAGAAGATTCGATGATGGAACCTGTCGCTTTTTTGTGCGGGTTGGCTTTCAGGTCGAGCAATTCGGCTTCGAGCAATACTTTTTCCAGCAATTCTTCGATGTTGAGACCTTTTTTGGCGGATATTTCCTGGCATTGGTATTTACCGCCCCATTCTTCTACCAGGTAGTTCATGTTGGCCAGTTCTTCCCGGATTTTGTCGGGATTGGCTCCGGGTTTGTCCACTTTGTTGATGGCGAAGACCATTGGTACTCCCGCAGCACTGGCATGGTTGATGGCCTCAATGGTCTGGGGCATGACACTGTCGTCCGCCGCAATGATAATGATGGCGATGTCGGTTACCTGGGCACCGCGGGCACGCATGGCGGTAAAAGCCTCGTGACCCGGAGTATCTAAGAAGGTAACGGCCCGGCCGTCGGCTAATTTTACGTTGTATGCACCGATGTGCTGGGTGATACCTCCGGCTTCCCCGGCAATGACGTTGGTCTTCCGGATGTAGTCCAGCAAGGACGTTTTACCGTGGTCGACGTGTCCCATTACCGTGACGATGGGAGGACGGGGAAGCATGTTTTCTTCCGTGTCTTCTTCGTCTTCTTCAATGGCTTCCTGAATATCGACACTTACAAATTCTACGGAAAATCCGAATTCGTCCGCTACCAGATTGATGGTTTCGGCATCCAGACGCTGGTTGATGGATACAAACAATCCCAGAGACATACAGGCCGAGATGACTTCTGTAACGGAAATGCCCATCATGGTGGCCAATTCCGCAACGGTCACAAATTCGGTCAGTTTCAGTATGCTCTTTTCTTTTTCTTCCTGTTCCAGTTCCGCCTGCATTTTTTGTTGGGCGGCATCACGCTTGTCACGGCGGTGTTTGGAAGTGGTTGATTTGCCTTTGCTTCCCAAACGGGCAAAGGTGTCTTTGATCTGACGGTCTACGTCTTCGTCCGTGATTTCGGTTTTTTCCTGTTTTTTCTTTTTCAGCTTTTTCAGCTTCTTTTTATTTTCTTCATTCCGGTTACCGAAACGGTCGGATTCCTGTACGTTTACAGGCTCATCGCGATGAATTCTCTTTCTTTTTTTCCGGGTTTCGGAATCTTCTTCCGATAAGAATTCGTCATTTTTTTCTGTGTTTTCGGATGTTTTTCCCGGGGAGACTGCCTTTTTCATATCCTTGCGGTCCCGTTCTTTTTCCAGTTTGCTTTTCTTGGGAGGACGGGTGCGCTGGTTGATGGAATCCAAGTCGATGGTTCCGACCACTTTTACGTCTTTAACCGCCGGTTGTTGTATTTTAAACGGTTCTTCCTCCACGGGGACAGAGGTATTCTGTGGCGTGGCTGCTTCCTGAACGGAGCCGGATTGTGATGTTTCCGCTTTATCCGTAGTGGTGGTCGTTTCTTTTACTTCTTCTTGGACGGGCTTTTGAACCGGATTCAGGTCGATGTGATCCACGACTTTGATTTTATTTTCCAGTTTCACTTCATCTTTGATGGAAATAAATTGCTCTTCTTCGTTTATTTCCTTGATATTGCCCTTGTTGTCAATGGTGACGGTTTCTTTCTTCTTGCGGGTGTTTTTCAGGTCCACCATGGAAGAGGCCTTTTTCACCTCGCTGTCCGATGAAAATTCTTTGGCCACGAGGGCATAATCTTCATCAGAAAGTTTTGCATTTGGATCAGAGGATATTTGTATCCCTTTAGCATGCAAAAATTCTACGATTGTGGAAAGTCCCACATTAAATTCTCGGGCTACTTTATTTAATCTTACTGCCATATTGAGATTTTAAAATTTTCAAGCGTTAAGTTTTAAAAGCGGACTATTCGAATTCAGCTTTTAATATACTCAGAACTTCGCGGATGGTTTCAACTTCGAGGTCTGTGCGTTTTTCCAGTTCGGATTCGTCCAGTTCCAGTACATTTTTCGCCGTGTCGCAACCAACGCGTTTCAGTTCATCGATAATCCAGGGTTCGATTTCGTCTTTGAATTCATCCAGATTTACGTCCTCTTCTTCCTGTGCTTCACTGAATTCACGATAAACGTCGATGTCGTAGCCCGTCAGCTGACTGGCTAATTTGATGTTCAATCCGCCTTTACCGATGGCCAGCGATACTTCTTCCGGATTCAGGTAGACGTTGGCTTTTTTATTGGCTTCGTCGATTTCAATGTTTTTGATTTTGGCCGGATTCAGCGCCCGCGTGATGTACAGCTGTAAGTTGTTCGTGTAGTTGATGACATCGATGTTTTCATTCCGCAGTTCCCTGACAATACCGTGGATACGCGAACCTTTCATTCCGACACAGGCACCCACCGGGTCGATACGGTCGTCATAGGATTCGACAGCCACTTTGGCTCTTTCACCTGGAGCACGTACCACGTGCTTGATAGTAATCAGTCCGTCGAAAATTTCCGGAACCTCGTTTTCAAAGAGTCTTTCCAGGAATATGGGAGACGTACGGGAAAGAATGATGTAGGGACTGGAATTTTTCATTTCCACCCGGATAACCACAGCTTTTATGGTATCTCCTTTTTTGAAGAAATCGGAGGGAATCTGTTCCTGTTTGGGCAGAATCAACTCGTTGCCTTCATCATCCAGAATCAGCATTTCTTTTTTCCAGATTTGATAAACCTCACCTAAGATAATCTGACCAATACGGTCTTTGTATTTGTTGTAGATGTTGTCTTTTTCCAATTCCAGAATCCGGGAAGAGAGATTCTGGCGTAAAGCTAAAACGGAACGGCGGCCGAAATCCTTGAATTTCACTTCATCCGCCACTTCTTCTCCCACTTCATAATCGCTGTCGATTTTCTGGGCTTCGGTCAGCGTGATCTGGGTGTTGGAATCTTCCAGTTTGTCGTCTTCTACGACGGTCCGGTTTCTCCAGATTTCAAGGTCTCCTTTGTCGATGTTGATGATGATGTCGAAATTTTCATCCGTACCGTATCTTTTCAGAAGCATATTTCTGAAAACATCTTCCAATACGCTCATTAACGTCGCTCTGTCAATATTTTTGAATTCTTTAAATTCAGCAAATGATTCTACTAAGTTAATATTTTCCATTTTAACTTTTCAGTGATTATTGTTATTGATTTATTATTTCATTTTCAGAATGTCACAATGTCTTTTATCTGTTTGATGTCGGACAGATAAATCGTTTTTTCGGTTTTAACCACCTCTTTTTTCTTTTTCCCTTCGATGGCTTTTTTCTCCTCGCATTCGATGAGGATATGGTCGCCGTTGAATGCTTTCAATGTTCCGCTCAGCGTTCCGGTTTCTTTCAGGCGGATTTCGACGGCATTGCCGATATTTTTTTTGTATTGTCCCTCCACGAGAAAGGGGTAACCGATACCGGCGCTGGCAACGGTTAACTCGAAGTCTTCCGTGTCACGGTCCAGTTTCTCTTCCAATTGCCGGCTGATTTCCATGCAGGTTGTGATGTTTACGCCTGCGGGGGAGTCAATCAAAACCTCTATTTTGTTGTCTCCGGAAACCGTTACCTTCACGAGAAACAGGTCGCTGCTTCCCAGGAGAGAGGCGGCAATAGCTTTGATTTCTTCTGCTGTTTTCATTTTGTTATACTATTACACCGGACTTGTTTGCCTTCAGGCAATAGAAAAGGGGACTTGCGGTCCCCTCTTCGATTTAAATCCTGATTCGATGCAAATGTAGTATAAAATATTGAACCGGCAAACATTCGGAGGGAAAAATAAAGGAAATCGGTCATATTTAACATGGTTTATAAATAAAATTAGTAAGTTTGCGGAAAATTTATTTATATGGAGTTTAAAGCGAAAGACATTGCCTCCCTGTTGCGTGGTGTGGTGGAAGGGGATGAAAATGTGACGGTAAATAATGTATCGAAAATAGAAGAGGGAAAGCCTCATACTCTGGCTTTCCTGGCCAATCCCAAATATGAGCATTATATTTATACGACCCGGGCTTCGATTGTCTTGGTTAATGCGGATTTTCAGCCTTCCGCTCCTTTGTCGTGTACGTTGATACGGGTACCTTCGGCATATGAGGCCATCGCCGTATTGTTGAAAATGTATGAAAATATGCGGCCGCAGCCTTCCGGTATTGAGCAGCCTTCTTTTATTCATGAAACGGCGGAAATCGGAGAAGGACATTATATCGGAGCTTTTGCTTATATAGGAAAAGGGGTGAAACTCGGAAAAAATGTCCGTATTTATCCTCATGCTTACATCGGAGATGGCGTGAAAGTCGGAGACAATACGACCATTTATGCTGGAGTGAAAGTTTATTACGGTTGTGAAATCGGGAATTTTTGTACCATTCATGCCGGAACGGTGATTGGTGCCGACGGTTTCGGATTCGCGCCTTCGACGGAGGGATATAACAAAGTGGCCCAGATAGGGAATGTGGTGATTGAAGATAATGTGGAAATCGGTGCCAATAGCTGTATCGACCGGGCAACTATGGGTTCGACACGGATACTGAAAGGCGTGAAACTCGATAATCTGATACAGATAGCCCACAATGTGGTGGTGGGAGAAAACACGGTGATGGCCGCCCAGTGCGGAGTGGCAGGAACGGCGAAAATCGGTGCCAATTGTATGTTTGGCGGCCAGGTCGGCATTGCCGGACATATTTCTATCGGTGACGGAGTGCATTTGGCTGCCCAGAGCGGTGTGATGGGGGATATAGAAGCAGGCAAGACGTTTATGGGTGCTCCGGCATTTGAGGTCGCCCAATATAAAAAAGCCTATGTGGTGTTCCGGAAATTGCCTGAATTATACGGGCAACTCCGTGACTTGAAAAAAGAAATTCAAACATTAAAGTAAAATCATAATGTCAGTGAAACAAAACACGTTAAAAGGAGAGTTTTCTCTTCAGGGCAAGGGTTTGCATACTGGTAAAGAAGTTTGTGCCGTATTTAAACCGGCTCCGGAGAATACGGGATACCGTATTGTGAGAACGGATTTGGAAGAAAAACCGGTGGTGCCTGCTTTGGCCGCTTATGTGAAATTTGCCGATCGGGCCAGTTGTCTGGAGAAAGACGGTGTGAAAATTTTTACGATGGAACATGCCATGGCCGCATTGTATGGCTGTGGGGTGGACAATTGCCTGATTGAAATCAACGGGGAGGAATTTCCGATTCTGGACGGAAGTGCCAAATATTATGTGGAAGCTATTGAAAAGACCGGCTTGGTGGAACAGGAAAGCGAGCGCCGTTATTTCCAGGTCAAGGAAAAAATGGAGTTTGTGTGTGAAGAAACGCAGACGAAGTTGACGCTGTTGCCAGATGAGGATTATAATGTGAATCTAGTGGTGGCTTATGATTCACCTTATTTGTCTATGCAGTATGCCACCTATTCTTTCGCGAATACGGATTTTGCCAAGGAAATCGCTCCCTGCCGTACGTTTGTTTTTTTGAGGGAGGTGGAAGCGCTGTTTGCTCAGAACCTGATTAAAGGTGGCGATTTGCAGAATGCGATTGTCATTGCAGACCGGAAGACGTCGCCCGAAGAAGTCAGTCGTTTGGCCAAACTGTTTAATTGTGAGAATGTGGAAGTGAAAGAAGGTATCCTGAATAATCTGGAACTTTACTTTGACAATGAGCCGGCACGCCACAAATTGCTGGACGTGATCGGTGACCTGGCTCTTTGCGGCCGCTTCATCAAAGGCCGGGTGATTGCAGAGCGTCCGGGACATAAAGCCAATGCCGCCTTGGCACAGAAGATGTATAAGGCTATTCTGGCAGCGGAAAAAGACGATGCTTATCCCGATGATATAGACGTTTTGGGTGAGCCGCTGATGGATATCAATAAAATACGCAGCCTGTTGCCTCATCGTCCTCCTTTCCTGTTGGTGGATAAAATATTCAAGGTGACGGATGATATGGTGATCGGCTGTAAGAATGTTACGATGAATGAGCCCCATTTTGTCGGCCATTTCCCGGAAGAACCGGTTATGCCGGGGGTACTTATTGTGGAAGCCATGGCGCAATGTGGAGGAATCCTGGTGTTGAGCGGAGTGCCCGATCCGGAAAATTATTCCACATATTTCATGAAAATCGATGGCATTAAATTCCGGAAAAAGGTGGTGCCCGGCGACACGTTAGTATTTAAACTGATTACGTTGGCACCGGTGAAACGGGGTGTTGTGACAATGAAAGGCTATGCTTTTGTGGGAGGTAAACTGGTATGTGAAGGAGAATTTATGGCTCAGGTCGCAAAAACCAAGAATTAATATTATATTTGCAAGCTGGAATTAGAAACCAGGTAAAACTTGCTCACTAAATAATATACGAATGAAACAACCGTTAGCCTATGTTCATCCGGAAGCTCAGATTGCAGATAATGTGGTTATTGAGCCGTTTGTAACCATTGACAAGAATGTAGTGATAGAAGAAGGGACCCGTATCGGTTCGAATGTTACGATTCTTGAGGGTGCGCACATAGGAAAAAATTGTAAAATATTTCCGGGAGCTGTCATTTCAGCGGTACCGCAGGATTTGAAGTTCAGAGGAGAAAAATCGATTGTAAAAATCGGTGATAACACGACCATCAGGGAGTGTGCCACCGTCAACCGGGGGACGGCTGCCAAAGGAGTAACCCAGATTGGCAACAATTGTCTGATTATGGCGTATTCACATATCGCTCATGACTGTCTGATTGGTAATAACTGTATTATTACGAATGCCTGCCAGTTGGCCGGAGAGGTCGTTGTCGATGATTTTGCCATTTTGGGGGGAATGTCCGCAGTGCATCAGTTTGTCCATATTGGAAAACATGTGATGATACAGGGCGGTTCTCTGATAGGCAAAGATGTGCCTCCTTATGTGAAAGCCGGACGCTTGCCGCTTTCTTATGCGGGAGTGAATTCCATCGGTCTGCGTCGCCGGGAGTTCTCTAACGAAAAAATCAACGAAATACAGGATATTTACCGTATTTTATACCAGTCCGGGTTGAATAATTCGGATGCTATTGAACGGATTGAAGCCGAAATGCCTGCTTCTAAGGAACGGGATGAAATCATCATGTTTGTCCGTAATAGCAAACGGGGAATCATGAAAGGGTATCTTGGATAATACCGGAAAGGGAAGAATAAAAAACGCTGCTTGATTGAGCAGCGTTTTTTTGTGGGGGAGACTATTTTTTTACTTTTCCTCCGCTAATCCAGCGTTTTTTATAGTAGGTTTCGTCCAATGTGCTGAGACGCACACCGCTGTGGGTCGTGGCATGGATGAAAGTATTGTTTTTCAGAAAAATGCCGACATGGCTGATGGATTTTTTCGTTTTGGCGGTGTTGAAAAAGACCAAATCACCCGGTCGAAGGGCATTGCGTGAGATTTTCCGGCAATTCTTTTTATACATGCCTGCTACGGTGCGTTCCAGTTTCTGGTTGTATACTTTCCGGTAGATGTTACACACCAATCCCGAACAGTCTACTCCTTTTGCAGTGTTTCCACCATATTTATAAGGTACTCCCAACCAACGGGCGGCTTCGGTGTATAAGGGAAGCTGACGATCTTTTTTGGAAATGGGGAAGCCTAATTTTTCAGATAGTTGACCGGTTGCGGAACTTTTACTTAAATGACGGTTGCTGCTACACGAACCGAAGAAGAATCCCGCACAGACAATACACAATAAAACAATATTTCTCATAAACATTCAATCCTCTGCAAATATAGGAAAAAGTCGGGAGATTGTCGTTGTCTGTCCTTTCTATTGAGAATATCGCCCTCAGCAATACCGCTCTGTTCAAATTTTAGTATTTTTGTACTAAAATAAATAGATATGAATTGGAAAGAAAAATTGGGTGGATATGCGGAAAATGAGGAGATACTTCAGGTGTATGAAGATTGGGGGGAGACGGAGTATCTGAAAGAAGTGGTAAGCGTGCTGAACCGCTATAATCCCGAATGGAATAAAGAAAAGGAATTGGGCAGTTGGGCGGCTGAATTTATATTGGATTTGCTGGAGGAAACGGAAGAGGAGTTTGAAGAACTGGGAGAGGAAGGACGTTGTGCCCGTTTTGAGGAGATGGTGGAAGAGCGGTATGAAGATTTCCGTAGTGGTCATCAGTTTGCCCGCATTAACAATGCCGCCATCCAGGCAGAAGCTGCCGGAGAGCAGGAAAAAGATATACGGGCGGCAGTGGATGCCCGGGGTGAGGATGTAGGATTCCCTGTATTTATCTCGATAGAGTAAGTCTGTGCAGGATAAAATAAAAAATCCATAAGGCCTTTCGACCTTATGGATGATAATAGGAGATGGTCTGTATCAGACTTCGATTTCTACTAATTTGGCTCCCGCCTGAACGGATGTACCTTCTTTTACAAAGATACGTTTTACTTTTCCGGCGTAGTCCGAAGCGATGTTGTTTTCCATTTTCATGGCTTCCAGTATGATGACCGATTGTCCTTTGCTAACGGTGTCTCCCACCTGTACCTGTATTTTGAAAATACTACCCGGCATAGGAGCTTCCACTACTTTTCCGGTAATCGGCTCTTCTTTCACTTCCTGATTGGCCTCTTGTTTTACCTCTTCTTCTTTGTGTTCGGCCTGGTAGCGGGCTTCTTTCTGTTTGGTGAGGAAGTTTTTGGCTACCTGGGGGAAGAGTTCGAGCAGCAGGACTTCTTTTTCGTTTTCAGCCAGTTTTACGCCTCCCGCTTCCGGTAAGGTCGGGTTGGGCTGCATCTGGTATTTAGAGGTGTCGTAAGGAGTTTCTTCACGTGTACCGGCAATTTTCAGACGGAATTCCGGATTTACGGGTACCGGAGTCTTGCCGTATTCGCCTTTCACCAAGTTGACGAACTGATTGGATACATTGCTGTACATCGGTTTGCCGGCTTTGAGGTCCAGAGCGCAGTTGACGGCTTGTGCTCCTACAATCTGGCTCGTTGGAGTTACCAACGGAGGAAGACCTGCTGCCAGACGTACTGTCGGAATCAATTCCATGGCTTTTTCCAGAATGTCCATAGAGTTCAGTTGTTTCAACTGGGCTACCATGTTGCTGTACATACCTCCCGGAACCTCGGCTTTTTTCACCAGTTCGTTGGGTTTCGGAAAATTGAAATACGCTTCGATGGCATGACAAGCACTCAGCAATGCTTCTTCATTGTTGTTGCGGGCAGCTTCGATGGCGTTGTCAAATTCTTTATCGATGTTTGCGGGCAACGTGTCTGTCAACGGATTGAACGGATTCGGGAATTGCTTGGTGGCATCCACGGCTTCCAGTTCTTTCCGGATACCGTATAGTTCCTGGTTGATTTTGGCAACGGCTTCCATATTGATGTCCAGTTCAATGCCCAATTTCTTACAGAAGATGTATACCAGTTCGATAGCGGGAGCGCCCGTACCGCCGGCAAAGTTCCAGATGTTGGTGTCCACCACGTCCACGCCTTTGATGATAGCCATCAATACGGCCCCCAAGCCGTAGCCGGGAGTACAATGGGTGTGGAAATCGATGGGGATGGAAAGATGTTTTTTGAATAACGGAATTAATTCAGCAATTCTCGACGGCTGAATCAATCCGCTCATGTCTTTGATAGTAATCATGTCGGCTCCCAATGCAGCCATTTGCTTGGCTTTGTCTAAGAAATATTCGTTGGTGAATACGGGAGCCGGATTTTTCTTGCCTTTGAGTTTATCGAAGAAACTAAGTTTCGGATATTTGGGGTCAATCGTGTAACATACGGCACAATCCGCCATACCGCCGTATTGTTTTACATATTTCACGGTTGATTTTACGTTGTTAACATCGTTCAGTGCGTCGAATATACGCATGATGCCCAAACCGGATTCAATGGAATTGCGGCAGAAACCGTCGATGATTTCATCCGTATAAGGTGCATAACCGAATAAATTACGGCCCCGGGATAAAGCTGTCAGCTTGGACACATCGCCAACGGCAGCTTTGATTTTTTCCAGACGATCCCACGGATTTTCATTCAGATAGCGCATTACGGAGTCGGGCACTGCACCGCCCCATACTTCCATTGCATAGAAGTTTGCATCTTTGTAATAAGGTAATACCCGGTCGATTTGTTGCTGGGTCATTCGGGTGGCGAATGAAGACTGCTGTCCGTCACGAAGGGTAAGATCCCGGATTAAAAGTTTTTGTGCCATAAATTATCGTGTTTAGTTATATTGTTTTGTTTTTACAAACTTATTAAATAAAGTAATATCCTGTATCAAATTCAAAGAAAATTATAGAAATAAATCGCTATTTGTTTTTCGCGGGCGGTATCCGGTTTTAATTTAAAAGTAAATATCGACTTTTTGGATTATTTCTTTCTTTTATAACGTTTGATTGGCTATGTTTGTGAACTTAAAAATATGAATTGGAATCCGGGAGAGCGAAATGGCCCGGAGATATTACTGGAAACAATTATGGAAAGAATAGCCGTATTCCCGGGTTCTTTTGACCCTTTCACCGTCGGACACGAAGAGATTGTCAACCGGGGATTGAAGTTGTTTGATAAGATTATTATTGCCGTCGGAGTCAATGCCTTGAAGAAGGAGTTTCTGGAGGTGTACTGCCGGGTGGAGTTGATAAAAAAGGTGTTCCGGCATACAGACCGGGTGGAAGTGGCCGCTTATTCGGGATTGACAGTGGATTTTTGTAAAGAGAGGAAAGCCCATGCCATCATCCGGGGACTGAGGACGGCGGCCGATTTTGAGTATGAACGTGCTGTCGGACAGGCCAACAGGGCGATGGATGCCGAAGTAGAAACCGTATTTATTCTGACTTCAACCGTTCATACCTTTATCAGTTCTACGATTGTGAGGAATGTCTATATGAATGGTGGAAATGTGGACCAGTTCCTGCCCGCCAAGTTGTCCACTGCCGATTTGCGGAAGTGTGAAGAAACTTTTAGAAAATAAAGATACGTTTATGAGAAAACAAAGAAGAATACCCCGCTGGCAGCAAATCACTTCCGCCATATTGTTTTTGGTGGCACTTGCCTTTTTGGTGATGCCCGTGTATATTCGAGAGGCATTGATTCATTGGTATCCAGATATTTCCGATACCTATCTGTTTGAATCGAACGTGGTGGCAAAAGCGGATAGCTGCTGGGAGTGGCCGGAAGCACGGCAATACAACCGGTACAGGCTGGACGCTGCGGACAGTGCCTATTTGGATGAGTACGGCACTGTGGCTTTTCTGGTTATCCGGAATGACAGTATCGTGTATGAGGAGTATCGGGATAGCTGGACTCCGTACACTCTTTCCAATCTGTTTTCCGCTACGAAGAGTATTGTCGGCCTGTTGGTAGGAATTGCTCTCGATGAGGGATATATCAAGAGTCTGGATGATAAGGTAAGTGTTTATTTGCCAGAATTTCGGGAAGGCAGGAAATCGGAACTTACGGTTCGGAACCTGCTGACCATGAGTTCCGGATTGAATTGGGACGAGGCTTATACCAGTCTGTTTTCCAAAACGACACAGGCATATTATGGCGATAATATCCGGGAATTGGTGATGAATCTGGACGTCATGGAGGATCCCGGGAAACACTATTCGTATAAGAGCGGAGATACCCAGGTTTTGTCCTTGCTTTTGGAGGCGGCGACCGGAACGACAGTCAGCGATTACGCACAGGAAAAATTGTGGCGTCCGATGCAAGCCTGTACCGATGCTTTATGGAACCTCGACCGAAAAGGAGGGGATGAGAAGGCTTATTGCTGTTTTAATACCACGGCGCGCGATGTGGCGCGTTTTGCCCGTTTGATTCTTCGCAACGGAGATTGGAACGGCCGCCAACTGATTTCAGCCGCCTATATGGAAGAGGCTGTTTCTCCGGCTGCCTATCTGGAAAATGAGTTCGGTGACGGACCGTTGAATTATTATGGTTTTCAGATTTGGATTATGCACTATCGGGGAATGGAGTTCCCGGCATTCCGGGGATTGGGCGGACAGTATATTTTTGCAATCCCTCAGAAAAATGCGATAGTGGTACGGTTGGGACATAAACGGAGTGATGTTTATGACCGGGAAATGACTATCGATATAAAGCGGTATTTGGATATAGCTTTCAAGATATTGGAATGAAAATTCCTGTCGGGATATAAAAAACCGGAAGAGTGCATTGAATCTCTTCCGGTTTTATTTGTTTCGTTGGAATGGTTACCAGGCGAACATGGGGCGCGGATTCATCATGGCATTGACTTCTTTCTTCACCTGTGCGATGGTGTTTTCATCGTCAATGTTGGACAATATCCTGTCAATCATGTCTACAATAACCTCCATGTCACTTTCTTTCAGTCCACGGGTGGTTATGGCCGGTGTCCCCACGCGGATACCGGATGTCTGGAAAGGAGAGCGGCTGTCGAAAGGCACCATGTTTTTGTTGATGGTGATGTCGGCTTTCACTAAAGTGTTTTCCGCTTTTTTGCCTGTCAGTTCCGGAAATTTTGTGCGTAGGTCTATCAGCATGCAATGGTTGTCTGTTCCTCCCGACACAACTTTGTATCCTTTGTCCATAAAGGCCTTGGCCATGACTTTGGCATTTTTCTGTACCTGCTTGGCATATTCCAGATAGGAGTCGGAAAGAGCTTCATTGAACGCTACGGCCTTGGCAGCGATGATATGTTCCAACGGACCGCCCTGTTGTCCGGGGAATACTGCAAAATTGATGACTTGCGACATCATTTTGATTTCTCCTTTCGGTGTGGTCAAGCCCCACGGATTTTGGAAATCTTTCGGGAGCAGAATCATTCCTCCCCGCGGACCGCGCAAGGTTTTGTGGGTGGTGGTGGTGACAATGTGACAATAATCGAAAGGATTGTTCAAAAGGCCTTTGGCAATCAGTCCGGCGGGATGTGCCATGTCATACATCAATAGTGCCCCCACTTTGTCGGCAATTTCGCGCATGCGCTTGTAGTCCCAGTCTCTGGAATAAGCGGAAGCACCAGCTACAATCATTTTGGGTTTATGTTCCAAGGCCAGCTTTTCCATTTCGTCGTAGTCTACCAATCCGGTGTCCTCTTTTACATGGTAGGCTATCGGGTGGTAGTTGATTCCCGACAGGTTGACGGGAGAGCCGTGTGACAGGTGTCCTCCGTGGGCCAAATCGAGCCCTAAATATGTGTCACCGGGTTTCATGCAGGCGAAGAATACGGCTGCATTGGCCTGGGCTCCGGAATGAGGCTGTACGTTGGCATATTCAGCTCCGAACAGTTTGCAGGCCCGGTCAATGGCCAGTTGTTCCGATTGGTCCACAATCTGGCAGCCACCATAATAACGGGCTCCGGGATAACCTTCCGCGTATTTGTTTGTCATGCAGGAACCCATCGCCTGCATCACTTCATCACTGACAAAATTTTCAGAGGCAATCAGCTCAATGCCTTCTTTCTGACGTTGGCATTCCTGGGCAATCAAATCAAAGATTTTAGTATCTCTTTCCATTGGAATATAGTTTTTAGTATGAATTTTTCTTCAAATTTAGGAGATTCCTTGTACTTAACAAACTTTTGCAGACAATTACTTTTCCCTTTTTTGATTTTTATCTACTTTTGGCAGGAATCTTAAAAACGTATAAAACTATGGAAAATCCTTTTGAAGAAGAGAAACAACAGAATAAACGCCCTGTTTTTCTGACTGTATTGTGTATTCTGACTTTTATAGGTGCGGGCTTTGCTATCCTGTCCGAATTGGTTGTATTGTTTTTGCCTTCTTCCTTTATGGAGGGCATGCAAGTTCAATTTGCCGATATGCTGGGAGAAGAGAAAGCGGAGGAAATGGTCGCTTCTTTTGTGCTGCAAAGTAGATTGGCGCCTTATCAGTTGGTACTTAGTATTCTGAGTCTGACAGGAGCTATCATGATGTTTCAACTGAAACGGATAGGTTTCTATCTGTATACCTTGGCACAGGTGTTGCTTGTTGTGCTTCCCGGTCTGATCGGCGGGCAGTGGGCTATTCTCGGGGCTGCGTTTTGGGCTATTTTGTTCATTGTGCTTTATGCTGTCAATTTGAAGAATATGAAATAACCTGTCGGTTCTTCTGCTTCCGAAAGCTGTTAACTGCTGTGTCAGCAAACGGAGTTTATGAAAGGCATCAATAATTGCCAGAATGGTACAGGTGCATAAACAAAGCTGCCGGAATTATTCCGGCAGCTTTATTTTGTGTATAGATATTATTTGACCCAAACGTTGAGGATTTCGCCGATATACATTTTGTGCATCGGTTTGCCGCTCCATTCGGCGCGGAGGGTTTCGTTGCCGAGGGATTCGGGGATGAGTGATTGGGATACCAGTTTGCGGCATTCGATAATTAGCCAAGCTTCGGAAAATGCTGGGGAGCCGTT
Source organism: uncultured Odoribacter sp. (assembly GCA_910588375.1). Lineage (GTDB taxonomy): Bacteria > Bacteroidota > Bacteroidia > Bacteroidales > Marinifilaceae > Culturomica. The sequence continues at coordinate 36,931 of CAJUQA010000013.1, forward strand.
GGGAGTAACTATTGGCGTGAGTCCGCTTTCTTTGATTTTGTCCGTGTCTTTGCCTGAATGGCTACCGCAATACTTCAGTACGTCGCGGTAGGCTTCTGTATAGAAAGTGAGGGTGTAGGTATCCTCTTTTTCCATGAACTGGTAAGTGTAGCGTGCCGGGTTGATGAAGCAGAAGGTAACGGGTTTGTTATACAAATGTCCCAGGCCACCCCAGCTTGCTGTCATGGTGTTGAAACGGTCGGCGGTGCCGGCGGTAATCAGCATCCAATCCTGTGATAACAGCCGGATGATGTTTCCCGGGATTTGTTCCGGGGAGATTTGTTTGAATCCTTGCAGAGGGGCAGGTGTTACCGGAGTGGATGTTGCCATTGGGATAGCTGCTGAAGGATGAACGGGCGCCGGTGTAGGGGTTGGCGTTTTTGCTGCCGGATTGATGGCTGTTTGCAGTCCAGAAAACAATCTTTCTACTAAGTCGATGGTGTGGGTACGGAATTTTCCCGGTTGCCGGATGAGTTTGTTTTTGTTTTTATAGAGGGCGTTGGCATCGGTAATTGTGTTTTCAGCCGTGAGGTTTTCTCCTTCATAGAGGTAATTGATAGAGATGATTTTTGCCTCGCATTTGCCGGGAGATGCATGGAGATGCATTTGATAGGTGATTTTCGTGCGGTCGAGGGAAAGTGCCTTGTCGGCAAATACAAGATATTCCTCTCCCAGACAGGCTAAGTCGCCTTTCTGTATGTTTTCATATAATACGCGGCTTTTAAATTCGTCTTTGCTGACGAATTGTTGTTCCGCCCATTGTTTGGCGATTTTGAAAATTTGTTCCTGCGAAAGCATGGGGGCTTCGATTGTCTGTGTGAAAATTACTTTCCCGTTGATTTCGGGCACGGCTCCCCGGAGGTATTTGTCCTCTTCCTGTGCTTGCAGGAAGGAGGGGATACATAGAATAATGAATAAAAGAAGTTTCATGGATACATAGTTTTGATGTAAAAACAAAGATAGGGGACTTCATGAAAAAACCTGCCTTTGCAGACAGGTTTTTTCATTATTTAACCACCGAAGTTGTCGTACATGACGTTTTCGTCGGGTACTCCCAGGTCATACAGCATTTTGGTTACTGCCGAAATCATCATGGGAGGTCCACAGAGGTAGTATTCGATGTCTTCGGGATTTTCGTGGTTTTTCAGGTAGTTTTCAAAAATTACCTGGTGGACGAATCCCGGTTTATAGGCTACTCCGGCGGCATCTGCCACAGGGTCCGGACGGTCTAAGGCCAGTGTCCAGTGGAAATTCGGGTTTTCTTCCTGTATTTTGTTGAATTCATCTACGTAGGGAGCTTCCTGAAGGGCACGGGCACCGTACCAGAAGCTGACTTTCCGTTTCGTGTGCATGGTATGGAACAGGTTGAAGATGTGTGAGCGCATCGGCGCCATACCGGCACCACCGCCGATAAACATCATTTCGTTGTTCGTTTCGCGCAGGAAGAATTCGCCGTAAGGTCCGGAAATTGTCACTTTGTCTCCCGGTTTGCGAGAGAAGATGAATGACGAACAGACACCCGGGTTCACCGGCATGAAAGAGCCAGTAGCGCGGTCGAACGGAGGTGTGGCGATACGGATGTTCAGCATGATGATATTGCCTTCTGCCGGAGAGTTGGCCATGGAGTAGGCGCGGTAGGTCGGTTCCGGATTGTGCATCTTCAAGTCGAACATTTTCATCTTTTCCCAGTCGGCTTTGTATTTTTCGTCAATGTCCATAGTGCGGAAATCTACATCAAGCGCAGGCACGTCTATCTGGATGTATCCTCCTGATTTGAATTTCAGGTTTTCGCCTTCGGGCAGTTTCACCACAAATTCTTTGAGGAATGTGGAGATGTTGCGGTTGGACACTACAGTGCATTCCCATTTCTTGATTCCCAGGACGGATTCCGGGATTTTCATCTTGATGTTCTCTTTCACTTTTACCTGGCAGGCCAGACGCCAGTTGTCGTGTTGCTGCTTGTAGGAGAAGAAGCCGGTTTCCGTTGGGAGGATGCTTCCTGCTCCGGACAAAACCTGGCATTTACACATCCCGCAGGAGCCTTTCCCTCCGCAGGCAGAAGGAAGGAAGATTTTCTGGTTTCCTAAAGCGGCCAGCAGAGAGCCCCCCGGTTGGGTGGTTAATACTCTGGCACCGTCATTGATGTCAATCTGCACATCACCTTTGGGGGTCAGTTTGGCTTTTGCGAACAAAAGTATTCCGACCAGCACCAGAGTAATGATGAGAAATACTACAATGCCGGCAGAAACGATTGTCGTATTTATTACTAATGCTATCATGTTATTTTTAGTTTTAAGATTTTAGACCGAGTGAATCTGCATTTAGAGATTGATACCCAAAAAGCTCATAAAAGAGATGGCCATCAGTCCCGTCACGATGAAGGTGATACCGATGCCTCTCAGAGGAGCCGGAATGTTGGAGTATTTCAGTTTCTCCCGAATGGCGGCAATGCCGACAATGGCCAGCATCCATCCGATACCGGAGCCTAAGCCGAAAGCGGTCACTTCCGCAACGTTGGCATAGTCTCTCTGCTGCATGAACAGGGAGGCACCCATGATGGCGCAGTTAACGGCAATCAGGGGAAGGAATATACCCAACTGATTGTATAATGCCGGAGCAAATTTTTCGACAATCATCTCCACCAATTGCACCATGGCTGCAATGATGGCAATGAACATGATAAAACTCAGGAAGCTCAGGTCGATATTGGCAGCTTCTTCTCCGAGCAGCCAGGTTAAGGCGCCGGCTTTCAATACATAGTTGTCGAGCAGGTAGTTTACAGGTACTGTGATGAACAGTACGAAAATCACGGCTATACCCAGACCGAAAGAGGTTTTAACGGTCTTTGACACGGCAAGATAGGAACACATACCCAGAAAGTATGCGAAAATCATGTTGTCGATGAATATAGAACGGACAAATATGTTTAGTAAATTTTCCATATTTTCTTCTCTTTTCTTTATTTTTCAATTAAGTCCTTGTTTCTGGAACGGTGCACCCAGATAATGATACCGACGAGTATCAATGCCATCGGCGCCAGAATCATCAGCCCGTTGTTGCGGTAGCCCCAGTCGTAGCATATCTGCGGAATAACCTGTATGCCGAATAAGGTTCCGGAACCTAACAGTTCGCGGAAGAAAGCGACGATAACAAGTATCAGTCCGTAGCCCAGTCCGCTGCCGATACCGTCGAGGAGGGCAGGCCAGGGGCGGTTGCCCAAGGCAAAGGCTTCGATACGTCCCATGATGATACAGTTGGTGATAATCAAACCTACGAAAACAGATAACTGTTTGCTGATTTCATACGCATAGGCTTTCAGCAGCTGGTCTACGATAATTACCAATGCCGCTACAACGACCAATTGGACGATGATACGGATACGGTTCGGAATCGTGTTTCGCAGCAGCGAGAGTATGACATTGGAAAAAGCGGTGACAGCCGTTACTGCAATTCCCATAACGATGGCCGGTTCTAATTTTGCCGTTACTGCCAGAGCGGAGCAGATACCCAGGATTTGGACAATCACCGGGTTGTTTTTGCTCAAAGGACCCAGGAGTAACTGCCGGTTCTTTGCTGAAAATAATGATTCTTTTTCGCTCATTACTATTTTTGTTTTAAGAAAGATTCGTAACAGGTTAAATAATTTTTAATCATGGTTTCCACACCGCGGGAGGTGATGGTTCCACCCGAAATGGCGTCGACTTCGTGTGCGCCGGTGGCATTGCCGCCTTTTTTCACGAGGATGGAAACCAGCTGGTCGTTATCGAATATCAGTTTCCCCTGGAATTGAGTCTGGAAATGCTGGCTCGTGATTTCGGCTCCCAATCCCGGTGTTTCTCCCTGGTGGTCAAAAACAGTTCCGTAGATGGTGTTTTTGTTTTCGTCTAGGGAGACATAGCCCCATATCGGTCCCCAAAGCCCTGCTCCGTATAAAGGCAGGATGTATTTCGTCCCTTTTTCGGTTTGGGCAACGAATACGGGGAGTTGCCGTTGGTCACACGCTTTTTTGAATTCTTTGGCGACATCAATGTCGAAAGCGTTGCCTTCCATGCGTTCGCCTTTGGAATTGATGATAAATTGCTCTGTGATGTACTTGTTAAACAGTGTTTCCGATTCGGAAGCCGTTGACAGAATATTGACGGAACGCAGGATGTTCTGGCGTTTTTCGTTTTTTATGTTTTCGTTTTGTGCCGGTTGCAGGCTGAGGGAGATGACGGACAGCAATGCGGCCACAATCACCACCAGTACAATCGAATACACAAACGTGTAAGTATTTCCTTGGCTATTCATAGTTTTTGAGTTTTTTCAATCTGCAATGAGTTTGGCTCTTTTTAATCTGCGCTTGATGTTTCCCTGTACCACAAACCAGTCAATTAGCGGGGCAAAGGTGTTCATCAGCAGGATGGCGAGCATCATGCCTTCCGGATAACCGGGGTTCAGGACGCGGATAATGATTGCCATCACTCCGAGTAAGAAACCGTATATCCATTTGCCCTTGTTTGTCTGGGCGGAGGTAACCGGGTCGGTAGCCATGAATACGGCGCCGAATGCGAAGCCGCCCATGATGAGATGTTCCCAGGCCGGGATATGGGCATATACATTGGTTTCGGGCAGCGTTACGTTTAACAAACAGCCCATCAGCAAACCTCCGGCAAAAACGGACAGCATGATTCTCCAGCTTGCTACGTTTGTCAACAGGAGGATAGCAGCACCGATGAGGATACAGAAGGTGGAGGTTTCACCAACGGATCCGGGGATGAAGCCCCAGAACATGGTGGAGAAGTCGGGCAGCGGATTACCTAACGCAGCTTCTGCCAGCGGAGTGGCTCCTGAAAAACCGTCGGCTTTATCAGCAATCCAGACGGCGTCACCGGATATTTTGGACGGATAGGAAAAGAAAAAGAATGCCCGTGCCAATAATGCCGGATTCCAGATGTTCATACCGGTACCTCCGAAGATTTCTTTTCCGATAATCACGGCAAAAGCGGTGGAGACGGCAATCATCCACAGGGGAGCTTCTACCGGCATGACCATCGGAATCAGCAGTCCCGATACCAAAAATCCTTCGTTGATTTCATGTCCCCGGATTTGGGCGACGGCAAATTCGATACCCAGTCCTACAACGTAGGATACGACAATCATCGGTAACACTTTCCACAGACCGTAGAAAAACAACTGACAGAAACCAGTTTCAGCCAGTATGCCCAGGGTTTTAAAATGCTGAAATCCTACGTTATAAATACCGAAAAGCAGTGCCGGTATCAGCGCCATGACCACCACGATCATGGTTCTTTTCAAATCCACGGCGTCACGGATGTGGGAGCCGGAACAGGTCGTGCGGTTCGGCACGAAAAGAAAAGACTCAAAACCGGTGAAAACGGAGTGCAGCTTTTCGAGCTTGCCTCCCTTTTCGAATTTGGGTTTTTGCTTATCTAAGAAATTCCTTAAAAAATTCATCTTCTTGTATTGTTTGATTTATGATTGTTTCCGGGGATTTGTTCCCGGCGGACAATCGTCCGTTAATTGGTTTCTTTCATCATTAATTCCAGACCGCCCCGCAGGATTTTCTGAACGGGGGTTTTCGAGGTACAAACAAATTCGCACAGCGCCAGGTCTTCCGGCAGTACTTCATAAATACCTAATTGTTCCATTTTGTCGATGTCTTCGGCCAGTACAGCTTTAAGCAGATATACCGGCAAGATGTCCATCGGCAGTACTTTTTCATATTGGCCGCTCACGACAAAGGCACGCCGTTCGCCGTGAAGATTGGCGTTTAATGAGTAGTGTTTGTTGGGACAAAGGAAGGAGGGGAAGAGTTTACTGGCGGAGAATTTGTCGAAACCGGGAGTTGCCCAGCCTAAAAATTCGTATTCGTCGCCTTCGGGAATTACCGTGATCTGATTGGCGAAGTAGCCTAAGAAATCCGATTCTTCCACTTTGGTTCCCGTCAGTACGTTACCGGAAATGATGCGTTGGTGAGTTTGGTTTTGCAGTTTCCCTTTCGTCAGACAGGCAATTTTTGCTCCGAGTATGGTGGAGTAGTAAGCCGGGGCCGTTACTTCCGAACCCGTCAGGGCAATGATTTTGCGGGCGTCGTAGTGTCCTTCGTTGAACAGGCGCCCGATGATTGCTACGTCCTGGATGTTAACGGTCCAGATGTGTTCTCCTTTGTTGATGGGACGAACGTGGTTGATCTGGATGCCGGTGTTTCCTGCCGGATGAGGACCGGCGAAATAGGTGATGTCGACATTTTTCAGACAGCTGAATACGGAGTTTTCTCCAGTGCCGGCTTTCAGACCCAAATGGACGTTGGCGTTACAGAGTTTTTTCAGACAGTCGAAACCTGTTTGCAGGTTTTTTTCTTCTTCTTTCAGCACGAATTCGTAATCGGGGGCTAAGGGAGAAGAGTCGAATGCGGAAACAAAAACGGCCTGGGGCTGTATGGCCGGATTGGCCAGGATGCCATAGGGCCGCTGGATAATTACCGGCCACACACCGCTGTCGAGCAACCGGGCTACGATTTCTTCCCGGTTCAACTGGTTGACGTCAGCTTTGCCGAAATCCGCGTAGATGATTTCCTCGTCAGCCTTTACGACCACTTCAAGTAGTTTACGGCGTTCTCCCCGGTTAATGGCTTCCACTGTACCGCTGACGGGAGACGTAAATTTGATTTCCGGGTTTGCTTTATCGGAAAATAAAACATCGCCCGCTTTTACTACGTCGCCGGCCTTCACTGCCAAGCGGGGCGTCAGTGTGAAAAAATCGGTCGGTTTCACTGCATAATATGTGCAGTTTACGCCGGTTTGCACCGTTTTTTCGGCTTCCCCGTTCAGTTTGATATCAAGGCCCTTTTTCAATTTTATTACCTTGGACATGTTATAATTTATATTAAATTAGTTTGAATGATAGATAGCTTTTTTTAATTTTTCCAAATAAGCTACAAATATATAAACCAATTACGTAATTTTGTCGTTAATCGGATTTTAATTTAAAGGGAATGAGAATTTTTTTTGTTTTGAGTTGGCTGTGTGTTGCCTTTAACGGATGGACGCAGCCGGATTATATAAAAACCGTTCAGTGTTATCCCGCGGGGAATCCTTTTGCGGAGCCGGTAATAACCTTGGGAAGCGGTCAGCAGCTTTTTTTCGCTTTTGATGATTTGAGTCCGGAGGTTAATTCGTATTCCTACCAGATTGTGCATTGTGATCCGGAGTGGAATCCGTCTAATCTGAGTTCTTTTTCTTATTTGAACGGTTTTTACAGCAATCCGCTGAATGATTATAATAATTCTTTCAATACGCAGGTGTCCTATACGCATTTTACGCTGAAGTTCCCTAATGAAGATGTCAGTGTGAAGCTGTCGGGGAATTATCTTCTTCAGGTTTACAATGATGACAATCCCGACAGTATTGTCATTTCCCAGCGGTTTGCCGTAGTGGAAAACCGGGTGCTGATACAGGCTTCGGTCAAGACGTCGACGTTGCCGCAGTATCTGAATACGTCGCAGCAATTGAATTTTACGGTGTCGTATGATAATTTGCCCGTCTATAATCCGATAAAGGATGTGAAGGTTTGTGTGACACAGAATCAGGATCCCAATAGCCGCAGGAATTTTACTCCGGCTTTTGTGCGTCAGAACCAGTTGGTGTATGGCGATGGGATGAATAATGTTTTTAACGGTTTGAGTCCGTTCCGTAATTTTGATTGTTCCAGTCTGGTATATTATACGCAATATGTGAAGGATGTGGTGAAGGGACCGGACGGTTTGTATAATTTTATTTTGCAACCGGGTAGTGTCTATACGGTTTACACGCCTGTGCCGAATAGAGACGGGAATTTTTTGGTTCAGGCGGAAAATGTCAATAATCCGGAGTTGGAGGCCGATTATATTGTCGCTCATTTTGCTATATATTATCCGCAGGAGATCCCGGGTGCCGATGTATATGTGTATGGAAAATTTTCCGGATGGCGCTTGTTGCCGGCTCAGAAGATGACGTATGATGCCAAAAATAAGGCTTATGTCGGGGAGGTGGAGTTGAAACAGGGGTATTATGATTATATGTATGCTGTGGTATTTCAAGGCAAAGGAGAGCCGGATCTGGTCACTTTGCAGGGGAATTTCTATCAAACCCGCAATGAATATAATATCCGGTGTTATGTTTATGATTATAATTTGGGGGCTTATCGCTTTGTGGGATACCAGACTGTCGGAAATAATTTTTGAAAAACCTGTTGTTCTTTAGTATATTTATAAAAATGCAGTCATCTTGGCATATATTTTGTTAGGCTATGTCAGAAAAATAAAAAAAGTAAATGTTTTTGTAATGAAAATAATAGCGTTGATTTGTATGACAGGATGTATGTTGTTTGCTTGCCGTTCTTCCAGGAGTGATGTGGCATTGACGGGAACGAAGTGGGTATTGGAGTCGCTGGAAGGACAAAAAGTGGAAATGAAAGTTGCCAACAACGAAATTGTCATGCAATTCAATGACGGGGAAAAGCGGGTGACGGGGATGGCCGGATGTAACCGTTTTTTCGGAGGCTATGAGATGGATGGAAATAAGTTGAAGTTTTCCCACATGGGAGCAACGCGGATGACCTGCCCCGACCGGGAGGCGGAAGCCCGTTTCTTTAAAATCCTTGAAAGTACGGATGCTTTTCAGTTAAAGGATGAACACTTGTCTTTGTTACAAAAGGGAAAGGTGCTGGCACTTTTTAAGAAAAAATCAGTGGAAAAGTGATTTTGAACGGGAAAAGGTGTGTGTATCCTGTCGTATCTCCGGTATTTAATAAATCAGTGATAAAGTTAAGTTTTGCTAATTAAGATTTTCTTAATATTCGGTTGGCAAAGAAATTGCTAAATTCGTTTTGCATCCGAGTCGGGACTGAGTGCCGGGACTTAGGAATAGTATGAATAAACGAATTAAAAAGGAAAGACATGAATGTAAGAAAATCTATTATTACTCTGGTGTTGGGAGTTGCCGGTGGTTTTGGTGCGTTCTTTGTGGCAGAAACGATTTCCGGTAAGGATACAAAGATACAGCCGCGGCATGAATTGGTAGGACCGGGGATTAAACAGGTAGCTTATGTCCAGGAAGTTCCGGGCAGTCCGGAGGAAGGAGGACGTATAGATTTGAGGATGGCTGCCAAAAAGGCAGTGCCCGGTGTGGTACACGTGAAAACCATACAAATGGGAAGGGAGTATGCGAATAATCCTTTTCTGAGTTATTTTTTCGGCGGAAATATGCAAGGGCGTGAAGTGCCGCTGACAACGGGTTACGGTTCGGGGGTGATTATTTCGGAGGACGGGTATATTATTACCAATAATCATGTGATTAAAGATGCTGATAAAATAGTGGTAGTGACGAATGACAAGAAGGAGTATGAAGCCCAATTGGCGGGTCAGGATCCGAATACGGATATCGCTTTGTTGAAGATAGAAGGTACGGGGTTGCCTTATGTCGAGTATGGCAATTCCGATGATGTGGTTTTGGGCGAATGGGTGCTGGCGGTAGGTAATCCCTATAATTTGACTTCGACTGTAACAGCAGGCATTATCAGTGCAAAAGCCCGTGATTTGGGTATGAACCGCGGACAAATGAGCCTGGAATCTTTTTTGCAGACAGATGCGGCCATTAATCCCGGAAACAGTGGGGGAGCTTTGGTGAATGTAAAAGGTGAACTGGTGGGTATAAATACATTGATACAGTCGCCGACGGGAGCTTATTCGGGGTATGCTTTTGCTATTCCTGTAAATATTGCCCGTAAAGTGGTGAACGATTTGAAGGATTACGGTAAGGTGCAGAGGGGTGTGTTGGGAATCCGGATGGGAGAGTTGACGCCTGTCCTGGCAGAGGAATTGGGAATCCGGGAAAATGCCGGAATTTATGTCGGGGAGGTTATGTCCGGTGGTGCAGCCCAGAAAGCGGGGATGAAAGAAGGTGATGTTATACAGGGGATCAATGGTCAGGAGGTGAAAACCACTCCGGAATTTTATGAACAGTTGGGTAAGTTTCATCCGGGTTCGCAGATTCGCTTGAAAATTAAACGGGACGGGGAGGAAAAATTTCTGGATGTTGTTCTTCAGAATTCATATGGAGATACTTCTGTGGAAAAAGAAGAGGAGTTCGGCGTATTGGGAGTGAAAGTGGTGCCGCTGAGTAAACAGGAGCGTGTCCGCTACCGTTTGAATAAAGGCGTCAAAATTACCGATATCCGGAATGGCAAGTTTAAGTCCGCCGGATTGCAAAAAGGTTATATCCTTTTGAAAATCAATGATACGGTTATTTATGACCAGGATGATTTAAAACGGGTTGTGCACTCTTTGGAAAATGAAGGTGTTTTTGTTACGGCGGTAAGCCCTCGGGGAAGGGTTGAGTATTTTGCATTCTCTATGTCTGATTAAAAAATGTTAATTATAAAGTGACGAAAAGTCCGGATGTGTGGAGATATAAATAAAAAATACTACTTTTGCAAAATATTTGCGGGGTATAAAAATAGAGTATGAGACAGCTAAAAATTACAAAATCAATTACTAATAGGGAGAGTGCCTCTCTGGATAAGTATTTGCAGGAGATCGGTAAGGAAGATCTGATTACGGTCGAAGAGGAAGTGGAGTTGGCCCAGCGGATTAGAAAAGGGGATCAGCGGGCTTTGGAGAAATTGACCAGAGCTAATTTGCGTTTTGTGGTTTCTGTGGCTAAACAGTATCAGAATCAAGGTTTGAGTCTTCCCGATTTGATTAATGAAGGTAATCTGGGCTTGATAAAGGCCGCGGAAAAGTTTGATGAAACCCGCGGGTTTAAATTTATTTCCTATGCCGTGTGGTGGATACGTCAATCGATATTGCAGGCGTTGGCGGAGCAGTCGCGTATTGTACGTCTGCCTTTGAATCAGGTGGGGTCTCTGAATAAAATCAACAAGGCTTTTTCCCGTTTTGAGCAAGAGAACGAGCGTCGTCCCTCGCCGGAAGAATTGGCAGAGACTCTTGATTTGCCGGCTGAGAAAGTAGCCGATACGTTGAGGGTATCAGGACGTCATATTTCAGTGGATGCTCCGTTTGTGGAAGGAGAGGATAACAGTTTGCTCGACGTTTTGGTGAATGATGATTCGCCTATTGCGGATCGTACCTTGATTAATGAATCCCTTTCGACGGAAGTGGAACGTGCTTTGTCCACCCTTACAGAGCGGGAACGGGATATTATCAAATTGTTTTTCGGAATCAATACCCAGGAAATGACGCTGGAGGAAATCGGCGAAAAATTCGGTTTGACCCGGGAGCGTGTCCGTCAGATAAAAGAAAAGGCCATCCGGCGGTTGCGTCATTCTTCAAGAAGTAAGTTGCTGAAAACCTATTTGGGATAAGCGATATATATTCCTAAAGACAGCGTCCACACTGGGACGCTGTCTTTTTTTTAACTTTTCATACTTCGTTTTTTTCCATTTAAGTTGTTTCTTTGTGTGGGATTGTTTTGGGTTGTATGGAAGAAAGAATATTGGAGAAATTGAAAATATTGGCGGAATCGGCCAAATATGATGTGTCGTGTGCTTCGAGCGGTACTTCCCGTCGCAATGGGTCCCAGGGATTGGGAAATACGTCCGGCTGGGGAATATGTCATAGTTTTACGGAAGATGGGAGGTGTGTTTCTTTATTGAAAATCATGCTGACCAATTACTGTATGTATGATTGTGCCTATTGCATCAACCGTCGGAGCAATGATTTGCGGAGGGCGACTTTTTCCGTTATGGAACTTGTTACTTTGACGATGGAGTTTTATCGCCGCAATTATATAGAGGGCTTGTTTCTGAGCTCCGGAGTGGTGAGGAATCCAGATTATACCATGGAGCGGTTGGTGAGGGTGGCAAAAGATTTGCGGACGGTCTACCGTTTTAACGGGTATATCCATTTAAAGGCGATTCCGGGTGCGAGTGCGGAACTGGTCAGGGAAGCCGGATTGTATGCCGACCGGTTGAGTGTGAATATTGAAATACCGACGGAAAAAAATTTGCAGCTTCTTGCGCCGGATAAGAACTACCGGAGTGTGTTTACCCCGATGCATTATATACAGCAGGGGGTATTGGAGAGCAGGGAAGACCGGAAGAAATTCAGGTCAGCTCCCCGTTTCGCTCCTGCCGGTCAAAGTACGCAAATGATTGTGGGGGCAACGTCCGAAACCGATAAGGAGATTCTTTCCCTTTCTTCAGCTTTGTATCAGCGTCCCACGTTGAAGAGGGTGTATTATTCCGGATTTGTGCCCGTGAATGCTTATGACAAGCGTTTGCCTGTGCTGAAACAGCCGCCTTTGGTGCGGGAAAACCGTTTGTATCAGGCGGATTGGCTGATGCGCTTTTATCAGTTTGAGGTGCATGAAATCGTTGATGATTCCTATCCCAATCTGGAGCTGGAAATCGATCCGAAATTGGCTTGGGCTCTGCGGCATCCCGAGAAGTTTCCGGTGGATGTCAATCGGGCAGATTATGAACTTATCCTCCGGGTGCCGGGTATAGGGGTGAAATCAGCCAATCTGATTGTGTCTTCCCGACGATACGGTAAGGTGGGTATTTATCAGTTGAAGAAAATGGGAATTGTATTGAAGAAGGCCCGTTATTTTATCACGACCCATGAGTTCCCTTTGCAGACGGTGAATGAATTGAGTCCCGAGTATGTCAGGAAAGTGTTGACCCGGAGCAGCCGTACTCAGAAAGCGGCGGACGACCGTCAGTTGAAGTTACCTTTTGAGGATACCCTGCATGATACTCTTTATTTACGATAGGACATTTGAAGGTTTACTGACGGTTGTGTTTGAGGCTTACGACCGGAAGCTTTTCCCGGATGCACTGTTTGAGAGCGGGGAGCCTTTGCCTTTGTTTTATGAGCAGTTGATGGAGGTTGTGACAGTGCCTGCCAAAGCTGATCGGGTGTGGAAGGGATTGAAGAAAAAGTTGTCGGATACCGGTCTCGCTTTTCTAATGTCTTGCTGGTTGTCGGAATTACCGGGTTCGGATGTTTTGCTGGTGCGTTACATGCGAAAGATTTTTGATTCTCCTGAATCGGTGGAGTTCAATTTCGGGGATGCGGACGTGTTGGAAATTTCAAAAATCAGTAAAAAGGTGAGCAATGAACGGGAGAGGGTGATTCAGTTTGTACGTTTTCAGAAGACAGCGGATGAAATCTATTTTGCCGCAGTGGAACCGTTGTATAATGTGTTGTCATTGGTTGTCCCGCATTTTAAGGACCGTTATCGGGGGCAGAAGTGGCTGCTTTATGATGTTCGTCGGGGCTACGGTTATTATTATGATCTGAAAGAGGTGATTGAAGTGCATTTCGGGGAAGATACCCACCGGCTTATCAGTGGTCGTCTTTCGGGAGAGTTGCTGGCCGAGGATGAGAAGCAGTATCAGCGGCTCTGGAAAGAGTATTTTAAGTCTATAACTATTCGGGAGCGGCTTAATCCCAAACTGCACCGGCAGCATATGCCGCCCCGGTTTTGGAAGTATCTGCCCGAGAAATATTGATTTAGTGATGGAGGTGTTTTAAAAGTGTGTGGTATTCATGTTCAAAATTAGGTGTGAAGCAGGCTTGCCCGATGTTTTTCTCTATTTCTTCCCGGGACCAGAAACGTCCTTCGTCGACTTCGTCGTTGTCAATTCGGATGCGGTCGTAGCGGGTGCAGAGAAAGGAGAATACCAGTTCTTTTTCTCGGGGGCTTTCCCAGATATAATTGCCTAAAGGGCGGGCTTCAAAAGAGGTGATGCCTAATTCTTCGAATGTTTCTCTTTTCAAGGCTTCTTCTATTTTTTCGTTGACGCCGATGTGTCCGCCGACGGCGGTGTCCCATCTACCCGGAAGGAGGTCTTTTTTCATGCTTCTTTTTTGCAGGAAGATTTCATTTCCCGGATTGGTGATGTGCAGATGCACTACCGGATGCAGGAGTTTGCTGCCCGAGTGGCAGATGCTTCTCGGGGCTTGTCCGGTAATGTTTCCTTTTTCGTCCACCAAAGGCAACCATTCTTCTTTTGCATATCGCCAGGCTAACCATTTATTGCGGGCAAGGAGGGAGAGAAAAAACAGACCGATGAGGATGTAGAGCAGCGGCCCGCTGATGAAAGAGGCAGCAGAGACGGGCAACAGAAATGCGGACAGGAAGACACCGGCTGTATGAAAGCAAAGTAGAAAAAACAGTATTTTCAGGGTATTGCGCATGGTTCTCAGTTGTCCGGCGGAAAGGTGAAAATCTTGCTGACAGAAAGCGGGTAGGGTTTCGGTGAGGTCTGTACGGGTATAAACAAGTATTCCCGTCAGAATGCAGAATGAAGTTTCAATTATTCCGGGTTGCAATTTTTCCCATATTCCTCCGTCTGCCCATACGGAGAGTATGCCCGGGATGCAGAAAAAGAGTGTGGTAAGTAAAACTGTCCGGTCGTTTTTTTTATATCGGATGCGTGTATAGAGAAATTCACCGGCTCCGGAGATGATGGCACAGATTGCTCCGACAAACGGTCCGAAAAATTCATCGGCAATGAAGTATATGGCTATCAGTAACAGGGAAGGCAGGAGTTTTATGAATTTGTTCATGGTGTGTACGGATATTTAATTTCCGGATGACAAAGTTATAAATTGTTCCTTGTGTTCGGGTATAATTTCTATTTTTGTACCGGACGGGTTTTGCTTTGTCAGGAGTCAGATAAATTTGATACTGCATTCGACTTGCATTATCTTTACCGGAAATTATTATTGAGTGAAAAGATGTTGATAATTCTCTGTTTAATGGCGGGAGGAATATTGCTGGGACGTTTGACGCGTGCAGGTCGTCCGGAATTTATCCGGAAAGGGATATTTGGGGCGATTCTGGTATTGTTGTTTTTATTAGGGGTTTCCGTCGGGCATAATCGGCAAATTATGGATAATTTGAGGACGATAGGAGTGGATGCGTTGTTGATTACTTTGGGTGCTGTCGGAGGCAGTGTGGTGTGTGCCTGGGGGATTTATAAGCTTTATTTTTCAAAACCGGAACGATGAGGGAGAGTCTGGTTATTACAGGATGTTTTGTAGCGGGGGTGCTATTAGGACGCTTTGTCGCTATGCCGGAATTTTTTACTGAAGGAGGGGTGGCGCTGTATGTATTGTATGGGCTGATGTTTTTAGTCGGGGTGAGTATCGGCCGCGACAGGGAAATATTGAAGGCTTTGAGGCAACAGAGTCTGAAAATCGCACTGGTCCCTTTGGCTACCATATTGGGAACTTTTACCGGTACTACTGTTGTCAGTTGTGTGATACAGGGACGGAGTCTGACAGATTGTTTGGCCGTGGGGGCAGGTTTTGGTTATTATTCTTTGTCGTCGGTTTTTATTACCCAGTATAAAGGGGCGGAATTGGGTACTATTGCTTTGGTATCGAATATGCTGAGGGAATTGACGGCTTTGTTGGCGGCTCCGTGGTTAGTGCGTTTTTTCGGTAAGTTGGCTCCGATTGCAGTAGGAGGGGCGACGTCTATGGATACGACTCTCCCCGTCGTTACCCGTTATTCGGGAAAAGAGTTTGTGGTGGTTTCTATGGTACATGGGATGACGGTTGATTTTTGTGTACCGTTTTTAGTTACCTTTTTTTGTACGATATAATAGTAAGAGTTATGATTCGTTTTTTTATTGGAATTTTGTTTTGTTGTTTTGCCAGTCAGACGGTAAATGCTCAGTTTGAGAAATATTTTCGGGAGAAGACGCTGCGTTTTGATTTCTATCACTGCGGCGATAACCGGACGGAGTGTTATTATTTTGATGAATTGATTGAAGAGCCGTATTGGGCCGGTTCAAAAGTTTCGTTGGTGGATACGACGGGGTATGGCAATCAGATGTTTAAAATAGTGGATGTGGCAAGTGGAACGGTGATTTATTCCCGTTCGTATTGTACATTGTTTAATGAATGGCAAACGACGGAAGAGGCAGGAAAAAGCAGGAAGTGCATGCCTGAGGGGGTGGTGTTCCCTTATCCGAAAAACGATGTGAGGATAGAATTGTATGCCCGAAACCGGCAGGGTGATTTTGAGAAGAAATTTGAGCAGATGATTCGGGTGGATGATTATTTTATCCGGAAGTTCACCCCCCGTTATGAGACTTTTGAGGTCATGTATAACGGAGATCCTGCCCATAAAGTGGATATTGTCCTTTTGCCGGAAGGATACGCCGAAAACGAAAAGGAAAAATTCCGGCAGGCTTGTGAAGGGTTTGTCCGGGAGTTTTTCAATTATTCGCCTTATAAAGAGAAAGTATCGCAGTTTAATGTACGGGCTGTATGGGCACCTTCGAAAGAATCGGGTGTAACGATGCCGGGGGAACATGTGTGGCGGCAGACGGCGTTGAAAGCCGGTTTTTATACATTTGGAGCGGAGCGTTATCAGATGGTGGAAGATTTCCAGGGCATCCGTGATGTTGCTGCTCATGCGCCTTATGAATATGTGTATATACTTTCCAATACTCAGAAATACGGAGGCGGAGGTATTTATAATTTTTACGGCATTAGTGCCGCCAATCATCCTACGCGTACGGGTAAGATTTATGTTCATGAGTTCGGGCATGTTTTGTTGGGATTAGGGGATGAGTATGGCGGGAATGCACCTTATAGTGATATGTATCCGGCGGATGTGGAGCCCTGGGAAGAGAATCTGACGACATTGGTGCATTTTGATCGGAAAAAGGTGTGGAAAGGATTGTTGGATGCTTCGACACCTGTTCCCACTGTAGTGGATAAGAAGGCCCCGGAGAGAGTCGGTGTATATGAAGGGGGTGGATATGTGGCTAAAGGGGTTTATCGGCCGTGGACGAATTGTCTCATGAATAATCTGCATGCAACGGACCGTTTTTGTCCTGTTTGCTGTGAAGCTATAACACGTTATGTGGATTGGCTTTGTCAGTAGTTGCTGTCAGCGGTAGGATAAGAAATACGCGAAAAATCCTAGAATACTCTTTCAAAGATTTTTCGCGTATTTTTCTATTTGAAAGCCTGTTATTACTTTTGGCTTTCAAGTTTCAGTGTGGCGGTTTTCAGACCTTTGGCACTTGCTTCAAACAGGATGTTTCCAGGAATTTCTGCACTCTGTACGATGGCTGTCAGCATTCCTTTGAATGCGGGCATTTCCGGTTTGTGGAACTGGTATATGCAGGTCGCATCTCCGTTGGCTGCCGCTCTGTATGAACCGGCACCTTTTACTTTAAAGCGGATGAGGTGGGAGGCGTCAGGGCAAAGATTGCCGTTTTTATCTGCCACTTTGACTGTTATGAATGTCAGGTCTTTTCCGTTTGCTTTTAAATTTGTGCGGTCTGCTGTCAGTTCCAGATGATGGGGAATTCCAGCGGTGTGGATTTCCTGTTCGGCGACAGCTTTGTTGTTTTCATCATAAGCGACTACTTTTACTGTGCCCGGTTCATAGCGGGTATCCATCCACATCAAGCGGTATCTGCTTTGGCGCGTAAGGTTGTCCAAAGAGGCCTGGTCGCCGCTGTCAGCAACTTTTACCGATGTATCTTTCGTGCGTTTACCTTGACTTTTACCGTTGATGAAAAGTTCGGCGGAAGGATAGTTGGTGTAAACGAAGATGGGAGTGATTTCACCTTCTCGGCCTTCCCAGTTCCAATGGGGAAGGATATGCAGGGTTTCGGCTTTTTTGTTCCAGTGACTGCGGTAAAGGTAATAGCGGTCTTTGGGTAAACCTGCCAGGTCGACGATACCGAAAAGGGAACTATGGCTGGGCCAATCTTCATAGTAGGGGGTGGGTTCTCCTAAATAATCGAATCCTGTCCAGACAAATTCACCTATACACCACGGATAATCTTCGTGTTGAATGAAGTCGTCTTCGGGCAGGTTCGACCAACTGCAATGTTCTACGTCATAGGAGGAACTTTGCTGGTCCGGGTATTTGGCCATAGCCTTGCGTTCGACGGGAAATTTGTATACCCCCCGGGCACTTACGGTTGAGGCGGTTTCGCTGCCCAACACTAAATGTTGAGGAAGTTTGGCGTAGGCTTCCGGATAAGCGTAAGGGCGGTAGTTGAAGCCGGCTACATCCATGACAGCGGCAAAATTGTTGTTTATGACCGCGTGGGGCTGGTCCATACCTTGGGTGACGGGACGGGAGGGGTCTTCACGATGGCAGATGTCTTGCAGGAAACGGGCTACATGGGCTTTCCCCTTGGCACCTTGTTCCGGAACTTCATTTCCGATACACCACATGACAATGCTCGGATTGTTCCGGTAGTGTCTGACCAGATTCACTAAATCTTTTTCGGCCCATTCGTCAAAAATAAGGTTGTAGCCGTTTTTGCATTTGGGGATTTTCCATTCATCAAAGGATTCTGCCATCACCATGAATCCCATTTCATCGCATAAGTCCACCAATTCCGGTGCGGGCATATTGTGAGAGGTACGGATAGCATTGCACCCCATATTTTTAAGAATATTCAACTGACGGCGCAGAGCCGCTTCATTAACGGCGGCACCCAATGGCCCTAAATCATGGTGCATACATACTCCCTGAAATTGTGTTCGCTTCCCGTTCAGATAGAAACCTTTTTCCGGAATAATTTCAATGGAACGGATACCGAATCGCGTGGTGTATTCGTCTTTTAAGACATCGTTCTCATAGAGTTTGGATGAGGCAAAGTAGAGAGAGGGTGATTCCGGAGACCAAAGTTCAGGTGCTTTTACAAGGAAATTTTGTTCGAATGTTTTTTCATCATAAGGCGATAGGAGGGTTGCCTCGCTTGCTACGATTTTATGGTGACTGTTTTTGATTTCTGTGATTAGTTTGTAGTTTGAACCGGAAACCATTTGAGGGGTAATAATCCGGGTTTTAAGGTTTATTTTGGCATATTCGGGATTCACGACTGGAGTTGTTAGTTGTGTTCCCCATACGGGAATGTGGACATCGTTTGTTACAAGTATGTGTACATTCCGGTATATACCGGCACCTGGATACCATCGGGAAGATTCCGGTAAATTTTCTAATCGTACGGCCAGAGTATTGGGTGTGTCGCCATGTATGAGGTCCGTTATGTCGAAATGGAAAGAATTGTAGCCGTAGGGCCAATAGCCTGCTTCCTTCCCGTTCACATACACCTGGGCATGACTCATGGCTCCGTCAAAAAGAACGTAGACTCTCTGTCCTTTATGAAAAGAGGGAAGGGAAAACTGAGTGCGGTACCAGCCGGCGCCTACGAAAGGTAAACCGCCGGTTCGTCCGGATTTTAGGGATGCCTGTTTTTCCCCGTCTTGTGTGATGGCAACTTCCTGTAAGTCGTTCTTGCCGTCAAAAGGCCCGTATATTGCCCAATCGTGAGGGATATTCACTTTTTGCCAACGACTGTCGTCGAAGTTTACTGCACGTGCTTCCGGGGAGTCTTCCCGTGTGAATTTCCAGTTTTTTTCCAATAAAAATTCTTGCCGGGTTTGGGCAGAAAGCAGGAAATAACTTCCGATAAAAAAAAGAAATAGTATTGTTTTCATGATGTTGATATAGAGAATTATTTTTCCAAAGATAATTAAAATGTCTGATATCCGGTGAGAATGATTTTGAAGAGGAAGAAAAAATCGGGGAAAAATGTAACTTCCTTTCGGAAAATCACGTATATTTTGCATAAAGCGAAGCCAAGGGCTGAACATGTATATTGGGGTTAGAGCGGAGGGATGATGAATGTTGTCCTTCCGTTTTTATTTTAATCGGTTACTGATGTTTTGTTTTCTGGAGGGAGAATTAAATTAAATCAAGATAAAACTGAAAATCAAAAATGTGAAATGCGGTTTCACGGAGGGGAGGGGTTTTCCGTAAGGAAGGAAAGGAAAGCATTAATTGGAATATTTTGAAGAGGTCGGGAATAGGTTCTTGCGGAATATGTATATGGTGTAGGTTCTCATATTTTCTAAGCGCATAAAGAAAAATGCGGAATTCATATCGATTTTGATAATCACCTTGCAAATAGTCGTCCATCGGAATCGTAATACGCCAAATTTTAAATAGATCTTCCGGAAGGTCTGCAAATGTAGCATCAAAATTTTGTTCAATGAAAGCAAAACTTTTATCTTCGATTTCTTTGATATTCATCTGCTGTTATTTTGGATGTTTTGCATTATTATAAGAAAAGCGTGGACTTAACTTATTTTTCTGCAAGGGTATTGACCAAACCTTAGACAAAATAAGCAAGCCCACGCTTTGTATTGCAATCCAATACAGCGCAGGCGTTGCACATTTGTTTCTCGTCTAAACAATAACGGTCAAATTTTTGCAGAGAGATACAATGTTAACGCAAATGTATGATATTTACTTCAAAGTTGAATTGTTTTTTCTGAAACTAGTTGTACAAAGTAAATGCTTTTTATTGATTTTACAAAATGAAAAAGGATGTCTGTAAGGACATCCTTTTTGGTGGTTCCAATAATTAAAATAATTATTTAACGGTATTCATATGAGCGATTAATTCCAATACTTTGTTGGAATATCCCCATTCATTGTCATACCAGGAAACTAATTTCACGAAGTTTTTATTCAAAGCGATACCTGCCTTGGCGTCGAAAATAGAAGTACGTGCATCTCCTAAGAAATCAGAAGAAACTACATCATCTTCCGTATATCCCAGGATACCTTTCATCTCACCTTCTGAGGCCTCTTTGATAGCAGCTTTGATTTCATCGTAAGAAGCTTCTTTTGCCAGACGGAAAGTCACGTCAACAACAGATACGTCCAATGTCGGAACACGGAATGACATACCCGTTAATTTTCCGTTCAATTCCGGAATTACTTTACCTACGGCTTTAGCTGCACCGGTTGAAGACGGGATGATATTGCCGGCAGCGGCACGTCCGCCTCTCCAGTCTTTCATAGAAGGACCGTCAACGGTTTTCTGTGTAGCGGTGGTGGCGTGAACAGTAGTCATCAAACCTTCGATTACACCGAATTTATCATTGATAACTTTGGTCAGCGGAGCCAGACAGTTTGTGGTGCAAGAAGCATTTGAAACAATTGTTTCGCCTGCGTATTTCTTGTTGTTTACACCCATTACGAACATCGGGGTGTCGTCTTTGGAAGGAGCCGACATCACGACACGTTTTGCTCCGGCTTTGATATGAGCTTCTGCTTTTTCTTTTGTCAGGAACAGACCAGTTGATTCTACAACATATTCTGCACCCACTTCGTTCCATTTCAGATTAGCAGGGTCTTTTTCTGCAGTTACGCGGATAGCCTGGCCGTTAACGATCAGTTTGCCGTCTTTGGCTTCTACCGTTCCGTTGAAACGACCGTGCATCGTGTCGTATTTCAACATATAAACCATATAATCAACATCGATCAGGTCATTGATGCCTACTACTTCGATATCGTTTCTACCCATTGCTGCCCGGAATACCAAACGTCCGATACGTCCGAATCCGTTGATACCAACTTTAATTTTTGACATTTTGTTGTGTTTTAAGTTATACTTACTTTGAAAATTTGTCCAAATTTATAATAATGTGATTGATTTATGGCATTTATAATTTGAAACCGCTTGAAAAAAATACTCAAACGATTACAATTCAAACGGCCGGATTTATATTTTCCGTTTCCGCTTTCGTATAAGCCGGACATTTTTTGTCGATGGCACATGAACCGAACAAAAGAGCTGCCAAAACCCCCGATAGAATATAGATCACAATTTTCTTGTTCTTCATAGCATTTAAATTTTCGTAGCAACAAATATAGGGATAAAAACTTTAAAGCGAAAGTTTTGTGTTAAAATTTAATGAATGATTTTTGAAGTTTTTGAAAGAAAAGTCAGAAAGATAATCTTGTAAAAAACAGATTGGACGCTCTTTTTAAAACTTAAAGCTTATTGAAAATAATTGTAAAAAATAATATAAAACACTTGTGCAAACGTTTTAAATTTTTTATCTTTGTAGCGAGTTATAAAAATATAGCTTATTAAGTGTAGTAAATTTATTGTTAGTGTGTTTAAAAGAGGCTCCGGCCTCTTTTTTACTGGGATACTGTAATTTGGAGCACCGTTTCGGTAAATGACGTTATTTTAAAGCGTTCGTCCGGACGATAGCCCATCACCCAGGCAATTTTATTTTCAGACAGAAGTAACAGGCACTCTTCTTTTTGTTTGGCAGTGAATTTTTGGTCGTTGAAAAAATCACTGAGTTTCTTTTTTAATAAATGCATGCCTAAAGGGCAAAACTTATCCCCTTTTTCCCAAGGCCGGATTTGCAATGGAAATTTTATTTTTCCTGCATCCAGGCAAGCAATGTGCGGGTCTGTAGGAATAGAGGGGAGAGCAGATCGGGGAATGAATTCTATGCGGAGGTCCTGTTTACCGATTCGATAGGTACCGGCGCTTTCAATGCAGAGAGGAAAATCCGTTTGTTCCATGCGCTGAAAAATTCTCCAATAGGAGCGTCCGCGTGTCAGTATATAATCTTTGCTTTGAAAGGTTTTTCCGGGGGAGGCAGTATGGCTTTCCAGAATGTCGGACACTTGGTGTCTGTTAAAACCGTATGGACGTAACAATTCGAACAATAGGCTGTAAGGAGACGGAGAATCCATTGTTTTGGCAATATGAATCAGCATTTCATCGTCTTTGTATTCCACAATCTCTTTTCGGAGCTGTTCTATCCCGTAAAAATACAGGCATTCGGCCTCCTGGAAAGCCTGGCAATTATTGCGGATAGTACGCAAAAAAGACGGATTGATTTCTTTGCATACGGGGATGATTTTGTGCCGGATGATATTGCGTATGAAATCAAGTGAATCATTGGAAGAATCATTCCGGTACCCCAACTGGTGTTGTTCGAGATAAAGCAGGATTTCCTGTCGGGAACAGGGCAGGAGGGGACGCAAAATATCGTCGTTTACGGCTTTGATGCCGCTTAGTCCTTTTATACCGGTTCCCCGGCACAGGTTGATAAAAAGGGTTTCCGTCACATCATCGGCTTGATGACCTGTCACAATATAATCCATCCGTTTCTTCTGCTTCATTTCGTGAAACCAGGTATAGCGAAGTTCCCGGGCTGCCATCTCTATGCTGATGCCTTTTTCCTGCGCATAGCTTCGGGTATCGAAATGCTTGACGCTTAAAGCAATTCCGTAGCTATCGCAGAAGCGTTTGACGAATTGTTCGTCCATATTGGACTCTTTGCCTCTTAAATTGAAATTGCAGTGCAAAGCCAATATTTTCAGATTCAGATATTTGAATGCATGCAACAAAGCGATGGAATCGGCTCCTCCGCTGACGGCGATTATAAAACCGGCTTCCCGGGAAATATGGTATTTTTCCAGAAACTCCTGTATGGTATTCCGTATCATAAGCGGAATGGTTTAATTACTTATTTCACTGAGTTCAAGCCACCTCATTTCTTTCTCATCCAAAATCTCAATCAACTGTCCGATGCGTTCCGATTTTTTTATCAATTCATCGGGAGACAAGTGTCCTTGACTCAATTCGGTTTCCAATAGTGTTTTTTCTGCATTCAATTCTTCGATTTCTTTTTCGAGAGATTGGAATTCCTGTTTCTCTTTAAAACTCAGGCGTATTTTTACCGGAGCAGAGGTGGGTGAGTTCGATTTTTTTGTTTCGTTATAGGGAGACTTCAACGCGTTTCGTTCCTTTTTCTTCTTTTCCTCCTCTTCTTCTTTCCAATTTTTATATTGAGTGTAATTGCCCGGAAAATCTTTAATGACTCCCTCCCCTTCGAAAGCAAAAATATGGTCGGCTAACTTATCCGTGAAAAAACGGTCGTGGGATACGAGCAGCAGGCATCCTTTGAAACTTTTCAAATATTCTTCCAATACATTGAGCGTCACAATATCCAAATCGTTCGTCGGCTCGTCGAGAATCAGAAAATTCGGATTGCGCATCAGTACTGTGAGCAGATACAGCCTTCTTCTTTCTCCTCCGCTCAGTTTTTCCACCAGAGAATATTGCTGTTTGTCCGTAAACATGAAATATTCCAGAAATTGAGATGCAGACATGATTTGTCCGTTCCCTAAATCGATTCTTTCCGCAATATTTTTGACAATATCAATCACCCGGTCATTTTCATTAAACCGGATGCCCGATTGTTGGTAATAGCCGTATACCACAGTTTCTCCGATTTCAATACTTCCCGAATCCGGTTCCAGATTCCGGGTGATAATATTCAGAAAAGTGGATTTCCCGATACCGTTTTTTCCGACAATCCCTATTTTTTCTCCCCGGATGAACTTGTAAGAAAAATCACGGACCAGACAGTGGGAGTCAAAACTTTTACAGATATGTTCCAATTCCAGAATTTTTTTCCCCAGTCGCTGGCCTTTAATATCTAATTCCAGTTTTTTCTCATCGGTCCTTTGCGAAGCGATATCTTTGATTTTATAAAAATTGTCGATTCGGTATTGTGCTTTGTGTGAACGCGCTTGCGGCATGCGGCGCATCCATTCTTGCTCGGTGCGCAGCAAATTCCGGGCTTTGTCGATAGTGGCATTACGGTTTTCTATCCTTTGTTCCCGTTTTTCCAGATAATAGGAATAATTGCCATTATAAGAATAGAGACCGAAATCGTCGATTTCAATAATTTGATTGCATACCCGGTCTAAAAAATAACGGTCGTGTGTAACCATCAGCAACGTGGCGTTGGATTCAGTCAGATACTCCTCCAGCCATTCCGTCATTTCGGTATCCAAATGGTTTGTCGGTTCGTCTAAAATCAGAAAATCCGGATTGCTGATCAATACTTTGGCCAGTCCCACCCGCTTTTTTTGTCCTCCGGAAAGATATTTGATTTCTTTATCGTAGGTATCGATTTTTAGTTTCGAGAGAATCTGTTTGACCGTGTTTTCATAATCCCAGGCAGACAACGCGTCCATTTGGGAAATCAAAGTTTCTAAAGCATGGATATCATTGAGCTCAACAGCTCTTTCATATTCTTTAATAACTTTCAGTGTGGGAGAATCCGAACAGAAAACCTCTTCGAAAATAGTATTCTCCGGATTCAGGTCAGGGGCTTGTTCTAGATACCCGACCGTGATGTCATTGCGGAATATGACACGACCCGTTTCAGGAGAATCCTTGCCTGCGATGATTTGCAACAAAGTGGATTTCCCTGTGCCATTTTTGGCAATCAATGCCACCTTTTGATTTTTTCCGATGCCGAAAGAGATATTTTCAAATAAAAGTTGTTCTCCGAAGCGTTTGCTGAGATTTTCTACCTGTAAAAAACTGATCATAAGTATCTGGTATTAATCCTGTATTTATTTCCCCGTTTTAACCTCTTCGCGCTTCATCCATTTTTTACGTTCCTCTTCCGGGAAGCGTTCGATAGCATATCTTAACATCGTCCGGGGCATCCGCAGGTAACAGTCTTGCAGGAATGCCACAAGGACAGCCTTATCTTTTTTCCCGATTTCCCGCAGCAACCATCCGGTAGCCTTGTGAATAAGGTCATGGGGATGATACAGCAGTTTGCGGGCAATAGCCAGACAATCTTTGAAATCTCCTTTACGAACGAAATACATACAGCTGACGATGGCGATACGCTGCTCCCACAGACTGGAACTGTCAGTCAGTTCATAAAGCACTGACCGGTCTTTGTCTTCCAGCCAATGCCCCAAAAGAGTATAACAGGACAAATCGACCAAGTCCCAATTATTGATAAAACGGGTATGACTCAGATAAAAACGGATATATTCCTCTTTTTCGGTTTCTGACTTACTTTTCTGATATTTTAATACAAGAATCAGTAGTGCGGTGAGGCGCTGTTCGTGAAAAGGAGAACTTATCAGCTCCTCCAATACCGGAAGTTCGGTTGCCGCATATCTTTTGGCAATACGTCTTTGTTCAGGTACGGTGACACCCATAAAGCGGTCACCTTCTCCGTACTGTCCTTTTCCTGTTTTGAAAAAGCGGGAAAGATGGACGGCTTTCTCCGGATTGCCGCAATTCTCTAATTCGGTGATGATTTGTGAGACAGTAATCATATTCCAGAATATCGGGTCATTACATAAGTTTTCTTTTCCATATCCATTGTTCGAGCAGAACGGCGAAAATAGCCAAAAGGATAAACCATACGGAGATATAGCGGTTATTGTCTTGAAGGACAATATCCTTTACCAGGTCACTGTTATGGTCGAACTGGGTCGATCTGATACTTTCAACCCGGGCTTGGGGAAAATGCTTTTGTATCTCCTGTTCGTTACAAAACCGCATCTCAGATTCCTTGCGGTCATAATTGCAGGCGATGACATCAACAAGAGTACCGTTATTGAAAACATTATACAAGCCGGCCTCTTTCAGGTCGGCCGTATTGACCATAACCAGATTGCCACTGAAATCCTTTCGGATTTCGGGAATAAATTCCAGGGTATTGTCCTCATTCTGGACAACGAATCTGGAATCCGGCCCGTGTCCCTGCCGGGCGATATAGACGGGCTCATGAGAATTGAGGAACCAGGACGTATTCAGATTCGAATTCATATTACAGGACATATTGACCATGACGGGAACGAAAATCGGATGATAGACCATATCGCTGTTTTCCGGCCCGTAACTGAAAGCGGAGAGATAAAGATTGCCCTGTCCGGTACGTTGTGCCGCCAACAGGACATTTCCCTTTTTATCGGTCAGCAATTTCTCTGTGCCGGGGAGAGCCTGTATGTGGTAAAAATTTTTCACATAAGGCAACGCCGTATTGGCTTCCTGTTTTTCAAACACATCTTTGAACAGGGAAGACTGCTCCTCGATCCGGGCGATAGTAGTGGCACTGTCCGACTGACTGAGCTGAGGGGCATGTAATTTGGCAAGCAGATTGTTCAGCGGGTCGACAGAAAGCCGTTCACCTGGCAGAATGAAAACATTGCCGCCTTCCTTAAGATAATTCTCTATGGCACTGCCGAAGCCCGAACTATATTGTTCTATACGGTCGAGGATAACCAGATTATATTCATTTAGTCTTAAATTGGCCGTTTGATTTATATTCAACGTTTTAAAACGGAAAGAAGTAGAATCGGCAAACAATTTTTCAAAATAGGGCAGATGCTCTTTCTGTTCTATGCACAGGATATTAATTTTATCCTCTATATTATAACTGAAAAAGAACTTATTATCAAAAACCACCGGAATATCGGCAATCTCGACAATGCCTTTGTAAAATCCGTTTTCAGTATTCAGGTAATTCAAATCGACCACCTGTTCTCCTTGTGCCGGAATACGGGTTTTGGTAACACCCTTTTTCTTCCCGTTGATAGTCAGGCTCACCGGGACATTATGGACATCCTTATCGGAAGAATTGACAAGGGTGACGGAAATTTTATCATTTTGATTCTTTTGATGAAAAACTTGTTGAAACTGAACATCTTTGATATACAGATTATTGGTATTTTCTGGCTGGAGAATGAGAAACACCGGATCCGTCAGCGTATCCGCAACAATCTGCTGAAAATCGCAATTGCCGGATTGAAAATCGGAAAGGAGAAATAAAGTTGTTTTTTTCTCACGGCTCAACTCCCGGGCCGTCCGGAAAACTTCGGACAATGTACGGGTATAGGGCGTAACCTTCAGGCCGGAAATGGCATGAATGGTTTCTTCCTTGGAAAGAGCCGGCAAATTTTGATTGTCATTGGTGAGCAGGAAAAAAGTCGTTCCTGCCGGATAAGTGTTCAGAATATCAAACAAATGTTTTTTGGCTTCCTCCAGCAAAGAACTATGCGTGCCGGTATTGGACATGGAAAACGAATTATCGGCATAAATAACAACCTGATTCTTTTCATGAGTGGAAACCGGAGCTTGCCTGGGGGCTATATAAGGACAGGCAAAAGCTGTCACGATGGCTCCGAGTGCCAATAGCCGCATAAGCAGCAACAGGAGATTCTTCAAACGGGAACTGTTTCTTTTCTGCTGCTGCAAAGATTGGAGAAAATTGAAATTACTGAAATATACTTTCTTATATTTTTTGAAACTGAAAAAATGCAGGATAACGGGTATGGCCAGGACAGCCAATCCATACAGGAATTCCGGATGCAAAAAATGAATAATGCCAGGCATATTTTGAATTTAATTTTTACCGTTGTAAAAGTAATAATTAATTTTAGATTTCGGATGCGACGGAAACACTATGTCGCGACGGAATATTTTCGGGAGAAGATAAGCGGAGAAAGGAAAACGACTAAGTTCTGTTACTCAATTCATAAAAGCCGGATGTTAATAAAAAAGCCGCTGTTGTTATTAAAAAAATGGGTAAAAACAGGTGTCGTTTATTTTTTATGTGTATTTTTACCACACAATCGTAAAATGGTAATTTATGGCTAAAATTATTGCTATTGCAAATCAAAAAGGAGGGGTGGGAAAAACGACAACGTCTGTCAACCTGGCGGCAAGCCTGGCTGTATTGGAAAAAAAAGTGCTGTTGGTGGATGCTGACCCGCAGGGAAATGCGACTTCCGGATTGGGGTATGAGTTGAAAGAGTTGGACAACGCAACGATTTATGAATGTATAGTGGATGGATTGGAGCCGAAAAAAGCGATACTGAAAACCGAGATTGAAGGTTTGTTTTTACTTCCCTCCAATATCGATTTGGTAGGTGCGGAGCTGGAAATGCTGAATTTTGAAGAACGGGAAAAAGTATTGTCTAAAATCCTGGATGCCGTGAAAGATGAATATGACTACATTCTGATAGATTGCTCGCCATCCTTGGGGTTGATTACGGTAAACTCCCTGACTGCCGCCGACTCCGTGATTATTCCGGTGCAGTGTGAATACCTGGCATTGGAAGGCTTGGGTAAATTATTGAACACCATAAAAATCATACAGAAACGTCTTAATCCGGAATTGGAAATCGAGGGGTTTGTACTGACGATGTATGATGCCCGTCTGCGTCTTTCCAACCAAGTGGCAGCAGAAGTAAAGAAACATTTTGAAGACATGGTCTTTGAAACGATGATTCAGCGCAACATCAAACTGGCGGAAGCTCCGAGCTACGGACAGCCCGTAATATTATACGACGCAGAGAGCAGAGGCTCAGTGAATTATCTGAACCTGGCGAAAGAATTAATGGATAAAAATAATTAAATAATTATATGGTAAAAAGAAGTGCACTGGGAAGAGGGTTGGGAGCTTTGATTACGGATGCGGCAGAGGATCCGAAACCCAGAACAGAAGCTGTGGACGCTATTCAGGAATTGAGTCTGGGAGACATCTCCCCCAATCCTTACCAACCGAGAACGGAATTTGACGAAGAGGCTTTGAACGAATTGGCTGCCTCCATCAGGTCGATAGGGATTGTGCAACCGATCACGGTGAGGGCGGTAGACGGCGGGAAATACGAAATCATTGCCGGAGAACGCCGCTTTCGGGCTTCGAAGCTTGCCGGACTGGAAACAATACCGGCCTATATTCGTAAAACAGAAGACGAAAGCCTACTGGAACTGGCTTTGATTGAAAACATCCAGCGCGAAGACCTGAATGCCATAGAAGTGGCAATCAGTTACCAACGCTTATTGGATGAATGCAAACTCACACAGGATGCATTGAGCGAGAGAGTCGGGAAAAAAAGAACCACAATCTCCAACTATTTGCGCTTGCTGAAATTGCCGGCACAGATACAATTGGCCATCAGGGACAAGAAAATCTCCATGGGCCATGCCCGTGCCATCATTAATATCGAAGATCCGGATACGCAGTTCATGATATTTGAACAGATATTGAAATACGATTTCTCTGTTCGGAAAGTCGAGGAAATCGTACGCGAATTGGCCAATCCCAAACCGGAACCAAGCGAGGAAGAACCCGCGAAGCCCCAAAAGAAAAATGAAATCGGCGATTACATTGAATTGCAGCAACATCTGTCCAGACGCTTTGAAACCAAAGTAGAACTGAAACGGAATGCCGCAGGGAAAGGAAAAATCGTGATAGCTTTCAAATCGGATGCCGAACTGGAAAAAATTATCGGATTACTGGATAAAATAGACTAAGCCAAGAGGAGAAGACGTGAGAAAGTTGTTATTACTTTTAGTTGTATTATGGCAGTTTACAGCACTTCGTGCCGTAGATGTATACCGCGATACAACCCAGGTTCAGCAACAACTTACGGATACATTGCTTGACGTGGAGGTGGCAAAGGCGAACGTGAAACCCCATTCTCCCCATAAAGCGACCATTTACGCTATGGTGCTTCCGGGAGCGGGACAAATCTATAACCGTCAGTGGTGGAAACTCCCCATATTATACGGAGGAGTGGGAGCCACCGTCTACGGTATCAGCTGGAACAGCCGGAATTATAAAAAATATAAAAGCGCCTACATCGACTATTCACACTATTTGGAAGAAAAGGTCAAAAATCCGGAATTACCTTACCCGGAAAACCCCTCTTGGGAAAAAGTATATCTGGGTGGCGGAGTAGAAGATTTCTCCTCCCAGCAACAGGCGAATTTTCAGACCCAATTGAAAAACAAGAAAACAAACTTTAAACGCAATCGGGACTTGCTTTACATCGTGATGGGAGGGATATACGCAATTCAGATAATTGACGCTTGTGTGTTTGCTCATTTTTATGATTTTGAAATAAACGAAGATTTGTCGCTGAATATACAGCCCGATTCTTTTTATACTCCGGCGGCGGGAGGAATGGTCGGATTAACTTTAACATTAAATTTTTAAGGAGAGAGTATTTTATGCGGTGGTTAGTTTTAATTGTTATTTTAGGATGGTGTGTGAACGGGATTGCTCAGAGTAAAGAACTGAAAAAGGATACCTTATCGGTAATTCCGATTCTGTCTGTGGCGGATCCTATCCCCGGAGAATTCATTCAAATGATTGACGAAGCGTATACGCAATGGCACAAGCAGATGAAAAATGAAATTGCTTATGGGGATTCCGTGTATATCATGGAAAATTTGGGACAGATAGCCCCTGTCAGCGATTCCCTCTATCTGTTGCGTCTGGATGCCCTGCACTCGGCCATTACATTGTCGTATAACGAGATTGTGCGCAACTTCATCGAAATGTATGTTGTGAAAAAAAGATTACAGGTGGCGGGCATGTTGGGCCTGAGTGAATACTACTTCCCCATATTCGAAGAAGCCTTGGCGGCTCATGGCATGCCCTTGGAATTGAAATATCTGCCCGTCATTGAAAGTGCGTTGAACCCGGTGGCCCGGTCCAGAGCCCGTGCCTGCGGATTGTGGCAATTTATGTATTACACCGGACGGCAATATAAATTGGAAATCAATTCATACATTGACGAACGTTACGATCCTGTGAAATCGACAGAAGCGGCCGTGCGCTACTTGGGCGACCTTTACGCAATCTATAATGACTGGATATTAGTGATAGCTGCATACAACTGCGGACCCGGAAATGTAAACAAAGCCATCCGGCGTTCCGGAGGTAAAAAGAACTACTGGGACATTTATTATCACTTGCCGCGGGAAACCCGGGGATACGTACCTGCTTTCATCGCCGCTATGTATGCCTTTAACTACGCCAAAGAACATCACATTTATCCGCTGGAATGCAATCTGCCCCTTTTGTGCGATACACTCCTGGTAAATGATGCTCTGCACTTTGAACAATTGAGCAAAAACATGGACATTTCCATGGATGAAATCAGGGACGTAAATCCCCAATATTACAAAGACATCATTCCGGCAGGATTCGGAAAATCCTATGCTTTAAAATTGCCTTACAACCATGTGGGCACTTTTATAGAACGGCAGGATTCCATATTTGCTTATAACCGGAAAAAATATTTTGACGATAGCGACCGGATTGCCAATCCGAATGACCGTTTTCGTAAATATGCCCATGCCTCCAGTATATCCGGAGACAAAGCGCGGTTGGTCTATACAGTGAAAAATGGGGACGTTCCGGGGGCTATTGCGGCAAAATTCAATGTGTCTTTGAATGACTTGAAATACTGGAACAATCTCAACCGACGCATGACAATACGTGTCGGACAGAAATTAGTCGTGTACGTTTCACAGAAAAATGCTGCCAAATATGCCGGTAAAGCCAACTATACCGGTAAAGTGAATAACGAGACAGATGCGCCCCAGGTGGAAACCATCGATGGGGAATTTATCTATTATACGGTAAAACGCGGAGAAAATCTTTGGACAATAGCCAAAAAATATCCCGGAGTATCTAACCGGGACATCATGAAATGGAACGGCATCAGTGAGAGCAAAGTAAAAGACTTGAAACCCGGACAAAAACTGAAAATAAAAATTTAAGCCGCCGGAAGACAGACAAATTCCTTGGCATACTTGTTTGCCGGGATAACATCAGATGGAAGCAAGTCATTTAAATAAAAAAGGCCAGTATTCACTGGCCTTTTCTGTAGCGGTACCGGGAATCGAACCCGAGTTTCAAGAATGAGAATCTTGCGTCCTAACCCCTAGACGATACCGCCATTCAAATTCGTGCGACAAAAATAATATGGATTTTTTAATTGTCCAAATTTGTTCTTTAAAAATCGACAAAAACAAAACACACCCGATTTTTTATAGGTTTGGTTTTCAACGGATTAGTTGCTTTCGTTTTTTTCGATTTTCAGTTTTTCAATTAGCTGGGGAAGAATTAATATAACATAGTTCTTTTATTGCCTATCCTGCGGCATTTACACATTTGGCATTGTCGGCAGCTGTTTTTTTCATTTCTTCTAGTAGTTTTATTTTTTCTTTTAGTAGCTCTATTTTGTCTTTTAATAGCTTTATTCTTGCATTTTTTTCCATGTAGGTTCGACGGTGTGGAGATTGCCTACCGAATCCATGCCTGTAACGGCCCCGATGCGGCCGTCATCGGCTTGCTGAATGAGCATGACTTGTTTGGCTTCGTTCGTTTGTTTTTCGTCCATAATCACGATTTTTAATCAGCACCAATAGCGATGCGAGGACGAAAATAAGGGTAACATACTGTACAGAAAAGGATTGGATCGGCTATGGAAGCGTGCGGCGCAGAAGTGGACGTTTGTGGCGTCGAAATAGAGCGTTGAATGCTGGAAATGATTTTGATAGTAAAATCGCCATTTCAAAGTATGATTTTTGTGTAAAAATCGTCATTGATGAAAAATAATGACTATATTTGCGAAAAACGATAGAGCAAGATATGGAAACGATAAACAGAATACTCCAAGAAAAGATTACGTCGCGCATTGCACCCAATAAGGCCGTATTGATTTTCGGTGCCCGTCGTGTGGGTAAAACCGTGATGATGCGCAAAATCGTGGACAGTTATCCCGGCCGGACGATGATGCTGAACGGCGAGGATTACGATACGCTGGCTTTGCTGGAAAACCGCTCCGTCGCCAATTATAGGCATTTATTGGAGGGTATCGACCTGCTGGCTATCGACGAGGCACAAAACATTCCGCAGATCGGCAGTATCCTGAAATTGATCGTCGACGAGATACCGGGCATCAGCGTCTTGGCCAGCGGTTCGTCGTCGTTCGATCTGTTGAACAAGACCGGCGAACCGCTGGTCGGTCGCAGTACGCAATTTCTTCTTACGCCGTTCTCGCAGCGGGAAATTGCGCAGACGGAGACGGCACTCGAAACTCGCCAGAACCTCGAAGCACGCTTGATTTACGGCTCCTATCCGGAGGTGGTCATGATGGACAACTACGAGCGCAAGACCGACTATCTGCGCGATATTGTCGGAGCGTATCTGTTGAAAGATATTCTGGCCATCGATGGGCTGAAAAATTCAAGCAAGATGCGCGATTTATTGCGACTTATCGCCTTTCAGTTGGGCAGCGAGGTATCTTACGAGGAGTTAGGCAAACAGCTCGGCATGAGCAAGACGACCGTCGAGAAGTATCTCGACTTGTTGGAAAAGGTCTTTGTTATCTACCGACTGGGGGCTTATTCGCGTAACCTACGCAAGGAGGTTACAAAAGCGGGCAAGTGGTACTTCTACGACAACGGCATTCGCAACGCCATCATCGGAGCCTTCTCACCGCTGGCCATTCGGCAGGATGTCGGTGCGCTGTGGGAGAACTACATCATCGGAGAGCGTCGCAAGGCAAACTTCAACGAGGGGCTGCACAAGGAGTTCTATTTCTGGCGCACCTACGACAAGCAGGAAATTGATTTAATCGAGGAAAGCGCCGACAGCCTGACCGCTTTGGAGTTCAAGTGGGGAAACAAGATGCCCGCCGCACCTAAAGTCTTCCAAGAAGCCTATCCCCATGTCGAGTTTCATGTGGTAAATCGGGAGAATTATTTGGAGTTCGTATAATTATAAACATTACTACTAACTAAACAATATTGATTACAATGAATATTGACACTTTTTATAACAAAATCATTCAAGGTTTACCCATCGTTCGTAAGAATGTAGACTTTCGAGATGATTTGAAAAATAGTTTATCTGAATATGCCGATAATATAAATTCAATAGATGTAGATTTATTTGAAAGTGAAGCCGAGAAACAAGATGTTGTAGCTAAAATACACGAGCAATCAGGACGACTCTATGAGATTGTGGATTTATATTACGCAGGACAACATGCTACCGCTTTTGAAAAGTTTCAGCAACTATTTAATACACCCAATGGAATATCGACTAATTTCCTTTACGTTCATTTCAATTCATTCTATTACATATAAGAAAATCCTGCAATTCAGTAAGTTGCAGGATTTTTCGTTGTCTTTCATCAGACTTGGGTGGAGCAGCAGGGGATCGAACCCTGGTCCAAACATGGAATCCATATGCTTTCTACATGCTTAGCTTTTTATTGGTTTTCGACGACGGTCCGGAAAAAAGCACCCAAGCCGCCGCTTAGCTTCTGAATTTTCGCCTTTCGTCCGAAGCTGACTCAGACTAACCTTACATTGACTGCACCCCGTATGCCGGCCGGGATAAGGTGGAACCACCGGCGGGATGTCTTGTCTTCGCTCCTTGAGCAGAGATTAAGCCCCATCTACTGTGCTTCGATTAGGCAGCAAGAGCGTAATTTTCTTCGCCAATTAAAATTTTGTGTCCGGGATTTACGGGCCGTTTCACTGCTCCCGACATGCTTACATACCTATTCTTCATGCTGTCAAAGCCATGTCTGCCCCTCTTAGATATGTACCGCAAAGATACGAAGAATACCGCACACGGGAAAATGAATTTTGTTTTTTTATAGTAATCTAAGGATTTTAATATCCTAACGTGTGTTCAACCAATATTTTCAGACCGATAAAAATAAGAATAAGGCCCCCGAGAAATTCCACGTTCAGGTGTTTTATTTTTCCGAAATGAAACCCGCAACACACGCCGGACAACGATAAAAGAAACGTCGTGACACCAATAATGAGTGCCGGAACGAGGATATTCGTTTTCAGAAAAGCCAGGCCGACCCCGACAGCCAAAGCGTCGATACTGGTGGCAATGCCCAGGGCGAGCAGGGTCCGGTTGGAAAGGGATGCCAGGGTGGAATCCTCCTTGCACAACGATTCGTAAATCATTTTACCTCCCAAATAAGCCAGCAGGATAAAAGCGATCCAATGGTCGAAATCCTGGATAAAACGGCTGAAACGGATACTCAGCAGCCAGCCTAAAAGCGTCATGCCTCCTTGGAAAACTCCCATAATCAGAGCCATTTTCAGGGATTGCCGGATGCAAAATTTTTTCATGAAGATACCACCGCTGATACACACGGCCAAACTGTCCATAGATAAGCCCACGGCAATCAAAAGAATAGAAAAATACCCCATGCTGAAAATTTGATGCAATAATATATATTTTAATCGGTATCCGGAAATGACACCCGCTAAAAAAAGACAAAGCCGGGAATTTTTTGGATAACATTCCATTATCTTTGCGGGCGGAGCCTGGAACGGAAAAACATCCCGGATTTCCAGGCGGAAACGGAAGGCATATAAAATAAAACTACGGGACAAATGACATGGCAGACTCTTGTGGATATTGAAAAACCTGATTTTTTACTGGATTATCATTCCCGTTTCATGCTGCTCGGTTCCTGTTTTGCGGAAAACATCGGCCATAAATTACGGGAGAACCGCTTTTCCGTAGATTGCAACCCTTGCGGGATTGTCTATAATCCCGAGTCGGTGGCACAGGTGCTGGAACGCTTGATGGATGAACGGGAGGTGACAGCGGAGGAACTGGTATGGCAGGAGGGGAAATGGGGCGGTTGGGGGCATCATGGCAGTTTTTCCGCTTCCGGACGGGAAGAGTGTCTGGAAAAAATGAACCTCAGGATTCACCGGGGAGCAGAACAACTCCGGAAAGCGGATTTGCTGCTTATCACCTTCGGCACATCGTGGGTATATCGTCACCTGGACAGCGGGCGGGTGGTTGCCAATTGTCATCGTTTCCCGGAACGGGATTTTGAACGTTTCCGTTTGTCGGTATCGGAAGTAGTGGGGCGCTATGACCGTTTGCTCGACCGGATGACTCGGATAAATCCCCGGCTAAGGGTACTCTTCACGGTAAGTCCCATCCGGCACTGGAAAGACGGAGCGCATGGAAACCAGGTAAGTAAATCGGTTTTACTGTTGGCAATAGATGAATTGCAGAAAAACCGGCAACGGGTCTGTTATTTCCCCTCCTACGAGATTGTCCTGGATGAATTGAGGGATTACCGTTTCTATGCCGAAGATATGCTGCACATCTCGGGTGCGGCGGTTGATTACATATGGACACGGTTTAAAGATACCTTCTTTTCTGCTGATGCCTTGCAGGTAATGCGGCAGGTGGAAAAAATCAACAAGGGGACCAACCATCGGCCTTTTGACCCGGAAAGTGAAACCTATCTTGCTTTCCGCCGGAAATTGCAGGAAGAATTAAACTGTCTGGGGGACAAATATCCCTTGCTGAACCGGGAAATATAAGTCGTCCGCGTGTGGTGTCATTCTCCCAATTCTTCCTCCGGGAGCGGGGACACGCTGTTTTTTTGCGACAATTTGTCGAGGTCGCTTATCGGAATTTCCGTTTTCACCGCATAACACGACGGATATTTGCGGCGTATCTTTTTTAACGTGGGAATACAGTCCAGTCTGTTGCGGAAATTGCCTACCCGGATTTTAAAATCCGGGTCGATATAATTCAGATAGGCCGGAACGTCCGGAAAATCTTTTTCAAAATTCTCTTTGAAAAGCTGTAATTCCTCGATGGGATGATCGTAAGAACTGCCGGAGAAAATCTGTATGCGGAACCCCGAAATATATTGGTGATTTTTATTGACAGTCGTGTGTAACTGCACCAATGCATTGATGCCCGGCTCTCCTTTAATGTTTACGTAACCGTTGTATGTGCTATTTTTCCCTAATTCCTCGAAGATATTGTGTCGTACGGGAGGAACCACAGTGTCTGCCTGTTGGGCAGAAGCCCCGGAGGCATATATCAAAATCAGCGTAATCCAAAGAAAGCTTTTCATCTGTTTTTAATTTTTATCATAACTGCACGGACACAAAGATAGGAAAAAAGTTCAAAGGGTAAATTCTTCCGCTTCCTTTCGCATTGATAAAACATATTAAACACTCCTTATTCTCCGGTTTAACACCTCTATATCTCCTCTATAAAGTGCTTACAAAGTGCTTATAAAGCGCTTATAAAGTGCTTCTGAAAGCACTTTGTAAAGAATTTGTATAGATTTTCTATACTTTTTGTAGAATATTTACAGAGGATATAGAGCGGTGTAATACAAATTTGGTCTATAGGAAAGGGAGTGGAGAAGTTAAAGAGGTTGAATGAGTTGAAAAGTTGAAAGGGGGCTCCTCTTCCACTTTTTTAACCTTTTCAACATTTCAACTTCTTTAACTCTTTCAACTTTTTTTCTACCTTTGTTCCGTTGCGGTGAGAGTAAGCGTATTCTGTCGCAGCGGACATATTTGATTTGAAGCGTTTAGCTTTATCCTTGTATCGAAAATCGCCAATTTTCAACACCGAAGGATAAGCAGCACAAACGCTCACGTTTGCCGTATATATCTTCTATATACCCGGTCAAGCGTGGGTAACTGTTTATTTCGATATGGGTGTTTGGCGATACCTCGATGTAGATAAACTAAAGTTCCCACGCTTTTTTATTGTCATTAACCAGCCTTTCCGGGGACTTCAAGGTGCTAAGTAATTTTCGTGTATGAAGAAATTATTTGGATGTGTCTGTGTGTGTCAAATCTTCTTGCCCGTATTATTGTTGTTGTGTACAATTGCGGGCGTCAAAGCCAACAACATCCGTGTGGAGGGCAAAACGCGAGTGACCGGTTTTACGGGTGATACGGCCGTTATCGAAGTTACTCTTCGTTGGGACAACTCTTGGCGGGATGATTTCAATTGGGATGCCGCGTGGGTGTTCTTCAAGTACAAAAAGCGGGGATTGGAAAACCTTTGGCAGCATGCTTATTTGAGTTCATCAGGTCACGTATTGAGTACTGCTGCCGGTAATGAAGGTGGCGGTTACGCTTACATGGTAGGTGCTAATGCCGGAAAGGTAAACGGATTGTACG
>CAJUQA010000014.1 GCA_910588375.1 uncultured Odoribacter sp.
CCCAAAAAAACGGTCGTTTTTTTGGGCATTTTTTCAGTCTGTTTTTTGCTTTAAGGAGAATGATTTAAGAAAGTCATTTTCATTTTGTTATAACATTTAAGGAGATGTAGCAGTCTCTATTTTAAAGGATAATTTTATTTATGTGTTAATGCTTTCAGAAAGTACTCGCCGCATAGCAAAAAATAGCTTGATGTTGTATATTCGGATGTTGCTAATGATGGGGATTTCCTTGTATACTTCTCGGGTGGTTTTAAACACGTTAGGGGTAGAAGATTTCGGAATTTATAGTGTGGTAGGAGGTGTTGTTGCTATGTTCGGTTTTTTGAATGGCAGCATGAGTGGAGCGACGTCCCGTTTTTTGACCTATGAACTTGGACGACACGATAAACAAGGGTTAAAGCAAACCTTTGATACAGCATTAACGATTCATATCGGAATAGCGGTAGTTATATTTATTTTGGCAGAGACGTTAGGACTTTGGTTTGTAGAAAATAAACTGGTTATTTCAGACAACAGGATGTTTGCTGCGCGGGTTGCGTATCAGTTTTCTGTTTTAACCTGTATGGTGACTGTTACACAGATTCCTTATAATGCAGCTATTATTGCTCATGAACGTATGGGAATTTATGCTTATGTCAGTATAGTGGATGTTGTTTTAAAATTATTGATTGTTTATTTGTTGACAGGAAATTATTCCGATAAACTTATTCTTTATTCCATTTTACTTTTTGCAGTTACTTTAGTGATCGCATGGGTATACAGGAAATATTGTGTTCGTTCGTTTGAGGAATGCCGGTATGGTTTTAAATACAATAAGGAGCGGATCAAAGGTATGTTATCATTTTCGGGCTGGGATTTATTGGGGAATATGAGTGCCATGCTAAGGGGACAGGGTGTAAATTTGCTTCAAAATATGTTTTGGGGAGCTTTGATGAATGCGGCTACGAATATCGCCAATCAGGTATTGGGAGCTTTATCTGTATTTGCTGATAGTTTTTTAACAGCTGTTCGTCCTCAAATTGTAAAAAATTATGCGGAAGGTAACTATAGCAGGGTGCAATTTTTAGTTAATAATACTGCAAAATATGCTTTTTTGTTATTATTGTTATTTGCTCTTCCTTTACTCATTGAGAGTCAGTTTGTTTTGGAGGTTTGGTTAAAAAATGTGCCAAATTATACGACTATTTTTTGTAGGTTGAATGTAGTTGTCGCTATGATTATTGTGATGTTCAGACCAGTACTATTTGTTATTCATGCAACGGGGGAAGTGAAGTATATGAGTCTTTTGGCTGGAATCATTTATACATTGATATTGCCCATTACTTATTTTTATTTTAAGTGCGGCTATCCAGCTTCGACTCCTTATATATTGAGTATTATCGCTTTTTTAATATGTTCATTGGGAAATTTATTCATTGTGAAAAAATATATGATGTCTTTTTCCATAAAAAGCTTTTTGGGGCAGGCTTTTTTGTGTGGATTAGTAATTACAGTATTGTCAAGTGGACTGCCTTTTTATTTTCATTATAAGTTACCCTATGGTATGTTGCGTTTTATAGTTGTATTTATTACCTCCGGTCTTTCGATTGGTTTAGGTACTTTTTTTATTGGGATGAATAAGGGGGAACGAGAGTTAGTTGTGAGGCAAATTAAAAGGAAATTCCGACATGGATAAGTTAGTGAGCATCATAACCCCTTGTTATAATGGGGAAAAATATGTACATCGTTTTTTAGATTCTATCTTAAATCAGACTTATAAGAGTATCGAATTGATATTTGTTAATGATGGATCAACAGACAAAACAGAGGAAATTGTATTAGGGTATATTCCTGTATTTGAAAAACTGGGGATGAAATTAATATACAGGAGCCAGACTAATGCCGGTCAGGCTGCTGCTTTGAACGAGGGATTAAAATGGTTTACCGGAGAATATCTGACTTGGCCTGACTCGGATGATTATCTGGTCAGTACTTCTATTGAAAAGAGAGTTAATTTTTTGGAGAGTCATCCGGAATATGGTTTTGTCC
Organism: uncultured Odoribacter sp.; assembly: GCA_910588375.1. Classification (GTDB taxonomy): domain Bacteria; phylum Bacteroidota; class Bacteroidia; order Bacteroidales; family Marinifilaceae; genus Culturomica. The sequence goes on from CAJUQA010000014.1 coordinate 2,029, forward strand.
GTTCCAATGCTTGGTATGTGGATTTTTATACTTTACAAAAGATTAAGCGTATAGCTGTTTTGCCGAGGCGATATGAAATTCGTCTTTTTGAAGGTTTTATAAAAGGTATACAATATTGGGCATGTGGTTGTTATTTAGTAAGGAGTTCCGCTTTTTTTGATGTAAATCCCGGACGATGTATAGAAGATTCTCCTGTCGGGCAAAATGTTCAGATGTTGTTGCCTCTATCTTACAAATACCAGTGTGGGTATATAGATGAATGTCTTTTTTATTATGTAAATACGCCTAATTCTCATTCGAGAGTAAAACGAACCTATTTGCAAGCTGTTGAGAGATGTAATGAGTACTATCGGTTATTAAATTCGACTTGTGATAAGATAGAGATGGCCAACGGGGAAAGAGAAAAGTATACCCAATGGTTGAAAGACTACCAACTTGCAGCCCGCAGGACGTTAGCATTGCAATATGCTCAACGGGATGATTTTGAAATGTATGAAATGATAGCCCGTAAAGAATCTTCCGGACATTGTTTTATACCTGTCAGAGGGATTTATTACTGGCAAAGAGGAAAGAATAAATTGATTGTCAAACTCAAAGAACTGATAAAATATGTTGTTCGATGAGAAAAAAATTCGTTTAGCTTCTCGGAAAAACTGTACCGCATGTTTAGCTTGCCTGGATTCTTGTGGTAAAGGAGCTATTCGGGCTTGTCTGCGTCCGGATGGTCATTTATATCCTAAAATAGACAAGGAGCTTTGTATAAAATGCGGACGATGCATGGAGGTTTGTCCGGTTATTTCCGGATATGATTTTCAGGCTGTAGGGGGAGTTTCCGAGCCTTATGCCGTTTGGGCCAGGGATGAAGCACTTCGTATGCAAAGTGCTTCGGGCGGACTTTTTGCCGCATTGGCTGTGTATGTACTTTCACAGGGAGGATTGGTTGCAGGGGCTTCTATGGAAGGATTGCAGGTGAAGCATATATTGATTTCCGAATTGTATGAACTGAGTAAAATCCAAAATAGTAAGTACCAAGAAGTTGATTCTTCGGGTATTTATAAAGTTGTAAAAGAAAAATTGTATGAGGGCAAAACGGTGTTGTTCGGGGGAACATCTTGCCAGATAGCCGGTTTGTATTGTTTCTTAGGTCACAGTAAATTTTCCGGGCAGTTGTATACGGTAGACCTGATATGCACTGGCTTTCCGTCCCAGTTATCTTTAAAGGCCTTTTTAAAGCAGGAGAATGCTCCCGTAAAGACTATAATCTATCGGGATAAAAAAGAGGGATGTGAGAAAGGACAACGGTTGTCTGTGATTGTATCGGAAAAGGGAACCGAAACTCTGAAAACATATTCGAAAGACCTGATTTATGCTGCATTCGGAACGAAGTATACCCACAGGACCTCTTGTCTGGATTGCCGATTTGCCACAGGCCGTCGGAAGGCGGATATTACCATGGGTGATTTCTGGGGAGATACTGATTTTCCGGAACAACATGCGAAAGGGCTTTCGTTGGCTGTTGTACATACCGAACGAGGGCTGGAATTGATGAAACAGGCGGATTTAGACATTCATATTTCATCTTGGGAGAAAGTGTTGAAGGTGAATTTCCGTCTGGTTTACGGTAAGTTCCGTTTTTTAAGATTTCATCCGGCCCGGTGGTATTATCCCTGTTTTTTTACGCATTGTTCTTATGACACTTTAATGAAAATATACCGGGGAACCGGTTCTTATTCTCTTTTATGGTATCCTTATTTGTTGTTTAGTAAATTCATCGGTTTTCTGGAAAGACACTACCGGAGAAAAGCTGTTTCAAAATTTCTGAAGCGAATAAAATGAAGATTAAACTACTGACTTTTTCCTGTACTCCAAATTACGGAGCACTGTTGCAGACATATGCTCTTTGCGAGATTTTAAAATCTTGGGGGCATGAGGTGGAATTATTGAAAGTTCTACTGTATCGACCTTCTCTGAAGAATATGCTTCGTCGTCATTTATATGACCGTTTTATGCTCCGTTTCCAAAGGCAGTATTTACCATCGTATGTAAAAATAGAAGAAGTGGACAAGAAAGCTGTATATATTGTTGGCAGTGATCAGGTATGGAATCATCATCTTTTTGCTTTGCACGGCTTGTTGTTTTTCTTCGATTTCCTGCCGGATAAGGTGAAACGGATTTCGTATGCAGCCAGTTTCGGGGAACAAGAACTTCAATGTTCGGATGAGAGTAAAAAGCAGATAAGAAAATTATTGGAACGCTTTTCAGCATTAAGTGTTCGGGAAAGTTTTGCTGTGGAATTATGTCGGAAAGAGTTCGGAATAGTTCCGGAACATGTGTTGGATCCGACACTTTTGTTAAGTGATTACTCGAAAATTTCCGGGCCTGTCTGTCCCTCGAAAAAGCTGGTTAGTTTTAAATTCGTACAGTCACCGGAATATTTCCAGCTTTTGAAATTTATGGCCGGAGAATTAGGGCTTCAATTAGTGAGGTTGGACCGTAAATACTTGAAGTTCGGAAATAAAGGATATATCACTCGTCACGGAAGTGTAAATAATTGGGTAAAAACAATAGCCGAAAGTGAAATGTTCGTAACGGATTCTTTTCACGGGGTTGCTTTTGCGTTGATTCACCGGAAACAGTTTATCGTATTGCCTTCTGTTGAGTCACGGATGGGAAGAGTTATTTCCTTACTCCGTTTATTGGATATTGAAAACCGGTATTATAAGACTGTTGAAGATGTCTATAAAAGGTCGGATTGGATGCGCCCGATTGACTATCAAAAGGTAACAGAAAGATTGGTCAAGGAAAGGGAATGTTCTTTGAATTTTTTGAAAAAGGCGCTTCTGTTTTAAAGATAAAATTATAAGATGGCAGAGGAGGAGCTTCTGTTTATTCGTTCTTTCTATTGGATATTATTAGCTGTATTAACATTACAGATATTCATATCGTTTTGTCAATATTTGTCTCCGCAATTTCCGGTGAATATATGGAATAAGTTATTGCCGATTTTGCTGATTATAGGTGTATCGATATATATCGGAGGACGGGACATTCAGATTGGGGCAGATACAGACGTTTATTGGGAGTTTTATGAGGAGATTCGGATGGGGGGCAGGTTTTGGACATTTGGAGAGCCTCTTTTTTATTTTTTGATGTTTTTGTTTGCCAGATTATTTACTTTTCAGGCATTTTTAATATTCTGTGCATTTGTTTATATCGGAGGTGCATATCTTGGAATGAAACGTTTTTTTTCGGTATATGCTATTTACCCATTACTATTATTTTTTATCAGTCCTAATTTTTTTCTGTATGGAATTAATGGTATAAGGAATGGATTTGCCGCATCGGTGTTTTTAATGTCTTTCTATTGGTGGGGAAAAAGCGATCGGAAAATGTACGGGGTCATGTTACTTTCCATATTATGTCACTTCTCCATGTCGTTTTCTTTGTTGGCATTTTGGGTGTGCCGGAATTATAAATCAATAAAATTTTGCATGGTTGTGTGGCTGTGTTCGTTAATGCTCTATTTCACACATCTTACCATTGGAAATCAGTTGGGATATATATTGCCGGATCTTGGGAGAATTAATCAGTATTTGAGTGATGAATCGGAAGAACCGGTTACTGCTTTAATTAATTTTTTTGTATATGGAGTTTCCCCGGTTTTTGCAGGAATATATTATGTATATATCAAAAAGTACAATGATCGTTTATATTTACATTTATTGAATACTTATATCATTCTGAATGCCTTTTATATCCAAGTAATGGATATAAAATTTGCAGTCCGGTTTGCTTATTTATCGGAGTTTCTAATGCCAATTGTATTGATTTATCCTTTAATAAAAGAACGTATATGGCCATTACGTTTCTGGCTATTATCCCTTCTCTTTTTGGGCGTTTTTTGGATAAAAGCCACAAAGATTTTATTTTGAGTTTTCTCTTCAATGTATGGTTACAATTTTTACTCCTACTTACAATCGAGCTTATATTATCGGTAAATTGTATCAAAGTTTGTTGGAACAAACCGATCGTAATTTTGAGTGGTTGGTTGTAGATGACGGAAGTACCGATAATACAGAGGAATTAATCGCTTCTTTTATACAGGATAATAAAATATTTATTCGTTATTTCCGCCAAGAGAATGCTGGTAAACATCGTGCCATAAACAAAGGATTGTCAGAGGCAAAGGGGGAATTATTTTTTGTGGTGGATAGTGATGATTATTTACCTGAATGTTCTTTACAAATTATTATGGAGCAGTATTCTCAGATTAAGAATAATCCTCTTTACGCGGGCGTTACGGGCTTGAAGTGCTATCCTTCGGGTGAAAAAGTTGGAGGAGAAGAAAAATGGGATATTATTGATAGTAATTCTCTTGAAATTAGGTTGAAATATAAAGTCAAAGGTGATTTGGCTGATGTTCTGAAAACTGATATTGCTAAAAAATACCCTTTTCCGGAAATTGAGGGCGAAAAATTTTGTCCTGAAGCGTTGGTATATAATAGATTATCAAGTTGTTATAAGATAAGATATTTTTATAAAAACGTGTATTTCTGTGATTATTTGCCGGATGGTTTAACGGCTAAAATAACAAGAATAAGAAAAGAGTCTCCTTTGTATTCCATGACCTATTATTCGGAATACTCAAAATTGAATATTCCAATACGATACAAGTTAAAAGGAAATATTAATTATTGGCGTTTCTCAAGAATGCGATATTTAATACAAGATGTATCAAGGTTTCAAATGCACAACCTACTTTCTTTGGTAGGATTCCCTGTGGGGATGTTTATGAAACTAAGGGATGTTTTATAAAATGAAAGGTTGTTTGATTTATCTGGGACGAAAAGGCGCCGGTCCTATGTATGCCTTAGAAATGGCACAAGCACTAAGTTTATCATGCGAACTTTTATGTGTGATATCGAGTTATGCAGAAAATTTGGACTTGTGGCGGCAAGTATCCGCAAATAATAATAACATCAAATTATTTGAAGTCAAAACATATAGAAATCGTACAGAGTTTTTGCTGCGTTCATTGAATATTGAAATATATACAAGGATGCGCAAAGTTATTAATGCATTTAAACCGGAAATTGTTTATTCTCCGATGGGGCATTTTTGGGAAAGGTTCGTTGTCCCTTATTTACATTGTAGGTGTAAGGTGCAAACAATTCATGATCCGATACTTCATAAAGGAGAAGATAGTCTGATACGTAAATGTTTAAACTATTTGTTTACTTATAAATCTGACAAATATGTCGTGTTGAGTAAGGTCTTCAAAAAACAACTTGTACAATCGGGAATAAAAGAAAAGAATATTTTGGTCGTGCCTCACGCTACTTTTAATGCATATGACAATTGTAATGCATTTGATAATAAAAAATATAATCGTTTCCTTTTTTTCGGGAGAATTATAAAGTATAAGGGGTTGGATGTGCTTTTGCGTTCAATGGAGTATGTACTTAATGAATATCCTGGAGCAAAACTTGTTATTGCAGGAAATGGAAATATTGAGGAGTATGAAGCTTTATTGAACCAATATAAGGCTCATATTGATTTGCATATAGAATGGATTCGCGATGAGCAGGTGAAAACATATTTTGAGCAGATTGATTTTGTCGTTTTGCCTTATGTGCAAGCTTCTCAATCCGGAGTGATACCGTTATCTTATGGTTTTGGCAAACCGGTTATTGCAACCTGGCTTGGCGGACTTCCAGAACAAATTATTGAAAATAAGACCGGTATTTTAATTGCTCCTGATAGTGAAACGGAGTTGGGAGAGGCAATTCTGTCATTGTTGAAAAATGATGATTTGCTGGCTTATATGAAAAAGCAAAGCTGGGAGTATGGAAAGTCTCTTTCATGGGAGACTTCAGCGGCAGCAATATTGAAGTTAGTGGAAGAATGAAATTATTTCGTATAACTACCTTTCTGAAAGTCTTTCTGTGCTTTTGGAAGGACAATAGAAGTTCTTAGCGATTATTATTGTAAACATACTTTATCCATTTTTTACTCATAGTATCTCAGTCGATAGAATCATACCTTACTATCAACGACTCACGGACTCTCTAATAATTTCTATTCAATGAATATTCTTCATGTGGTGAATATATATTTTGTGTTACCTTATTTCATTGGCGGACAATTTAAGTATTTCAAATCGAAAGGTTACAATATGAATGTCGCTTGTAGTCCGAGTCAATATTTGGATTCTTATTCTAAGGAGCAGGGCTTCAATTATATCGAAACTCCTATTAAGAGAAGTATTTCAATTAAGGATGATTTAAAATCCATTTATAAAATCATTAAATTCATTAAACGCCAAAATATTGACATTATCGTCGGTCACACACCCAAGGGGGGATTATTATCCATGATAGCCGGTTGGTTAAGCAGGGTGCCTCGTCGCATCTATTTCAGACATGGACTTGTTTATGAAACAAGTTTCGGATTGAAAAGGCAAATTCTTATTACTGTCGACAGAATCGCCTCATTTTGTGCAACCGAAGTCATTTGTGTAAGCAAATCCGTTTTAGAAAGAAGTATCCAAGATAAATTATGCAAGCCACAGAAGCAGTTCATATTAGGGGAAGGTACTTGCAATGGTATTGATACGGAATTCCAGTTTAATCCGTCAAAGGTCAATAAAGAAAATATTGAAATACTAAGGAAGAAATATGGGATAAAAGATAGTGACTTTGTGATTGGATATTCCGGACGCTTAGTAAGAGACAAAGGTATTGAAGAGTTGGTTAGAGCCTTTGATTTGCTAAAAAAATCTGAAAATTGTAAACTTCTTTTGGTTGGAATGTTTGAGGATAGGGATTCGCTGTCTGATGAAATTAAGGAAAGAATCAAGCGTGATTCTCAAATTATTTACACTGGTTTAATAAATGGTGGAATGGAAAATTATTATTCCTTGATGAATGTATATGTGTTACCTTCTTACCGTGAAGGTTTCCCTACAGGTGTACTTGAAGCTCAGGCTATGTGTCTTCCGGTTATCACTACCCGAGTAACAGGTTGCTGTGACTCTATCGTTGAGGGCATGACCGGTCTTTTTGCAAGTCATAGTCCGAAAGATATAGCAGAAAAAATTGACTGTATTAGAGTCAATCATACTATTGATGGAGATAAAGGGAGGGAGTGGGTGGTAAAAAATTTTGACAGCTGCAAGGTTTGGGAAGAAATAGAAAAACTATACCAATAAAATAGTTGAATGAAGATACTTATTACGGGTATCCACGGTTTTGTAGGTTCAAATCTTGTGGAGGCTTTATTAAAAGAACATGTATTATATGGAGTGGATATTGCAACTCCTATCAAAAAGGGCGTGAAAGAAACTTTCAGTTGGAAAGAGTTGGATGTTGCCAATCAACCTCACACTTTTCAAGAGTTGGAGATTACAAAGAAGTTACAACATATCGATGTTATTATTCATTTGGCGGGGAAAGCTCATGATACTAAAAACCGGTCAGAGGTAGCCAGTTATTTTCAAATTAATACCGGACTGACAAAAAAGATTTTCGATTTTTTCCTGCAATCTTCTGCCCGGAAGTTTATTTTCTTCAGTTCAGTGAAGGCAGCGGCGGACTTTGTGGTGGGCGATGTATTGACGGAAGAGGTGATTCCTACACCGGTGGGACCTTACGGAGAAAGTAAGATTGCTGCGGAGGAGTATATCTTTTCTAAAGAAACGCTGTGGAGAGACAGTAAGGAGGTTTATATCCTGCGTCCTTGTATGATTCACGGACCGGGTAACAAAGGGAATCTGAATCTGCTGTATAATGTAGTGAAGAAAGGATTGCCCTGGCCACTTGGCGGTTTTGAGAACCGCCGGACATTTACTTCGATTGATAATCTCTGTTATGTGATTAACGGATTGATTCACAAGGATGTGCCCTCCGGAGTTTATCATATGGCAGATGACGAGGCTTTGTCTACCAATGAAGTGATTACTTTGATGTGTGAAGCATTGAGTAAGAAGCCGCATATTTGGAAAATAAACCGGAGATTGATGACAGGTTGTGCCCGTTTGGGTAGTGCCGTGCATCTGCCATTAAATTTGGAGCGCTTACAGAAACTGACAGAAAATTATGTGGTATCGAATGCCAAAATAAAAAAGGCATTGGAAATTGAACAAATGCCCGTCCGTGCCCGTGACGGTCTTCTTAAAACTTTCCGAAGTTTTTAATCGCTCTACAGCTTCCAACTTTTCAACCTTTTATTTTTTCTATGTATTATCTGATTGTTTTTCTGTTGTTGTTGGCAGCAGAGGTTGGTTATTTTCGTTTGGCGGACCGGTTTAATATTATCGACCGCCCGAATGAAAGGAGTTCGCATACGCGGATAACTTTGCGGGGTGGCGGAATTGTGTTTTATTTCGGCGCATTGGTGTATTTTATCATCAGCAGGTTTGAATATCCTTGGTTTATGTCAGGACTGACACTGATTACCACCGTGAGTTTTGTGGATGATGTGCGATCGGTGTCGCAAAAGATACGGTTGGTGGTGCATTTTATGGCAATGGCATTGCTGTTTTTTCAGTTAGGCATGAGTGACTTACCTTTGTGGTATATTCCGATAGCATTAATTGTATGTACAGGAATTATCAATGCCTATAATTTTATGGACGGGATTAATGGTATTACGGGAGGATATAGTTTGGTGGTATTGGGGGCTTTAGCTTATGTAAATGAGTATTGGATACCTTTTATGGAAGCGCAATTGTTATGGGTGATGCTGATTGCCGTCGCGGTTTTTTGTATTTTTAATTTCCGAAGGAAAGCAAAATGTTTTGCGGGAGATGTGGGATCCGTGGGGATAGCCTTTGTAATTCTGTTTGTAATGGGAAAACTGATTTTAAAAACAAATGACCCGGGATATATAATCTTGCTGGCTGTATATGGTGTGGACAGTATTCTGACTATCATTCACCGCCTAATGTTGCATGAAAATATCGGTCTCCCCCATCGCAAACATCTTTATCAACTGATGGCCAACGAACTAAAGATAGCACATCCGATAGTTTCCACTTTTTACATGCTTTTACAAGTTGTAATTTTTGCGGGCTATCTTGCTTTCTATGCTTATCGATGGTGGTATTTTGCAGTGGCTATCCTTCTGTTATGTACAGGTTATTGTTTATTTATGAAAAAGTATTTCTATCTTCATCTCTACAAATAAGACAATGTACAGGCTGATAAAACGGATTTTCAAGTTGTAGTTATTCGATAACGATTTTCCGAAGTTTGTCGTTATCCAAGATATTCGCTAGGGACGGTAATACCAATACTAAACCGATACCTGCAAATCCGCCTAAGAATGTGAAAAGCACCAAAATAAGTGCCCTTTTGGGTTTGGAACGTTCCAATGGTATGGTTACAGGGTCTATGACGGTGAGTATCGGTGTGGTTTCTTTGACTTGTATTTTAGCCTGTTCCAGTTGTTTGGCCAATTCGGAATAAACGCTCAAAGCCAGGTTGTAACGGGTGTCAAGTTGTTCTTCCTGTGTCTGTGCCCGAGCGGAATAAATGTTTTTGTTGGCGTCTTTGAAAACAGCCCTTTCCTGTTGGATTTGCTCGAATTCACGTTTTGCTTCATCAAAACGTTCTTGTACGAAATCCAAGTTGGATTGTACTTTTTCTATTTTAAATTCGGTTATATAACGCTGTAAAAGTGTCTGTACTCTTTCTGCCAACTGAGCTGCCGCCAAAGGTTCGGGCATGGCAGCGGTCAATTGTACATATCCGTCTTTTTCATTCAAATTCAGAGTGATTAATCTTTGCAAGGTCTCTACGCATTGTTTTTCCTTGAAAGTCAATGTCTGTAAAGCTCCTATTCCTTCCGGTTTATAAATTTCGTCTTTTTTTTCTCCGCGAATCGCTTTCATAATCACGCCGGGTAATCCTATTGTATACTTTTTAATCGCTCCTCCCAGACTGAATTTTTTATATTCTTCGTTAGTGAAATAATCAAATAGGGTTACCGGCTGTTCGTATTCCTCAAATTTTATGGGCGTTTGCATCAATTCTTTTTGAAAGGGGATGCTTTCCAGTATTTTGGAATACATTTTGGGGGAAAGGGTTTCTCCCCCACTAATGTCGCCTAAGTTAATTCCCGCCATAGCAGCCAGTCCGCTTAAACCTCCACTCATTTTCTTTTCCGAGGTCTGCGGAACCATGGTTGATCCTGCGGTGTATTCTTCCGCACTAAATAAAGCGACCAATACTCCCAGTAACATGAAAACAAGTGTTATCCGGAGGATGAATTTCCGGTTTTTCCAAAGTTTCCGCACTATTTCCACCAAGTCTATTTCCTGTTCTGTTTGTTGCAGACCGGTCGATTCCGTATATGTTTTATTTTGTTCCATTTCCAATGTCCAGAAAATATTATTTACTTGAGTTTATGATAGATGTCACCATGGCCGCCATGGAAGTTGTCGAAGAAGCCAAACTCATAATTTCAGTTAATCCCAAGCCTCTGCGCTGCGGTTTCAAGGGAACGACAATTTCGCACCCCGGGGTTAGTTTGGTTCTGTTTCCTTTAGCGACTGTAACCGTACCGTTCATATATATTACAAAAGCACGGCTTTTTTTAGCCCGCTGAGCATATCCTCCCGACTGACTGATGTAATGTTTCAGCTTGGCTTTATTTTTAAATACCACTGTATTAGGATACATGACGGCTCCGCTGATTTTCACGGTTCCGTTGTATTCAGGTACCTGTAATACATCGCCTTCACGCAAAATGATGTCCCATTCGTCGGAGCCAGGGTTTTCCAAGGCTTTATTGAGCTCTATTCCCACAAAATAGGTATCACCGAGATCCAATTGTTCCATGTTGATGGAATCTTTGCCTCCCTGTTGGGTCAGTTTCAATAACGTCTGTATTTTTGCTTTTTCATCATCCGTAATTTTCCGGGTTAAACGGGCACCTTCAGGACAGGCCTCAGCCGTCAAACCTCCTGCTCTTTTGACCAAGTCGGAAAGTCTTTCACCTTTTTTCGCCAGAGAGTATTCCCCTCCGAATACTACTTCACCCTCTACAAAAACGTTCTGTTGTTTCTGGTAACCGGGAGAGCGACGCACATAGACTTCGTCAAAGGGTTCCAAGGTAAAGTCAGCCGGTCCGCTCAATATAAGGCCGTTTTTCAAAGTAAATGTATAAGTCTCCGCTCTCCGTTCTCCTGCTTTTGTACTTTTAGGATCTTTTATTCTGCGAGCTACATCGACTCGTATGGTGGAGGCAGATTCCAATAAACCACCTGCCTGTACAATCAGGTCTTCGAGGGTCATGTTGTCCACAAATTTGTAGGTTCCCGGATGCCCTACGTCTCCTTTTACAGCAATGGTGTAATCTTCTCTTAGATCAAAGATGGAGGGGATATATAGTACGTCATTTTTCTCCAATTCCACATCAGCCACTTTGCCAGAAGCAATTCCCAATATGTCGACAGCAACAACTTCAGTGGAAAGATCTGGTTTTTCCCTGTATATCACCGCTCTGTTGGGAAATGCATCTCCCCTCAGGCCTTCGGCTTTCTCCAACAATTGTTTCACTGTCTGTAAACCGTCCTTCAAAGCATATAATCCTTCCCGATAAACGGCTCCCCTTACTTCAATCCGATTTTCAAAACGGTCCAATACAGAATCAACCGATACCAAATCTCCATCGGAAAGTACAAAGTGGTCGAATTCATCATCATCAACATTAAATATCTGACGTTCCCGCCCGCTTTTCCGAATCACACGGATGCTTTTTCTATAGGCATCTCCCGTAAATCCACCCGCATATTGTAAGAGATCGCCAACTACCTCGTCTTTTTTCATCTCATACAACATAGGCCGTTTAACCTTTCCTTCTAAGGTTACCTGGTTTTCATAGGGATTAACAACTATTACATCCCCGTCCTGCAAGATGATGTTCAAATCGCTCTTTCCTTTCAACAGGTATTCATAGATATCAACGTCAGCAACTTCTTTCCCTCCACGAAATATTTTCATGCTCCGCAACGATCCGATCGGATTCACTCCACCAGCACTATATAAGGCATGGAAGGCCGAAGCCAAAGAAGGCAGGGTATATGTTCCTGGCATAAGAACTTCGCCCATCACATTTACCTGAATACTACGGATATTTCCTAAGGTAAGACGTATGGAGGAGTTGCCCGTATTAATTCCCGAATATATTTTCGATAATTCATTTTTAACCCGTACGTTTGCTTCCTTAGTTGTCAGTCCGCTCAAATGAAGAGGACCATATCCCTGTACGATAATGTTACCGTCCGGAGAAATTATTTCACGGATGTTGTCCTGAGAAGCCCCCCAAACATCGATAATGACTTCATCTCCGGGACCTAATACATAATTATCCGGGGTCGCAATATTAAGTAAGGGTTCAAACGTCAGTATTTCGTTATTGAATATATCGCGTCCAAAGACTTTTTTTTCTTTTTCTTTGAGAATTTTGTTTAGGCGTTCGTTTATCTCAATTTCCCAGGTCAGAGAGTCAAGCAAAGAGATGCCATCAGGTGATTCAACATCCAATAGCTGTTCTTCTTTTACTTCCGGCAGTTCTTTCAAGAAGCGTCTGTCTTTCGCTTCCTTTTCTTTTTCTTCGTCAGATAAGATATCATTTTTCTGTGAAGTTTTCTGTTTTGTTACCGGATTCGTTCGCAAACGACTATCGGAAGCAGAAGATGTCCCGACAGAGGAAGCCGAAGAGTTCTGACTTTTTTCCTCATAAGCGGCTTTCAGTTGCAGCAATTTTTCCTTTGTCACTCCCTTTTGAGTCAGCATGATAACAATCTGCTGTTGGCTCATGCCCTGTTTTTGCGCGTCCTGCACCATTTTAATTATCTGGTCATCAGACATCTGAGCGAATAACGACCCAATAATTCCTATGAATAAAAGCAGTAGTAACGATATTTTTTTCACTCTTATCTGGATTAAATTAATATTAGTTTCCTCGCCTAATTTATAAGTTGCAAAATTATTCAAAAAGATTCAGTTATAAAAACAGCCCGCCTACTTTTTCAAAGAAAAGGTTAATCTTTCAATTTTTCAACCCAACTGACAGGAACGGTTGTCAATGCACAACCGAAATATTGCAAACGGATAGCTATTTTATATTTTCCCCTTACTTCGACTAATTCCCCGATCAAGCCTTCCAGGTTACCCTGTTTCACTCTCACTTTATCCCCCACGTTTACTTGGGTAGTCATAAATTCGACTTCATCAAAAGCATGTTCAACCATCATGCGCAAGCGATGTATCTGATCGTCGGGAATAGTTGCCGGAACCGATTTTTCTTTCAGAAAGGTGACTACTCCGGGAATATTCAGTATTTTCAGAATATTTTCAGAGGCTATATGAACGAATATATAGCCAGGGATTAAAGGTAGGGAAACTTTTTTTTTCCGGTCACTCCAAATTCTGATTTCCGTACGTAAAGGCAAATAATTTTCGATATTAGCCTCATCCAAACGTTGTTTCACTTTTTTTTCCGCCCGGGAAGTTGTGTATACGGCATACCAAAACTGCATGAATCCAGCCGATTTTATAATTAATGTTTGTTTATTCTCTGACGGCTTTTTCCATTATGTAATCCATTTTCACCGCTTCAAGCTGGAAATCTATCTCTTCGTATACCGAATTTTTAGATTTGAATTCGGGCACTATCAGTTTCATTTTGCGTACGACTTCAAAGGTGTTTCCTTCTTTCATGATTTCACCCAGTTCTTTCATTTCAGATTTAATTTCTTCGAAGTCGTATTCCCTAACTTTGGCTCTTTTTATCCGTTTATGGGGAGTGGGCAGGGTTGTTTCTTTTATATTAAGTACTTCCTCATAAAGTTTTTCTCCAGGTCTTAATCCAGTAAAAACGATATGAATGTCTTTTCCCACCTCAAATCCTGATAATTTTATCATTTTACGCGCCAAATCAACAATCTTCACACTTTCTCCCATATCAAATACAAAGATTTCACCTCCTTCTCCCAAGGCTCCCGCCTGTAATACCAACTGGCAGGCTTCCGGGATGGTCATGAAGAAGCGGGTAATATCCGGATGAGTAACGGTTACAGGTCCTCCGGCTTCTATCTGTTTGGTGAATCGAGGAATAACGGAACCGTTAGATCCCAGTACATTCCCGAAACGGGTGGTAATAAAAGAGGTTTTGGATTTAGCGTTCAGTGACTGAATATAGATTTCAGCAATCCTTTTGGTGCATCCCATGACGTTTGTTGGATTGACCGCTTTATCAGTCGAGATCATGACAAATTTATCGACATCGTATTTAACTGCCAAGTCCGCTACGTTTTGAGTTCCGAAAACATTTGTCTTAATTCCTTCCAAAGGCAGGAGCTCAACCATGGGAACATGTTTATAGGCTGCTGCGTGATATACTATATCCGGTTTATATTTTACAAATATACTTTCAACGCGCTGATATTCCCGGACATCCCCCATTTCTATGACATAATCGTTAAAACGGAATTTTTCGGATAATTCCAGTTGTATGTCATATAGGGGAGATTCCGCTTCATCAAACAAAATTATCCGTGCCGGTTTAAAGCGAGTCAATTGTCTTACGATTTCACTACCGATAGATCCGGCAGCTCCGGTAACAAGAATGGTTTTATTGAGTAATTGTTTCCGGAGCGCATTGTCATCCAGTTCTATGACTCCCCGATCCAATAAGTCTTCAATTTTGATGTTTTTGATGTGCCGGATATTCAGTTCTCCGTTTATCCAACTCTCAAATTGAGGTACTTCCAGTACATTTACATTATATTTGAGACAGGTTTCTATCAGTTTTCTTTTTTTGTCCTGAGCCAAGAGTTTTTTGGCAATCACTACTTTATCGACGTTATATCTTTTCAATAAGTAAGACAATGCCTGCGATTTATATATCTTCACTCCTTCCAGTACTTTTCCTGCCTTTTTGTCGTTCATATCCACAAATGCCAAGATGTTATACGAAGCGTCCACCGCATTGTCCAAGGCATGTTTGGCCATCATTCCGTATTCATCGCTTCCGCAGATAATCACATTTTTCTTCACTTTTTCCGCATCAAGATATTGGGCAAAAGTGATTTTCACAAATAAACGGCTGACTGTCATTACACACATCAACACCATGTATTCTATAAGCAGAAATCCGAGAGGGATAAAAAAAGTCTGACCAAAAATAAAAAATCCGGCGTTGAATAGTAATAATACCAACTCTCCGGCTGTTAATACATAGAATATACGCAATACATCCTCTGTTCCCGTATAGCGGATGATACCCGAATAAGTACGTCCCAATACGAAGCTAACCACCCTTACTCCCATTACTACACCCAAAATTTTCATCAGGGAGCTCCAGACAATTTTATCCAATTGAAAATTGGTCAACACCAAACAGGCTATAGCTATAGAGAATAAACTGAGACATACGTCAATAGCAAATATAATCCACCGAGGAGTGTATGAGATTTTCTGCAACACTCTCATCCTATTAATCCCATGTGATACAAATGCAACCATATCCGTAAAATTGTAAGGCGATGCAAGATATACATTTTTTTTAATACAGGATTTATTTTAAACAGTGTTTTTATTTTAAAAGTAAAAAACTGTGTAAAATCCCGGCGTTTGCACCTGTTGTCGAGATTTAATATATTTTAAGTATTCTAATCTCTTCCTGTGTGAGGAAACGCCATCTACCCCGGGGTAGATTTTTTTTAGTAATTCCGGCAAAGTAGACACGGTCCAATTTTTCTATCTGATACCCCAGATGTTCGAATATTCTTCTGACAATCCGGTTGCGTCCGGAATGGATTTCAATGCCTACCTGCATCTGGTCGGTTGAAACATAACTGATTTCGTCCGCTTTTACAGGTCCGTCTTCCAGTTCAATGCCTTTAGCGATATTTTCCATGTCCTGGGGTTCCAAAGGCCGATTTAAAAACACATGATATATTTTCTTATGTTCGTATTTGGGATGCGTTAGTTTTTTCGACAAATCCCCATCATTTGTAAACAGTAGGATTCCCGTGGTCTGGCGGTCAAGACGTCCTATCGGATAGACCCGTTCTTTACAAGCATCTTTTATGAGAGACATTACTGTTTTACGTTCCAACGGATCTTCCATTGTCGTGACATAGTCTTTCGGTTTGTTCAGAACGATGTATATTTTCTTTTCCGGCACAATGATTTCTCCATCCACTTCTATTTTGTCATTCCTTTTCACTTTCACACCAACCGTCTGGATAACCACATCATTCACTTTAACCCTTCCTTCTATAATCAAGGCGTCAGCATCTCTTCGAGAACACACGCCACTCATGGATATATAACGATTCAATCTCAGTTCCGCATCCGTTTTTTCCGCTTTTTTTATGCGATGTTGCAACTGTTTCTTTTTGCTGTAATGCCTGTCGCGTAATTCTTCTTTTTTCTGTTCGTCAACCTGTTCATTGTATTCCGGTTTGCGAAATGGTACAAAATGCCTTTTAAAACGCTCTCCCGGTTTACTGTAGTTCCGTCCGAAATATTCTCTTTTCCGTTCTCTTTCTTCTCCTTCTTTCCGGAATTCCTGTCGGGGTTTTCTTTCCCGGACTTCTCTTCCTGTTTCCGGTTGTGTACTTTTATGAAAATATTTTTTAGCACGTTCCCCATTGTCTTGTCTGTTCCGGCTATAATTGCCCTGACGCTTTTGCCGCATGTATCCTCCCTCTTTCCCACTCTCTTCGTTATAGCTGCTTCTTTTCTCCTGCTTGTTACTGTATCTATTCATGTTTTATAATTAATATCCATTTATACCCTATCACCATACCTTTCTACTTGCCCATACATTATTTAGGAGCCGTCTTATATACAAATAAAGCTATAACCGAAAATAGTATATTCGGTATCCACACCGCTAATAACGGATTCATATCTCCATTTGTTGCAAAAACAGTTGAAAACTGCATAAATAATATGTATGAAAAACTCAGCAAAAGTCCAAGTCCCAGATGAAATCCCATTCCTCCCCGAATTTTACGGGAAGAAATACTGACTCCGATAAAGGTCAGAATAAATGTGGCAAAGGTATTGGCCAGCATTTTATATTTTTCAATCTGAAACTCTACGACATTCGAGCTTCCCCTCAGTTTCATGCGGTCGATGTATTCTTCCAGTTCGGGCAAGGTCAATTGTTCTTTTATCTTGCTAGGATCTTTGGAAAATTCGGAAGGCACAAATCCCAATAAAGTGTCCAACTGTTTGCCTACGGTGTATTTTTCTTTGTCTCCGTCGATTTCCCGCAATTTCCAATTAGTAATCACCCATTTTTCTTTTTCTTTATCCCAGGCTATCCGGGAAGAAATCAATTTGCTTTTTAAAGTATCCCCTTCAAAGTTTTCAATCGAAAAATCATATCCCGTATTGGCTGCGGCAGAATAGCTGGACATGTAGATAAATACTCCCGGAGCTATCTGACGGTGTATATTGGATTCTTTATTGGAATATTTTTTGCCCATATATTGTTCTTGGAATAAAATCCGTTTCTGATTGGCATTCGGGATGATAAATCCTCCCAAAAGGAAGGAGAAGACAGCAATGATACAAGCTGATATGAAATACGGATACAGAAAACGTTTAAAGCTGATTCCGGTACTGAGAATGGCTATGATTTCACTGTCATAAGCCATTTTGGATGTAAAGAATATTACTGAAATAAATGTAAATAACGGCGAAAATACATTGGCAAAGTATGGGATGAAGTTCATATAATAATCAAATATAATGGCACTGACAGGCGCATCATTTTCTATGAATTTCTCCAATCGTTCGGAAATATCGAACACGACTACTATACAAAGAATCAATAGCAGGCAAAAGAAAAATGTGCCAAGAAATTTCCGTATAATATATAAGTCGAGAGTTTTCATACCAACAAGCTAATATTAGAGACGAGTGGTTATTTTCTTTAAGACGGCTGTTTTCCATTTCATGAAGTCTCCTTCCAAGATATGTCGGCGCGCCTCTTTAACTAACCACAAATAAAATGCCAGATTATGAATGGAACAAATCTGCAATCCCAATATTTCATCGGCTTTAATGAGATGACGCAAATAAGCTTTGGAGTATTCTTTATCGACATAACACAATCCGGCAGGATCTATCGGCGAGAAATCGCGCTCCCACTTCTGATTTTTAATGTTAATCACCCCTTCTGTGGTAAACAACATGCCGTTTCTGCCATTACGGGTAGGCATGACGCAATCAAACATATCTACTCCCCGGGCAATGCCCTCCAGAATATTTTCAGGTGTCCCCACTCCCATCAGGTAACGGGGTTTGTTTTGAGGCAGAATGCGATTAACAACCTCAATCATTGCATACATCTCTTCAGTAGGTTCTCCCACTGCCAGACCACCAATAGCATATCCGGCCCGATCTAAAGAAACAGCATGCTCCGCAGCTTTTTCCCGCAAATCTTTGTAGACGCATCCCTGCACGATGGGAAATAAATTCTGTTCATATCCGTACAACGGTTCGGTCGTATCCAACCGGGCAACGCAACGTTCAAGCCAACGCTGTGTCAGTTCCAACGAGTTTTTGGCATAACGGTAGTCACTATTTCCCGGAGGACATTCGTCAAAAGCCATAATAATATCGGCTCCTATTTTCCGCTGAATATCCATGACATTTTCAGGAGTAAACATGTGTTTTGAACCGTCAATATGAGAACGGAACATGACTCCTTCTTCAGTAATCTTGCGGCTGTCCGTCAGCGAAAATACCTGAAACCCGCCGCTGTCTGTCAAAATTGGACGATCCCAGGCATTAAATTTATGCAATCCTCCGGCTGCCTGGAGAACTTCCGTCCCCGGACGCAGATAAAGATGATAAGTATTTCCCAGGATAATTTCAGCCTGAATATCCTGTTTCAATTCTCTGGCATGCACAGCTTTTACGGTACCAACTGTCCCGACCGGCATAAAAATAGGTGTATGAATTTCACCGTGATCAGTGGTGAGTATTCCGCAACGGGCTTCACTTTCCTTGTCTTTAGCCAGTAGATTAAAATGCATGCGTCTCAATATTTTAGGATAATGGGTTGCAAAGATACATTTTTTTACGGATATACGGCAGCGAAAGTCCGTTGTCTCGCCATTTTTCATTTCTATTTCAGCCACCGAAGAGAAAGGCTCAGTTCATTCCGAAATAAATTTCTCAACTCCGGCAATATTCACCTCAAAAAGACTTTGAAAACAGATATTTTTTTTAAACCTTTGAAGCTGCCAAAAGTCAATCCCCGGAATTATTTCCATTTGATCTCAGGCAATTTTATTTAAACCGAATAATAATTCATAATTAATAAATTAATGTTTATCTGAAATGAGAAGGATATACCGCATTGTTTTTTTATTTTTTATTTACAGTTTTTATTTGTCCACTCAGGCACAAACACAATCCCTAAGTCTGGAAGATTTCTTTGTGAAGGGTACGTTCGGTTCTAAAGGCGTTTACGGTCTCCGTTCTATGAACGACGGGGAACATTATACCGTGTTAGAAAATCAAGGGAAAAAAATCACCCAATACAGTTACAAAACAGGCAAACCGGTTGCCACCTTATTGGACTTGGAGAATCTTGACCAAAATGACATAAAACAAATCAGCAATTATCAGTTTAATCAGGATGAAAGCCGCCTTCTACTATCTACGAATGTAACACCTATTTATCGTCGGTCATACACTGCAGATTATTATATCTACGATTTCAAAAATAAAGAGCTCAAAGCTCTTTCTGACCAAGGTAGTCAACGGCTGGCAACTTTTTCTCCCGATGGATTACGTATCGCTTTCGTAAGGGACAATAATTTATTTATTCATGACCTGCGATTCGGTACGGAACAGCAGATTACGTTTGACGGCCAATATAATCATATTATCAATGGGGCGCCAGACTGGGTGTATGAAGAAGAGTTCGCCTTCAACAAAGCTTTTGAATGGGCACCGGACGGTTCTGCCCTTGCTTATATCAAATTCGACGAGTCCGAAGTGAAAGAGTATCCGATGAATATGTTTGAAGGACAAAAACCGTCCATCACCAATAACGAGCTCTACCCTTCTGTCTACAGTTACAAATATCCGAAAGCGGGCGAAGTCAATTCCAAAGTATCAGTACATGTATACGATATAAAAGACAAAACTACGCTGACAATGGATACCGGCGAAGAACAGGATATCTATCTACCGCGCATCCGTTGGACAAAGGATCCTAAACGGTTGGCAATTATTCGCTTAAACCGGTTACAGAACAAAATGGATGTGTTGCTTGCCAATGTCCGTACAGGCCGTACGACCCCATTGTATCGGGAAGAAAACAAGTACTATATTGACGAAAGTAATCTAGACCATCTGATTTTTCTGGAGGACGGCGAACATTTTGTCATCACGAGCGAAAAGAGCGGTTACATGCACATCTATCTGTATGATATGAGCGGTCATGAAAAAAGAGCTATCAGTAGCGGTAATTATGATATTGCCGATTTTTACGGATATGACCCTGTCCGGAAGTTATTTTATTATTCTTCTTTTGAAGAATCGCCCCTCGAAAAACAGATTTATGCCGTAGACGCCAAAGGGAAGAAAACGAAGATAACAACAGTCAAAGGCTGGAATAGCGCCGCATTCAGCAAAACATTCAATTATTACATCCATACCGTATCGGATATTCAGACACCTCCGGTGATTAGTTTATATAATGCCAAAAACAAACTGATACGCGTGTTGGAAGACAATCACGATTTGTCCGAGGTCATAAAAGAATATCCTCTTACCCCGAAAGAATTTATCCAAATTCCAGCCGCAGACGGAGAAACCCAACTGAATGCCTGGATTATGAAACCGGTAAATTTTGACCCGTCCCGGAAATATCCCGTATTGATTACCCAATACAGCGGTCCGAACTCCCAACAGGTAAAAAATGCCTGGGGTGGAGTAAACTGGCTGAACTATCTGGCACAGGAAGGTTATATCGTTGTTTGCATCGATCCGAGAGGTACGGCAGCCCGGGGAGAAGAGTTCCGGAAATGTACTTATATGCAATTAGGGAAATACGAAAGCGACGATATGATCGCATCTGCCCGCTGGCTTGCCAGTCAACCGTATGTAGACGGTCAAAAAATCGGTATCTGGGGCTGGAGTTACGGTGGTTTCATGTCTTCACTCTGTATCCTAAAAGGCCACGATGTTTTCAGTACCGCCATTGCCATTGCCCCGGTTACCAACTTTAAATATTACGATTCCATCTATACGGAACGTTATATGCGTACCCCTCAGGAAAATGAAAAAGGATATACCGAACATTCTCCCCTTAGCTGGGCAGATAAGCTAAAAGGCAATCTCCTGCTTTGCCACGGAACGGCAGATGATAACGTTCATATTCAAAATGCGTATGAACTGGCAGAACGGTTGGTGCAAGCCAATAAACAATTCGATATGGGTATCTATACCAACCGCAATCATAGTATTTACGGAGGAAACACCAGTCTGCAACTATATACGAAATTTGTGAAATACCTGAATGAACATTTGAAATAAAACAAAACTATGGCAACGTTACAAGACTTACAACCCCAAGCCGTATGGCAGAATTTTTACAAACTGACACAAGTGCCACGTCCCTCTAACCATGAGGAAAAAGCGCGGGAGTTTATGATGAACTGGGCAAAAGAACATCATATTGAAGCCCGTATAGACGAGGCTGGCAATATTATCATGAGCAAACCTGCCACTCCCGGCATGGAAAACCGAAAAGGTGTTATCCTGCAAGGCCATTTGGATATGGTTCCGCAGAAAAACGAGGACACTGCACATGATTTCACAAAAGATCCCATCCAGGCATACGTAGATGGAGAATGGGTACGTGCCAAAGGCACAACACTTGGTGCTGACAACGGTATGGGGGTAGCCGCTGCCATGGCAGTGCTGACCGCTACAGATATACCTCACGGACCGATAGAAGTTTTAATCACCGCTACGGAAGAAACGGGTATGGACGGTGCTATCGGACTGAAAACCGGAGAATTAAAAGGAGAAATCCTTTTAAATATGGACTCGGAAAGCGAAGGTGAACTGTATGTAGGATGTGCGGGCGGCCTGGATTCCACTTTTGAGTTCAATTGTGAAGAAGAAAAAACACCGGCAGCCAGCAAGGCGTACAAATTAGCGGTGAAGGGCCTTAAAGGAGGCCATTCGGGTATGGATATCAACTTGGGACGGGGCAATTCCAACCTGCTGTTATTCCGTTTTCTGAAAGCCAACGCAACCATGCTACAATTAAGACTGGCATCTATCAATGGTGGGTCGTTAAGAAACGCAATCCCCAGAGAGAGTTTTGCCGTTGTAACGGTTCATGAAACTCAAGCAGAAAAATTGATCCAGCAAGTAAAAGAATTCGAAACCATTTATAAATCCGAATTGCAACTGACTGAACCTGATTTACAGTTCTTCTCAGAAGAAACAGAATTGCCGGCACAGGTAATGAGTAAAGATTTACAAGCACGGCTTATCAATGCCATTGTAGCCTGCCCGAACGGAGTGGTCCGCATGTCGGACGCCATGGCAGGCACCGTAGAAACATCCAACAATCTGGCACTCATTCAATCCAAGAACGGTAAAGTGGTTATCAACACACTGATGCGTTCATTCGTTGAAACAGCCAAAGACGCCTTGGCCGAATCTTTAGATGCCGTTTTTGAACTGGCAAAAGCCGATAAAATTGTCTTCGACGGGGCCTATCCCGGTTGGAAACCCAATCCGGATTCAGCCATTCTGAAATTAATGAAAAACATTTACCAGAAAATGTATGGCAAAGAACCCCGCGTGATGGCTATACACGCGGGCTTGGAATGTGGAATTCTGGGATCGAAATATGCCAACTGGGATATGATTTCTTTCGGTCCCACCATCTGCCATCCCCATTCTCCCGACGAAAAAGTGAATATTGCTTCCGTCGGAAAATTTTGGGATTACCTGAAAGAAACGCTGAAAAATATTCCTGTGAAATAACCCAATAACAGATGTATTCCCCGGACGATAGTATTACTGCTTTCTCCGGGGAATATTTATATCCGAGCCTTTAATATCTTAACATCCTCATTTCCCTTTTAACTATCCGGGAGTCACTTTTTATCTTTCTTTAACCCTTTAATCGGAAAATCATAGTATCTTTGTCGCATATTTTCGATGAAGAAAGATGATCTTAACAAAATTGACTTTGCCGGAATTGCTCAGAAACAGTTGTTCTAAATTCAAAGACAACCTTTCTCTCAATTTCGTCCAATCCGGAAACAGAACCTACCAGGATTTATATAATGAAGTAATCGCCCTATCCAATTATTTACTGAAATGCGGTATCCAGAAAGGGGACAAGATAGCTATCCTGAGTGCAAATATGCCCCAGTGGGGAATTACCCAATTCGCAGTGGCCAGTATCGGTGCTGTTGCAGTTCCCGTATTACCGGGATTCAGCACGACTGAAATACAGAATATTCTTCAACATTCAGAGGCGAAAATGATTTTCGTTTCAAAGCTGCTTTACAAATTAGTGGCAGACATCCAAACGGATTTTCTGGAACAGAAGATTTTGATGAATACCTTTGCCCGTATTCCGGAAAATTATCCGAGTGAAGATATTGAAAAACTCAACACTCCCGCATTTCAAAACAATACAACTCCGTTACCCGATTTCGACATCCGGGAAGAGGATACGGCCTCCATCATTTATACTTCGGGAACAACCGGATTCTCCAAAGGGGTTGAACTTACCCATAAAAACCTGGTATGGAATGCCCGACAATGCAGTACCATACAGCATGTGGGAGAAAGCGACCGTTTTTTGAGTATCCTTCCTTTGGCACATACCTATGAAAACACATTAGGCTTATTGTTACCTTTGATGTTCGGGGCCAGAGTATTCTATCTCGACCGGGTTCCGACTCCCAAACTTCTGGTACCGGCCATGCAGAAAATCAGACCGACGGTTATTCTGTCCGTACCTTTGGTAATTGAAAAAATATACAAAACCCAGATATTGACGAAATTCACGTCAAACCGCTGGATAAGTACCCTATATCGCATTTCTTTCGTCCGGAAATTTCTGAATCGGTTGGCAGGAAAAAAATTAATGACTACTTTCGGAGGAGAACTCCTGTTTTTCGGTATCGGCGGTTCCAAGCTGGACCCGACAGTTGAACGTTTTCTCCACGAAGCCCGTTTCCCCTATGCTATTGGTTACGGTCTGACGGAAACATCACCGATGTCTGCCGGCAGCAATCCGTCCCAGACATTTTTACAGGGAGTAGGACCGGTCATGGAAGGCGTACAGATTCAAATTCACAACGCCGACGAAAAAGGAGAAGGGGAAATCTGGATCAAAGGCCCCCATGTCATGAAAGGCTATTACAAAAAACCGGAACTGACAAAAGAAAGTATCACGGCCGACGGCTGGTTTAAAACCGGAGACCTGGGTTCATTTGACAAGAAAGGCCGACTGTCTATCCGGGGACGAATAAAAACAATGATTCTGGGTGCTTCCGGAGAAAATATCTACCCGGAAGAAATCGAATCCATTATCAACAATTTCCGGTGTGTCAATGAGTCATTAGTGGTTGAATGTAAAGGGAAATTGGTCGCCATGGTTCATTTCAACATGGAAGAACTGGAAAAACAGTATAAAAAATTGAAAAACCAGGCGGGGACTTACAAAAATCTGATAAACGATTACATAGAAGAACAAAAACGGGAATTGCGGGAATACGTGAACAGCCGGGTCAACAATTTTTCCAAACTCCAGTTGGTCATGGTTCAAAGCGAACCCTTCGAAAAAACGCCGACCCAAAAAATCAAACGCTTTTTATACCAGAAATTAAGTCTCTAACTATAAAAATAAGTCCGGATAAATCCGGACTTATTTTTTTATTTATCTCACATAAAAATCAAGAAGGCATTTGCCATTCAAGCCCATTTGCAAGCGATCACCGATTTTTAGACCTTTATAACGGAAAGGATTTCCACAATAAAAAAAATCACCGATTTTTATCATGTAATATCCGGAAGCCAGAGAGACGAACTGGTCTACATTTACCGGCAAATCAGAAGCTTTCCCCGCGAAAACAAGATTTCCATTTATTTTCAAATAGTATTCCGCCTTTCCACCCGTATAATTTTCCATAACACTCAATGCCGCCGATTCATCAAAAGAAGAAGCCACCCCGCAAGGCAATCCTTTCGTCTTCAAGGATTGTTCCAAAGTATCGGCATAAAAGCGGATACCAACCCCTATTTCATTGTAATAGCGGGATGCGAAACGTCCGGAAAAGCCTTTCCCCAATTTACAAGCCTTCAAAACCAGCTGAGGCACACAACTCACCTCCTCCGTGAAAGCAGGAAAATAAAAATCATTATTATTTCTGAGTAGTGCATTGTCTCCTACCACACTCAACGTCATTTCCACAGCAGAGCTATATTCCGCACACAATAATTTCATGGTTACTCCTGTTTAAAAAGCAGTTCGTTAAGATTCCGTTTCGGTACATGGTGTATCTGTTCCGCATCTCTCCAATATTTAAATTCATTCTCCCGCATCTCTTCGATAACAACTGTTTCGCAAGGTTTTCCCAACGCAATGACATAATTTATTTTCACATAGTCGGGCAATTGCAATATCTCCCGGAGTTTTTCATTCTGAAAAGCTTTAATCACACACCCGCCATACCCTTTCTCTACAGCTGCAAGCAAAATCGTCTGAATCTGAATACCGTCATCACACAGGCAATTTTCCGAAATACGCGTATCCAGCAATTGAATCAGATAAGCAGACGGCCTCTCTCCTTTTTCAGGGCCATCCCAATCGGTCAAATATCCCGCCCAGGCCAAGGTATTAAATACTTTCTCACACATCTCTTCTTTTCGAACCGAAATATATTTCAATGGCTGCGCATTCCGGGCAGAAGCACAGAAACGCGTCAGTCCCACCCATTCCTCCAATTGTTCCTGCGGTATACGCTCATCTTCACGAAAACGGCGGTAGCTCCGATTACTACTCAATAAATTTTTAAGCATTTCTTTTTCCATTTGCTCTATATTTAACCTTTCAAGAGAATCTTAAACTTTTGACTTTCGAGTATTTATTGTAGATTTGTCCGGTCAAAATTAATAACAAAAATTCAAAGGATTTTATAAAAAACCGTACTTTCATTAATCAGATAACCTAATTTATTAAATCCGGAATACATATGTCTTCGTTTTTACATTTACTTGCCGCCGATTTACTCGGAAAGTATCCGAACTTCGAAGATATTACCATCATTTTCCCCAACAAACGAGCCGGATTGTTCTTAGCCGAAGAGCTTTCCCGCCTCATAGAACGTCCCACGTGGATGCCGAAAATCATCACGCTGTCCGATTTCATCCGTGAACAAACGGGACTCCGGAAACCGGACGATTTAATCCTGATTATCAAACTGTACAAAACCTACCAACAGATCAGCGGTAATGAGGAAAAATTTGAAGACTTCTACTTTTGGGGCAATATGCTGCTGAACGACTTTGACGACATCGACAAATACCTCGTCGATGCCAAAGACCTTTTTTCCAATCTGACCGCTTTAAAAAACTTAGAATACAATTTTCCCTATCTTCAACCGGAACAGATTGAAGTCATCAAAAAATTCTGGTCGACATTCAATCCGGAGAAATACAGCAAAGAACAGCAGGAATTCTTAAAAATCTGGGACAAACTCCATGCCCTTTACTCAACATTCAAAACATCCCTGTTTGAAGAAAAAATCGCTTACGAAGGAATGACGTTACGTCACTATCTGGAGCATATCGGGGAAACAAACCACAAGGGCATCGTGATTTTCGCCGGCTTCAATGCCTTGAATCTGTGCGAGAAACAGATTTTTTCCCATTTTCAAAACACACGCCAAGCCTTTTTTTACTGGGATTACGACTTGTATTATTCAGCCGATGAACACCACGAAGCAGGAAAATATATCCGGGAAAATCTGCGCCTTTTCCCCAATGAATTAGGCAAAGAACATTTCAACCAATTCAAATACAACGGAAAAAATATCGAATTTATTTCCGTCCCTTCCTCCATCGGACAAGCCAAACTTATTCCGGAACTTCTTCACGACGTATCTCCCGAGGAGTACACTCAAACCGCCATTGTACTGTGCGATGAACGCATGCTGCTGCCGGTGATGCACTCCATCCCGGAACACATCGGAAAAATCAATATTACGATGGGATATCCGGCACAGAATACCTCCGTCGCTTCCCTTATCCATTTATTGGGAGACCTCCGGAAATATGCCAAAAGCGGAACAAACGGAAATTATTACTACTATAAACCGGTGATCGCCCTGCTTAACCACAAATTAATCAAAGATGCCTGCCCCGGGGAAATCGACAGAATCACCGACTATATCAATAAAAAAAATATCGTATACGTTGCAGGGAAACACCTTCATTTCAATGCCCTCACACAAGCCATTTTCTCTGCGGAGAAGCCTCAAACTATCGATTATATACTTTCTATTCTGCAACTTCTTTTACAGACGCTGAACGGGAAAGAAGAGCAATTCCATCCGATTGAAAAGGAATTTATTTTTCAAATTTTCACCCAATTACAAAGTCTGCAAAATACATTTGCCGAAGAAGGCATCGAACCGGAAGACAAACTCTATCTTCAGATTATCAACAAAGTAATCCATTCCGTTACGATCCCGTTTTCTGGCGAACCACTGGAAGGCCTGCAACTAATGGGACTGATGGAGACCCGTATGTTGGATTTCAAAAAACTGATTATTTTATCAGCCAACGAAGGAATTCTCCCCAAAACGTCCACCACCCCCTCTTTCATCCCCTATAATCTCCGCTTCGGTTTCAGACTACCCACACCGGAACATCAGGATATTCTTTTCGCTTATTATTTCTACCGGCTGCTGCAACGGGCAAAAGACATACACATCCTATACACGACGACCGTAAAAGGCATGAATGGCGGCGAAATGAGCCGCTATCTCTATCAGATTAAATACGAATCCGGACTGCCGTTGAAAGAAAGCAATTTCCAGAACCACATATCCGTTTCAGACCATCCTTTACCGGAAATACCCAAAACGCCCAATGTTCTGAACAAATTGTATCCGTACGGAGAATCGGAAGAACACCCGCTTTCTCCATCCGCACTGAATACATATATTGACTGCCCGCTGAAATTTTATTTCAAATATCCCGCAGGCATAAAGGAAAAAGAAGAAATAGCAGAAGAATTAGACCACCGGTTGCTCGGAAACATATTCCACGAATGCGCCGAATCCCTGTATGCAACTGTATCTCAAGGAACCGTTACACCTGAAATCATTGACCATTTTCTGCACAATCCGAAACTTCTCGACGAACACATCAAACATTCCTATCTGAATTTCTATGACCAACAGGTCTCCCGATTGATTGACAGCGGAAGCAACGAACTTATCCTGACTATCATTCGCAAATATCTTATTCAGATGTTCCGCTACGACCGCCAGATTGCCCCATTCCGGCTGATTTCAATGGAAAAGAAATACAGTTTTCCCATTCTTATTGACACGGGAACAACGACCCGAACAATCCACATCGGCGGTATCATCGACCGGATAGACGAAACGGAACAAGCAATCCGCATCATCGATTATAAGACGGGAAGCGATACCACCACATTCAAAAATATCGAATCCCTTTTTGACGGAACGAACCCCACACGCAACAAAGCAGCTTTTCAGACCATGCTGTATTGTTTGATGTTCGGGAAAGAAAGGCAAAACACCCCCCTGCAGCCCGGTATTTACAGTACCAAATTACTCTTTACCCCCGACTATTCTCCTTTATTAAAAAACGATAAAGAGCCTATTGTCAATTTTGAAAGATATAAAGATGAATTTGAGGGTCTACTGAAACAACTGTTGGAAAAACTCTTTTCTCCCGACGGTGCGTTCACCCCGACCACCAATGAGAAGAAATGCCGCACCTGCCCCTACTCTATCATCTGCCGGAAATAAAAAAAGAAGCCTTCCGGCTTCTTCTATTTTTTAATACTCATCTTCGTTGAAGAAAAAATCATCCTTGCTCGGATAATCGGGCCAGATATCTTCGATACTTTCGAAAATTTCTTCATCGTCTTCGATATCCTGAAGGTTTTCGATCACTTCCAACGGCGCCCCCGAACGGATAGCGTAATCTATCAATTCGTCTTTAGAAGCCGGCCACGGCGCATCTTCCAGTTTAGATGCAAGTTCAAGAGTCCAGTACATAATTGCTCTGCTTTAAATGTTGGCATTCCTATTTTGCCGCAAAAGTATACTTTTTATAAGAATAAACAATACCCATTCTTGAAAAATACATATAAAAAGAATTAAAAACGCCGGTACATGCACTCCAATCGGTCATTCATCGGAGAAATGTTGCAGTACCCGCCGGTATGTATTGAATATCTTGGCTTTCGACACGAAACCGACATATTTGCCTTCCTGGATTACCGGAAGATTCCAGGCGCCGGTATCCTCAAATTTCTTCATCACCGCATCCATCAAATCCTCCACATTGACAATCGTCGGGGGCGTCGTCATATAATCCCGCACATACGTCGTGGCATATAAATCCTGGTTAAACATGATTTTACGGATATCGTCCAGCAACACTATTCCCAACAATTCATTGTTGGCATCCACGACCGGAAATATATTCCGGCTGGAACGGGAAACAATCTTTACCAAATCCCCCAAAGTGGCATCTACCGACACAGTTTTCAAATCCGTTTCAATCACTTTATTCAGCTTCATCAAAGTCAATACGGCCTTGTCTTTATTATGGGTAATCAAATCCCCTTTCATGGCCAACCGGCGCGCATATATCGAATGAGGCTCCATTCCCCGACCGGTCAGATGAGCCATGACCGAAGTAATCATCAAAGGTACAAGCAAGGAATAGCCCCCCGTAATTTCCGCAATCAGGAACATGGCGGTCAAAGGCGAATTCATCACACCGGACATCACTCCCGCCATCCCCGCCAAAACAAAATAGCTCACAGGCACCGTAGCGATTCCCGACAGATTAATCAAGGTAGCCACCAAATACCCCCCGATACCTCCCGTAAACAAACTGGGGGCAAAAACACCGCCGACACCGCCGCTTCCGTTGGTCAAAGCCGTAGCTATCACTTTTACAAAAAGCAGCCCGATGACATACAGGACAATCATAAAAGCACTGCTTTTAAAATCAAAGAAATACGTATTTTTTAAAATATTGTCCGCATTGTCGGTCAGTAAATCCTGCAAGGCAGTATATCCCTCGCCATATAAAGGCGGGAAAGCATAAATCAACAATCCCAGCAACGCCCCTCCTACCGCCACCTTTTTAAACGGATTCCTCATATTCGCCACAAACTGCTCAATCCGTATATTCATGCGGATAAAATACACCGACAGAAAACCGCAGCAGATACCGAGAATAATGTAATAGGGCACATTGGCCAGCGCAAAATGGTCATGCACCGCAAAATTCAGCACAATACCGTCCCCCATCATAAAATA
Source organism: uncultured Odoribacter sp. (assembly GCA_910588375.1). Taxonomy (GTDB): domain Bacteria; phylum Bacteroidota; class Bacteroidia; order Bacteroidales; family Marinifilaceae; genus Culturomica. Next base: position 32,654 of record CAJUQA010000014.1, read on the forward strand.
AACGAGGACATACGAAGAAATAGCCGAAATCATCAGCGGTATCAACGAAGCCATTGTCAAATCCAACATCAGGACTTCAAGAGTAAACACGATACCCGCAATAGGCGCTTTGAATATTCCGGCAATGGCTCCCGCCGCCCCGCAACCGATCATCAGAGTCATCACTTTGTAGTTCATCCGGAAAAAGCGCGCCAGATTAGAGCCGATAGAAGCCCCCGTCAAAACAATGGTTGCCTCCGTACCCACCGAACCACCGAAACCGATAGTAATGGTACTCGCAATCATGGAAGAATAATTGTTATGAGGCTTAATCATGCTGTTCCGCCTGGAAATAGCGTACAATACTTTCGTCACCCCGTGACTGATATCTTCCCGCACAAAATAACGGACAAAAAGAGAAGTAAGACATATCCCGATAAAAGGATAAATAAAAAACAGGAGACTCCCGCTGTCCACCTGAAGGCGTTCCGTAAAAAACACATGGGTGAAGTGCACCATATTCTTCAGCAAAATAGCTGCCAATCCCGACACGATTCCCACCAACAGACTCAGTACCAGGATAAAATTCTTTTCCTTCACATACTTCACCCGCCAAATCAGAAAACGTCCGAACCAACTGCTCTCACTGCCCTCAGCCATAATTTTCCACTGTAAGAAAGGTTAAACACGCGACTGACTATCGCACAATCTTATTAATACTTTTTATGGAACCGTACTGCGGATAGAATTCCAATTGCAATCCTTCCCCGCTGATTACATCCGTCGGAAACTTCTTAATCATACCCAACTGGGGAATAACACTACGGAAGCACTGCAACTCCTCAGTCAGCCGGACAAGCTTCACGTCGGCCACGGCCGGTACCCGGTAATAGACCACCGACTGCGTCGGTTCCGCCTGCATTTCTGCCGCAGCCGGAACAATCACCCGTTCCGCTACCAAACTATAGGCCGTAGCCGAAACATTTTTCCTATCGACAAACCCCTCCGAACTACTGAACCGGAAAGCCACCACCGCTTCATTTTCCTTTTCTATGGTACAAACAAATACCCGTTCAAAACTCTGTTTCACTTTCTTTCCCATGAAAAGGCTCAGATAATCCTGTTCCATTCGGTCGAACTCTTTCAGAATCACCTGCAACGACTTCCCGTCCGGCACTTCATTCTCGGCTGCCAGTAACTTCACCCGTTCCGAACGAATCCGGAATATCTCTCTGACAGCTTCCGCCATCAGGTCCCGTTTCGTTTTGGGTTTATAACTTATAATGGGATCCCAGATACGTTTCACCACACCGTCGATTTCCTGCTCCACATAATTCGTATCCAATATCTCTTTCAAAGGATTGTATGTACGCAAATCCGTCATCCTGATTTCCCGTTGCCGCCCCCCTTCCTGAGCCCGGTACTCCATCCCTTCCATCTGCGCTTTCATTGTCACAGAACCGGCAGCAATACCGGCCAAAAATCCTTCCGGACTCAAACTCAACATAACCGAACCGTAATCGCCCGTCGCAGTCATCGAATACACCGTCTTTTCGTCAGGTACGGAAAAAGGAGTCACCTCTACGGACTTTATCTCCCACTGTTCCTTCAATGCCGTAACTTCCGGTTTCATTCCCAACTCTTTTTCCGCAAACTCCGCATAAGGACCGGGGATATGGCGCACCGCTTCCGCCTTCACCTTCACCTTATATGAGACTTTCGGCAAACAATAGCTGACCGTCACAGGCGTATTGATTTCTTTCTTCTTTTGGGCGAAACTCCCCGAAGTCATTAAAATTCCACAAACCAGAATGAATACGATTCTTTTCATAAAACAAAACAGTATATGTTACTATTCCAATATTTTCCAAGCCTTTCCCATGGTTTCCGCCACTTTTCCAGCACAAATGCCGCGCATTCCGTTTTCCTCCGCAACAATATCTCCCGCCAAACCGTGAGCAAACACGCCAATCATCGCAGCTTCTCTTGCCTCTATTCCCGAGGCCAGCAACGCTAACAGAACTCCCGTCAACACATCCCCCATTCCTCCCTTGGCCATTCCCGGATTACCGGTCATGTTAAAATAGCACTTCCCCTCCGGCGTCGCAATCACGGTATGGGCTCCTTTTAAAATCATCACAACCCCATAGTGATGTGCAAAATTGCTTAAATTATTTAATCTCTCAAAATCATTTCCACTTTTTCCTGCCAATCTCTCAAATTCTTTCGGGTGGGGCGTCAGGATACTGCCTGCCGGCAAAAGCGGAAGTAATGCCCGGTTTTCCGCCAATACATTCAAAGCATCGGCATCAAGCACCAGTTTTCCCCGCCAGCGCATCAGCAATTCTTCCAGCGCTTTCACCGTTAAAGCGTCCTTGCCTATGGCAGGACCACATCCTACGGCAGCATAACGTCCCAGGTCTCCAAGACAAGAAAAACAATATTCCGAACGGTCGGTTTCTATCAAAGCTTCGGGCACCGTCGACTGCAGGATTTCCACACCCGCCCGCGGCACATGACAGGAAAGCAAACCGACTCCGGACCTCACGGCCGCTTGGGCTGCCAACACAGCCGCACCCATCATATACCGGCTACCGGCAATAAGCAAAGCATGGCCGTTCATCCCTTTGTGGGCAAAAACCGAAGGCCGCGGCAATAAATCCCGAACCAGCTCCTCCGACAGATAATAATACTCCGTTTCCACCCCGGCAATACCCTGCGGATGCAAACCGATATCCAACACCTGCCACTTCCCGACAAAGGGTTCATTTTCCGGCAACATAAATGCCAATTTGGGAAATTGGAACGTCAGTGTATAATCCGCCCGCACAATAGCCTCCCGGTCATTCTGCGAATTATCCTCCCCCATCAATCCGGACGGCATATCGACAGCCACTACCCGGTTCGGCAACCCGTTTACTTTCCGTATCAGCTCTCGGGCCCTACCGGTCACTTTCCGGTCGAGTCCCGTCCCGAACAAGGCATCCACAATCCAGACTTCCGGATGCGGCTGAAATGCCGCCGCATCCGCCAATTCAATCCGCTCCCCTCCCCATCTCCGGCTATTTTGTTCGCATTCCGGTGATTTCAATGTCCCCGGCAACTGATACACAACAACTTCATAGCCTTTTTCGCTCAACAAACGGGCTATGACATACCCGTCACCTCCATTGTTCCCTTTTCCGGCAAGTACCGCTATTTTCACCTTTCCCGGAAAAATTTCCACCGCTTTTTCAACCCACCTCCCGGCTGCCCTTTCCATCAGTTCAAGAGAGGTTACAGGCTCGTTTTCAATCGTATAGCGATCCACATCAGCCACATGACCTGCCGGAATTATCTTCTTCAATCCATTCATTCCTATCTGTTCAAACGTTTTAAAATCGAAAAATAAATAAAAATTCTTACATTTGCCTTCGTGCATAAATTAATAATAACTTAAATAATTAAATCCATGTTTCAAAATCAACCCAAAGGTTTGTATGCCCTGGCACTTGCCAATACCGGTGAACGCTTCGGCTACTATACCATGATTGCCGTTTTCGCCCTTTTCCTGCGGGCCAATTTCGGCTTATCCGCCAGTGCGGCAGGTGCCATTTACAGCACCTTTCTTGCTCTCGTCTATTTCCTGCCCCTGATCGGCGGCATCATGGCCGATAAATTCGGATTCGGGAAAATGGTTACCATCGGTATCGGCATCATGTTTGCCGGCTACCTGTTCCTTTCCGTACCCTTAGGCAGCGGCACCGTAGCACTCGTCAGCATGCTGATGGCCCTGGCGCTTATCAGCTTCGGCACCGGATTATTCAAAGGCAACCTGCAAGTCATGGTCGGCAACCTTTACGATAATCCCCAATACGAAAAACAACGCGACTCCGGATTCTCCATTTTCTATATGGCCATCAATATCGGTGCCTTATTTGCACCGACGGCTGCCGTAAGAATCAAGGAATATGCCGAAACGGCGTGGGGATTTTCCGGAAATGACGCTTATCATTTCTCTTTCGCGGTAGCCTGTGCATCGCTCATTCTTTCCATCGCCATCTACTACGGTTTCCGTAGCTGGTTCCGCCACGTGGAAGGCGACAAGAAAAATGCCGGTGCGGCCAAAACCGCAGCTGCCGAACAATCGCTCACCCCGGCACAAACCAAAGAGCGCATCGTTGCGCTTTGCCTGGTATTCGCCGTCGTGATTTTCTTCTGGATGGCTTTCCACCAGAACGGTCTGGCCTTAACCTACTTTGCCGACGAATTTACACAAAAAACAGCCAGCGGCGCCATGAGCATGCCTTTCGACGTCCTGAACCTCGTATTCGTGATTATCGCCGTATATGCAGGCTTCTCCCTGTTCCAAAGTAAAACCCCGAAAGCCAAAGGCATTTCCGCCGCCGTTTTCGTAGCATCCATCGCCTTCCTGGTATGGAAATATTTCGGAGCAGAAGGCAAGACCATCGACGTCAGTGCCCCTATTTTCCAACAATTCAACCCGTTCTACGTAGTGGCATTAACCCCGGTAAGCATGGCAATCTTCGGAGCATTGGCACAAAAAGGCAAAGAACCTTCCGCCCCGCGTAAAATCGCTTACGGCATGCTGGTCGCCGCCCTCGGCTTCGGCTTTATGCTCTACGCATCTTTAGGATTACTCACTCCGGACGAACAAAAATCTGCCGGCGACGCCGCCATTTTCGTTTCTCCCAATTGGCTCATCGGCACCTATCTCATCCTGACATTTGCCGAACTGCTTCTTTCTCCGATGGGAATCTCCTTCGTGAGCAAGGTAGCTCCTCCGAAATACAAAGGCATGATGATGGGCGGCTGGTTTGTCGCTACCGCTATCGGCAACCTGTTGGTCAGTGTCGGCGGCTTCCTGTGGGGCGGTTTCCCGTTATGGGCAGTATGGGGCGTATTCATTGTCCTCTGTCTACTCAGTGCCGTATTCATGTTCGCCATGATGAAACGCCTGGAAAACGCGACCAAATAAGCAAAACACGTTTATAACGAATTAAAAGCTGTCCTGTCCGGACAGCTTTTATTATATTAAAACTCAAAAAAATATTTTTGTTTTTTGCTGGAATAAAAAAAAAGACTACTTTTGTGCCGTTAAAGAACAACACACATTGTTCAATGGTGTAATGGCAGCACAACAGATTCTGGTCCTGTTAGTCAAGGTTCGAATCCTTGTTGAACAACAAAAAACCGTCGGATTGACCGGCGGTTTTTCTTTTAAATCACCTCCTTACTCCACACCCCAGCATTCTATCAAAATGAGTCATTCCGTCGCTCCTTTTTATTTCACCGGATCAACACATTATATTGCTTTCCTAATTGGTTTTTATGGCTATCAACTATTAGTCATATATTAGTTACCTATTACTCATCTATTAGTTTACTAAGAAATAATCAAGTGTTTTATTATTTATTTTCATCTATTTATTTACATATGATGCCCACAGGAAGACAATCGAAATGAAATTATACAAATAAAAAATTACAGAACAATTTTTATAAATTTGCATGGCGTCTATGTTTAAAAAATGAAATTCTATGAGGAACGTCCTTCTTTTCGTCACATTATTGTTAGCCGGATGTCTTGCCCCTCACAGCAAAACAAGAGAAATGCTGACTCGGGCTGAAAGCAGGATGAACGAAAAACCGGACTCTGTCCTGTGTATCTTAAAACACCTCCCTCCCGGCGATTTGAAAACCGGAGAAGAACAAGCGTTGTTTGCCTTGTTATACAGTCAGGCGCTTGACAAGAACTACATCGACGTAACAAACGATTCATTGATAAACATTGCTGTCCGTTATTATAATGACCATCCGGAGCCTTACCGCCTGATGCTTGCCTATTATTATTTATCACGGGTCCAACACAATGCGAAGAATTATGCGGCGAGCCTCCTGTCCGCCCATAAGGCCCGGAAACACGCAGAGAGCATCGGTAATCATTTCTTTCTCGGAATGATATACCGTAGCATGGCAACTATTTATAACCGGATATACAATGCCAATGAAGAAATAAAATATTTCCTCCTCGCACATCAATTTTTTGTGAAAGCACACGCCGACAAGCACGCTAACGTTGCTTTTATTGACATGGGGCATGCCTATCACAACAACCATGAATATGAAAAAAGCATCCGTATCGCACAACAATCTTTTGACTCGGCTTTCACGAAAAGGGATACAACCCTCATGACGGAGAGTCTTCACCTGCTCGGCTGTTCTTATGCCGCACAACAAAATTACCGGGAGGGAAAAGAGGTTATGCTCCGTTTACAAGCACTCTGCCCAACCTACCTGTCCGACCAAGACTATAAAAATCTCGCACTTATTTATTTTTCGGAAAATAAGCTGGACAGTGCCACTTTTTATCAAAAACGAATAAAAAGCAGCCATGCGGCTATTTCGTGGATAGATTATAACCTCCACACACTGCAAGGGAACTATCCGCAAGCTCTCCGTGCACTGGAAATCATAAGCCGTACCCAGGACTCCATTATCCGTCAAGCCTTAAACCAAAATATCAGTAGTACACTCGTTCAATATTACAAACAGGAAGAAGAAATGGCCGCTTATAAACTGAAACACGAAAAGCAACTACGTATCGGAATCAGTGTTTTCGGCATTCTTTTTATCATAGCACTCTACATTTTTTATCATATCCATTTACAAACCAAACAGCGCAAACTTGAAGATACCATTCTGTTTGCCACGGAATTAAGAGACAAATTGCTCCGACAGGATTCCGAAATGCAGAAAAGGGAGGGTTTTATTGACGAACTGTTAAAACAAAAATTCACCACCATCGACAAACTATGCTCTACCTACTACGAATGCCAGAACACAGAGCGGGAAGGCAAACGCATCCACACAGAAGTCATCGGTATCATTTCCAAGTTCAGAGAAGACCCGCACACACAAAAGGAATTGGAAACCTTCCTCGACACCTACAGGGATAATCTGATGAGCACATTCCGCCAAGAGTTTCCCAAATTAAAAAATTCCGATTACCAACTATTCCTTTACCACGCCCTCGGACTTTCCCAACGCTCTATTTCTATTTTTCTGCAAGAAAAAACGACGGTGATCTATAACCGTAAAAACCGCCTTAAAAACAAAATCCAAAACAGTCAGAGCAAGAAAAAAGATTTATTCGTGCAAGTGTTTTCACTAAACCACTAATTATCAAACGCATACATTTCAATTTCACACAAATAGGATACAACTTATTTATTTTCAATATTTTACAGATATTGATAGGAAACAAGAAACATGCGAAACACAATTAATTATATATCAAAGCATTACAAAAACAACTGATAGATTTTTATGGTGTATTTTTACAACTATTTTCCTCCAAATGAAATAATTTTAACGACGAAATCTAATTAAAACAGCTAAACATGAATAAATTTATCAAACCAACCCTCGTACTTATTTTCATGCTTTGCATAGGTGGCTTGTTCAATGTAAAAGCAGAAGAAAACCAAACAAAGCAAGAGACCGAAGTTACTTTACATTCAGATGGTGTTAAGAATCGTCCCCGCATGCCGGCAAAAATCACCATTCACTGCACGTATCGGAACGGTGAATTGTATTTTTCATTTCCGGAAGAGATTGAATATCTCATAGTAAGCGTGGAACACGCCGAAAGCAAGTCCACGTGGACAAGCCAAATAAGCAAAGATGACTGTATGTTTATTTCCACAGCCAAGGGTACATACACCCTATCGGCAGAAACCTCAAACGGACAACATTTCTCCGGCACATTGTATGTGACAGAATAAAAAACAGGGAAAAGGGATACCGGCTATCTCAATAGCGTTATCCTGCCGGTATCCCGCACTCCCTCAAAGAAAGGAGGTCTCTAAAATAGCAAGAATTTAGAAAAAACGAAAGCCCCGCGCTTTTTCTGTTGAAAGGATACAGACAGAACATTCTATTTTTATAAATCATTAAAATTAAATATGATGAAGAAAAAAATCATCACTATTGCTGCCATTGCAAGCATTGCATTATTAACCGCAGCATATAGCATCTTCTCTACAGAGAAAAACCAGGTTAGCTCACTGATGTTGGAAAATATCGAGGCATTGGCACAGAGTGAAGAAATTAATCCCTTATGTCCCAATGGATGTATAGACGGATCAGACGGATGCTATTGTTACAGATACTATCAGGAATATAGTGAATATCATTGGAAAAATTAATTTTAACAATGTTGCGCCTTAAAAGGCGCAACATCCGAATTTATAATAATTATCTCATGAAAAAAAAATTTATATATTTTGGGGTATTAATTCTCCTCATTGGGGGATGCAGCCGCAATTCGGATAGGGAAAAACATTACAGCAAGTATGGCAAGGTTATTAACATTCAAGAAAAATTGCACTCCATTGAAATAAAAAATGTCCTAATTGGTCAATACGGCCACTTATATTTAATTGACAAATATTTAATCATAGGAGATCACATGTCGCCAGATAAACAAATTCATCTGTTCGATAAAAACAGTTTCAACTATATTCTTAGCACCGGTTATAAGGGAAAAGGTCCCAACGAAATTACTATTTTAGGCAATATTGCTACTGATAAAGTTCATCGAAAATTTTATGTTTCCGATCATGGGAAATTAAAAATATTCAGCTATGATTTAGACAGCCTTTTGGCTAATCCGTTATATCTTCCAAATATAAAAATCAGTATGGACAAAAGCCGTTTCCCAGCCGGATATGAATATATAAACGATACTTTGTGCTTTGGATGTATTATAGAACCTATCGGAAATAACGACTTCAAACCATGTGTAGGGAAATGGAATATGCTCACCAATGAAGTGCAATTAATGAAATACGAGCACCCTGACGTAAAAAAGAAAAGAACAATTACTGCCGTTTCCTCAAATTTAGGATTATATGTCGAAGCATATACTCGTCATGACTTAATAACAGTGGGGACGTTTAACGGCGAATTGAGATATAACATTTATGGTCCCAAGTGGGAAACGAAATTAAGCAAAAATGGTTACTACGGATCTACCAATTTCTGTAAAGATAAAATCATTAGCACTTATTTAGCTGACAACAGAATCAAAAAAGAACCTAATGGTAAGATAAGAAGTGCTTACCCGACAAAATTTGTTATTTTTGATTTGGAGGGAAACTATCTTCAAACATGGGAAACAGGATATGAAATAACAAATTTTGTTTATGATGAAGAAAATAATCGCCTCATTATAAGGATAGAGGATGCCGACGTGCAATTTGCTTATTTAAATCTTGACGGGTTATTATGATGGTTAGAATTATCACATACTTTTTAGGGATATTTTTACTCTCTGCTTGTCTATCCAAAAACAGAACTCAGATAACAGAACTAATTAAAACGTGGGATGGGAAAGAAATTCTTTTTCCTAAGAAAATGAATATGGTACAAGTAGGAGATTCTATCCACAAAACCTTCTCTTTGGAAAATTATAAAATAATTGTCTATGTAGATACAAACGGATGTTTCACATGCAAATTGCATTTGATGGAATGGGAGGATTTAATTACTGAGTTAGACTCCGTACCCGCCCTTTTTTATTTTGCCCCAAGAAGTACAGACTATGTAAAAGATATTTTGAAAGAAAATCTGTTTTATTATCCCGTTTGCATTGATGAAAAAGACAGCCTCAACATATTAAATAATTTCCCCAAAGACGAACGGTTTCACACGTTTTTATTAGACTGTAATAATCGGATTAAAGCTATCGGAAATCCCATAACCAATCCCAAAATCAAAGAACTTTATCTGAAAGTGATTACAGGAGATACGTCGACGAAAAAACAAGTACCCCAAACGACGGTCGAGTATGAAACAACTATATGTGATTTAGGAGAGTTTACGCCCAAAGAGAAGCGGGAAGCCGTGTTTTCATTAAAAAATACAGGGGCACAACCGCTACTGGTGGCAGATGTGACAACCTCCTGCGGATGCGCAACACCCCGGTATGACAAAAAGCCAGTAAAGCCAGGAGAAACCATAAAGATTACTGTGGAAATGAAAATAAAGGAAGAAGGGTATTTCGAAAAGACAATTTCAGTATATTGCAACACGCAAAATACACCGATTCAATTCAAGGTAAAAGGTAGGGTGGTGGATAAGAAATAGTAAAAAGGTACTAATCCAAAAAATAAATCATTACCTTGCGACTATCAATTCACTATCATGAAAATAAAATTTGCCTATCTGTTGTTATTGATTTCCGTCTTTGGGGGATGCAACCAGCATTCCGAAACGGAAAAATATTATAAAGAGTATGATAAAGTAATTAATGTTCATGATAGATTGCTGCCGATTAAAATAGAGGACATTTTTATTGGAGAAATTATTCAACTAAATTTATTAGATAATTATTTGATTATCGGTGATTACCAATCACCCGATAAACTGATTCATTTATTCGATAAAAACAATTTTAAATATATTTGCAGTACTGGCAATAAAGGAAAAGGACCGGGAGAAATAACAAATTTAGGACATATCGCCCCGGATAAAATTCATCGAAAATTATACGTTTCAGACAATGGACAAGCAAAGCTATTTTGTTTTGATGTAGACAGCCTTTTAGCCGATCCCCTCTATCTCCCATATGTAAAATTAAACCTATCTAAAAGTGTCGTGCCAATAAATTACATATATGTAAATGATACCCTATGTATCGGGTGTTGTTGGGAAATAATCGGGAATAACAATTTTAAACCCTATGTTGGAAAATGGAATATGCTAAGCAATGAAGTAAAACTAATAAAATATGAACATCCCGATGTAAAAAGAAAAAGGGTTTCCACTGCTGTTTCCCCAAAATTCGGATTATATATCGAAGCTCACGGGTGCTATGACTTAATAACTATCGGCTCTCTTTCCGGGGAATTAAGATGTAATATATACGGACCCAATTGGGAAACTCAATTAAGTAAGAAATCATATTATGGCCGATGTAAATTTTGTAAAGATAAAATATTTGTAACTTATTTAGCCAAAGACCTATTTACAAAAGAAGCAAATGGGGAAATAAGAGGCAATTATACAACTCAATTTATTATTTTTGATTTAGAAGGCAATTATCTTCAAACGTTAGAAACCGATTACAGATTAAAAGATTTTATTTATGATGAAGAAAATAATCGCCTTATTATGGGGATAGAAGATGCCGACGTGCAGTTTGCTTATTTAAATCTTGACGGGTTATTATGATGGTTAGAATTATCGCATTCTTTTTGAGTTTATTACTACTCTCTACCTGCCAGCACAAGGACAAATACAGGATAACAGAATTGATTAAGGCATGGGACGGGAAAGAGATTCTTTTTCCCAAGGAAATGAATATGGTACAAGTAGGAGATTCTGTCTACACAACCTTGTCCTTAGAAAATTATAAAATAATTGTCTATGTAGATACAAACGGCTGTTTTACATGCAAATTGCATTTGATGGAATGGGAGGATTTAATTACTGAGTTAGACTCCGTACCCGCCCTTTTTTATTTTGCCCCAAGAAGTACAGACTATGTAAAAGATATTTTGAAAGAAAATCTGTTTTATTATCCCGTTTGCATTGATGAAAAAGACAGCCTCAACATATTAAATAATTTCCCCAAAGACGAACGGTTTCACACGTTTTTATTAGACTGTAATAATCGGATTAAAGCTATCGGAAATCCCATAACCAATCCCAAAATCAAAGAACTTTATCTGAAAGTGATTACAGGAGATACGTCGACGAAAAAACAAGTACCCCAAACGACGGTCGAGTATGAAACAACTATATGTGATTTAGGAGAGTTTACGCCCAAAGAGAAGCGGGAAGCCGTGTTTTCATTAAAAAATACAGGGGCACAACCGCTACTGGTGGCAGATGTGACAACCTCCTGCGGATGCGCAACACCCCGGTATGACAAAAAGCCAGTAAAGCCAGGAGAAACCATAAAGATTACTGTGGAAATGAAAATAAAGGAAGAAGGGTATTTCGAAAAGACAATTTCAGTATATTGCAACACGCAAAATACACCGATTCAATTCAAGGTAAAAGGTAGGGTGGTAGACAAGAATTAAAATTTTAAATGTAAATCATATAAATGAAAAAGAGAGGCATCATAGAGGGGGATAATCCTGTAATCCGATATCTATACCTTTTTATGAAAAATATCGTATTCATTTTCTGTCTGTGTTTCTATGCTTGTCATTCAACACATATTCCCGAAGCCAAAAATAAAGTGGATTATAAACATCTGCCTCATTTTTCCTCACAAAAATTACTTCCGCAAAAATTCATTTTAGATTCCATAGTGATAGCCTTGCCGGAAGAAGACATTCTGTCTTCCATGAACGGCCAGTTCTTTTGCAACCACGATACGATTTATTTTGCAGACAAACAATTGGCATCATTACTACTGTTTTCCCCCGAAGGGGAATTTATCGGCTATCGCCTGCGCCGAGGCAATGGTCCCAATGAAATCAAAGGATTGTTTTCTATTGTACCCACACCTGAAAAACAATACATCATTTTAGACGAAAGCTGGCGCATTTATACATTCAACAACAGCTGGGAAAAAATCAACCAATTCAATATAGACTGGAGTTCCAAACGCACCTCCGTTGAAAAATATTCGCAAATAGACCCCAACTACCACGACATCTATGAAATACAATATTCAAACAACTGTCTCCGTCCTTTTTCGGAAAAATATCTTGTCGTTCCTATTGTTACGGAGCATATAAAGTATAATGCTTATGAGAAGGCTTCCCATTTTTACGGAAATGCCTATACGTTGGGGTTGCTTGACCTTTCTTCCGGCAAGATAAGCAGCATGCTGTGCCAGCATTCCCCGATTTATCAACGCTATAAATATATTCCTAATTTTCAGAACATATTGTATGACGTTTACCAAGACACGCTGGTGTTTTCATTTGAAGCCGACCCGCTTATTTACAAAATGAATCTTCTGGATGGCAAAGCTTTTTCATTCGGCATGCCCGGTAAGGATATGAATACCAATTACCGAGAAACGAATAATTTTGAGGATGCGGACAAGAATTACCACAGAGACAGAAAGAAGTACGGTTATTATCAAGCGTTGAAGTATATCCCGCAAACGGGGATATTGTTCCGGAGTTATTCAAAGGGCGGTAAGGCGGGAGGAAATTCCCTGCAGGTGTACCGAGGCAATACGCTTGTCGGAGAGTACGGGAATTTGCCTGACAGGTTTCAAGTATACGGCTATATGGATTCGTGGTATTATGCCTGTGCCGCTCCCGATTTCGAGAATGAAAACCTTATTATTTACAAGTTTAAATTTGAATAAATATGCTACGCCGGACACTGTTATTGATTTGTTGTACTTTCAGCCTTTTTTCTCTTGCCGCGCAGGAAAAAATTCACGAATTGGAGGAAGTGACCATCTCCGACCGTTCTTTGGCCCAAATTATTAAAAAAGTTTATTCCCAATTGAACAGGAAAATAAAAGCACAATCTTATCCATACCCCAATTTCTACGGGAATGCCCGATATGAAAAGATTGTGGAAAGCAAAGGTAAGGCCATACAATTCGACCGAGATTACGGACTTTTTCTGACAACCGGCAATGTGAAACATGCCGAATGGGATATTCAATACGCCTTTAACTTCTACCCTGTATATTCCGCTTACAGCTTCCGTTTATCAAACAGCGGGAAAGACACTCTCAAATTCCATTATCTTACCGGAGGAGCCAACTACAATAAGAATTTTAATTCCAATTCCCGAAAAATATTCACAGCCATGCGGGCATTAACCCTTTACGGACCACTTTTCACTTCTCCCAGCTATTATACGTACAAATTAATTGACAACAGCAATAATACATATACCATTGCATTCTCCCCGAAAAAGAAATATTACCTAAAAAAAATTCGGACGTTAGCTTATGGAACTTTACAAATAGACAAACAAGACCTCCATCTAAAAAGCATGCAATTAGAAGACTTCACCTACCATCATCACTCGCTCGTACGTAAATTCAATAATCATGCCCAGTCTCCTTTCAGTTCCCGAATGAACGTCCGGTTCTCCTATGAGGGAGAAAACTGCTATATTCATACCTGTTATCTGGAAACTCATTGGGAATATCCGAAAAATGAGTTATATAAAGCAATAGAGGTTGCTTCCCGACCTTACCCCGACCGCAATAAAATCGTTGAAAAAGAAGCATGGCAAGTCGAAAATATCGATTCTTTTCCTCATGAATCAGATGAAATTTTCCGTAAATCAACAATCGTCGTTTATGGAAGCTATGCAGAAGAAGTATTCAAAACTCCTTCTTTATTGACGGCTGCCCCCCAAGCCATCCAAGATTTAAATCAATACATGGATATTGAAAAACAATACCGGTTATTTAACTATCCGGGGATATGGAATGACCATACATTCGATGAAAGAGTTCCTTATCAAGCACATTTGCAACGAGTTCCTTTTACACGAATTTTAATTCAAAAACTTTTTAAAGAACCTATACAAAACCATGAAATATATTAATTATTTAAGGTGATCGAAGAACACTGGGAAAAGAAATTATCCGCTCTCTATAAAAAATAGTAGTTGGTAGTCAAATCCCTCAAAATAAATCATTACCTTGCGAGTACCCAAATCATTATCATGAATATAAAATTCGCCTATCTGTTGTTATTAATTTCCGTATTTGGAGGATGTAGCCAGCATTCCGAAACGGAAAAATATTACAATGAATACAACAAAGTGATTAATATTCGCGACAGGTTGCAAGCGATTGAGATAAAGGATGCTTTTATAGGTGATTTTGCACAATTATACTTAATGGACAATTATTTAATCATAGGGGATCACCTGTCGCCAGATAAACAAATTCATCTGTTCGATAAAAACAGTTTCAAATACATTCTTAGCACAGGTTATAAGGGGAAAGGTCCCCATGAAATAACTCGTTTAGGATATATTGCCACTGATGAAGTCCATCGAAAATTTTATGTTTCCGATCATGGGAAATTAAAAATATTCAGCTATGATTTGGACAGTCTTTTGGCTGATCCATTATATCTTCCAAGTATAAAAATCTGTATGAATAATAGCCGGTTACCCAATCGATATAAATATGTAAATGACACATTATGTATCGGAAGTATTATAGAGCCTATCGGAAATAACGACTTCAAGCCATTTGTGGGGAAATGGAATATGCAGACCAATGAAACAAAGTTGATGAAATACGAACATCCCGATGTTAAGAAAAAACGGATATTTACCAATGTTTCGCCGGAATTAGATTTGTATGTAGAAGCGCATATACGTCATGACTTAATAACTGTCGGAACCTTGGATGGTGAGTTAAAATACAATATATACGGACCTCATTGGGAAACGAAATTAAGTAAAAACGATTACTACGGCCCTATTATTTTCTGTAAAGATAAAATTATTGCGACCTATCTGGCTGAATATGGATTTGTTAAAGAAGACAATGGGAGAATTAGAGGTAAATCGCCAAGTAAATTTGTTATTTTTAATTTGGAGGGGGACTATCTTCAAACATGGGAAACAGGATATGAAATAACAAATTTTGTTTATGATGAAGAGAACAATCGCCTTATTATAGGCTTGGAAGATGCAGACGTGCAATTTGTTTGTTTAAATCTGGAGGGATTGTTATGATAAAAAAGATATTATTTTCCTTATTAGTATTACAAACAGTATTGGGGTGCTCGTCCAATACTACAACAGAAAAACATTTATCCCATCGAAATAATATCGTGAATGTTCATGACAAGGTTATTCCAATACATATAGATGAACCGTATATCAGTTCAAACTGCAAACCTTACGTAATGGACAAATATTTATTTATCGTAGACTTTCAATGTTTAGATAGATTCATCCATATTTTTGACAAAAATACCTTTCAATACCTTTCCAGTATTGCCCCCAAAGGACGTGGACCATACGAGTTTATAAACATCGGGGATATTTGCCCCGATGAGAAAAACCGTAAATTTTATGTGTTCGACTTCGGAAAATACAAATTACACAGCTATGATTTAGACAGTGTCATCCGCGATCCTTCCTATCGGTTTCATGATAAAGCCAACTTCAAAGAACCTTTATATCCTCACAGATGTTGCTACGTCAACGATACTCTCAACCTGGTTGCCATTTCGGATGTCGAAAATAACTACAGAAACGTAAATGAGATCGCAGGACTTTGGAATATGCGCACGGGAGAATTGCATATCGGTTATGAAAATCCGTACGTAAAGAAAAAACGCTTTCAATTCACAGGCTCGGCAGAGGAAGGCGTCTATGTCAAATGTTATTCCCGCTATGACCTTATGACAATATGTAACTTAGACGGAACACTGAAATGCAATGTTTATGGTCCAGAATGGAGCAAGGAAATAACCAATACCTGTCACTACAACATGGACGTTCATATTTGCAAGGATAAAATACTCGCTCTCTATTCCGGAGCAGATCATCGTTCCAAAGAGCATTATCCTTCAAAAATCCATATTTTTGACACAGCAGGAAATTACATAAAAACATTGGAAACCGGATTTCACATTCTATATTTTTGGTATGACAAGGAAAAACACCGGATTATTTTCTGCACCTATTATGACGAAATGCTATTCGGATACCTGAATTTGGAAGGAATTATATAAATCTTAAAATCATGCCTAAAATTATTATATACCTCTCTATCTTTTATTTGCGTTTTCAATATATTGCAACACGCACAATGCACCGATTCAATTCAAGATAAAAGGTAGCGTGGTGGATAAGAAATAGTAAAAGTACGAATCCCCCAAATAAATCATTACCTTGCGATTACGAAAATATCCAACTATGAAATACATAAATTACTATCTTTTAATTGTGGCCTGTTTTTGGACAAGCTGTAAAACAAATTATAAAGAAAACAATACAAGTATCCCATTTAACGCTCTGCAAGAATATAGACTGGAAGATAGCAAGTTCGATATTTTAACTCCTGTTAAATATATCGTACTACATTCGGGTACCGAGAATATGGAAATTGCCTATACCGATAAAATCGAGACGTTTGATAATAAAATTTATATTGCAGATAAAACGTCTTCCAAATTAGTTGTATTCGATACAACAGGAAAAGCCATTGGATGTGTGGGACATAAAGGACATGGTCCGGGCGAATATATCAATATTACTGATTTTTCTATTGACAAGGAGGGTAATATCTATATATTGGATTATAATACTTCTTCCCTGTTAAGATACAACAAAGAGAATGATTTTATCGGCTCTCGAAAATTGCCTTTTAATGCTGAAACATTTCAATGTATCTCCGATAATAAGTTTGCTTTCAGTTTAACTGCCAATAATTCCGGGAAATATCCGGCTGATCATATTATTATTACAAACAATGATTTAGAGAAAGAAAAAACCATTGCAAGATACGAGAATAGTACAGATGATAATTTTCATTTATCCAGTTTCGGATTTACCAAAACAAAAAACGGAATATTTTACCACAAGCCGATTGACGACCACGTCTATTTGCTTGATGATTCCGGCAACCTTAAAAATGTATTTCTCTTTGACTTTGGAAATAAACTTGTCCCCGATTCTTATAGGACGAATATTGAAGATAAATTAGAGGCTTTTACGAACTATACTACATTGACGTTCTTTACTCTCATTTATGATAATTATATTTACGGGTCGTTATTTGACGAAGGACATTACAAACAATTTGTTTTGGATAGAAATACCCATAAAATCTATAAAAAAACAGATGAAAGTATTGATAGGTACGGACATTGGTTCGGCACCTGCGGAAGTTATCTTGTCAGTGTCTTTCCTCCTATTTTTGAGAAAAACAATTATCCATCGGATTTTCCCAATGATTTGAAAAAAGCATTGGCAGAAGAGAAAATTGTGCTGTGTTTTTATTCCATTAAACCATAATACACCCTATCATGAATATAAAATTTGCCTATCTGTTGTTATTAATCCCTGTCTTTGGGGGATGCAAGCAGCATTTCGAAACGGAAAAACATTATAAAGGGTATGATAACGTCATTAATGTCCATGACAGATTGCAGCCGATTGAGATAAAAGAGGTGTTTTTTAGTGATTTTGCCAATCTATACCTCATGGATAAGTATTTAATCATAAGTGATTATCATTCTCCGGATAGACACATTCACTTATTTGATAAAAACAGTTTCAAGTACATTTGCAGTACAGGCAATAAAGGAAATGGACCGGGAGAGATAACGAATTTGGGAGATATTGCTACTGACGAATCTCATGGAAAATTCTACGTTTCCGATCATGGGAAATTAAAAATATTCAGCTATGATTTGGACAGCCTTTTGGCTGATCCGCTATATCTTCCAAGTATAAAGGTCTGTATGGATAATAGCCTTTTCCCTTCCGAATATGAATATATAAACGATACCTTGTGCTTCGGACGCATGATTAAACCTATCGGAAATAATGACTTCAACCCATTTGTGGGGAAATGGAATATGCTGACCAATGAATTTGAATTGATGAAGTATGAACATCCCGACGTGAAGAAAAAACGCTTTCAGTTCGCCGTTTCTACCGAGGAAGGCATTTATGTTGAATGTTATTCCCGCTATGACCTTATGATAATATGCAATTTGGACGGCACACTGAAATGCAATGTTTACGGTCCGAAATGGAGCAAGGAGATAACCAATATCTGCCACTACAATATGGAGGTTCATATTTGCAAGGATAAAATATTCGCTCTCTATTCCGGAGCAGATCATCGTTCCGAAGACTATTACCCTTCAAAAATCCATATTTTCGACACTGCGGGGAATTACATAAAAACACTGGAAACAGGATATCACATTCTAAGTTTCCAGTATGATAAGGAAAAACACCGGATTATTCTCTGCACCAACGGCGAAATGCAATTCGGATACCTGGATTTGGAAGGAATTATATAAATTAAAGTATTTATGAGAATAACAATACTACTATCTCTAATATTTGCGTTAGGAGGATGTACCTCTCAAATAACATTTGATTCTTCACATGTTGATACGATAATAAAGGTCGGAGAGGCATTGAAAGCACCTGTCAGCGATTTTCAATTTACTATTGACAGTAGTTGGCTCATAGCTTTAAAAACACCGGATGAAAAAATACAAGGAAGTATTACCAAAATAAAAATACATGATCATCTTATTTATACTTTAGATGAGTTACAATCCAAAAATCTGAATGTATATGACTTTAACGGAAATTATGTCAGAAGTATCGGCAATATTGGCAAAGGACCGCAAGAATTACTCAATATATCGGATTTCTGTATCTATCAAGAACAAATTTTTCTGATTGACAACATTACGGAACGCATCCAAATATTTTCAACAACATCAGGTAAATTTTTAAAAACCGTACCCCTTTCTTTCCGACCTCACGAAATGGAGGTTATCAACGACAACCAATATCTGTTTGAATTATCCGAATATAACCAAGGGCATGAGGACAGATTTCAAAGATATAACCTTGTCGTCACAGACAGTTTATTTCAGCCTCAAACATTCTTTCTCTCCCATCCCAAAACAAAAGACAATTCGGTGCAGTATATCAGTATTAATAATCCTTTCAATCGCGTTAAAGATTCCATTTATTACTTTTCCACTATCACCGATGCCGTTTATCAATTTTCAATTGATTCACTCACACAATGCGTGTATTTTGATTTCGGTCGTCAATATTCTATCCCTACCGACCTTAAATATGACGACAATAAATTCACGAAATATGCCCAAAGACACGATTATGCCTATTTCGTTGAAAGCCCCATCTTATTAGAGAATTATATCGCCGGAATACTACGAGTTAATAAAAAGAAGTTTTTCGTTTTAACCGACAGGCAAGAATGCTTCGTGAAAGAAATATCATTAAATGATTATAATGCTTTAGACCCTGTTTTTTGCATAGGAGCTTATGGGAATACGTTAATTTCTACCATAGACGATGTCGGTTTACAACAATTTAAAGCCAAAAATCTCTTTTCGGAGCAAATTACAAATCATGAGAATTACAATTTTATCCTATTCTCCAAACTGAAATAACCAAAAGTAATTTTAACCATCTTCCATAAAATGAAACGCAAAGTATCGGAAACGGTGGTGAATATCCTGTTTTGGATGTGTATCCTGTTTGTGGGATGGGTGGTGTTACGGGTAATGGGATACGCTTCTTTCCGGATTCCGAGTGATTCAATGGCACCGGCATTGGTAACGGGCGACCGTATTTGGGTGGCGAAACCTATATTGGGGGCTCGCATTCTCAATCCGTTTGCTTCTATCAATGACAAAGAGGTGAAGATACGGCGGTTGCCGGGATGGAGAAAAGTGGAACACAATGACATATTGGTATTTAACTTTCCCTACCGCTCGGCATGGGACACGGTGAGTATGGATTTGAGTACCTACTATGTGAAAAGATGTATCGGGGTGCCGGGTGATACGCTGGTCATCCGGGAAGGCTATTACCTCATTAACGGACAAAAGGGGAAGGTCGGGAATCAAGCCGCCCAACAGAAACTATCCCAGAAAAGCAGGGAGGATTTTGAACCGGAGGTGTACAATACGTTTCCCTATCATCCTGCCTATCCCTGGAATATTCACACGTTCGGTCCGCTCATCATTCCCGGAAAAGGAATCGAGGTTCCGCTCACCCCACACAATCTGTGCCTATATAAACGCTGGATTGAATGGGAATCGGGAAAGTCCGTAAAGAGTCAGAATGAAAATGTGTATATCGGAGAAGAAAAAGCCGGAGCATATCGTTTTCGGAAAAACTATTATTTCGTGGGAGGCGACCGGGTGGAGGATTCCAAAGACTCCCGATATTGGGGATTTCTACCGGAAGAGTGTATCGTAGGAAAAGCGTGGATTATCCGAAGTTCGGAAACGGAAGGCAGAGCGGGCAAATTGATAAAATAGATGAAACGCAACAGGAAGGATACAGGAAAACTATTCGGTTATGCCGCCACCGCCTTGTGTGCGGCAGGTCTCCTATGGCCCGTTATAGTCAGTGACGCACAGAAAACCGGCGCCGTGAATCCTGCACGTCTGGAAATCGCAGCAATAACCATATCCGCATCTTTGTGCCTTCTCTTTATTCTGGCACTTTGCCGTGACATCCGTTTCCGTTTCACTTCCACCGACGGTTGGTTTGCCGCCTTTACCGGATATTGGTTTTTCCGCTATTTCACCACCGGCAGCCATTGTCCCACCCATGCCCTTCTATTGGTCTTGTTAACAGGCGTCTATTTCGCCATCCGCCTATTGGTATCCTCAGACCGGACATCACGTTCCATTGTATTTTTGTGCCTCTGTCTTATAGGCATTACAGAATCGGTGTGGGGGTTGGCACAGCTATACGGATTCCTGCCTTCTTACCACGCCCTGTACCGCTTCACCGGTTCGCTTTTCAATCCGGGGCCCTATTGCGGCATGTTAGCAATTCTGCTCCCGCTGGCATTGTATTTAGGATTACGCAAACCCTCTCATCCGCTCATTGCTCATACCGGTCTAATTTGTTCCACCGCGGTCATAATCCTGCTCCCGGCAGGCATGAGCCGGAGCGCATGGATTGCAGCCCTTGCCGGATGTGGCTGGGTATTGTGGAAACATGGTTCCTTGGCTTCTGCAATCCGGAATTTCTTCCGGCTCAAAAGACGCTATTTTCTTCCGGTGGCATTCCTCTGCCTGTTATTGCTTTGCGGCATCGGCACCGGTATGTACGCCTTAAAAAAAGACTCGGCCGACGGTCGCCTGCTGATGTGGAAAGTATCGGGAATGGCTGTCGAAGAAGCCCCTTGGACAGGGCAAGGCCCGGGCAGTTTTGCAGGCGCATACGGCAAAGCACAAGCCAGCTATTTTACCAATCAGCCGCATTCCTCTCAGGAAGAATATGTGGCAGGCTGTCCGGAATACGGTTTTAACGAATATCTGCAAATCACAACGGAACTCGGTATTATCGGTCTGCTGCTCTTTGCCGGAACGGTGTTGTCCGCTTTCCGTCAGGCATGCGAGCAACACCAGGCAGGTATCGCAGGCAGCCTCATCGCGTTTGCTGTCTTCGCTTTCTTTTCTTACCCTTTCAGCGTGTTGCCCCTCTCCCTTTTGTTCGTCGTCTTCATCGCTCTTTGCCCTCCCCCGGCGGAGAGCCATTACCCACCAATAATCCCCCGGACGATTATTCTATTGATTACCGGTGCATGCCTGTACGCCGGAAACGGATTGTTGAAAAAAGCGGCACATCTCCGTACCTGGCAAGAAGAAAAAAGATACTTCGACATGGAAATCTACGAAGGTACCGTAGAAGAATACCGCCGACTCTATCCCGCATTAAAGGAATTTGCCCCGTTCCTGTTTGAGTATGGACAATGCCTTGCAAAAACAGGACAATACGAGGAGAGTATAACCGTATTGTCGGAAGGTGCACTCCGGAGTGCCGACCCGATGTTCTATAACATCATCGGCAGGAACGAGCAGGCACTCGGCCATTACGAAGCCGCCGAAAAGGCATTTCTCCGGGCCTACCGGACGGTGCCCCACCGACTCTATCCCCTTTACCTATTGGCGGAACTTTATATATCGACCGGACAATACGAAAAAGCCGCCGACGTTATCCGGAAAGCCCTGGCACAAAAGCCCAAAATCATGTCCCCCGCCATTGAGGAGATGCAACATAAATTGAAAAAACTATATGAACAGATTCCGTCTTAACCCGCTTTGGACTATCGTTATGTTCCTGTTTTGTTTCGCCTGCCGCACAGCAGAGGAAAAACAGTTGGAGATGGCATTGCAATTTGCCGGTGAAAACCGAAGCGAACTGGAAAAGGCGTTACGCTACTACCATCCCCATTCCGGAGACAGTCTGAAATACAAGGCCGTCCGTTTCCTCATCCGGAACATGCCCGGCTGCTGGGGACCGGACAGCAGTTTTACGCAGTCCTACCAACCTTTTTATGACGAATACCATGACTTCATGGTCCGATATCCGAACCAATATTTTACCATCGGTAAAAAAATCGATTCGCTGTGGGCACTGAAACGCGCCACTCTTCCGGAATTGGAAGAATGCGGCATACCGGATGTACGCCACATTACCTGCGACTATCTGATCGAGGAAACGGAAGCCGCTTTCCAGGCATGGCAGGAAAATGCCTACTGCCGCAACTGTTCGTTTGAGGAATTTTGCGAATACATATTGCCCTACCGCCGCAAAAACGGCCTGACCGCCGACCACGCCCGAAAAAGCTTTTACCAGCGCCATCACGGACTTTTCTATCAAAACGATTCCATCGCCCGCCACGGTATTCCCGCTTTTATCCGAGAAACAGACAGCCTGCTGTATCTATACCGCCACATCACCCACACGCGTTTCTACGGGAACGGTATTCCGGTTCCTTCCGCTTCGGTGTTGGAATACTTAACCAAAGGAGTGTGCGAACACCGTTGCTGGTTCAACTCTTTGTTGCTCTCTTCCATGGGAACAGCAGCAGCCGTGGATTTTGTCCCTGCCTGGGGCAACCGCAACAGTTCCCATTCCTGGAATGTAGCCATTATCAACGGGCAATCATATGCCTTTGAATCATTCTGGGACAACAACCGCTGGAAATACAAACAGATATACAACAACAAGACTTACGACAAAGAATGGGGAAGCTTCCGCCTGCCCAAAGTATACCGGCACACCTATTCCAGCCACCCGACAGCTCCTGCCACCAACCGACGGGTCAGAAGTGAGGATATTCCCCCGCTTTTCAAAAACTACAAAAAGAAAGATGTCTCAACAGAATATTTCGATACCGTCAATCTCACACTCCGCCTGCCGGAAGTCCCGGAAGAAACGTATTACGCATACCTCTGCGTGTTCGGTTACCAACAATGGCATCCCGTACAATACGGGGAAATCCGGGGCAATAAAGTAACGTTTGAAGGCATGGGCAAAGACATCGTTTATCTTCCCGCTTTCTACCGGAACGGAGAAATCATTCCTGCCGGCCATCCGTTCCACCTGCGTCCGGATAACAGTCTGGATATTCTCACACCGGAGGACAATCGCCAGAACATAGCTGTCAACCATGTCGTCGGCGCACCGTTTTACGAGAGGAATCACAAAGAGGTAACGTATCTGGCTCTCTGCCGGTTTATCGGAAGCAATTCCCCCGATTTCTCCACTGCCGATACATTGGGAGAAATTCCCGAATCCGTATTTATGGAAGCGGAAACATTACCTATCCAAACATCCGGTACCTACCGTTACGTCCGCTTAATCAGTCCCTGCGACACGTTTGCTGCCGGAGATATACGCTTTTACTCAGACACACAATCTGCCCCTCTCCCTGCCCGTATTCTTCAATGCAATTACACGCCCCTTTCAGATGCCGACCGCCCGGAGTATCTGACCGACAACTTGGCAGCTTCCTGTTTTAAGGGGAAAATCCGCCGCGGTGCTTCCCGTTTTATCGACTTCGATTTAGGCAAGCCGTACCGTCTGAACTGCATCGGCTACGCCCTTTGCATCACCAACGGAATCATACCGGATGTGGAATATGAACTGTTTTACTGGCAAGGAGGCGACTGGCATTCCTGCGGCAAGCGACAAAGTACAGAACACTGGTTGCTTTTTACGGATGTTCCCTCCCACACCCTCTACCAATTACGGAATTGCAATTGGCCAAAGCGTATGGAACGAATTTTCACGTATGAGGATAACGAAGCAAAATGGAAATAATCCCCTTAACTAATTTTTCGGTAATAATAGACATATTTTATCCAAAAAAAAATTAAGTTTGTCAATATAATAAAAATGAACCCCATTTCCCCTGTCATGAAACCGGTACTTCTATTCCTTCTCCTGCTCTCGGTGGAATTTGTCCAGGCTCAGCCGGCGGATTCATCCAAACAGGCTTCATACACAGAACGCCTCCGGTTGGAAGACGTCATCACGTTAGCCAGTCAGCGTTCCATCGATGCCATCTTATACCGCCACCAGTTCCTGTCCGCTTACTGGCAATTCCGGGCATTTAAGGCAGAACTGCTCCCCTCGTTGAATTTAGGACTGACAGCTCCCAATTTCAGCCATGCTTTAGTGGCTTTGCAAAATGCCGTTACAGGAGAATACAACTACGTACAGGACTATTCCATGCGCAACAGCATAAATCTCTCCATCGACCAGAATATTGCCCCTACAGGCGGTAAAGTGTCTCTGTATTCCAGTCTGGAACGTCTGGACCAATTCGGTGACCAGCGTTATCATTCCTACAATACCAATCCGGTGAGCATCACCTATACCCAACCCATTTTCGGCAGTTTCAATTCGCTGAAATGGGACAAAAAAATCGAGCCGGAAGAATACGAAAAAGCGAAACTGACTTATCTCGAATCCATGCAGGAAGTAACGGTCAAAGCCGTGGACATGTTCTTCACGCTGGTCAATGCCCAGCAGAAACTGGAAATGGCAAAAACCAATTATGCCAACACCCGGCAATCTTACCAGACCGCCCAGGAACGTTTTAAAATCGGCACCGTGACCCAGAACGACCTGATGCAACTGGAGTTGCGAATGCTGAATGACGGCATGACCATCAGCCAAAGTGAAATCGACATGCAGACAGCCAAATTCCAATTGGCCTCTTTCTTGGGGTACCCCAAAGCCGATATCCATTTCGACTTAGTCATTCCCGACAACATTCCGGATATCGTCTTGAACTATGGGGAAGTGTACGACCTCTCGGTCAACAATACATCTTTCAAACTCAATAAGGAAATACAACTCCTGCGGGCGGAGATGACTGTAGCACAGGCAAAAGCCAACCGGGGAGCCAAAGCCGACTTTTTCGCCCAGTTCGGATTAAACCAAAGTGCCACCGATTTGGGCGACAGCTACCGCAAGCCCCAGAATCAGGAAAACATCCGGCTGGGCATACAAATCCCCATCATAGACTGGGGAATGGGACGCGGCCGCATACGCACCGCCCAATCCCAGATGAATGTCATCAAAACACAGATAGAACAGCAACTGATTGACCAGCAGGAGGACATTATGATTCGGGTGTTGCAGTTCAACAACCAGAAAAGACAATGTGATATTTCGGGAAAAGCCAATGAAGTAGCCCGGAAACGCTATGAATTGTCGATGGAACAATTCAGCAAGGGAACGCTGAGCGTGCTCGAGTTCAATACGGCACAGACCGAAAAAGACGAAGCCACCAGCCGTTTTATCACTGAATTGCACAATTACTGGAAATACTATTATTCCCTGCAAAAATCAACACTGTATGATTTTGCATACAAACGCAATATTTCCACCGACTTTGATTTATTGATTCAGCATTAATCCCCAACACACTATAAAATATACTGAAATATGAGACATATGCGCACTCTGGCCTATTTACTGCTTGCCGTTTCCCTCACCGCCTGCGGTTCTAAAGCCACCAAGGAAGAAGAAAACGAAGTAGGGCGGAAAAAATACGAAATCGAGAAGAATCCGGTTGACACAATCATCCTGCGGAAACAGAATTTCAACAGCCAGTTGCTGAGTAACGGCAAACTGAGGGCACTGAACAAAAGTTCCCTGAAATTTGCCAATACGGGCATCGTCACCCAACTTCCTGTAAAAAACGGTACACCGGTAGAACAGGGAGAAGTAATTGCCGTGCTGGACACCCGTGATGCCATGCTCAAACTCGAACAAGCCCGCCATCAAATAGAAAAAGCCCGGATTGAACTGGAAGACAAACTCCTGGGGTACGGCTACAAAATCGAAGACTCCCTACAAATTCCCGCCGGCACAATGCGCATTGCCCGCATCCACAGCGGATATAACGATGCGGAAGCCAACTTGAAAAGCGCACAAATGAACTTAGACAACTGCACACTCAAAGCCCCCGTCAGCGGACGGATTGCCAATCTCGCGACAAAAGTATTCGAATATCCCTCCGGAGAGGAGTTTTGCCAGGTCATCAACGATAAAACCTTTGAAGTGGAATTTGCCGTACTGGAAACAGAGCTGAGCAGCCTGAAGAACGGTCAAAGGGTTTTAGTATCCACTTTCACCGAACCGGAAAAAAGCTATACGGGACAGGTGACGGAAATCAATCCGACAGTCAATGACAAAGGACAAGTGATGGTACGTGCACAACTCCCGAATCCTGGACATCTGATTGACGGCATGAACGTGAAAGTGCACATTGAAAACATCATTCCCGACAAATTTGTTGTACCGAAGAGTGCAGTACTCATCCGGGACAACCAGGAAGTGCTTTTCCGTGTCGATAAGGACAACAAAGCCATGTGGACATACGTGCATGTATTGATGGCCAACAGCAACAGTTATGTAGTGGTGCCGAACTCCGACAAAGGAGCCGAACTGAACGAAGGGGACATTGTCATCATTTCGGGCAATCTGAACCTGGCACACGGCTCGGGCGTCATGGTGAAACAAGAGTAACAAGCAAGAACTATGGTTGAATTTCTGATCAAAAGACCGATCGCCGTCACCATGTCGCTGATAGCCGTATTGGTGTTGGGGATATTGGCAATCAATCTGCTTCCGGTATCCCTGATGCCGGAAGTCAAAATACCGCAAGTGACCGTACAGGTGACCGCCGAAAACCTGTCAGCACGCGAACTGGATGCCACCATTGTCAAGCCGTTACGCAACCAGCTCACACAATTGAGCCATTTGACGGACATCCGCACGGAAACCCGCGACGGACGGGGCAATATTTTTATGGAATTTGAACACGGTTCGGACATCGACTTTATCTTCATTGAAGTAAATGAAAAAATAGACCGTACCAACCTGCCCCGCGACATCGAGCGTCCCCGCACCATCAAAGCCAATGCCACCGACATCCCGGCGTTTTACATGAATCTTACCCTCAAAGAAAGCACCGGCGATATACGGGAATTTATCGAACTCAGCAAATTCGGTCTGGCGGTAATCTCCAAAAGGATTGAGCAGATACCGGAAGTAGCGATGGTGGACATCAGCGGACAAACACTGTCGGAATTGCTTATCATTCCCGACTATTTCAAATTGAAGTCTTTAGGACTCCAGCCTTCCGACCTGGAAGAAGCTATCAAAAACAATAACATCAACCTGGGCAATCTTACCATCCGGGACGGGGAATACCAATACAATATCCGTTTTTCCTCGACACTCACCAACAAACGGGATATTGAAAACGTCTACTGCAAAGTCAACGACCGGCTTTACCAACTGAAAGAACTGGCCACGGTCAAGGAGGAAGCGCAGAAACAGACGGGCTCCGTACTTTCTGACGGTAAACCGGCTCTGACCCTGGCTATCATCAAGCAAGCCGATGCCCGCATGTCCGATTTGAAAGAAGAAATAACGAAACTGACAGAGGTATTCCGCAAAGACTATCCACATATCGATTTTGTCATGACACGGGATCAAACCGCCTTGTTGGATTATTCCATCGATAACCTGACACAGAATCTGCTGGCGGGTATCTTCCTGGCCTGTTTCATCATCTTTTTTTTCATGCAGGATTTCCGGTCTCCCCTACTGATTACCATCACCATCCCCATTGCGCTGATTATTTCCATGCTGTTCATGTATATGGCAGGCATCTCCATCAACATTATCTCCCTGTCGGGTATTGTACTCGGCGTGGGTATGATGGTTGACAATTCCATCATCGTCATCGACAATATCACACAACACTGGGACAAAGGAGAACCGCTCCAGATTGCGGCAGTACGGGGAACAAACGAAGTATTTACCCCCATGCTCAGTTCCGTGTTGACAACCTGCGCGGTATTCATTCCCCTGATTTTCATGAGCGGCATCTCAGGTGCCTTATTCTACGACCAGGCAATGGCGGTAACCATTGGTCTGTTATCCTCCCTGGCCGTTGCCATCCTGATTATCCCCGTATATTATTACCTGATATACAGAAAAAACAACACCCGGCAGCAAAATAAATTCTTTGCCCGTTTCCAACTGATCAATTACGAAGCCGTATACGAAAGAGGGTTGAAATGGATATTCCGACACCAACTGACAGCCTGGTGTATTTTCGGAGGCATGATTATATGCAGTTGTCTGATTTATTCGGTAATTGAAAAAAGGAAACTCCCCCCGATTACCCAAAACGACCTTTTACTGAATATCGAATGGAACCAGAAAATCAATGCCGCCGAAAATGAAAAAAGAACAGACCGATTGGTGCACCATTTGCGGGGGTTGCTTTCCCAAAATACAATCATGGCGGGCACACAGAAATTCCTGCTCTCCCATACCAAAGAAAACTCCATCACAGAAGCAACCGTTTACCTGAAAACCATTCATCCGGACAGCGTACAACCTCTATTGCAACGCATCGACGGATTCATGAAAAAGCAATATCCCCGTGCGGTCTATTACACGGAAAGTTCCGGCAACATCTTCGACATGATTTTCGCGGAAAGAGAACCGTCGTTGGTGGCCCGCATCCGGAGCATTGACGGCAAATCCCCCGACCCGGACAAACTGAATAAACTACTGACCACCATCCGGAAACAGCTCCCCGGCTATTACATCGAACCGGTAGCCTGGCAGGAAGTGGTGCAGCTCCGCACTTCTCCGGAACTCATGACGCTGTATAACGTGGATTACACCACGCTTTTCTACAAACTGAAAAGTGCGTTCAATGAAAACCGGATTTTCAATCTGAACGAGGGAGAATACTCCGTGCCCATCATTTTAGGGGATGAAGAACACACCCTGCAAGACCTCCTGCAAAACAACTCCGTACGGAATAAAGATGAAGTGGAAATCCCTCTGAATACGTTAGTCCGGGAAAGCCGGGTCAACGACCTGAAAAACCTTATCTCGGGACCGGAAGGCGAATTCTATCCCCTCAATTTGGAGGTGGCGGACAAAGAAATCAACAGAGTAACGGACAAAATATCCGCCATCGTGGCCGACAATGCCGACTTTGAGGTCAGCTACAGCGGCAGTTACTATTCCAACCGCGCCCTCATCAAAGAACTTTCGGTCATTCTGGCGGTGTCCCTGCTACTGCTCTATTTCATCCTGGCTGCCCAATTCGAATCGTTGATTCAACCCTTTGTCATCCTGTCGGAAATCGCGGTTGACCTTTTCGGAGCCTTGTTCCTGTTGTGGATTTGCGGGTCAAGTATCAACATCATGTCGATGATCGGTATCATTGTCATGTGCGGTATCGTTATCAACGATTCCATCCTGAAAGTGGATACCATCAACCAGTTGCGCCGCTCAGGCTACCATTTGAAAAGAGCTATCATGATGGCTGGCAACCGGCGGCTGAAACCCATTATCATGACGTCATTGACCACGATTTTAGCCATCGCTCCGTTCCTGTTCACCGGCAATCTGGGAGCGGACCTGCAATTTCCTTTGTCACTGGCCATTATCGGAGGCATGAGCGTCGGCACCATCGTGAGTGTATATTTCATCCCGTTAGCTTATTACTACATATACCGGAAAAAAGAAAAGTCTGCAAACTTATGAACGAAACAGGCGCAAATAAACGGGGATTCTCCCAGTTTTCCATCATTCTGACCATGGTGGCTCTTATGGTGGTGGGCATCAGTATGATTCCCATGCTGAACATCCGGTATACGCCTTCACTCAAACAGCAAAACCTGACTCTCTCTTTCAACTGGTACGGAGCATCGGCACGGATTATCGAGCAGGAAGTGACCTCCAAAATAGAAGGGGTACTGGCCTCCGTCAGAGGCATTAAAGAGATGAACTCGGTGACAGGCAAAGGTTCCGGCCGCATCACCCTGTCCATCAAAAAGAATGAAAACATCGACGCCATTCGGTTTGAAATAGCCACTCTCATCAAACAATTATATCCCCGCCTGCCGGAACAAGTCAGTTACCCCAACTTCTCCACCAACACTTCCGGAGAGGAACACCAGACCTTGATTTCCTACACACTGAACGCCCCCATTTCCACCTCCCGGATTCAGAAATACGCAGAGGAACACATCGTACCCGTCATCTCCCGGCTTGACGGTATCAACAGCGTGGAAGTATACGGCGCCACGCCCTACGAATGGGAAATCCGCTTTAACCCCAACAAATGTAGCGCATTAGGAATTACAGCCGGCAACATTGCCCAGGCCATCAATACCTACCACACCGAAAATATATTGGGTCTCACCACAGAACGAACCCTATCGGGCGATACGTTACAAGTGCGTGTATTGCTGGCAAATACATCCAAAGACCTCTCCACATCCGACAGTCCGGCAAAGAAAAACGGCAATACCGTCAGCGGATACGAAATTTGGGACAACATCCCCATTGCCAACAACCACGGGCGCATCATCTACCTGAAAGACATCGCCACCGTTCAATATAAAGAACAACTCCCGACCCATTATTACCGCATCAACGGACTGAATAATATCAATCTCTCCGTCCTGGCGGAAAAACATATCAATACGCTGGAAGTCTCGGCACGCATCAAGGAGGAAATGAAAAAACTGGAAGCGCATTTTCCCGAAAACTATTCCGTGATTATCGCCTACGACTCTTCCAAAGAGATACAGAAAGAACTTGACAAAATCTATGTCCGGACCATCATGTCCACATTGATATTGTTATTATTTGTCTACGCCGTGAGCCGCAAACTCCGCTACCTGTTCCTTATCATTGTCACCCTGCTTGCCAATATATTGCTGGCGTTCATTTTCTATAATCTGTTCGGTCTGGAAATACACCTGTATTCAATGGCAGGCATTACCGTCTCGCTCGGACTGATTATCGACACCAGCATTATTATGATAGACCACTATAGCTAT
Source organism: uncultured Odoribacter sp. (assembly GCA_910588375.1). Lineage (GTDB taxonomy): Bacteria > Bacteroidota > Bacteroidia > Bacteroidales > Marinifilaceae > Culturomica. Next base: position 64,543 of record CAJUQA010000014.1, read on the forward strand.
TACCATAACCGAAAAGCCTTTTTAGCCATTTTCGCCGCCCTGCTGACAACCATCGGAGCCCTGACCATCGTGTTTTTTCTTCCGGAAAACCAGCGCAACAACCTGATTGATTTTTCATCCGTCATTATTATCAACCTCACGGTATCCCTGCTTATCGCCCTACTATTTATCCCCGCTTTGCTCGACAAACTCCCCATCCGTCCGAGAAGAGGTAAAAAACTCCTCAAATCCCGGCGACGGTTGGTCAGATTTACCCGTTCCTATGGCAAATTCATCACATTTTGCAGACGTCCGCGATACAAATGGATACTGATTACCCTCATTATACTGGCATTCGGTCTGCCCGTACACCTTCTTCCGGCCAAACTCAAAGACGAAAAAGACAACGAACGGAAAGGATTTTTTCCCGAATTGTACAACAAGACCATCGGAAGCAAATTTTACCAAAATACCCTCAAACCCTACCTGGAACCTGCATTGGGAGGAACATTACGTCTTTTTACGGAACACGTCTTCAACGGCAATTATTACAATGACCCGCAACGCACACGTCTCTATATCAGAGCCTCTATGCCGGAAGGCTGTACGGTACACCAACTGAACGAAGTGATGCTGAAAATGGAAAACTTCCTCAGCCAATACCAGGAAATCGAGACATATCAGACGTATGTGTACAATTACGACAATTCCGGCATCACCATCACGTTCCGCCCCGACGCGGAAAACAGCAGTTTTCCCGTTATTCTGAAAGACATCCTCATAGCCAAAGCCAATGACCTCGGCGGCGCGGACTGGAGCATATACGGCATAGGACAGGGATTTTCCAACGCCCTGGGCTCGGGATACAAAAGCAACCAAATCCGGCTTTCCGGCTACAATTATGACATGCTCTATTCCTTTGCCCGACAACTGTGTGACAGTCTGCAACTCAACAAGCGGGTATCCGCTCCCGAAATCATGGGTTCCGATAGCTGGAGGAGCAAAAATTCCACCGAATATTTTATCGATTTCAATTTTGAACGCTTTGCCCAACAGGAACTGCGTCCCAGCGATTACTACCATTTCCTGACCCAGCAACTCTACCGCAATCCGCTCAATCCGGTCCTGATTGACAACCAGCAGGTCGCCGTTTCCCTGGTCTCATCGGAAAATAAAAACTTCGACGTATGGCACCTTGAAAACGACATTATTACAATGAATGACAAATCGGTCAAATTAGCGGAATTGGGAAACATCGAAAAACGCCGCTCCGGCAACGATATATATAAAACCAACCAGGTCTATTCCCTGTTGGTTGCCTATGATTTCCTCGGTCCTTACGAACTGGCCAGACGAGTAATGGAACGCCATATCGACAAACTCAACAATCAATTGCCCCTGGGCTTCAAAGCAGAAAAAAACGGCTGGAACTGGGATTGGTCCACGCAAAAAAAACAATATGCCCTTCTCTTCTTGGTTATTGCCATCATCTACCTGGTATGTGCCATCCTTTTTGAATCATTGTGGCAACCTTTTGTGATCATCGTCATGATACCCATCTCTTTTATCGGGGTATTTCTGACTTTTTACCTCTTCAAATTCACATTCGACCAGGGCGGCTTCGCCTCGTTCGTACTGCTGTGCGGTATTGTCGTCAATGCAGGCATTTACATCATCAACGAATACAACCTCACCTGCCAGGCCACCCGCAAACAAGGCTTAAAATACTATTTAAAATCATACAACCACAAAATCATCCCGATATTCCTGACCATCGTCTCCACCATTTTGGGATTGATTCCTTTCGTATACGAAGGCTCCAAAGAAGTATTCTGGTTCTCCTTTGCCGTAGGCGCCATGGGAGGCATGGTTTTCTCCATCGTCGCCCTGCTGCTCTACCTCCCGCTTTTCATGAAATTTAAAACCCGAAAATCAAACCCATTTTGAGTCCGTATATTTTCAGTTTTATTTTTTATCTTTGATTCCAAATAAAAAAAATATGTCGGAATGTATAGAACATCCGGAAAATTCTCCGGAATACGAAGGATTGAAAGTAAACAAGGGTATTGAACAGCCGGAGGCGATGAATCCGAATATCGCGGCGCGTTTGAAACTCATCAAGAAAAAAACGCTGACGACAGACGATTATGTCGAAGGCATTTTAAAAGGAGATATCAACATACTCAGTCAAGCGATTACCCTGGTCGAAAGTTCCAAAACAGAACACCAGCTGATAGCCCAGGAGGTTATCAAACGCTGTCTCCCCTCATCGGGTAATTCCGTACGGATTGGCATCACAGGCGTGCCGGGAGCCGGTAAAAGTACTTTTATCGAGAGTTTCGGGAAATACCTGACCGGACAGGGACATAAAATTGCCGTACTGGCAATCGACCCCAGCAGCGAACGCTCCAAAGGGAGCATTCTGGGAGACAAGACACGAATGGAGGAACTTTCCTGCGACCCGAAAGCCTATATCCGTCCTTCCCCTTCCGCCGGTTCACTGGGCGGTGTAGCCCGCAAAACACGGGAAGCCATGATTCTCTGTGAAGTGGCGGGATTCGACATCATCCTGATAGAAACGGTGGGCGTGGGACAAAGTGAAACTGCCGTCCATTCGATGGTGGATTTCTTCCTATTGTTGCAAATTGCCGGAGCAGGCGATGAACTGCAAGGCATCAAACGCGGCATCATGGAAATGGCGGACAGTATCATTATCAACAAAGCCGACGGCAACAACATACAACGGGCGGAACTGGCAAAAGCCCAATTGCAAACCGCCCTGCATTTCTTCCCGCCCCACGAATCGGGTGTAACTCCCAAAGTCATGACCTGCTCGGCCTACGAACGAACCGGCATTGACGCCATTTGGGAAAATATCCTGCACTATTGCAGTGAAACCCAACAAAACGGCTATTTTGACTGTCGGCGGAGAGAACAAGCCAAATACTGGATGTATGAAACCATCAACGAACAGCTGAAAAACCGTTTTTACCAACAAGAAAAGGAACAAATCAAACAGGCGGAAGAAAAAGTATTAAACAATGAATTGAGTTCCTTTACCGCCGCATTCGATTTGCTGGAAGATTATTTCAGCAAACAGGATTAAAGCCCGGAAAACCGGGAAGAAAAGAAAACGTGCGGTCTTCGTTCAGTCTGCCGCAATAATGTGCCACCCCGTTGGTAATCGCCACATACGGAGCCGCCATTACCAAATTATACCGGAATACCTGGTCAAAAACCACCTGGGACAATGCCACCGTCGGAGCCTTACACTCTACAATCAGATAAGGTTCCGACTGCCGGTCATAACAAACCACGTCAAAGCGTCTTTTCAAACCGTATAAATTAATCTCCTTCTCCACAGAAATCAACGCCCGGGGATAATGCTTTTCCTCCACCAGATAATGAATCAAATGCTGACGCACCCATTCCTCCGGCGTCAATACCACATATTTTTTCCGGATGATGTCAAAAATCATCATCGTTCCGTCATGTTTCCGGATTTGATAATCAAAGGGCGGAAAAGTAAGGTTTTGCATAATAACGGTTACTTTTTATTTCTGATCCGGAGCAAACTGCTGTCTCCGTAACTCAGGAAACGGAAATCATGAGCCAAAGCATAGGCATACACTCTCTTCCAGTCCTCCCCGATAGCGGCAGCCACCAACAAAAGAAGCGTACTCTGAGGCTGATGGAAATTCGTAAACATTGCGTCAATCACCCGGTAACGATACCCCGGTAAAATAATGATTGTCGTAGAAGCCTTCAACCACTCCTCCCCGCTCCGCTCAAACCATCCCGCCAAAGCCTCCATCGCCTGTCCCAAAGTATAATGAGCGGGCAAATCATAACACTCCCACTGCTTCACACTGTTGAAATCCGTATATCCTTCCAAGAGCTTCACCCCCATCCAGTAAAGACTTTCAAGCGTGCGTACGGATGTCGTCCCCACGGCTATCACCTCCGCTCTTTTGTCCCGCAAGGAAAGCACCAACTTCCTGGGAACCACAATATGCTCCGTGTGCATATCATGCCCTCCTATCGTCTCCGCTTTCACCGGCCGGAACGTCCCCGCCCCCACATGCAATGTCAATTCTTCGATATTCACCCCCTGCAACCTCAAGTCCTTCAAAATAGCATCCGTAAAATGCAAACCTGCCGTCGGTGCCGCCACCGACCCCTCGTTTTTAGAATAAACCGTTTGGTAACGAATCTTATCCGACTCTTCCGATTCCCGGTTCAAATACGGCGGTATGGGTATTTTGCCACAATGCTCCAATACCTCGCTGAAAGACAAATCAGCATTCCATGAAAACCGTACAATCACCTCGCCTCCTGCTTTCGCCTCTAACTTAACCGCCTGCAAAGTAACTTGCTTCCCTTGCCAGTCAAACATACAGGATATTGCCCCCTCTTTCCATTTTTTCAAATTCCCCACCATACAACTCCACTCGCAACTACCCGAAGTTGCAAAATTCCGGGCATAATCCGCCGGCTGAAAAGGTTCCAGGCAAAACACCTCGATATGGGCCCCCGTTTCTTTCTGAAAAAACAAACGGGCATGAATCACCTTCGTATTATTGAATATCAGCGTCTGTCCCGGTTTCAAGACACGGCGCACATCACTGAACACCCCTTCCTTTATCTCCCCCTCCTCATACATCAGCAACTTGGATGACTCCCGATTCGCCAAAGGAAACCTGGCAATCCGGCCTTCCGACAACTCATACGAATACTCCTCGATTCTTATATTTTTTAGCTCATTCAACCCTGTACCCATTTTGTCCTATATAAATTCACCGGTTGGCAAATATACGGAAAAGGTTAAAAAATGCCACGCACGTCTAAATTTTACTTCCTATTTTAGCAATACAGGCAGATGGTTTGATTTCATAATTAATTTTTCAAACATCCGATAGGTACAACATAAATTCCATCTGTCCGCTTGTAGGCAAAATCACCAATGCCTGTCAGCACCATGCAAAAAGCAGGTGCTTTCATGCGGGAGGTATCTATGATATTTGAAAGTGCCGTTAATGTCTTTGCGCCCTCCTCAATCAACTTTTCTCCACCCAATTTTATTTCAATAAGGCCATACGAACCATTGCGCAAATGCACCACAGCATCGCATTCCAGACCGTTCTTGTCTCTGTAATGATAAACAGAACCGTCCAAAGCATCGGCATAAACCCGAAGATCCCGAATACACATCGTCTCAAAAAACAGCCCGAATGTATTTAAGTCGTTAATCAAATCATTGGGGCCGAGACCAAGAGCCGCCACTCCGACTGAAGGATCGATATAATACCTTGTATCTGATGTGCGAACAGCCGTTTTACTTCTCAGGTTGGGATTCCAGGCAGGCATATCTTCAATTACAAATATTTTTCGCAAAGCTGTCAGATATGAGCCTACGGTTTCATCACTGACATCTTCCGGCTCATTCGTTGATATATCGGCAAGGATTGTAGCGATACTTGCCTGAGAACCTTGATGTCTGGCATAAGAACGCATAATCCTTTTGGCGCGTTCCGTATCCCGTTTTATATTATCAACTCGTGATATATCGCTATTCGTAATGGCTTTATAATATTCTGTCGCTTGCAACAATGCCGCCTTTTCCGTTTTCTTTCGCATAGCTTTAGGCCATCCTCCCCGACAAATAAGAAACGCAAGCTGAGGCAATGTTAATTTGTTCAACGCCCCTATTTTACCCGGAGCAAGAAACAAGTCCGACAAACTGATTTCACCTGTGGATTCTCCCGATTCCCATAAACTCATGGGTCGCATAGTAAGCCATCCGTATCTTCCGGTCCCGGTATGGTGAATATCTTTCGCATCAACAGGTACGGCGGAACCTGTAAGCATAAATTGTCCATCTTCGTCCCTATGGTCTACTTCAAATCGTATGGCATCCCAAAATTGGGGGATTTCCTGCCACTCATCAATCAGGCGAGGCGTTTCTCCTTCAAGTAAAAAATGAATGTCGGTTTCCGCCATCTGTTTGTATTGCACCTGTCTGGTCGGATCAGAGATATAAATGATGCTCTTAGCCTGTTGTTCAGCCGTAGTCGTTTTGCCACAAGCTTTGGGTCCCTCTATTAAAACAGCCCCCATCGCCTCTAATTTATCCCGAAGTAATTGATCCGCTATCCGACTCTTATATTCCATAGATTTTTATTTTCCTACAAAGATAGTATATTTCATTGTATTTCAATTCATTTTTAAATATTATTTGGCAATTTGGCGCACATTTGTTTGGCAATTTGGCGCATATTTGTTTGGCAATTTGGCGGAACGACTCTCAGATAAAACCTTTAAAGTCGTCCGCTCAAACCGGGAACAAAAAAACAACCTTTTTAATTACTTAATTTAATGGTGTAATCCGCACTTGACCGTGTCCGGCTCTCGCTCCGGCAGTCATAGAGGTATTGCTAAAATAAAAGCCGGAATAATGAATAGGCTGTCCGGTATGGATGATATTCGTAGCCGTTGAAGAAGCACTGATTGCATCACATCCGCTATGTCCGGAAATAAATGACGAACCACCCGCACCGGAACCAACCCGCCCGCAAGTATATCCACCATTTCCGCCACCATAGTAACCACTTCCTCCTCCTCCTCCATGATTATTTGCCACACACCCTCCATAACCAAATCCACCAAACCCACCGTAACCACCATAACTACTATAGCCACCCGTTCCTCCTGCCGTTTGTGTACCTCCTTTCGGGGGAATAAGATCAGAATAGCCTTTACATATGGTTCCATGTCGTCCCCCACCACTTCCCGTTAATCCTCCAGCAGCTCCACCATTTAAAGCTGTATTCGAAAAATAATCCGTACCGCCCCCTCCTCCGGCAACCATCAAACGGGATTTCAAACTATTGAAATTATTCCAATCCGCTCCTGCCAAACGAACATCTGAAGCACCACCCCCTCCCCGTGCATTGTAATGAGTTGATGGTTTTCCACCTCCATTAAATGTATAACTTGAAGTATTAGCATACCCTTGCTGTCCGACATAAATATATAGAACATTCTGTGTCGACAAATTGATTTCTCCGGTGGTATAACCTCCATATCCTCCAGTTCCTCCGTAACTACCGCCCTGTGCTCCCCAAGCCTCCACCTTATACTTTCCAGCAGGCAACACAGCACATTGCATAGCACCCGTATAACTAAATGTATTTAAAGAAGAGAGTACCAGTACATTTTTCTCTTCCACAGCAACGGAAAATACATCCGGACACTGTTCCCACTGTACTTCCAAGGTATAATTCCCATTCGTGGCGATA
>CAJUQA010000015.1 GCA_910588375.1 uncultured Odoribacter sp.
AATCAAAACAAAAACCTGGAAAACAAGCCATAAGAATAATAAAAAAAAGGCAATAGCCCAAAAGGGTATTGCCGAAATGAGAAGGTGAGAAAGCTTAACGTATTGTTATCTACATTTTGATTCGATACTCTTCCAACCTAAAACCTCTGAGACAATCTTCAGTTTTCATGCGTTTCTTTCCGGAAAGCTGTACTTCTTCCAACCGAATTCGTCCATCAGCAGCATAAACTTCCCATACCCGACCATTCGTATAAATTTCTCCCGGTATTCCTTCTACGCTTTCCATCATTTTTCGTACCGACGTTATTTTTACAGTCAACAATTCTCCTGTTTCTTTGTGCACTAATTCAGTCCAAGCCGCCGGATAAGGAGACAGCCCCCGTATATGATTATATACCGTTTCGACACCTGCTGTCCAATCGATTTTCATATCTTCCTTGAAAATCTTAGGTGCCATTTTCGGTTTTCTTCCATTCAACAAACAAGCTTGCTCTACTAATGGATAATCATTTCTTTCAATAGCTTCCACCGTTTTTAATAACAAATCTGCCCCTTCTTCCATCAATAAATCATGTAAATCTCCGGCGGTCATATCTTCCCGAAGCGCCACTTCTTTCTGGAAAATAACCTTCCCTGTATCTATTTCATGACTCAGCAAAAAAGTAGATACGCCCGAACATTTCTCTCCATTCATAACCGCCCAGTTAATCGGAGCGGCACCACGATAGTCCGGCAAAAGAGAGGCATGTAAATTAACAGTTCCCAAAGGAGGCATCGCCCAAACCACTTCCGGCAGCATTTTAAAAGCAACAACTAATTGCAAATCTGCTTTCCAGGCAGCCAAACTCTGTAAAAAAGCTTCATCCCGGAATTTCTCCGGCTGTAATAAAGGCAACCCCTGTTCTATGGCATATTTCTTCACTGCAGATTCTTGCACCTTTTGCCCCCGTCCCGCCGGTTTATCCGGATTGGTAACAACTCCTACCACTTCAAAACCTGCCTCTACGATTTTCTTTAATGGAAGAACGGCAAAATCAGGCGTCCCCATATATACAATTCTCAATCTATGCTTTTGCATCCCGTTTCTTTTTAAAAAAGGAACCTATTTTCTTGAAGAAATTCATGTATGCCTCCCCATTCATAATCTCCGAATCCGTAACAGATTTATAGGTCAACAATACTCCCAACGGCAATAATATCAATGAAGATAGCCAACTTCCAAACCACATGGGAAGTACCGCTTCTTTCGCCGCCCTCTGCCCCATCATTGATATCACATAATAAATGATAAACAATAATATGGAAACAACCACAGGCATTCCCAAGCCTCCTTTTCTAATAATCCCTCCCAAAGGCGCACCGATAAAAAAGAAAATCAGACAGGCAAACGGCAAAGTAAATTTCTTATGCCATTCCAACTGATTCTTCCGGATTTGGTCCCCCTGTCTCTTATAATAATTCACATCCTTGACCATATTGGCACTCACATCCCTTGCATATTGCAAGGCATTCTCCATAGCTCTTTGCTTCTCTTCCGGTTCCAGTTGCCGATACAGAGAATCTATATCCCCTTTCATCCCGACTGTTTCCACCCGAAGAATGCTATCCCGCTGAGGATTGGAACTCCGATTCTTCTCATAATTCACTTTTAACATACGTGTCGTTTCCTCTCTTTGTCGGGAATCCAATTTATTTTGCAAAGAATCGATGGTATAATTAAGCTGTTTCAAATTCAGCATAATCGCCGTGATAAAATCTTCATCCCGTCGTTTAAACTCATTACCGGGTAATTCTATCAACACAGATTGCTTATCGAATTTCAGACGTCGGAAAGGAAATGTTCTTTTGCCGTTGGGTTTCATGCTTTCATCCGTATATGTATTTCCATGAAACAACACCAACTCCATATATGCGCTATTCGGATTATTGATCATCATGCCGGAATCCGCACGGGTCACTTCATAATTGCCGGGAACATCCCTGTGATTATAAATCAACATATTATACATCATTCCCGTATTCTTGTCAATCCTGTCGATCTTTATACTATATCCTTCCAAATCATTGGTGAACACCCCTTCCTTGAAAGACAATTCCGGCTTATGCCTCTTTATGTCATACAGCAAATTACCCGCCCGCATGTTAGCGATAGGCAGAATATTATTCGAAAAAAAGAATGTGAAGACAGACAAAAAAACAATCAGTACAATCAAAGGATACATAATACGGTACAAAGAGATTCCCGCAGATTTTAAAGCAATCAACTCATAATTTTCACCTAATGTACCGAAAGTCATAATAGAGGAAAGCAGCACCGCCAATGGAAGGGCCATCGGCACCAACGAGAGGGAGAAATAAAACAACAACTCCACAATGACCGAAAAATCAAGTCCTTTCCCTACCAGTTCATCAATATACCGCCACAACATCTGCATGAGCAATACGAACATACTGATAAAAAATGTAGCGATGAATGGCCCGGCAAAGCTCTTCAACATGAAAATATATAGTTTTTTCATCTGCAAACCATCGTTTTAAACCGCCACAAATGTAGATAAAAAGTCGGGAAAGTCAAATCTGACAACGCCCTGCCGTCACTCCGGCCGCTACCCTTTTCAAGCTCCCAAGGTCCGATGTAGCATCTCCATCTGTTTATTCCATAATTCCACGGTATCCGCTTCATCCTCCTCATCCGTAAAATCAGTGATAATAAGTGCTACATCCTGAGTTAGAGGTTCAAGATGAATACTGAACTCGAAATATTCATCTTCATACGGACGGTCTTCCCATTGAAAACGGACAAAAGAATTGGGTTTACAATCATTCAAGATGGCTGTATGTTCCGTAGCATTCCATACAAATACAAAATGATTTTCTTTTTGAAATACATCATCCGCAAACCATTCAGACAAACCGGCAGGCGTACTCAATCTGGAAAAAAGGACTTTTACGGATGATGAAAAAATATACTCTAACTCTATTTTTTTCCGCATAGCATAAATCTATTTTGAGCACAATATACTTATATTATCCCTAACGTCCAAAAAAATACGCTTCTACTTACCGAAGTTTAACTTACCATCCTAAGCAAATTTATCCTGTCCGAACTCCCGCTCTATCGCTTCCGCATAGCGTTTCTCCCAGCCTTTTTCCATTTGCGTATCCACATTTGCCAAGCGGTTGATAACATCCGCCATCGACAAATGATGCAAATCCATCAAAGGCAAATACACAACTTCATCCTCGTCCTTCCACTCCGCCAACATCGATTTCTCCACTAATTCGTGAAGCACAAGCTGTAACTTACTGGTGCTTATTTTCAGATTTTTACTGATTTGTCCCAAAGTCGCGCCCCCCTTATTTTGCATATATCCCTCCGAAATATACTTCAATATTTTCACCGCCTGTCCGACATTATCCAACCAACGGCTTTCACGATCCAATGAATTCAAATACATGCAATGCCTATTCCGGAAAATATAACACAGTTCCGTTCCCCACAAAACAATGCTCCAGCTCAATTGCAACCAAACCAACAACAGCGGCAACGCTGCCAGACTACCATAAATCGCATTATAGGAACTCACCCCTATCTGAAAACGGATATAAAACCATTGCACCACCTGATATACCGTACCTGCCAAAATCCCCGCCAAAACGGCATACTTAAATTTAACAGGCGTAGCCGGCATAAACATATAAAGAAAAATAAACAAGAACCACACCAATAAATAAGGAACAAGATTCACCAATGAAATAATGAGCGTACTGGCATAACGTAAAAAACCTTCTTCCACCGCTATTGTCTGTAAATTAGAGGTCAGAAATACATTGATCCCGCTAATCAGTGTCAGCAAAATCGGAGCAATAAACATAATGGAGAGATAATCCGCAAACTTCCGGGTCAATTTCCGTCCTTGTCGGATACCCCATATCCGGTTCATCGCCAATTCTGTATTACCCAACACTTTTATAACAGACCAAAGCAGGATGACGATACCCAACCCTGTAATAAGTCCGCCTTTCGTATTTTCCAGCGCATGGTTTGCAAACTGCATAATAAAATCCATAACCTGCGGGTCGGTAAAAGTTTGTTCCCGGAGTTGCTGTTCCAGTACCTTTCCAACTCCAAAACCTTTCGCCACTCCTAAAACCAAGGCCACTATCGGAATAAAAGACAAAACCGAATAAAACGTCAAGGCAGAAGCCGAAACCATACAGGCATCCCCGATAAAACGGTTTACGGAAATCACAAGCATGGCCACCCCCCGAAGAAACAATCCCCGGAATAAAGCCGTTCCCCGCCAATCTTTCCTAAGAATAACATAATAATAGTCTAAAGAAAAAAACTTTTTCAATTTATACCATTTCAACATAATCGGTCTTTTTCTGAATTTATCGGTGTATACGCAAAAAAGTCCACAAATATACAGCAACCTCGCTAAAATAAAAAAGGTGTGCCATAACGACACACCTTTTCTTTACCTCCGAAACTCTTTAAAACAAATCGTTTATAACTTTTTTTATAAAATCCGGCTCTGCGTCTATCGGAAAAACATAATCCGGCTTTTTATACACCAGTTTATTTTCGCTTTTAAAACGTTGCACTCCTCCTCCGGTTATATTCAGCATAATAACAGCCTCCTTCTCCACTTTCCCTTCTTTCACCGCTTGTATCAAAGAGGCCGTTGCCACTCCGGCAGCCGGTTCAATATCCGAACCTTCCAACCGATAAAACAAGTCTGCTGCCGCCTTGGCTTCTTCATTCGTCACCGCCAGTATATCGCCATCTGTTTCCGTTAAAGCGTCAAAAAGCCCGCCCTTCACAGAATAAGGCGGCTTCCGGTTAGAAAGCACTTTCGCACAGATTTCCTCCGCCTGCTTGCGAGCCACCTCTGCATCACACGCCAACAGTTCCCGGGAATGAGCCTTCCAAGCATCATACATCGGAACAAAAGGAATATTCTGCGACACCATCAGTTTCATCAGATTATTCCCGTATCGACCGTCCGCCAGGAATCGCTTGTTAGCCTCCCAAGCGGCAATGGCTCCGGTTCCGCTCCCCACCGCCTGGAAATAATAATCGGGAATACGTCCGATTGTAGTCACTGCCGACAACACCGTCGTTCCCATTCCATCCCGGCGAGCAACGTTCTTTGCTCCTCCTTCCGGATAAAATTTATCCAGTTCACATACAATATTGGAAAGTCGGATTGCATCAAAATAATCACTACCGGCAGCCGTCGCCACAACTTTAACACAAGCGTCCAACGGTTCAGCCGACCACAAAGCATCCATACAGTCCTCCGGGACACACAACAAAAGAGAAATTTTATTTTTCGAACAAACACGAGCAAAAGCCCTTGCCGTATTGCCTGCCGAAGCCACGACCATGACCTTATTCTCATTCTGGTTCACACGGGCACACACGGAATAGGCCTCGCACTCCTTAAAAGCTCCGGTCATCATCAAAGCTCCCTTTTCCGGCCAATATCCGTTGAAAGTAATATAGAGATTCGTTAGTCCTAACTCCTGCGCCAACCCTACGCTCTTATACGTAACAGGCGCCCCGGAACCTTCCAGCATCCGGCAAACAGGCAACCAGTCCGAAAATTTATACAAACCGGGCAAATATTCCTTCACTTCCAATTGCTGCTTGGCATACCGGGCAAATATCAACGCAGCTCCATCCCGCTTCGGGCAATCCAGAGCCCAGTCACCATCCTTAAACTTCGTCCCGCAACAACGGGATTCCAGTACATAATCGGTCATCTCAAATGTCTTCAATTCAACATATTACTTAATAATATGCAAAATTAAAGTATTTCACTATACCAAAATTGGGTATAAATACCACTTTTACCCCTCCTTCTTCCGCCAAGACCTATACCTGAAATAAATCTTCCACAACTGGAAAGGCATTTTCAACAAATGGGAAAAACGGATTTTGCTATTTCCCTGTTCCAACCAGACATTGAGCGGTATTTCCTGCACAATCCGGTCGTAATCACTCCGCAGATTTCTCAAGCGCAATAATATTTCCACATCAAACAGCCAGTGTGACAAGAAAGGCTCTTCAAAAACAGCGGGCACCGCATCCGAACGGAACACTTTAGCCCCGCACTGGGTGTCGTAAGCCTTCAGATAAAATAAAAAAGATATAGTCCCTGCAAAAATCCGCCCCGTAAAATGCCGGTAAAATTTCCTGCGTATCGTTACTCCCATCCGTTCAAGGCGGGACCCCATCACCAATACCACATCCTCCTGCCGCCTCGCAATATTTATCAAGCGAAGCATTTCGCTTAACGGGGTTGCCAAATCCGCATCTGCAAAAGCCAACCAGCCGTATTCCCGCAAAGCCGCCATCCGCAAAAATCCCTCCCGCACAGCCTCCGCTTTCCCCCGATTATCACGATAATCCACAACCTCTATCCGGGAAGGCTGCTCCGCTTGTATATCCCGCAAAACCCGAAGCGTATCATCACGACTTCCATCATTGACAAAACAGAAATCAATATCCGGAGCTTGCTGCAAGAAAGACAAATACTGCTCTCTCTTAAAACGGTCCGCTTCATTAAAACAAGGGATTATAATACAGGTTTTCTCCGCCATAACACCAATTTAAAGCTTCGTCATTTTTAACGCCTCCGCATTCTCCGAATCAATCTGCAACGCCTGTTTAAGCATACTCTGCCTCTCCTTTGGATTCCCCATACGCTCAAAATACATCGCCCTTAACACACACAATTCCGCGTCATTACCTATATTTTCCAATTGCTTCAATACACTGGCAGCCTCCGGCATCTGACCCTGCTGGATGAACATCCGGACCATCACCTTATAAATAGGATAATACGAAGATTGCATCTTCAACGCTTCTTCCAACAAAGTGTTGGCTTTACGATAGTCTTTCAATCTCACCCGCATATCCGCCAATTGCACCATGGAGCTCACGTTATTCCGATGCCTTACCGCCTGTTCATACATTTGGGCCGCCTGGGCAAAATTGCCTGCATCCCGGAATATATCGCCGGCAAGAAGATACGCCCTGTCGAAATCGTTCCGATAAGCCAACACCCGATTCAACGCTTCGATAGCCTGTTTATAGTGCTTTTGCTTATAAAACAACAAAGCTTTCAAATACCACGCATCTACCGCAGAAGCATTTATCGACAACATTTTGTCCACATATTTCCCGGCTGTCGGAAAATCTTTCAAATCGATATTCATCAGCGCGGAAATATACAAGGCTTCATTCAAATCGGGGTGTAACTCCAAAGCATGCCCGAAAGCTTCTTTTGCCTTTTCCGGCTGTCCCGTTAAATAATACAGCTTACCCAGACGTGACCACACCTCTTCATTTTGGGGATGTGTTTCGCAATATTCCCGAAAAATCGGAATAGCCTCTCCATATTTTTGTTTCTTCTCCAACTGAAATCCCTCCAACTCCGCCTTCGTCTCCCGCTTCAGGACACAGGACATGGGATAACCGTCGACCGTCGGCGCATACAACAGCCCCGCAGGCGGGAACAAACCGGATTTCAACTGATGCGAACCGATATAGACATTGCCCAAAATGGCATAATCCCAATCCTTGGAATATTTCTCATAATAACGGCTATAACAGACCATTATCTGGGTATCTTTCCTAAAATAATAGTCCATAATACTTGATGCCTGTGTAACAACTATCGTCGGGGTGTCTTTGGGGAGTGTGGGCAATATATTTTTCCGGAACCAGTCCGACGACTCCTTCAGTGAATTGAAATAATAATCCGTCTCATAATTTCCGTAACTCTTTTTCAGACCGCCCGCAAACTCATTGAAATAAACATACTCGTTGGGATGATTGCGAAAAGCATGGGCAACCGGCAACGCCAACAACCCTATAAAAACACAACACGGCACCAGTTTCAAATAACCGCGGCACCAGTTCATGATTTCACTCCAGAAACGCGCTGCAATCACTACCATCGGAGGCATGACAAACAACAGGTGGCGGATTCCCCCGTACAGGTTGGAATGCGAATGAATCACCCAATACACCGGAAATATAACGGCAAACAGCAGGAAGAAACTAACCAGCGAAAACTCTTTCTTCCGCACCACCATATAAACCATATAGGCAAAGAAACCTATCAAAATCACTATCGGCATGCCGATACACAAATACTTCGGAGCATACCGCCACGGCAACATGGTGGACATCACCTGCTCCCCGTCAAAAATAGTACGCAACCCGATACTGTAATTGGTAAACTTCATCAGCGAATCCACGACAGCCGTCAAAGGATTTTGCAGGGCAAAAGGCCAAAGGGCAATCGACAACACATAGCTGCCCGCCACTACGACCAACAACACCCCGAATATCCGGCCGATAGCCCCGACATGCTTCCCGAACTTATAAAAATCCCGGATGCCGTAATAAAAGATATAGTACAACCCGGCATACATAAACAGCATCGGATAGAGTATCAAGCCGCCCGAACGGGTGCCCAACGCCAGCGTTATCCCCAATATCAAGCCGACAATACGCTTCCAGCGGAAAACAGGATAAGTGTCAAAAAGCCGCACCGTATAATAGATTGCCAACATATACCCCACCGCAAAAGGAACATCCTTCAGATTGTTCATACTGTGACCGAAAAAGCGGGGTGTAAAAAACATCAGCAGCACTGACAACAAACCGCACAATCCGCCTCCCCAACGCAGCCCCATCAACCCTACCGCCAATATTCCCGTGGCACCAACCATGCCCCCGACCACATGCCTCAGTTCATAATAATTGTCCACCTGAAACCAACGGCAAATCGCCGCCGTAATCACCTGCACGATATTTCCGTACAGATGCAGCGTCGTCTGGGGTTGGTTCAATGCCGCCTTATCGCCCTTGGCAAAATAATCCAACACATATCCCGCATGACGATGGTCGACAAACTCATCGCCCGTCACACCGTAGTCTTTACTGATATAAGGCATATAGACATAGCAGAAAAGAACGAAAAGCAACATCGCCAGCCGGTACAGCCTTTCGCGACACGCCTCTTCATCCAATCGACAGGATTTTTGGGAAAAATATTCTTTTAACCGATTCATTATCAAAACCTTTCATCGCACCAAAAACGTACGTTTTTATGGGTGGGCAAACTGATTTTGTACAGGCAAGAGAATGATTTCCTAATTTTTTAATTATGAAGTTTTTATACGGATGTATCTTTTTGTAATTTTGCTCAAAATTTGTAAAAAAAAACGCCCATAAAAACGTACGTTTTTTATGGGAAAATCAAAATATAAAGTTCCGTCCGGTCATCGCCGACGGAACTTTTATTTTAATGATTTATGACTTATCTTAAAAGATGTAACAGACTACTAATCAATATTTTTCAGAAGAAAAAATTTCACCAAAAAAACGTCCCTTTTTTTGGTGAAAAATCGAGACAAAATTAACAGTTTTTTAAAAGCGTCAAAGTATTCATACTCAAAATGATAATTTTTTCACATCTCACTCAAGTCCATCACCAAAAAAAGGGACGTTTAAATTGGTGATTCCTTTTTTTAAGTGTTTAAAACTCGACGTTTTTTTTAATGAATTGGTGTGTTTGACGTCTCCATAGAGAATCAACAAGCCCACAACAACAGGCAAGGTGACACCGTGCGGGATTCATAAGCTATAGACGCAAGGAAGGTATCCCCACTCGGGATAAAGGTGCAAACAAACATAAAGAGGTCATCCCCGCTGGGAATTTTAAGACCGCAACCGCCGGGAGCACATCCCCGACCGGGAATACCCCGCCGACAATTGCCCGCTTATTTTCCCGCTCAGTGCCACCTTCCCTACGGCTGACGGCTAAAAAAAGCAGATAAATAATGTCTAACTTTAAATGATAAACTTATGATTACATCGACAAATCTCAAAACCTTGCGCAATCTGGAGGCTTTCCAGGTCTATTCCGACCTTGCCGCGTTTCTGAAACAGGAAGAAAAAGGCAAAGAATTCGAAGAACCCTTAAAAGGGGTATGCGATACGTTCTATGCACGCCTGCAAGACTATGACACCGCATTGTCGCCCGAACGACGCAATCCCCGCACGGCGGAACTCGCCCGCTTGGATGCTCAACGGGACTATATCTTGCGCAGCTTTATCGCCAACCTGAAACTCTACGTGGCGTCTCCCGATGCCGAACAGGCACAAACCGCCGATATTCTGCTGGCCTTGGTGGACAAATACGGCAGGAATATCCCCGCCATGCCCTACCGGCAGGAAACCGCCGCCATCACCAATTTGTTGCAGGACATGGACATCAAGGAACATGCGGATTTGCTCAAAAAATTGTTTGCGGAGCATTGGGTAACCTCCCTGCGCACCGCCAACACCCAATTCGAGCAAACCATGCTCTCCCGCACAGACACGGCATCAGAATCCTCACCGGAAACAAGCAAAATGGTGCGCGCCACGGTACAAACGGCATTTGAAAAATTGTGCGAAATGATAAACGCCCTCGCCGTTGTCCAAGGTGAAACAGCCTACAGCCGTCTCATCGACCGCATCAACCAACTGGTCAGCGAATCACAGGACGTCGTAGCCCGCCGCCTCGGACGCAGCAAGAAAACAGCAGCGGAAGAAGAATCGGAAAGTTAAAAAGTTGCAATGTTGAATTAAAAACCAAATAAGATGAAAAGAGTATTGTATTTAATTTTGGGCGGAATGCTGCTGGCGACTTCTTGCAGCAGTGGTTCCGACGGCGGGGAGGATGAGCCCGAGAAACCGGAAAACCCCAAAAATGTGACGCTGGAACTTTCGTGCAATGACCTTGTTTTTGAGGCAGTAGGCGGCGAAAAGACGTTTACGGTCTCTTGTAACGGCAACTGGTCGATAGAGAACGGCAGCGGTTGGTGTAAGACGGACTTCAGTAGCGGCACGGGCAATTTGATTGTAAAGGTGGCAGTGGATGAATACAGCGGACTGGAAGACCGCAACACGAACCTGACCGTCAAAGCGGGTGACAAGACGCAGGTGTTGGGCGTGACGCAAAAGTGTAAGGATGCCATAGTCCTGAGTAAGGACAAATTTGATGTTCCGCATGCCGGAGAGACTATATCGGTGGAGGTGAAAAGCAATATCACGTACGACGTGAGTGTTCCTGCCGAATTTCAGTCGTGGATTTCTTCTGCACCGGACACGAGGTCTGTGACGACCACGAATTACAATTTTACGATTGCTAAGAATGAGGGCAGGCAGATGCGTGCGGGTTATATTGTCTTTTCGGGTAATTCCGTTCGGGATACCATCCGGGTTTATCAGACAGACCGCTTGATACTGACGGCGGATACTTGTTATGTATCCCACGCTGGCGAGGAGATTACGGTGGAATTGCAGACGAACATCGACTACGAAGTGTGGTATAGTGCCAACGGTATGTTGAATTTCATAGAAACGCGGGCCTTGCGTACAGACAAGTTGCATTTTTCGGTTTTTGAAAATGGCAATCGTTCCGCCCGGGAAGCAGTCATCATTGTGAAAGATAAAAACAGCGACCTAAGCGATACGCTTTGCGTATATCAATACGGTCGTGGTTTGGTATTGTCGGAACGTGACTATACAATAGGCAGCATGACTGGCGATACCATCGCCGTGAAGGTGAAAGGGGGCATCAATTATAACGTGACGATTCCTGCCGATTTCCGCTCTTGGATAGTGCCTGTTGGTAACTCTTCAGCCTCTTCACGCGCTGCCGCTCCCCGGATGTATGCTTTTTCTATTTTAAAGACCGAGAATGCGGAATTCCGGGAGGGATATATTGTCTTTTCGGGCAATTCGTTGACGGATACGGTTTATGTTCATCAGTATGCCGGCGATTTTACTGAAACGGTTAAAGGTGTCAGTATGAAAATGGTTTACGTGAAAGGCGGAACGTTCCGAATGGGCGCCACTTCCGAGCAGGGTAGTGATTATGATAGTGATGAGCGGCCCGTCCATGAAGTGACGCTTTCTGATTATTATATCGGTAAATTCGAGGTGACGCAGGGGTTGTGGTGGGCTGTTATGGGTAGTAATTCAAGTTATTTTAAATATGGAGACAATTATCCTGTTGAAAGTATGAGTTGGAACGAAATTCAAACCTTTTTGAGAAAGTTGAATCAACTGACCGGTAAGAAGTATGCTTTGCCTACAGAGGCGCAGTGGGAATATGCCGCCCGAGGAGGGAATGAGAGTCGGGGATATTACAAGTATAGTGGTAGTAATAATGTTAGCATTGTTGCTTGGTATGATGGTAATAGTGGTAATTCCACTCATCCTGTCGGTCAGAAACAGCCTAATGAATTAGGTCTTTACGATATGAGCGGTAATGTATGGGAATGGTGCAGTGATTGGTACGGTTCTGATTATTATTCCAATTCTCCGTCTGCTGATCCTGCGGGACCGGAAACAGGCTCTGGCCGCGTGTTGCGCGGTGGTTGTTGGTACAACTCTGCGAGGTACTGCCGTGTGTCGGTTCGGGACTACTACTATCCGAGCTACAGGTACGGCTACTACGGCTTCCGCGTTGTACTTCTTCCGTAAGAAGTTGAAAAGGTTAAAAAAGTGGAAGTAGTTGAAGGGCTGAAAAATTGAAAGAGCAAAGGGGCGTAGAGTATGCAAGGAGCGAAACGGAGTGAAGCGATGGCATACGTCGCACCCCTGCGACCGGCAAAAAATTGAAAGGGGGGAATTCCCCCTTTCTTTTTTGTTGTGAAGATACTATGATTAGATTATACCAAATTTGCAATTCGCGAATTACAAATTCAGACAGCGAGACAAATAATATTAACGGCAAATGAGTCCGGCGCGCTGCCGTTCTGTCATAAAATATGACATTTTCTCTCCTGTTCTTTCCGAAAAAACGCCATTTTTTCTTTCCCAAAACACCATTTCATAAGATGGCACACCATTTGATAAAAGATAAACGTGTCTGACGCAAACCCTCAGACAATAGAAAACGAATAATATAAACGAAATAAAATATAAAACATTATGGGAAAAATAATTGGAATCGACTTAGGAACCACCAACTCTTGTGTTGCCGTGATGGAAGGCAACGAGCCCGTGGTAATACCGAACAGTGAAGGACGGCGAACCACCCCTTCCATTGTGGCATTTGTAGAAAACGGCGAACGGAAAGTCGGTGATCCGGCAAAACGCCAGGCCATCACGAACCCGAAAAAAACCATCTACTCTATCAAACGTTTCATGGGTGAGACGTTCGACCAGGTGAGCAACGAAATAAATCGCGTTCCTTATGAAGTAGTGAGAGGCGACAACAACACGCCGCGCGTGGTGATTGACGACCGCAAATATTCCCCGCAGGAAATTTCGGCCATGATTCTGCAAAAAATGAAAAAAACGGCAGAAGACTATCTCGGACAGGAAGTGAGCGAAGCTGTTATCACCGTTCCGGCATACTTCAACGACGCTCAGCGTCAGGCTACCAAAGAAGCCGGAGAAATTGCCGGACTGACTGTGAAACGAATCATCAACGAACCGACAGCTGCCGCTTTGGCATACGGTCTGGACAAAAAAGACAGAGACATGAAAATCGCTGTCTTCGACTTGGGTGGCGGTACGTTCGATATCTCCATTCTGGAATTGGGTGACGGCGTGTTTGAAGTAAAATCCACCAACGGTGATACCCACTTGGGAGGTGACGACTTCGACGACGTAATCATCAACTGGCTGGCCGACGAATTCAAAAAAGACGAAGGCGTAGACATCCGTCAGGACGCTATGGCCCACCAACGGTTGAAAGAAGCTGCCGAAAAAGCCAAAATCGAATTGTCCAGCTCTACGACAACGGAAATCAACCTGCCGTATATCTTCCCGGTAAACGGTATACCCAAACACTTGGTACGCACCTTGACCAAAGCCCAGTTCGACCAACTGACCTACCACTTGGTGGAAAGAACCATCGAACCTTGCAGAAAAGCATTACAAGATGCCAACTTACAGGCCTCACAGATTGACGAAGTCATCTTAGTCGGCGGCTCTACCCGTATTCCTGCCGTTCAGAAAAAAGTGGAAGAATTCTTCGGTAAAGCTCCTTCCAAAGGGGTAAATCCGGACGAAGTGGTTGCCATCGGAGCAGCTATCCAGGGCGGTGTATTGACGGGAGAGGTAAAAGACGTATTGTTGCTGGACGTTACGCCGCTTTCCTTAGGTATCGAAACCTTAGGAGGCGTCATGACCAAATTGATTGAAGCCAACACAACCATCCCGACCAAAAAATCGGAAGTATTCTCAACCGCGGCCGACAATCAGCCGTCCGTTGAAATCCACATTCTGCAGGGAGAGCGCCCCATGGCCAGAGATAACAAAACCATCGGCCGCTTCCACTTGGACAGCATTCCGCCCGCCCCGCGTGGAGTACCCCAGATTGAAGTTACCTTCGACATCGACGCCAACGGTATCCTGAATGTATCAGCCAAAGATAAAGCCACCGGCAAGGAACAATCCATCCGGATTGAAGCTTCTTCCGGACTGTCGGATGCTGAAATCAAACGGATGAAAGACGAAGCCACCGCCAATGCGGAAGCCGACAAGAAAGAGAAAGAGCGCATCGATACTATCAACAAGGCTGACTCCATGATTTTCCAGACGGAAAAACAATTGAAAGAGTTCGGCGACAAACTGCCGGCAGACAAAAAGCAACCGATAGAAGCAGCTTTGCAGGAATTGAAAGACGCTCACAAAGCTCAAAACGTAGACCAAATCAATGCGGCTATCGACAAACTGAACAATGTCTTCCAGGCAGCTTCACAGGAAATGTACAACGCCCAGGCTCAACAACAGCAAGGCGGTGCACAACAAGGTCCCCAGGGAAACCCGAACGCCGGACAACCCAACGGAAGCAAAGACCAGGAAGTAACCGATGTCGATTTTGAAGAAGTGAAATAAATTCTTTCATAGGTGTGAAAAAGAGTGTTCAAGAAATTGAGCACTCTTTTTTTATTTCCCTATCAAAGAAGCGCAGAAAGAAAACTGCCCATTCTTTTCTGAAGTTGGGCAGGCGAACAGGTAAAATGATTGACAAGAATCGTAAAAACAAGCACCTCTCCGTCATTTCGGGTAAGGTAACCGGACAAACAGCGCACGCCGGTAAAAGAACCTGTTTTAGCCCGCAATTTATTTTTCAATGCCGGATTGGCGGCAAGATAAGCATTCAGTCCGGCATCCGTCCCGGCCAAAGGCAAAGAAGCGACAAAATTCCACCCCAACTCCTTGTAAGCCCAAAGCAAAACATCACTAAACACTTCAGCCGGAACAGCATTCACAACCGACAACCCGCAAGCATCCCGCAGCAGGATACCGGACGTATCTACGCCTATTTCCTGTAACATGGAACAACAACGTGTCGGAAAATTTCCTCCCGTCACCAAATTCCCCAATGCTTCCGCAAACAAATTGACACTCTTTTTATTCGTCACCCGCACAATTTCTTTCAGCGTCGGCGAAGCAAAAACCGCCAATTCCCGTTCCTCCGTCTCGGGCAAAACGGCCTTCTCCAGCACAATCCTATGCTGTTTCAATTTCTCCTCCAGCTCTTTCAAAAAACATTCCGCAGGATGATGCATCGCCCCTTTGATACGATACAATTTCCGATGCTGTGGCAAACTCCCCATCACATGCATCTCCCGGCTATACGGTCCTCCATATATCCAGGCATCATCCGCGCTTCCCGTTCCGGCAACCACCTCATTCACAAAACTGACACCCGGCTGCTCCGGCTCCACGGAGAGCAATTCGGCTTTCTCTCCGGCTTGTCCGGTACGAAAACCTAAATAATACGTATTGTCCTTGTAATTAAACGGGAAACAGGCAGCCCCGTAATAATTGGAAATATCCTCCCACAACCACGAACCCGGCAACTCAGCCTCATCGCCACCTTCAACTCTTATACATCCTTGTATTTTCCGTATTCCCTGCTGCCGGATAATTTCCACCAAACGGTCCAGAAAAACATACTCCGGAAAATAACGGGAATCCGGACAAGGATCGCCTTGAGAGCGAATAACAATATCTCCCTGCAAAATCCCATTCTCTATCTTTCCCGTCATTGCCACCTTCGTCGAATAACGGAAATCACTCCCTTTCGTCTTCAACGACAATATCGTCGGCAACAATTTACACACAGAGGCGGGTTGCAAAGACTTATCGCCGGCATACTCCGCCACCGTCCTGCCATCCTTCAGCGACTTCACAGAAATCCCGACCACCGCATGCTGCAACTCCGGACTCTGCAATAATCGCTGCAACGCTACCTCCGGCTGCGCCTCCACGTCAACAATGAAGCCCCAAAAACACCATACCCACAAAATCAGGAACTTCCTCATACACTATTCCTCTTCCATCGTTTTCAGAATATTTTCCACTTCCTCCTCCGTATCGTGCAACTTCGCTTTGCAAAAAGCTATCAATTCCGATACCCGCTTCACCTTCACGGCCAACTCATCCACATCCAGCTTATTTTCTTCCAGACAGGCTACAATCTGCTCGATTTCAGCCATAGCCTCCTTATAACTCAGTTTCTCCTTCATTCTGCTCTCTCTTTATTGAAATATTTATTATTTACTCTGCCACACTTCTCACCTGGCCGTCAGCCAACAACGTCTCCAGCACATCCCCTGCTTTCACGTCTTTTGCCGAACGGACGGCCTTCCCGTTCAGCCGGGTAATGGAATAGCCCCTTTCCAACACATTCTTCGGATCCACATACTTCACCTTCGTCTCCGCCAATTCCAACACATGCCGGTCTTTCTCAAACCTAACCTCACACTGCCGCTTTATCCTCTCCGCATAGCCCTGCATAGCCGAACTACTCCGATTAAAACCCTGTTCCACCCTGTTCTTCAACCGGGCACAGATAGCTCCGAACTTTCCCCGATGATTCAGCACAAACAACCGGGCTGCCTGTTCCGACTTATGGGAATACAACCGCAAACGGTTTGTATGACTGTCCAGCATCTGCTGCGTCATAGATTTCAAATCCACCGCCAACACCTGCTGACGGTTCTTTTCCCGCACAATCAAATCATTGGCTTCCGCCAGAAAATCCTCCTTCAATTCCTCCAGCCGGACTTCAAACTCCTGGAATCTCTCAATAAGAAAAGCAGCGGCAGCCGTCGGAGTTTTCACCCGCACAAACGCCACCCGGTCCACAATCGTTTCGTCCCGTTCATGCCCGATACCGGCAATCACCGGCAAAGGAAACTGCGCCACATTTGCCGCCATATCGTAAGTATCAAAACTCCCCAAATCCGCCTGTGCACCGCCTCCCCGGATAATCACCACCACATCGAACAACTCCTCGTACTCATAAATCCGGTCCAAAGCCGCAATCACCGACTCCGTCGTCCTCTCCCCCTGCATCACAGCAGGAAACAATTTCACATGAAACTTATACCCATAGGAATTATTTTGCAACTGGTCGAGGAAATCCCCCAGTCCGGCGGCAGTCGGAGAAGAAATGACCGCCACATTCTTAGGCAAAAGAGGCAATTCCAGATTCCGGTTCATATCTATAATACCCTCCTCCTCCAAGTGCCCGATAATCTCCCGTCTCTTCCGCTCAATGTCCCCGATGGTAAACGTCGGGTCAATATCCTTTATATTCAGCGAAAAGCCATACAGTTCATGAAACACCACCTCCGCCTGTATCAACACCTTCATCCCTTTTTCCAGGTGTCTTCCCGTCGTCGTCTCAAAATAAGGCTTCAACATACGATACGTGAACGACCAGATTGTCCCTTTCGCTACTGCCACCGGATTCTCCTCCCCCGCATGCTTATCCACCAACTCCAGATAACAGTGTCCGGAGCGGTTCTCCAACACGGAAGCAATCTCCGCCGCAATCCAAAGCGGTTCGGCAAACTGCTCTTTCAACACCTGCCGCACCCGGTGATTCAAATCAAACAAAGAAATAAAATCCATACTCCCCCGTCAATTGTCTATAATCTGGAGATACACTTCCGGCTCGTCCGTAAAATTAGCCGGGTCAATGATTTTCTTTACGTCATTTTCCAAGCGACGTATCTGCGCGTCCTCCTGCAAATCGTCCTCCTGCTGACTTTCCGAAACACCCTCCTTATACATCCGCTCCCGTACCAGTTTCCCTGTCTCGTCATAATACCGCCACACGCCCTCTTTCACATTATTGCGATACTCTCCCTCCACACTCTTTTTCCCCTCATAACCATACGCCCGCAAAGCCCCCTGCAACTTCCCTGCAACAAAAGAAGTCTCAAACTTCAACTGCCCGTTATCATAAAACACCTTCCACGCTCCATCCAATACCCCGGCCTTCCAGGTCTTGCTTTCCGCAACCTCACCGTTGGCATAATACTTAAACGACGTCCCGTCCAGCTTGTCTTCGCGATACTCCTCCCGCGTCAGCAACCGTTCCCCTTTCCGGTATTCCCATACACCCGTTTTCTTCCGGTTCAGGTACTTCCCCGAAGAAGTAAACTCACCGTTTTTACTGTAAATCACAGCCGTTGTCTCTTCCCCGTCATAATTCAGCCGGGCTTTCATCTGCCCCGAGGGATAATACTGCACCACCTCGCCGACAGGCTGTTTCCCGACAAAATAACCTTTATAACGCAACGTCCCGTCCGGATAATAACTTTCTTTCAATTCCCCTTGCTGCGCATGGGCTGCCAGAGAACAACAGAGCAACCCGACCGACAACCATCCATATACATCCAATCGCATAACTTAACCTCCTATAGCTGAACCGTACGATTCAATTCGTCAATATAATCCAACACTTCCTCCCGGCCGAAACGCTTTTCGGAAGAAGTCACAAAAGCCAACGGCGTAGTCTCCCAGCTATCCAGCATCACCCGGTGATACTCATCGATACATTTCGCCCGCTGCGTAGCTGTCAATTTGTCCGCCTTCGTAAACACCATCACAAAAGGCACCCCGTTCTCCCCCAACCACTCCATAAACTCCAAGTCAATCTGCAACGGCTCATGCCGGCTGTCCACCAACACAAACAGACAAATCAGATTCTCCCGTTTCAGGATATAATCCCGGATCAGCTTCTCAAATCCTCCCCGCTGAGCCTTCGACGTCCGGGCATAACCATACCCCGGCAAGTCCACCATATACCACTCCCCGTTTATCAGGAAATGGTTTATCAACTGGGTCTTTCCCGGCTTAGCCGCCGTCTTGGCCAAATCCTTCCGGTTGGCAAGCATATTAATCAACGACGACTTACCGACATTCGACCGGCCGATAAACGCATACTCATGCCTATCCGGTGCCGGACACTTCTTTACGTCCGGGCTACTCACAACAAATTCCGCTTTTCTTACCTCCATCCTCTTGCATTTTGAAATTATTCACCCACAAAGATAAAAAAATCTCCCCTTTTCAAAGTAATCCAACCATATACACAAGCAAACATAAAATATCGGGAATTATAACCGGAAGACTTAACCTCTACGGGACAAACCTTGTCTTTCCTTACCTACAGAAATAGAGAATTATCGGAAAATACAGTTACTCCAACCCCGTAATCAGAAGAGCACTTTGTCTTGTTTTGTAAAAATCTGATAAATAGTGATTTATTTTTCTATCCAGCATATTTTGTCCGTTTTTCCAAGATTTTCAAGTCCCATACATTATCTCCAAAAGGAAGAAAACCTCCCCTTTCAACCTTTTTCAACCCTTCAACTCTTTCTACCTTTTATCAATTACATATCCTCCATCGACAAACCCTTGTAAATGATTGAATATCCATTGAACTCCCCCGTGGCACGCAGAAAAACAGCCGCTTTCTCCTCCAACACTTCCCTATCGATATTTCCGGCTTTACGCTTCACCTCAAAAAACGCTGCCTCCCCTTCCAACTCATTCTCGGCGACGAGGTCAATCTCGTTTTCTCCCTTGCGGTCCCACCAGCTTCCGATACGGGTATAGCGGTGCTCCCCTATCAACACACGCTTAAAATAGCGTTCCAGCATAAGCCCGCTGAAAGTCTCGTAATCGCGATTGACGATAGTCTTTACACTCTCATAATTCTCGATTTCGAGCATATAGCTGTACTTATAAATAAAACGGAACCAAAACGTGAAAAAATTGTCTTCTATCGTATAGCGCACATTCTTCGTAGAACTTTTCTCAAACAACGGCTGTTTTTTAGTAATAACCTCATACTCCTTTTCCAGCTTGGTAAGATAACCGCCAATCTCCCTCCCGACAATACTTTCAATCTCCGAGCGTGAAGTCTTCCCCCGGGCAATGGCGGAGAGTATAGAAAAATAAACACCGTAATCCTTGCCAAACTCCTCGATAAGAATCGCCTTGCCTTCCCCCAAAAAGATAGAATCGGCCTTGATAATCTGATGGAGCATCTTCGCCTTGGTCGTTGCCCCCGCATCCACAAGCAATTGGACATACTTCGCCACTCCGCCCGTAAACGAATACAACGCCAACAGGTCTTCGGCCGTATAGCCGTGATTATACTCCGACAGGATTTCTTTCAACACGGCGGGAGCAAACGGACGTACGGTCATAAAACGCGTCTGGCGGTTATACAGCGGTTCCTTCTTATCCTTGAATATCTTGGTCATCATGGAATAGATAGAGCCGCAGACAATCAGATTCATCCGGGCTTTCGGGCTATACATATCCCAAATGCGCTGCATATCACTGTAAACCGACTTATTCACGCGGAAAAACTCCTGAAACTCATCAATAAAAAGCGTCATGGGCTGCTCGACAGAGAGTTTCATCAAGTACTCAAATATTTCGGCAAAACGTTCTGCTTTGCCCACCGTCGGAACCCCCAGCTTATTCTCAATTTCGAGCCGATAATCCTCACACAGTTCCCCCTCGGCCTTACGGCCAACGAAGAAATAGAGTATCGGTTCATCCTCATACGCCTTCCATACCAGCGCCGTCTTTCCGATACGGCGGCGTCCCGTAACCACCGTAAACTGGGCATTCTCTTTTGCCATACTGCGGATTTCGCGTAGCGAGGCGATTTCTTCCGCTCTATCGAAAAATCTCATATTCCAGATTATTTAAAAGTTCCGAAACAGCCGTTTCGGAAACAGCTGTTTCTCTACCGCAAAAATAAAGCGGATTTTCCGAACAGCAAAACATTCGTGGAGATTTTGGCAGCAGCAGTCTTTAGCAAAGGATACGAAAAAAGGGACAGTCTAACAACAAAGCACACTTCATTCGTAAACAGCCCCTTTTTTATTCATACTGCTAAAAAGAATAGCCAAAAGCTTATAAATAATCCCGTTATAACTGCCTAATAGTATTTTGACTATTATATCTACAATACTATTTCACGCCCAACTGAAAAATCATTGAAACCATATCATAATCATTCTTTACCACGACCTTCAAGTCAGAACCATCCCAACTTTCAGGCACAGATTCCAATATTAACGAATCCGTAGTAGCTCCTCTCACTGCTGGAAAACTAAAACTATCATCCACCAATAAAGACCATGCACCATTTACTTTACGATACCATTCATAAGATAACGGTGCTACCCCCATTGCTCTTACAGCAAAATAAACATCCTTTCCAGGGGCAATATTTCTCGGATTTTTGGAATGACTCACAATCATCAAATCATAAGCCTTCAATCGTACATATCGACTACATACCTCCTCACAAGCTTCATCACAATACCCGCACACCTTCACCATTATATCCTCCTCCTGAAATTCAGGAATCCATGTTAGCACACACGTATCACTTTCCGACTCAAAATTCCCTTCTGAAAATTCCAAACCGTCAATTGTCCATTTATAATGTCCATTTTCAATATCATACCCTTCTGGTGAAGACAACACGGCACGTAAGGCGATTTTCTGACCACGACAATACCAACCATCAATTTTATTTGTCGGGTCTGTATCCGGGATAATTCCCTCATCCATTATCAAATCAGCCGTAATATCAAAACACCCTTTCACTCCTAACTGAAAAACTATTGAAGCCGTATCATAATTATTCTTTACCACTACTTTCAATTCAGAAGCATCCCAACTTTTAGGCACAGATTCCAATATTAACGAATCCGTAGTAGCTCCTCTCACTGCTGGAAAACTAAAACTATCATCCACCAATAAAGACCATGCACCATTTACTTTACGATACCATTCATAAGATAACGGTGCTACCCCCATTGCTCTTACAGCAAAATAAACATCCTTTCCAGGAGCAATATTTCTCGGATTTTGGGAATGACTCACAATCTTC
The DNA here is from genome assembly GCA_910588375.1 of uncultured Odoribacter sp. Classification (GTDB taxonomy): domain Bacteria; phylum Bacteroidota; class Bacteroidia; order Bacteroidales; family Marinifilaceae; genus Culturomica. The sequence continues at coordinate 22,263 of CAJUQA010000015.1, forward strand.
GGTTTTGTATCCCAATCATAAGCCTTTAGACGTACATATTGACTACATACTTCATCACAAGCTCCATCACAATACCCGCATACCTTCACCACTATATCCTCTTCCTGAAATTCAGGAATCCATTTCAGCACGCAAGTATCAGTCTCTAACTCAAAATGCTCTTCCGACAATTTCAAACCGTCAATTGTCCATTTATAATGTCCATTTTCAATATCATACCCTTCTGGTGAAGACAATACGGCACGCAAGACAATTTGCTGACCACGACAATACCAACCATCAATTTTACTTGTCGGATCTGTGTCCGGAACAAGCCCATCTTCCATAAATAAGGCAATTTCAGCATCAAAACATTCTCCAGTATCTGTTTTTTGAGCATACTGATTAATGTACAACGTATCAGACAATACGCTATTTTTAGCATTTATAGAAATAACAGCATTCCTATTATAACCACTTTCATTTTTTTCTACTAAAAACAATATTTTATCCGTCCGTGAACTCCTGTTTTTCAATTGAGTAACCCATAAAATCGTCTCTGGAATATAAATTTCATAATCAATATTTGTCCTTAATTCAACAATAATAATCCCACCTTCCATAGAAAGTTCATAACTATCCTCCATTAGGATCAATTGTTCCTTGAATTCCGACTGATAGACCCAAACGGTGTCACTCAGAGAATTGCCCGAAAAAACGATATAACCTGACCGACTCTGATTTTTTTCATTCTTTGAAATCGTAAAATCGTAACTCCTCGTTGTTACAGCACGGGTATTCGGAGAGGAAATTATCCACGATTGAAACTCCTCCGGTATCGTCACCTCATAAGTTATGTTACTTTTTATCTCAATGGAAATTCTCTCCCCTTCTTGCTCCACCTCGAATTTATCCTTACTTAATATGATGGCATTTTTTCCTTTCTGTGTCACCCCCAATACCTCCGTCTTATCGCCCGCCTTGACGGTCAGGTTCGTATTGCGATCCTCCATGCCGCTGTATTTGTCAGTCATCACAGTAACAGTCGAATTACCCATTCCACTACAAAAGTCCGTCTCACACCAATCGTCACCGTTTTCTATAGTCCAATCACCGCTGCAAGAGACCATAAACGTCTTTTTCCCTCCTGTCGCCTCAAATACAATATCTGAAACAGAAAGTTCCAATGTCACATCTTTCGAAACATTTGGTTTCTTCGAATCATCACCCTCCACATCGGAGTCGCTAAAACATCCTGCAAACAATATTAAAGACAGAATCAAATAAAATATCTTTTTCATAATCATTCTTTAAGTTATTCTTATCCTTATCACTACGAGCGTAGGAGGGTGTCTCCTACGCTCTGAGGGGAAAGGGTCCTACGCCCGTAGGGGATAGTCCACTACGGACGTAGGGGACACTACCCTAATTCTGCTCTTCCGGTTCTGGAACGTTCAGCACCTTCTCAAAACGCGACGTGCGCGACTGTTTCAGCACGCTGTTGCTGGATGAGAACTGTGTGGTCACCTCCAGATAGTAATCGCCCGGCGCCAATTTCGGCACCCGGAACGATAATGCGGAAGGATTGTTCACCGTCAGACGGCGCATATCCACAGCAACGACACTGTTGTCGTCCACCCGGATGAAACGGATGCCGTTACCCTCGTTCTCTCCTGCAATCTGAATGTTACGTCCCTTGACGCTCACCACTTCATCGGGAGTAATCACCCCATTCAGCTCACCCGTCCACGTATCCGTCACGCCTGAAATCTCCGGACCGGCAGAAGATATGCCCAACACTTCCACCCCCACCTCTTTCACTCCCTCACGCAATGCCGCACTCAATTGAAAATTTACGCCCACTTTGTGCTTTTTCTCGTCAAACGTCTCGTTCTTGTCACGCCACACACCCGATACGCTGGGATAAGCGTAAAACACGCCAGTACCCACACTAAATCCGGCAAGCAGTTTGTTACGGATGATACGGTCGCCCCGGTTGAGAATGTCAACAAGGGTTTCCAATTGAAATTCAGTACCTTCCGCCTGCAACGCCTTGGCGATGTCTTCGGTGGTAACCATATTGCCCGCCTTCACCTTCAGTGTGAAATCGTTAGGGTCTTCCGTCAGCGGATTATCCACCAACCAACCCTGCCAAAATGTAGTCTTCTTTGCCATAATGTCTTTTGTTTTATGTTAAATACTATCTCCCTGACACTAAAAGCATTACCAATCGAAGCCACGTTTAAAAACTCCTATTTATACCACAAAAAAAACGTTCCTTTTTTTGGTGAAAAAAAAGAGGGGATAAAACTAAAAGGGAATGAAATGTGAATATTTTATAAAATTTTGAAAATAAAAGCGTTGCAGGTCGATTAATTTTTTCTACATTTGCGATTGTGTAGTGGAAAAAGTTCACCAAAAAAAGGAACGTTTTTTTGGGAATACACCTCTCTAAAACACACTTACACTTTAAGTTATACTACAGATATAACTAACAAACAAAAAAAATCCACTCCTCAGGAGTGGATTTTTCATATAGACTGACGTCCGTTACTTTCTACGTTTCTTGCCGCCGTCGCCCTTTTTCCTTTCGCCAAAGCGGGAACGGCCACGACCGCCTCCCTCGCTTTTGCGCCATTTGTTGTTGGCGGTGGAATTTCGTTTCTTGCCTTGGGAATTACGAGCGTAGCGGTCTTTCACCTCCGTCACCGTAAACGGCAATCCGTTGAAACTGACATTGCGGAAACAGCCGGCAAAACCGTCCAGCCCGCGCACGTCTACTTCAAATTTCGTATTGCTGTCGAATATCCGGATACTTCCGATTTCCAATCCCTTGCGGGGAGCATTTTCGTTGATAATCGTCATGAGGTCGCGGGGCGTGAAACCGTCCTCTTTACCCACGTTCACGCTGAACGTCGTAAACTCGTATTCCGACTCCTCCGAGCGTCCGCCCCGGCGGCCTTCCTTGCCACCCTGCCGGCGTTCATCCTCAGTGAGGTTCAAATCCTCCACGCCCGCATATTTCTTCAGCAACCGTCCGAATTCATAGGAAACCATCTTCTGTATCAATTCCTCCTTTGTCAGTTCCTGGAACTTCTCGAACAATTCCTGCTGGTAAGGCGCAAGCGTCTCTTTCTGTTCCGCCGCCAAAATCTTGTCGGCATAATAAAGCAACTGGGCGCGACACACTTCGTTGCCTCCCGGCACCTCCTTATATTCAAACTTCTTTTTCAACACCCCTTCAATGCGGCGCAGCTTTCCTTTCTCCTTCGAGTTGATAATCGCCACCGACACGCCGTCGCGTCCGGCACGTCCCGTACGCCCGCTACGGTGCGTATAGCTCTCCACATCCTCCGGCAAGTTATAATTAATCACATGCGTCAGATTATCCACATCCAGTCCCCGCGCAGCCACGTCCGTCGCCACCAGCACCTTCAGCCTCTTTGAGCGGAAACGGGCCATCACCTCGTCGCGCTGGTTCTGTCCCAAATCGCCGTGCAGGGCATCGCAGTCGATACCGTCCTTCTGCAACTTGTGGGCAATGTCGCGCGCATCCATTTTCGTACGCGTAAAAATAATGGCATACATATCCGGGGCGCAGTCAATCACCCGGTGGAGCGTCTCATAACAATCCTTCGCCTTCACCTGGTAATACTCATGGCGCACCGTGTCGGCACCCTGGTTCTTCTTGCCTGTCGAAATCTCTTTCGGCGCATGCAGGTAATTACGAGCGATGCGCTCCACTTCCCGAGGCATCGTTGCCGAAAACAGATACGTATTGCGGGTGTCGGGCGTCTCTTCCAAGATAAAATTCAAATCCTCCTTAAAGCCCATATTCAGCATTTCGTCCGCTTCATCCAGCACAACCGCTTTCACCGCATCGATGTCCACGGCTCCCCGCTTAATCAAATCGCACAGACGGCCGGGAGTAGCCACCAGAATATGCACTCCTTTTCCCAATTCCCGGATCTGTTTCCGTATGTCCGTTCCTCCATACACGCACGCTATCCGCACCGCCGGACAATATTTCGAATAATTCTTCAAGTCGTTCCCTATCTGCACACACAGCTCCCGCGTCGGGCTCAATATCAGCACCTGTATCTTATTCACCTCCGCTTCCAGCTTCTGCAACAAAGGCAAGCCGAATGCCGCCGTCTTTCCGGTCCCCGTCTGCGCCAAGGCCACCAAATCGCTTTCTTCACTCAAAATCACAGGGATCACTTTTTCCTGTATCGGACTCGGCGTTTCAAACCCCAAATCGGCTATTCCTTTCAGAATCTCCCCATCTAAACCTAATTCTCTAAATTTTTCCATTCAATTTTATTCATTAACTGTGCCGTTCTTCCGACACCTATACTTTCAAACTATCCTCACATTCCGCCTTCTTTCAAACGCCGGCGTCCTCACCAGCTCTTCAATCTCCTCGGGCGTCAGTTCCGGCTTCAACACCACTTCCTCCGCACTCAGCAACAAACCGTTTTCCTCGTGCCGGACGGTAGGCTGGTCCAGAATTTCAATATCATCTTTCGGGAATCCCGTCGCGATAATCGTCACCGAAATCGCATCGCCCAGCGCCTCATCGGTCCCTACCCCCCAAATCACGGCCGCCGTGTCGCCTACGCGGTGAATGATAATGGAGGTTATCTCCGTCATCTCGTTCATCGTCACCTCGTCCGTTCCGGAAGTGATATTCAACAATATATTTTTGGCACCGCGGATGTCGTTGTTATTCAACAGCGGGCTATCCAACGCCTCGGTAATCGCCCGGCGGGCGCGGTCCTCTCCGGAAGCCTGCGCAGCCCCCATAATCGCCACCCCGCTGTCGGTCATGACCGTCTTCACATCGGCAAAGTCCACATTGATATAGCCCGGCAACGTAATCACCTCCGCAATACCCTTCGCCGCGATATTCAACACATCGTTCGCCTTGGCAAACGCCGCAGAAATGGTCTGCGAACCGTATATCCGCTTGATTTTTTCATTGTCAATCACAATCAGGCAGTCCACATGGTCTTTCAACTGCCTCAACCCTTCCCGCGCCTGGTTCAAGCGCTTCGGTCCCTCAAAACGCGCCGGAATGGACACAATCCCCACCGTCAATATTCCCATCTCCTTCGCCAGCTTGGCAATCACCGGAGCCGCACCCGTACCCGTGCCGCCACCCATCGCCGCCGTGATAAAAGCCATACGGGTGTTCTTTTTCAACATACGGGTAATCTCCTCCAGGTTCTCTTCCGCCGATTTCGCCCCGATTTCCGGATTGTTACCGGCGCCATGTCCTTCCGTCAACTCCACGCCCAACTGAATTTTCACAGGCACTGGACTATTTTCCAGAATTTGGGCATCCGTGTTGCATACCACAAAATCCACATCACAAATCCCTTTCGCATACATATACTCCACAGCATTGCCACCTCCGCCGCCTACGCCGATTACCTTGATAATCGTAGGAGAAACTTCATCCAAATTAAAATTTACCAATCCGTCTATCATAAACGACTTATTATAACCCGATTTTTATTTCATTTCCGTATCCCAGGATTCTTCGTTGAAGATATTGCCCAACTTGCGTTTAAACCAACTGTCCGTGTCCGGAATGTCGTTGACGCCCTTACGCTTCTTTTCGGGCGCCCCTTCCGGCTGCCGCACCTCCCGCTGTTGTTTGCGGAGCTTCTGTTCCTCCTGCTTCTGGCGTTTCTGGCGCGCCTGCTCCTCCAATTCGGAAGAACTGACAGTCACCATCTCCAGCTCCTCCGGCATCTCCTCCACCTTAAACACCACCTCCGGCTTCGCAGGCTTCGGCGCCATCCTGTCAGCCGACACGGTATGTGTCCCAGCACTGCTGTTGCGGTTGAATCCCACAGCAATAACCGCCACGCGCAATTTGTCCTCTAATGTCTCATCTTTTCCCGCTCCCCAAATCACATTCACATCACCGCCAACCCGCTCCTGCAAGCTCTCCGTAATCAGCGTGATTTCGTCCATCGTCACCTCCTTGTTGCCATAGAGCATGTTCAGCAGAATGTTGGAAGCCCCGCGAATATCGTGGCTATTGAGCAAGGGCGAAACCAACGCCTCTTCCAGCGCCTGCATCGCCCGGTTTTCGCCAGCAGCTTCCGCCGCCCCCATCAACGCCACGCCGCTGTCGCGCATCACGCCATCCACATCGGCAAAGTCCACATTCACATACCCCTTGAAAGTGATGATTTCGGCAATACTTTTGGCGGCAATCGTCAGTACATTATCGGCCATGGCAAAAGCCTCCGACAATTTCAAATCACCGTATATATCTTTCAGTCTGTCATTCTTGATTATCAGCAACGCATCCACATACTGCTCCAACTCATCAATCCCGTCCATTGCCTGCTCCATCTTCCGCCGACCTTCAAAACTGAAAGGCAACGTCACTATACCGATGGTCAGTATGCCCAACTCCTTGGCCTGCCGGGCAATTTCAGGAGCCGCTCCCGTACCGGTTCCTCCCCCCATGCCTGCCGTGACAAACGCCATCTTGGTCTTATGCGACAACAGATTCCGGATAAAGTCCATGCTTTCCACCGCCGACTGCCGTCCGCGTTCGGGCACACATCCCGCCCCACGTCCTTCCGTCAGCTCCTTACCCAACTGAATCTTGTTCTTCACCGGACTCAAACGCAACGCCTGGATATCCGTATTGCAAACCACAAACTCCACCCCGTGAATCCCCTGACGGCACATGTGGTTCACAGCATTGCTGCCGCCGCCGCCCACGCCGATTACCTTAATGATGGATTCCTGCTGTACAGGCAATTTCAGTGCTAACAATTCGTCGTTATTATCCATAAATCAATCATTTACCATCTCATTTAAACAATCCGGAGAGCCACCCCATCAAACCGCCTTTCTCCTCCTCCGGCTCCGCATGTTCGCATAACAGCAATCCCAACACTGCCAAACAGGCTGGTGCCTGGAATATATTTTCATCCGGTCCCAACACCCCTTTTGCCTTGGCATATCCGACCTGCTGACCGGATAACTTTGCGAGCAGCCCATCCGTTCCCGGAATACGGCTCCCCCCTCCCGTCAGCAAAATCTCATTTCCGCCATCCGTAAAGCGCCACTGCTGGAGCTGATATACAGCCCCCTCCAGCAACTCTTCCAGGCGACACTGTATCACTTTAGCCAAATCCCGTTTTTCAATCTGCTTGTTGGCATCCGGAATCTGCACCTTTTCACTCTTACACGCCGAGCGGAGCGCCATGCCGTGCGAATGTTTCATCTTCTTCGCCTGCTGCAACTCCTCCAAGCGGAAAGCGCACTTTATATCGTGGTCGATGGCTGCGCTTCCCAACGGCAGCACCACTTCATGATCCAACATACCGTCACGGAACAGCATCACGCCGGTATGCGCGGCGCCCAAATCCACCAATGCAAAACGCCGTTTCGATTCACTCACGCCCAACGCCTCCATATAAGCCCGCGCCACTGGAAAAAACTCCACATGCCCGATGCCGCACGCCTCCATCAACTGCCTCACCTCTTTCAGATAGTGCGGGTCGGAAGTATATACACGGAAACGCACTTCCAACGTCCGTCCCGACTTCCCTACCGGATTTGCGGTATACTCACCCCTGTCCACCGTATAAGCCACCGGAATAACATCCACCACCTCTTCTCCCTTGGCATTTACCAATTCGATACACTTGTTTTCCGCCCGGATCAAATCGGATTCTTTCACCGTCTTGCGTTGCAAAGAAATACTCACCCTCTGTTCCGCCATCCGGATCGCCTTCCCCGACAGCGACATATTCAAGACATCCACCCGCTTGTCCCGTACCAACTCTTTCAGCAGATACAGAACATACGATTTCACCTTCCCCTTATCGGTAATCACCCCCTCCTTCACCCCCTGCAAAGCAATCATCTTCATGCCGGTCAGACGGCAGTCGCCCCGGTTGTCCACCCCGGCGACAGCCATCACCATTTTTTCGGAACCAATATCCAAAGATGCTGTCAACCCCATAATATCTGTCATTTATTTATTTCTTTACGCAAACAATCTGCTTGTCAAATTTCAAATTGATCTCCTTATACAAATTCCACCCCTTCCTGGCGATTCCCTTTTTCAGGAACAAACGCAGCTTTTCCATTTTCTGTTCATACCCCTCCAGACTGCCCAATACAATTCTGAAACTCCCCACCTTGGGAATCAATATCACCTCTTTCCCGCCCTCCACGACAATCTGTTCCACATAAGCATCCCAGAACTCATCATTCCTCAATGCCATCACGAACGGATACAACTCTTCGCAAGCAAATTTTCTGGATACATTTCCGGTTGCAACCACAACCCTGGAAGTATATTTCTGAGACAACGGCATGATTTTGCCGTCTTCATCCACATAGTAACCATCATTGTTCAATACCCTGAGTACAGGTTTACGTTGTCTGATTTCTATGTGTAAATAACCGTCTAAACTGTAGTAAACCTGAGCCGATTTGACAACCGACCTTCCCACAAGCAGCCGTTCGATGCTGTCCTTGTCTATCTCCGTAATGCCTCTGCCCTCAACTTCCCCGTACTTCTGCTTCACCACCCTCATCACGTCCCCTTCGTCGGCAAAAGCATTGGTCACCGCATCCGCCACGGTAACCCGCATTCCCTTACACTCCACCCTGTCCCGCTCTGCGGACACAAAGGTAAGCACAATTATCAGGTATACAAATAATCCGATAAATAATATGTAAGGTCTTGCTTTCTGCATATACTCCTATTTTCCTTCCAACGAATACAACGGGGGTTAGTTCGAACCTTTCCTGAAAATATTTGTCAGCGCCGGCACAAAACGGTCAATATCCCCCGCTCCCAGTGTCACAAAGACACCGCCGTCCATCTTCTCTTCCACAAACCGGACAAAACGCTCCTTCGGAACAATCGCCGAAGGCTTCACCACATCTTTCCGGATAATCTCGGAAGTCACACCCGGCAGGGGCAACTCCCGCGCCGGATAAATATCCAGCAAAATCACTTCGTCCGCAATGTTCAGGCTCCGCGCAAACCAATCGTGCATATCGCTCGTACGGGAATACAGATGCGGCTGAAAAGCCACGGTCAGCTTCCGTTCGGGCCAAATCTCCCGGACAGCCTGCAACACCGCCTCAATTTCACGCGGGTGGTGTGCATAATCATCCACATAAATCGTCCGCCCGGAAGCGTGGATATTAAACCGACGCTGCACCCCCTTGAAACCGGGCAACGCCTCCTTTATCTCTTCCGGCGTCACCCCCGCCTCCAAGGCCAGCGTAATCGCCAGCGTGGCATTCTCCACATTCATGCGCCCCGGTACCCCCAACTTCAAATCCTTGATTTCCGCTTTCACACCGTGATAATCAAACACGGAACACACGCCTTCCACCCGTAAATTGTCCGAATAGAAATCGGCAGCCCCATCCACAGCATAATATCCCGACACCGCCGCCTTTTTCAGTTCCAGCCCCTTTTTCACAAACAACTTTCCGCCTTCCCTCACCTTACCCCCAAACTCCTCAAAAGCGGCGACCAGATTCTTCCGGTTGCCATAAATATCCAGGTGGTCTTCGTCCATAGCCGTGATGGCTGCCATCTCCGGCGTCAGATGCAAAAAAGAACGGTCATACTCGTCTGCCTCAATAACAATATAAGGAGAATGGGCATCCAGCAAAAGGTTCGTCCCGAAGTTCATGGAAATGCCCCCTAAAAAAGCATTGCATCCCACCGACGAACAATGCAGCAGATATGCCAAAAGCGTCGATGTCGTCGTTTTCCCGTGCGTCCCGGCAATACACAACGCCTTGCCCCGGCGCGACAATAAACCCAGCACCTCCGAACGTTTGTGAAGGCCGAAGCCCGCCTGCTCAAAAAACTGCAACTGCGCATTATCTTGCGGAATAGCGGGAGTGTACACCACCAACGTACGTGCCTTGTCGCGAAAATCCGCTCCTATTTCCTCCTCCGAATCCCGATAGTTCACGGGAATCCCTTCCTCCCCGCTCAGTTTCTCCGTCAAAGGCGACGACGTACGGTCGTACCCTGCCACCCGGTAACCGTTGGCTTTGAAATAGCGCGCCAAGGCACTCATCCCAATACCCCCGATACCGACAAAATACACATTTTCGATTTTTTCCGATATATTTTTCATCCTTTATACATTTGCTTCCATGAATCCGCCTTACCGAATCAATTTCAAAATCTCGGCGGCAATTTTCTCATCCGAATCCCGGATGGCAAGACGGGCGATATTCTCCGACAACGCCCTGCACGCAGCCTCCTCGTCCAACAATCCGGACAAAACAGTCATAAACCGCTCCACGGCCTCCGCATCTTTAATCATCAAAGCTGCCTGCTTGTTTACCAAGGCCATCGCATTCTTTGTCTGGTGATCCTCCGCCACATTCGGGGAAGGTATCAGTATGGCCGCTTTCTCCAACAAACACAACTCCGAAATGGTTCCAGCTCCGGCTCTCGCCACCACCACATCGGCACAGGCATACGCCAAATCCATCCGTTTCAGAAACGCCAGCAACTTCACATTGGCAGGCAACCGCTCAGCCAGTTCCCCGTGAAGCTGCTCATAATAATAGCCGCCACACTGCCACAACACCTGTATATCTTCCCGTCCGCCCAATTCGGACAAATGAGCTTCCACCATCTTGTTCAAGGTGCCCGCGCCCAGGCTTCCACCGGTCACTAACACGGTCTTTTTCTTCGGGTCCAGACCATAATAAGCATATCCTTCCTCCCGTTTTCCCTCATTGTTCAACAAATCCTTACGTACCGGATTTCCTGTAAAAATAATCTTGGAAGGTTCAAAAAAACGCTCCATCCCTTCATATGCCACGCATACCTTCTTTGCCTTTTTCGCCAGCAGCTTGTTCGTCACGCCCGCATACGAATTCTGTTCCTGCAATACCAAAGGTATCCCCGCATTGGCCGCCACCCGTCCTATCGGACCACTGGCATACCCTCCCACCCCGACAACCACGTCGGGACGGAAACGCCGGATAATCTTTTTCGCTTTCCGCAAACTCTTCCACAAATTAATCAGCACCTTCACATTCTCCAGCGTCAGCCTCCGCTGCAATCCTCTCACCGGCAACCCTTCGATAGGGAAACCCGCTTCCGGCACTTTCTCCATCTCCATTTTCCCCTCTGCCCCGACAAACAGGATTTCCACCTCCTTGTCCATACGCTTTAAAGCATTGGCTATCGACAACGCCGGGAAAATATGCCCGCCGGTTCCTCCTCCGCTTACAATAATCCGTTTCATATCGCCTTTTTTATAATCAAGAAAAATAACGTTCCTGTTCCTCCAGTTCAAAACCCTCCACCGATTCCTCCGTTGCCGCTTCCGGCTCCTCCTCTTCTTCATCTTCCGCCCCGTCGTCCAGAATCTCAGCTCCTTCCATAAACGTATGGCTGACACTCAATATCATGCCAAACGCCGCACTGGTAAACAACAGCGATGTTCCCCCCATACTCACCAGCGGCAACGGCTGCCCCGTCACCGGAAAAATCCCCACACAAACCCCCATATTCACAAACGCCTGGAAAACAATACTCAGTCCCAATCCCGTGACCAGCAAAGCGGGAAACGTACGCGTACACCGCCTCACAATCACCCCCACTCGGAACAACACCGTCAGATAAAGCAACAATATCACGCCACCACCCACCAAACCATACTCCTCGATGATAATCGCAAAAATAAAATCGGAATACGGATGAGGCAGAAAATTACGCTGCTCGCTGTTACCTGGTCCCACGCCCAGAAAACCGCCTTTTGCCACGGCAATTTTAGCTTGGTCTGACTGATAGGAATAGCCCTCCCGTTGACCGCCTGCAAAAAACTCCGTTACACGTCCTTTAATCGTGGCCACACGCCCGATTTTCTCAAACTGGGGCACCGTGAAAGCCAACAACAGAATCATCCCCACCACTCCGATCAACGCTCCGACAGACATCGCCATCAACCGCAACCGCAACCGTCCCACAAACAACATCGTCATGCAAATCAACCCCATCAGCAATGAGGTCGAAAAGTTATCCAGAAATATCATGAAAATCACCGGACCGACATACAGCAACACGCTCTTCAACGCCTCGTCACTGCAATTCCTGTCCATCTGATAATAGGTGATAATCCGCGCCGTATATAAGATAATACCGATTTTCGCCAACTCTGACGGCTGGAAAGTAAATCCGATGAGAGGAATCGTAATCCATCGGTCGGCATCATTCAGATTAGTACCCGCAAACTTCGCCCACAAAAGAAAAATAAATGCCATTCCCAGAATGACCTTGGAAAACTTAAACAGGTATTTATAATGGACTGACTGCAATCCCAGAATGACGACAAAACACCCCACCATCAGGAAAAGCTGCTTCATCAGGTAAAAACTCGTATTCCCGTCTTTCACCCGGTAAGCCAGCCGTCCGGTGGAAGAGTACACCACCATCACGGAAGCAATCATCAACCCGATAATCACATACCAGAGCACCTTATCCCCCTTAAACCTTATTTTGTCTTTCCAGTCAAACATAACCGAATCCCTATTTTATTTATCCGGAATGGCATTCACCTTCTCCTTAAACAATTCGCCCCGTTGCTCGTAATTTTTAAACAAATCGAAACTGGCACAACACGGCGACAGTAAAACCGTATCTCCGGTCATCGCATACCTGCGACACGCCCCTATCGTTTCGTCCAGACTGTGAGTATCCACCACTTCACACAAAGATGAAAAATTCTCCACCAACTTCCGGTTATCCACTCCCATGCAAACCAATACTTTCACCTTCTCCTTCACCAACGGGAACAAGACACTGTAATCGTTGCCCTTATCCGTTCCCCCGGCAATCCACACCACCGGAGCCGTCATACTATCCAAAGCATACCACGCCGAATCGACATTCGTCGCCTTGGAGTCATTGATATAGGTAACGCCCTGTTTCACCGCCACCGTCTCCAAACGATGCTCCACCTGCGGAAAGCTTTTCAGTCCCCGACGGATAGCATCATCGGTCAGCCCTATCCGGAGGCACACCAAAATAGCCGCCATGGCATTATACACATTGTGCCTGCCCCGAATGCTGATATCCGCTTTGTCCACCGAAAAACGTCTGCCTTCCCACTGGACGACCACGGTGTTCCCCTCCATGTGAGCCCCGTTTTTCAACGGCTCTGTTCCATACGTAAAACCCGCACAGGACGGAACCGGCTTCAATATCTCCACTCTCTCCCGCACCACATCGCAATCCATGCCGTATATAAACATGCCGTCGGCATCCATGTTCTGCAAAATCCGGAACTTGGCATCAGCGTAATTCTCAAATTTATGGTCATAACGATCCAAATGGTCGGGCGTAATATTGGTAATCACCGCCACATCCGCCTTGAAACGAAACATACCGTCCAACTGGAAACTCGACAATTCCACGACATATACCTCGTGCGCCTGCTCTGCGACCTGTGCCGCCAGACTCTTTCCCACGTTCCCCGCCAATCCGGCATCCACTCCCGCCTGCGATAATATGTGATGTGTAAGTAACGTAGTCGTTGTCTTCCCGTTACTTCCCGTAATGCAAATCATCCGGGCATCGGTATGTCTCCCAGCAAACTCGATTTCCGAAATCACTTCCGTGCCGCTTTCCCGTAACCGCACAATCATTGGCACCGTATCGGGAATACCAGGACTTTTCACCACAATATCCGCTCCAAAAATCCGACTCTCCGTATGCTGTCCCTCCTCAAAATCAATCCCCGCATGAGTCAGAATATCCTTGTATTCGGGTTCTATCCGTCCCTTATCCGACAGAAAAACATCATATCCTAACTTTCTGCCCAGCAAAGCGGCTCCCGTTCCGCTCTCCTTCCCGCCTAAAATAACCAAACGTTTCATGGTCCTATTTCTTTTATCTTATTTTCAACGTTACAATAGTAAGTACCGCAAGAATAATCCCAACAATCCAGAAACGGGTCACAATCTTCGGTTCCGGAATCCCTTTTTTCTGAAAATGGTGGTGCAGCGGTGCCATCAGAAAAATCCGCCGCCCCTCTCCGAATTTCTTCTTTGTATATTTGAAATAGCTGACCTGCATCACCACCGACAGGTTTTCCATGAGGAAAATACCACAAAGGATGGGTATCAGTAACTCTTTATGAATCATGATGGCAAACACAGCGATAATACCGCCCAGGGACAAACTGCCCGTGTCCCCCATGAATACCTGTGCCGGAAAAGAATTATACCACAAAAAGCCGATGGTCGCCCCGATAAAAGCGGCCCCGAACACCACCAGCTCCCCGGAATGGGGAATATACATGATATTCAGATAATCCGCATACATCATATTTCCAGAGACATATGCCAATATGCCCAACGTAACTCCCGCCAATGCAGATGTACCGGTCGCCAGACCATCCAATCCGTCCGTCAGATTGGCTCCATTCGACACTGCCGTCACAATCAATATGGTGATGATGACAAACACCAACCAGCCCAAACCCTCCGAATATTTACCTGCCCAGGAAGTAAACCAGGCATAATCAAACTCATTATTTTTAAAAAAAGGTATCGTCGTCCGGGTCGATTTCACATCCTTTGTCAAAGCCTTCGGCATATTCTCCCCTTCAAACCCTTCATCCACCACACTGGTCACGCGGCCGATTTCAGAAATGCTCACCCGCTCCCTAACCACAACGTCATCGCTGACATAGAGGGTAATACCGACAATCAGCCCCAGCCCCACCTGACCGATAACCTTAAAACGCCCCTTCAAGCCCTCTTTGTGCTTACGGAACACCTTTATATAATCATCGGCAAAACCGATAGCCCCTAACCAAATGGTAGAGATAATCATCAGCTGAATATAAATGTTGTCCAGACGGGCAAACAGCAACACCGGAATCAATATCGACAACAGGATAATAATACCCCCCATCGTCGGTGTTCCCTTTTTCTGCATCTGCCCCTCCAGCCCTAAATCCCGGATTTCTTCCCCAATCTGCTGTTTCTGCAAAATACGGATTACCCTTTTACCGATAATCGTCGCCAGCAACAACGAAAGAATAATGGCACACGCCGAACGGAACGTGATGTAATGGAACATACCTGCTCCGGGAAAATCCAACTCATCCAGATACTTAAAAAGATAATACAACATACCGATTAAAATTGAAAATCCTACATATTAAAAACTTCATTCACCACCTCTTTATCGTCGAAATGATGCTTCACTCCTTTTATCTCCTGATAATTCTCATGTCCTTTGCCGGCAATCAACACTATATCCCCCTTGGATGCCAGCATCAATGCCGTACGGATAGCCTCCCGGCGGTCGGTGATAGACAACACCTTATTCTTATACTCCTCTTTCACCCCTGCCCGCATATCCGCCAAAATAGCTTCCGGCTCCTCACTGCGGGGGTTATCGGACGTCAGTATCACCCGATCGCTATACCGACAAGCGGCATCCGCCATTTCCGGACGTTTCGTCTTGTCCCGGTCTCCGCCGGCACCAACCACCGTAATGACTACATTGTTTTTCCCCTTCAACCCTTTGATAGTTGAAAGCACATTCTCCACCGCATCGGGCGTGTGGGCATAATCCACAACTGCCACCACCCCTTCTTTAGACATAATCGTCTCAAAACGACCGGACACCGGCACCAGCAAACTCATACACCGCAACACCTCCTCCTTGTCCAAGCCCAATAAACAGGCGGAAGCATACACTGCCAACAAATTATAAGCATTGAAATCGCCCGTAAACTTAGTCCACACCTCTTTGTCGTCCAACAACAACAGCGTACCGTCCAAGTGCTTCTCTACCACCTTGGCGTTAAAATCCGCCAAAGTCCGGCAAGAATAGGTGAAACGCCGTGCCGCCGTGTTCTGCAACATCACCGGTCCGTTTTTATCATCGGCATTCGTCAAGGCAAACGCCTCTTTTTTCAGACCGTCAAAAAAAGCCTTTTTCGCTTCTATATAAGCTTTAAACGTCTTGTGATAATCCAAATGATCATGGGTAATGTTTGAAAAAACGGCTCCGTCGAAATCCAGTCCGGCAATCCGTTTCTGATGAATGGAGTGCGAACTCACTTCCATAAAACAATATTCACATCCCGCATCCACCATTCTTTTCAGATACCCGTTCAACTCCACAGCATCGGGCGTCGTATGGGTAGAAGGGCATTTCTCATCATCCACATAATTACAAACGGTCGAAAGCAGTCCCGCCTTTTTTCCCAACAAACGCACAAGGTCGTATAACAAGGTCGCGGTAGTGGTTTTCCCATTCGTACCCGTCACACCGACCAATTTCATTTTCCGGGAAGGGTTCCCGTAAAAATTAGCCACTATCTTTCCCAATGCATCGGAAGAATCCGCCACCTTCACATAACACACTCCCTCTGCCAACACAGCAGGCAACTCCTCGCAAATCACCCCCGTTACGCCGGCTTCCGTCGCTTTCTGAATAAAAGCATGTCCGTCAACACTCACCCCTCGCTGAGCCACAAACACATCGTTTTTTCCAACTTTCCGGGAATCGAAATGAACCGTATTCACCTGAATATCAACATCCCCGTGAATCTCCTCATAAACTACTCCTTGTAATAAATCCTTTAACTTTTCCATCGCAGGCTACTATTTAAACACTCTATCGCAACTCTATCTGAATAAATGCCCCCTCCCGGACATCCTGACCAGGCGTCAACGACTGACGCTGCACCATCCCCTCACCGACAACCCCTACCTTCAATCCCGCATTCTCCAAGACAAACAACGCATCGCGCAATCCCATCCCCTTTACATTCGGTACCACAGAATTATTAATCCGTCGAGGCTTCAACACCACATTTTCCCCCTCTCCGCTCGCCGTAATCACCCAATCATTCTCCTCCACATCTGCCTTGCCGTCGAGCTCCAGCCCCAAACCGTCAAATATTTTCCCGAAATCAGTCTTCAATCCGTTCTTACTCACCGGCAATGTCCTTTCCGCCGCCCTCTGCTGCTCTCCGTATTGCCGATAAGCAATGGAATACACCTTATCGGCAATCTCCCGGAAAACCGGGCTGGACACCTGCGCAGCGTAAAACCCTTTCGACAACGACGGATTATCTATCACCACAATACAAGAATACAGCGGTGCATCCGCCGGGAAAAAACCCACAAAACTCGCCCGGTACTTCCGGATACCGTATCCTTGCGTTCCCGTAGCAATACGGGCCGTACCCGTTTTCCCTGCTATCCGATACTTATCCGTCCGAATATTACGGGCTGTACCGTTTTCCACCACACCTTCCAACATATCCTGTATTTTCTTCAACGTACCCCGACTGCATATTCTTCCTCCCACCTCTTCCGGTTCAAATGACTTAATCACCCTCCCGCGATTCCGAATTTCCTTTACAAACCGCGGCCGCATACGCTGACCGTCGTTCGCAATGGCATTATAAAAAGCCAATACCTGCAAAGGGGTAATCTTCAGCTCATAACCAATACTCATCCATGGCAGGGTTATCCCCGTCCAATCCTTATCGCCCGGATGTTTAATGTAAGGTTCCCCCTCCCCCTTCAGACTCACCCCCAATTTCTTATCCAAATCCAAACCACACCAGCGATTCACGAAACGCTCTGGCTGCTTTCTATAATGATCGTACACAATCTTGGCAATACCGTTGGAAGAAGTTTCAAAAACATGCTGCACGGTAATTTTCCCCGGCTTTTTATTATCGGAATCGGTCAGGTAATTGTCATAAAACTGATACCTTCCAGTTCCACCCAAATCCACCGTATCGCCTGGCTCAACATACCCATCCTCCAATAAAGCAATCATAGATGCCGCCTTTATCACGGATCCCGGTTCCCCCGCATCTCCAATGGCATAATTCATACTCTCCCGGTAGGTACCCGTCGAAGTGCGGGTCAGATTTGCTATCGCCTTGACATCCCCTGTCTTAACTTCCATCAATATTGCAGAGCCCTTATTCGCCTCAAACTTCTCCAACTGCCGCAACAGGGCATTCTGTACAATATCCTGATAATCTACATCGATAGTCGTAATCACATCATTCCCGTCCTCCGGCTCCTCCACTGTCACAGGCACCCACGTCCCGGACATCATCTGTTTCACACTCCGCCCCGGAATCCCCTTCAACTCATTCTCAAAAGCTCCTTCAAGCCCAACCCGTCCTTCAAAACTCCCGTCATCCGACTCATTCAGATACCCTATTGTACGGCTTGCCAAATTGACATGCGGTTGTAAACGCGTACTGCTCATCACCTCTATCAATCCACCTTTATTTTTCCCCAACCGGAAAATCGGGAACTCACGGATTTTCTTCAGCTCGGTATAGGAAACCTTTCGCTTGTTCAGCAAAT
This sequence comes from uncultured Odoribacter sp., assembly GCA_910588375.1. GTDB lineage: Bacteria > Bacteroidota > Bacteroidia > Bacteroidales > Marinifilaceae > Culturomica. The sequence goes on from CAJUQA010000015.1 coordinate 40,644, forward strand.
AATAACGATATTGCGATGTTTTGGCAGCTCTTAAACGCTTCCTATAAAAAGCGGCACTTTCGTCCTTAAAAAAATTCGACAAACACAAAGCCAAACTATCCACTCCTGCCCGAAAAACCTCCTCCGATACCACCTTCCAATCCACATGCAATTCATAATAAGGCACAGAACTTGCTAATATCCTGCCGTCAACTGCACATATATCCCCCCGGTTAGGCGCCACCTCAAAATCCTTCACCCTCACCGAACCGGATTGGTTTCTCCACTTCTCTCCTTCCCACATCTGCACATGAAGGGCTTTCACTACGATCAGCGTAGCAAGCAGCATCATCAGAATGTAAACCATCCCGATACGCCACACGATTTCCCCCTTCATCGACATAATCTTACCTCTTATATATTTTTACAGGAGGCTCCTTACTCTCCTCCAATTCCAACCCCTCTTCATTCACCCGCCTTTTCACCTCCGATTGTTTACTGATAAACATCAACTGGGCGGCAGTCGTGATGGACTCAAAGCGCAAATCCCTCACTTCCCGTTCCATCGCCACCTTTTTCTTATATAATTTCTCTGTGCTATATCCGTTTGCGATGTAAAAAATACCCAAAAACGTCAGAAAAAGAATAAACATTATATTCCGCCGAATCACCTTATCCGCCAGAATACGGCCGTCAAGCAGCTCTTTGACCGAAGTCCCGACCGTCTCTTTCAGTTCTTCCTTGGGAGAAATAAACTCCTTTGTCTTATTAAACAACCCCATGGCTTTATCGTTTTAGTTCTCCGACCTGCGGGCAATACGCAATTTCGCACTTCTTGCCCGAGGATTCCTCTCCGTCTCTTCTTCCGACGGCACAATAATTTTCCGATTGACCAACTCAAAATCATTGGCAACATGCCCGTATATCAAATCCTTCTCCTCTCTCCCTTCCACATTTCCGGTTTTAAAAAAATTCTTTACAATCCGGTCCTCCAAAGAGTGATACGTAATGACCACCAAACGCCCTTCGGGCTTCAACACCTGCACCGTCTGCTCCAGCATCTCTTTCAAAGCATCCAGTTCGCCGTTTACTTCTATCCGCAACGCCTGATACACCTTTGCCAGATATTTTTTCTCTTTCATTTTCGGCACACAGGGCAATATCGCCTGATATAAATCGTCCGAAGAAACAATCTCTTTCGTCTGGCGGGCTTTCAGTATCAGAGCGACCAATCTCCCGGCATTTTCAACCTCCCCGTAATTTCGGAACAACCCCACAAGCTCTTCTTCCGGATAACTATTCAGCACATCCGAAGCTTTCAGCCGGCTCCTGCGGTTCATACGCATATCCAACTCCGCATCAAAACGGAACGAAAATCCCCGTTCCGCTTCATCAAATTCATGTGAAGAAACACCCAAATCCGCTAAAATCCCATCCACCTTGCCCCAACCGTAATAACGAACAAAATTCCGCAAATACCTGAAATTATGATTCACAAAAACAAAACGGTCGTCCTCCGGCACATTTGCCAAAGCATCCTCATCCTGGTCAAATCCCATCAGTCTTCCCCCTTTCAAATGCTTCAATATCTCCCGCGAATGCCCTCCGCCACCGAACGTCAGGTCCAGATAATCCCCCTCGGGTCTGATTGCCAACCCATCTATCGACTCTTTCAACAAAACCGGCACATGATATTCCGTCATATCCTTCACCTATTTACTTCCGTACATCAAAAACATTCTGGGTCAATTTCGCAAAATCCTCTCCCCCCATTTTCACCTCATCATATTTCTTGACATCCCAAATCTCAATCTTCGCATCCTGCCCCGCCAACACAAGCTCCTTATCAATCCCTACCTCCTCCAACATCCGCTTTGGCAACAAAATACGCCCGCTGGCATCCATCTCCACCTCCTGCACCCCACGATACAACTCCCTCATAAAAGCCGCATGCCTTCGGTCAAACAAATTCAACTTGGCACGCAACGACTCTATCAACGCCTCCCACTCCTTATACGGATAAAGATCCAGCGATTCCTCAAACACACTCCGCCGCACCACAAAAGTCTCCTGCTGCATCTCCGCCATCACCTTCCGGAAAGATACAGGCACCATCACCCGACATTTGCTGTCCGCTTTACATGAATAATCACCGATAAAAGAGGCCATCGAACTTTATATTTCCAAATAAAATATTGACTGCCAAAATCTTATCACATCACTTCTCTCCCAACAAAGCAGTTTTTTCAAAAGGTAAAATTAAATAAAATTCCCATGTTCTACCACTTTCTCCCACTTTTTTACACAAATCATCCCATTTTAACAAATACTCCGCTTCTTTCCTTACCGTAAAATCTGAATTTTAAAATTAAATCGTAATTTTGTCACATGATGAACAACGTGGAACTAAACTTCTGGCTTAAGCGCATCAACGGACTTTTGCTCCACCCCTCCCAAGAGTGGGGCAACATCCGGAAAGAACCGACCGAAGAGAACACTCTCTTTCGGAAATTCTTTATACCCTTTTGCATAGCGATATCAGTTGCCGTATTATTCATCAGCTTATTGCGACTGAATTTTTTCTATGCCTTAGGCTACGCACTCATCCATTTAACCTCTAATCTGACAGGAACCTATATTGTTTTCCTTCTCATCAGAGAATACCTAAATGGAAAAAGCCTTGATTCCGGAAACACAGCACTAAACTTAACCGTATTCAGTGCTGTAATCTTTCTGTTTTTCCATAGTCTGTCCGCAGCATTCGGGACTAATTTCCTGAGCCAGTTAACCGGTCTGCTCAGCCTTGTTTTTCTACGCACACTGTACACAGGCATTTACACAACCATTGACTTAAATACGAACCAAAAAACCAATTTATTTATCATCACCAGTTTAGCTATCATTTTTATTCCGGTCATTATCCATAAACTTCTGATGATTCTGTTTCACATTCCGGTATTTAACATATAAACATGGCACAAAACGACATCAACATAAAAAACCGGCGGGCATCTTTCGATTACGAATTCATCGAAGAATACAACGCTGGCATCATCCTCACCGGAACAGAAATAAAATCTGTAAGAGCAGGAAAAGCCAGTCTGGTAGATTCATATTGCTATTTCAACAAAGGAGAACTTTGGGTAAAAGGCATCCACATCGCCGAATACAAACTGGGCACATACTATAATCACGACGAAAAACGGGAACGCAAACTCTTGCTTACCCGCAAGGAACTGCGCAAACTTGAAAGAAACGTCAAGGAATCCGGGCTGACAATTGTGCCGACCAGATTATTCCTGACTGACCGAGGCTGGGCCAAAATACGCATCGCCCTGGCACGGGGAAAAAAGGTGTACGACAAACGCGAATCCCTCAAACTGAAAGATGCCAAAAAAGACATGGACCGTGCCATGAAACATTAAATGTATTAAGAAACGAATATATCCTGTCCATACAGTTTCTACATAAACTATACAGACAGGATTAATAACAAATGAGAGATATTTTAATTACTACTTCTCTACACAACGTACAAAGCAAGCATCGCTACTATTACCAGTAAATAATGTTCCTTGGGTAATATAGTTAAAATCAAAAGTAAAATAATTGATATCCCATCCTATAGCACTTTCACTTGTCCCTCTGACATTTTGCTTATTTTTCTGAAGCCAATAAATCGCTCCCGGACGCATATACAAATCATAGAATAAAGGACGATAATTAAGAAAATCAGGCGCTCCATTGGGAGCTCCCGTATCCAAAGGCTTATCCCTTCCCGATGAATATCTCAATATTGCCGTACCACTTGCATCTGAACGTTTTCGATGTCCATATCCCGAAGCTCCTATTGGAAAAAATAAATTATCTCCGGTTTCTTTATGGTAAACAAAAATTCCCCGCATACCATATCCACCACCATTTGTTTGATGTTTATCATATCGGTGACCATATACCTCTTCCAATATCGTAAGCGTTTCCGTTGCATCATTACCGTACATTACCCCATAAGCATTCTCAACATTATCATCTGCATAAAGTTCTTCAAAATCCTCAAATGAAGCAACAGAAACCTTTTTCCCGGGGAAAAACGGAGAAATACTCGGTGCTGTAAATTCGGAAGTGATACTTTTAGAAGTTATTTCCGACCACAATTTAGTCTCGCTACTTCCCACAACAATAAATGGAGTATTTACATGGTCTTTAAAATCTGCAGCTTTAACATCTATCCACGGAGATTTGTCATTTACATTATTGATTGCATCTATCGGCTGTCCCCAATTACCGAATTTGAACAACGAACCTTCTTCCAAAGGACATCCAGCTTCAAGGTTCCCCGCACGCATATTATTAGTATGCCAATAAGTTCCATTACCAACTAAATCAATAGGAGCATTCCCCTGTCTAACAAAAATCAGATGAAAACAACTGTAATCATGATATTCCACCCGAATAATTGCACAACGATTCTCTGTCGCAGAGCAGGTTCCATTAAAATGAATCTTAAAATCGATAGGAGTACCCGTACTTCCCTTAACAGTATCATTTACACCGTCCAAATGAATCAATTTCGTATTATCTATTATCGGATATGCTTTCCATTTTCCTTCAGAAGTAAACTCCTCAAAAGAAGTTGCCGCTTCCCTTGGCAATCGTTTTAATACTACATGAAAATCTTTATTATCATCATGTTTCCGCCAAACACCCTTAGGATTCACAACCCTACGCACTTGCATAATCCTTGCATTTTTTTCTATCTGTGTTCCATCTCCTAATTTTGCAACAAACTTGACATTCGCTTTCCGCTGATAGGCCACATAAGGGTTATTACCTGTATAAGCGGATTTTACCAACAACTGTTTGGCTCGAGTGTACATCGGTATTAAAAAATTCATATTCCCTTCATCATCAACAGAAACAGCATACTTTCCATCTCCCTCATCCGAATCATATTCCCCCTCTTCAACCCTATAATCCCTTGTTCCCCGCTGAGTATTATTCCAATAATTCATATTTAATCTATTTAAGCTAGAAATATCAGTATCCCCCGACATAGTTACTACTTTTGTTTGCGTTCTCCGCAAAGACAAAAAACCGTTCCAAGGATTAAGATTGGCACCTTTGGTTACATTCGGGTCCATATTTCTCCAATAATCCAATGCAGGAGCATTATAAGGCGCCCATGAATTCGTATCGATATTAGCTGTCAAACTTGTTAACTTTCTTCCTCCCGTATTCACTTTCACTGGCAACATCATTTTATGATTATACAAATAAGAAATATAATAAGGATCCGGAACCTGAATACTGGGTTCCGGCTCTTCATAATCAATATGCCAATCCGCATCGTTAGCAAACTGATTGAATTTCAGCGTTAGTTTATAATGATGATTACGTTCAGCATTATAATCCGTCGTAACATTCTTACCAAGCATAAAACGGTATTTAATATTGCCATTCCCTATACGCTCTTCATTAATAGAGCGATAATACGCATCCACCTCAACATAAGTTCCACAGGGCACACCATCCTTAGAAAGATAACTATCAGTAGGATGCTTCTCCGTACCGGGGTGATCCAACTCCCCATCCTTATTCGCATCCTGTCTTTTATCTTTATCCTCATGCACACCCTGCATATTCTCATAAAAGAAAAGCGCCCGTTCTGTTTCCGTATGAAACATTTTCTCATAACTATCCCCGTGCGGATAATAAGGACGTCCCCTTGTGACACGGGCCTCATAATTCTCATCAAAAACAGACTGCAAATCATACTTAATCGTATCCCCATCCTGCAACTCCTCCTTTTCCGTTGGCGTATTACTATTTCCTAAAAAACAACTTTTAGGAATATCTTTAATCTGCACCGATTTAATATATATAAAAACCCCCTCCTTCAAACTCGAACCGTCAAATGCCAACGTCACTTTCGATGCCACCCGCCGAATTGCAGCACGCAACTCCATATTCTTCCGGTTAATAGTCAACTCATAATCATCATCACTATATACCCCCTTCTCCGTAAAATGCCCAAGCATCTGATTATTCTGCCTCACATCACTCTTCCAAGTCAAAGAAATACCCTTCAACTTATCCACCGTCCCGACATCATACCCCTCAAGATCGCCCATATTGGCAACAGCATAAATATGATAACGCCCGTAAGGAATCGTCAAATCAAACCGGGCATAAGGAGTTTTCGATTCAGCAATCACATCTTTTCCTGTCTTATTCGTACGATCCAACTCACCTTCCATATACCCCGACACTTTATCTGTATCACTCCCTTTTATCTTATGACGGCTCACCAAATTTCCATCCAAGCCATATACAAAGACATAGAGGTTCTCTATTCTTTTTATCGCATCGCCGGCTGCCGCACGAGTAGTCAATGCAGGTACCAACGGTTTAAATTCCACAACGGCATTCACAGTCGTTTCTCCTTCCGGGATATCGTCAAAAGGGCGTATCTCCTCATCTTCACAAGCTGTCATACCGATCAACAACATACAAAGAAAAACTACATAAATACTGTGTTTCATATTTTCAAATAATTTAATCATAATCCAAAATCCGGTTCAAGAGGCACACTCACATAAGGATGTACATGCACTTCCCACTTTACATCCAAATCATGTTTAATCGTGGCATGTACCACAACATGAGTATTACGCCGCAAAAACTCTGGTAATTCAGGAAAATATTCAAAAGAAGTCCTCCACCAATCCGAACCGAAATCATCACACTGCAATTTCAACGCCAATTTATAATTCAAATTTCTATTCCCTTCCTCCTCCTCCCCATCTTCATATTTTCCTTCCAATAAATAAATCGGTTTCTCGCCAGCTTCCTCTAATAAATTTACATCAGTCATATTGGCGCCCAATGCTATAGGCACCACAAAATCATGTTTAAAAAGATAGTATTCATTACTGCCGTTCACAGAAGGAACAACAAAAAAATCATCATCAAACTCCCTCGGCACAAAATATTCCTGATGCGCCATTTTTTCCATCTCCAAACCGACAATATTAAAATTCTTATCACTCAGGTTTGTCACATAATAACTAAACTTCACAGCTGCACGTCTGACCGTAAGTTCCACGCTCATCGTATGCTCCTGCCCATCGGCCGTATAACGCGGCACTTCCACCTGATGCACGTCGCTCATCGGCAAGGGACCTGTCAATTGCTCTGTTTCTCCGTTTAAAGTAACGACTATATCATAAACGGCATTTACCGGAAATAAGTCTCCTGCTTCAATCCCTGAAAAATCATAAGGAACCACCGGCTTCACAACACCATTCTCCTCTGTTTTCCTCGAATACTCATTGACAATAAGAAAAATTCGTTTTTTTTCTCCGCTGACAATCTCTTCAAACTCACACATGCGCTCTGTTGCAGGCATCTGTTCCAAATCTATATACTCCATTTTTTCGACAATCCCACTCGGACGCACAATAATCACCCGCAAAGTATGCATCTTTTCTTCATCATACTCCGCAACAGAATAATCCGCCCGTGTTTGGGGGTGTATATCGGACAAACCGACATTGATTTTCAATGTCATCAAAGCCGGACTCTCCTCTACATACTCGCTTTTGCTGCAACCTGTCATCCCCAGGAATACTACACACAAAAACACAATATATACCGACTTATTCATTTTAAAAATCCGTTTCGTTAAGCCTTACCGTCCAATCGTTAATTTTTATATAAGTCTGTACCCATCTTTTCTGGGAATCCAACAAAAAGAGCATCGACCATTCACTTTGACGATCGAGAAATTCCTGTGCATCCATCTTGGCATAAAGATCGCTTTTATACAACATCAAATACTTCAACAAAGGAATATCGATCACCTCCTCTCCCGTCTCCGTACTTTTTATCAACAAAACCGGAGAATGCGTCATCATGAGCCGCGACACAGACAATTCCGCATAAGCCCCTATCACCTCCCTTCCGGCTTCATCCACTCCTATAAGCGTATTTCCCTGCGTCCAAGGCGTATATACTATCTCACCATTCTCTATCAAATCATTATCCGCCCCGAAAAGCGTATTATCATCCGTAATCGAAAACGTAAAATCCTTAGCATAAATCGGTTGTTGTGTATTAACATCCTGCAATACAATACGAATATTATTCGTATTCTTCATCATCTCCACCCTACCCTCTTGGTAAAGATCAGCAGTTTCCAGTTTCAGCTCCCCCCAATAAAAACCATGCAGATTCCGTTTAGCTGAATCCTCCTGATTTCTACATTCCTCTTTCATCAACACTCGACGTTCATCAAACCAAGAAGCTGAATCAATTGCTTCTGTCAAAGCAAAAGAACTCTTCTCGCATGCCAGACCGCCATATGCCACAAAATGATAAAGTCCCTCCGGCAAATCCAAGCGCATCCTATAATTCTCATCAGCTAATATTTCTGTCGTTTCCGTATGTGTAGCGACATACTTTCCCGTACTATCATATACCAGCAATGTCAGACAATCTACTTTTTTAGTGAACGCATTGGCATATAACATATTATAATCATATACAAAACGCAAAGACACCCCGTGAGGACACGCCTCCAAATCATCGTAAATTCTTTCGCACGAAGACAGGGCGACGAGCAGCAGGAAGACAAATGCCATTCCCGTCCAACGCAAAATCATACCTCGTTTCATCCCTTTCATGATTGATTAAAATATAATATTATTCAACCGAACAGTCCAAGGCAAAACCTTAACATCCACAGAAAAATACAATTTCCCCACCTCATCGGGAGTATCAGGCGTTGGCTTCTCCGGATCATTATCGGAAAAACGCGGATGTCCCAAACGATGAATTTCAGTTACAGACAACTTGTACACATTATTACGCACCACGGCAAATTCCATGGGCCCCATTACACCGTTCCTCCCGTTATTATTATGCCGATTCCAATAATAATAATAAAAATAATAGCCGGGACCATAAGTTTCTTCCCTCTGTTGATCGGGTCTGTAATCATCCGTATCGTTACTTGCCTGATACAACGTAAATCCCATAGCCGTAGCTGCTTTACGGAATGCCTTCAATGCTTCGTCTTTCGTCGTCTGAGCCACATCCGAATTATTTATCCTCACCAAATCCTGATACAAATCATCAACAGATTTGTTACTTCCTTCCACTTTATCATGAACAGCAGCATATATAGTAGATCCCGGTCTTTCTTCACTATACGACTTCACTTGATTATTCCATCCGACAAACAAATTACCCTCAAACTGATAAAGAATCGGATAATCAACCCCCTCCACACTATAAACATAAACTTGTCCCCGCAAATTATCTGGTACCTTATATTTTCCATTGACAGCCTGCCTGAGAATCTCATTGACAGTATTATCATTTTCATCAATAAAAAGTTTTCCCTTAAATACAACACCGGTAGATACTGCATTTGTCTGATAATCATCATGTGAAACCGTATTCTCCGTCACATATCGCCAAATATGATATCCGGATTTATCCGTTCCGGCCGCTTCCCCACTCCAATTACCACCTTCTCCAAGCACATCATCATCCCCGTTTATTACAGCATTAATATTCCAGTTATTCCAAAAATAACGACTGTGTTCGTCAATCGTACCGTCATCATTAAATAAACGGAAATTAAAATATTCGTCCAAGCCTAAGTCTGCTGGAGTCTTTCCTTCTATATTTTCATGTTTGTGCATTTTCTCTGCATCAACATCCACGACATGATTATTTACACCTTCCACGCCGCAAAGCACTGGAGAACCATGACCGTCAGACTGATTTGAAACACGCCGCAAATAATAAAAATGTTTGCTCATATTCACCAAAGCCATTCGAACCAATTGTACACGCAAAGTACCGCCCTGCATACCATTCACCCCATCTACAACATAAGTATTGGGCGCTGTACTTGCCGGACTTCCATCTTTAAAATCAAAACGGGCAACAGAACGCTCCACCGCAACAACTTTATTAAATTCAAGCGGAGTATTTACTTCTGCATAATTCACCAACCACTCATCAAAAGTATGCGGTATGGTTACTCCAACAAGCTCTGCATTCGACATCAAAAAACTCCCTTTCGCCCAAATAGAACGATTGCTCCCGTCCGTCGCTCCAATCACATCTCCTCCGGGTTCATAATTCTTTCCTATTACTTCACAATACGCATTCACCCAATCGCTCGGTTTATTCTCATCATGCTTGTCAAAAACATTCAACAAATCTTTAGGAGGATTGCAATAAGCAAACACACGGATATTTTCATCTCCTTGAGGCAGGGAAACCGAACGGTTTCCTCCAGTCTTCCTGTCATAATATTTGGAAAGTGCCGTCTGAGTAATAGCCGCCGTCGCAGACACCAATCCATCCTCCTTCACCGACAAAGCCCCGGCCAAACCATGCGCAATATAGGTACAATCCCGCTCTGCCAACACCAGTAAAAGGCTACTCACCTTATTTTCATAATCCTGTCCTGTTTCTATTCCACTCTCCGTTCCACCACCTTCATGTGTCACACTACGAGTACTCGGAGCAGACGGAAGTTTTAAACTAACATTCATATACACAACACTTTTATCATCTATCGGCTCCCACTCTTGTTCCAAAGTTTCGGAATGCTTGGTACACCCTGCTATCGCAACGACAACAAAGAAAAACACGAAAAACTTACTCCAAAATTTCATATCGTTTTATTTTAATAATGATTATTTCCTGATTTTTTCCAACTGTTTCAAAGCCTCCACCGCTTGAGACACTCCTGCCCGCTGCGCTTCGGAAAACAACTTGGCAGCCGTATCGTAATCACGATTTAACGCTGCGAAGATAGCCCGCGCATAAGTAGCCTCAATACTCGTTCCAGCCTTAACAAGATAACGTGCGGCATTCTTGACATCTCCCAATCCCATCGCCGTATTAGCAGCATTCAAATTAGCAGTTTCATCCTCCGGAAACATACGCACGGCAATTGCAAACACCTCGTTATACTCATCACTACCCGGAACACACTCCTGAGCTACAAGAAACAATTCCTGTAAACTCAATTTCTGAGGTTCCGTCATCATCAAACGGCGAATTTCTGCAATATCCGTATAAGTACGCACACTATACCGCACCGCATAATCTGAATGACGCAACCCGGGGTATACATTTCTATATAGATAAGCATAATCCGCCGGATAACGCTTTTTCAACTCATACTCCTTGATATCCGGCTCCATTCCATTATCAATCACCTCCAGAATTCCCGCTTTGTTAGGTAAATCCGATGCTTCCACAAACCTGCGCAAGCCTTCCCAATCCTCCGCTTCATAATCCGTAGACACTAAAGTGTCTGCAAACTCATAGAGTTTACACACATACTGTTTCAACGTTGCAGTACGCCCCTTAGCCAAACGTACATTATTGGCATACACACCCTCTGGAGAAGCAAACCCTTTAATAAACACCGAAATTATACGCGTATCAGCATCATTACACACCACATCTATGGTATTGCGAATCTTTTGCAATTCCACATAATTATCTCGATAATTTTCATTAATATAAGTACGGTTAACCGGAAAATCAATATAGGCAGATCCTTTCATTTCCCGCACTTTCACCGCCTCCACCTCAGGTGGTAAATAAACAAAAACAGGATTGAACTCTTTCGGCTTGAAATCCAAAGAAGTTAATATCTCGTCATTCGTCACCAACACCTCACAACGACATCCGCACTCCCCCTCATCCATCATCAGAATCGCACTTGCCATCCACCCCTCATAACCTACAACAGCCCGATAATCCACCAGCGTATCACTCTTCCTATAAAGAACCAACACATTATCCGAAACAGTGTCATTCCGCTGATGATAATAATAACGGTTCCGTCCCGCAACCACCACCGACGGCAGACGTAAAGAATCCTTACCATTACGCAAAACAGGCGTCAACACCAATTCGCGGTTCATTTTCAACTCCAATCCCGACACATCCAGACTCATCGAAACAAAAAGATTACCCTCCGTATGGGCAATATCAAGACCCGTCACATTCACCCGTCCCTCCATCAAAACCTGAGCCCGTGAAAAAGTTGCCGTCAACAACGCCAACAAACACATCATACATACTCTATTCATCATCATCTTTCTTTAAAAAGTATATAACAAATTAACCGCCGCCTTCGTGGGACCGATATAATTATGTGCCTTACCCTCCGACAACTTCTTACCGCAATTGGCACACGGATAAGAATCATAACGCGTATATATCCATCCCAAACCGATTTCACCCTCCACATTCCAATGCTTCCCCAAAATCCAATCATAACCATAAGCAAATCCTGCACCCGCCATCCATCCTTGATAACGCTTTTTGCCCACCTTTGAAAAATCACTCCCCCAAAAACGCACATGATTCTTCACTCCTCCCACATTAAACTGTCCTCCCAACACATGTCCCCCCACAAAATGACCAGCAAAACGATCGCAAAACCAATAACGGGCCTCCGGCTGAATCAACCAATGCTTCCAGCGTCGTTCATGTGAAAGCGTCCAACCGTTATAATTTACCGACACATCCAACGTCCAACGGGGTGCCAATCCGAACTCTACACCTGCATTAGCAGTCAAAGCAGGCAGATCGTAAAGCAAATTTGTCTTGACTGCAATTTTCTGACACTTTACCTCTGTAATGAAAAAAAATCCTACAAACAAGACAACATAAAATTTTAAAATCCGTTTTACCATATTATGTATTCATTAATTATATCATTTAAAACACCGTCTCTTCATAAGAGACGGATTTTATTTAAAATAAATTAATAATACATTGAAATAAAATGAATTACACATATAAGAAAATATTAACTCATTCAACATTTTTCGTTTTTGTTTATCAAAACATCTTCTCTGACGTCTTGAAATACATTAAGAAATCTCCATTTTTCAATTTCATTTCCGTCTCTTATGAAGAGATTTTTTGCTATAACGTTGCAGTATTTGTATAAATATGTAAATTTGCGATTGTAATACTTCTGTCTCTTATGAAGAGATGATTGGCAACTCGTCAAATCAGGATGAACGACATTTTTCTTTTTTTGCTGTTAAAATTGAAAAGGAACAAATTTTCTTGATGCAAAATATATGAAAACGATGACATCCAAAGTATCTATCAAAGTAAAGTTTCGTCCCTCTAAGCAATCTGAAAAAGAAGGGGTATTGGTTTACCGAATCATCCATCAGCGTCTTATTCGACAAATTGGAACAAACTACAGAATCTTTCCGGAAGAATGGGATGATAAAGCAGAAAAAATAGTAATTATTAATTGCAATAATCAACGGAAAGGCGACCTTCAATCCATCCAGGAAAAACTATTATTAGAAAAAAAGCGTTTCGAAAAAATCATCCATTGCCTGTCTCGTCAAAACAGTAGATACACGACTGATGATATCGTAAAAGCTTTCAAACAACCGACCCAAGAATATACCCTATTCGGATTCATGCTCAATGTCATCCGGCAATTAAAACAACTCAACAAAGACAGAAGCGCCGAAAGCTATACAACCACACTCCAAAGCTTCATGCACTTCCGTGAAAAAAACGATATTTTATTGCAAGAAATCGACTCAGACCTAATACAAACCTACGAAGCTTATCTAAAAGCCAAAGGATTAACCCCCAATACCATCTCTTTTTATATGAGGATTCTCCGGGCGGTATATAATCGAGCCGTAGAAAAACAACTGACCGAACAACGCTACCCATTCAAACACGTCTATACAGGAATAGAAAAAACCATAAAACGTGCCATTTCCATTGAATCCATCCGCCAAATAAAAACACTCGATCTAAGACATCAAAAAACATTGGAATTTGCCCGAGACATGTTTCTCTTCAGTTTTTACACCCGCGGCATGTCATTTGTTGACATGGCTTATCTGAAAAAAAAGAATTTACAATGCGGCACTATTTCATACCGCCGTAGAAAAACCAACCAGCAACTTTTCATCAAAATGGAACCATGCATACAGGCCATCATTAACAAATACAAAGCCCAAACAACCGATTTCCTTCTCCCCATTATCCGTTCCGGAGGAAAGGAACGCAAACAATACCAGAACAAACTCCGGCAAGTAAACCACTACCTCAAAAAAATAGCGACACTCATTCACCTTTCCCTCCCACTCTCCATGTACGTTGCCCGCCACTCATGGGCAAGTATCGCCAGAAGTAAAAGTATTCCCCTGTCTGTTATCAGCGAAGGAATGGGGCACGATTCGGAACTAACCACTCAAATCTATTTGGCCTCATTGAATAACTCTGTCATAGACAATGCAAACGCCTCCATCCTCATGGATATCTAACCTCTAATTAAAATAGCTATCTTTTCATGCCCAAACAAATGTCCTCTCAAAATTAATTTACATGGCCATGAAACACTCCCGCCCTCCCTAAATACTACTTAATATAAAAGTCCGCCAGATTCTACTTTCCGACGGACTTTTCATTATTAACCCTATAATTTTAACAAACGACTATTCACTCTCTTTACTGATTAACTCAAAAAATCCACAGATCTCTTGCTGATCAATAGCTTGACGCACATTGAAACGTTTTACCTGATCTTCATACCCTTTCTTACTTACTTTTATCTCAATCTGGACGTCACGCGAATTTTCGTAAGTCAAACCAAGAATATTGAACGAACGGGTTTCTTCAAAAGGCGTTGTCATCAAATACGTTTCTTCTACATAATTAGAAAGTTTTTCCAAACGATGCATGTTCAAATCATAATACTAAGAAACCGGCTTCATCATCGCTCCTGTTGCTGCATCAATAGCAAAGCCTGGCACACCACCAAACAATAAATTCCATAACGTCGTTCCGTTAAAACGCTTTTGAACCATTAAATAAAGTTGCACACGATGTGAAAATCGGAAAACAACCAATAATAATCAGAATTTTTTCATCCATTTATTTTTGTTATACACACCTGTACCACAGCAAATTACCACAACGAATCAGACAATAAAAAATGTGGGACTATAGCTTTATTTGTAAGTAATGACGATGCAAATATCCGTTATTCGCAACGCATTCGTGCAATCTTAATTAATAACTTCTCTTATTTTACCATAGGCATTCTATTTTAATTTCTGCAAAAATTAAGGTTAAAAACAAAAAAGAAAACAGTATAACATAGAAAATAATGTAAATAGCCCATAATAAAGTTTTTATCCTCTATTTTTCACTTTTTACTTTTAATTGCTATCTTCGCACACGTTTGAAAAGCAATAATTTAATCATAAATAATAGTACTATGTATCAAGGAATAAAGACAGTATCATTCGAAGAGGCTGTAAAAGTAGTAAAATCGGGCGACCGCATCCACGTTCACAGTGTTGCATGTGCCCCCCAGGGATTAATCCAGGCATTGTGTGCCAGAGGCCGTGCCGGTGAATTGAAAAACATTAAACTTCAACACCTCCATACCGAAGGATGTGCTCCTTATGCGGAACAGGAATTCGAAGGCGTGTTCTCTCTGGAATCTTTCTTTGTCGGTCACAACGTTCGGAAAGCAACCCAGGACGGCTGGGCGGATTACATTCCGGTACACCTGAGCGAAACCCAGAAATTAATCCGTATGGGTTATACTCCCGTAGATGTAGCCATGATACAAGTATGTCCTCCCGACAAACACGGTTACGTATCCATGGGTACGTCCGTAGATGCCACATTGGCTGCCGTTGAGAATGCTAAGACTGTCATTGCCGTCATCAATCCGAATGTACCGAGAGCTTTCGGGGATGCCATTATCAAACTGTCGGACATTGATATTTTCTGCGAGGACAACACGCCACTAATCGAAGCCAAACCCGCAACACCTTCGGAACAAGATATACAAATCGGTAAAAACTGCGCTGCCCTGATTGAAGACGGTGCTTGCCTGCAAATGGGTATCGGTGCTATTCCGAACGCTGTTCTTTCTCAATTGGGCAACCACAAAAACTTAGGTATCCACACCGAAATGTTCGCCGACGGCGTACTTCCTTTATATTATAAAGGTGTTATCAACAACCTGAACAAAAAATACGACAAAGGAAAAATCGTATCCACGTTCTTAATGGGTTCCAAAGAAGTATACGACTTTATCGACGACAACCCTGCTGTTGCCATGATGGACGTAGGTTATACCAACGACCCGTACATCATTGCCCAACAACCGAAAATGACAGCCATCAACTCTGCCCTGTCCATCGACATCACCGGTCAGGTCAATGCCGACTCCTTAGGTTGCAAATTTTACAGCGGATGCGGCGGTCAGTTAGACTTCATCCGGGGAGCTGCTGCCAGTGAAGGCGGAAAACCCATCATTGCCATGCCCTCTGTGACTGCCAAAGGCATGAGCAAAATCAGTCCGACCTTATTAAACGGTGCCGGAGTCGTTACCACCCGTTTCGACGTTCACTATGTAGTCACCGAATTCGGAGCGGTAGACCTTTACGGCAAAACCATGCAAGACCGTGCCAAGGCCTTGATTTCCATTGCCCACCCGGACCATCAGGAAGAACTGGACAAAGCCGCCTTCGAACGCTTCGGCAGCCACTTCCATTTCGTAAGCAAATAAAACTTCGGAAACAAACTTTCAGCGTCTCCCGAAGACGAGACAACCACAAAGAACTGTATATTAAATATACAGTTCTTTTTATAAAATATCCACACTTTCCTTTCTCTGCTTTGAGTTTCGGGATTTTAATCCTATTTTTGTTTGTTAATACTATATTATTATGATGGATTGGAATCAACTTTTGTCTGCACACCGGTATCATCCGGGAGCTACGACCTCCTTGTTTCATTCACACGACCGTTCCCAATTCCAGCGGGATTACGACCGGTTGATTTTTTCTTCCCCTTTCCGCCGGTTGCAGAATAAGACACAAGTATTCCCCCTGCCCGGCAACATATTCGTACACAACCGGCTTACCCACAGTCTGGAAGTGGCCAGTGTCGGTCGTTCTTTAGGCAACAAAGTCACCCAATATTTAAAACAGAACAACATCCGGCTGGACAATCCCGAATTGGCGGAAGAAATAGGAACCATTGTCAGCACGGCCTGTTTAGCCCACGATTTAGGCAACCCGCCTTTCGGACATTCCGGAGAGGAAGCCATATCCTATTTTTTCAGCGAGGGAGAAGGAATGTACCTAAAAAAACTTCTATCCGACGAGGAGTGGACCGATTTAAGCCACTTCGAAGGCAACGCCAACACATTCCGTCTGTTAACCCACAGCTTTAAAGGCCGGCGTCCGGGAGGATATACCATGACCTACACCACCCTGGCATCCATCGTAAAATACCCTTTTGAATCCAAAGCTTCCCCCAAGGGATATAAATACGGATTCTTCCAGAGCGAAAAAGAAATCTACCGGCAGGTGGCGGAAGAATTGGGACTCAAACAGGTCAACAACAACCCTCTCCAATACGCCAGACATCCTTTGGTTTATTTAGTGGAAGCAGCCGATGACATCTGTTACCAGATTATGGACATCGAAGACTCCCATAAACTGCGCATACTCTCTTATGATGAAACTACAAGCATTCTTGAAAATTTTTACGACAAGAACGAAGATAAAGAAGATTTAAAAGTTATCGCCCGCACATTTAAAATCGTCACCGACAAAAACGAAAGGATTGCTTTCCTAAGGGCAGGTATTATCAATAAACTCATCACGGCCTGTGCGGAAGTATTCTGCAACAACTACGAAGCCATCATGAAAGGGGAATTCAACAGTACCCTAATCAAGCAACTCAGCGGCACCAACAAAGAAGCCTACGACGCATGTACCGATTTGGCATACAAACGTATCTACCACACCAACATCGTTACCCAAATACAGATTGCAGGTTTTAAGATTTTAGGTACCATTCTGAAAGAATACACCGACGCCATTCTGAAACCGGAGACATATTATGCCCGCAACATCCTCTCCATCATGCCGGAACAATACCAAGTGAACAAAGAAGATTCCATGTATACCAAAATTCAGACTGTCATCGACTACGTTTCCGGCATGACCGATTCCTATGCACTGAATCTTTACCGGAAAATCAAAGGCATCGAAGTACCCGAAATCAAATAAAAGAGTGGACAAAGTGAAAATGTTGAAAAAGTTAAAGAAAGCCTTCCGACTTTTCTAACCTTTTCAACATTTCAACCATTCTAACTTAATAAAGCCTTTACCTTTTCGGAAATCGCTTTTCCGTCGGCTTTTCCGGACAACTGTTTGGTGGCAACTCCCATCACTTTCCCCATATCTTTAGGAGAAGAAGCACCTACGGAAGCTATAATTTCTTTCAACGCGGCCGTCAATTCCTCCTCCGTCAAAGGCTTTGGCAGAAAAGAATTCAACACCTGCAACTGGCCGTTCTCCTCCTCATACAGGTCCATACGCCCCTGCTCCTTATAAATAGCAGCCGATTCCGTACTCTGTTTCGCCAATTTCTGAATAATTTTCAAACACTCCGCATCATCGATTCCATCGCCTGCCCCCGGTTTGGTCTTGGCCTCCAGAATCACTTTCTTTATATTCCGGTAAGCCCCTAACTTCACCTTATCCTGAGCCTTCATCGACTCCTTAATTCCTTGGTTTACTTGTTCTTCAATAGTCATATTTCTCAATTTTAAAATAACATACTTCATACATTCCCGACCATACGAAAATAATGCTTTTTTACTATTTTTCCTTCCCTTGCCATTTTTATCGTATCTTTACATCCGGAAATAACAGGCCCGTATGACATCAATCAGTAACAAAACCATCTGGAACATCGCTTACCCGATTATTTTCGGGAATCTGGCGCAAACCTTAATTGCACTGACCGACACGGCATTCTTAGGGCGGGTAAGTGCCATTGCTTTAGGGGCTGCCATGATGGCCAGCATATACTACTATGTCTTTTCCACCCTGGCCTGGGGGTTCAGTATCGGAGTCCAGATTATCATCGCCCGGCGCTTGGGAGAAAACAAACTGGAAAGAATCGGCGTTGTCTTTGAACACGGCATGGTTTTCGTGCTTCTCCTGTCCACCGGTCTATTCCTGATACAGCATTTCTATACGGAATATCTGCTGGAACGGGTTATCCAGTCCCCCAACATCTACGCAGCAGCCATGGAATACATGGATTACAGACACTACGGTATTATATTCGTATGCTTCAACTTCCTTTTCCGGGCTTTATACATCGGACTCTCCAACACGAAAGTTATCAGCTTCTCCACCCTGCTGATGGCCATCGTCAACATCTTTCTGGACTATGTACTCATTTTCGGCAAATGGGGCTTCCCCCATATGGGCATCGGCGGAGCGGCATTTGCTTCTGTTTGTGCAGAAATTTCCGCACTGATTTTCTTCTTCATATACACACTGACCAGACTTCCGTTAAAGAAATATGCCCTTTTTGCCTTCCACCGGCTGGAAGCCTGGCTCATAAAAGCAATCCTCAAACTGGCATTCCCGACCATGCTCCAAAAACTACTTTCTTTCGGGACCTGGTTCATCTTCTTTGTCATGGTGGAACGGATGGGCGAACAACCCATCGCCATATCGGGAATTGTCAGAAGTGTATACATGCTGATTATGATTCCCGTATTTGCCTTCGGTGCTACGGCCAACACCCTGACAAGCCGGCAAATCGGTGCCGGTCAGCAACAGGAAGTCCGCTCCACACTGGTCAAAATACTCCGGCTGAGCCTCATCAGCATCCTGCCCGTACTCACCTGCTGCATCCTCTTTCCTTCCCTGCTGCTGTCCGTCTATACCAACGACGCGCTTCTGGCATCCGCTTCCGTTCCCTCCCTGTACGTCATCTGCATTGCCGCCATTGCCATGAGCTTCGGCATGACCTACTTTGAAGCCGTCTCCGGCACGGGAAACACCATTCATGCCTTGTGGCTGGAAGTGATTGTCCTTTTCGCCTACACCGGTTCCGTATGGTTCTTCGCAAAAATAATCCGCTCCGATGTCGCCTGGGTATGGACCAGTGAAATCACCTACGGAGCCCTTATCGGTATCACTTCGCTCCTGTACCTGTATTTCGCCGGCTGGCACAAAAAAACGATTTGAAAGTTATAGCGCCCGCTCCAATCTTTTTCGGCATTATTACGTATCTTTGCATAGAACAGGCAAAGGCTCGCGGTGAGTACCAACAAATTTGGCCCAATCCGCCGCTTGCATCATCCTTACATTCTATAAAAACAATAAAATACGAAATGAAAAAAGACGGTTCTATCCTATATCTTATACTTGTATTCTCCCTCATCAACCTGATAGCCCTATTTTTCTGTTTCCGGCACAACCGGCTACACCATCACCAGGCAACAGCCGGACAGAAAACCACCTCCGTGCCGACACCGGCTGTCACCACCGATGTATACCTTCCCTCCGCCATGACCTTCGCCGGAGAGACCGTTCCGCTCCATCGCTTAGACGTCCGGGAAGCGCTTCGGAGAGAATTGATTGTCAACACCTACCTCCATTCACACACCATCCAGCTATTAAAAAATGCCCCCCGGATGTTCGCCGTCATCGAACCCATTCTGAAAAAAGCGGGAATTCCGGACGACTTTAAATATCTGGCCGTCATAGAAAGCACCCTGAATCCCTCCGCCGTATCTCCGGCAAAAGCTGTCGGATTATGGCAATTCATGGAAGAAACCGGCAAAGAATACGGACTGGAAATAAACAAAGAAGTCGACGAACGCTACCACATCCAGAAATCGACCGAAGCCGCCGCACGCTATCTGCAAAAAGCATATGACCGTTTTGATTCCTGGACCACCAGCGCAGCCTCCTACAACGCAGGCAAAACCATGTTACTGACCCAGATGGCGATTCAAAAAGAAACCGATTACTACAACCTGCTCCTCGGAGAAGAGACAGAACGCTACATCTTCCGCATCCTGGCACTGAAACAAATTATGACCCATCCGGAATTATATAATTTCGATATAAAAGTCCCCCATCCCATCGAAAAGACCAAAACCGTAAAAGTCCAGGGACCCGTGAAAGACTGGGCGGAATTCGCACAGGGACACGGCATCTCCTACAAAACACTTAAACGGTTCAATCCCTGGCTACGCAAAGCCAGTCTTCTGAATCCCAGACATAAAACATACGAAATTGCAATCCCCGTTCACCCTGAACACTACAAATAAACCGACCCCCATTCTCTGAAATTCCGGATTTTTTTTCTTTTAAAGAAATTCGGAACACTTTTTGCTCTTTTTTTCCTACATTTAGAAAGTAAATCTCAGCGTCATGGAACAAGTACAAATCTTTTGTGAAAATACAGGGAAAAACTATCCCATAGAAATAGGAAAAAACTTACGGGAAGTTAAAAAAATCATCTTTCCTCAAAACCATAACCACATCTTGGGAGCCTTAGTCAACAATGAACTGCAAGACCTGCAATACATCGTCATGAACCCCAAACAGGTGAATTTCATTGACGTGAGCAGCCTCGACGGCTACAGCATCTACACCCGTTCGCTGCTATTCATTCTGTACAAAGCCATCCACCGCCTATTTCAACACCCGCTCCTGACAGCGGAATACCAGATCTCCAACGGCATTTTTTGCCGGCTGGTCAACAAAGACATTCCATTGACAACCGAGACCGTTGCAAAAATCCGCACCGCCATGCAGGAACTCATCAGCCAGGACCTTCCCATTATCCGGAAAGACATTCCCACGGCGGAAGCCATTTCCCTCTTTCAACAAGCAGGCTTGAAAGACAAGAGAGAATTACTGGAAACCCGGGGACGTCTCTACACTTCCGTATACTATATCGAAGACACACCGGATTATTTCTACGGCACCCTGGCTCCCTCCACCGGAAGCCTGAAAACCTTCGGCCTGGAACCCTACAAAGACGGCATGCTATTACGTCTCCCCAACCGTAAAAAGCCCTCCGAACTGTTACCCCTTATCCCCCAGGACAAACTCTTTCAGGTATTCAACGAATACAAACACTGGGGAAAAATCATGGAAGTCAACGACATCGGCACTCTCAACAAAATAGTTGACAACAACTATGCCGGCACCCTGATAAAAATCAGCGAAGCCCTCCATGAAAAGAAAATCTCCCTCATTGCCGACGAAATCAACGCCCAAAAAGAAAAAATAAAAGTAATTCTGATTGCCGGTCCCTCCTCTTCAGGGAAAACCACCTTCGGCAAACGCCTGAGCATACAACTTATGGTCAACGGTTTAAAACCCATCAACCTGTCGCTCGACAATTACTTTGTCAACCGGGAAGACACCCCCAAAGACGAAAACGGCGAATACGACTATGAATCCATAGACGCATTGGATATTGCCACATTTACCGACAACATGCTCCGTCTCATGAAAGGAGAAGAAGTGGAAATCCCCAAATTCTCATTCGAGACCGGCCAACGCTATTACTCCGGGGAAAAACTGAAAATCAACTCCAATAATGTCATTATTGTCGAAGGCATTCACGGCCTGAACCCCCAACTCACAAGCCTGCTGCCCGAAAAATGCCTGTTCAAAATATTTGTTTCGGCACTGACCTCCATATCCATCGACAACCACAACATTATCAATCCCGCGGACAACCGTTTGCTCCGACGGATGGTCAGAGACTACAAATACCGCAACTACTCGGCTCTGGAAACCTTAAAACGTTGGGAAAGCGTGCTGAAAGGAGAAGAAAAACACATTGTCCCGTACCAGGAAGAAGCGGACGTCATGTTCAATTCCGCCCTGATTTATGAATTAGGGGCACTCAAGCAACAGGCCGAACCCTTACTGAGAGAAGTCATGGGACTATATCCGGAACATTCCAAAGCCCTACGCTTATTGAAATTCCTCTCCTACATCAAAGCGGTACCGACACGCGAAATTCCCAACACCTCCATTCTCAGGGAATTTTTAGGGGGAAGCAGTTTCAAATATTGAATACTATTTTTTCCGCTTCTTAAACAGACGGAAATACTTTTGAAACAATTCCTTAAAGGTGTCGAAAGTCTCTTGGTAAGAAACACCTACACCTTGTATTGTTTCACTATTATTCTTATATATAATTTTTTCATCCGTATGGGAATAGGCTTTCAACTTTAACGTGCCCTGTTTATTCAACTTCACATCCACGTCAAAATCCCCCGCAATATTGTTATTAGTAGAATTTGAAGTCACATTCTTAGTATTCCCCACATCCATATTCCCGTTGGCAGTCAACGTCACCCGGTCATTCAGCAACTGTGTGGACAACGCCAGTTCAATCTCATCGGACGTAATATCATCTCCCGGACGATACGAAAAATCAATATCAAAATTATTGCTGATCTTGGAAAGCCACCGGGACAATTGCCGCGACACCATTTCCGTAGCCGTTGTCACACCCGCCTGATACCCCATATTCCGCTCCTCCACATCCGTCGCATTCATATAATCCGGCTTGTAAAACTTATTAAGCATCAGCAAAGAAAATATCTGCTTGTTGATTTCATCCTGGCTGGAGAACAGACTCTGGATAAAACTCCGGGTCTGACTGTCCAGCGAAGGGAAATTAATATCGAACTTCACCAAA
Organism: uncultured Odoribacter sp.; assembly: GCA_910588375.1. GTDB lineage: Bacteria > Bacteroidota > Bacteroidia > Bacteroidales > Marinifilaceae > Culturomica. The sequence goes on from CAJUQA010000015.1 coordinate 64,230, forward strand.
GGATTGGTGATATTGTCACTCAGATTCAGGATACATTCCACCGGCACTTTCGTGGAGCGGTCCGTCAGTGAATTCGTATTCGCCAACAACTCATTCAAAGAAGTCTTCAAATTATATACCGCATTCAAATCAATGGTAGCATCATACGGCGAACCGTTCCACTTGATACTTCCCCCCTGGCTCAACTGGAAATTCTTATTAAAGACCCCTCCCAGCGTAAACAAATAATTTCCCCGGGTAATATTATACTCTCCCAACATATTCATCCCCCCGTCCTGGTCCAGATTGATTTTAATATTTCCGTTCCCTGCCGTCCTCAAGACATCCCCGATAGTCGGGTCAAACACAATCTGCACTTTCAACTTGTCATCCAGCTCCAGATTCGCATTCAGCAGCAAACTGCTTTTCTCTGTTTTCACCTTCACGCGGCGGTGCTGAGGCTGATTCCGGCTAATAAAATGCAAAAAACTGCCATCCTCCTCCGACACCGCAGAAGTCAAAGGCAAAAACAATTCCGAATTACTTTCCGGACGGGCACTCACCGTCACATTGGTCAATCCCCCCCGGCTATTGACATTTGTAAAACCGCTGACATAAATCCGGCCATACAACACCTCGCTGTGTTCATAAGTCGTATTCATCAGCAGGAAATTCCGGGAAGTAATATTCAAATCATATTTATTATCGGCCAAAGAATAATACCCGGAACACTCCGAGCGGTTCCCCTCGGCATCCGCAATAACAAAATCCTTCAAATACATCCTGTTGCGCTCAACAAACACACTGTCGGTAACCGTAAATTCAGTATTCAGCTCCCGGCTGTACAAAGCCACCGAATCCAAATAAAGATACCCGGAAAGCTCCGGCCGACCGGAAGTTCCCGTAACATGCACCGCCCCGCTCAACTCTCCGGCACTGTATTTCAAATACTCATTGGCATACCTTCCGACACGTTCCAGCCCAAGCCCCGTCAACTTCACCGTCACATCCACACTATCGGAAACCGGCACATAAAATCCCTCCACATGCAAAGGCACCTCCTCCCGTACCTTATTCTCCGCCCGGATAACCATCCGGCTACTGTCGGCATCCCAAAACGACATCAACTTCAGCGTCCCCAACGTATCCCCGTTAAATCCCCAATCCTCTATCCGTATATCGGAATACAACAATTTATCCTTATAATAATCCTGTACCACCACCTTCCCGTCAATCATCCCGAAAATATCCGTCCGGCTCCCCAACACCAGCCGGTTGAACTCCGTCAGGTTAAATCGATTCAGACACACGGTCAAGCTGTCCGAAGAATTCTCCGAAATACGGCCGTTGACAGAAAAATACTGCTCTCCTCCTTTCAAAAGGAAATTTTCCACCACCACCTCCTTCCCCTCAATAGCCATCGACGACGCAGAAACATGCCATATACTATCGGACATCACAACAACGCCGGGATGTATCTTCACCTCCGCCCGGTAACGGTCGCCCGGCAACGGCACCAACTCGGCATCGGCAGCCAAAGCCCCGCTGTAAGTCTGATTTTGCCAATTCGCCCACTGGAATCCGGTATGAATCTTATTGTCATTCAAAGAAAACTCATTCCGCATATTATACACCCGGATCCCGCCCATATAACTCGTCTCATCCGCCTTCCACACCATAGAAAGCTTTTCCCTATCCCCCTTCAACTCAATTTTGGGACTCCTCATACCCCAGGCTCCATAGCACAAACTGTCGGACTCCAGCGATAAATAAATTTCATTCCGCACATTGTCATAACCCGAATAAATCCGCGTTCCGTCAGCCACATACACTTCGGGATACAACACCTTCAACACCCGGTTCACATCCTTCATATCTATCGTATACCGGAAATTGACATTCTTCTCCTTCCGCCTCTTATACTCCCTCATCGTCTTGGAAGTATAAGCCGGCAAATAAGACTTCAACAACTTCCGGGTAAAATCCAAAGGACGCACATCCGTATAACGCCCCTTTATCTTCAAATCGATGACATCGGACAACAAACTGGTCGTATAATAATCCGACACCGCCATATTTTCCAGACTGATGCGCGGTATGAAAAAACTATCTGCCGGAGTAGAATAGGACAAATCAAAAATATTCACATGGGCAAAACTCTCCTCCTCCGTTTTACAACCATACACCACATCAAAAGAAGCCTTTACATTTTCATCCTGCCCCGTTGCCGACCAACCGAACCGATTCAGATTCTCCACAGAAAAATGTCCCTTGGAACTTAAAAAAGTAACACTGTCGCTGACATCGCAATTCATCACGACTCCCGCATCCACACCTTCATTCCGGACTGACGAAATCAGATTCATACGGTCATTCTCGTATGTCAAAAACACATCGACATCCTGAAGACTTCCCGCATTCACTTTCAAATGATGAATTTGAGCCTTCGCATTCATACTCACGCCGGCCGAATCCAACTGTCCGCCATAACTGCCGGACATATTTCCCCAACCGAGCACCCCTCCGCCGACATGCGCCAACCGACCGAAATTCACGGCATAGAAATTAAAATCACCCGCCAGCCTTGTACAATCACCGTCTTGCGTCCCCGTACAAGGCGAATAATTCAATTGCACATTCCCCCGCAGCCCCGGAGTAACGCTTTTCACCTTCAAAATAAAATCCTCCACCGTCCCCCGGAACTTCCCTTCCACATCAAAATGCCGGAAATGATGCAAAGGTGCCGGCACCGGAATCGCATAACCCAGCCAAGGCAGGTAAATAGTTTCCAAATCCTCGGGATTCAGATGCGTATCCTCAAAATCAATCTCAAACACTGTTTTCCAGAAATTCGGAAGCCCGAAAGATTTGAAATTTCCCCGCAACACACTACTCTCCCCGAACTCCAAAACCAAATTACGTCCTTCCAACTGATGGACCGTATTGGTCACCACTCCCGTACAACGCACCGTATTCTCAATTCCCCGAAGCCTCTGATTAAAATAAGCCAAATCCACGAAACTGACAGAAGAAGCACCCAATTCATAATACTGCTGCATACGCCGCGTAAAATTCCGCCAGTCCCGCCGGCCGGGCACCCAACGGTAAGCCAAACGATTCAATACAAGACGGCTCCTGTCCGTAATAATCTCACCTTCGCCAACCAACAACGTGGAATCCGACGCCTCGACCGTCCCATTCAACTCCTTCAGCACAAAACCCGACTTCTCCGTCAATGACAAACCGGTTACCCTTGCCTTGAACTTATCGGAAAAATCCAAATCCGTAATATCCGCATTCACTCCGCGACACTCCACATCTGTCCAGTTAATCCCATACTCCAAAGGCTCATACGCCTGTTCCTTATAAACAAAACGCGAATCCCGGATCCTGATCCGCTTTAACCCGACAGCCCAACGGAGCGATTGCTTTTCCTTCTCTACATCGGCACTTTCCCCTTTCTGCAACGCGTCCAGAAATACATCCAGATTCATTACGGACTCCTCCTCCCCCCTGACAATCCACAAATTAAAATAAGCCCCCTCCAACGTCACATCCTGCACCGTAAAACTCCGTGAAGCCAATCGGAAAGAATCGATTTCCACCTTCAGGTTCTTACAATACAGCAACGTGTCATTCCGGTAATCTTTCAACAGCATATCATTCAACACCAACGACTTCATCGGCCTGAAATCCACCCCTCCGATCTGAATCTTTGCCCCCGTGACACGCTCAATCCGTCTGGTAAAATAATCCACCAGAAGCGTCTGTACCGCAGAGGTATGTATCAAAGCATACATCACAATGAGTAACCCCGATATTCCCGCGACAGCAAAAGATAATATCCGAAAATACTTTTTTATACCCGCACTATTTTAGTTTGCTCACAAAAATATTAATATTGCACAATATTTGAAAGAGATTGACAATGAAAGATAAACGTTCGAAACGTTATTCCGGACTTTTAACTTTCATTCATATTCAAAACCATCCATCATGACTGTAATACTCGGGATAGAATCCTCCTGCGATGACACTTCGGCAGCCATCCTCAAAGACGGCATCGTATTGAGCAACATCATTGCCAGCCAGAAAGTCCACGAAGCTTATGGCGGTGTCGTTCCCGAACTGGCCTCCCGGGCCCATCAGCAAAACATCATACCGGTAGTCGACCAGGCATTGAAAAAAGCGGGCATTTCCATGGAAGAAATCAACGCCATCGCCTTCACCCGCGGACCCGGTCTGTTAGGTTCCCTGCTGGTAGGCACCTCTTTTGCCAAAGGATTTGCCATTGCCCGCAACCTCCCGATGATTGAAGTCAATCACCTGCAGGCCCATATCCTGGCCAACTTCATCAAAGAGCCCGGAGTGGAAAGCCGGCATCCCTCCTTCCCGTTTCTCACGTTGCTTGTATCAGGCGGTAATTCGCAACTTATCGTTGTTCATGATTATCTGAAAATGGAAATGATCGGACAAACCATCGACGACGCAGCAGGCGAAGCCTTTGACAAATGCGCCAAAGTCATGGGATTAGGATACCCCGGAGGACCCGTTATCGACAAGCTGGCCCGGGAAGGGAACCCGGAACGCTTCACATTCAACAAACCCCAGATTCCGGGACTGGATTACAGCTTCAGCGGACTGAAAACCTCCTTTCTCTACTTTATCCGCGACGAAATCAAAAAAAATCCGGATTTCATCCGCGACAACCTCAACGACCTGTGCGCCTCCCTGCAAAAAACAATTGTCGACATTCTGCTCTCCAAACTTAAAAAAGCGGCCAAACAAACCGGCATCAAACAAATCGCCATCGGAGGAGGCGTCTCCGCAAACTCCGGACTGCAAAATGCCGTACATACCGAAGCAGCCAAATCCGGCTGGGAAGTATTTATCCCCCGTTTAGGCTTTTCACTGGACAACGCCGGCATGGTGGCCGTAACCGGCTACTACAAATTCCTGGCAGGCCAATTCATCCGCCTCGATGCCGTTCCGTTCGCCCGGACAACACTGGACTAAAAAACATTGCATCATGAAAATACTGGTAACCTACAATCTTCCCCGCGAAGCATTCGCCCAATTGCCTGCCGACTGGGAAATCACCTTCCCGCAGGGAGAAAAATTCACCAAAGAAGAAATCATCCGACTGCTTCCGGCCTACGACATCCTGCTGTCCATATTCAGCCGCCCCATCGACAGGGAAATGATTGACGCCGGCAAGAAATTGCAATTAATCAGCAACTTCGGTGTAGGATACAACAACATCGACATACGCTATGCCCGGGAAAAAGGAATAACCGTATGCAACACCCCCCAATCCGTATGCAACCCGACGGCGGAACTGTGTCTGGCACTCATCCTGGGTGCCGCCCGGAGAATTGCAGAACTCGACCGCCGCATCCGGCAAGAAAAAGAAAGCCTCTGGGGTGTCATGAAAAACTTAGGCACCGGTCTCGAAGGAAAAACACTCGGCATCATCGGCATGGGACGCATCGGCCAAAACGTTGCCCGCAAAGCTGCCGCATTCGGTATGAAAATCATATATTACAATCGCCGCACCGACGTTCCCGGCTACGAACGCACAGACCTGACCACTTTGCTGAAAGAATCCGACTTTGTCTCTTTACACACGCCGCTGAACGAAGACTCCAATCATCTGATAGGGAAAAAAGAACTGGAACTGCTGAAACCCTCCGCCTTCCTCATCAACACGGCCCGGGGCGCAGTCATTGACGAAAAAGCTTTAGCCGAATGCTTGGAAAACCGACGAATCAGAGGCGCCGCACTGGATGTTTTTGAACAGGAACCCCACATCACGGAAAAACTGTATCATCTAGACAATGTCATCCTACTGCCCCACGTCGGAACCGCCACCATCGACGGACGCATTGCCACGGCGGAAGAAGCCTTGCAAAACATCCGGAACTTCCTGGAAGGCCGTCCGACCAACGTAGTAAACTGATAGAGGAACAAGAAATGTATAATTTTTTATCCGATTTTTTTTGAATATGATTTATAAGCCCTATATTTGTACCCGCTAAAAGCAAATGTTCTTTAGATAATACCGGGGAGATACCAAAGCGGCCAACTGGGGCAGACTGTAACTCTGCTGACTTATGTCTTCGTAGGTTCGAATCCTGCTCTCCCCACCCAACTAATGCGGAAATAGCTCAGTCGATAGAGCACTAGCCTTCCAAGCTGGGGGTCGCGGGTTTGAGTCCCGTTTTCCGCTCTCTGAATGAGGCAGTTACGAAAGTGACTGCCTTTTTTAATATCTACTATTTCCCAATAAACACCTGAATATCAATAAATTTGCATTACACCCCTGCTTCACTCAAGATATATTACCATGTGTCATGTAAGGCAAAAAAGGGCATAAATGGGGGTATTTTAGGTATCACTACAGGTGTAACTAACTTAACAAAATCTACTTACACCGTGTGTGGCAACAACCAGTGTTTCGGCTTCCGTATCCCAAAATGCCAGAAGCCGATATTGAATGCCTTCGTAAAGCGTGCTATGAATCGACACACCCATACAGATAATAATGCCTATTATTTGGCAATTTCGATAGGAAAAACTCTATCCTTCGTCGAAGTTTATATAAACTTTGACGAAATTTGTACAAACTCTGACGAAGTTTATATAAATTTCGTCAGAGTTTTGAGTTTTTAAGGCCGGTTTTATAAAAAGTTGAAGCCGTTAAAAAAATTAAAGAGGTTGAATGAGTTGAAAAGCTGAAAGGGAGCCTCTCTTCAACTGTTTTAACTTTTTCAACATTTCAACTTTTTTTCTATCTTTGTTCCGCTACGATGAGAGTAAGCGTATTCCGTCATAGCGGACATATTTGATTTGAAGCGTTTAGCTTTATCCTGATTTAGAAAACGACCAAATTTCTGCGCAAAAGGATAAACAGTACAAACGCTCGCGTTTGCCGTATATACACACATATATACCCGGTCAAGCGTGGGTAA
>CAJUQA010000016.1 GCA_910588375.1 uncultured Odoribacter sp.
GAACTTCAGGTGGTCACTTTCTACCGTTTTTAAGGGGTCAAGTTTTCCGTTTTTTCCAACAAGGCATAACTCATAACACCCACACATACCAAATGACACCCCAAATTAACTAATTTATCATTATTATTGGTCAGCCATGCCCACTTCATGTAGAAAGGAAATGTAACAACAGCTATCATCAATGCCACTCCGACAGGTATCCACCACTCCGACAATGTATTCTCGTAAATTGCATAACCGATAACTCCTGAAATAACAAGCATCAAGAGCATTAGCCCACGAAAGATTTTAATAAAAATATTTTTCATAATAATGCGCCTGCCTCTGCTTGCAAATATATAAATAATAAGTAAAAAATAACGTGGAGAAAAGGAAACACAAAAGAATATAAAAAGGTCATCCTAAAGGTAAATATGAAGTATACAAATTAGGAGTAAAAAGGTGTTTGGTTAAATATGTTATAAGTGTTAAGAATATAAATCATTTTTATGGTATCTAATAAATATTTTTATTTCCTATATTGTAATTTAGAAATATTTATATATATTGCTTCGGTTTTATATTCCAATTTTTTTATTAGTTTCTTTATTTTGACATTTATTATTTCATCAATAGGGGGGAATTTTTACAATACAATAGAAATTAAATAATATAATTATGTGGAAAAGTATCGGTGATAAATTTGAAATAGAGCCTCACGACGAACAAAAGCATCCTAGAAAGGTTAAGACAAATACTTATCTCCTTTTTATCTTAATTCTGGTATTTGTAAGCACTCGTTATACGTTTAGAGAAAAAATGATAGGGTTGATAGGGAATGCAGATATTTATAATATGGTGATATTGGCAATTTGCGGTGTATGTTTTCTTTTGACTTTGATGCTATTTTTATTTAAATATTTCAAGAATAAAAAAGAAATAGATTTATTTTTATTATGTATTTCTATTTTTCTTTTATTATTTATTACTAATTATTAAAATCTTGGAAATATGAGAAAATTTAATTATGGATTGATCGTTTTGTTTTTTTTGTTATCATGTACCCAAGAACATTCTATTGATACAAAAGAAATTGAGTTTAAAAAAGAATTAATGACTTTAAGTAATGAGCCTATAGAATTGTTTTATATAACTCGGGCTGGTTATAAAGCAATAGGAAAAATGAGATAAGAGTAATAGGATGGTTTAGCTTTTGAAATGTCAATAAATACAAGGGATTCAGAGAAAGAATACTGAAATATGTGGTGTTTGAGAAATTGCAGAAAGTACCGATTTTTTTCAGAATGGATGTATAAGGACGGTAAAGTTGTTGCCGAATTTTTCAAAAATCTTTCAGAAACCTTGAAGGGAGCCTTAAATACGTTTTTAAGGCTCTTGTTAATTTATTCTAATCGAACTAACCCCTGGACTAAGGCAATGCCTTTTACAAAGGGTAATTCAACTTCAAATGGGTCGTAGTCGGGATTGTCGGATACGAGCATTATTGTAGAATCTGTTGTGCCTTTTTTGAGACGTTTAATAAGGATGCCTTGCTCTGCTGTTGCGATTAAATGAACACGGTTCCACTGGATGAAGTTGCTTTCACGGATGATTGTGCAGGCAACGACATCTCCGGGTTTGAAAGTTGGAAACATGGATTCTCCGTGAATTTCAATCATAAAGTCGATATTGCTTTCTTTAAATTTAGGAATGACATAGTAGTCTTTTATATCCCGTTCTTTGATCGCAAAATCAATACTACCAAAGCCAGCTATGGCAGCCTCTCCAACAAAAGGAATCGTTTTGTAAGCACTATTCTTATTTTTTAGCAGGTTTGTCGGAAGGTATTCTACGGCTATTTCTTTTGATAAAGCAGGTTCCATTATATCTGATGGTTGGTAGTTTTTGCGTTCGGACATTGAAGAATCTAATGTCGGGTACAAATTTTGATTCTTCTTGGTACAATTGTCGGGTACAATTGTCGGATACAAATTTTCGTATTCCAAACGTTGAGCCTTTTTTTGTTTTTCGTACTCCATAGGTTCTTCATCCGAAAGTTTACCATCTTTATACTTTTTATAAAAAGCAAGGTCACAAAACAACAAAGCATCTATGCTTTTTCTAAAAAACTTAGAAAAGAACATTACAACTTCCAATTTAGGCTCTGTCTTTCCTAACTCATAATTAGAAAGTGTACCAACCTTTATACCAAACTGCTCGAAATCTGATAATTTCAATCCCCGTTCCTCTCTTAAAAATCTAATATTCTTAGAAAAATATATATTTTTCATTCTAAAAAACTTTGAATTCTCATTTTATTAGAATAGCTTTGTTCCGTTAAAAGCGAAATAACGGAGCAAAAATATGAAAAATTTTGATAATGACGATTTGAAGTTATTGAGGCGTAATGCCGGAGTAATTGGAAAAACAATTTCAAGCAGCAGAAGTCGTACTGGTCATTTAAGTGCACGGTATGTAAGTATGGTACTTCGGGGACAGGTCAAGTTAGATAATCCCACAACTCGTGCAATTTGGGCAAAAGCGGAAGAGGTCATTGAGACCTTAAAAGCTTAATTCAATTTTATCCCGTGCAAGTGGTGCAAATTCGGTTCGATTCCGGGACGGGAACAAATACAAAAAATGTTCGATGAGAATAGATGAACAAAATAGGATTCTAATTACTTACAGAGAAGTTGTTCCAAATGTTTGGAAGAAATCAACATATAGTGCTGCTCGGAATGTGGGTAATATTATAACAACACATCGAGGTGGCTATGGAGTTCCTGTGGAGATTGTTTATGATGAGTGTAAGCCGCGTTATCAGGAGAAGATGCGGAGGGCGTTGAGTGATCTGGATGAGTTGTTGCGGTCAAGGGAAAGGAAAGGTGAGCCGGTTTTGTCGTTGAATGATTTGACTAATCGGGAGCTGGAGGTGTGTAATGCTCGTTGGGTGTTAGTGAATAGTTACCGGGAGTATGCAGAGTGTAATAAAGAACGTGCAAAAGGATTGGTGAATGCCAAAAGGGATTTTGTTGATTTGGTGGTGTCGGGGATGCTTTGTGAAGATGCTTATAAGGTGGTGGGGAATCTAAGTTTTCAGACGCTGGAACGGTGGGATAAGGCCTTGAGGGATGGCGGAAATGTGATGAGCGCGTTGGCGCCGAAGCGTAAGGAAACGAAGGTGTCGGGTGGTTTGACAGAGGAACAAAGGAGGTTATTGGTTTCGTTGTATTGTACACCGAATCAGCCTACGATGGCCGACAGTTTGCGGATGGCGGAAAGGATTTGGCAAGCGAAGGGCGAAGGGGTTCCTTCTCGCCCGAGGTGTTTGCGTTTTTTGGCGGAGTGGCTGAAGGAGAATGAGGCTTTGGCTGTGTTTAAGCGGCGTGGAATGAAGGCGTTGAAGGATGGTTATTTGCCTTATCTGGAACGTGATCCGGAGAGTATCCGGTTTATGGATGTGTTGGTTTCTGACGGTCATGTGATGAATTTTCAAGTGGATTACACAGTAGCGGGGGCTGATGGTCGGGAGGTGCATAAGGTGGGACGCCCGACGATGCTGGCCTGGCAGGATATGAAAACGGGAATGGTGATGGGTTTTGAGTTGATGATGACGGAGAATACGTTGAGCGTGGCAAGTTCTTTCCGTCTTGCCTGTATGAATGCGGCAAGTTTTTGCGGTTGTGCAGGTTCCGCAGTTTTGCCCCGGGTTGTTTATATGGATAACGGGAAGGCTTATAAGAATAAGTTTTTTAATGCTGAGGTGGATTTGAGGAATAGTGTAGGCGGTTTGTTTGAGCAATTGAAGGGGTATGGTTTGGAGAGTGTGCAGTATGCTTTACCTTATAATGCGCGGAGTAAGGTGATTGAACGAAGCTGGCGAAATTTTTTGGAAGTGGAAAAGCAGGCTTTGAGTTATACGGGCGATAGTATTGAGCATAAGCCGGCGCGGATGATGCGTAATGAGGTTTTGCATCGGGAGGTTTACCGGGAGGAGTTGAATAAGCGGGGTATGTTGACGCTTCAGGGGGCGTATAGGATGTTGGAACGTTGGATTAGGGAGTATAATTGTCGAGTGGGTGATGGCAAGTATTTGAATGGTCGCAGTCCGGAGGAGGCTGCGCAGGAACAGGTTCCGGAGATTGATTTTTCGGGTCGGATGTTGGCGGCGAGTGATTTGAATTATATGATTATGCAGCGACGTGTGTGTTGTATTGAACGTAACGGGGTGCGTGTGAACGGGAATTGGTATTATAATGCGAAGGAGTTTGTGTTGTTGCCTAAGGGTGAGTTGGATGTGGTGGTGAAGTATGATATGTTGCACCCGGAGAAGGTTTATGTGTTTCGGACGAATGGTGAGTTTTGGTGCGAGGCGGGTTTTTATAGCGGTAATCGCGTACATGCAATGGCCGTTTTGGGTTCGGATGCTGACCGTCAAGGATTCCACCAGGCTATTCGGGAGAATAAACGGATTGAACACGCGGTTACGGTTATGGCCCGTTCTGTGGGAGGTCATGGTGCGGAAGTGGATATGTTGGTAGGTGAACGGGATGTTTTACCGGAGGGAAGCCGGCAGTTGGTTTCTGATGGCGGAGCTGATGATTTGGATGACATACGAATGTTTTAAATAGGAATGGGAGCGCCCGGGGTTGGAGACTGTGGACGCTTCTTTTAATATGAAGTATTATTATGGCAAGTTTAAAAGAGAAGTTTGAAAGTTACTTGAAGGTAAGTGGTTTTAGTCAGGAAGGCGTCGCAAAGGCGATGGGGATTAGCGGCTCGATTCTTTCGAGTTGGCGGAAAGGACGGTATAACGGTGATAATGAGCGAGTGGAGGGTTTGGTTAGTGCTTATTTGGCACGGGTGGAGCATTTGGCAGAGAGGTCGAAGGGTGTGAAACGGGATTTTGATTTTGTTGAGACGTCTGTTTATGAGCGGGTTGTTAATGGAGCTGAATTGGCGGAGGTGCGGCAAGGTATTCGGGTGGTGATGGGTGATTCGGGTGTGGGTAAGACGACTGCCTTGGAGCATTTGAAGGGGTTGAATGAGAGTATGATTTTGTTTAGGGCTTATCCGGGTATTCGGAAGAACCGGGTTTTGGCAAAGCTTTGCAAGGAGGCCGGGTTGGGTTGCCGTGGTTCGTTTGATGATTTGTTTGAGGAGTTAACTGAACGCCTGGAGGGTACGAACCGGTTGATTGCGATTGATGAGGTGGAGCATTTGCCAATTGAGGCGGTTGATGCGGTGAGGCGATTGAATGATTTTACGGGGTGTCCGGTTATTTTGGTTGGATTGCCTGTTTTTTACCAGACGCTTAAGAAGTATCAGCAGGATTATGCGTATGTTTTTAACCGGGTTTCGATTCCGGTTGCGGTGGGTCGGAATAGTGTGGAGGATGCGGGTGCAATGGTGGCGACGATGTTGGATTGTGATGTGAGTGCGGAGGTTTGGCATGAGGCGTGTGGGGGTATCGGCCGGGATTTGAAGGAGATTGTATTGGAGAGTTTGCGGGTGGCGAAGCTGAACGGTATTAAGCCGGAGGAGACGGAGCGGTTTGTGAAGGTGGTCCAGAAGGTAAAGAAGTCGTTGAATCGCGTTTAGGTTTGAGGTTATGGCAAGTTGTACGCAGAAACAGAGTGTAAGGATTCACGCGTTGTTTGGTGATCTTGGCTGGAATGAGTTTGTTTATCGAAGTTGGCTGGATGCTTATTATGGTGTGAAGAGCAGTTCGGATTTGACGGAGGAGCAGGCAGCAGGTTTGATTAAGGAGTTGCGGATTATTTTAAATAATCAGCGCAGGGTTAGTCAGGCTGATGGGAATGGTGAACGTATGATTACGGAGAAGCAGGCGATTTATCTGAAGACGTTGTGGCTGGATGTGGATTATTCGAGCGGTGATAGCGGTGATAAACATTTGTCGGTTTTTCTGGAGAGGCGTTTTCGGGTGAAGAAGGTGAGCGATTTGACGTGCCGGCAGGCTATTGCGTGTATTGCGATGGTGAAGTCTATGATTTGCCAGTCCGAGAAACGTTTAGGCAAGACGACTGTGTTGAAGCGAAGGAGCCGTTGCCGATATTGCGGGCAGGAGATTATGTGGGTGGAGTTGTCTGACGGACGGCGTATGCCTTTTGATTTTGTTAATGATAAAGCTACTGATTTTCATGAATGCGATGCTTACAAGAGATATGCAGTTGGTGGCCGAGGTGATCGGTGAGGATGCTGCGTTGAAGTTGATGAGCCGGTTGGGCGGTGTGAGTATTTATATTCCGCGTCCGGGACCGGCGGATATTTTGGCTAAGTTGCGAAGTAATGCGATGGATGTGAAGGTGACGGCTGCGGAGTTGGGGGTTAGCCAGAGTAAGGTGTATCGGGTGTTGAAGGAGTTCCGGGAGAGCCGTGATGTGCGTCAGATGACGATTTTTGATATGTTGGAGGAGGGGTATGATAAGGATTGATGTTGTTTTTACGGAGGAGGAAGCGATTGGGATGCTGAGGAGCCGAGGTCTTGAAGTCCGGAAGGTCCGGATTGGGGATGTTGAGGAGCCAGAGCGGTTTGCCGTAGATGAGTGGCAGGTGATGAATCCTTTTACGGGCAGGTGGGAAAAGGCTCACGGTGTTTTCCGGATGATGGCGGAGAAGGTTGTGAGGGAGTTGGTTGAGGAGAAGGTGGCGAGAATGGATTTGTATGAATGTTTTACTGTTTAAATGGATAATGATATGGGAATAAGTTTGAAGGATTTGACGCCGGAGGAGCGGGAGGCTTTGATGGCGGAGGCTTTGAAGGCTGAGCAGGAAAAGACCCGGAGACGGGAGGATGAACGAAGAGTTTATAAGGAGTTGGTGAGTGAGAAGGTTGAGGGTTTGTTTCCGCGGTTGCAGGAGTTGAGCGGGCGGTTGGCGGAGGCAAAACAGGAGGTTTACAGTGAGTTTGAGGCGGCTTTGGGGATGAAGGCTGAGCTTTATGATGTGCCGGGAGATCAGAATAGTCATAGTTTTATTAATAAGGCGGCAACGAAGCGGATTGTGATTGGTGCCTGCCAGAAGGATGATTATGATGATACGGTGAATGAGGGAATCGGTAAGGTGAAGGCGTTTATTTCGTCGCTGGCAAGGGATGAGGAGAGTACAATGCTGGTGCAGTCGATTTTGCGTTTGCTGGCGCGGGACCAGAAGGGGAATCTGAAGGCGAGCCGGGTGATGCAGCTACGGAAGATGGCAGAGGATTCGGGAAATGAGATGTTTCTGGACGGGGTGAGGATTATCGAGCAGGCCTACCGGCCGGTGCAGACGAAGACGTATGTACGGGCGGAATATAAGAATGAGGCGGGTGCCTGGGTACAGGTTCCGCTGGGGATGACGGAGGCGTAATAAAGGAATTTAAGTGTATATTTACGGCAAAATAATGAACTATGGAAGGAAAGATAAAAACATATATGTTTTCCGGGCAGGAGTTGATTGAGGAAGAGGAGGAATTTGACAGTGTTGTAGCAATGGTTGCTTATGCGATGATGAAAAATGATTCTGAGGTAAAGCAAATGGTTGAGAAATGGGTATCACAGGGGAAAAGAATCATTTATTTTTATCCAGGACTAAGTAGCGGGGATGTTTCGGGGATGAAGTATATCGGGGATGTTCCGGACGGAGCGATGTATTTGGGGTGAGCAGGTTGCTCACCCTTTTTGTTGTCCTTCGATGAATTCACACATAGCCTGGTAGAGTTCAGGAAGGTATTTTTGAAATACCCGGTTTCCGATGAATTTGTTTTCAAAACAGTGTGCGATGAATTCGGTTTCTCTGAATCCAGGTTGCTGAAAATAGGCTGTTGCGTGGCCTCTGCCGTATGTTATGGTGAGGGCTTTTATGGTGTCTAATGTGGAGCCAATTTGTTCTAATACGTCTGCCTTTGTTATTCCTAAGCGTATGAAGGTAGTTTCTTCCATATCATTTATCCTCCATCCTATATTGTCTATTTTTTTGCTGAGGTGTGCAATTTGGGGTAAACCGTCAGAATCGTGTTTCATGAGTTCTTTTTGCCAATGCTCCATAAGTTTACGGATTTTGGTGGAATTACGCAAGTTTCTTTGCCAGTCGATAGCATGTCCGAATTCATGATAGATAACACTTTCACGATGCCAGTTGCTGGCCTGATTGCGTTCAGAATTGACTATGTGTACGGTTTTGTCTTGCGGATTGTAATATGAGCCTCTACCCCGTTTTTCGATAAGTAATTTTACAGGTTTCTCTTGATTGACCATCCGGAAGAATTCCTCTTTAAATTTAATGTTGGTGTTTTTGAGGTATTCGCTATCTTCCAGCAGTTCTTTCGGAATAAAGCTGGGCTCGTCGTCTCGAAGCTTTTGGATTTCCTGGCGCATGGTGTCGAATGCCTGGTCGATGAGTTTGCGGGTTTCTGGGTCGGCGTTTTTGTATTGTTCGGCGGCCCATTCCATGAACTTCTGCTGTTTGTTGCCGGCAAATTCTTTGCTTTCGAGGAGGTTGTAGAGTTTGTTTTTGTCTTGGGGTGTGGGCATGTCTGTTTTCAGATAGTGGGCTGCCTGTCGTGCTGTGAGTGGTATGGCTGTACAGCGGCAACGGAATCCGATGGGCGGAAAGAAGGTGAAGTCTCCTGTTTTGAATATTTTTCCGTGTAGGGCGGCGTGTGATGGGCGTGTTTTGCTGTCGAGGGTGGCGGAGTATTTCCAGTAGGGGTATTCGTCTGCCACTTCGAGCATTTTTTGCATTTGTCCGGCTCCAAAGGCAAGGGATACGTTTGTTTCATAGATATTATTGATTTGGTGGTTGTGGAGGCGGGTGATTCCGGCTTTGTCGAATTCGTCGTCGACAAGTTTTTTAAATTCGCGGTAGCCCTCTCCTTTTGTGAGGTTTTCGTCAATGGCCTCTTTGAGGCGATTGCGGATTCGCTGCTCCTGGACAACGGCGGTGGTAAATGCCTGGAAACGGAAGAAGGATGCGGCAGAGGGGTTGCCGGCTTCGAGGAGTGTGAGCATTTCTTCAGCAGAGAAGTCGGTATGGCGTTTTTTAATAGTGTCTAAAACGCTCTTTTCGCCGTTTTTAAAGGCATTGAGAAGGGATTTTAAGAGTGCGTCCGATAGTTTATTTATGAAGTTTTTATCCGATTTACTACCTAAAAATTTTCCGACCGATTCTTCTTTTTTTTTAAACGGTTTCGATAGAAGTCGAAGGCGTTGATGAGGGCGTTGTATTCTTCCGGGTCGGCGGCGAAGTCAAGCTTTTCGAGTTTGGTCGGAACAGTAGTGTCGAGGAAGAAGTCTTCTTCGGCGTATCCGCGTTTTTTCAGGAGTTCGGAGGTGGGTTTCAGTCCTGCCTGGAAGTAGATTTGGTCGGTTTCGGCTATGGATTTGCTAAGGGAACGCGGCAGTTGGAGGGTTAGCATGGGGGTTTCCGGAAAGTTGTTGAGGCGACATATTATGGTTATTAGTTGCATGAGTGCGTTAAGTACGAGTGTTTTTCCTTCTTCCAATGCGTCTTCGCGAACGGTGAGGCCGCTTTCGCTGGAGGCGTATCCGCCTTTGCCGTCGACTTGCATGGTGAGGTCTGTACCGGTCCACAGTTTTTCTATTTTTCGGCGAAGCATTTCGTCTATTTTGCTGTACAGATCGTTGGATGACTGTCGTCCGGTCATGGGTTTTGCTTCGATGTCCATGCCTGTGGGTATGGCTATTACTCCGTTGTTTCGCAGTGATATGAGTTTGGAGAGGAGGTCGTTTATGTCGTTTTGCGGTGTTCCCGGAGGATAGTGTCCCAACCATTTGTCGCGGCCGTCATCTTCGGCGAATTGCATCATGAATTCAAAGTTTCCGTTTAGTCCTACCGCTATCCAGAAGGCTACGTCAAGAAGTCCCACTCCGTAGGGGTTAAGGAGGGTTGCGTCGTTTTGGCAAAGGATGAATTTGTGAGGGTATTGTGTCATGACGTCGATACCTTGTGGTTGATCGGATGAGAGCCGAAGTGAACGGTTGCGATCGAAGAAGTAGTATTCAGGCGGACAAAGTTCAATTTTTGCGGGGACTGTATGTCCTTGGAATCGGGTGTAGGCAGTGATTTCAAGGACTGCGAATCCGTAGTCTCGGGCGGAGGCTGCCGCACGTATGAGGTCGCGCAGGGGAAATGTTTTGAAGAAGTCTGTGAAGAAGCGGTCAAGGCTTTTGTTCCGGGCGTCGATGACGGGCTGAAGGCTGCACAAGGCTGATTTGTAGGAGCCTATCTGGGGGAATATGTCGGGGTGTTTGGCTACTTTGTGGAATATTTCCATTGTAGCTGATTTGCTTTTGAGTACGTGTGAGGGATTGGGCAAAACGGATATTGCTTTGTCGAGTTTTTGCTGTATGGTTATGGAGCCTTCTAAGGTTTTCATTTCAAATTAGGATTAAGTTGTTTAAAACGTCGGATTAAAAAGTCTTGTATGTCTTCGGTGTCGGGTGTTTCGACGGTGAAGACGGGGCGCGGTACGATACCGGCGCGTGGCGCTCCCCATTGGTGGTGTTTGATGATGTCCAGTCCGGTCAGTTTCAGTTCTCCAGAGACTTCATGTGAAAGACTGCGTTTCATGAGGCCTGTACGCTGGAGAGGTTTGAGGGAATAGCCCAAACGGCTTTTTTGTCGTTGTGTTGCCGGTTTTAGCAGTGTGTAGGATTTCTCCTGTGTCCCTCCGTCTTCAAGGTTTTGCTTTGCACGTGACACGAGTAATTGGCCAACAGAACGCAGGAAGTGAGTGTCGGCTGTAACGGTTTTGAAGCGTTGTCGGATTTCACTGAGGGTTCCGGTTATTTCACGGAGTTCATTATCGTTGATTCTAATTTGCATTCCCATAGTAATCTTATTTATAGTCGCGTGACCATCCGACAAAGAGTTTGTCAAGGCGTGCAGTGCGTTTGTCATTTAGTTGTGCTACATGTACAGCGGGGGCTACATAGGGACTTTCGGCCGCTGCTTCGAGTGCCAGGGCGGCTGCCCAGAAACGGTCAGCATGGCTTTCGTTTTTGGTTCCGGCAGAGAGACGGATGTTTCCTGAGGCTGTGATGTCCTGACGAATAAGCTGGAAGTCATCATAAATTTCCCGTTCAGCCGGAATAAGGCAGGACTGGTCTTCAAGGCATTTTTTGAGGCGAAAGGCCATGATTTCTTTTACGGTAGCTGTGAAATTTACCCCTTCGACGCGGGAGGTCCCAAAACGTTCCTGAAGGAAGTCGGTGAGCCCGATACCCATGCCGGTGGAATCAATACACAGCCGGCGGAGATTGGGCAGACGGAAGAGGATGTCCCCTATTTCGTCATTTTGCCGGGTAAAGGCTTCTCCCTGGATAGCGTAAAGATAACGGGTGATGTGGAGAGAAGACGTGACCTTTTCGTTGATCCAGAGGAAAGAGAAGTTGGTTTTGCGGCCAACATCCAATCCTCCGTATAGTTCCCGGCATTCTACGAGTTTTTCAAAGGGTAGGAGTTCAGCTCTTCCAGCGTTTTCGAGTACAGGCCAGGTGATGAAGGTTTCGTTTTCGTCCTGTGGTTCGCACATGAATTGTTGGTTCCAGATGTAGGTGTCCCCTACTGATTTCCGGATTTTGTCGATGTAGGCGTCTTGTTCTTCCGTGGTACATTTTTTCCGGAGGGCCTTATCTGCCAATCCCTGCCGGACAGCATCGATGAAGGTTGTGCGGTAGTGTTTCCAGGTGAGTTCTCCCCTTTCGAGGCGTTTTATGAAAGAGTAGAATACGGATTGTTTGCCGCGGTGTGTGGAAATGATACGAATGGGGTATCCCCAAACAAGGGCCGCCGGACTGGCAGCTTCCCAAACTTCGAGTTCGTTGTCACGGCGTGCAAATTCGTCGAGGACGATTTTACCGCCTTTCCCATGAAGTTGGTTGGGACTGGATGAAAGTGCTGTGATTTTACGGCCGTTGCTGAATGTGATGACGAAGGTGTTTGCGTCGGCTTCGTCGAGGAGTTCGGTTTGTGTTTCGGATTTGACAACAGCGTTGAGGGCGGTAGCGTATTTTTTGCAGTAGTCGATGTATTCCCGTGCGTTGGTGATGTTGTTTGAGGAGAACCATACGTTGTATTTACCGAATATAGCCGCATCGATGACGTCTTCGAAGGCTTGCGCGTATGTCATGCCTATACGACGAGATTTCTCATAGATTTTGATCTGTGAGTTGTCCTGGAGCCATGCGACCTGGTAGGGCAGGAATCCGAATTTGGTATAGTTTATTTTGAATGGTTGTTTCATAGGTCTACGCCAAATATTTCTTTAAATTTCGCCATCGCAGCTTCTTTGTCGGATGTGTTGTCTTCCGGACCGGCGATGTCTGCTTCGACTTCTTTTTCATATTCCCGAGCCTGTAAAAGCGTGGATGCCATACGGGTGAAGGCGTTGAGGATGTGTGCTGCCGGCGTGACACCGTTTTCGAGTTGTCCTTTGACTTTTTCCGCGAGCAGCATCGCGATGTCTCGCGTGGCGTCGTGGAGGTTTTCTCGGGATTTGAGTAGGCGTCTCCGTTTGAGTTCCCAGCGTCCTTCTTTTGCCCAGTTGCGCAGGGTGCGATCGGAGCAGTCGAGTTCTTTTGCAATGGCTTCGAATGTCCATTGTTCTTGTATGTATAGGTTTTCCGCCCGATCGTATAGGATGCTTTTTTTCATTACATGAGCCTTTGTATTTTTTTGATTTGGACGTCGATTTGCTGGATGCGTTCGATGGCTGTTTTTAGTGTGCCTACGGCTATTTCCAGTTTTCCTACACCGATTTCAAGCGGGTCGAGCAATGGGTCAGCTTCTTCACGGATGTTGATGATGGCCATGTCGACTTTGAGCGCTTCGGCAGTGCGTTCTTTTTTGAGTGCGGAGAGTTCACTCTCCATCCGGATTTTTTCCTTTGTTAATGACATAGTTTTCGATGATGTAGGTTAGTTTTTTGACTTCTGTGATGAGTTGGTTGGTTACTTTCTGTTGTTCGAGAAAGCGGTTGTCCCGTGATTCGATGGTTGCGCGCCATTGTTCACGTTCTTTTGCATGGTCGCGGTTGCCTGTGACTATAAGATAGAATAGTACGGCAGCGACCGGCATTCCGGGGAGCATTCCCATGATGATTTCTTGCATAATTTTTTTGTTTTTGGTGTTTATTTTTCACGACAAAAGACGCCTTTTTTGAATGGTTGTTTTATTGTCAATGAGAATAAAAGAGGAAGGGAAAAAAGGATGATTTTTGTTGTGCAGATTTGACCCGGGAACGGGGATGTTTAATTAAATAGAATATGAAATGCCGATTAGACTTTTTACAAGCGGAACACACAATGGCTTGAGTTTCAGTAATGATGATATAGCCAGTATTGCGGCTAAGACTGCCGCCGGATCGCCGGATCAGATTCCTATTGTGCTGGGGCATCCGAAGAATGATTTGCCGGTTTTGGGGTATGTGCCTAAGAGGGTGATAGAGATGTATAAGGAGGGTGATAAGGTGAGTTTGGGATTTGAGCGTGAGGAGGCGGATTTGGGGGATGAAGGGGTTGAACTTGCCCGGGAGTTGGGCAAGAATAAGATTTCGATACGGTTGGAGGATGGTCGGATTAGGCATATCGGTTTGGTCAGAAGGGCTGCCGTGGAGGAGAATAATGAGCAGGATTTTGCAGCTTTGACGGGTGATTTTGCGGCTGTGGACGGTTTGGATGAATGTAACCGAATGACGCTGGAGACGGTGTTGAAGGCGATAAAGGGTGTATTTAGGAATAATAAAACAGATTTTGAGATGAAAGAGAAAGACAAGGAAAATGAAAAGCAGAATGCAGAGTTTTCTGCTTTGAAGAAGGATGTGGAAAGCATCAGTGAGAAGATTGACCGTTTGGAGAAGGTGTTGACGGGTCGGGAGGATGAGAAGAGGCGTAAGACGTTGACGGCAGATTTTGAGGCCGCAGAGTATTCGCATTTGACGGATGAGCAGAAGGCAAAGGCGGTGGATTTTTGTGCCAAGCTGGAGAGTGCCGAGGAGGTGGCAGATTATAAGGCTATGCTTGCCGCAGGGAACCGGAAGCCGGATAAACCTAAGGACGGGAGCGTGACGATGGATTTCGGTAAGAAGGGTGATGAGAAGTCGGCAGAGGATTTGATCCGCGAGCAGGTGGATGCAGTAAAGTAGTGTTTAATTTTTAATATGGTTTTGGTATGAAGTTTACAGAGATTGCAGCGGGAGATGTTATTACCCGCCAGATGGCAACGGAGGTGGTGAAGAAAAGTCCGCTTTTGGCCGGTCATATCGAGTTTTTCAAGAAGCCGGGTTCGTCGGTAAGTGTGCGCAGTGGCGGAGATATTGACGGAGTGGTCGGTCAAACACGTGCTTTGGGCAATAAGTATTCGGAGAAGACGGTGAACCCAGTTTATGCTACGGGGGGCCGGAAGATGTTGGGGGATACGATTCAGATTGATGTCGCCTATGAGCGGATGGGGTATGATTTGTCGAGTGAAATGACAGCACAGCTTACGCGGCGCGTAAGGGAGATAGGGTATGCTTTTAATTATATGTTGATTAATGGCGACCCTTCAGTGACGGGGCATGAAACGGAGTTCACGGGACTGAAGAAGCTGGTGAAGGATTCGCGGAAGGTGGTTGCAGCGACAAATGGACTAAAATTAGCATTAGGGAATAGCGATGCTAATAAAACTGCCCAACAGCGTTTTTTGGAGAAATTGGATGAGACGATTGCTTTGTGTCAGGGGACGAATAAGGTGATTTTGTCGAATTCGAAGGTGTTGTCCAGGTTGAATGCGATTGCCCGGGAGTATCTGGATGTGCAGCGGAATGAGTTTGGTGTTCCTGTTACTTATTATAATCATATTCCACTGATTGACGTGGGTGATTATTTGTCGGCAAAGGATACGTTTTCTCCGATTATTGATTTTAATGAGACGTGCGGAACTTCTGCGGATTGTTGCGCTTCGTTGTATGTGGCGAGTTTTGAGGAGGAGGACGGTATGAGTTTCGCTACGTGTAACGGCGGGTTTATGGTTTATCCGGTGCAGAAGAACGGGAATTGGCTGGAGTGTATGTTTGAGTTGATTTGCGATAGTATGCTGATTCGGGCGTCGGCTTTGTCGAAGCTGGAGGGGTTGAAGCTGGAGTGATATGAGATTTGCCATAATTGAGAGTTGTCTGAAGGGGATGCCGGAACTGCCGGAGACGGTTGAAGGTCTCGCGAAGAAGGTGAATGAGCTTACCGCAGGGATGCGGTTCCCTCCCCTTTCAGATGATGAAATGAAGAGGCTGGCGGAGCGGTTTTGCCAGGAATTCGAGAAGTCGGAAGATAGGAATGAGAAGATTGCAAATAAAGGGCGTAGAGGGAGAAAAAGGGATGGAATGAAGTGTGATTCGTCTGAAAGTTTTTAAAAGGTCTTTAAGGGCTATTTAAACGATTTTAAACCGGTTTGTGAGCCGAGGATGTGAGTTATAAGCGAGATGATTATGAAATATATTACGTTGGATGAGTTTTACGGGTTTGTGGTGAAGCCGGAGGTGGTTAAACTGACGGAAGGCAAAGATGGTAAACCGGCGACGGAAGTGTTGGAGGAAGTGAACCGGAATGCAGTGAGTGATTTGGAGGGGTATTTGCGGGGATTGTACCGGTTGCCGCTTGTGGAACCTGTGGAGCCGATGGTACGCACGATTGTCGGTGAGTTGATGCGGTTTTATTTGCGGACGCGGCGGAATGACCAGAATGTTTCGGACAGTGTTTATAAGTTGTATCAGATTACTATCGGAAAGTTGAAGGATATTCAGCAGCGACGGATTGTGCTGGACGCGGAAGCCCTTGCCGGGAATGATGAAACGGGTTTACCTTCCGGAGGTGTACAGAGTTGGACGCCTTCGCAGAAGTTTCCTAATCATTTTACAGGTTTTGATGATTTGAGAGATTAATGTTTAAATGTTTAGTTATGAAATTGTTATTGGTATTTTTTATGTTTTTGGTTTGCTCCTGTACCACATTGCGAAGTTTTGAAAAGGAGAAAGAGATAACCAGCCGCGATACGCTGTTAGTGCAAAGAGATACGGTTGAACGTGTTATTACGGTTCCCGGAGAGACGAAGACGGTTTATCTGGAGCGGATGGATACAGTTTGGCTAACGAAGATAATTCCGGATATACGTATCGGTAAATTTACTCTGGATACGTTATGGGTGCGGTCGACGCATGCGGAAGCCTGGTTCGGGGTAAGGAATAACCAGCCGTTTTTTGGTATTACGCAGCATCCGATTGATTTGGTGGTGGCGAGTTATCGGGAGCGGATTATGATTTTAGAGAAGCAGTTGAAGGAACGTGAAAAGCAGGTTGTGAAGCGTTACCGATTTTATGAGAATCCGTGGTTTTGGGCTTGGGCGATAACGATATGTATTGTTGTCGGTTTGGGTTGTATCGGTTTTAAAGGCAGGAAGTAGTTTTTTTTAAATTTCTTTAAAATATGGATAAGGTCAGTTTGAATATTACTTATGCAGAGGCGGTGAAGAGTTTGGCGGCTCTTCGTCTGGGGATAGATAATGTTCCGGATGTCGAGGCGTTGGAGAATATGCAACGGGTTGCCGGACAGGTTTTTGAACGCGTGCGTCATGAGGTTTGTGGTGATAAGCCGTTGGCGGTTACTTCTTTTTTTCGTTCGCCAGATGTTAACCGGGTTGTCGGAGGCAGTAGCGTTTCGCAACATTGTCGTGGGGAAGCGATGGATTTGGACGCTGATGTGTATGCTAACGGAACGAATCGGGCGATTTTTGATTTTATCCGTGACCAGTTGCCGTTTGACCAGTTGATTTGGGAGTTTGGGAATGACAAGCATCCGGATTGGGTTCATGTGTCGCTTTGCGCTCACGGGAATCGTCATGAAGTGTTACGCTCTTTCCGTGGGAAGGATGGTAGAACGGTTTATGAGTTGTTGTGATGGATGCTGAGGCTTTGGAATCGGCTGTCGTTGAGAAGGTGCGGGATTTGAATATTCCTGCCGAGGCGTATCCGCAGAATCCTTCGGGTTATGTGCCGTCGGAATATCCTGGAGTTGTCTTGGTGAGGTACGTCGGTACGAAGTATATGGCTTCGGATATTTCGGGGGTGCGCAAATTAAGGCAGCAGGTTGTGGAGTTGGTGGCTGTGAGTACGGTTTTGAGGGGGAATGACGGGGTGTATGGTTGGTTAGACCGGATTCGCCGGTATTTGGAGGGGTTGACGCTGGTTGGTGCAGGTGGTCCTTTGGAACTGGAGGCGGAGGAGTTTATGGATGAGTATAATGGGACGTGGCAGTTCGGCCAGCGATGGAATCTTTATTCAAAGGAGGAGTATGATGAACAGGATGATTATGCAGACCGACCGCTTTCCGCTGAGGATTAAAGATACGGAGGAAAGCATCCAGCAGAATATCCGGACGATTTTAATGACGACGCGTGGGGCGGTTCCTTTCCGTCCGGGTTTCGGGTTAGGCGCTGAGCGTCTTCTGGGGGGGAGTATGAAGAGTATTGATTTGGCCTATGAGGTGACGGATCAGCTCGCCCGGTATGAGAAACGGATCCGGGTGAAGCAGGTTTTGTCGCAGGAGGTTGCTCCCGGACAGATGGATATTGAGATTCGCTATGAGATTGTCGCTACGGGTGAGACGGATAGTCTTGTGGTTAGGGTGACAGGTAGATGAGCAGAAAATGAAGTTGTAGTTTTAGTTATTTATTGTTAAAAGGTTTTTGAAATGGGTTATTTACATGGTATTGAGATTAAGGAAGGGACGAAACGGGCAGTAATCGCTACGGGTGAGACGTCAGTGATTGCCTTGGTTGGTACGGCTCCACAAGGATGTGTGGGTGAGATTAAATTGATTACTTCTAAGGAGGCCGGGCACCAGGAATTTGGTGATGATGTTGCCGGTTTTACGATTCCGGCAGCATTGGATGTGATTTTTTCGATGAGCGGAGCAAAAGTGCTTGTGGTAAATGTTTTGTCAACGGAGAGGGCTGCCGCGTTGTTGGAGGCTGACGGAAAGATGACGAGGGATGCCGAGGGGTTGCCTGCGACGAATGTTTATCGTGCATCGTTGCCGGAGGCTGTTGATTTTACGGCTGATGTGGTTGCTGGTATCGGGAAGTTGGAGAGTTCCGGCGATTCGTTGGGGGTTGCTCCTAATGTGTTGATTGCTCCGGGTTATTCGCAATTGGCCGCGGTTGCCAATAAGTTGGTTGCGGTTGCGCAAAAGTTGAATGGTTTTGCAGTTGTTGATGTGGTTGCTTCGGATGTTCAGGCTGCTTTGGAGGCTCGCAGTAACGGGGTTTATAATATTGCTTCACAGGCTGCCGTGTTGTGTTTTCCGACGGTGTTGCGGTATAATGAGCATGAGAATGAAAATAATGAGGTGGGGTTGTCGGTGTTCTGGGCGGCTTGCAAGGTTGCCAGGGATGCGGAAACGGGTTATTGGATTTCTCCGTCTAATACGGAGTTGCTCGGTGTTTCCGGATTAACGGCGGAGGTGAGTTCGAGTTTGACGGATGAATCAGCGGATACGAATCTGTTGAATGGAGCGGGTATTGTAACTGTGTTCCGGAAGACTGGTAGCGGTACGCGCCTGTGGGGTAACTGGACCGCTGCTTATCCGACTGAGAAGAGGGCGGATTGTATGATTTCGTGTCGAGCGGTGCGGATGGCGATTCGGGAAGCGCTTGTGAGCGCGACGCTGACTTATATTGATAAGACGCCGACGCTTATTGCGGTGGATATGGTGATGGGGGATGTGAATGAGTTTTTGAGGGGATTGGCCGGTCAGGATGCGATTGTTGAGGGTGAGTGCTGGTTTGACGAGGAGAAGAATATAGCGACGGAAGTTGCCCAGGGGCATTTGAGGTTTACGTTGGGTGTGACGTATCAGTCTTCTTTGGAGCGTCTGACTTTTGAAGAGGTTGTCGATTATTAACCGGCAGTGTATGTGTTGATTTATTTATTTTAAAAGAGTATAAGGTAATGATTAATAGTATTACGAACGGAAATGTTTATCTGAATGGCAATAAACTTGCCGGAAGGATTGAGGAACTGGAGTTGCCAGCGATTAAGCTGAAGATGGAGGATGTGTCGGCTTTGGGGATGTTTTCGGATACAGAGATTCCGGTGGGTATGGAGAAGATGGAGGCTAAGTTTAAATGGAATTCTATTTATCCGGAGCATTGGAAGGCTGAAGGTCCTTTTAAGGCGTGCCGAATGATTGTGAAGAGCGATATGGTTGTGAATGGTCCGCAGGGACAGCAGGAGCATAAGGCGGTGACGGTGACGATTGCCGGGACTTTCAAGGAGTTTCCACTGGGAAGTATTAAGCCGGGTGCAAAGCAGGACGGTTTGGAGCATTTGATGTCTGTTTCGTATGTGAAGTTGGAGGTGGCGAAAGAGGTGGTTTATGAGGTGGATGTGTTCAATAATGTGTATAAGCAGGGGAACACGGATTTGTTGAGTTTTTTTAAGGCGAATACGTGATGGCGTTTCTGAAGGAAGAAGGAGCAGAAAATTATGACTGGGAGAATGACGGGGTTTATAGGCTTGAAGCGTATGACCCCGTCGAGGGGGGTGAGAACGGTGTCAGTAATGAACAGGCGAAGGCGCTTGCGCTCCGTACCCGGAATTTACACAATCGGGTGAAAGAGTTGGAAAATGTGATTGCAGAGATGAAAATTTTTTTTAAATCAATAAATTATGGAAATCAAGATTAATAAGGGGAAGGCTAAGGGGGGTATTAAGGAGGTTGTTGTGAATGAGATAACGGTGCAGAGCATGGTTGACGCTTCGCGTATGGCGGCGACTTCGGACGGTCCGGCGTTTATGGCTGCTTTGTTGTCTCAGGTTTGTGTTTTTGACGGTAAGCAGTTGACTTATGAGGAGGTGAAGGATTTGCCGGCATCGGTTTTTTTAGAGTTGCTGGCAGCATTGGCAACGTCAGGTATGCTGCCGTCCGAAGAGCTGCTTTCTACCTTATCCGGGAAGGACGCTTCAGTTATGAAGGGGTGATGAGGATGGGATTGGCGGAGTTTTCAGGGTGGATTGAGGAATTGAATTGTTTTTTTAATGAGAGGAAGTGAGGTTATTAGTTTTTTATACAGTATTTCATTGAGCTAATACAGGCCGCAACAGCATAAAAAGCAATAACTGAAACAAAGAGGAATTCAAAAAATGAGGACCATGAAAGTGTCCATATTCCGGACAAAATGCAGGATTTTGTATAGAAATACATGACAATAACAGTGAATATTACTGTTTGGATTATAAAGATGGTGTTTTTTGTTTTTTTCCTTTTTTTCATGCTGTAAATGTAATAAAATTCTATGAAATTATCGGTTGTCTTTGAATTTTTAGATCGGGCTACAACTCCGATGAAGCGAACAGAGCAGTCTTTTAGGAGTTTTGGCAGGTCTGTTAATTTGGTACAAAGTTGCCTTTGGAAGACTAATCAGGTTGCAGAGTTGTTGGGGCGTGCAGGTGATGTGATGGGACGATTGATGCAACCGGGGGTTGAGTTTGAGCAGTCAATGGCTAATCTTTCGAGTATTACGGGGATTGTCGGGAAGGATTTGGAGCGATTGGGAAGGATTGCCCGGACGACCGGTGTTTCTTCCGGATTGGGAGCCAGCGGTGCGGCGGATGCGTTTGCTCTGTTGGCATCGCAGATTGATGTTTCAAAAATCGGTATGGACGGGTTGATTGAGTTGCAAAGCAAAACAATTACGCTTGCTCAGGCTTCAGGGATGAGTATGACTGAGGCGGCCAATAGTATGGCAGGAACGATTAATCAGTTTGGTTTGCAAGCTAATCAGGCCGGAAGGATTATTAATGTTCTGGCCGCCGGTTCGAAGTATGGAGCCGCTGAAATCCCACAATTGTCCGAATCGTTTAAGGTTGTGGGAGCCGCTGCTAATGCTGCCGGATTGAGTGTGGAGAGTACTGCGGGAGCTATTGAGGTGTTGAGTAAAAACAATCTGAAGGGAGCGGAAGCTGGTACGGCATTAAGAAATATCGTCCTGAAGATGCAGACGGCGATGGGGGTCGATTTTAGCAAAACGAGCCTTCAGGAGGCTTTGATTAAGTTGAAACCACATTTGAAGGATGCTACTTATATGTCGAAGTTGTTCGGTATGGAGAATGTTGCTGCCGCGCAGTTTCTTGTTGCGAATACGGAGCTTTTGGAGGAGATGACAACACGGGTCACAAATACGAATGTGGCACAGGAACAAGCTGCTATCCGAACGAATACGTGGTCGCAACGGATTAAAGAACAAATGGCGTTGTTTAATGACTGGATGATTGGAGTGCAGCAGAATTTCGGGGGTGTCATGTATGCGTTTCAGGTTGTAGGGCAATCGTTAAATATGTTTTTGAGTTTAGCCCCTTTTGGCAAATTGTTGTCCGGTATAGGTAGTGCTGCCTGGAGTGCCAGTCTGGGGGTGATTAAGTTCGGGCGTACGATTAAGTTGCTTGCCTTAGCTAAGCATACGGGATCGACTTTTGCTTTTGCGCGTGCAATTGCCAGTTGTGGCATGATGGGCAGGGTTGCTGCTGCTGGAATCGGTTTGTGGTCTAAGGTTACGGCTGTTGCAAGTTTTATTCAAGGTGGATTTATGAAGGTGCTTCGTGGTATGAGGCTGGTGATGATGAGTAGTGTGTTGCCGGCTTTGTGGGGTGTTATTAGTGCAACGTGGGCCTGGACCGCTGCTCTTTTGGCCAATCCTATCGTTTTGGTTGTGATGGCGATTGTGGGGCTGATTGCTGCGGTTGTGTTGTGCTGGAAAAAGTTTGCGGGTTTCCGGGCTGTTATTTATACGATTTGGGATACGATAAAGGGATTTGGTAAGGCTCTGGTGGATTTTTTAGTTACTCCGTTTAAGGTGGTTTGGCGGATTATTTCAGGGGTCGGTAAGGCTATTTATAAGTTGTTTACCGGAGATTTTAAAGGTGCTGGCGAGGAGTTTTCAAATGCTTTTAAAGGCGGTTTTGATGAGGCTTCTGAAGGGTTGAAGAAGTCTGTCAATGGGGTTAGGAAGACGGCTACGGGGATTTCCGGCAATTATAAGATGCATTTGACTGAGGAGCGTGCGAAGCAAGCAGAGAAGGAGAATAAGGAAAAGGAGAAACGTGAAGTTGCGAATGTTCCGGAGTTGAAGGTTGAAGGCGTTGAGGGCATGAAGGAGAAAGATGTCGTTTTGCAACCGGAGGTTTTTCCAAATGTTCAGGCACAATCAGCGGCAGGTCGGCATGAGGAAGAGCGGCGAACGACGATTTCGGAGAAGGAGGTTTATGAGGTCCCAGATGTCCGGATTGTTGCTCCTGCGAATCATGTCGCTAATGAAGCATCACGCCCTAAAACGTTGTGGCAACAGGTAGAGAAGACTGAGGAACGAGGAGCCGATTCGGAAAAGACGGAAGTAAAGTTGACGGCTCCGACTGTCAATTTTTCGGGTCTGGCTGAGGTGAAGAATTATGCAGGTGGAGGAAGCAATGGTGATGGAAATCGAGAGGTGCAGAAGGTGGAGATTAATTTTCAACCGAATGTAAATGTATCGGCCGAGTTGACGCAAAAAACGAAGGATGATTTTCTGAGTGTGTTGCGAAGTTTCGGCGATGAGATTACTAAGATGGTTGAGGAGGTACAACGTAGAAACGGAAGGGGGGCTTATGCAGTTTCTTAGATTCGGGAATCTTGTTTTGACGGCGAACGGTGGTGTTCGTGATTTTGAGGAGAGTTCTGGTTATAATTATGCGGAGCAGTCTATTGCAACGGGTAAGCCTATTCTTCAGGGGATGGGTGAAACGCTGGCAGATGTGAGGTTGAGTGTGATGCTCCGAAAGGCTCTGGGACATGATGTAATGGGATGTATCAGTCAATTGCAGGAGCTTCGGGCCAGTGGAAATCCGGAAAGGCTTGTTTTAGCTTCCGGAGTTTATCAGGGGGATTTTGTGATTGTCGGGATTGTAACGAGTATTGTGGCTACGACAGCTAATGGGGATGTCCTTTCGGCTGACCTTACGTTGAATTTTCGAGAGTATGCCGACCGGATTGTGATAAGTCAGCGTAATGTGGAGGCTCGTCCTTCGGGAGTAAAGTCGAACCGAAAAGTAATGGAAAAATGAAGGTGACAGTGACGAAATATGGCGACCGTTGGGATTTGTTGGCTTATGACCTTTTGGGGGATGCGGCATTGGTGACGGAGCTTATGGCTGCAAATCCAGAGTTGGTGAGTATTTATGATGGTTTTTTGCCGGAGGGTGTGGAAGTTGTCATTCCTACTGTGTATGCCGAGAGTGAACAAATTACTAAAGTGAAAGCACCGTGGAAGGATTGAAGCCTAAGATTGTGATTACGTATCAGGATAAGAATGTGACGTCTGATTTTGCACCTATCCTGAAGTCTGTTTCTTTTCGGGATTATCTGGAAGGTCGAGCTGCGGAGGTGGATTTGCAGTTTAGTAATGAGAAGGGGTTTTTCCTGGGAGATTGGTATCCGGAGATTGATGACCGAATTACGTTGAAGATTGGTTATGAACGTGCGGATTTGATTGATTGCGGGAGTTTTTGGGTGGATGAGGTGAAGTTGACCGGCAGTGGCTCCGGCGATGAGGTTAGCGTGAGAGGATTGAGTTTGAAAAGTTCTTTGGTGTATGCTCCTGTCAAGAAACAGGTTGTTGTCCGAAAGACTTTTAAGGAGATTGCGGATGAAATTATGGCTGAAACTGGTTTGAAGGCCGTGGGTGATTTAGACGGAAGTTGGTCGGGTATGCAGAATGAGAGTGATATTGCGCTTCTTTTCCGTATTGCCAAGGAGACTGGACGGATTTTTAAGGTGGAAGGTGATGAGTTGGTTTTTTACCGGAGGGAGAATATTACTAAAATGGTGCAGGTGCGTCCGGATTATCTTTTGGAGATTCCCCGCAGAAATGTGTTGAGTTATGATATAAGCGATAAGGCGGCCGGAAGAATCGGGAGGTGTGTTTGTAAGTGGTGGGATTATGTGACGAAGAAGAGTATTTCCGGAATGTATGATGCCGGAATAAAGGGTGGCGGAAGTGCTGTGATTTGGGAGGAGGTGAAGGATGAGGCGGAGGCGCAAAAGAAGGCAGAGGATTACGTAACGGAGCGCAATAAGAAAGGGGAAGAGTTTACGATGCAGTTGATGGGGGATGTTCGTTTGCGAGCTGGTGTATGTGTAAAGCCGAAAGGGTTTGGGCGGTTTGATAAGGTTTATTATGTGGCTGAAGCAACGCATTGTGTTTCTTCAGCAGGTTATACAACTTCTATAATGTTACGAAAATGATTGAGATTGGGGTTGTGAAAGGGAGATTGGAGGACGGCCGGGTTGCAGTTGAGTTTTCGCATATACAAACGGCTGCGGAGTGTGTGGTGCTTCAGCCGACAACCGGGAAGAATACGGTTTTTGTTCTTCCGTCTGTGGGTACACAGGTGGTTTGTTGGTTGGAGGCGGGAAAGAATATTGTATTAGGAGCGGTGTTTTCGGAAAGGGAGCCGATTCCAGAGGGTGTTAAGGCAGATGGAGAGTATCGGCAGTTTGGTTCGTCGGTGTTGGAGTTAAAGGAAGGAATGGCTG
Organism: uncultured Odoribacter sp.; assembly: GCA_910588375.1. Lineage (GTDB taxonomy): Bacteria > Bacteroidota > Bacteroidia > Bacteroidales > Marinifilaceae > Culturomica. The sequence goes on from CAJUQA010000016.1 coordinate 24,597, forward strand.
GGATGAAGCAAGGGAAAGCAGCAATGGAATTGGTTGACGGGAAGGCTATTTTAGGGAATGAGGAAACGAATTTGAGGGTTATTTTAAAGGAGTTTGCAACAGCGTTGAAAGGGTTGACGGTTTCAACGGCAATGGGACCTTCCGGAACTCCCCTACCCCCGACGATTGAAGCTGTGACGAATGTTGAAGAATTGATTGGCAAATTATTTAGTTGATTATGGCGTTGGTGAAGTCTACATTGAAAGGAGCTATTCTTGCTCTTTTGACCGAAATGCGGGAGAGAACGGAAGTGTGTGATGATGAGTTTGCGGAGAGGTTTGCAAGTGCAATAGATGATTATATTAAATCGGCAACGGTTACTGTTGCGGCGGGAATAACCGTAGCGACTTCCGGAAGTCCTACTTCTCAAACGGGAGTGACTACTGCTACGGGTACAGGAAAAATCAGTTAATTTATATTTGGTATGGCAGATATACAGTTTGTAAAGAATGATCCTGAACAGATTTTGGCGGATACGATTTCGGAGTATCAACGTTTGTCAGGAGGAAAATTGAATCCGGCGGATGCTGAAATGATTTTGCTTAATTGTATGGCTTATCGAGAGGTGGTTTTGCGCGGTAGTATGGAGGAGGTTATGAGGCAGAATTTTGTTCAATATGCAACGGGGAAGTATTTGGAAAATTGGGGGATGTTGTGGGGAATTGAGCGGGAAAGCGGAGAAACGGATGATGAGTACCGGGTGCGGATTTTGGCGGTTGCAAAAGGAACAATCGGCACGAAAGCGGCTTATTTTGCCCGGATTATGGCTGTTGCTGGCGTATGTGATATTTTGATTGTGCAGAAGGTGGATGACAATGCTTTGCCTCCAGGCATGATTAAGTTGATTCCGCTTCAGCGGCGTGTTTCTGATAGTATGGTGGAGTATGGTACTGTTCATGATGAAGATTTGGAACGACGAATTATGGAGAGTATAATGATGCCAGATTTTGGGATTGTCGGTCCGGTGTTTGTGTTTGAGAATGCGGTTCCGGTAGCCGTAAATGGGGTTATTGATGTAAGAGGTGTTTTGGGGGTTAGCGCGGAGCTACTTAGGAGGAATGTTGTTTTGAAGGTGGAGGAGTATTTTGGGGAGTTGTCTCAAAGGTTTGACGGTAGTTTTGGGGAGTTTGACCTGGAACGAAAGGTGCTGGAGGCTGAAGGCGTGTTGAAGGTGACGCGAATTAGTTTTCCAAATGTTCCTACGCTTGGAACGGGAGAGTTTTATGTGAAAGGTGAAATTTCAATAGGTTTATGAGTATGACACTTGTTCCTGAGAGTATTCGGGCAACGAATACAACGGCTTTAGATTTGACTTTCTGGCAAAGGGTTATCAATTTGAATCCAGGCCAGCTTCGGATTGATATTGAGAATGAACGTGATTTGGTAAAGCTTGGGTTGTTGTTGGAGCAGTTCGGTGTTCCGTTGGAGTTTTTACCGACGGATCTTGAAAAGTTCGCTTTTCGGGAGTTGCTTCAGCAAGTTTTGAAGATTTACCGATTTTCCGGAACTACTGTTTCGGTTTCTTTGCTTGCAAAGGCTTTGCAGGTAGAAGAAGCAAATGTTGAAAGGAATTATTCTGTTTGTTATGATGGGCAGATTCGATATGACGGACTACATCGGCATGATGACGGACAGGAATATATGTCTTTTTGTGTTGATGTGCATATTTCAGGTGTTTTGGATGAGCGAAAAGCGGAGTTTGAAGGTTTGTTTAGAAGATTATTCCAAGTTTTTGAGCCGGTGGGAGTTTTTTTGCGTGATGTGAATTTTGAGGGTGTTTTTGATAGTACATTTTATTCAACTTTTAATTGATTTATTATGAGCAGATTGATTGATAATATTAAGCGTTTGGCCGGAATGGTGAAGAATGAAACGAAGTCGGGCGGTAATACTGCGGTCAGGATTGGCGGATTGTTTGAGGAGATTGCGGCGGAATTGGAAGCGAAGTATGATAAAGCGGAATGTGATGAGTTTTTGTTGAAGTTGAATCGGGATAAGTTGGATAAAACAGGAGATGGTAAGGATGTTGTTGTTTCTTTCGTAGGTGCGGAAGAGAGGGAAAATGTGAGGGCTGGTGATACGTTGGCGATGTTGTGGGGAAAAGTTTGGAAATGGTTTGATGGATTGGCTGCGGTGGCGTTTTCAGGGAAAGCGCAGGATTTGATAGACGATGCGGATCACCGGCTGGTGGCGGATGTGGAAAAGAACCGGTGGAACGACACGTTTACGCAACAGGAGACGGACGAAAAGGATGCGCAAGTGTTGAAAACGGCGCAGGAGTATGCCGACAACCGGGTGACGGATTTGGGTAGTGACGTTTATCGAAAATCGGAGGTCTATACCAAGCAGGAAGCGGATATCCGGCATGAGGGGGATTTGTCGGAAGCGAAGAAGTATGCCACGGATAGGATTTCAGAACTGGTAAACGGAAGCCCGGCGGCTCTCGATACGCTCTATGAGATTGCGAATGCGTTGAACAACGATCCGAATTTTGCGACCACGATTATGGCGCTGATAAACGGAAAGGCTGACACGGGACATAAGCACACGAAAAGCCAAATAACGGATTTTCCGACGTCGATGCCGGCTTCGGATGTGTATGCTTGGGCAAAGGCGTCGTCGAAGCCTACCTATACCTGTTCGGAGGTCGGGGCTGCTCCAGCAAATCACACTCATGATTACGCAGCTAAGACGCATTCACATAATGCTGACCAAATTACGGACACTACAACAAAGGTCATGATGACCAAGGAGGAGCGTTCGAAACTGGCAGGTCTTGAAAGTATCGTTGCCTCGAAAGCAGCTAATGGTTATATTAAGGTGGGAGGCATTATTATACAGTGGGGGAAAGGTGGCTCAAATACAACAGATTTGGTGACTATAAATTTTCCAACCGCTTTCCCTTCAACTTGCTGTTCGGTTGTTGTATCTGGCATCCGGAATAAAAATGGAAGTAATGGACATAATTACGTATATAATGTTACAAGAACGAATTTTCAAGCAACGTTTGACAATGGTCCGGGATATTTTATAGCAATAGGGTACTAATTAATACGACCCTATCGCTATCCACCTACAATTAAATGCCGTTTTTTCCGTATTGTTGATTTGGAACGAACTTGTTCCAACATTACATACAGCAAGGGACTTATTTTGTCCTGTATCGGAGTCCTCAGGAACCATAACAACACTATATATGGCAGAGAAAGAGGTCGCATAGTTAATTGTCGTATTTGTTTTTGAGGTAGCATAACCAGTTCCCCACTGAATCATAATACCCCCAATCTTTATGTAACCCTTAGCTGCTTTGGAGGCAACGATACTTTCAAGACCTGCCAATTTGGAAAGATGCTTCCTTTAAATTTGTTCCATAAAAAACTTAAACAAATAATATGGAACAAACTATTTTAATGCGGGAGTTTATTAGGGAATACTTGGCTGTTAGTAAAAAGTCAGAATGTTATAAAAAGAGTTTAAAAAATGCAGGAAATCATTTAGAGCGATTTTCAAAGATTACAGGTTTATCAGTATCTACTGATTTGGATGAGCAGGTAATGGAAGATTTTACTTATTATCTTCAAGACTTGAATTTGATGCCAACAACGATAAAAAACAATATTAATAGGATAAAATATCTCCTGCAAAAAGCTCGAAAAACAGGTTACAAAACCAATGCTACCATAGATGATTATAACGTGCCGGATGAGGAGGCAGTTTCTGTATTTCTAAGCATGCGTGAAGTCATAAAAATACATCGATATTCCGGTCTTACAATGCGCGAGCAAGAAATGAAAGACTATTTCGTTATCGGGTGTTTGACTGCTCTTCGGTTCTCCGATTATTCCCGTTTACAGGCGAAAAATTTTATAAGGAATAAAATTGTCATCAAAACAAAAAAGACAAATACGCCTGTACAAATACCAATGCATCCAGTTGTTCGTGAAATTATTGCAAAATATGACAAGCATTTGCCTTCTCCTCCCTCCTTGCAACATTTTAACAGGGAAATAAAAATAATATGTAAGAAAGCAAAGATTTGCGGAAAAGTATTGTGTGAACGAACAAAAGGACGTAATCGCATATCCCAATTAGTGCCGAAATATAAACTAATATCTTCACATACCGCCAGACGCTCAGCGGCAACAAATATGTATTTAGCTGGAATACTACCTTTTCGAATTATGCTGATAACAGGACATAAAACAGAAAAATCATTTTTTAGGTATATTAGAATCAGTCGAGATGAGAATGTGAAAATATTGGCCAGGCATAAGTTTTTTGCAGGAAAGAAATAAACGGTATTCAAAAGAGATTTAATATAAATTAAATGGATTTTAAATCCCTCTTTGAATATAGTTTTAAAGAGGGATATTCTCATTATTACGTGTAAAAATCTCAGTGAAAAATTCTCATTTTGTAGTTGAAATTCTCATTTTTGATGCGAAATAATACTGGTGTAACTGAATTTAGTTTAGATGCTTTGAAAGGAGTAGCTGAAAAAGCTATAGTTTTATCAGAAAAATACGATATTGATAAAAAAGTTATAGAGTCTGGTTTCTATACAAAGGCGAATATGGATTTGTCTGATTTTGAAATAAATGAAGATGTAATGTATAATTTTATTAAGGAAAATTCGACAGATGAATTTCAAAAGCTATTGTATGATATGGTAATGGAAGAGCAGGTTGTTGATATGGAGACAATAATTAATAATCCTTTTTTATTACCTAATGAACAAATATCATTAGTTATTTTGAATAATGTTATTGGAAATAATTCATTGAGTTCTAGAACAGTATCATTATCGGATTGTCGAAATGAGTATAATGATTATATGAGTGTATGTAAAAAATGGTTGTATGTGGGAACGGGATTAACGGTTGCTACAGCTGTTATGTCTTTTGGCACAGTATCAACTTTATTTGCTGTTGCTACTACACTTGATTATGAACATTGTTCAAGTGGTGCAATGGATGCTTATATGAAGTGTGTTGAAAGTGTTAAATAATATGTGGAAATTTTCACTTTTTTAATTGAAATGAGATAGTTTGAAATTATTTTAAAAGAATTGTTTAAATTCAATGATAAGGACGGTTGGCATGTCAGTCGGCAGGCAACCGTCCTTTCCTCATTTTTGTCTCTCCTGTTTATCGTCGGCATACAGGCGAGCAATGCCCAGACACGCACCCCTACCGATTTATAACGCCTCCTCGTCCCGCGCCTCTTCTGATGCGTCTTCTGATACTTCTTCTGCACTATAACTTCTTCTTTCTGCTCGGAAGCAGGGTCGGCCAACCAATAATTGCCTGCAAGAAACAAGGCATAACTCATAACACCCACACATACCAAATGATACCCCAAATTAACTAATTTATCATTATTATTGGTCAGCCATGCCCACTTCATGTAGAAAGGAAATGTAACAACAGCTATCATCAATGCCACTCCGACAGGTATCCACCACTCCGACAATGTATTCTCGTAAATTGCATAACCGATAACTCCTGAAATAACAAGCATCAAGAGCATTAGCCCACGAAAGATTTTAATAAAAATATTTTTCATAATAATGCGCCTGCCTCTGCTTGCAATGAATAGTGGAAGTTGACTGTTACAATTGCTTCAATGCTTCCCAATCAATCTCCGGCTCTGTGCCTGTTGGCTTGCAATAGAACTTGGTTCCCATGGGTACAGACTCATTAAAGAAACCTCCCATTTTCAGATAAAACCGATTGTCTTTGGTATTACCGCCTTGATAGTCGAGACGGACTTGGGCACTCGCAGTCGCATCGTGTGTAAAAGTAGCGTCCGTGAGTCGGGACCATTTACCTTCTTTACTGCGAGCCCACTGGTTGCCGAAGAAAACTTCACGTGATAAATATCCTTGTTCCGGATTGAAATTCTCAAGGAAACTGTGAGGACGTTTATACCAGGTATTAGTCATGGGGCGCAAGAAACTTGCTATTAATTTCCATTCTTTCTCATCCGTTGCATAAAAATAGGCCGTATAGGTCGTATTACCATTCCCGTCCGGTCTGACTTGCATCAGAAATTTGTATGTATTACCGGCTTTCCAGGGATACTTCAGATAACTTTGTCCGCCTGAGCCTTCATTACCGAACTCACCGATGTGCACATCTTTGCCTTGGCGCAACAATCTAATCTTTTGGTCATCCGGAATCTCTTTAGGGTCTTGTGTATCAAAAGGACTCCATACCGAGAAAAGAACACGGCGTTCGGTCGGGGAGTTGTATTGCATTCCGAAATAGCCTTCTCCGAATCCGGCTGCCATATAATAACTGTGCATTGTTTCGCCTTCTTTGGGTACTGTAATTTCGTTGTAAAACCATTCCGTGTCACCTTCAGGTAGCTTATATCCTAAATGGACGGAAGGACCGCGGCGTCCCCAATAATCGGAGAAATCTTTCACATAATTGCTTTTACCTGTAACATTGTCTGCAATCAATTGCTTGATATCTCCGAAACTCTTGCCGCTTTTAGAGACTCCTTGTACATCGATACGGACATACCCTGCCTGTCGTACATCGATACTCCCTACAGGAACTTTCGTGAAATCATCTGATTGCAAATTGACCTTGAAACTCTTTTTTCCGTAACTGACTTTGATTTCGGAATGTCCTTTGGCATACAATGACAAATCGGCTGTTGTCGGTTGATGCAAATAGAAATAAATACTAATGATACTTTTGGGATTTGTCCAATGTGCAATTCCTCTTTGTGTTATTTGCGCACCATCTTGTTGCCGGGTTACATAGCCATTGCCGGAAACTCCTACAACAAGTTGTTGGGATTGAGCGAACACGGTAGTGCATAACAATGCAAGTAAATATAATAAATTTTTCATACGGATATAATTAAAAACAGTGGCAAGTTATCAAAAATATTGTAGAGCCGCAAAAAGAAATAAATTATCTCAATGGGCGGGCAACCGTCCTTTCCTCATTTTTGTTAAAATTAAGCATTGCTGAAACCGATTGCTTTAGGATTCGTTAAACATCTCATAAAAATGTTGCGAAACGAAATTTTTACAAACTAAACACACCATTATGAGAAAATTAATCGGTTTTTTGTCTCTCCTGTTTATCGTCGGCATACAGGTGAGTAATGCCCAGACACGCACCTTGACGGGTGTCGTGACGGATAAAAACGACGGACAACCCTTGCCGGGGGTGTCAATTATGATTAAAGGCACACACTTGGGAACCGCCACCGATGCCCAGGGAAAATATATGCTGGACGTAAAAAGTTCGGACATATTGGAATTTTCTTTTGTGGGAATGAAACCCCAGACTGTTCCTGTGGGCGACCGTACGGTGCTCAATGTTGCCCTGGAAAACGATGCCCGGAACCTTGAAGAAGTAATTGTTACCGGATACGGGGTCACCCGCCGGAAAGCCTTTACCGGAGCGGCTACCACCGTCGGTTCCGAAAACATCACACAGAAAACCGATGCCAACCCGATCAAAGCCTTGGAAGGCACCGTGCCCGGAGTGCAATTGAACGTATCGTCGGGACAGCCCGGAGCGCCGGCAACCATATTCATCCGGGGACGCAACTCGCTGAATTCGGGAACGCAACCCCTCTACGTCATTGACGGGGTGCCTGTGACAGCCTCCGCAATGGGAATGCGCTCCTCTGAAGATGCGTCGGTGTCTCCCTTATCAACGCTGAGTCCTTCCGACATTGAATCCATGACCGTATTGAAAGATGCTACCGCAACCTCCATCTATGGGGCTCGGGCGGCAAACGGCGTAATCGTTATTACCACCAAAAAAGGAAAAGCCGGAAAACTACAGGCCAACCTGACAGTTAAACTGGGAATGGAAATGAAACCTGCCATCCCCAGCCGTTACAAACCATTGAACGCCGAAAAATACACGGAACTACAAGTGGAAGGATTGCTGAATGACTATGAAATGTACGGAGAATACGGCAATACCGCCTTATACAACGACTACTTCTTTGGCGGTTACTTCCCGTATACGGCCGAAGGCATGAAAGACATGCTCTATTCTTACCTGGAATATGATGGCAAAACCCGCACCAACTGGTTCGACGAAGTCACCCGTACCGGATTTGTACAGGAATACAACCTGGACCTGCAAGGGGGAGGGGTAACACCCACAGCGCCTAAATTTTACGCATCCTTGAACTACTTCAACAACGAAGCCTTTGTCATCGGAAAAGACCTGGAACGCTTTTCCGGTCGTGTAAACTTCGCCCAATCGCCCAGCAAATGGGTGGATTACGGTGTCGTCTTGAATCTTTCCTACACCAAAACCAACATGGGGGCCGGCGGCGGTTATTTCTCCGACCCGATTACACAGGCCTACCAACAATCCCCCTTCTTTCCCGTGAAAGATGAAAACGGAAACTGGAACTTCAACACCCTCAACGGTTACAATCCGGTAGCACAGCGGAGTGCTCACGGAGATAAAAACACCGGACGGCAATACCGGGCCACCATTACCCCCTATCTGACCATCCATTTCCGGGAAGATTTGCAATTCACGTCGCGCGTCGGTATCGACTACTATGACTTGAAAGAATTCGGTTACTGGTCCTTCTTGCAACCCCAGGGTGCCGAAATGCGGGGCATGGGTGAACAGGGAGACACGGAACGCACCTTATTGAGCGTCACCAACACTCTGACTTATCTGAAATCCTTCGGAGACCACAACCTGAACCTCATGGCGGGACAGGAAGTACAGAAAACAAAAGATAACAGCTCCTACTTGGCTGCCTCCAACTACCCGTTGATGGACAAAAACCAGGTAGCCAATGCCGCTGTGCCTTCCTCTGCTGCTACCAGCAAAGACGCTGTGGCTATTGCATCCTTCTTCTTCAACGGACAGTATGATTACAAAAACAAATACTACTTCTCCATGAGTGCCCGGGCAGACGGTTCTTCCCGCTTCGGGAAAGACGACCGTTGGGCGGGATTCTGGTCATTAGGTGCGCGCTACCGGATTTCGGAAGAAGACTTCATGGAGTCCTCCCGCAACTGGCTGACCAACCTGACAGTCAGAACCAGTTACGGTACCTCCGGAAATCAGGAAGTAGGCGACTCCTGGTATGCCTCCCGCGACCTCTTCGGTTTCGGCTACAACTACAACGGACTGCCGGGAAGTGCCCATGAACAATTGGGAAACAGCAAACTGAAATGGGAACAGACCAACAAATTCAACGTCGGACTGGACGTATCCTTCTTCGACCGGCTGACCTTGGAATTCGACTACTACTACCATCGCACCAACGACATGGTATTTATGGTGCCTATCTCTAGAACCACCGGATTGTTGACCGTACCGAAAAACATCGGCAAACTGGAAAACCAGGGAATAGAATTCACCCTCAGCGCAAAAGTATTGCAATTGTCTGACTTCAACTGGGACCTCACCTGGGTAGGGTCGCACAACAAAAACAAAGTCGTCAAACTAAGCACGGACAAACCCATCGAAGGCTCCATCACCATCGTTGAAAAAGGACATGACATCTACACCTTCAAAATGAAAGAATACGCCGGCGTAGACCCCGAAACGGGAGAAGCCATGTGGTACCTGGGCGAAAGCGGAAACGAAACGACCAAAAACTACAACCTGGCCGGAAAACGCTACGTCGGAGCCGCCAGCCCGAAATTCCAGGGAAGCTTCATCAGCCGCATGAACTACAAAGGATTTGACTTCTCCTTCCAGCTGAACTACTCCTTCGGCGGGAAAATCTACGGAGACAATCTGAGCTACGACGAACAGGTCGGCGGTTCCGGATTTGACAACACCACCAACTACGTCTACAACAACCGCTGGCAAAAACCCGGCGACAAAACCGACGTACCCCGCTACGTATTCCTGAACGGCTCGGCTGCCAACAACGCATCCACCCGTTTCCTCATGAACGGACGCTATCTCAAAATCCGTTCCCTCTCCTTGGGCTACACCCTGCCCAAAGACATCGTCCACAAAGCTTGGTTAAGCTCCGCCCGGGTATTCGTCACCGCCGACAACCTATACACCTTCTGTGCGAAAGACTTCCGGGGATTTGACCCCGCCGGCATCGGAGCCAACGGAGTACAGTGGTGGAACTATCCCACTCCCCGCAACATCATGTTTGGGGTCACCGTCGGATTCTAAAACGGACAAAACATTTGATAAAGATTCGTGAAATCATTAACTGATAGAAGATTATGAAAAAAATAAAATACCTATTCGCATTACCGCTCTTGCTGTTTTGTTCGTGTAACGACTTTATGGACATCGAAACCGAGCAAAACATCCCGACGGAAGACGCTTACAAAACCATACAGGACGTACAGAACGGTCTGAATGGTGTCTATTACGCACTGGGACATTACGCATTCTATGGCAGAAACGTCGTTGCATTGGGCGACATGGCCGCCGACAACGCCGTGGCGAGTGCCGCCACCGGACACTTCCTGGCATTAAACCGTTATAACTTCTCCGACACAGAAGCTCAATTGGATAATATATGGGTAGGCGGATACCGGGTCATAGACCGTGCCACCCGCACCATTCAGGGCGCTTATAACCTCATTGACAACGCCGAAACCCTTCATCTCTCGGAAAACGATCTGGCGAATCTACACTCTTTTATCTCCCAGTCGTATGCCATCCGCGCCTTGGCAGTCCACCGTCTGGTAACTATTTTCGGTTTGCCTTACCGGAATACCCAGGTAAACAGCCAGCCCGGAATCGTCCTCATGGACAAAGAACCCATACCTGCCTTCACACAGGTCTCACGGGCCACGGTAGAGGAAACCTATGCACGCATCACCGCCGACATCGCGGCAGCCAAAGCAACCTACACCTATGTGGACAACTACAATGCCGGAGTCAACGAAGACGGACGGATTCTGATGGACCAGTTTTACATGAACAAAGCGGCCATCTATGGCGTCGAAGCCAGAGTAGCGCTATTCATGCAGGACTATGCAAAAGCCATTCTTGCCGCCGATTCCGCTTTGATACTGCGGAACGCCAATCCCGTCACCGACGAGACCTACCTCAAAATGTGGTCCTCCACGGCAATCACCGACGAAGATATCTTTACCCTGGCCAAATCCGAAGACGACAACCTTTCAGCCAACTCCCTCAACACCCTCTATGGAAGCTATCGGGGAGCGGTCACAAACAGCTTAATCGCCCTGTTTCATCCGGCTGACATCCGGCTGAAACTCATCTCCGGTACGCATCCTAAAAAATTCGACGGCATACCGACCTCGCAGGCGGTAAACAACATCCCCGTCTTTCGTGTATCCGAAATGCACCTCATTCTGGCCGAAGCCTATGCCCACACCGGAGACCTGGCAAATGCCAAAGAACACCTCTTTTTCACTGCCAAAAGAAACACGGCGCTGACTGAAAACGACCTGCCGGCAACTCAGGCGGAACTCCTGGAATTCATCGCTGAAGAAAGACGGCGGGAACTCTTCGAAGAAGGATTCAGATGGTTTGACGCCCGCCGCACCGGAGAACGCATCGACGTATCAAACGGAGCCTACCGGGATTTTGATGTAGCGGCTTTCGTCTACCCCATACCGGCTTCGGAAATCAATGCCGGCTTCGGAGTGGAGCAAAACATAGGATGGGAAGACACCATGCCCGAATAAGGGCGGGTATCTTGACCGACTTGCCGGGCATACCTTGACCAAGGTATCCCGGCCCTCTTTCTGTAACAAGTTCGTGAAAAGGAAAAAACGTGAGGAAATTTTGGAAACACCTACTTCGGACACTTCTGATACTGCTCGTTTTATTACTGCTGCTTCCTTTTCTGGCCTACATCCCTGCGATACAAAAATACGCCAAAAACAAAGCGGTGGCCTACGTCGGGCAGCACATGGGATTGAAAACGGAGATAGGAAACTTCTCTTTAAAATTTCCTTTTCGTCTCCAAATAGATGACCTGTTAGCCCTCCAAAACAATACCGACACCCTGTTGGGTATCGGACACTTACATCTGGACATCGGCCTGACGGGCATCTTCAAAAAAGAAATAGCCCTCAAAAACCTCTCTCTGCGGAAAATCTCTTTCAATTACTCCGACACACTGACAGCTACGCGCCTGCGTGTGAAACTGGACACCTTTCGACTATCTGCACCGACTGTTAGCTGGGGAAAAAAACAGGCTGCCGTCTCCGATTTATTTCTCCGGAAAGGGGATATACACCTCAGTGGGGGCGACAGCAACATAGAAAAAGATACGACTTCCGCCACCCCTTTTGACTGGACCGTTGATTTGCAAAAAATTGAACTGGCGGAAATCCGCTACAGCATGAACACCTCTTCCATGCCCTGCCTGGCGGCCTCACTGGAAAGAGGGGCAGTGACAAACGGCAACATAAATACAGGCAACCGGCAGATACGCGTCGACTCCGTAGAAATAGCGGAAGGCACTTGTCGCATCCGGACGATTGCCGAAGGGGAGAGCACACCTGCAAAGCCTGTTGCTGAACGACAAAACACACAGGATACCCTCTCGCCGTGGCAGATTGAAATAGGCACGGCATCCGTGGCTGATTATGCCTTTTCCATGAAACCCGTACAGGGGAAAGGATTGGAACTGAACCTATCCCGTATAGGCATTCGTCTGGATAGTATATACAATCGGGGAACGACGGTAAAAGCCGCACTCAAAGACCTGCGGGTAGTGAGGAGGGAAGGCGGGGAAATCACCCGGATGGAAGCCGGAATCGATTTGAGTGAACGTGAAAGCCGCCTGACCGGCCTCTACCTCCGTACGCCTGACAGCCGTCTGCGGATAAATGCGGCGGCAGAGGGTGACATGAACGGAATCATTCGGCAAAATCCCTTATCCCTCACACTGGAAGCGGACATCGGAATAAAAGACCTGATGCTCTTTATATCCGGAATCCCGCGGACCCTTGAAAAAGAAACCGTTCAGATAAACGCCGCCTTAAGCTACCAGGCTCAGCGGGTGGAAATAGACCGCTTGCAACTTGCCATGCCGGGCAACTTCAAAATAGAAGGACAGGGGAAAATAGCCTCATTACAAAACTGGCGGGAAATATCGGGTCACCTGGCATTGAAAGGTGAGACCGAAAACACCGGGGCATTGAACCTCCCTTCCCGCTTAACCCTGACACTGAATGCAGAAGCGGAAAAAGGACTCCTCAGGCCAACCTTCCGGCTTTGTGAAAAACGGGGCTGCCTCCTTCTTACCGGTGAATACAGCCTGCCGGAAGAGAAATACGACTTACAGCTCCGGGCAGACACCTTTTCGCTGGCCTCCTTCTTACCGTCCGATTCCTTGGGAATACTGACAGCCGAAGCCCGGATAAAAGGACAGGGACTGCAACCGCCGCATGCCCATGCACAACTCACCCTTGACATCTCCCAGCTGGAATACAAACGCCATCTCTATACCGGAATAAGCCTGGCGGCACTCTTATCGGAATCCCGCCTTGAAGTCAATCTGAAAACTGCCGACCCCGATTTACTGCTTGCTCTTGACCTGCAGGTGGATTCGGCCGACCGACAATACCTCCTTCATCTGACCGGCAACGTGGAAAAGGCCGACCTCAAAGCCTTGAACCTCACAGTCCAGGAAATGACCCTCGCCACGGGCATAAAAATAAATGCCTCCGCCTGGCCGCATGAAAACTACTCCCTGGATGCCGCATTCACTGCCATAGGAATAGATGAGGGAAAAGGCATCCAAAACCTGGGCGATGCAACCCTGCTACTAAACAGCTCCTTGCACAACACCCGCTTAAATCTTACCTCGGGCGACTTCCGTCTGGACTTTCAGGGAGACACGCTCATTACCGGCCTCTCTGCCCAGGCTACACAGATAGCAACAGAATTGCGGCAGCAAACAGCGGAACGTCATCTCGACATGACCCGCTTGCAACACTCGCTCCCCCGCTTCCAGTTGTATGTGAATGGGCGTTCCGGCAACATCATCGGAAAATACCTGAAAGCAAAGAAAATCGGATTTAAAAATATAGGCATCCAGGCGGAAATATCCCCCGAACAAGGAATAAACATACAGACCGAACTCATAAAACCCTTCGTCGGGAACATCGATTTCGATTCGGTCACACTGAATCTGAACCAGGAAAAACAGGACATCGCTTACCGTCTGAAACTGACAAGCGAAAACGGGGCGATGAAAGACCTTTATCAGGTCGGCCTGTCCGGAACCATAGGTCAAAACAGACTCACCCTCCTTTTTCATCAACAGGACCGTCAAGGGCAAACCGGAGTCAATATAGGAGGGGCTTTCACCTTCGAAGACAGCAGCTTCAATTTGCACCTCTTCCCGGAAACTCCCGTCCTCGGCACCGTCTTCTGGACGTTGAATCCGGAAAATCAAATCCGCTTCTACAGCGACCGACGCATCGAAGCCGACCTCAACCTGGATTATGAAGGAAAAACATTCGGATTGCGTTCCTTTCGGGGAGAAAAAGGAGAAGAACAATTGAAAATAGAGATAAAAGGAATCAACCTGGCCGCCCTCTCGCGCTCCATCCCCTTTGTTCCCGACATAGGCGGTTCTCTCACTGCGGATATGCTGCTCTCACCCCAAAGATCCCTCTTCCGGGCGGAAGGGAAAATCGGCATTGACAGCCTTTCCTATCAAGGCAAAAAAATAGGGAACACCTTATTAGACTTGAAATACGGCCTGGAACAGAAAACCGCACGCCACACCGTGAATGCCCTCTTTCAGCTGGATGGCATAAAAAGAATACTGGCGGACGGATATCTTGCAACGGGTCACTCCGACAGGACCGTGGCTCTTCATACGGAAATACCCTCCCTGCCTTTGAGAATAATCGGCACATTCATACCCGATAACCTGGCACTTCTGCATGGCGACCTGCATGGAAACCTGGATCTGACAGGCACCCTTGACACCCTTTTTATTGATGGTCGACTGGCTTTCCGGAAAGCCGGGACGGAAATAGTCATGCTGGGCACCCGCTTTGCCTTCGATTCCACCGTCATACCTGTTCGCCAGGGGAAAATACACCTGGAAAACTTCGGAATAACGGCACCCAACAAAAAACGCCTGGAAATGAACGGTAACATAGCCCTCCTGCCTTGGGAATCCATGGGCTGTGACCTTGCGCTGGGGGCAAACAACTTCCAGATAGTCAATGTGAAAAAAAACGAAACCTCCCTTGTCTACGGCAAAGCCTACATCGACTTGAATATCGGGCTGAACGGTGCCTTTCAGGCATTGAACCTTACGGGCCATGTGAACCTCCTCAACAACACCGTCCTGGATTACGTCTTGCGCAACTCCGCGCCCCAATTAAAAGACCATGCCCGCGACCTCGTACGCTTTGTCTCCTTCCGCGACACCACCCTGACAGAACGGGACGAACTGACAAACCGCATCAACACGGGCAGCTTCTCCATGAAACTATTGGTCGAAATAGGAGAGGCCGTCAGCATAAACATCAACTTATCGGAAGACGGAAACAACCGCGTCTCCATACAGGGCGGGGGAAACCTCATCTACTCCATGCCCCCCGAAAGCGGTAACAACTTAGTAGGCAAATACATACTGGGAGGGGGGACAGTACGCTACGCCATACCCGTGGTCGGAGAAAAAAACTTCACCATTCAAAGCGGAAGTTATATCGAATGGACAGGCAACCTGATGGAACCGATACTCCACATCACGGCGGCAACAGCTGCGCGGGTGAGTGTGACCGAAGACAACCAAACTTCACGTATCGTCAACTTTGAAGTACTGATTCGTATAGAAGACGATTTGCGGCAGCCGCGCATCACCTTCGACCTGACAGCCCCGAACGACCAGGCCATTCAGACCCAATTGGCCGCCTTCTCGGCCGAAGAACGCACAAAACAGGCCATGAACCTCCTCATCTATGGCACCTACACCGGTCCCGGAACCGTAAACACCGGAACCAACGCCAACAACACACTTAACAACTTTGTCGAAAAAGAACTCAACCAATGGACCCGGAAATACCTCAAAAACACCAACCTCACCTTTGGCATCGACACCTACAACCAGATAGGCGCCGACGGACAGGAAATCAAACGCACCGACTACTCCTACCAATTCTCCAAACAACTCTTCAACGATAAAATCAACGTAAAAGTCGGCGGACGCATCTCCTCCGACAACGACCCGGGAACCAGCATGGAAGACAACCTCATCGACGACATCGCCATCGAATACATGTTTACCAAAAAAAGAAACCTGCTGATGAAAGTATTCCGCCACACCAACTACGAAAGCGTACTGGAAGGAGAAGTCACCCAGACAGGAGTCGGCATCGTGTGGAGAAAAAGTTTCGCAAAACTCAGGGAAATCTTCCGGGGGAAAAAACAAAAAAAACGACACGAAAACTAAGGGCATGAAAAACAGAATATACTTTTTCCTCCTCATACTCTGCTTCTGCACCTCCTGCTCAACCACCAAAAAACTGACGGGAGACGAAACACTCTATGTGGGCGTGAAAAAAATAGAAATAGAAACCCCGAAAAAACTCAAACTGGAAAACCGGCAAAAATCGGCAATCACCTCGCCACTCTCCTATCCGCCCAACAACCCGTTGATTTCCCCTTACTACCGCACCCCTTTTCCCATTGGCCTGTGGGTCTACAACTGGAACATAAAAAAAGAAAAAGGACTAAAATGGTGGCTCTACCGCCAACTGGCAAAGAAACCCGTACTCCTGTCGGACGTACAGCCCGACCTGCGCCTCAAAATGGTAGAAAACAACTTGAAAGACTACGGCTTCTTTGAAATCCGCCACTCCTACGAAATCATCCCCCGCAAACACAACCCCCGCAAAGCGAAAATCTCCTACCGGGTGGAACTTCCCGAACCTTATCGCTTGAACACCGTCGCCTTATGGGGATGGCCTCCGGCCATGGACACCATCCTTCACAATAGCATGCCCTACTCCCTGCTCAAACCCGGCAACCAATACGATGTCAATGAAATGGAACAGGAAAGACAACGCCTCACAAGCCTCTTGAGAAACCTCGGATATTACTACTTCCAATCCGACTACATCGAATTTCTGGCCGATACCACACAACACCCCCGGAAAGTGGACTTGCGCATCGGTATCAAACAAGGAGTACCGGATGCGGCCTTTCGTCCCTACCGCATTGAAAACGTGGAAATCTCCCTCTCCGGCTCGGCAAATGAAGGAACCAGGGACACCCTCGTGAAAGAGGGCATACAACTGGATTACATCCCGCCCCAGACATTAAAAGACAAATTCATCGTAAACGCCGTACAACTTCGGCCGGGACAGCTCTATTCCGCCTGGAGGCAAAACCGTACGCAAGTCAATTTAGTGCAACTCGGCGTATTCAAATATGCCAACCTGAGCATCAGACCGACAGACACCATCACCTCCGGGAAATTAGACTTTAAAATTGACGCCGTCTATGCACTGCCCATAGAAACCGAAGTGGAAGTCGATGTCTCCTCCAAATCCAACAACCTCCTGGGACCCGGACTCACTCTCAGTCTCAGCAACCGCAACATCTTCCGGCGGGCGGAAACCTTCTCCCTCAAACTGACCGGCGCCTACGAATGGCAAATAGGAGGCACCAAAAACACGAACGACAAAGGATTGATAAACTCCTACGAACTTGGACTCAACCTCAACCTCTCCATACCCCGTCTTTCGCCGCGCTTCATGAAAACAAACGCCGACAGGCAGGAGAGAACAAACTTCCAGATTGGGACCGACTTCCTCAACCGGCACAGCTACTTCCGCATGATATCCTTCTGGGGCAATGCCTCCTACGACTTCTTCTCCTCCCGGAGAAACCACCATTCCCTCATTCCTTTCAAACTGACCTACACCCATTTGTTGCGCACCTCCCACGAATTTGACTCCACATTGAACAATAATCCCGCCATCGCTCTCAGTTTCAGAAACCAGTTCATACCCTCCATGTCCTATACTTATACATTTGACCGGGCTGCTACCTACCGGAATCCGAACAGACTATTCTGGCAGACTTCCCTCACACAGGCCGGGAATATCCTCTCCGGAGTGGAATACCTGGTGGGGAAAAAGGGAAGTGGTAAAAAAATCTTCGGGAACGTCTACTCCCAATTTTTGAAACTGACCAGTGAAATCATCAAATACCGGCAGGTATCCGACAACTCGCTGGTGGCGGTGCGCTTCATGGGAGGCATCGGGTATGCTTACGGCAACACGAAAGTCATGCCCTACAGCGAACAATTTTATATCGGAGGAGCCAACAGCATCCGGGCATTCCGGATCCGTTCCATCGGACCGGGCAGTTACCATCCCCAAAACCAGAGCGTGACAGCCTATCTCGACCAGACGGGAGATATAAAACTGGAAGCTGACATCGGCTATCGCTTTAAAATCGCCGGCCGCCTGTACGGTGCCTTATTTATGGATGCCGGCAACGTCTGGCTGCTGCGGAAAGAAAAAGAACGTCCCGGAGGAGAATTCCGTCTGAAGGGATTATGGAAAGAAATAGCCCTCGGCACCGGAGTCGGACTGCGTTATGATATCACATACATCGTGATTCGCGCCGACCTGGGAATTGCTTTGCATGCACCTTACGACACCGGTAAAAACGGATATTTCAACATCCGCAATTACGGATTTAAAGACGGACTCGTACTGAACCTGGCCATTGGTTATCCCTTTTGACATCCAATATCAACACATAGAATCCATAGGGATAACCATTGGTGTCTCTGATTAAGACAACAGACAGACCGACGGTGAAGCCTTTTTGCCGTCCGCACTGGTCGCGAAAACATACACGGCAGCCTCTTCCACCCGTAAGTGCTTGCTTACAATCTTGAAACACCTCTCGTCTGCCACCCCGCGTGCGCCTAAGGAAAAAATCCGGAACTGCGGCCGCTTCCCGATACTCACCACCACTCCGTACAACTCGTCGTCGCGGAAACGGCACGGACTTTCCAACCCCATCTCCTGGCGGATGAACCGCACCGATTGAGTTTCTGCATCCACCGTTGCTGTTACACCCTCCGGCGTCCCCAAGCTGCCATCCGATACCTGCAACCGGGAAAAATCGATTTCCCCCTCAAACTCCTGTGGTGCCCGCTTTTGTACATTCACTTTCTTCTCCGGTTTGATTTTGGTCACGGTCACTGCAGTCTTCACATTCGCACGGATAAAACCCTGCATACCTGCCGGAAACCGTTTCTCACCCGGAAAACCCACCTGAATGACAGGCAGCAGAAACCGTCCCGTCTTCACCACCGTTCCGAAAGCCTCACAATGCCGTTTCTGCTGTTCGCTCTTTGGGGTCGGCATAACTCCTTCGGAACGACAAAGCATTTTTCCATCCCGTCCCTTATACAGGATGACATGCCCCAGCCTCCCGCTGAACTTGCCCAGTGTACTTTTTACGATAGCCATACTGTCATGAAAAAATTCTATAAACAAATATAGTCATAAAATAACAAAATTACAAATAAATCCCATTGAGAATACAAATCAATACCAACTAAAAGCCTATTGAAAGCCTATTATAACACTATTAAAAGCCTATTTATTATAAGCTTTTAATACCTTTTTATTTGTATATATAAAAAGTATTTATAATATTTGTAATGTAATTTAGTTGTAATTAAACCTTAATTGTGTGAAAGAGACGCCATTGAATTTATTGAGAGAGATAGTGAAAGGCAGTGGTCCTATCCGGGTGGGAGGTATGACCTATTATGTACGCAACGGTAAATTTCAGGCGTGCGCCTCCAAACGGGCCGGGCGGAAAGAAAGGACGGAAAAGGAGATAGCCTCGAGCGACCATTTCGCAGAAGTACGGACACTTTGGAAAATGTATCGTCGGGCGGTAGGGGAATTGCCCGTCTGGCGGATGGCAGCCCGGGAGGTGGGAGCCGCCAAAAGCGACAGCTTGTTTCACTCGCTCAACGGAGCATGCGTGCGACCGCAGGAAGGTGTCTGGGCATTTTCCGCATTCCGCTTTGCTACCGGGTCATTGGATGTGCCGGTGCTCAAATCTGTGCAGCGGGAAGGATGGCAGGTGGCCTTAGAGTGGGAGAACGACGGGGCACAGGCGGAAGTGCGCAAAAAAGACAGGGTATATGTGGGCTACTTCTATGACACCCAACCCCAAGTACCGCAACTGGCACTAACGGAAAACGGGCGCAGACAGGACGGGCGCATACTAATCAATATTCCCCCCATGGGACAGCCGGAAGGCACACCGTTGCACCTCTACCTCTTCTTCGGGTCGGAAAAAAACGACCGCTTCTCCCCAAGCGTCTATCTCCTCGCGGAATAAATTTCAGGAGCTTGATATTAGCATGTTTGCAAATATTTTTTTATTTCATGAATGTGAAATTTTGCAATTTTCAGCTAAATTTGCTGCTTCTTTGGTAAAAAATAGCTATATAAATGATGAAAAAAGTTTTTGTATTCAGCTTTCGAATACTGTTTTTCAGTGTTTTTTTATTGACCGGTTGTACAAAAGATCATGTTGACAATAATGTGGAAGAAGAGAAAGTTTATGAGGGATTTCCCATTTGTTTGTATACAGCCGATTACAATGACAATAATACGTATTACCTGCTCAATGATGATGAGCCGGCGGATGTCTTTTTCGACCCGAATCAGCGGAGTTTCTATGTAGACCAACCGTTGCAGTTGTCGATGGATGATGAGCATTATTTTCAATTACGGTTTTATAGTCCCAGAGCTTTGCCTGATGTGACTATTTGGGCTAAAATGGAGGGCTATGACGAAGAGTTTGCATTGTTGAAACTGGAGAAAATTCTGCCTTTTCAGCAATTGCGGGTTAAAATTCCATTTGCGACGCAAGATATGGAGGCACTTACCCGTAGCGGAAAGAAAATTAAAATTATGGCTAATCCGCATTTGGAAAGCAGCAGTTTGAGTTTTACGGTCGAATGTGAGGCTCCGTATTATAAAACTCTTCAAACGATAAAGAGTCATTGTCGTATCCGTTTCCAGAATTTCTGTCTGGTTAGTGAAACGACCTACGGCAAATGGCCGTTGCGTGCATATCAGGCACGCGAAGGAGTGGCGATAGCGTTGAACATGTTCTACATGTTTTCCTGTCCGGAGTTTGAGGCAGCGTTGAAAGATTGGGGGCCGCTTTATTCGGATAATAGCCAGACCCTTGTCGACAAGGATGCTCTTATCAAAAGGGCGTTGGCTCATGGCGAACTTAAATTCGGCAATGTCGCTACCGGTGTTTTGGGGCTCGGAGGTGGTGGTATTTTTTGCCTTTGTGCCGAACTTTTTGTTTGGCATTATGCAGATGATAAGAATGATACCGAAACCATTTTTCACGAATTTGCCCATTGCATCGGCTACAGCCACTCCGGCAATATGACCTACGGTGGGTCGACCGGATGGACTGCTTTGTGTGACAAGATGTATGTCGAGTTGTCGTTGGCGAAGAAGTTGCCTGTCTACTCGCGTCGTTTTCTGAATACCCGAAGAACGGCGAAGAATATGTATAACAATGCCAATGGTTATCAACCCTCGAAATATGTTATCGAAGATCCCGAACTGGACGCGATTGACGGCGGTCTTTCAAAAGGGGAAGGTTTTTTGACAACCGATTTCGGTGAAGAGGAGGATGCACAGGCTCTCTCGTTCAAGCTCGACTATACCACTGCCCAAACTGGAGAGAAAGACTATATGCCGCGCAGTGTGTCGGTGTATGGTGACAAAATGTATGTGACGAATGACATACGTCAGGCAAATTGGACGTGGGATGTATACGACTTGTCGTCTGGCAGCCCTGTGCTTGAAAAAAGAATGACCCAATGGAAGAATCCCAGTAACGGCAATACGATAAATATCGGACAACCGGACGATATTCTTCGTTCGCACGATAAAATCTATTTAGCGGGAAGCAATAATTCGCTCTTTGTATTCGACGCCGGGAGTTATGAATGTACTGCTATGCTGGGACTTGGATTTAATGCCGTAGGCATGGCTGCCACGAATGGGCTTGTGTATGCTTACCGGGGGAATGTGAGGGCATTCCCCGAACATGATTTCTCTCATGGTTATATAGCTACGAGCGATAATTTTGAAGCCCACTCCAGTAACTCGATGACGGCAGATTATGCAGGTAATGTTTATGCTGTATCTTATCACTTGAAAAAGTTGATTCGGGTGGATTCTAAATATTTGATGGCGTCTAAATTGACTGCTGGCGACGAATTGACTTTTGAAGCGAATCCGTTGGGTGCGGCATGGAGTTCCGACGGGCGACTGTTTGTTTCTTTTGCCAAAACAGAACAAAACGGACCGAGATTTTGTGAGGTAGACCCGAAAACCGGAGAAATTATCCGGGATTTCACGACCATCGGTGATATAACACTGAACAATCCGGCAAAATGTTTAATTCGCCGCAATACGCTTTTCATTGTAGACCGTGTCGGCGGTTTGTGTATCCATGCGATACCGATGAGTAAACTTAAATAAAATCTGTAAAATCCAAAGAACGATGAAATCATATATTTATCTTATATTGTTGTTGGTTTACGGAATCTTTGCTGTACAATGCTCTGATTCGGATGATGATACTCCTGACGATACATCTTCCGAGAATGGCTCTGATAATAGCTCTGATGATGGTAATTATACCAGTTTCTGGTATTATTCCTATGAAGCTGTTGAAACAATCACTTATGAAGAGATGAAATTAGGGAAAAGTGAGGAGTTCTGTCCCTATGCCGTGGCTGCTTACGGCGATACGCTTTTGGTTGCCAATTGCGGTACTGCCGGTAATAGTCTGATTTTATTCAGCAAGAAAGATAGTCGTCCGTTTCGAACGATAAAGACGTGGAAAGTGAACGGGCAGGAAAAGACGTTTACCAGCAAGATTAATGCAATTGTAGTGGCGGATGACCGACTTTATGTGGCGGAACAACAATCATTAATTCACGTATTCTCGTTGCCCGATTTTGAATATCTTTCCTGTATCGGTAATGGCAGTTGGAAAGGACCTGTATTTCAGGCTCAGGCGATAGCCGTGACGAAAGGATTGCTTTTTGCCCGCGATAAAGACGGTAAAATCAGTGTATATAAAGAATCGGACGTTACTTCGGAAAATTATCAGAAAATCAACCGGTATAAGCAAGCGGGACCCGGTGCGGGCAATTCGTCGAACAATGGTTTTGCTGCCCACTATATGGAGGTTGACGAGGAGGGGCATATTATGTTGACGGGGTATGAAGCCCAGGCGTTCCGCATACTCGATCCCTCACTGATAAACGATGATTTTAAAAATGGTACGAATATCGATATTGCCGAGAAGACATGGGCATTACCGTTTAAACCCAAGACTTTTGCAATAACAGCAGACCGGATTTATACCACGGGTTCCAATGACGTTATTAATATTTATGATTGTGAACAAAAGGAGTGGGTTAAAACGCTCAAATCCATTAAAGGCTTCGCATTTTCAATACCGGAACGCATTTATCGGGAGAGTGACGAATGCTTATGGGTGTCGGACACCAAAAATCGGGCTCTTGTAAAAATGGGTGTATTCAAAGGTGAGATACGTGAATACGAATCCGTAAGCGAGGGAATTGTTAGAGTATATGACATTCAAACTCGCAACAGTGAAACAGCATCCGTATTCTATGTTAATATTAAAACCCATGAAATCGTTGATCCTTCGGAATGGGAATAAAACCACTTGAACCCTCTAAGAAGTTCATTCGGAAATTTCATCGGTTCAGCGAGTTGCCGGCGGGAGTGGGGTTGCCGGGGAGGTTTACGTATCCGTTTTGTTATGAGCCGCATCCGCTGAGTGTGAGAGCGGCGGAGGAGGTGAAGGAGTATTTGACAGGGCAGGAGGAATGGCGGGAGGAGTTGGAGAATGGGAAGATGTTCGGAGTACTGGTAGTGGAGACGGAACAAGGAGAAGTGGGTTTCCTGGCGGCTTTTTCGGGGATGTTGGCAGGACGGAATGTGCACGATTATTTTGTGCCGCCGATTTATGATTTGCAGGAGCCGGACGGTTTTTTCCGGGCGGAAGAGGAGGAGATTTCCAGAATAAATAGGTGTATTGGTTTGTTGGAAGGCGATGAAGGGTATCGGAGGTGTATAGAGGAAACGGAGCGGCTGGAGAAAGAGGCTTGTCGGGTATTGGCGGAAGCGAAGGAAAGGAATGAGCAGGCGCGGGAGGTGCGGCGACAGCGGCGGGCAGGGATGCCTGCGGAGGAAGAGATGAGGCAAATGGAGCGGGAGAGCCAGCATGAGAAAGCCGAGTTCAGAAGACTGAAACGATATTGGGAGGAGGAGATTGCCCGCAGCCGGACGGAGGTGGAAAAGTTTACGGCAAAGATTCAGGCGTTGAAAGCGGAGCGGAAGCGGCGTTCGGCAGTTTTGCAGAGGCGTTTGTTTGAGCGGTTTGATTTGCTTAATGCCTGGGGGGAGCGGAAGAATTTGTATGAGCTTTTTCAAGAGACGGCGGGGCGAGTACCGCCTGCGGGTGCGGGGGAATGTGCTGCGCCGAGGTTGTTGCAGTATGCTTATTTGCACCAGTTGAGACCGGTGGCGATGGCGGAGTTTTGGTGGGGAGAGTCGCCGCGTGGGGAAATCCGCCGCCATGGGAATTATTATCCGGCGTGTCAGGGGAAATGCGGACCTATTTTACGATATATGTTGCAAGGGTTGGATGTGGAGGCGAATCCCTTGGAAGCAGGATGCGGGACAGCGGAAGAGGTGGAAGTCCTGTATGAAGACGAATGGTTGTGGGTGGTGAATAAACCGGCGGGTATGCTGTCTGTGCCGGGAAAGTCGGCTCAAATTTCTTTATTGGAGGTGATGCGGAAGCGTTTTCCCGAGGTGGATAACCCGTTTGTCGTCCATCGTTTGGACATGGCGACATCGGGAGTGCTGTTAGTGGCGAAGACTCTGGAGGTGTACCGGGATTTACAGGCTCAGTTCAAGAATCATGAAGTCAGGAAACGGTATGTAGCTTTGTTGGATGGTTTGTTGCCGTCGGATGAAGGTGTGATTGATTTGCCTTTGTGCCTTGATCCGGAGAATCGTCCTTACCAGATAGTGAATGAAATGTATGGAAAAAAGGCCGTTACCCGTTACCGGGTGATGGAACGTTCCGGTAATCGTACACGGGTGACTTTTTATCCGTTGACGGGGCGTACGCACCAGTTGCGGGTTCATGCAGCCCATCCCCGTGGTTTGAATATGCCGATTGTAGGCGATGTTTTGTATGGCTGTCCTGCCGGACGGTTATATCTGCATGCGGAACAGATAGAGTTCCGGCATCCGGTGAAGAAAGAAAAAATTCTTATCCGTAAAGATGCCGGTTTCTAAAATCAAGGTTTTGCAATACCCTCGGAGGTGGCCCGTTCTTCCATGCGTTTGATGCGTGCATCCAAGTCGGGATGGGTGGAAAACAGCTGGTTCAGTTTGCTGCTTTTGTTTGCTCCCGCTTCTTCCTGCATTTGTTTGAGTTTGTGGAAGGAGAGTGCCATGGCCCAGGGGTTTTTACCTGTTTTCTTTAAGAATTCATATCCGTAATCATCTGCTTCGCGTTCCTGTTTTTGGGAATAATTGGCGTTTATCAGGGCTTCGCCGAGGCTGCCTAATTGTGATTCGGTCAATGCGGCCGCTTTTCCGCCTTTGGAGGAGATGCCGTCTTTCAATGCCGAGGTCAGCAATGCCGTGCGGAATCCTTTTTTGGAGTCTTTGTGAGCGACGTGTCCTACTTCGTGTCCGATGACTCCCAACAGTTCTTCGTCGCTCATGATGTCCATCAGAGATGAGAATACCCGCACGCTACCGTCCGCACAGGCAAAAGCGTTTACATCCGTCACATGGTAGACTTTGAAGTTTAAGGGAATTCCTTCTACGTCCGTCAGTCCTTCCGTTAATTTTTTCAATCGTACGGTGTAGGGATCGTCTTCCGTGCATACTTTGTTGTTTTTGTCCATCCAATCGATGTATTCTTTTACATAGGCGGCCATTTGTTCATCTGTCAGGGTAACGGCCTGTACTGTTTTGGATGCTCCGCTTACCGCTTTTTTCAGATTAAACTGTGCGATGCTTTGTTCTGCCGATAGTGTGCATAACAAGAGGACAGCGCATGCTGTGAAAATTCTGTTCATATTTTTGTTTTTCTGTAGTATGAATGTGCGAAATGATATTACCGCATGTCAACGATTTCCACATCGGGATGCAGGGATGTGTCGAATTTAAAAAAGGAATCGTCGGGTATGCGGACCGGTTGTTTCAAGCTGTTGATGGTAATGATCAGGTTGTTGCCGTCTTTGCCGAAGGATTCCACTTTCCGGATGGAAGAGTCGCTTGTTTTGACCCAGATGCCTATTTTTATGAAGTTTTTGTTCAAATCGTTGGGGTAGAGTTCGATGTAGGCTGTCCCGCCGGTATTGGAAATCAGTTTCTGCTTGAAACCGGTGTTGTGGATGTTGAAAATTTTGGTCGGGTTGAGCATTTCTTCTTCTTCGTCCGAAGGGTTTTTCAAGTTCACTTCCTGGGCTTCGGGCATATAGGTGTAGATGTTTTTGCCGTCATAGTAGTTCACTACGTCCATGACTTCCAGTCTATACAGACTGCCTTTCATATAGGCTTTGCCCTGGTGCTCTTCGCGGATGTTTTCTTCTTTGTTTTCCATCGTGAGGCTGAATTCTATTTCCACGGCAGGGTAGGCCTTGATTTTGGCTGCCGATTTGTCGAGGATGTCTTTGGCTCCGTTTTGTGCCTGCAGGGAGGTACATGCCATTAGTAAGAAAAGAATGATATAGTAGTGCATGATCTTTAATTTTTAGCGAAGCAAAGATAGTTATTTTCCCATTTTTTTCTTTAGTTTTGTGTTATAAAAACAAGATTGTTGATGCCGTTGTTTTTTATTAAGTTCGGTTTTTTCGACGTATTGGATATTCTGATTGTCGCTTTTATTTTTTATCAGGTGTATCGTCTGGTAAAAGGTACGGCGGCTATTAATATTTTTGCGGGGATATTTATTTTTTATTTGGCCTGGTTGTTGGTGCGGGCTTTCCATATGGAGCTGATTTCTTCCATATTGGGACAGTTTATGGGGATGGGGGTGATTGCTTTGCTGATAGTGTTTCAGCAAGAGGTAAGGCGTTTTTTGCTGTTGCTCGGAAGTAAATATAATTTGCAGAATATTTTTAATCTGGAAAGTTTTTTTGCGAAACCGGAAATCAAGGAGGATGTGTCGGAAGCCATCGCCGAGGCTTGCGGCCGTTTTGCAAAGTCTTATACGGGGGCGCTGATTGTGTTTGCCCAGAATACCGAGTTGTTTACTTATGCCCAGACCGGTGTGCTGTTGAAAGCACAGGTGACGGATGAATTGATTGAGAATATTTTCTTTAAAAATACCCCTTTGCATGACGGGGCTGTCATTATTGCGGACAATAAGATTTTGGCGGCCCGTTGTATTCTTCCTGTTTCCGACCGTTTGGATATACCCGGAAGTATGGGGTTGCGCCATCGCGCTGCGTTGGGATTGAGTGCCGTGAGTGATGCCATGATTGTTGTGGTGAGCGAGGAGACGGGCAGTATTACTTTTTTTAAGGACGGGAATTATAAAGTCCGTATCACTCCGGAGGAGTTGAAACGGTTTCTGAGTAAAGATTTTACCGGATTCGTGGTGAATTGAAATAAATACGAATTATTGGGTGTCGCTTATAACTTTTTGCTTTTGGAGGCGTTAAAGAGGGCAAAAAGGGAGGCGGATGAATGTATTTGTTACCGGATTGCACGGTTTTATCGGGCAAGGAATAAAGGCGGAGTTTGAGAGCCGGGGGCATAAGGTGTTTCCCGTCCCGAGAGAGGATTTGCTGTTGGGAGGCAAGGGTTTGGACCGGATTACGGAGCGGGCGGAGATGATTGTCAATCTGGCCGGTACTGCGGTGACGGGGAGGTGGACTGAGGAGCGGATGATTGATATTTTGGAGTCGCGTAGGGTGTCGACCCGGAATTTGGTGGATTCGGTAAACAGGTGTGCCAAAAGGTTGCAGTTGTTCGTAAATGCTTCCGCTGCCGGTATTTATCGGCCCGACAGGTTTTGTGACGAGGAATCTTCCGATATAGGCAATCATTTTTTGGCTAAAGTGGCTCATGCCTGGGAGGAGGAGGTGGATAAATTGCGGGATGTACGGAAGGTGGTTTTGCGTTTTGGCCTTGTTATGGCTGGAGGAGGGGGGATATTGAAAAAGATGAAGCCTTGGCTGAGGGGGAGGATTGCTATGGTGTTAGGGAGCGGTCGTCAGGAATTGCCGCTTATTCATATAGAAGATGTTACCGGTTTTATGATTTATTTGTTGGGGCATCCGGAATTGGAGGGGGTGTATAATATGGTTATTCCCAATTGTGTGAAT
Organism: uncultured Odoribacter sp.; assembly: GCA_910588375.1. Classification (GTDB taxonomy): domain Bacteria; phylum Bacteroidota; class Bacteroidia; order Bacteroidales; family Marinifilaceae; genus Culturomica. The sequence goes on from CAJUQA010000016.1 coordinate 53,055, forward strand.
TATCGGGAGTTTGTCAGGTCTTTGTCCGGTTATAAGAAGCCTTTGCTGCGGTTAAGGATTCCTGCGTGGGTGCTGGAGTTGATTATGGGGCCGGCCTCGACTGTGGTGACCCGTTCGGCTCATGTGATTCCGTGGCGGTTGATGAAATCGGGTTATGAGTATAAATACCGTACGGTGGGAGAAGTTGTTGAAAAGTTAAAAGGTTGAAGAATTTTATCATTTCAACTCTTCAACCTTTTTATTGTTTCTATTTGTTTTCTAACCATTCCGTCACATTTTTTTCAATGCGTTTCAGAATGTTGGTTCCTTCACCTTTTACGAATTTTTGTCCGGTGATATTTTCATACAGTTCAATGTAGCGGTCGGTGATTCCGGCAATGATTGCAGGGGTCATCTCGGGTACTTTCTGACCGGTGAGTCCCTGGAAGCCGTTGTCCATGAGCCATTCGCGTACAAATTCTTTGGAAAGCTGTTTTTGTTTTTCGCCTTTTTCAAAGCGTTCCTGATAACCTTCGGCATAGAAGTAGCGGGAGGAGTCGGGAGTGTGGATTTCGTCAATCAGATAGATTTTTCCGTCTTTTTTCCCGAATTCGTATTTGGTGTCCACTAAGATCAGGCCTTTTTCCGCAGCCATCCGTGTTCCTCTTTCAAAGAGGGCAAGTGTGTATTTTTCCAGTTGTTCGTAGTCTTCTTTGCTTACCAGTCCTTTGGCGATGATTTCTTCCTTGGAGATGTTTTCATCGTGTCCTTCGTCGGCTTTGGTTGTCGGCGTAATCAGCGGAACCGGGAATTTCTGGTTTTCTTTCATGCCTTCGGGGAGCGGGTGACCGCATAGTGTCCGGCCTCCTTCTTTATATAGCCGCCATGAACTTCCGGTCAGATACCCTCTTATCACCATTTCGACTTTGAACGGTTCGCATTTGTGGCCGATTGTCACCATCGGGTCGGGGGTGGCAATTTTCCAGTTCGGAACGATGTCGGCTGTGGCGTCGAGAAATTTAGAAGCAATCTGGTTCAGCACCTGTCCTTTGTAAGGAATGCCTTCCGGAAGGACGACATCGAATGCGGAAATGCGGTCGGATACCAGCATCACGAGATATTCGTCATTGATGTTGTATACATCGCGGACTTTTCCTTTATATACACTTTTCTGACCGGGAAAGTGGAAATCGGTTTTTGTAATAGCTTCCATGCTTTGGATTATGATTTTGGTTATATGAATGGCCAAAATTAATAAATTTCTCTCGAAATGGTGCGGCGTGTTGCGGGAGTTTTTATTTTTCCGGGCCGGGTTTCGCAGGAGGTGTGTCTTTCTGTTCTTTTTCGTAGGCGTGGACGATGTCTTTTACCAGGCGGTGGCGGATGATGTCTGTGCCGTCGAATTCTACGAAGGCGATGCCTTTGATTTTGCGGAGTATTTTGAAGGCCTGTTTGAGTCCGGAGTCGGAGTGGTGCGGCAGGTCTATCTGGCTCATGTCGCCGGTTACGACGAATTTGGCACTGACACCCATCCGGGTGAGGAACATTTTTAGCTGGTTGCGGGTGGTGTTCTGGGCTTCGTCGAGGATGACGAATGCGTCGTTCAGGGTGCGTCCGCGCATGTAGGCCAGGGGAGCAATCTGTATGATTTCGTTTTCAAGATAATCTTCCAGTTTTTTGGGAGGAATCATGTCTGAGAGGGCATCGTACAGGGGTTGCAAATAAGGGTCTACTTTTTCTTTCAGGTCGCCGGGCAGGAAACCTAAGTTTTCTCCTGCTTCGACTGCGGGGCGGCTGAGGATGATACGTTTCACTTCCCGGTTGCGCAAGGCACGGACAGCCAATGCAATGGCCGTATAGGTTTTGCCTGAGCCTGCGGGGCCGGTAGCAAACAGGAGGTCATTGGTGCGGGCCAGTTCGACCAGTTTGCGCTGGTTGGCGGTTCTGGCACGGATGGCTTTTCCTCCATTGCCGAACAGGATGACGGATTCGGGGTCTTCAGGGGCTTCAACGGTGTTGTCTTCCAGGATTATCCGTTTCAGATTGGCTACGGTCAGCATATTGTAGCGGTGGTAGTGTTCTATCAAGGCCGTGATTTTGCCGTAGAGCAGTTCCTGGTCTTTTTCTTCTCCCCGGATAATGATTTCGTCGCCTCTTGCAGTGATTTTCAGTTTGGGAAAGTAATCTCTCAGCAGATTGAATTTTGTATTGTTAACTCCGTAGAAGTCAATGGGGTCGATGTTCCCGATACTTATTCTTTTTTCTGTCATGAAACTTCAAATAAAACCTTTATTTTTGCAGGTGCAAATTAGCAAAAAAACGATTAACAACAAGTTTTTGCAGAAAGATAGGGCAATGAATGATTTGAATCAGAAAAAAGAAGCTTTTGCGGAGTTGCTTGGGATTATAGCGACGTTGCGGGAGAAGTGTCCGTGGGATAAAAAGCAGACGATGGAGTCGTTGCGGAGTCTGAGTATTGAGGAGGTGTATGAGTTGGGGGATGCCGTTTTGGCCGGGGATATGCCGGAGGTGAAGAAGGAGTTGGGGGATTTGATTATGCATATTGTGTTTTATGCGCAGCTGGGGGAGGAAGCCGGGATGTTTGATATGGCGGATGTGTTGACGGGAATCTGTGAGAAGCTGAAATACCGGCATCCTCATATTTACGGTGATGTGCAGGTTGAAAATGCGGAGGAGGTGTTGCAGAATTGGGAGCAGCTGAAGTTGAAGGAGAAAGGGCGTAAGCATAAGGTGCTTGAAGGGGTGCCGCGTTCGCTGCCTGCTTTGGTGAAGGCTTACCGTATGCAGGATAAGGTGAGGGGTGTGGGGTTCGATTGGAAGAAAAAGGAGGATGTGTGGGGGAAGGTGAAGGAGGAGTTGGGAGAGTTGGAAGAGGAGATGCGGCAGGGGGATGCCGGAAAAATGGAAGAGGAGTTCGGGGACTTTTTGTTTGCGGTCATCAATGCCGCCCGTTTGTATGGTATTAATCCCGAAAATGCGTTGGAGAAGACGAATCGTAAGTTTATGCGGCGTTTTACTTATGTGGAGGAGCAGGCGAACCGGACGGGAAGGAATGTGTCCGATATGACGCTTGAAGAGATGGACCGGTATTGGGAAGAAGCGAAAAAGGAAGAAAATAAAGGGGACGAATAGAAAAAAGGATATGGAACTGACGGGAAAATGGAGGTATAGGGAGGAGTACGGCTACGGCATGACAGAGGGGGAATTGGTATTGACACAGGAAGGGGAGCAGTTGTCCGGCAGGATTATTTTTACGGACAGGATGGATGATGAGGAGGAATATATGATTCAGGAGTTTGTGAGGGGATGGGTACGTGACCGGAAGGTGAAGCTGGAAGCTTATGAATATGATATTATCCATTCGGAGCATGAGGTGGTTTATGAGTTGGATTGTTGGTTCGGTATCCTGTTGGATGAAGGGACAATAAAGGGTATCAGTGAGGATGACCAGGGGGTGGAAGGTTATTTTGTCTTTGAGAGGATGGAGGAGTAGATTGTTTTGTCCGATAGGGCGTTTTTATTTTCGGATAGCTTTTAAAAAAACGCTTTAAAATTTCAGAGGGAGAAAAAAATGCATTAATTTAGGCGTTTGTTTTCATGAAAGTAATTAATATAAAAATATAACGTATGAAGTTTGTTGTATCAAGTAATGCAATGCTTACGCGTTTACAGGCCGTAAGTAAAGTGATTGGTGGAAAATCGGTACAGCCTATTTTGGATAATATCCTTTTGGTGGCAGCCAACGGTTTGCTGTATGCTACGGCATCGGACAAGGAGACCACCATGGAGGCCAAAATAGAGCTGGATAATCTGGAGGAGGAAGGTCGGATAACGATTCCTGCCAAGATTTTGCTGGATATGTTGAAGGAGTTTCCGGAACAACCGTTGACGTTTGATATCAATGAATCGACCAGTGAGGTGAAAATTGTTTCTGAAAAGGGGGAGTTTTCCGTTCGTGGTGAAAGTGCGGAGGATTATCCGTTACAGGGAACTCCCGAAGGGGAGAATACTTCTTTTTCGACGAAGTGCGGTTTGATGCTGGATGGTATTGTGAAATCGATTTTTGCCACGGCCAATGACGATTTGCGTCCGGTGATGAATTGCATTCTGATTGAGATGAATGAGGATAATTTCACTTTTGTGGCTTCGGATGCTCACAAACTTGTCAGATATAAACGTTTCGATGCCAGGAGCGAGAGCGGGCAGCATGCGTTGATTCTGCCGAAGAAACCGGCTTTGATGCTTAAAAATATTCTGCCGAAGGATGATGCGGAGCTGGAGATTTCTTTCAATGATAAGATGGCTTGTTTCATTTTCGGCGATTATAAAATGACTTCTACTTTGGTGGAAGGACGTTTCCCGAATTATAATTCTGTGATTCCGCAGAATAATCCGAAGAAAATCATTATCGAGAAGAAAGAGTTGTATAATTCTTTGCGTCGTGTGTCCGTGATGGCAAACCAGGCAAGCAATTTGGTGAAGTTTGATTTGGCCGGCGGACAGTTGACGATTTCCGCCCAGGATGTGGATTATTCGATGTCGGGACACGAGACACTGACCTGCCAGTATGAAGGGGAGGAGATTGCTATCGGTTTCAAATCGCCTTTCGTATTGGAAATTTTGTCCAATATCGAATCGGAGAATGTGGTGCTGGAGTTGTCCGACCCTACGCGTCCGGGCTTGTTCCTGCCTTTCGAGAATGAGGATAAGGACGAGGATTTGCTGATGTTGTTGATGCCGATGATGGTGTAATGTAGTCGATGGACTCAGAAAGCCGGAAAGAGTATTCAGATGACTGACCTTTCTGGCTTTTCGGTTTTAGGGAATTTTTTATTTACGGAAGATGAATTTAAATTTAGCCAATTGTATTGTGTTTTTTGACCTGGAGACGACAGGTGTGAATATAGCGAAGGACCGGATTGTGGAAATTTCGGTGTTGAAAGTGTACCCGAACGGGAAGGAGGAACAAAAGACGATTCGGGTTAATCCGGAAATGCCTATCCCGAAGGAGGCTTCCGAAGTGCATGGCATTTATGATGAGGATGTGAAGGATTGTCCGACGTTTAAGGAGATTGCGAAGGATTTGGCGCGTTATATGGAAGGGTGCGATTTGGGCGGTTATAATTCCAACCGGTTCGATATTCCTTTGCTGGCGGAAGAGTTTTTGAGGGTGGGGGTGGATTTTGATATGCGTAAACGCAAGTTTGTGGATGTACAGACGATTTTCCATAAAATGGAGCAGCGTACGTTGTCTGCGGCCTATCGTTTTTATTGCGATAAATCTCTGGAAGATGCGCATACCGCCTCTGCGGATACGGCGGCCACGTATGAGGTGCTGAAAGCCCAGCTGGAGCGCTATGGGGATAAGCTGGAAAACAATATCGAGTTTTTGAGTAAGTTTTCCACGCAGAATAATACGGTGGATTTTGCCGGTTTTATCGTATATAATGACAAGGGGGAGGAAGTTTTTAATTTCGGCAAGAATAAAGGGGTTCCGGTGGAAAAGGTGTTGAGGGAGCAACCCGGTTATTTTTCGTGGATAATCAACAGTGAGTTTCCTCTGTATACGAAGAAGGTGTTGACCGAAATTAAATTGAGAGGAAGCGGGATGTTGAAGTAGAGAAGGGGAAGAAATTATGGGAGAATTGATAAGAAAGGAGTTAAAGGGCTTTTTTGCGTCGTTGTCGGGGTATGTGGTGTTGGTGTTTTTTCTGCTTGCCAACGGATTGTTCCTGTGGGTGATACCGGGAGTATATAATATTCCGGAAAGCGGTATGGCCGATTTGCAGCCGTTTTTTTCTTTGGCTCCCATGCTTTATTTGTTTTTGGTGCCGGTGATTTGCATGCGGCTTTTTGCAGAGGAAAAACGGGCGGGGACACTGGAGTTGTTGTTTACCCGTCCGGTGTCTGTCTGGAAAATTGTGTGGGCGAAGTATATCGCCGGTTTTTTGTTGGTTTTGTTATCTATTTTGCCTACGGTGGTTTATCCTGTCAGTTTGTATTTTTTGTCGCAATCGGTCGGGAATATCGATACCGGGGGAATTATCGGCTCTTATATCGGACTTGTTTTTTTGTCGGGAATATATGTCGCTGCGGGAGTCTGGTCTTCGGCTGTGACGGACAATCAGATTGTGGCTTTTCTCTACGGGATGGTACTTTCTTTTCTGCTGTTTGCCGGGTTTGATTTTATCGGGGAGGTGGAAGGATTGGCGGAGTATCAGAATTTTTTATTGAGTCTGGGGATTAATTATCATTATGAACCGATGTCAAGAGGGGTAATAGCCTTTAGTGATGTGGTTTATTTCCTTTCTGTCATTCTTTTCTTTGTCTGGCTGACGGTGCGGCGTTTTTATCTGACACGCTTGAAGTTTGTGTATGTCTTGCCTTTGCTGGTCGCGTTGAATGTGGTGGCGGGGCGAATATATTGGCGTGCGGATATTACCAATGATAAACGTTATACGTTGTCGGAGCATACCCGTCGGTTGCTGAAACATTTGGACCGCGGAATTGGAGTGGATATTTTTTTGGGAGGAACCCTTCCCGCCGAAATGCAGAAGTTGCAGTATGCCACGACCCGTATGTTGGAGGAGTTCCGGAGGATTACCGGGAATAAGCTCCGTTATACGTTGATTGATCCGGCGGATATACGCGACGGGGAGGAGAAGAAACAATTCGTGCAATACATGGCGAGTCGCGGAATTATGCCGGTGAACTTGAATCGGACGACGGACGATGAACGATTGCAGCAGCAGATTATTTTTCCGGGGCTGGTGGTGTATGATGACAGCACGGAGGTGAGTATCAGTTTGCTTCAGAATGTGCCGGGATATAGCCCCCATGATAATATCAATCATTCGATTGAAGCATTGGAATATGAGTTGACAAAGGCTTTGCGTTTGGTGACACGGCGGGAGAAAAAAGCTGTTGCTTTTCTGGCGGGACACGGGGAGTTGCCTTACGAAGAAATCATGGATATGGCGAAAACGCTGCTCTATTATTATGATGTGGATATTGTGAGTCCCGATTCGCTTGCAGCGGATCCGGAACGCTATAAGGCACTGATTATTGCCAAGCCTACCCGTGATTTCCCGGAAAAGGATAAATATATTCTGGATCAGTATGTGATGCGTGGGGGACGGGTGTTGTGGTGTGTAGATGAGGTGGAGGTGAATGACGAGGTGTTGAAACAACAGGAAACTTCTTTTGCGTTTTACCGTCCCTTGAATATTGAGGATATGCTGTTTAAGTACGGAGTGAGGATTAATCCGGATGTTTTGTTGGACGGTAATTGCGTATTGATTCCGGTGGTAACGGGAATGAATGGCTCGGAGCCTCAGTATTCTCCCGGACCGTGGTATTATTCTCCTTTGTTGCTTCCTTCGGGGCATCATCCGGTGACGGCGGGTGTGCAACCGGTGAGGGTGGATTACGCCAATACGATTGATACGGTGGGAGGAAAGGATGGACTGAAGAAGACGGTTTTGTTGGCTTCTTCCCGTTATGCGGCTTCAATGAAGACGCCGTGTCCGGTCACGTTGTCTATTACGGAGGAAAAGATGACGGAGGATCGTTTTAATAGAAGTTATTTGCCGGTGGCCGTGATGATAGAGGGGGAGTTTACTTCATTATACCGGTATACGCGGCGAATGGGGCAGACCGAGGGAGAACCTTTCCGGGAACGGAGTGATTATAACAGAATGATTGTCATTTCGGATGGGGATGTGATTCGCAATAAGCGTTATGGGGTGGGAGAAAACGCCCGAATTGTTCCGCTGGGATATGATGAATATAGCGGCAGGATATACGGGAATAAGGATTTTCTTCTGAATTGCGTGAATATGTTGTGTGATGATGAAGGATGGATGCAATTGCGGGGCCGGAATCTGAATATGTATTTGATTGATAAAACCCGTTTGAAGGGGGAACTTTTGGAATGGCAGATAATTAATTTATTTATTCCGTTGTTTTGTGTGTTTGTGGGGGGAGGGCTTTTCTTCTTCTTCCGTCGCAGGAAATTTTGTAGGACTGTTTAAAATAGCGTTTGGGGCAGGCATAAGGGAGAAAAAGCTGAAGTAACCGTTTCCGAATGGGGAAAATACTACTATGTTTGTGATGATGTTAAGTTTTTGAAATTTTAGTTATATGAGAAAAAGAATTGTTGCTGTCTGTATCTCGTTGTTGTTGTGCTCGGCAATGGGTTTTTCACAGGAGAAGTTTAGTTTTGAAATCAAGGATGGGCATTTTTACCGTAACGGTGAAATTATTCCGATTTTATCGGGAGAGATGCACTATCCGCGGATACCTCACCAGTATTGGCGTCACCGTTTGAAAATGATGAAAGCAATGGGATTGAATACGGTGGCTACGTATGTATTCTGGAATTTACACGAACCGGAACCCGGTAAGTGGGAATTTGACGGAGATAAAAACTTGGCGGAGTATATCAGGATTGCCGGAGAAGAAGGGTTGATGGTGATACTTCGTCCGGGACCGTATGTTTGTGCGGAATGGGAGTTTGGCGGTTATCCCTGGTGGATTCAAAATATTGAAGGCATGGAAATACGGCGGGATAACCCGGAGTTTTTAAAGTGCACCAAACGGTATATTGAACGGCTTTATCAGGAAGTCGGTCATTTATTGGTAAGCCAGGGAGGGCCTATCATTATGGTACAGGCTGAAAATGAGTTCGGCTCTTATGTAGCCCAGCGGAAAGACATTCCCTTGGAGGAACATCGTAGGTATAATGCTAAAATTAAACAGCAGTTGGCAGATGCCGGTTTTGATGTGCCGCTATTTACTTCCGATGGAAGTTGGTTGTTTGAGGGAGGAGCTACACCGGGAGCATTGCCGACGGCAAATGGCGAAGGGAATGTGGAGAATTTGAAAAAAGTAGTGAATGAATATCATGGCGGTCAAGGTCCCTATATGGTGGCGGAGTTTTATCCGGGTTGGCTAGACCATTGGGCAGAACCTTTCCCCCTGGTTAGTGCGACACGAATTGCCAGACAGACGGAGAAATACTTGCAGAATGATGTCTCTTTTAACTTCTATATGGTGCATGGAGGAACGAATTTCGGGTTCACCAGCGGGGCTAATTATGATAAAAAGCATGATATCCAGCCTGATATGACCAGTTATGATTATGACGCACCGATTAGTGAAGCCGGTTGGGTGACTCCTAAATTTGATTCGATAAAGAATGTCATACAGCGTTATGTGAAGTATGAACTTCCGGCAGCACCGGAAGCGTATCCTTTGATAGAAATTCCGTCTATTCGCTTGACCAAAGTGGCAGATGTTTTGGAAGTGCTCAAAAAGCAGGAAAAAACAGAAGCTGTGTCACCTTTGACGTTTGAACAATTGAAGCAAGGATATGGTTACGTATTGTATTCCCGTCGTTTTAATCAGCCGCTGAGCGGTAAACTGGAAATACCGGGCTTGAGAGATTATGCTGTTGTATATGTGGATGGCGAGAAAGTGGGGGAATTGAACCGGTATTATAAAAACTATTCTATAGATGTGGATATTCCTTTTAATGCGACGTTGGATATATTGGTGGAGAATATGGGACGTATTAATTACGGGGAAGAAATCGTGCGTAATACCAAGGGAATTATAAGTGCGGTGAAGATTGCGGATAATGAAATTACGGATAGTTGGGAAATGTATAAATTGCCTTTGTCTCAAATGCCGGAACTGGAACGTTTTGGGAAAGAGGATGTATATACAAATACGACAGAGACAGCTCGGGAATTAAAAGGGAAACCGCTTTTTTATGAAGCCTCTTTTGATTTGGACGAAGTCGGCGATACTTTTATTGATATGGAAGAATGGGGCAAAGGCCTGATTTTTGTCAATGGTAAAAATATCGGTCGTTATTGGGGCGTAGGACCTCAACATACATTGTATATTCCGGGTGTGTGGCTGCAAAAAGGAAATAACCGGTTGGTTATTTTCGAACAATTGAATAATGATTGGAAAACAGAAGTGAGAACCGTGAAAACTCCTGTTTTAACCAAATTGAAAAATAATTAGGGATACGATTGTAATCTTATAAATTAGGTGTAATACTATGAAACAAACCTTAACTTTTATTCCTCCTGTTATTGCTTCAACGGAAAGTAAATTTAATGGTGAAGCTTTTGATGCCAGTGTTGAAGCTTTTGAAAACCATGAGTACTTGAAATCGTTTTATGCTTTATTGGATTCCATAAACGGCGATTTCCGGACGAAATATGGGAATGTACAGGGTAATGAATTTAAAATCCCTCACGGTTCGATTGTGGTGACGATCCGGTTGGATGATGAGAAACTTGTGATTACGGCACCGTTCGTCGCATTGCCGGAAAAAGGCCGGATACCCCTTTTACGCCAGGTGGCAGGACTGAATTTTAATGCGATGGATCTGGCGGTGATTTATCTGCGGGACGACCGGCTTTTTTTTGAATACAGCTGTCCGATACAATTGATTCAGCCTTATAAGATTTATTATGTTTTGGAAGAGATTTGCCGTACGGGAGATAAATATGACGATGAGTTTGAGACCAAATTCGGGGCCAAACGTATTTACGAACCTAAGGTGACGCCATACAGTGCCAAAGAAGTGGACAAGATTTACAACGCTTTGCAGTTGAGTTGCAAGGAGTGTATGGATGCCGTGAAATATTTTGAACCGGCACGCAAATACGGGTATATCTGGAATATTATCGATACGACCTTAATGAAATTCATGTATTTCGCCCATCCGCAAGGTCAGTTGCTTAACGATATGCAGAAAGCGATTTATGAAATGGACCGGGATGATATTCCATTGCCCGATATTACGGCTCAGGGAAAGGCGGTGATTGAAAAGTTGCAGAAGATGACGAAAGAAGAGCTGGCGGAAGACCTTTATTATGTTGAAACGCTGATTCCTTCCAAACGTCGTTTCAATTTGCAGAACATACAGGACAATTTTGAGGATAGCTATAAGAGAATATCGGCATATATGGAAGGGGAGGATTATATGACGGCTTGTATCATGATGCTGTATAAATTCTATGAAATGTATTATTACAACAATCTGCAGGAAGACGTCAACAGGGTTGTTGCCAAGGTACTGGAACAGACTTCTGCACAATCGTGGGAAGATGCGGCACCCGTACTTTATAAGGCTATGGAGGCTATTATGGAGGATGAACTGGATGAATGGGAGGACGACGATGATGACGATGACGAAGACGAGGAGGATGACGACAATGATGCTGGCATGAATGATTATATGAAAAATGTCCAGGCCGTGCAGCAACAAATGATGCAACAGATGATGCAGAATATGCAGGGGGAAGGAATGCAGGAATATTTGCAGCAGGTACAAATATTGCAGCAGCAGATGCTGAGCGGGAAAATGAGCGTGGAAGAATATACAGCCAAGGTGCAGGAGTTAGCGGCTAAACAGTTTGGTAATTAAATCATAATTCGTGGAGAATTGTTCTTTCAATGATGACATTAAATGAAAATTAAATTATTTTACAATGGATCAGAATTTATTTCAAACCGTATATAAAATCACTCATGCCGGAGGATCAGGCAGTTGTTTCTATCTGAAAAAACACGATTTGTTTGTTACGAACTACCATGTAGTGGAAGGCTTCCGGCAGGTTGCCCTGGAAGATGATAATAAAAACCGCTATCTTGCCAATATCATTTTAATAAATCCTTTGCTTGACGTGGCGTTGTTGGTTGCAGAGGGGGATTTTTCCGCTTTGCCGGAGATTTCATTGGCAGAAGAAGAAGTAACTTTGGGACAAAAGGTGAATGTTGCGGGCTATCCTTTCGGAATGCCTTTTGCGGTAACGGAAGGAACCGTATCCTCTCCTCGCCAGTTGATGGACGATAGTTACTATATCCAGACGGATGCGGCCGTAAATCCCGGAAACAGTGGGGGACCGATGTTCAACCAGAAAGGGGAAGTTGTGGCAATTACCACAAGTAAGTTGAACAATGCCGATAATATGGGATTCGGTATCCCCGTGGCTTCTTTGAGGAACTTGCTGGAACAGATAGAAGGTATTGACCGGAATAGTTTTAATGTACAGTGTAACAGTTGTGAGGAGTTTATTTGTGAGGAAGAAGAGTATTGTCCTTCTTGTGGAGAAAAACTGCCGGAAAACATCTTTCAACAGAGAAGCCTCACCGATTTGGCCTCTTTCTGTGAAAAGGCGATAGAAGATATGGGCATCAATCCGGTATTGGCGCGTGTGGGATATGAGAGTTGGGTATTTCACAAAGGGAGCTCGGAAATCCGGATTTTTATTTACCAGCGTTCTTATTTGATTTGTACTTCACCGTTAAACAATCTGCCCAAAAAGAACCTGGAACCGGTACTGACTTATTTGTTAAGTGCTGAAAATATAAAACCTTATCAATTGGGACTTGACGGAAGTCAGATTTATTTATCTTACCGTATTCATATCTCCGACATTTTCTCTGAATTTGCGGAGGACGTGCAGAAAAACATCACGCAAATGGCTTTCAAAGCCGATGAACTGGATAACTATCTGGCCGATGAGTTCGGTTGTGAATTCTCGGAATATGCCAAAAAAGATGCGATCTAAGACGCGGTAATAGCCGAAAATCTTCTCTTGAACTGTCTAACAAGTTTTAGACAGTTCTTTTTTTTATCTCTTTCGATGTCTTCGGCGGGCCATAAAAAATCCCGTAAACTCAATGTTTTACGGGATTCGTCTTGCATCATCACTATTTTGTCTTGCAAACCGAGCGGAGAGAGGGGGGTATGAACTTACTCTCTTCAAAATCCTTATTATCAAGGTGATAATTATTTCAAAGTTTCGCTTAGTAACAGTTTAGTAACGGTATTCTGTCCGTTATAATCCCTTGCTGACATTCAAGTGTCTGCCCGATCGGGTTACCTTGCAAATATACGAAAAATATAAATACAACAAAAATCTCAAATTGCAAAAAACTTCCGTTACATTTGAAAATTTGAGTTTTTCCAGTACAGGAAATTATTTAATATTGAAAATTTTACATACAATCTTTTCAGCTTTATTATCTTGATTCCCCATCGTCAGTAAATGTTAAAATAATATCTTTAGGAGGATGTATATAGTTATTAATTTGATAATATGGTGCTCTGTTATATGGAGAATGTTTTTTTAATGATTTTTTTCTTTGTTCTATCTCTGATAATGTTGTTCGCTCTATTGCTAAATAAAATTGTATTGTGTCATTATTTAAGTCATCATCTAAAAAGTAGAGGTTACGTATCAATTCTTGATAGCCTATACCTTGTTGGCTACATTGTTCTGCCTTAGTATATAGGTATAATGCTCTTTCTATTAGATAATTAATATTAGAATAGAAATTTGCTCCTTGCATATCTTTAGTTTGTTGTTCTAAGGCAAGTTCGTTATATTCAAGAATCATTTTTTCTTCTATTGTATTGTTTTTTACATCCCATTCATATGTGGTAGTTACAAACTCACTCCCCTTATCATCTTTATACCCGTAATAATCTTTTAATTGGTTATAAAGTATTTGACATATTGCAAAATCATAATATACATTGGCTCGAAAACTATTGGTGTAAAGAGTGGTAGTTTGCAATGGATTTAGCATCTTTAAAATTTTCGCAGAGTGTTTAATGGCATTTGTTAGGATAGCCTTTAGCAGATAAAAATGTTTTTTAGAATTTTTGCCAATCATGGGTTCCATCGCTTTACTGATGTCTGGATATATTTTACCCTCTTCAAGAAACTTGGCGACGATTTTAGGTTTTATTGTTTGAGGTGAAGCAATATCATTTCCCAATAAGCGTTTTAAATAATATTTGTAGATATGTACGCAAAGTCTGTGGTTATTGACAATGGAAGTTAGTGTGCTGTTGGATATTGGATTGGGATGAAAAGATTGCTTAATGAAGAGTGCAAGTTGTTCATGAATTTCGTCACAATCCTCTCTTCTATAATCGCAGTAATAAATAATAAAATGGTAATAAGCACATAATAAATTCTCAATATCAGGATGAAGCGATAAAAAATTGAGAATCTGTTCAATTTGATTTTTTTTCAAAATATCTTTAATATGTATAGCTTCTGCTAAATTAATATGTTCATATTCTCTATATTGTGCAATAAGTAGGCGGCGGATAGTGAAATCTGCAATATTTTTTATTGAAGTTAAATCATTATTATTTAGTATCTTACAAGAAGAATTTTCTTTTCTTTGTTTTATATAGGCTTCTAATACATATAAAATTTGTTTGTAACAACGTCCGGATAAATTACGTTCGTCAGATATCGTGTATAGTTCAGACGCAACCCAATAACATAATAATGTTTGGTAATAATAAGACTCCGAAAAGTTAATAGTTTGGGGGCGATGAGTGGAAGAAATGATAATATGTTCTATTTCATGCCAGTTTTCCTTATCCTCTATGGTTGCCTGTGACAAACGAGCATGTCCATAACTTTCAAATGTTTGCGCTAGATTGTATATCTTTTGATTATTTATTAGATCTTTCTTATTTTTCTGTTCAAAATTTTTGTTTTTTAGTTGATAAATAAATTGATAGGCTAAATTGAAAAAATTATGTTTGTTTGCTTTTAAAAGCATTTGAATACTCTTTCTATAAAAGATTTGGGCGGAAAAAATTTTTTTATGCTTATCTTCATCTTGATTTTTATAAAATAAAATATCACCTAATTTTTTATAGAAATCAGCTATAATAATAGACTTGGAATCTAAAAGATTATAAAACATTTTGATGGCTTTTTTTATATCTATATATTCGATTCCAGTGGTAGCAATTTTTTCAATGGTGTATAACTGAGCTAAAATACCAAGATGAAATGTTCTGTTTTTATAGAAAATATTTAGTTCGTTCTTATTGTAATTCTGTTTTATGTAATTTAATGTCTTTATTAAGTTTTCATAAATAGCATATGCAGAGTTATCTGTATGTCTTTTTTCATGTGCAAGTCCTAATTTAAGCATTGTGCGATTATAAAACAGCAAATAACTTGATAGTTGGCATTGAGATCGATGATTATTTGGTATAAGTTTAGGTAAAATTAATTCTATACACTTTTCAAACTGACGAATTGCAGCAGAATAGTTTTCTTCCTGCATATAAATATCTCCTAATGAATGTCGTAAGCTTGCTTCTGAGTAAATATTTAATGTAGTTCCTTTTGTTGTTTCGTAATCTAAAGTATGAAAATAATGTTCTTTTATTGGTTGAAGTTCGTCTAATGAGAAATTGAAAAGTGCGGAGAGTTCATCCGATAATTTGGAGAAATATGATATTTCTTCTGATAGTCGCATCGGAAATTTATAATTATACAACCCACAGGATATCTTTGTTAAATGAGTTTGATTCATGCAATTAATAATTGAAGCAATATAATCACGAACTTCTGGTGAACGATTGATTTCTAAAACTTCAGGTGTCTGCTCCAGATTCCGC
Source organism: uncultured Odoribacter sp. (assembly GCA_910588375.1). GTDB lineage: Bacteria > Bacteroidota > Bacteroidia > Bacteroidales > Marinifilaceae > Culturomica. Next base: position 68,524 of record CAJUQA010000016.1, read on the forward strand.
CAAGAAAAACTACAATTGTGTAATTTGAAAATGTGGGCTAACAAAAAAGAATCTGAAACTTTTAATTTGTCACTAAATACAAGTGAACTATTAATGATATTTTGCATTACAGGGAAAGTGATGTAATGAACAAAATTAATCTTCATTTGTCCATAATAACCGAATGATAAAAAATATTCATCGTCATGAAATTTTTTGTTTTTTTCAATTCGATCCTCATCTCTAAGAAATTTGTAAGTCCTTACGTATTTTTCAAAGAATGAGGTTATCTTTTTGGGAGAGCCATTGCTTATAAATGTAAGATAACATATGAAGTGATATAAAAATATAATTTCTTGGTCAATTTCTTTTGTTTGAATAAGTTGTGAACATCTGAAATCTCGATATTTATCAAGTGTTAGATAATTGTTTTGTGCTGAACGTGCAGAATAATTTGCTGGCATAATTTGTCGACATACAAAATCTTCTGTCATTGTAATAATATCAGGAGTATCAAACGATGAAAAGAAACTGTCTACGTGAATAATGCCATTGAAGATATTACTAATAGAAAAATCTCTGTCGGATAAATCAGCCATAGACGCTTCATATAATTCGCGTCCTGCAATGAATATAAAATACGCCTCTGCTGTCGTTAGAAAATATTTCATATTGGCAATCATGTTCAGTATTTTTTTACGACGATTTCGTGAAGTTGTACGTTGACCTGGACGGACAGACACCTCTTTATAATCTGTATCTGTGTTATTTTGCTCTTTTGCTGTTTCTGGCTCTGCTTTATCTAATTCATCCAATATAATAACAATTGAGTATTTATCATTTTCTTGTAGTATCTGTATTAATTCAAATTCTATTTCTTGGATAGTGGCATTTTGTATTTCGCGTTCTTCTCCTATCGAACCAAAATGGAATTGATTAGTTCCTGGGTTTGTTAAAATTTTATATGTAGTTTTGCTGTTAAATCGATTACATAATTTTTCAAGTCGATCAATTGCTTTGTATACCCGTTTAAAAAGTCTGAATGATTTCTGTAAGAAATAGAGTATAATTAATATGAATGATATTGATAATAAAAATGATTTAATAAAGCTTTTCAATCCTACTACTTTAATAGAATGTTCTTTATCCCAAAACAATAATACTATAGAACAAGCAGATAGTAAAAAAATATAAGGCCAATGAGAATTGATAATGTAGAACAGCTCATAAATATTAAATCGCTTTTTTTTTCCTAAATACGTAGCACGAATTAATTCCCGACGTAAATTTTTGGCTATAATTTGTAACGCGTCCAGCTCGTTGATATTTTCTTGTCCAATATTGATGCAAACATCCACAAACTGTTTTCTATTTTTTCTTTTTTTATTACGATTTTCTTCCTTTAATTCATGAATAACAGAACCAACAAGACTTGACTTACCAACTCCTCTATAACCAGAAATAAGATAAGTCCCATGACGACTTGCCCCAGACAACCAATTTTTTAATATATGTTCAAATTTATTTCGATGAATATACTTGGGATCGATTTTATCAGGAGTACTTGCTCGATGAAAAAAACTAAAGTTTTCAAGTTTAATATTAAAATAGTTATTATACGTTGCATTCATAGTATTCTTGAGGTAAGATTTTCTATATGTGCATATAGGGACCTAAAAGATATAAAATGTTTAAAAAAGTTAAAACAATAAATATTGCACTTCCATAATAAATAAAATAACACTCACTCTTAAATAGGATCTTATTGTCTTGTTGAAAATTATATTCATACGAAATTTTATCATTTAATTCATTTAATATTGGATCTGTTTTTTTAA
>CAJUQA010000017.1 GCA_910588375.1 uncultured Odoribacter sp.
CGGGTTGGAACGGGACGACATTGACCGACTGGCTGTTTGTAGAACGGAATCGGACCAAGTATACGGAAATACGTTGGGACAGATGATAATATTATAGCGGAGAAATCCGCTATAATATTTTCGGATTAAAATTGATTTTATATATTTGCAACTTGATTTTTACGGGGAATATTAAAATTGTGCAATGGGAAAACGACTTGGCTTATACCCCCGGAGTTGCGGTTCGTTTTTGAGTAGCACGCTAATGTTGAAAGTATTATGCAAGTATTTGAATTAAAAGGAGAACTAAGAACCGATTTGGGTAAAAAGGCTTCTAAATCTTTACGTACGGAGAAAAAAGTGCCTTGTGTATTGTATGGCGGTGAGGGGAATGTTCATTTTTCCGTTGTAGAAAAAGATTTGATGAAATTGTTGTATACACCGGTGGTGTATGTGGTAAAAATTGATCTTGCCGGCAAAACGTATAATGCCGTTATGAGAGAGATACAGTTTCATCCGGTATCGGATCGGGTTTTACATATCGACTTTTATCAGATTTTTGAAGATAAACCGGTGGTAATGGAAGTTCCCGTGAAATTGCAGGGATTTGCAGAAGGTGTTCAGGCCGGTGGTAAACTGGTATTGGTGACCCGTAAACTGAAAGTAAAAGCTGTTCCGGCCAATTTACCGGGAGAGATTGTGGTGGATGTTACGACGCTGGGATTAGGAAAATCGGTGAAAGTGAAAGAGCTTTCATTTGAAAACTTTGAGGTAGTCAACGCGAAAGAGGTGGTTGTAGCTCAAGTTAAAATGACAAGAGCTGCAAAATCGGCAGAATCAAAGTGATAATTTAACGGCAGTAATATGAAGTATCTGATTGTCGGGTTGGGGAATATCGGCCCGGAATATGAAGATACCCGTCATAATAGCGGATTTGGAGTATTGGACGCTTTTGCGAAAGCGTCCAATATTGTTTTTGGAAACGTACGTTATGGCGGGATGGCGGAGGTGAAGCTGAAAGGGCGTACCTTGCTTTTATTGAAACCGGATACATACATGAATCTGAGCGGTAAAGCGGTAAACTATTGGATGCAGAAAGAAAAAATCGCTTTGGAGAACCTGTTGGTTGTCGTGGATGATTTGGCGTTGCCTTTTGGTACGTTGAGGTTACGGGAAAAGGGAAGTGATGGCGGGCATAACGGATTGAAGAATATCAATGCTCTTTTGGGGACGACACAATATGCCCGGTTGCGTTTCGGTATCGGGAATGAGTTTGCCAAAGGGCAGCAGATAGATTATGTGTTGGGACAATGGACAGAGGAGGAAAAGGAAAAAATGCCACTTCTGCTTGAACGTGCCGTTGAAGTGATCCGGAGTTTCGTGTTGTTGGGAACACCGAAAACCATGAGTCTTTATAACGGAAAGTGAGATGGAGAAGGTCAGGATAGATAAATGGTTGTGGGCGGTACGTATTTTCAAAACGCGTTCACTGGCTACGGACGAGTGCGGGAAAGGACATGTGATGATTGGAGATATAAAGGTGAAGGCTTCCCGGGAGGTTCGTGTCGGAGAGACGGTGAAAGTAAGAATGGCTCCTATCGAGCGGCACTATCTCGTGAAACAGCTTTCGGACAAGCGGATGTCCGCACAATTGGCTGTCGGTTTTGTAGAGGACGTTACTCCTCCTGAGCAGCTGGCATTATTGAATGCTGCTAAAGCCTACGGTTTTGAATATCGGGAAAGGGGAAGCGGACGCCCGACGAAACGGGACCGGCGCATGTTGGACAAATGGAAAGAGGAGGAGTGTTGAGGCATAAAATCGGGGGAGGGGATTGTAATTGTTAAACCGATAATTGGAAAAGTCGTGTTGATAGCCAGAGAGAAAAAAAAGAGTAATATTGCCGAATATATATTGTACATGTGGCAGGTGGAAGACCTGTTGCGTGCTTTGGGATTTGATATGCAACGGGTGAAGGCTGCGGTGATTAAGCCTTTCGGAACGGATGAGGCGACAGCGAAGGAAATGTACGATTGGTATGATAACCTGGCTGAAATGATGCGTAAGGAAAAGGTAGAGGTGAAGGGACATTTGCAGATACTGAAAAATAATGTGGATGAATTGACGGAGTTGCATTATTTTTTGTTGCAGAAAGCCAATGATATGCGCTATCGGCAGATTGTAACCATGGCGGCGGGGAATCTGGTGGATTTCCGTAACAAATCGGAAGCGGGGAATGAAGTTTCGGATGTGGAACTGGCGTTGAATGCCCTGTACGGGCAATTGATGCTGCGGTTGCAGAAAAAAGAGATTCATCCGCAGACGGCACAGGCAATGGAGTCTTTTAGCAAGATGATAGGCTATCTGGCAGCGTGCTATCATAAAAATGAATCGGAGGAATAAAGACTAATTTATTAAAACCTGAGACTATGAAAAGTATATTATTATTATGGGGAATTATATGTTGTATGCAGATAAATGCGGAAACCCGCAAGACGGAATATCATAAGAGTTTTGCCAAAGACGGAATAGAGGAAGTGGTAGTGGCGAATAAAAACGGAGGCGTGGAAATCTCCCAAACGTCCCAGGATTCCATTTACATTACGGCAGTAGTTTCGGTGGTGGCCAAGAGTCAGAATAAAGCCGACGAATTGAGTGATTTTATTCGGGTAGAGGATGAATTGACTGACAAATATTTGAGTGTTTCTACGGTTTTCACCAAGGATATGACATTTAATCAACTGCTTGCGGGTGTCGAATTGAATATCAGTTATAAAATCAATTTACCTAAAGGAATAAAACTGAGACTTGTCAATGCCGATGGCAATGTTTTTCTGGATGATTTTGTCGGTGATTTGAGCCTGGATGTCAAATCATGTAATGTAAGAGCCGGAAAACTGACGGATGGCGAATTGCTTATCAAGCAAACGGGGGGAGATTTTAAAGTATTGGGAGTAAATCAGCTGAATGGGGAATTCAAGGCTTGTACGGTGCGTATTGAAGTGGCCAATGCGGCCCAATTGACAATGAAAGACTGTGAAGGGCGTTTTGAGTCGGTGGACGATCTCAAGCTTACGACAAGCGGAGGAACTATGCGGTTCGGACAAATTGAAAATATGACCGGCACTTCTTCTTCCACCAAATATGAAGTGCAGGATATAGGAAATAGCCTTAAAATGGATATGCGTATGGGGGAAATCAACGTACGGAACATTCATTTTAATTTTTCCACTGTTGAGGTTACCGGTTCTTATTCCAAGGTGGGACTATCCTTTATGGAAGGAGCGGGTTATCAATTTGAATTTAAGCACAACAAAGCTGTCAAAACGGATATACCGAAAAGTTTCAAATTGACGCAACGACCCACTTCCGAGAAAAACGTAATCCTTGAAACGGGTTTTATCGGGGATAAAAAGTATAACGGAAAAGTCCTGCTCAACCTCCGGTTCGGGAACATGTACATTCAATAAATCTTTAGACGGTTTCTATTCTATCCCTCGCGGGAAAATAGAATATTGCAAAGTCCGCTAAATTGCCCTGTTCCGTTTATCTCCCTTTGGTTCAATTGTCGTTCAGCGTTTTCCAGAGGATGTCTTTAAGTTCGGTGATGCCGGTACCGGCAACGGAGGAAATGAAAACATACGGGATGTCAGGCAGGTCTTTTTCCATTTCCGAGATAAGCTCACTGTCGGCATAGTCGCATTTAGTGATGGCTAATATCCTTTTTTTGTCCAATAGTTCCGGATTATATTCTTTCAGTTCGTTCAGCAATATTTTGTAATCCGCATGAATGTCATTACTGTCTGCCGGAACCATAAACAGGAGAATGGAATTTCGTTCGATGTGGCGCAGAAAGCGGATACCCAGGCCTTTGCCTTTGTGCGCGCCTTCAATGATGCCGGGAATGTCTGCCATGACAAAAGATTTCCCGTCCCGATAGGCGACAATTCCTAAATTGGGCACCAGCGTAGTGAAAGGGTAATTTGCTATTTCCGGTTTGGCAGCCGATACAACGGAAAGCAATGTGGATTTTCCGGCATTGGGGAATCCCACTAATCCGACGTCTGCCAAGACTTTTAATTCCAGAATGACATTCCTTTCAATGCGGGGTTCTCCCGGTTGGGCATACCGGGGCGTTTGGTTGGTCGCGGAGCGGAAATGCCAGTTCCCTAATCCTCCCCGTCCTCCTTTGACCAGGATGCAGGTTTCTTCGTGACTGGTAATTTCACAGATAACTTCTCCCGTATCGGCATCCCGTGCAACGGTTCCTAACGGTACGTCTATGATTTTGTCCTCCCCGTCTTCACCCGTACATCTTGATTCGCTTCCGCCGACTCCGTCGCCGGCAAATATGTGGCGTTGATATTTTAAGTGAATAAGTGTCCAATAGTTTCGGTTGCCTTTAAGTATGATGTGACCTCCGCGTCCACCGTCTCCTCCGTCCGGTCCTCCTTTAGCGGTTAATTTATCACGGTGGAGATGTGCGGACCCTTTCCCGCCGGCACCACTGCGGCAAAAGATTTTTACGTAATCGACAAAGTTCGTAGAGGCCATGATGCGGATTTCAGATTTGGATTTATGCTTTGTTTTCCCCGTTGTCCAGGATATAAAGATCCGGCAAGTTTCTGCCCAGATCGTCATAGTCCAGTCCGTGGCCGACGACAAAGTCGTTTTCTAAAGAGAGTGCATAGTAGTCTACCGGAATTTTGCAGACCAAGGCCTTTGGTTTGTAAAACATAGTGGCGACATATATTTTCTTGGGATTCCGGGCTTTCAGTAGGTCTAACAAATAAGCCATTGATTTGCCGGAATCAATCATATCCTCCAGAATAACGATTGTACGGCCTTCGATGTTTTTATGAAAGCCGATCAGTTCCCGTACCGTGCCGGTGGAACAGGTACCGGCATAGGACGCTATTTTTATGAAGCTGATTTCCGTCCCCGGAATAGTGATTTTTTTGAGCAAATCGGAAGTAAACATGAAAGAACCGTTCAGGACGCTTAAAAATAAAGGCTGTTCGTCTTGCAGGTCGTGGTTGAGTCTTTGGGCGAGTCCTGTTACAGCCAGATCAATGGCAGACGCTTCTATGAGCAGTCTGAATTCTTTGTCATGCAGTTTGATTTTTTTCATGGAATGATGCTGTTTAGGTTCTTTTTATTTACTTTGTACAAAAGTACAATTTTGAATTTAATATGGAATAAAATGACACCAAAAGTAAGTATAATTATGGGGAGTACTTCCGACTTGCCTGTAATGGAAAAAGCGGCGAATGTATTGAACGATTTTCATATTCCGTTTGAAATAAACGCGTTGTCTGCGCATCGTACACCGGCCGAAGTGGAGGAATTTGCCCGGAATGCCCAGGCAAGGGGGATAGAGGTGATTATTGCTGGTGCCGGAATGGCAGCCCATTTGCCGGGGGTGATTGCCGCCATGACACCTGTGCCTGTTATTGGGGTACCGATCAAGGCCTCCTTGGACGGGATGGATGCTTTACTGGCAATGGTGCAGATGCCTCCGGGAATTCCCGTAGCCACGGTTGCCATTAACGGGGCAATGAATGCCGGCATATTGGCGGCCCAGATTTTGGCCGTGGGAGATAGTGGGCTGAAAGAAAAAATTATTGCTTTCAAAGAGTCTTTGAAAAAAAAGATTGTGGATGCCAACAAAGAATTGGCACAGGTCAAGTATGACTTTAAGACGAATTAAATACTCTTCTTGACAGAGTAGACGGGTATACCCAGTCCAGGATTTTTGCCCGTTTACTCTGTTTTTTTACTTTTCTTGGAAAAAAGCGGATAAATCATTAACACTTGTGTCTTAAAATTTTGTAAATTTGAGATACGAGGTGATGCAATGTGTGTATACACTAATGGAAAAAATTGTCTTCATTGTCTGGAAACGGGGAAATATCCCTTTCCGGAGGTTCTGCTCCCGAAAAGCTTCGTGACGTTGCTACCGTCCGGCTTTGCTGCTTGAAATAGTTGAATGTTACGGAAACGGAGGCGTTTCTGTCGATAAATCGAAAAAAGCTATGAAAGCCCTGTATGTGATGAGTTTCATCCTTTTGTGGACGGTGAAGATTGGCTTTGCACAGGAGGATGTGGATATTGAACAACTTTTGGAGGCCAATGAGGTGGCGCGTTCCGATGATCAGTATGAAGACATGTTGGCCGTTTTGCAAAGATTGCGGCTCGCACCCTTAAATTTGAATACGGTCGGTTTTGATTCATTGAATTTGTTATTTTTCCTTTCAGACAGTCAGATTGATAATATATTGGCTTTCCGAAAAAAATACGGCGCTTTTCTTTCTCCTGATGAATTATTGCTGGTGCCGGGAATAGGGAAAAGGGATTTGGAGAATGTCCGTCAGTTCCTTTATACGGGGAAAGAGCCCTTAGGACAAAGGAGGAAAGTGATTCGTCCCGGAATACGGCAGGAATTGATAACCCGGGGAAAAATAAATTTTCCGCGGCAAGAAGGCTATAAAAGGTATTCTCCGGAAGATTTCAAAACCGAGGGGCAATACTTAAAGAAAGTGAAAAACCGCTTCCAAGGCATACCTTTGGGGACATTGGTCCGATATAAGGCGCAGGTGCATCAACATCTTCAAATGGGACTGACCTTGGAAAACGATCCGGGCGAGGCTTATTTTACGAAATACCAGAAAACGGGTTTTGATTTTTGTTCCGTGTATGCTGCCCTTTCGACGGAGCGTTGGATGAAAAGGTTGATTCTGGGGGACTACAGATTGCAGTGGGGACAGGGATTAGTGGCCTGGAGCGGGTTTGCTTCCGGAAAATCGGCGGTGGCTTTGGGAAATGAAAAATCCGCCCGGGGGATAACGCCCTATACCTCGACGGATGAGAATAATTTCTTGCGGGGAATAGCTTTATCTTTGCAACCTTTTCCGAATCTGAATACGGAAGTGTTTTTCTCCGGGAAAAAAACGGACGGAAATATTCTGGAAACAGACCGTCTTTCGGAAGAGGATATTCTCACGGCTTCATTGTACCAGTCTGGTTATCACAGGAATGAGAATGAATGCGAGAAAAAACATACACTGAAAGAATGGACGACCGGAGCGTCGGTGAATTGGAATACCCCTTATTTTAAAACGGGGCTCCATGTGTTGTATTATCATTTTAAGCCGGGGATAGGAATTGGAGATAAGCTGTATCAGCAATATAACGACGACGGACAAAATCGTTTGCTGACAGGAATAGATTACAAGACCGGTTTCCGGAGTCTGTATTTCTTTGGAGAGACGGCGTGGAGTGAAAAAGGGGAGGTGGCGACCTTGAATGGAATCCGTTATAGCGGCAGTAGCCGTGTCGCCTTGGCTCTTTTGTACAGGCGTTATGCCAAAGGATATGTTTCCCGCTATGCCGGAGGATTCGGCGAGTACTCCAATACATCCAATGAGGAGGGAATTTATTTAGGGATGGATTTGAACCTGATAAAAAAATTGAAACTCAATGTTTATTACGATCATTTCCGTTTCTTCAGTGCCCGTTACAATTCTACGGTACCGGCTTCCGGCGATGAGATATCGGTAAACATGTCTTACGAATATTCCTTGGGAGAGCATATCTTTCGTCTGAAATATGAGGAGAAACCGGAAGATTGGAAAGGGGAAATAAAGGCGACGGCCTGGCGGAAAAAACTGGAGCTGAGGTATCAGTTAGGGATAAAATGCAATACCTTCATGGAGTTGCGGACCCGTTTGGACTGGATGCACTATATTAAAGCGGACAAGCGGGAAAACGGCTATATGATTTATCAGGATTTGATTTACAGTAGACCGGCGGGAAATTTGAAAATGCAGTTCCGCTTGGCGTATTTTAATACCGACTCATATAATTCGCGGATTTATAGTTATGAACACAATGTCCTGTATGGTTATTCTTTTCCGGCTTACTATGACCGGGGGATACGCACTTATCTGAATTTAAACTGGCAACCGGCTGCGTGGCTGGCCTTATATGCCAAATCGGGGTGGAGTTATTATCCGGGGCGTGAGACATTAGGGTCTTCCGTGACGGCGATAGAAGATAACAAAGTGTTTGATTTTACATTTCAACTCCGTTTCAGATTTTGAAGGGAGGGGGGGAGGAATTATTTCTTTTTCTTCAAAACGCGTCGTATTTCTTCTGATGATAATTTTTTCACATTGGTAACAATCAGACAGTCGAGAAGAAAATCCCCGTAAAGGTTGCATTCGTTAATGGTTTTTTCAAATATGGATTTGAGGTCGGCATTTAACGGGATGAGTAGGAGCAGGGTACAATAGTTGTCAAAAAAATCGATCTGTTCTACGACGCCGTTGCAAGATTGCAGGGTGGCGGCCATTTCGTTGGAAACAATTTGTTGCTGGAATTGCTGGAGAGTATCCTGGTTACGGTAGAAAAAGACACAAAAATATCTTAATAATCCGTTTTGTCCGCCCAATCCCGTTGCAATGAATATGCCCGGATCCTCCATCAGGGTGGATTGTATCAACATCCGGGATTGTTGTAGTGCGATGACGGCCCATTTCTTCAGCGGAGTGTCGGTTTTGGAAAAAGATTCGATGGCCCGATAGACTGAAATGTCATCAATATTGGACAATACAATCAACATCCTTTTTTTGGTCTCATCATCAACGGAGTCGTCGAAAAGATTGTTTATTTCTTCCAGGTATTGAGAGGACAGCTCTTTGTAGTTCTTTGTGCTTGATTCTAATTCGTAAGCAATTTCAAAGTATTCCTTTTGCACCGTCAAATCCACTTCTTCTTCCAGGATATTCACTTTGTCTCCTGTGTTGGAAAGAAGTGCGTTTAGGTCTTGCCAGTTTGTCCCGATCTTTTTGTCCATTCCTGTTGAAGTTGATATTACAAAGTTAAGGCTTTTCCCTATGAATTAAAAAGTAAATGGCCAAAAAGAAAAAAAGCTGCTTTCGAAGCAGCTTCATATCTTTTAAAGATTATGCCTTGTGTCTGTGATCATCCGACACTGTCAATCTTTTTCTGCCTTTTGCTCTTCTCTTGGCAAGAACGGCTCTACCGCTGGCTGTAGACATTCTTTCTCTGAAACCGTGTTTGTTCCTTTTTTTTCTGTTCGATGGTTGAAATGTACGTTTCATTGCACTTATTTTTTGATATTATTTTTTCAAACTTTGGACTGCAAAAGTAGATATTTTTTTAATTCCTCCAAAGAGAATCGCTCTTTTTTCAGTGGTTAAATTTCTTCTTCCCCTGCTTCTCTTTTTTTGAAGGCCAACTTTTTTTAACTAAAAACGTATATAAATCCAACCATATGATTAATCATTCCGTAATATAAATTTTTATTTTTCAAATAAATTTTATAACTTTATAGAAATTCCTTTTTATTATGAGACAGCTTAAAATAACAAAACAAATTACGGGCCGGGAATCTTATTCCATGGAAAAGTATTTGCAGGAAATAGGGAAGATCCGTGTTTTGTCTCCTGATGAAGAGGCAAGTTTAGCCAAGAAAATGAAGAAGGGCGATTCTTTTGCCAGGGAAAGATTGGTTTTGGGAAATCTTCGTTTTGTTGTCTCTGTTGCCAAACAATATCAGAATCATGGTTTGACATTGGGGGATTTGATCAATGAAGGAAACATGGGGTTGTTGAAAGCGGCGGCGTGCTTCGATGAAACAAAGGGTTTTAAATTTATTTCCTATGCAGTTTGGTGGATCCGGCAGTCCATTCTTCAGGCGATTGCAGAAAATGCCCGTTTAATCCGGCTGCCGCTGAATAAAATCAGTACGATAAATAAAGTGAACAGGTTTTATACCGAATTAGAGCAGAAATATCAGAGAGAGCCTACCGCAGAAGAGATTGCGGAGAAAATGGATATTTCTTCCGAAGACGTAAGGGAGAATTTAAAAATAGCGGTAAAACCGGTTTCTATGGATGCGCCTTTGAATAACGAGGAAGAGTCTGTATCACTTTATGACGTTTACATTCCGACGGACAATGCCTTGGGATTACCGGAAACGGCCTTGAATAACGATTCTTTGAAGAAAGATATTGAGCGCTCCCTTTCCGTACTGTCGGACCGGGAAGCCACAATCTTGAATATGTATTACGGTTTAAATGGCTATTCGCCGATGTCTTTGGAAGAGATAGGGATAAATCTCGGATTGACCAGTGAAAGAGTACGCCAGGTCAAGAACAAATCCATTCGCAAACTGAAAGATACGGCCGAAATTAAACGTTTGAAAACTTATCTCTGATATCTTATTGGACTCATACAGTAAACGGGGGTGCATTCGACGGCATCCCCGGAATTTTGATAAACAGCCTTTTTTTATTTACGATTATCATTATTTTTGTAACCGTTACTTTCTCTTAATGGTGCGGTTTTATGTATAAAATAGTTTTTCTTGCTCTTCTCCTGTTTGTTTGTGTCGGATGTCATAAAAGCCGTCGTATCGGTCGGCAATTATCACGGATAGAACAAATAATGCCGACAGCCCCTGATAGTTCGCTACGTCTTTTAAAGCAGATGGACGTTTCCGGTTTTCCGTCAGAACGGACCAAAGCCAAATATTCCTTGTTGTTGTCGGAGGCTTTGGAGAAAAACGATGTTTATCTGACGGGCGATTCAGTCATCAAAGCGGCGGTTGACTATTATTCCCGGAGAGGCGGGCGGACAGAGAGGGCAAAAACGTTTTATTACTTGGGGCGTATCCACGAGAACGCCCGCGATTTTGAAGCCGCCATAAAGGCCTATACTCGTGCAAGTGAATTCCCGGAAAAAGAAGACCATCGCTTACGTGGTTTGATTTTTTATAGTATCGGAAACTTATATGCGGAACAGTTGAGCTATCAGGAAGCCCTCACAATGTATTCCCAAGCCAGCGAAGCATTCAGGGCGGAAGGGCATGAAACGAATCTCTGTTATACTTTAAGAAACGAAGCGTGGGCCTTGTTTATGCTTCATGACAGCGAAAACGCCTTGGCTAAATGCAACGAATCGCTGGAAATAGCGAAGCGGCAAAACAATACCTCTCAAATTTTGGTGCTCTCTCAATATATTGCAGGTATTTATACATTTAGATACAATAATCCTCGAATGGCGATTGATTTTTTAAAGCCGGTTTACGGGCAATACCATCAGAGCGTTGTGCCTGTGGGAGATTATAGTTTGTGGGGATACATTCATTTGAAAACTGGGGATTTGAAAACAGCCGATTACTATATTTCACGAGCCGGCAATATAACGGATAATCTTTATGTTTTATCCGGTTATCACGCATTGCAATCCGCATTATCGGAGGAAAAAAAGAGCTACCGTGAAGCGCTCGAATCCTATAAATTGAGCGCGGAATTGAGAGATTCCGCCTATATGCTGGAAAAAGGCAAGTTAATTCAGGACTTGGAGCGGCGCTATAAGACACAGTCCCTGCAAAATTCTTTGGATTTTTTGAAAACAAAACAACGTTATCAAACTGTCATTATTGTCTTGATGGGAATTATTGTCGTCATTATAATTATCGTTGCTTTAAGGAAAATCGCTAAAGACAAAAAAGAAAAAGAGAAAAAATTGGAAGAGTATCGGAATTTTATTGACCAGATGCAGCATGACTACAACCAAATAGAAAACGAATATCGTTCTTTGTTCCGGCATGCCAACCAACAGGATGAAAGATTGACATCTTTTAAAGAAGCATTGGACGACCGTTTGGTGGCAATCCGGAAAATGATAGAAATTGCCGGTACGTCGGGAGGTAACGGTGATTTGTTTTTAAAGAAATTCAAGTCTTATATTCACCTTGAAAAGGATAAAAGCCAGCAACTGTTCAGCAATTTACAGGACCTCGTAAATTTGCATTTTAACGGTATTGTCGATTATTTAAAGCAACGTTATCCTGATTTAAGTAATGTAGATTTAAACCTGTGTTGTCTGATGTATCTGAAAATTCCGACAAACGGCATTCAGTTGATTTGTAATTACACCAGTGCGGACAGTTTGTATAACAGGTGTTCAAAGATTCGCCAAAGATTGGGCTTGCCGAAGGGGAGTAATCTGGAAGGATTTTTGGAAAAGTTACGTTCTGAGCTGGAAAACGGAGAACAAGACTAATTTGTAATATCATTTGAAAATCAAATAGTTATTTATATCTATTCCTCTCCGATGAGGAGTATATTAGATTTTTGTTTTCCAATTCGTTGATTTTCAGTATATTATATTCATGGCTATTAGATGCGAAAAGCCGAAAATTATTTTCTTCTTTTCTTACCTGCCTCTAACTTTGACACATACTTAATTTCAAATGTATGTGTATCATGAAAACTATTTTTGTATTGATTTTAATTTTTGTAGTTGGAGGTAATACTTTATTGGGTAAAGATATAGAGAAAGGACAAAAAAATATTGAAATTGCTGTTGCCACATTTCCAACACCTCAACCTCGTCCTAAATCTATCCGTCCCCAGACAATCACCGCTTATTATAGTATAGGAGGGGCGAGTGTGGTTGTTGAGTTTAAAACAAACCAAGGAACGGGATTGGTAGAATTAAAAGATAATGTGGGAAATGTGGTTGAAGCGCAAACGGTGGACACCTCCATTCAATCTGTACTTACGCTGCCTTTACCGACTCAACCGGGAGAATATACATTATTAATTAATACTGATGCTTTAGTCGGGGTAGGACATTTTATTATTAAATGAACAATTATGCATAATTGGATTATATAACTTTTAAATTGATGAATTATGAAAAGAATTACATTTTTGTTTTTTATTCTGTATTGTATTGTTGCATGTACAGAAAGTGACGAACTTTTACCTCAAAATGAGGAGAGCGAAAAAGACCAAGCTACATTAATTACAGTCAAAAATGGAATGCTTGTTTTTCCTAACGATAGCATTTTTGGTTTGGCTATGATGGGAGAAATTGAACTTCCTTTTCAAATGGATTTTATTTCTCAAAATGATATTTTCACCCAAATTATGGTTGAGGAAGAAGCTCATGTTGATAAATTATTGAAACAGGGAATAGAGCCTACAGAAAATGATCATAGTGAATTGTATCTGCAAAAATTAAAAAATCGTAAAATATTCTGATGGAGCGGAATTATATGATTTGAATTTATTTAAACCTCAATATGCAAAAATTTTGAATGAAAAAGGATTTTATGCAATAGGCAAAAATATCTATCAGATTACTGCGAATAGTACAAAGCTATGGGTTAATGGGGATATTAATAACTATCAATTATTAGCTAAAGCGAACAGTTCAGAGGAATCAAAAGGAATATACATTGTTACTTCTGATAAAGCAAATATACAGACAAGACTAACTCCATTTAAAGCACCCAATCTTGAGTTTATTGTAAAATATACGGCTCCAACTAATATCAGAACTTATGTTAAGGTATTTGATAAAACTGCATTGGATATGTCTGTAATTCCACCTGTAAGTTATAAGAGGGAAACATATATACACGTTGCTACGCAGAAAAAAAGTGGAAGTAATTGGAGTTATTATACAGATTTTGCTCATCAGTTTTCGTTCCGCATATATAGAGAGGATGCACAAGGGAATTTTCTGGAGTATGTTCGTGTAGAAAATACGACTACAGGAGGTAATATCTATTATAATATGATGCTTACACCCGAATGGTCCAGTATTTTCCAAGTATCTTCATTGGCAAAACCTGGTGAATATACAACTGATTATGTTTATTTAGGGAGATTTGATTTTGGTATTACAGGGAAAAAAGCTGCGGACAATTATATGATGGGTTGTGAATGCCCTGCACTTGGTATCGGAGAAACAAGAACGTGGTATCTTTCTGGTTTTACTGGAGATTGTGTTGTTGTAAATGCAATAGGAGAATAAATATTGTTTTGAATAAAAATGCTTTTCTATTGTTTGAAAAGCATTTTTATTTTATGTTTACAATAAATTTTACAAGCCATATTTTAAAAGAAATACCTATGAAAAAAAGCCTATTCCTACTATGGTGTCTGTGTTTATTGTTTTTCGGATGTGATAAAGATAAGGAGAGGGAGGCGGAAATGGAGTTGAACACTGCACCGATATTGAAGTTTGCGGGACCTTCGACCTCTATGATTGAATTTACGTCGTCATCGGATTGGGAATTGCAGGTTGAAAATAATAAAGAGATTCCGGATTGGTTGAAACTGAGCCAGACAAACGGCGGACCGGGAAATAATAGGATTATTGTAGGTGTAACCCGATTCCCTCGGGAATTAACGGGGGATAATATTATCATAAAAGGAAGCGGAAATGCACAGTTGTCTGTCCGTATTTTCCGTGCCGTAGGACCGGAAGGTGATAAGAGAGTAAGCCAAATTATCCTGTATAATGAAGAGGAAAATAAAACCGGAGAGATAAATTTTATTTACTCCATAGTCTCCGGAGACACCACGTGTCCAATGTTTGTTTATACGATGGGCAGTGAAAGCAGAGTGACGAATAGTTGGCAGTCGGAAATAAACCGTTCCGTAAGTAAGCAAGAAGATTCGTTTCCCGACCAGACTCGATATACTCATTTTGAATGTATGGATTCTGTTTATAAATATTCACTCCGTATTATCCGGAATGCCTATGAGGAAGAAGCAAGTATGGACCTTGGAACGATAGAACGGGAAAAGGAATATGAATATGATAAAGAAGGAAAATTAACGCGGATTGTAACGTTCGGTTCTTTATCTGTTAAAGGGTTTATATGGAACGATGTTGCATTAAAGATGCTCCAGAATGGAGGAGATGTATTTTCTTTTTTCCACTCTTCCGAGTGGAATAATCTCAACATCGATTTGTTTTATTTCATTTTATACGGATTGTTTGATTGGGATGAGGATGCTTGTCTGTTGCAACTGACCGGTCTCCGTCCTTCCCATCTGCCGGATGAAATAGAATATAAAGGAGCAACGTGGCATTTGAATTATGAACGCGACCAAGCCGGTTACATTACTTTTATCCACATCACCACTCCGGACGGAAACCGCTATAAATGGCAAATCAACTATCGGGAAGCGGATGATTTTTGATAGTCGGAATTTTCTTTTATTCGTCTCCAAGGTACATAATATTATGGGGTAAATAGCTTGATTATGAAGGAAAAACCGTATCTTTGTATCGAGAATAACAGATAAGCAGAAATGGACATTGAATACGGTAGTTCCAAAGAAGTTAAATGTTATCGGGATTTTGTATTAAATCCTGATAATCGTAATGCATCAAGAGCATTCTCAAAAACTTTTGGGACTAACCTCATGGAACCAGCAAAGAAGTTGCATGACAGATTGAGAACATATATTTCAGCTGGTGCTTACAATGCCATGTTTGGTCAAACAGACAACCGAATAGAAATAAAACAAGGTTGCGGCAAAAAAGAACCTTTAATTTTAAAAGTTCGTGTTGGAAGGGGCTCCAGAAAATTCTTTAATCATATTACAGATGAAGACAAGAATTTATTATTGACACAAGATTGGCAAGGAGATTTCAATTCAATAATGACAATATATGTTATTGCTGTAAATAATCACGATTATAACAATATATAAAAATGGCTGCACTTGAAAAAATACCTGTACTAAACCCTTTGATGCTGCGCAATACAGTTGGGGGGGAACTTGCTGATATATTCGAGGCTTGCGGCATTGAGAATTTCGAAGCACGTATCGGTATTAGAGATTTAAGAAAAAAGGAAAGGCTATCTAACAACGTATTAAGAAAGGCATCTGATATATTGGGCGATTCTAATATAAGTGAATATTTAGCTGATTTTCAGAAGGAGTACTTGGAAGAAAAGCCACGATATATGGCTAATTATAATCAGGCCAAGAAAACATATACTAAACTGAAGAAAGTATTGCCGTTGCTTCGCGGCGAATTCATGAAAGGGTATGATATTCTTGATGATATATTGGATTTCTTCGGAGTAGATTCAGAAACGGAAATTTTTGAAACCTCAGAGAAACAAGCTGCATTATTCCGTACACAAAATAAAATCGAGGTCGATTCCATCAATCTCCATGCTTGGTTGCGTCGTGGAGAACTTGACTTTAAGGCTCTCAACCTGCCCGATTATGATGAAGAAAGGTTGATGATGTGGATTGAATCTAAAGAATGGATGAGCCACATAGAAGATGTAGATTATTTCAAATCTTTACCATCAATATTTTCACGCTTTGGTGTTGGGTTAGTCTTTGTTCCTTCATTGCCTAAAACTGTTTATGGAGCAATACGCTGGATTGAAGACAAACCACTCATTCAAATCTCGGATCGAGGGCATGACCTCATATCCTGTTGGTTCACTCTTTTTCATGAATTAGGACATGCTGTCAAGCATAAGAATGTCGAGATTTACGAAGGGGAAATAAATGAATCAAAAGCCAAACAAAATAAACGGGAAAAAGAAGCGAATAAATTCGCCAATGAATATTTATTTAATGGAGATGCTTTGCGTAAAGCTGTTTTTGACCGAAAACGTGCAGGACTAACTATGTCTGCGAATTTATTAGCAGATGAATTTAATGTAAAACCTATATTTGCTTCATACTGGTTGATAAAGGCTCAATATGCGCCAGCATTTCAACGTAGGATTCAGATTGATTTTGAATCTCAATACCAGTGACACCTGGGAACGGGGCTTTTGTGTCTTAAATTTCGCTCTTAACTTGTTGAAGAATAAGTTTTTAGAAGAGTATTTGAGGAATGGAGGTGATGATTTGGCAAAATGGATTGTCATGATAGAATAGTTATATATCCAATGATAAACGTTATTTATTGTTTTTTTAGCCTCTTTATTTCTTTATCAAAGTCGCTTTCCAGCAAATCCATTTCGCGCTTGCGATAGATTTCAAACTCATTTTCAGCCTTTTCAATTGCCTGTTTGTGTGAAATATTACCTTTGCCAATAAGCACTTTCCGTTTATGGGCAATAATCTGGCTATCCAGTGCTTCTATCCAATCTTTCATTGTCATAGGATTCATTTCAAGTGCTTGGAACTCTGCAAAATCCAAAAAACCAGAGACAAGCAGATTCAAGCGTTGGAGTTCCATTTCCGATAAGTAGTTTTTGGCAATTTTCACATCATCTTTGGTTACATAGTTCCCTTTGAAATTTGTCATGCCAACAAACGGTTTTTCATTATCCACACGATTGTAAATGACTTCTGCCGCTGTATTCTCATGAACAGCATAATGCAGTTTATTTTGTACGGTGGCAAAGAACATTTTCGTCATCTCATCGCGTGGATCATAATCCGTTGCCGTAGCATAAATATCCGTAACCTGCTGGTAGAAATTACGCTCACTGCTACGAATGTCCCTGATACGCTGCAATAACTCTCGGAAATAACGGTTACCTCCCTGTTTCAATCGCTCGTCATCCATTGCGAAGCCCTTTTGGATATACTCGTGAAGCCGTTGGGTCGCCCAACGGCGGAAACGGGTGGCTACCTGCGACTGAACACGATAACCCAAGGCAATAACCATATCAAGATTATAATGGTCAATGTTGCGCTTTACCTGACGACTGCCCTCTTGTCGAACTAATAAGAATTTCTTATAAGTTCGATTTTCATCCAATTCTTTATCATCGTAGATGTTTTTTATATGCATTGATATATTCTCCTGTGTAGTACAATATATTTCCGCCAACTGATTCTGGGTAAGCCACAAATCCTCATCGGCAAAACGTACGGACACTCGGGTTATTTCGTTATCGTCCTGATAAAGTATTATTTTGTTTTCTTCATTCATCGGTCAATCTTTCTTCTAAAAAATAACTGATACTATTTTTATTCTATTTATTCTTCTGACCCCATATCTGTACAATTCAAAGAATGGCAATAAATTGATGCTATTTGCGAAGGTAACGACAATTCTTGAAAGAAAGGTATTGATTCAAGATAAATATTACACATGGAAAAAATCCCCGCCCGGGCACCGGGAGGTGGCGGGCGGGGAGGGGGTGTCAGGAGTCGCGGCGTTTGCGGCGTTCCCAACGCCAGCGGAGCCAAGCGGCGACAATCGTACTGCAAATGCCGCCGAGCATGCTCAGCAGGCTGTCGCGCCAGAAATCCGGGTCCATTCCGCTGAAAAGATTTGCGAAGCTCAGGGTGGAAAACCAACCCGTCGCAAAGTACAACAATCTGTTCATGCTTTGGAAAATTAGTCGGCGGTCACAGTGAGCCGCGTGGTGCGCGATGTTTGCGTGCCCGATTCGTTGCGGACAAAGGCGTAAAATTCGCAGTTGTCGATTTGCCAGTCCTCAGGCATATTGACAAGGGTTTCGCCTCCTTCCTTGCGGGTCTTCAACTCGAAAATATCCGCCTCCTTCTGCTCCTTTTCATACGCTACGACATACGCCCGGTCTTTCGGATTCACCGCCAGCTTCTGGGCTTGCGCCGTTTGGGTAAACGTCAGCGTTTCGCCGTCTTCGGCACAACGGACGCTGATTTTCACCGGTTTCAGCTTCCCGGCCGAAAGCGTCAGTTGCCCGAAGTCCACCGTCGCTTTCATTTCATCGTCCACCTGCACGGCTTCCATATTGTCCTGTATAAAGCGGTTGGAGGCATGAACCAGCCCCGTCGTGCGGGGATAACTCATAGACAGAATGGTTGTGAACCGGCTCGACAATTCGGTCAGCACCTTCATCTTTGCACGTTGTTTTTGTTGTTTCTCCGTGCGCGGATTGTGGACGTTCATGGCTTTTCCTCTGACAATGCTCACGCCTTTGGCGACATACATGGTCAAGTTGCCTACTGATTTTTTTACACTCCCTAACAGGTAAGAATTAAAAATACCCATGATTAAAAAATTTAAAGGTTATTAATTGATTGATTTTATCGGAATATACTCTCCGATGGAGTTTTAATTGTCAATGCTGCAACAAATGTCATTCGAATAACTTCTGCCGTCGGGGGCGGCAAAAAAGCAATACACATAGCGGGGGCTTCCGTGCCGTGTTTGCACCGGCAGACGGGCAACCTCTTCCCGGCGACTGGGGGCGGTGAGGGAATCGGCTATGATTTCAAATTCGTCGTCTTCATACATGACGACTGCCATAAGGCGGTCTTCGTAACGCCGGTTGTGCATACAACCCTTGGTTTGCCACCGGACTTCTACCCATTCCGTTTCAGGGAAATAACGCGCCTGAAACCGGTCGCTTTGCGGAAGATTTCCGCAACTGAAATGCAGTTTGCTGTAATCCGTTACCTTGCCGTCACCGAAGAAAGCGGCGATATTCATCTTTATGAAAAGATTTGCACTCGTTATGTTTTGTCCATAGGTTGCAGTTTGCCAAATGGTCTTGAGCGGAGTGTGGTGGATTGTTTTGTAAAAAATCATTGCATCCCGCAGGCGGTTGCGTTGTTGTTCCTGCAAAGGGGTGCGTGGATTCTTTATTTTTTCCGGTTGCGAGCGGATATACGTCACGCCGTTGACGGTGTAGTAAACAACCTTCCCCACTTTTCCCTTGAGTTTTCCGAATATTGTATTATCAAGATGTGCCATAAGTTGAAATTTTAAAATCCTGTTATTGCTTTCACCTCCTCAAACGGGAAGGCGGGACCGGGATCGGTTTTGCGTGTCGTAATGTCCGAATGCCTCACCAAATGCCGGAGTAGATAATGTTGCCTGAGCAGTGAGCAGACTTCCGCCGTGCGTTCCGTTTGGGCTTGCGTGTAGCGGTGGTAATAGGCGGCCCGGCCGTTTTCGATTGTCGTAAACACTTCGTCGGGGGTATATTCCCGGTTGAACCACGAAAAGAAACGGTCGCCCCGGCGATGCAGTGGTCCGGCATTGTCCAGCTCGATGCCGATGGAAAAATCATTGAAATTCTTCCGTCCCCCGTATTCGCTTCGGCCGGCGTGACACGCCCGTACGTTGAAGGGCAATAGCTGAATTACGGAGCCGCTGCGGGCAATGACGATATGGGCGGATACCGGCGTATCCTTGTGGGCGAGATACTGCGCCGACGACATGGCATTGCTCCCTTCCGTGGCATGCAGCACAATCGTGTCGAGGGTTTCCAGCAAATGGCTTTGTTTCTGACAGCGTATTTGCTCCACGCCGTCGCCTGTCAGTACATGTGCGTTGATTCTCATGACCTGCCTCCTTTCAAACGTCCGGTGATTTTCTCCGCACTCCGGCCGATGACATACCCGCCGATACCGATTTCCAGCAAATCCCAAAAGCGGGAAGTGTCGGCAAGAATGGGTAGGTCGAGAAAAGTGCCCGCCAGTACGATGGTGGCAAAAACAAGCATAATAATAGGTCTCCATGAGCGTTGCAGCCAATTTCCCTGGGCTTCCGTCGTGACAATGGCTGCCCGGCTCTGGTGTAACGCCTCCTCCTGGCGGGCGATGGCCGCAAGCAAATTCGCTTCGATTTGCTTTTTCTCTTTGGACGAAACCGACAGCGTACTGACTGCTGAGGTGATTTCGCCGACTAATCCTGACAATAGTTTCATACTTTATTGTTTTTTTTAGTTCTGTGAATTTTCCGGAAAAATTTCTACGGTAAAAGTACAGCCCCTCCCATGCCGGCATCCCATACTCATGCCGCTCTTGGGGAAAAAAGAATGGAAAAATTGTAAGATGTTTGTTGTGAGTGGATTATATATCTATAAAATCCAAGGAATAAACATAATTATTTTGAAGCCGGAAGAAAAAAAGGAAAATCGGACAACATCATCTTTCCCGTTCTTCCCAATAATCTTTGTATTTTTGGGTAAGGGCGGGTAAAAAGGAAACCGGATGTTCCCTTACGGCCAATTCGCCGAGGCGTTGGCAAGGATCTTCGGGGAGGGGAAGATTAAAGAAACCGAACAGGCACTTGAAGTACATTTTCTTTGTCTTTTCTTGCAATAGAGAGCGGATGTAGCCGCTGCTCCAGAGGGAATCCCCCAACTCCAGCAAGTCGATTTCATGACCGAGCCACAAGTAGGAGCTGCGGTGAACCGAAAGAAGTTCTTCACAGAGATGTTGCAGCTCTTGTAAAGCCGAATACTGGACACGCAGGTAGGAAGAGAGCATAAGGCGGGCGGGCGGGGGCAAATCCGAGAGGGGAACAGGCGTATCGTTCATGAAAATTAAAATATGGCGGTGGGAGACCACCTCTTCACCTTCCCGGATGAACATATTGTCTGTTTCCTGTAATTTTAGTGAGACATACTTATGATGGAGGACGAGGCTGGTGTGTTGTTGAAATTCCTGACACACTTTTTCGAAAAGTGTGGTGTAATGGCCGATGTATTGCTTGCGTGTGCGGAAAGTATTGAAATGACACGTTGTTTTCTTGCCCTTCGAAGTGAAATAGGCTTCGACGTAGGCTAATTCTGTCATATATTTATTAAAGACGCGTAACAGCATATCGGTATAGTT
The DNA here is from genome assembly GCA_910588375.1 of uncultured Odoribacter sp. Classification (GTDB taxonomy): domain Bacteria; phylum Bacteroidota; class Bacteroidia; order Bacteroidales; family Marinifilaceae; genus Culturomica. Next base: position 21,361 of record CAJUQA010000017.1, read on the forward strand.
TTGTCAGGGGTTTCCCACCATCACCTCCGAGTCAACTGGGACGTAGGAGCGGACCAACGGCATCCGGGAGCGTAAGTGACTCCTCGCTACATTCCAATTGCTACGCCGTCCTATGAGAGAAACCCCTAAGCATCCCCTGATTATTTTATAGGAAACACCCTGAAATTGGCGGCCTGTTATTGTCTCATCAATACATTGAAATTATATTTAACAAATTTAACTATTTTTCTGATTATTCAAAATATTCACTTAAGAGATATAAATATTATGCGGAAAAAATAAAATTTCCGTCCTCCGGATGTTATTTCGTTTTAATTTTTATACATTTGCCTCTGATTATTAACAGTCAGAAAGGGGTGCCTGAATATTACGGGCTGAGATTATACCCATTGAACCTGATCCGGGTAATGCCGGCGAAGGGATTCTATAACAGACGTGCGCCTTTCTGTTATAATTTTAGCACAAATGAATAAAAAATTTTGGATGATAACCGCCTTGCAGTTGTGCGGGTTATCAGTGTTCGCGGAACAGGAATCTGCCGACACATTGCGTCATGTCGACCTCGAAGAAGTACAGGTCGTCGCCACCCGGGCCACGGCACATACGCCGGTGGCTTTTGTAAACATGGATAAGGAAACCATCCGCAAACAGAATGCCGGACTGGATATTCCTTTCCTTTTGACGATGACACCGTCGGTTTTGACAACTACGGACGCCGGTTCCGGAATCGGCTATACCACTATCCGGGTGCGGGGAACGGATGCCACCCGCATCAATGTGACGGCCAACGGCATTCCGATGAACGATGCCGAAAGCCATTCCATCTTTTGGGTCAATACCCCTGATTTGGCTTCTTCTCTGAAAGACATGCAGATACAGCGGGGGGCGGGGACGTCCACCAACGGGGCCGGGGCTTTCGGCGGGAGCATCAATATGCAGACGGAGAGCTCGGCTGTGATTCCCTATGCGGAAGTGAGCGGTTCGTACGGTTCTTTCAGTACACAAAAAGAGACGGTGAAAGTCGGTTCCGGATTGCTTCATGAACGCTGGGCTTTCGATATGCGGCTCTCCCATATTAAAAGTGACGGCTATCGCGACCGGGCGACTGCCAAACTGAAATCCTATTTTGCGCAGGCAGGTTACTACGGAGACAAAACCACCGTGAAACTGATTACCTTCAGCGGGAAAGAAGAAACCTACCACGCGTGGGACGGTATCCCCAAAGAGATGCTGAAAACGGACCGCACCTATAATCCCAACGGGGAAATCAAAGAAAACGGCGTAGTGACAGGCTTCTATGACAACCAGCTGGACGTCTATCGCCAGACGCATTACCAACTGTTGTTCAACCATATTTTCAATCCGGCATGGAATCTTAACGTGGCATTCCATTACACGGACGGAGAGGGATATTATGAAGAGTATAAGAACCTGCGTACGTTGGAGGAATATGGTCTGCAACCCTATTTTCTGCCCGATAACCCCGAACCAGTGAAAAAAAGTGACCTTATCCGGCGGAAAAATGTGGACAGCGATTTCGGCGGCATGGTGTTTTCGCTGAACTATCAGACGGAAAAATTGCAGGCTTCTCTGGGCGGAGGGGCCAACAAGTATGTCAACGACCATGACGGAAAGGTCCTCTGGGTAAAAAATTACATCGGTAGCCTGTCGCCCGACCATACATATTATGAAAATACGGGCAAGAAAACGGATGTCAATATTTACGGGAGAATGAATTACGAATTTGTGCGGAACGTGCATTTTTATGCCGATTTGCAGTACCGTTACATTCATTATACAATAAAAGGTATCAATGACACGTGGGACTGGAATGCCGGCCGCATGCAGCCTTTGGATTTGGACGAATCGTTCCATTTCTTTAACCCCAAAGCGGGATTGTATTGGCAGGTGAATGACAAAAACAACCTCTATGCTTCCTTTGCCGTGGCACAGAAAGAGCCTACCCGCAACAATTATACGGACGGTTTCTTTACCGCCCGCCCGAAAGCGGAACGGCTCTTTGATTATGAGTTGGGCTACTCTTTCCGTTCCCGTTGGTTCACCGCCGGAGTAAACCTCTATTACATGGATTATAAAGACCAGTTGGTGCTGACCGGACAGTTGAACGAAATCGGGGAGGCGGTGTCCGCCAATGTCAAAGACAGCTACCGTTCGGGTGTGGAGTTGTCGGCGGGGGTGAAATTCACCGATTGGTTGCGCTGGGATGTGAATGCCACTTGGAGCCGCAACCGCATCAAGCATTACACCGAATACCTGAGCGACGTGGATGCCGATTGGAATGAAATATACAACAGTGACGGTACGATTTCGCAAACAGCGAATTATCTGGGTTCCACACCCATATCGTTTTCTCCCGACTTCATGTTGAATAGCTTGATAGCCTTTACTTACAAAGGGTTGGATGCTTCCCTGCAATCCCAATATGTAAGCAAACAATACCTGAACAATTCGGGAGATGAGGCATGTACGCTCGACGCTTATTTTGTCAGTAATCTGAACGTCAACTACACTTTTGACCTGCCTTTTGCCAAATCGGTCACGGTGGGAGTCTCCGTCTACAACCTGTTTGATGAAGAATATGAAAGTAACGGATATGCCAGCCGTACGGCAGTTTATCCCACTACCGATGGAACCAGACCGGCAGGGGTGACGCCGTCTGTCGTACCTTATGCCGCCTACTATCCGAATGCGGGTATCAATGCGTTGGCTCATATCACCTTCCGTTTTTAACGCTGGTTTATGAATGGATTGGAAATCATAGGGACTTTGGTCGGTTTGCTTTACCTCTGGTTTGAATACAGGGCGAGCATCTGGCTGTGGGTGGCGGGCATTGTCATGCCCGCCCTCAGTCTGTTTGTATATTATCGTGCCGGATTGTATGCGGATTTCGGTATTAACATCTATTATCTCCTGGCGGGTCTCTACGGCTGGGTGATGTGGCTTCGGGGAACTTCTGCCAAAAAGGAGCTTCCCGTCATTCATACCCCCGTACGGCAAATACTCCCCTTGACCTTGGTGTCTGGCACGCTGTTTTTGGCGATAGCTTGGATATTGATGCGTTTCACGGATAGCACCGTCCCCTGGCTGGATAGCCTCACGACCGCCTTAAGCATTGTTGCCATGTGGATGCTTGCCTATAAACAGGCGGAGCAGTGGTGGGTGTGGATTGTGGTGGATGCCGTCAGTTGTGCCCTCTACTTCTACAAAGGACTGCCGTTTTATGCGGTCCTGTACGGATTATACACCGTCATAGCCTTCTTCGGTTATTTCAAATGGCTGAACATGATGAAAATTGTTAACAATTCCGTAAGTTTGCCTTCTAAACCGAAATTCATGAAGGAGGAGGAATGAAATACTATCCTTTGGGCTGGGAAGAGGGATTGCCGCAGGCGGTGATACTGGCGGACGGAGAATTTCCCCGGAACGCCTTGGCTGTGAAAATATTGCGGACGGTTCCGGCCGTGGTGTGCTGTGATGGAGCGGCTCGTAAATTATTAGCGCATGGTGTGCAGCCGGTTGCCATTGTCGGGGATGGCGATTCGCTCACCCGTAAAATACGGGAGCGCTATGCTTCGGTGATACATCAGGAAAAAGAGCAGGCAACCAACGACCTGAGCAAAGCTTTCCGCCATTGCCTTGCGCAGGGATGGCGCGATATACTCATTCTCGGTGCGACGGGCAAAAGGGAGGACCACACTTTGGGGAATGTGAGCCTGTTAATGGACTACATGGAGCAGGCACGTGTACAGATGCTCACCGATTACGGGCTATTTACGCCCCTGTGCGGGGATGCCGAACTGGAGTCTTTTCCGGGACAGCAGGTTTCGGTTTTCAATATGGGATGCACCCGCCTTAAGGGGGAAAATCTCGTTTATCCCCTGTCGGTATTTACCAACTGGTGGCAGGGCACCCTGAACGAGGCCACGGGCAAAAGTTTCACCCTCCATACGGACGGGAAACTATTAGTCTACCGGACCTTGAAATAGGTACTCAGGAAATTTGTTTATGGTGAAATCAATATAATGAATTGATGTGTATGAAATATTATTTGTTGCTGTGGTTGTTTGTGTTTGCAGCGGTGGTGCATGGGCAGGCCGCTGATAAAAAAGTGATTCGTATCTCGACCGGTGAGACCGATTTGATTTTTCAGGTGGGGACGAACGGACGTCTGTATCAGGCGTATCTGGGCGCGCGTCTGTTGAATGAGACGGATTTGGACGGTTTTCCCGGGAAATCCGCCAAAGGCTGGGAGGTATATCCCGGCTCCGGTATGGAGGACTATTTTGAACCCGCGCTGGGGATTACTCACCGGGACGGCAATATGGCCACGTTGCTCAAATATGTTTCTTCTGAACAGCATGCTTCCGATGACAATGTGACGGAAACGGTTATTACCCTCCGGGATGAAGTCTATCCCGTGGAAGTGAAACTGCATTATACGGCTTTCCACAAAGAAAACATCATCAAGGCGTGGAGTGAAATCCGCCATCAGGAAAAGAAGCCGGTGCGCCTGTTCCGCTATGCTTCTTCGATGCTTTATCTGGAGGCTGCCCGTTACTTCCTTACGGAGTTCAGCGGCGATTGGGCAAAGGAAGTGAGGATGAGTTCGCAGGAATTGCAGTTCGGAAAGAAAATTCTGGATACCAAACTGGGCTCCAGAGCCGCCATGCATGTGCAGCCCTTTTTCCAATTGGGTGTGGGACAGGAGGTGTCTGAAAATCACGAGGACGTACTGGTGGGGACTGTAGGATGGACGGGAAATTTCCGTTTTACCTTTGAAGTCGATAATCTGGGAGATTTGCGTGTCATTTCGGGCATAAATCCGTATGCTTCCGATTATGAACTCCGACCGGGGGAATGGTTTAAAACCCCGGAATTTATTTTTACATACAGCACTCAGGGGGTGGGAAAAGCCAGCCGAGATTTCCATGACTGGGCACGTCGCTATCAGGTGAAAGACGGCTTGGGCGAACGACTGACATTGCTTAATAACTGGGAAAATACCGGCTTCGATTTCAACGAAGAGAAATTGCTGGCGTTGATGAAAGAAGCCCGGCAGTTGGGCGTTGACATGTTCCTCTTGGATGACGGCTGGTTCGGTAACAAATACCCGCGCAAAGACGACCGGGCGGGCTTGGGCGATTGGGAGCACACGGCGGATAAACTGCCGCATGGGGTAAACGCTTTGGTGAAAGGAGCGGAGAAGGCAGGTGTGAAGTTCGGTATCTGGATAGAGCCTGAAATGGTGAATCCCAAAAGCGAATTGTTTGAAAAACATCCGGAATGGGTCATCCACCAGCCGAACCGGGAATTGTATTATTTCCGCAACCAGTTGGTGCTGGATATGAGCAACCCCGAAGTGCAGGATTTCGTCTATGGCATTGTGGACGGACTCATGACGGAAAATCCGGAAATCGCTTTCTTCAAATGGGACTGTAACAGCCCGATAACCAATATTTATTCGCCTTATTTGAAGGAAAAACAATCGCAGTTGTATGTAGACCATGTGCGGGGCATCTATCGGGTGTTGGAACGTCTGAATGCCAAATATCCCCATCTGCCCATGATGTTGTGTTCGGGAGGGGGCGCCCGTTGTGATTACGAAGCGTTGAAATATTTCACGGAATTTTGGCCGAGTGACAATACCGACCCCGTGGAACGTATTTTTATCCAATGGGGATACTCCCAGCTGTTCCCTTCCCAGGTATTGTGTGCCCATGTCACCGGCTGGGGACGGCAGCCTTTGAAGTTCCGGGTGGATGTTGCCATGATGTGTAAACTGGGATTTGACATCGGGATAGCAGGCATGAGTGAGGATGAACAACAGTTCTGCCGGACGGCGGTAAGTCATTTCAAACGGCTTTCGCCCGTGATTTTGCAGGGTGATTTTTACCGTCTGGTGTCTCCTTATGAAACAAACCATGCGGCCGTGATGCACGTGGCGAAAGACCGCGGGAAAGCAGTCGTATATGCTTACGACCTGCATCCCCGTTTCGGTGAAAAGCTGCTCCCGGTGAAATTACAGGGACTCGATCCGCAACGGAAGTATAAAGTGGAAGAAATCAACCTCCTGCCGGGGAAAAAATCCCGTTTGCTATGCAACGGTGCGGTTTTCAGCGGCGATTATCTGATGAAAGCGGGACTCGAACTTCTGACCACCGCCCACACCGCCAGCCGGATTATCGAGCTTACCGCCCAGTAGGAATTTCTGAATGATTGTAAAAAAAAGTTGCAAATCCTTTCGGATAATCCTTTGTTTTATTATGTTTGTAGGGGTGAGAGAATAAAATGAGGTGTTATCATGCAGGTACAGGAAGATTTCAATCGGATATTGGCCGAAAGGGAAGCCGCTTTTATGGAAAAAGTGGTGGCAGGCAGGAGCGATGAGGACAGGCTCCGCATATTGGATGCTTATGAATTTGCGCACAAGGCCCATGAGGGACAATACCGCAAAAGCGGCCATCCTTACGTTATTCATCCTATTTCGGTGGCGACGATTGTGGCCGATGAACTGAAACTGGGAACGAATCCGATTATTGCCGCGCTGCTGCATGATGTGGTGGAAGACACCCCCTATACGGTGGATGAAATCCGTGAACGTTTCGGGGAAGATGTCGCTTTTCTGGTGCGTGTAGTGACTAAGCAGAAGAAGACCGTGTATGAGATGTCCAAGCAACTGGATAACTTCAAACAGATGCTGGATTCTATCAATTACGATATCCGGGCTTTGCTGATTAAATTGGCCGACCGCTTGCATAATATGCGTACGTTGGACAGCATGAGTCCCGATAAGCAAATGAAAATAGCTGGGGAGACGGATTATTTTTATGCCCCGTTGGCTAACCGCCTGGGACTTTATCGGGTAAAGACAGAACTGGAGAATCTGAGTCTCCGTTTCCGTACGCCGCTCGAGTATGCGGAACTGGAACGCCAGATTGCCCGCTTTGAGGAAGAAAACCGGGAGACTATCGAACGTTTCCTGCAGCCCATTCGGCGACGTTTGCAGGAATGCGGGATAAAAGCCCGGGTCAGTTGTAAAAACCGGGGTGTCTGTGCCATCTGGCGAAAGATGCAATTATCGGGATTGTCGTTCAGGCAAGTGGAGCCTTTACAGATAATCCCGATTGTTTTTGAAACCAATTCGGAGCGGGGTGTTTCCGAAAAGAACCAGTGTCTGGAAATCTATTCCGTATTGACGGACCTGTATAAAGAAAAACCGGGGAGTCTGGTCAATTATGTGGATTCCCCGAAGGAAAACGGATACCAGGCCATTCACTGCAAAGTGATGTGCAGTAGCGGACAGTGGGTGGAGGTTCACATTGCATCCGAAAGGATGGAGTATAATTCCGCTTTGGGATGTGTGGCTGCCGGGAAGGGGGTGGAACATTGGGTCGAAACTTTTAAAGCCGTCCTGCATGACATCGCGGATTGCGGCAAGGAAGACGGATTCATAGAAAATGTGGTGTGCAATTTTTATAATGACGACATCACGGTCTTTACGCCCAAAGGCCACAGCGTGGTATTGCCCAAAGGGGCTACACCCGTGGATATGGCTTATGAGATACATACCGATATCGGGAACCATGCCAAGTATGCCCGGGTGAACGGGCAATTGGCTTCTTTGCGCACTGTGCTCAAAAGAGGCGACCGCGTGGACATCGGTACGGAAGAAGAAGCCTGCCCGCAGGAGGAGTGGCTGGGATTTATCAAGACCTACAAGGCCAGAAAGGCCGTAACCAACTTTTTGCGCAAGGCGAAGGCCGGTCAGAAGAAGTCGGATTACCGCCTGTGTTCCGATTGTTGTCCGCTGCCCGGAGACGAGGTGTCGGGGTTCCGGAACGAAGATGGCACGATTACGGTGCACAAACGCAATTGCCACAAAGCCATTTCTTTATCTGCCAAGGCGGGTGACTCCATTGTCTCCGTGGATTTACAGGCGGACGAAAAGAAAAAATTCCCCGTATCCATCCGCGTAAAATGTATAGACAGGGATAAACTGCTCTTTGACCTTGTAAAAGTGATTTCAATAGAATTGAATCTGTTGATAGACGGGCTGTCCATCACGGTGACCGACTCCATCGCCGATTGCATCTTCGGCTTCGAGGTCAGTTCCGTGGACGAACTTACTGCCGTGATAGCCTCCATCAGTCGGGTCCGCGGCGTCGAAGAAGTGAAACGGAAAAGTTAAAGGGGACGTTTTCGTTTGCTGTATATTTACATTATCTTTGAAGAAAATTAAACATTTGGAACGATGAGACTTATTATTCAACCGGATTATCAGAATGTGTCGCAGTGGGCGGCGAATTACGTGGCTGCGAAAATCCGTCGGGCGAATCCGACGGAGGAAAAACCTTTTGTGTTGGGGCTTCCTACGGGTTCTTCCCCTCTGGGTATGTATAAAGCGTTGATAGAATTGTATAAGAAGGGCGTGGTGTCTTTCAAGCATGTGATTACTTTTAATATGGATGAATATGTAGGGCTTCCCGAAGAACATCCCGAGAGTTACCACTCTTTTATGTGGAATAATTTTTTCAGCCATATTGATATTCAGCGGGAACATGTCAATATCCTGAACGGGAATGCCGCCGATTTGGAAAAAGAGTGCGAGCAATACGAAGAGCGGATAAAAGCGGCGGGCGGTATTGATTTGTTTCTGGGCGGAATCGGTCCCGACGGTCACATCGCTTTTAACGAACCGGGTTCTTCCCTAGCATCCCGTACGCGGGTGAAGACGCTTACCACGGATACGATTATCGCCAATTCCCGTTTTTTTGACAATGATGTAAATAAAGTGCCCAAGACTTCTTTGACGGTAGGTGTGGGAACGGTGCTGGATGCTAAGGAGGTGCTGATTATCGTGAATGGACACAATAAGGCCCGTGCTTTGTATCATGCCGTGGAAGGAGCGGTGAACCAGATGTGGACTATCAGTGCCCTCCAGTTACACCGGAAAGGAATTATTGTGTGTGATGATGCGGCAACTGTGGAACTAAAAGTGGGAACTTACCGTTATTTCAAGGATATTGAATCGGCCCATTTGAATCCGGATTCCCTGTTGTAAGATAAAGAAAGAAAAGCGGACAATGGAAAATATCCGGAAAGGGAAGGCCGTCGAGGGCTTCTGTGCCGGTAAATTTTTTCCATTGTCCGTTTTGTATCCTATGGAAAAATGATGAATCGTCGTATACTTCGGATTGCCATACCGTCTATTGTGTCGAATATCACTGTCCCGTTGCTGGGCTTGGTCGATGTGAGTATTGTCGGTCACATGGGCGAAGCCGCCTACATCGGAGCCATTGCGGTCGGAGGCCTGTTGTTCAATATGCTGTATTGGAATTTCGGATTCTTGCGTATGGGGACGAGCGGTTTGACTTCTCAGGCATACGGGCGCCAGGATCCGGCCGGAGAGGTGCGGGTTTTGACGCAAGCATTGTGTGTGGGATTGATTTCTTCGGTGTTTATATTATTGGTACAGTATCCCGTCGAATGGCTGGCTTTCCGTTTATTGGAAACCAGTGTCGGAGTGGAGGCCTATGCCATACGCTATTTCAGGGTATGTATTTGGGGGGCTCCCGCTGTGTTGATGATGTACGGTTTTAAAGGATGGTTCATCGGGATGCAGAATTCCCGTTTCCCCATGTTCATCGCTATTGCCGTTAATTGCATCAATATTGTGTGCAGTCTGGTGATGGTGTTTCTGCTGCACTGGAAAATTGAAGGCGTGGCGTTGGGAACTGTCATTGCCGAGTGGAGCGGTTTGGGAATGGCACTTGTATTGTGGAAAAGGCGTTATGGCTTTCTCAGGGAATATTTTACTTTCCGGGGAAGTTTGCAGTGGGGGGCCATGAAACGTTTTTTCAGTGTGAACCGGGATATATTCTTCCGTACGGTTTGTCTGATTGCCGTCACGGCTTTTTTTACTTCGGCGGGAGCCCGGCAGGGAGATACGATATTGGCTGTAAATACGTTGCTTATGCAGTTGTTCACCCTGTTTTCTTACATCATGGACGGTTTTGCCTATGCCGGTGAAGCTTTGGTGGGACGTTATATCGGAGCGTGTGATGCCGGGAAGCTCCGGCATGCCGTCCGGAATCTTTTCGGGTGGGGCGTGGTGTTGTCGTTGTTGTTTACTCTGCTGTATGGAGTGGGGGGCGAGCGTTTTTTAGGACTTTTGACGGAAGAACGGGAGGTTGTCGAAGAGGCCGGGCATTATTTTTATTGGGCAATGGCCGTACCGCTTGCCGGTTTTGCCGCCTTTCTGTGGGATGGCGTATTGATAGGTGCCACCGCCACACGACAAATGCTGCGGGCGATGCTGATTGCCTGCGCTTCCTTTTTTCTGCTCTGTTATCTTTTCTCCGGCACGACGGATAATCATGCCTTGTGGGCGGCTTTCCTGATATATCTTGCCTTGAGAGGGATATTGCAAACCTATTGGGGACGGGTTATCTTTTCCCCGGACTATGGCAGGAAGTTGTCCGGAAAATAGCAAGACAATCCGGAGAATTTTTTCATCCCCGGATTGCTGTTGTTTGTTTATTCTATTTTTTCCATGCGGACGGCATCGATATATAGGCCCTCCTGGCTTGTAGAGAGGGATGTGTAACTGCGGATTTCTATCCGGAGCTTGGTGGCGCCTGCCGGAGCTTTGAAGATGTTTCCGGCATATACGTCTTCATATCCGTCTGTCCGGTAGCGGTAAGAGGAGGAGCGTATGGCCTCCGAGTTCAGATTGGCGGAGCCTGCCATCCAGGTGCTCCAGCAGCGCCATTTCACTTCGTCGGAAGGACTGTTGACAAAGAGGTTCAGTTGATAACACCGGCCTTCGGTCACTTCGATGTCCTGATAGAGATAGGTCTTTCCTTCCAGTCGGGCGGCTTTGTTCCCGTCTATGACAGGAGAGTTGACGAGGGTTACTTTTTTGTCGCTTCCTCCTCCATCCAGTTTCCAGCCGGGCGGAATGTCGTCGGCATCTCCTTCTTCAAAACTGCCGTTTCGGGCTAAGTTGATACCATTCCCATTGCCTTCGCAAGGCATTCCCGGAAGTTCGATATACCAGTCTTCTTCCCGGATGACGGTTTTGTCCCATTCGGAAATCCCGGTATAAAAATCGACTTGCCGGGTATTTCCTGTTGAGCGGAAAATCGCCCTTACTTCCGTGATGCGGTTGGATAGGATGGAGTCAATGGTGTGGACGGGTGTGTTTTCGGAAGCTACTCCAGCCTTGTATGCCAGCGTGAGAGAACTGCTTTTGCCCGGTGGATATACCAGTATGTCGGTTACGGAGCGTCCGTTGCCGTCCGGTTGGCTGGCGGCTTTTGTCACAGTGACGGCTTCGCCCGAGTATTTGCCCAAAAGATTCATTTTGGAAGGGATGTTGGCAACCCGGATGTTCAGGTCGTTCATCCAGTCGGGGATGTTTTCAATGATAACCCTTACGCATCCTACTTTGCGTTCCACGTCGAAGAGAATCGGGTCGCTATTCTTGTTCCCGATGGTAAATTCGGATTTGCCTAACAGATAGTCCCCGGCTTCCGACCGGAATTCGCCGTTTTGTTGTAAGGATGCGAAAATTTTTGACGGTGTGCTTCCGGCTGTGTATTCCCATATGTCCGGGGTGTTGCTGTTGGCAATACAATAGCCGGTATAGCTTCCTTCGGGAATTTCCATCCGGAAGAGGTTGCCTTCCCGGATACCGGAGGAGGGAATGGTATAGGCGGTCAGTTGGTTTTGAGAATCAAACAGGAATAGTTGGCATCCTGCGGGAGGGGTGGTGACGGAGCTTTGCGCCGTTCTGACATACATGGCCACTTCTTTTATTTTTGCGGACTCATTCCAAGGTTCCATATCATGGTGACAGGCACATATCGCCGTCACGATGACCATTGTTGCGACTTTTTTCATTTTTTCGGAATTTAGCGGTAAAACTTTACAAAATATTCCTCGGCGGGAATGAGGAGAGATATCGCACACCAGCTTTAGTTCTATAAAATTAAGATATTTTTGCAAATTATCGATGAAGAATGGAAAGTATGTGTATGACGGCCGGAAAATTTTCCGGTTGGCGGATATTGGATTCCGGCAAGGGAGAGAGATAAAAATCCGCTGCCGTATTCGGAAGCGGAGGAGAGGCTATTGCCGGTTACTCCAGCATCAGGCTGATATGGCCCGGATTCTCGAATAACAGGTGTGTCAGTTCTCCGATGTTCAGGTTATAGTCGGTTTTATGAATGCCGGCTCCGGTTCGGAATACCCGGCCGTTCATGAGCCGGTAATAGCCGTTGTTGGAAGGGATATCGGGGTCGTTTATCTGTAGAAATAACGTTTTGCGCGGATGAGTGGCGGCGTATACGGATAATACCTGGGGCACATCAATGATACGTGCCATGCCTTTCGGGGTTATTTTTTTTCCGTTGCCGACCGGTATCCGGCATTCGATTTCGCCTTTTTCCCATTTGTGGGCGGCGGCTTGCAGCAGAGCTTCTTTTTCGTTGTCGTTTTCGTATAATAGTTCGTTAATCAGTATTTTGTCGGGACAAGGGAGTGCAAAGGCCATCCCTTTGATTCGGGTCCGGTCGTCGCGGAGTAAAAGGAGATTGCCTCCTGATAGATACAGGTCGTCGAGGATGGTCTTGAAATCTTCCAGCGGATGTTGTACGCAATTTTCCCTTTTTTCCATTTGTGCCTTGAAGTAAGGGTAAAGTTCTTCCGCTTGCACCGCTTCCCTTTCGGGAAATGATACGGCGGGATTGTCGTTGCGTACGGATAGATAATAATTTTCGGGAGTGTAGGCCAGAACCGGGGCATAGCCTGCCTGCCGGTAATAGTCATACAGCCGCGGTTCTTGGGGAATTAAAAGGGAAAAGGCGATTTTCCGGTTTTTCATGGTTAGGAAGGCTTCTGTCAGCAGTTTCCGCATGAAGCCTCTGGAACGGAAGGAAGGATGTGTGCAGGCACCCGAGATATAAGAAGTGGTGACGGTTTGTCCGTACCAGGTCATGGGATAGGGAAGCATTTGCAGGGTCGAGATGATTTGACCGTTTTCCTGAAAAAACACGGTGTCGGCTTCACTGTATTTCCGTTCAAAATACAGCCGGAGAAATTCTTCGGTGTCGTTGAAGCAGATACGCCAGAGATGTATGATTTCTTCTTTCTTATTCATCGGGTGGTGATTTTGGTTGCAATACATTTTTTCAGTAAGATGGCCGGATGGTAGGATAGTTTGGCTTGTCGTAAGCCCGGTAGCCCTAAGTCTTCCTCCCGGTTCACATAGGTGTATTGTTCCGGCAGATGACGGGCAAATTCTTGGTTGATGATACTGTATGCGCCGTCGATACGGATGTTTGCTTTTTCAAACTGTATGTCGAAGGTGTCGCGAGTGAGAGGAAATCCGAAAGTGAAAGCCGCCATTTCTCCTTTTACCGTGATAGCTCCGCCGTATAGACCTAATTCATCGTAATGTCCGACGGCATAGGTAAGTGCCTGGCGTTCGTTTTGCAGACTTTCCTGTTGCGGGGATTCGTGTTCCCTGCACCAGCGGGATTCGAAGTCGAGACAAGCGGGCAACAGGTCGGGAGTCAAGGGCAGGTATTCGTATTCATATTCTTTTTTGAATTTGTTGACATGATTCCGTTTGGGCTGGTAGTTTTTTCCTTTTAATTCGGCCAGATCCCGGCGGAGGTAGATATAGTCGAAATAGTCGCGGTGCGGGGTATATTCAAAAAGGTTCGGGAAGGCTTTTTCCAGGGTTTCCCGCATTTCTCCGTAAACTCCTTGAAGGAGTAGCGGCTGGTTTTCTTTGTGGGCTTCTTCCTCGAGGGCTTTTATGACCGGAATAATGTCGCCTGTTCCCGTTGGCATGAGATAAAGGGTCCGGTTTTCCTTCAGGCGGAAACGTATCACCAGATAATCGTCGATGACGGTATAACTGCTTTGATTGTTGAAATGCCAGGAACAGAGATTGGAAAAAGACAGGTCACAATCGCGTGAACCGTGAGTAAAGGTAAAGGAAGTTATGATTTCTTTATCGTTAGGGGTAATGGGGCAGAAATGAAGCATATCTTATCAGTTATTCGGGGATGGAATATGATAAAGGGGTATTCTGAAAATATCCGGTTTTGGTTCTTCCTTTGGAGTTCATATATGTCGTTATGAATTATAAACAATCTTTTCGTTTCTTTCTACGAAAATATTTCATTTTAGGTTCGGTGGTTTGAAAGAGTACCATTTTTTTTATGCAAACGAAAGCATCGTGTTGAAAAATTTCCGGACGATTAAATTATGGGGAAAATCGGCTCTTTGATAAGAGTTTCTTATGTTTTGGTATGTTTTTTGTTGAGTGTTCTGGCGCAGTTATAAAAAAGAACAAAGAGTTATTTAATTATTATGGAATTGTATATCAATAAAATTGCACATTATCTACCTGAAACAGTTGTACCTAATTCATATTTTAAAGATATTAACGGGCTGGATGACGAATGGATTTATTCCCGGACGGGGATAAAGAGACGGAGCAAAGCGGGTGTGGGAGAGAATACGAACTCTATGGCACTGAACGCAGTGGAGGAGGGAGTGAAGGAGTTGCCTTATCCCGTCAACGAAATCGATTTGATTGTGGCCGCTACGTATTCTCCTTATGATACGGTGGTTACGATGGCCCACGAAATCCAGAACCGTTACCGGATTGAACATGCCCGCTGTCTGAGTGTAACTTCTGCCTGTTCTTCTTTTATAAATGCCATGGAGATAGCGGAAGCCTATATGCTTGCCGGTAAAGCGCACAAAGTATTGGTTGTTGCTTCCGAGCATAATACGAAATATGCTAATGAGACGGATCCCCAGAGCGGACATTTATGGGGGGACGGGGCTGTGGCTGTTTTTCTTTCAACTCAGGCATACAGTGAAAAGGATGCCCGCATTCTGAGTATTTATACCCGGGGGATGGGGCATGTGGGGAAAGCGATGGAAGCTGTTCGTCTGTTGCCCAAAGATGGCGGTATTTCTATGCCGGAGGGACGGGATGTGTTTATTCATGCTTGTCATTATATGGTGGAAGCGTTGAATAAAGCCGGGGAAGAATGCGGGAAGACTCTTTCGGACCTGGATTACATATCTTCCCATCAGGCAAACCGGCGCATTATCAGTAATATCGCCCGCCAGACCGGTTTTCCGGAAGAGCGTTTCCTCATGAATATAGAAGAGAGGGGGAACACGGGGTCTCCCAGTTGTATGATATCGCTTTCGGAAAATAGGGATAAGGTGAAAAAAGGGAATCTGGTCGGATTGACTGTTTTCGGGGGCGGTTATTCGTGCGGAGCGATGTTATTGCAGTTTTAACTGAAATGGAATGAATCCCGGACTGAATTCCGCTTTGCTGGAAACGGCCGGGGGTTATTCCATTTTATTGATGGTCAGGTCCGGTAATGATTGGATGAACTGAAAGATGAGGCTTTGGTCGTTGAATTTCCGTGTTTTAATGATCATGCTGACGTGATAGATACGGGCTTCTCCGTAGTGTTCTTCTTCGGTGGTGTAATTGGTTATGTGGTGTCCTTGGCTGTTAATGTGGTTCGTAATGATTTCCAGATTTTCTTTTTTTCCGGTTGAAAAGATGAGGAGTATGCTATGGAGACCTACTCCCGGCAAAAAAAAGTGGGTCAGTTCGAGGCCGGCCAGGATTAATACGACGCCTGCAATTCCGATGTAGTACATGCCTCCTCCGATGACGAGGCCGATGGCGGAAGTGGCCCATAAACCTGCGGCAGTCGTAAGTCCCCGGACGAATTGTTTTTGTATGATGATGGTTCCAGCTCCGAGAAAACCTATTCCGCTGACAACCTGTGCCGCAATACGGCTGGGATCCAGTTTGACGCCCTCGTTGCCCATCATGTCCGTGAATCCGTGTTGGGAAACAATCATAAACAGGGCACTTCCCATGCAAACCAGGAAATGGGTCCGTAAACCGGCTTCTTTGGCTCTGTATTCTCTGTCGAGGCCGATAAGGGCGCCGAAACAGGCTGCTATAATCAGTCTTAAAATTAAATCACCCAGTAGCATAATGGTTAGTTCTTTTCGAAAGTATAGTCTTTTATTCCCAGACTTTCGTATGTGTTAATCAGTTCTTTGTCATTGTCCGTGATAACCAGTAGTTTATCACCCGGACAGAGATGGGTCTTTCCTTTTGGGACAATGTAATTGTTATTGCGCTTGAGCATGGCCACCAGGGTGTTGTCCGGAAGAGGGAGATTCATCAATAAATCTCCTTTTTTCAGCAGTTCTTCGGTGATTTCAATTTCCGACATGGCCGATTTGATTTCTTCCGGCAGGGCCATTCCGAATGTGTTGGCGGTTTTTGGGGCGGGTTCTCCTAATCCCAGCCATTGGGCAAAGGAAGAGATGGTCATTCCTTGAACAATCAGTGACAAAATGGTGATAAAGAAAACGATATTGAAAATCAAATCGGCATGCGGGATGCCTGCTATCTGGGGATAAGTGGCGAAAATAATCGGTACGGCTCCTCTCAGTCCTACCCATGAAACGAAAAGACGGCCTTTGAAAGGAAGTTTCGGGAAAGGAAGCAGACATAAAAATACGCTTACGGGACGAGCCACCAAGATGAGGAAAATGCCGACCAGGAGTCCCAGGGTTGCAACGCCCAACAGTTCGTGGGGGTTTACCAAAAGTCCCAATGTCAGGAACATTACAATCTGGCATAGCCAGGCAAATCCGTCAAAAAAGGAGGTGACACTTCTTTTGTGTACGAAGGCCCGGTTGCCCACGATAACCCCGCCGATGTATACTGCAAGGTAACCGTTGCCGTGTAGCAGATTCGTAAAAGAAAAAATGAAAAATACCAGTGCCAGTAGAAGGACGGGATAGAGTGATTCGTACTGGATGTTGATTTTGTTCAGAATGAGCACCGCCAGACGCCCCAGCAGGTAACCGCAAACCGCCCCTATACCCAGTTGGACGATGAATTGCAATGCCAGTTGGCCGAAACTCATGTCAGCGGCCTGTATCATTTGAATGAACAATATTGTGAGCAGGTAGGCCATCGGGTCGTTGCTTCCGCTTTCCAATTCCAGCATGGGCCGGAGATTGTGTTTTAAATGGAGTTTTCTGGAACGCAGAATAGAAAATACGGAAGCGGAGTCTGTTGAAGACATGACCGAGGCAAGCAGTAACGCTTCCGTGAGGGTCAGGGCTATATGCTGTCCCGTGACCGAGGCAATCCCGAAGACAAATATGCCTGTTATAAAGGCCGTAATAAATACGCCAAAAGTGGCCAGTACGATTCCTTCTCCGATGATGGGACGGATTTCGGTCATTTTGGTGTCCATACCGCCAGAAAAAAGGATGATGCTTAAAGCAATCATACCGATAAACTGGGCTTGGGTAGGGTTATTGAATTGAATGCCTAATCCGTCGCTACCGAACAGCATCCCCACAACGAGAAAAAGAAGCAGTGCCGGTACTCCGAAACGGTATCCCGTTTTACCGACAACCAGGCTGACGAAAAGGAGGATGGAGCCAATAAGTAGAATATTTTCGGTAGAAAAAAACATGAATGGAAACTTTGGTTAATAAGGTTATCTGTTGTTGATTCTGCTTATGACAAAGATAGTCAAATTTTATCAATCATACGGTTAGGGAAAAGAAAAGTTCACAACGGGCGGATGCCTGTATGGCGGGAATTTCCGTAGGATATTTGCACTTTTTCGGACTTTATACCTGGTCTATGTGTATCTTTCCGTCCGAGTCAGGAGTGAAGACGATACATCTGTTATGTAATTTTTCAGTGGTAAAATCGATAAGGATGGCCGGGTCGAAGTATTGTCCGTTTATACGGGTCTCAAAGTGCAGATGTTCGGTTGTAGCCCTTCCGGTACGGCCTTCCAAACCGACGGGAGTGCCTGCTTTGACTTTTTCTCCGGCTTTTACCAATAGACGGGAGTGATGTCCGTAAACGGTTTCCAGTCCATTGTAATGACGGATGACGACTACGTTGCCATATCCTTTGGTGCGCCCTGCTATCCGGACGATTCCGTCAAATGCGGCCCGGACGGTATCATTGGCGAATGTTTTGATATCGACGCCTGTATGATTTCGGCCACGGCGGGTACCATAAGGAGACAGGAAACGGGCTCCGGGAAGGGGAAAAGAAAAAGCATTCTCGCCTATTTCTCCCAAATCGATCAGCAATTCCTTGCGTTTTTCAAAAAGTTTCTCGGTTTTGGCTCGTACTAAATATTTTTCCATACCGATGAATGTGTCCGTGATTTCGATGGCCGGCGTATAGAATATGGCCGGTTCTTTCAAGTATTCTGAAATGGCAAGTTCAGGGACTGTAAGAAGGCTGTCGGTACAGAAAGGGGATAAAAGTGAGGCCGGTGGAGCGGTTACCGTCACGAGGGATTGTTGTTTTGAACAGGAAAGGATAATAAATGGTAAACTTAAAAGTGTTATGGTAAATAATTTGTTTATCTTCATACACAACCTGTTTTAGTGACGCAAATATAGTAAAAAGAAATGATGTTTCAAACGTAATGATTTAAAATACTGTATTTTATATGATGAAAACGTTTGTGGGTTGTTTTTGAAGGTCGCAATATATCTTATTCTTTTGTGGGGAATTTCTGAAGCGGGAAATTTTTATTAAGGCAGGGATAAATCATGAATTAAATATTACCTTTGCGCCGTTTTATCATAGTATGACTTTTAGTCTCTTGAAAATGGAATGGTTAAGAGGTCTTTTTGTGGAACAGTCCGTAATTCAGGCGGTTGTTGTGCTTTCTCTCATTACAGCAATCGGCTTGATATTTGGCAGGATACGTATCTGGGGTGTTTCGTTGGGGGTGGCATTTGTGTTTTTTGTAGGTATTCTGGCCGGACATGCGGGTTTGGCTATTGACCCGAATATGTTGAATTATGCAGAGAGTTTCGGGTTGATTATTTTTGTATATGCTTTAGGTCTGCAAGTGGGGCCGGGTTTTTTTGGTTCTTTCCGGAAGGGGGGAATGACTTTGAATATATTGGCTTTGGCAGTAGTGATGCTGGGTACTGTTATGACTGTTGTTTTTCATTTACTTACAGGCGTATCTTTGCCGGAGATGGTGGGTATATTGAGTGGTGCTGTCACCAATACTCCGGCATTGGGGGCAGCGCAGCAGACTTTGAAACAATTGCAGATTGAGTCTGCCGACCCGGCTTTGGGATGTGCGGTGACCTATCCTTTAGGGGTCGTCGGCGTGATTATTGCCTTGGCTTTTGTACGGAAGCTCTTTCCGCTTCGAGCATCTGAAAAAAATAGCGATGACCATAAATCCCATGCGGCTTTTATTGCCGGTTTCCAGATCTGTAATCCGGGGATTTTCGGAAAGACGGTAAAGGAAGCAGCAGCCTTGGCTTATCATAAATTTGTTATTTCCCGTTTGTGGCGGGATGGGAAAGTTACGATTCCGACATCCGAAACTGTGTTGCAGAAAAATGACCGTTTGTTGGTAATTACTTCCGAAGCTGCGGTAGAGACTTTGACTATGTTGTTCGGAGAACAGGAGCACAGGGACTGGAATAAGGAGGATATTGACTGGAATGCGATTGACAGTCAGTTGATTTCCCAAAGAATATTGGTGACTCGTTCCGAAATTAACGGAAAGCGTTTGGGTGCCCTGCGATTACGGAATCACTATGGCATTAATATTACCCGCATATATCGGGCGGGAGTGGAATTATTGGCGTTGCCTGACCTGGTGTTACAGTTGGGGGATAAGCTGACGGTAGTCGGGGAGGCCAATGCCATTGCGAATGTGGAAAAAGTTTTAGGTAACAAAGTGCTCAGCCTTAAAGAACCTAATTTGGTAGCCGTGTTTATCGGGATTGTATTGGGATTGTTTTTGGGAACCATTCCTTTTGCTGTGCCGGGAGTGAGTTATCCGGTGAAATTGGGTATCGCCGGAGGTCCCATTATTATGGGGATTCTTATGGGGGCTTTCGGGCCGCGTATGCATATGATTACCTATACCACCCGTAGTGCCAATCTCATGTTGAGGGCGTTAGGGCTTTCGATGTATTTGGCTTGTCTGGGATTGGATGCCGGTGCTCATTTTTTTGATACCGTGTTTCGTCCTGAAGGACTTTTATGGTTGGGTTTGGGCTTTGCTCTTACAGTGATTCCGGTTTTGATAGTGGCATTGTGGGCGTTGAAAGTGATGAAATTGGATTTCGGTGCCGTTTCCGGAATGTTGTGCGGGAGCATGGCTAATCCGATGGCGTTGAATTATGCAAATGTGATTTCACCCGGAGATGGCCCTTCGGTGGCTTATGCCACGGTGTATCCGGTAGCGATGTTTATTCGGGTAATACTGGCCCAATTGATTCTGATACTATTTTTATAATGCTCGTTTGCTTCCGGAAGTTTTTGGATGCAAAGGAGATGTAATATTCCTTTTATTTATATTTTTGGGTGAAAGATTGTGGATTTTTGAGAAAATTGACATCTTTGTGAATATTGAAATTTTTTTCAATTGAAAAGAATAAACAGGGTCATTAGCGACAGGGAGCTTTTGATGGCTTATAACCAGAAAAAAGACAAAGGGTATTGGGGAGTACTCTATGAACGTTATGTACCTATGGTTTACGGCGTTGCGTTGAAATATCTGAAACAGCCGGAAGATGCGCAACGGATTGTCATGTATTTGTTTGATGAATTGTCGGACAAGGTGACGATAACCCCGGTGGATGAGTTTAAATTTTGGCTCTATACGCATGTCCGTAGTTGTTGTCTGAAAGAGTTACAGCGTCGTTCTTCAGATGGGATATCGGTGAGTCTGGATGAAGAGGTTCTGGAATTCTGTGATGATTTTAACTTGGATGCTGTAAGGAAAGAGATTGCAAGCGAGAAAATACTTCAAAAGTGTATAGAGGCTCTGCCGGAGAAACAGAGAATCAGTGTTTGCCGTTTTTTTATGGAGGGGCGTTCTTATAAAGAAATCGAGGATGCTACGGGATTTCCATTGAAGCTGATTAAAAGTCTGGTTCAGAATGGGAAAAGAAATCTGAAATTGTGTCTCGGGAAAAAAGGAATAGCGTGATATGAAAGTAAGGAACCGTATAGTGAATTATTTGCGTGGAGACCGGAGGGGCAAGGAAGCCAATAGTCTGGAAAAAGAAGCATTGAATGATGCTTTTTTATATGAAGCTTTGGAGGGTTTGACCGGAGCGCAAAGAGATATTGTGCGGGATATTGAATATTTATCGAAACGCTTAAAGGCAAGAACGAGAAGCAAGTGGGAAATGATAGGTAAAACCTGGGGAATTGTGGTTGCGGTTGTTGTGATGGGATTTGTGATGTGGATGGGAATCAGGTATGTGCGGATAGGAAGAGGACAGCAAGATGCGAAGGCGCTATATTTGGCTGAAGGTGAAATTACAGGAGAGGAAATAGCGGGAAAAAGTGATGTGAATGTGGCAAGAGAGCATGAGGAGGAATCATTGTCTTCCGGAAATCCAGATACTGTCCGGATATTGCAAAGGCCGGTAGCTCCGGATTCTTCGGTTTCGACATCATACGGGAAGAGGGATACTGTGGTGGAAGGTAACCGGGGTTCAGTTCCTTTTGGAGGATATAAGAAATTTTATCGCTATATACGGGATTCGTTGCGTTATCCGCAGGATGCTTTGGAACGCGGTCTGGAAGGAGAGATAAAATTGTCTTTTTATGTGAATAAGGCCGGTCGCCCTTCCCATATCCGGGTAGTGAAATGGATTACCTATTCATGCAACAGGGAAGCAATCCGGTTATTGAGTGAAGGGCCTGCCTGGAATTATACCGGCGATACGAGTTATGTAGTTATACCCTTTCACCTGGAAAAATAATAAAACCACGGGTAAGCCCCCGTGGTTATGGCAAATGTCAATTTCCGTGCTTGGAGTGGAATTTCAGACGCATTAACCGCAAATCTTCTTCCGAATAGTCTCCTTCAAATTCATCAAAAGCTTCTTGTATATTGTCGGTCTGGGCTTCCATGAAGTAGTCGAAAATCTCTTTTTGCTGGTCTTCGTCTAAAATCTTGTTAATATAATAGTCAATATTCAATTTGGTGCCGGAGAAAACAATGGCTTCCATTTCCTTGATTAACTCTTCATATGTTAATCCCTGGGCGGAAGCAATGTCTTCCAAGTCGATCTGGCGGTCGATGTTCTGAATAATATATACTTTGAATTTGGATTTGTTGGCCACCGTTTTTACCACCATATCCTGGGCGCGTTCGATTTCGTTGTCTTCTACATATTGTTTGATGATTTCAACGAATTCCTTGCCGTATTTCTGGGCTTTCCCACTGCCTACTCCCTGTATGTTGGCGAGTTCTTCCAGGGTTACGGGATAGTTGATACACATATCCTCCAGAGAAGGGTCCTGGAAAATCACATAGGGGGGGAGATTGTTGGTTTTGGCAATTTTTTTACGCAGATCTTTCAGAATGGAAAATAAGGTGGCGTCTAAGGCCGACATTCCGCCTTTTTCCTGGATTTTTTCTTCACTTTCTTCAAAATTACGGTCTTCCATCAGCATAAATTCTTTTGGATGTTCAATAAAATCTAATCCTTCCTTGGTTATTTTAATTACTCCGTATTGTTCAATGTCCTTTTCGATAAGCCGGCTGATAAGGGCTCTTCGGAATACCATCGTCCAGAATTGCCTGCTTTTTTCTGTTCCGCTTCCGAATATTTCCAGTTTATCGTGTTTGTAGGCTTTTATCGCGGAATCAGCTTCACCCAACAGGATATTTACCAAATGTTCGATTTTGAATTTTTCTTTGACTTCTGTAACAACTGTCAAAGCGTCCAGCATATATTCCTTGCCTTCGAATTCTTTCTTGGGATACAGGCAGTTATCACAACATCCGCAGTTGTCTTCTTCATAATCTTCTCCGAAATAATGGAGCAATACTTTACGGCGGCACATGGACGTTTCCGCATACGATACGGTTTCCAGCAGTAGCTGTTTTCCGATCTCTTGTTCAGCAATCGGTTTGCCCTGCATGAATTTTTCCAATTTCTGTATGTCCTTGTAGCTGTAATAGGTAATGCAGATGCCTTCCCCTCCGTCGCGTCCCGCTCTGCCGGTTTCCTGATAATAGCCTTCCAGGCTTTTGGGAATGTCGTAATGGATGACAAAACGTACGTCGGGTTTATCAATACCCATACCGAATGCGATGGTTGCCACAATAACATCCACTTCTTCCATCAGGAATTTATCCTGGTTGGCACTCCGGGTGTTCGCATCCATGCCGGCATGGTAGGCGGCAGCTTTGATTCCGTTGATTTGAAGGACTTCTGCCAGTTCTTCCACTTTTTTGCGGCTGAGACAGTAAATGATACCCGATTTGCCTTCGTGGTTCTTGATGAATTTGATAATATCTTTTGTGGGATCATTCTTGGGACGTACCTCGTAATAAAGATTCGGCCGGTTGAAGGAAGATTTAAACACTTCGGCATCCAGCATATCTAAATTTTTCTGGATGTCGTGCTGAACTTTGGGTGTGGCCGTTGCCGTTAGGGCAATGATGGGAGCTTTTCCTATCTCTTCCACAATAGGACGTATTTTTCGGTATTCCGTCCGGAAATCATGTCCCCATTCTGAAATACAATGAGCTTCGTCTACAGCAAAGAAAGAAATGGGAATTTTTTGCAGAAATTCAACATTGCTGTCTTTGGTCAGAGATTCGGGGGCAACATACAGAAGTTTTGTTTTGCCTTCCAGAATATCTTCTTTGACTTTCAGAATTTCCGTTTTAGTCAGGGATGAATTTAAAAAATGGGCGACACCTTCCGCCGCACTGAATGAACGCATGGCGTCCACTTGATTCTTCATAAGTGCAATTAAAGGAGATATGACAATAGCCGTTCCTTCGGATATTAGTGCGGGCAGTTGGTAACACAAGGATTTACCTCCTCCCGTAGGCATTAATACAAATGTATTTCTCCCAGCCAGTACATTTCGGATAATGGCTTCTTGATTTCCTTTGAAATTGTCGAAGCCAAAATACTCTTTTAGTTTTGCATGTAAATCAATCTCCAATGCCATTGTATTAATCATGTTTTTGCACGCCGTGCACAAGGGCTGCAAATTTATAACTTAATTCGGATGAACAAATAAATTCAGTACAATTTTGCTCTGTAGTTACCGCCTTTTGAAAAATGTTTATCTGCGACAAAAAATAACTTTCCGGAAATTTCTGCGGCAGATAAAGCTTATGCATACAAGCGGTCGTTGTATGGAACTATTGTTCGGTAAACCTGACAAACTTTCGGGCATTTATTGTACTTTTGTCTTTGAGTAAAATTATAGAAAAAATTGTTGTTGCAAGATTTTTTTCGGATTTTTTTTGGCATAAATATTGTAATTATTCTGTCGTTTTGTAAATGAATAGAAACATGATTGATATAAAGGACGTTGCAAGGAATGTAATTATAGAAGAAGCGGACACTGTTCGGAATCTGTTGGGTTTTATAGACGATGATTTTGAAAAAGTGGTGAAACTGATTTATGAAAGTAAGGGGAGAGTGATTATTACCGGCATCGGGAAAAGTGCGATTATTGCCCAGAAGATAGTGGCAACATTGAATTCCACCGGAACTCCTTCTGTTTTTATGCATGCCGCCGATGCTATTCATGGGGATATGGGGATGGTGAGGGAGGAAGATGTGGTTATTTTTATTTCCAAAAGCGGGAATACGCCTGAAATCAAGGTGCTAGTGCCGCTTATCCGTAATATAGGAAATAACCGGATTGTGGCTATGGTTTCAAATACGGATTCTTTTCTGGCGCAAAATGCCGAATATGTTATCAAGGCACATGTGGAAAAAGAGGCTTGTCCCAATAATCTGGCTCCGACCAATTCTACGACCGCTCAGTTGGTGATGGGGGATGCCTTGGCTATGTGCCTGATAGCTTGCCGTAGTTTTTCCAGCCGTGATTTTGCAAAGTTTCATCCCGGCGGTTCATTGGGTAAGCGTTTGTATACCCGTGTATCGGATGTTTTCGATAAGGAAAATCGTCCCCGGGTAGCTTTGGAAGATGGTATTCGTTCTGTAATCGTGGAAATGTCAGGAGGATGTCTGGGAGCTGTTGCCGTGGTGGATGAAGCCGGACGTTTGTTGGGAATTATCACGGACGGGGACTTGCGCCGCATGCTTGAAAAATATAAAGATGTAGATGGCTTGAAAGCCAAAGATATCATGTCCCGGCAGCCTAAAATCATTTCGGAAGAAGAACTGGCCTACAACGCTTTTATGCTCATGGAAAAAAATAGCATTACCCAATTGGTGGTTACTGATGAAGAGCATATATATAAAGGTATGGTTCATTTGCATGATATTTTACGGGAGGGAGTAGTGTAGGCATCTCTAAGGGTTTTCGGACAGAAATTTACTTGAATGAAAAGGAGTGTTGTATTATTTCTCTTGTTATTGTCGGCATTTTGTGTCTGGGCGCAGAGTACTCGTGTGCGGGGAAAAATCACGGATGCGAAAACGGGAGAACCGCTTCCTTTGGTGAATGTGGTGTTTAAAGGGTCATTCGTCGGGGTTACTACTGATTTTGACGGGATGTATTTTATTGAAACTCGGGAAGCTGTGGAAGAATTACAGGCCTCCTTTGTAGGTTATGTATCTCAGACTCGAAAAATTACGTCGGGAGCTTATAATACAATAGACTTTAAGCTTCAGCCACAGGCTTTTGACCTGGAAGAAATAAAGGTGACGCCCGGAGAAAACCCCGCCCATGCGATTTTGAGGAAAGTGTCGCAAAATAAGAAAAAAAACAATCCCGACAGGATACAGTCCTATTTCTGCAATACATATACTAAAATGGAGCTGGATCTGACTAATATGAAGTCCGGTTTTAAAAATAAGAAATTGCAGAAAAACTTCGGATTTATTTTTGATCATATCGATACTTCTGTCGTAACGGGGAAAGCCTATCTGCCCGTTATGATTTCGGAAGCCTCTGCGGATTATTATTTCAGAAAATCTCCCTCTTTGTCTAGAGAAATTGTAAAAGCGAGCCGGATCTCCGGTATAGAGGAAGATTATACATTGGCACAGTTTACGGGGCATTTGCATGCCAATTTCAATTTATACGACAATTATATAGATATTTTTGAGATTCGTTTTGCCAGTCCGTTGTCTGACCACGGGTTAATGTATTATAAATATTTCTTGGTAGACAGTATGCAGATAGAGGGACGGAAAACTTATAAAATCCGTTTTCATCCCAAATCGTTTTCCACTCCGGTGCTTGACGGAGAAGTGAACATTGACTCTTTGTCGTGGGCACTGCAATCTGCTCATGTGAAGATGATGAAAGGATTAAATGTGAACTGGATACGGCATCTTGTTATTGAAAATACGAATCAGTTGCTGGCGGATTCAGTCTGGTTTCCGAAACAGGATAAATTGTTTGCAGACTTTTCGATTGTGATGTCTGATTCGTCGAAAGTGATTTCTTTTTTAGGGAACCGGCAGGTAGATTATTCTCATGTAGTGTTGAATCCTGTTATACCGGAAAAGGTATTGAAACTGGATAACAATGTAATTATTAATAAGGATGTATTGAAAAATGATGAGTCCTATTGGGATACGATTCGTCCTTACGCCCTGAGCAAACAGGAAAAGGAGATTTACCAGATGGTCGACTCTATTAAAAATGTGCCTTTGTATCAGAATATATATACGATTATTACCACCATTATGGGAGGATACTATGATACGAAATATATAGGCATAGGTCCTTATTATAAATTGTTTAGTTTTAATAAACTGGAGGGGTGCCGTTTTCAGTTGGGTGCCCGGACGACAGAAGATTTCAGTAAAAAAGTCCGATTGTTCGGGCATGCGGCTTATGGGACGAAAGATGAGAAATTTAAGGGGGGAGGCGGTTTTACTTATTCTTTTCGAGAATTGCCGACGTCTCAGCTGACCATGTCTTTTAAGCATGATGTGTTGCAATTGGGGGCGGGTGTGAATGCCTTTACGACGGGAAATATCCTAAGTTCGGTTTTTGCGCGGGGCAACAATGACCGTTTGAGTATGGTAAATCAATGGGATGTTCAGTTTGAACAGGAATGGCGGCAAGGTTTTTCCAATACGCTGGCAGTACAGGTGCGTGACGTTTTTCCATCCCGTTATGTTCCTTTTGTGAAACCCGATGGAGAAGAAATGAAATCCATTCAGTCTACGACATTAAGACTCAATACGCGGTTGTCTAAAAATGAAATTGTGATACGGAAAACTTTCGATAAGTATTCCATGGGGTCGGATTATCCCATAATAGGAGTGGATTTGTCTATGGGACTGAAAGGGTTGTTTAAGAATGATTATGAATTTTATCGTTTGGAGGGAAATATTAGTTACGATTTTCCGGTTTCACCTTTGGGTAAATCCTATATGGTGCTGAGCGGCGGAAAGATTTTCGGTAAAGTGCCTTATCCTCTTTTGAAATTACATGAAGGGAACGCTACTTATTTTTATGACCAGTATGCTTTTTCCTGTATGAATTATTATGAATTTGCTTCCGATCTTTGGGCTTCTTTTATCTGGGAACACCATTTTAAAGGCTTTTTTCTGGGTAAGATTCCGTTGATGAAGAGGTTGAAGTGGAGGGAAGTATTTATTTTTAAGGGTTTAATCGGAACGCTGACCGATAAGAATAACGGAAGTTTTCTCGACACCAGGGCTTATCTGCTTTTTCCAGAAGGGATGTCTTCTGTATCGAAACCTTATTTTGAAGCGGGAGTGGGTATTGAAAATATATTCCGGATATTTCGTGTCGATGCCATCTGGAGACTGACTCATCGGCATAGTGTTCCCGGTCAGGAGATACAGAACTTTGCCGTGAATTTCAGTGTGTATTTGGATTTTTAGTTTTTCCTTTCCGTGTTTTTATGTACTTTTGTAAAACATAGCTACTGACTTATGATGTTTTATGATACTGAGAGCAGAAGATTTAGTAAAAAAATATAAGAGCAGAACAGTTGTAAAAGGTGTTTCTGTGGAGGTGCAACAAGGAGAGATTGTTGGTTTACTGGGGCCTAACGGAGCGGGTAAGACGACTTCTTTTTATATGATTGTGGGTTTGATTACTCCTAATGGGGGAAGGATATTTCTAGATGATACGGAGATTACGAAGGAACCGGTATACCGTCGTGCCCAGTTGGGAGTGGGGTATTTGGCGCAGGAAGCTTCAGTATTCAGACGCTTGAGTGTGGAGGACAATATCAAGGCGGTGTTGGAAATGACGAAGATGTCGAAGCAGGAACAAAAGATGCGTTTGGAGGAGATGCTTGACGAATTCGGATTACAGCATATTCGTAAGAGTTTGGGAATACAATTGTCGGGAGGAGAACGACGACGTACTGAAATTGCCAGAGCCTTGTCTATACGTCCCCGTTTTATTTTGTTGGACGAACCGTTTGCCGGAGTGGATCCAATTGCCGTGGAAGATATTCAGGGGATTGTGCGTAAGTTGAAAGACAAAAATATAGGTATTCTTATAACGGATCATAATGTGCAGGAGACCTTATCTATTACAGACCGTGCTTATCTGTTGTATGACGGAAGGATTCTTCAAGCAGGAACTGCCGAGCATTTGGCTGCCGATCCGGAAGTTAGGCGGGTATATTTAGGAAAGAATTTTGAACTGCGCAAGAAAAAAGAGGAATGACAAATAATGTGGGGAAAGGATTGAAAATTAATGCAGGAGGGAAGAAAGAAAATTTTGTAAGTTTAAAATTTTAATTTACTTTTGCAGCGCTGAAAAGCGATAAGCGCGGGCGTGGCGAAATTGGTAGACGCACTAGACTTAGGATCTAGTGTCGGAAGACGTGGGGGTTCGAGTCCCTTCGCCCGTACGGGATGGAAAAGCCGCCTGAGAAAGGTGGCTTTTTCAGGTTTGAACCGCTGAAGTATAAAATTGAATGTATAATTTAGAGACTGTTGTGACTGTTGTGAACGTTGCGACTGTTGTAACAAACATTTAGAGCATGAATATAACAAAGACCCAAAATGATGATCTGACGGCTGTCATCAAAATTCAGTTAAGCAAGGAAGATTACGCTTCAAACGTAGAGAATGTATTGAAGGATTATCAGAGAAAAGTGGTGATCGACGGGTTCCGCAAAGGAAAAACCCCGATGGGTATTGTGAAGAAAATGTATGGGAAAGCAGTTTTAGTGGAAGAAATCAATAAGCTGTTGGGGGATGCTTTAAATAATTATATTAAAGAAAATGACCTGTATATTCTGGGAGAACCGCTTCCGAGTGAGACAGAACAGAAGGAAGTGAATCTGGAAGATGAAAATCTCGAATTTGCATACGATATAGCTCTTTCTCCGGAAGTAAATGTGAAACTGAGCAAACGGGAGAAGGTGTCTTATTATGTGATTAAGGTGGATGATGAGATGATTGATAAGCAGATCGAGGGAATGTGCAAAAACAGTGGGGAAATGGTGGCGGTAGAAGAAGTGGAAGGCACAGAATATCTGAAAGGTGAAATTATTGAGCTCGACGCTGACGGAAAAGCCAAAGAAAACGGAGTTCGTAACACAGAGGCTTCTTTTTCTTTGATGTATGTGAAAGATGAAGACGCTGCCGTTGCTTTTAAGGGAGCTAAAAAGGGACAGGAAGTGAAATTCAATGCTGTGAAAGCATTTCCGAATAAGACGGATTTTTCTAATATGTTGGGTGTGACTAAGGAAGTGGTAGAAAATGTCAATCCCGAGTTCTGTTTTATCATCAATGAGATTAAACGTTATGTGGATGCCGAAGTAAATCAGGAATTGTTTGATAAAGTATATGGCAAGGATACGGTGAAGAGTGTTGAAGAATTTCGTGCCAAAGTGAAAGAGGATATTGAAAATCAATTGAAAGGTCATTCCGAATACCGATTTACCATTGATGCCCGCGAGAAATTGTTGAAAAAGAACGAAGATGTTGTGTTGCCCGAAGTTTTTCTGAAAAGATGGATTTTGGCCGTTAACAAGGGAATGAAAGCAGAAGAGATTGAAAAAGATTTTGAAGGTTATCGGGATGAATTTAAATGGCAGGTTGTAAAGACGGCAATTATTCGGGAATTTGGATTAAAAATAGAACAGGAAGATCTGAAAATCGTGGCACGTGAAGTGGCTGCCGCTCAACTTCAACAATATGGATTGTATGGCCTGACCGATGAGCAGTTGGATGGATTTGCCGTAAAATTGCTGGAAGATGAAAAACAACGTCAGCATTTGTACGAAAGGGCTGTGGATAATAAAGTCTTTGCAACGGTAAAGGAAAATGTGAAGTTGGAAGAAGAAGAAATTGCTATGGCTGATTTTGAGAAATTATTTCAGAAATGATTTTCTTTTTCATAATAAGGTGTGGCCGGGAGATTTTCTCTCGGCTTCTTTTTTATTGGACATTTTATAAAATAGCTCTGTCTCTAATTCAAATTACTTGCTGATTTCTTAGAGGCACTTCCTAGTGTTTTGAGGGAGCTTGACCGTTTTACATATCAGAGACTTATCTCAAAAATCGTTACTAAAAATGAAACGATGATATTTAGTAACGAAACTTTGTCTTTTAGGGGCTTTTTTGTGTCTTTTCGATGTCTTCGATAAGCAATAAAAAATCCCGTAAAACCTTGATTTTACAGGATTTGTCTTGTATTGACCCTCTGTTGTCTTCGAGGCTCAGCGGAGAGAGAGGCTCTATCACCTATATAATCACACAATATTATAAAATCGCAAAATACTATTAATTACCAATTTATTACAAAATTCAATAAATCTAAATTTCTCTGAATATCTTTTGCTATTTCAATTTCTGGGTGTATTTTTGGGTGTAAATTTTAAGCACACCCAATTATGAATATCAAGCGAAACATCATCTTTGCATTGGAAAACCGGAAAAAGAACGGTGTGTCAATCATAGAGAACGTACCTATCCGTATGCGTGTCATATATGCCAGCCAGCGTATCGAGTTTACAACAGGTTACCGCATTGACGTAGCCAAATGGGATGCCGATAAACAACGGGTAAAGAATGGATGTACCAACAAGCTGAAGCAAAGCGCATCCGAAATCAATGCGGACTTACTGAAATACTATGCCGAGATTCAAAACGTATTTAAGGAATTTGAGGTGCAGGAAACTATGCCGACCACCCAACAACTAAAGGATGCTTTCAACCTGCGGATGAAAGACACCAATGAAGAGCGGCAGGAAGATACGAAAATAAGTTTTGGAGAGGTGTTCGATAAATTTGTAAAGGAATGTGGTAATCAGAATAATTGGACAGAATCCACTTATGAAAAGTTTTCAGCAATGAAAAATCACCTCAAAGAGTTCAAGGAGGATATAACTTTTGAATATTTCAATGAGTTCGGGTTGAACGAGTATGTGAATTTTCTGCGTGACAAGAAAGATATGAGAAACACGACCATAGGCAAGCAACTTGGATTTCTCAAATGGTTTCTGCGCTGGAGTTTCAAAAAAGGCTATCATCAGAATATGGCATACGATACATTCAAACCGAAATTGAAAACCACATCTAAAAAGGTGATATTCCTGACATGGGACGAATTGAATAAGTTGAAAGATTATCAAATACCAAAAGACAAACAATATTTGGAACGTGTCCGGGATGTTTTTCTGTTCTGTTGCTTCACGAGTTTGCGATATTCAGATGTTCGTAACCTGAAAAGAAGCGATGTGAAACCCGACCACATTGAAGTTACTACGGTCAAAACAGCAGATAGTCTGATAATTGAACTGAACGACCATAGTAAAGCCATACTTGAAAAATACAAGGACATTCATTTTGAAAATCATATGGCGTTACCGGTCATCAGCAATCAAAAGATGAATGATTATTTGAAAGAGTTGGGAGAACTGGCTGAAATCAGCGAGCCTGTACGGGAAACATATTATAAAGGGAATGAGCGTATAGATGAAGTCACCCCCAAATACGCATTGCTAAGCACCCATGCAGGAAGAAGAACATTCATTTGTAATGCGCTGGCTCTCGGCATACCGGCGCAGGTCGTAATGAAATGGACGGGACACAGTGACTATAAAGCCATGAAACCCTATATTGATATAGCGGATGATATAAGAGCTAATGCAATGAACAAGTTTAACCAACTATAAACGACCATTAAACAAGATGAAAATCAAACATGGAATTACATAAATTTATAGGATATTAAGGTTAGGGAATAATTATTGAACTATCTTTACGACAACAATACGAAAAGACAATGGATATAGTTAAAAATACTAGTTTTGAGGAGGTAGTCAACCTCATTAAGCAGGCACGATATAATGCGACAAAAGTTGTCAATAAAGAATTGATTGACCTTTATTGGAACATAGGACATTATATAAATTCAAAAATAGAATCATCTGTTTGGGGCGAAGCTGTCGTAAAAGAATTGGCAGATTATCTTAAAAGGAAAGAGCCTACGCTTAAAGGTTTTTCCGACAAGAACTTGTGGAGGATGAAGCAGTTTTATGAGACTTACAAAGATGCACCAAAACTCTCAGCACTGCTGAGAGAAATTAGTTGGACACATAACCTTAGTATTATGAGTAGGGCTAAAAGCATGGAAGAAAGGGAGTTCTACTTACAATTGACAATTCGCGAACATTATTCTACAAGGGAACTGGAAAGACAAATCAGTAGTAGTTTATATGAAAGAACAATGCTTAATGATGTAAAGTTATCTGCATTAGCCAAGAAAATACATCCTGATATTTCCAATAATTTTAGAGACAATTATATTTTAGAGTTTTTAGGGTTGCCGTCAAAACATAGTGAACATAGTCTGCAAAAAGGACTTGTTAAACAAATGAAGGATTTTATTTTGGAGCTCGGAAAAGATTTTCTTTTCGTTGACGAGGAATATAGGGTGCAGGTTGGGAATAGTGATTTCTATATTGACTTGCTATTTTATCACCGTGGACTTCAATGTCTTGTAGCATTTGAACTAAAAGCAGATAAATTCAGACCGGAATATTTGGGACAATTGGATTTTTATTTGGAAGCTCTTGACAGGGATGTAAAAAGGCCTAATGAAAATCCGAGTATCGGTATTCTATTGTGCAAGGATAAGGACAATGAAGTAGTGGAGTATGCATTAAGCAGGTCTTTGTCTCCGACAATGGTTGCAGAATACCAGACACAATTACCGGATAAAAAGATGTTACAATTAAAATTACAGGAATTATTTGAATAAAGTTTATGTTTTACAATTGCGCAGTAAATTGCTGTATAATTGTAAGCTGTTGATAAAGAAAGACATCAATCGCATAAGATGGTAACAATACAGGATTTGATTCCTCAATACGGGGAACTCAACAGAATATACAGCGAATATATAGTCAATAATGTCTTCTCTTTTGACAAGCAGAAGTTTATCACCGGCTTTTATAGGCAGCATAATAACTCCAAAGATTTTGAAGCCGCCCTTCTTAAACTGGTGCTTGACAAACAGAAAGAGCAATACATCCTGATTCTAAAAAGCCTGAAGACGGAGATAGAAAAGAACATTCTGATTTACGAAACACATACATTGCCTGATGACAACATAATAGCCCGTGTTTGTTACGACTATGCAGACAAACACAATTTAGAAATTGAAGACCAGTTGGAGGTTACAAGAAAATTAAGCAAATCGGTAAATGAGGCATACAACAGGTATGATTCCATAGGATACAGGGAACATACAAACGAAGAAAAAGTACAGGTAGAAAAAGAATATGAACGCCGCAAGGCTGAATATGAGAAGGCGAAAGCCGAGCTGGACAAACTTTATGAATTGCAAAAGCAAGATAGAAAAGAGGCTTTTCAATATATGGAAAACCTTTTCGATGCCATTTACCGTCTGAGCCTTCTTTTTATGAATATTTTGAAAAAATACATTCCTGATATAGAGAAAAAACAAGAAGAGCAAAACGAGCAGGATGAGCAACAGGTAACGTCTGGAGAACAACACGAATACTTCAGCATGAAATTACTTTCAATCATTTATGAAGTATGCTTGGAAGAACAATTTGAAAAAATTTCCGCATCGGACTTCTATGCCAATATGAATCTGCACCCCTGCAAGAACAAACTAAAAATCAAGGCAAGGGAAAAGATTCGGGTGTGTTACCTGATATTCCTGATGAGCGAAGAACTACCCAAACAAGACAAGGATGAATGGAAAGACAAAATATTGAAACTACTGGATATTGATGAAAGCTATTACAGGTCGAAGTACAAAGAGCCTGTTTCCGATTTTCCAAGTGACAGCAATCAGAATTTCGCCAAAGAAATGGAACGCATATTCGGATAATTCGTGATATATCCTGATATTCCACGAAATTACCACTTTTACCACTCAAAATAATTTTTGAGTGGTATTTTTATCATCTGATATCTAATGAGATAGCATAAATTATTATTGGCATCATCCCCATCCTTACCACTTACGACCATCCTTAATTTCGCATCGTTCGAGAACAGAAATAACAGCCAGTGCGCAGGGCTGATTGTTTAACGGATAAATAGATTGAACGATGAAAAATCTTCAAGAGTTATTATCGAAACCCGTCTGGCAGATGACAGGCGAAGAGTTCATGTTCCTAAGTAAACATGCTTCCGGTCAAATGGAAGTGCAACCGCACCCCGTCACGGACACAGAAAAGAAATATGTGTACGGGATACTCGGCATAGCCAAGTTATTTGGGTGCAGTATGCCCACCGCCCACCGTATAAAGAAAAGCGGAAAGATTGACAAAGCCATTACACAAATAGGGCGTAAGATTATCGTAGATGCGGAACTTGCCCTTGAACTGGCAGGAAAGAAGACAGGAGGACGGAAATAACGGGAGGCGTTGCTATGGACTATATGAAAGAAATGAAGGATATATCGGCAGAAGAAGCCGTAATCCTTTGGCAAGCCTCACGTTTGAGCCTGTCGAAAAGTTATGAGAAAGCACCTGAAATCCTCAAAGTGCATGGTTCTGTCATTGGGACATTGGGCAATTTCAGCGCATCCATCGGCAAAGCCAAAAGTAAAAAGACATTCAATGTTTCGGCTATCGTAGCCGCTGCATTGAAGAATGGCACAGTGTTGCGGTATGTAGCGGAACTCTCCGACGGGAAGCGGAAAGTGCTTTATGTTGATACGGAGCAAAGTCCTTATCATTGCCTGAAAGTCATGAAACGCATTTTACGGATGGCTGGCTTGCCTGATGACAGGGATAATGAGAACCTTGAGTTTCTCGCCTTGAGAAAATACACACCTGAACAGCGTATCAGGATTGTCGAACAGGCTATCTATAATACGCCCGACATTGGTCTTGTAATCATAGACGGCATCCGTGACATGGTATATGACATCAACAGCCCCGGCGAATCCACACGCATCATATCCAAACTGATGCAGTGGACGGACGACAGGCAGATACATATCCATACGATACTCCACCAGAACAAGGGGGATGAGAACGCGAGGGGACATATCGGTACTGAACTGAACAACAAGGCAGAAACCGTCCTCCTTGTGGAAAAGGACAAGAACAATGGAGATATAAGCAATGTTTCAGCCATGCACATACGGGCAATGGACTTCGAGCCTTTTGCATTCCGCATCAACGACAATGCCCTGCCCGAACTTATAGAAGGTTACAAGCCCGAAACCAAGAAACCGGGAAGACCGGAAGAAGAAAAGTTCGATCCTTATAGGCATATTACCGAACAGCAGCACCGCATTGCATTGGAAGCCGTTTTTGGGCTGAAAGAGGAATATGGTTACAAGGAATTGGAAGATGCCTTAATCAAGACTTATGTGTCAGTGGGTGTGAAGTTGAATCACAAAAAAGCGGTATTGCTCATCACCTTACTTCGGAACAAACGGATGATAGTACAGGAGAACGGCAAGAAATATACATTCATGTCCGACTTCCACTATTAGTTTTTTCTCTTGCAATCGCTTCACTTTATTCAGTGGGTCTATATATTGGAATAAAGCGAAACGGTTGCAAAATAGGATTAAGTCACTTCACTTTATTACCGTATTCTATATATACGAAAATGAAGTGAAGTGATTATACGGACCGTATTTTATAAAAAGGTACGGGCGAAAAGAAAAATAAATTCATTCAACTTATTTTAAATCATTATTTTATGGATATACAAACAGCAAAACAAATCAGAATAGCAGACTATCTGCATAGCCTGGGGTATTCTCCGGTCAAACAGCAGGGTATCCACCTATGGTATAAGTCACCACTAAGAGAAGAGGCCGAAGCTTCGTTCAAAGTGAACACCGAGCGTAACCAATGGTATGATTTCGCACTTGGCAAGGGTGGAAATATCATAGCATTGGCACAGGAGCTCTATTGTTCCGACCATGTACCATATCTTTTGCAAAAAATCAAGGAACAGATACCACACGTGCGCCCCGTTTCTTTTTCTTTTGGCAAGCAATTATCTTCCGAGCCAAGTTTTCAACAACTGGATATTGTACCGCTTTCTTCTCCTGCCCTGCTCACCTATTTGCAGGAAAGGGGGATAAACCCGGAACTGGCGAAAAGAGAATGTAGGGAGGCACATTTCACGCGCAACGGGAAACGCTATTTTACTATAGCCTTCCCGAATATGGCTGGCGGTTATGAAATACGCAACCGATATTTCAAAGGCTGTATCGCACCGAAATCCATCACTCATATTCGGCAACGTGGAGAGCCGAAAAAAACGTGCTATGTGTTTGAGGGATTCATGGACTATCTTTCATTTCTGACTTTAAGGCTTGAAGACTGTCCGCAAAACCCCGACTTTGGCAGGCAGGATTACATTGTTCTGAACTCCGTTTCCAACTTGTCAAAAGCATTATATCCGTTAGGTGGTTACGAATATATACACTGCTTTTTTGACCATGACCGGGCAGGATTGGAAGCCTGTCAGAAACTCGGCAAGGAATATGGTCAGCATGTCCGTGACGCTTCATGCTATTACATCGGACATAAGGATTTGAACGATTATCTCTGCTGGCGTAAGCAGGCGCAAGGGAAAACCGCAGATAAGGAAAATGCCATACGGCGAAGCATTGAAATATCAGAGCGTCATTGTTCCGATATAAAACAAAAAGCAACACCACGGGTGAAACAAACCAAGCCCAAGAATAAGGGGCTAAGGATGTGACCGTAGAAGCCTCAAGATTTTTTCAGCCGGAAAAAGTCATAGCTTATTAGGGCATTTTCTTCACGCTTCGTTTCACTCCCGCTAAAAATGCCCCAATAAGCCAAGGGGGACAATCCCCCTTTGGATACCCCAGTGGCACTTGATGTGCCATTGGAATTACTAACCCTCAAAATCATTTACCTATGGGATATGCAGTCCTACACATGGAAAAAACAGCCGGGACGGATAGCGAAATGTCCGCCCATATTGAGCGCACCATTTCTCCGAAAAACGCAGACCCGTCACGCACTCATTTAAACCGCGAATTAGTCCGTTTCCCTGACAGGGTAGGAAACAGGACAGAAGCCATACAACACCGATTGGATACCGCAGGCTTAACCCGTAAAATCGGGAAAAACCAAGTTCGCGCTATTCGTATCTTGCTTACAGGCAGTTCGCAGGACATGAAACTGATAGAGCAAAGCGGACGGCTTGACGAATGGTGCGGTGATAACTTAAACTGGTTACAGGAAACCTTCGGAAAAGAAAACATTGTTTCAGCCGTTTTGCACATGGACGAAACAACACCCCATATTCATGCAACTCTTGTGCCAATCGTTAAGGGAGAAAGGCGAAAAGCTAAGGCGGTAAAGCAGCAACCCGAGAAAAAGAAGTACAAAAAGAAAAATCCGGAAAATACCCGACTTTGTGCGGATGATGTAATGAATCGAATAAAATTGAAACAATATCAGGACAGTTATGCAGAAAAAATGCGACCTTATGGTCTGGAAAGAGGCATTGAAGGGTCGGAAGCCCGACATATTACTACCTCGCAATACTACCGTGACCTTTTAACTCAGTCCAAGAGTATTCAGGAGAATATAAGCGTTTTATTGCAAAACAAAGAACAGGCGGAAAAAGAGCTTTCCAAAATCAAAGGAGAAATCAAAACCCAAAATCTGAAAGGCACATTTGTAAATGCAGCCAGTTCAGCAGCCGAGGGTCTCGGCTCGTTATTCGGCTGTCCGAAAATGAAACGTCAGCAACAAGAAATAGACCGTCTTACTTTTGAAAACAAGAGGTTAATAGAAGAAGTAAAAATATTAAACGGGGCTATTCAGACCAATGAAACGGAGCATCGCAAAGCTCTTGATAAATTAAAGAACGAGCTTAAGAAAATCAATGATTTATTTCCGGCAATTCGAGAACTTCTTCGTATTGAAAAACTCTGTCGGTTGATAGGCTTTGGCGAAGCTGCCATTAAAAAATTACTATCCTTTAATCCTTTTGCATTTGGTGGCAAATTATATTCGCCAGAATATAAGAGGCATTTTGAAACAAAACATTCTACGGCTCAGGTAGAAAAACATCCGGAAAGAAAAGGGGAATTTCGCTTGACAATCGACGGCTTGAGTGATACCGATTGGTTTAGAAAAAAACGCAATGAAGGATTACAGGCTCTGGGTATAAAATCATTTGAAACCCCACTTAAAGAATATAAACAGAGGATGAAGCTATAAATGAATTAAAAGGTTTTCTATTTTCTTCTGCAATACGGAAAGTTGTTGTCGGGACATGTCCCATAGCGTTCCATTTGCTATGGACAAACCGTATTCATATTGAGGGTGGGATATTTTGGTTGTAGCCCAAACTTTGCGGAAAAGATATGGAGAATCCCGTTCCCTTTTTCACAGAAATTGCGAATCAGTTGATGAATAGTTTTCAATTGTGGGGAGGAAACATTTTTTCATAAAATGCCAGCTAATCCGGATGTTGTAAATTTCTTTTTTACTGTCATGATATTGGGTTTGATGAATTGGTTTCTTCTCTCAACTTATTCAATGTTTTTTCATAGGTGGAAATGCAGGTGTTGAGAAAACGGAGGAAAATCCTCTGGTTTAAAGGAGTGTCATTCTCCCAGTTGCGGTCGGCGATTTCCGGCATATCCAGAACAAATTCCACATGTGCCACTTCCAGCAGGTCGGGCAAATCGTTGAAGGGATGACGTTTAAGCTGTTCAATCAGCGAAACGAGGTAAGCTATTTTATCTGTATAGATACTCATGGTTTATTATGCTTTTCAGGGGTGATAACCAAACGATTCTTAGATATGTGGACTTTTATTTTCTGTCCGATATAAAAACCGGCATTTTTTAGCCATATTCCACGCAGTCGGATAAAGGGAACAAAACTTAATCTACTGTATGCAAGCCGACGTGTTTCCCCGGTAACAGTAAAAGTCCTTCTCTGTATGTTTGTCTTAATCCTCTTTTTTTGTTTACTTTGCATGGATATGATTTTGATACAAAGTAGGGAAGATTTAGGGAGGTATTTTACAACGGAAGATTGTAAAATACAATGTAGGTGGTTGTAAATAACAACAAATGCGTATCTTTACAGACGTTTTAATTTGTCAAATTTTAAAAACTTAATACATGAATGCAGATGCCGTAATAATGCCGAGAGTACATCAAGGACGAAATATCAAACGTTTCAGAGATATTCTTGGTGTAAAACAGGAAACGCTTGCAGAAAAATTGGAAATGACACAACAGGCATTTTCCAAATTGGAACAAAAAGATGTGATTGATGAAAAGATATTGATTAAAGTAGCGGAGGCTTTGCATATTCCGACTGAAGCTATTAAGAACATGACCGATGAAGCCGCTTTTAATATAATAGGCAACACATTTCAAAATGATTCTTCAGCATACGCTTATCAATATAAGTGCAATTTCAATCCAATAGAAAAAGTCATAGAACTTTATGAACGTATGCTTAAAAACGAACAGGAAAAAGTTCGGTTATTGCAGGAGGCGTTACAGGATAGGAAATAAGTCCTAAATGTTTAAAATATTAATGCTCATGGGGAGACCTGTGAGCATTAAATAATTAAAGAAATACTTTTTTGTGTGGTTATTGTATATAATACATTTAGCAAAAAAAATCAAAAACAAATATTATGGCTATAGATCAAATAAAAGAAGAAAAAGAAGATAATTATTCTAATGATGATCTCTATAACATAAACTCCTGGGGAGCTGATCCATCTTTCCGAGAATTGATAACCATGTACAAGGAAAATGAGTTGATAAAGCCGGAATTGCAACGTAAATATGTATGGGATAAAATAGAAGCAAGTCGCTTTATAGAGTCTTTGCTGTTAGGTTTGCCTGTTCCAAGTATTTTTTTGGCAAAAACAGAGGACAATAAAAAATTAATCATTGATGGTTATCAAAGAATAATGACTGTCTACGATTTTATAGAGGGTGTTTGGAGTAAAGATAATACTGTTTTTACTTTATCTAATAGTGATAAAATTAATGAAAGATGGAGGAACAAGGCTTTTGTAAATCTTTCAGACAGTGACCAAAGAAAAATTAAAAGTACAACTATTCATGCTATTATATTTGAACAAAAAGCCCCTCAGGACAATGATACAAGTTTATATCAGATTTTTGAAAGAATTAATACAAGCGGTAGGACATTGAATCCTCAAGAAATAAGAAATTGCGTTTATCATGGTAAATTTAATGCTTTACTTATAGAGCTTAATAAAAATACTCAATGGAGGACATTATTTGCGATGCCTGGAAAGGAAGATGAAAGAATGCTTGATTTGGAATTTATTTTAAGATATTTTGCTCTTAATAATGATGAAATATTATCCTCTTCGTCAAAATCAATTTCTTTGAAAAAAACATTAAATGAATATATGGGAAGAAAAGACAATCAACGTGATGATGTTTTATCTGAAAAAGAGCGTGACTTTAAAACTGTTATTGATTTTATTTATACTTATTTAGGGGAAGAAGCTTTTTTTAATTTACAAGCTAATACTGAAACTATAAGAAAACGATTTTATCCGACGGTTTATGATTCTTTGATGATAGGTACTTCCCTTGCTTTAAAAAAAGGATTTAGTACGACAAAAACTTTAATTGATAAACGTTTGGTATTATTAAAAGATACTCAATATAAAGAGTATATAACACAGGGGACAATGAGGATTGACCATATAAAAGGGCGGGTAAAAAAAGTTTTAAATGTACTTTATGATATGGATTTGTAATTATGTACAATATCTCAGTTAAGCATACATTAGAAGATTGCAGAAAAGATTTAGGAAAAATAGAGCATCTAATTGCTGGTATGGGAGCATTAGCTGATCCTGTTCCTTATTTGACCCAATACGCTTTAATAAAAGCTTGTGGAACAATAGAATTTTGTTTTAAAACTATTATAGCAGATATGCATGTAGGAGCATCAAGCCAAGTACAAAATTATATAAATCGAAAAATAAGAGAAAGTTCTATGAATCCAACAGAATCAAATATTTGTAATATTCTTAAATCTTTTGATGAAAATTGGAACAAAAATTTTAAAACAAAACTAAATAATCATTGTGATTGTGGAAAAATAAGATCCTCTCTAACTTCCTTAATTAATGCAAGGAACACATTTGCTCATGGCAGGTCTTTGACTGTATCGTTTAATGAGGTTCAAGAATATTTTAATGAATCAACAAAATTGATAGAAATTTTAGACAATGTTGTACATTTATAAGTTATAAATGAAAATAAACGTTTTGTAAAAAAAATCCTTCCTCATCTGTCTTCTAAAATTTTAAAGATTTAGTGTAAATGTCAGATAATTAAATTCATTCATTCGATTATAT
Source organism: uncultured Odoribacter sp. (assembly GCA_910588375.1). Classification (GTDB taxonomy): domain Bacteria; phylum Bacteroidota; class Bacteroidia; order Bacteroidales; family Marinifilaceae; genus Culturomica. The sequence continues at coordinate 63,265 of CAJUQA010000017.1, forward strand.
TTTCCAAGTCAATTTTACTTGAGCAATGACAGAGCGTCTTATGGGCAAAGAAAAATCATTGGAGTGTTGTGATAAAATTTTATGTTGTACAGATATATCTATCAACACAGAAAAGACCTCGTAAATGATACAAAACTGGTTTTGATAGGTAATGTAGCTTGCCTATTACAGACGATTTCAAAGAACAGTTTAAGAAATTATTGTAAAACCTTAATGAATTATCCAAGCACAAAAAACAAGGGAACAAAATTGTAATTTATCTATATTGCACAAATAATCACGGTGTTTTTTTATCTTTGCAATCGGATGGAACTATTCCATCTATGAAATATTAGAAAAAGAAGAAGCGTTATGCTTATCTTGTACTTGAAAACGTAGGAAATTTTCAAATTGGATACAAGGATAGCGTAGTGGTTCTCACGCTATAGCGTGGGCTGCTATTGTTGCATTTGTATCCAAGGTTTCCTACGACCTTCAAGTAAAAGTGTGGCATACAGTTCCCACGCTTCTTTGCAAGTTAAATTCCTTTGGGGACTGGAGAGATAAATGTGTAGTGTATGAACGCAATTAAAAAATGGTTATTCGTTATTTGTACCATTCTGTTGATGAATGGATGCGCTTCACTTCGAACACCTGTAATAGTAAGAAATGCTCCTATTGAAATGTATAGGTATGTATACATTTCCCCTACAAAGGAATTGACATCAAGTACAGGAGGTACATATGGAGGACAATATGGTATCTATGGCTCTTCAACCACCAAAAGTGTTAATCCGAGCGATGTAATAGCAGGAATACTGATAAAAGAGGGATATATTATATTGCCCGAATTCAAATCCGAATTAACAAATGAAACTCTAATCGTCAATTATGGTGAGAGTGGTAGGCGTAATAGAGGTTTGGGCTATACAATAGAAGTAATCATACAATTTATTTCAGCAGAGACCCATGAAATGATATGTTCTTGTACGGCTGAGGGACAAGGTGCAACAGAAGCAGACGATATTCGTCAAGCTATTAGTAGAGCATTGTCAAGTTTATTCCCTGAGAAATGAAATCAATTAATAACCAATAATACAATAAATTATGAAGAAGTTTATCGCATTGTTTGCATTGATGGTTATTACGTTGGCATCATATGCCCAAGTTTATAAAATGTATAGTACGCGAAACTATCATAACCAGCTTCGTTTAAATATGACGACAGGTGAAATACAGCAAATTCAGGATGATGGTCAGTCTTGGATTGTTTGTAGTGCAAGAGAAATATCAGGGGATAAAGAAAGTAGATTTTGCCTTTATGAAACACAGAACATGTGGACTTTCATAATGCTTGATACATATACAGGTAAAAATTGGCAAGTTCAATTTAGTGTAAAAGGTGAAGATTATATGTTTGCTGCTCCAATCAACATCTTCTCTCTTGCATACCCAGAAACAACTTCAAATTGGACTAATAGGTTTCAGATGTTTGCCACCAAAAATATGTGGACTTTCATACTATTAGATTCGTATAATGGACGACTATGGCAAGTCCAATATAGTACACAAGATTTAGATAATCTATTTTGCATACCTATAAACAAATACGAATTAGTATCTGATAACGGAAAATGTATATTCTCTATTCAACCATTGACAAGCATGTATCAATACTATCTCATAAATGATAGAACAGGTGATATGTGGAAATTCCAATGGAGCACCAAAGGGGATGATTATAGGTGGATTGAAAAATTTAAATAGTCATCATCCTCTGATATGCAGTTGGTTTTACTTATAATTTTGGTTTCTCTCGTTGCTATTTCTGTTATTGCAATAGTTACAATACGAATACACCTAAAAAACAAGTCCAAAGAACTTTCAGAAAAGTTAAGCCACATATCCTCTTATAACGATAAATCCAATTATAAGCAAGCACAAGAGAAATTATCTAAACTAAATGATAGTGTATTTGTGGATATTCCGACAGATCTAAATAATGTTTTTTATGGTAAGATAATATCGACAACACAAGAAAAGGATTTCACTAATCATTATATATCATATTTTAAAGAAGCACATTCACTCGTTAAGAAACTTGAAGCTTTCAATATTACTCCATCTGCAACAATCTTAAATCTAATTCGTGACTTTGGGAATATCAATAAGCTTGTCAAACAACATAATGATACGGTAATAAATTCCTTACTTGATACACACAAAGATTTTTTCGATCATTGTCTAAAATATCCATTAGACAAGCAACAAAGACGTTCAATCGTTTCAGAAGAAGATAATTGTTTGGTGGTTAGCAGTGCAGGCAGCGGCAAAACATCTTCTATTGTTGGAAAAGTAAAATATCTAACAGAAATAAAAGGCATTGCACCTCATAGAATTTTACTCATTAGTTATACGAATAAGACAGCAGCCGAACTCACGGAGAGGATGGCTACTGATGGTTTGAAAGGTTATACATTTCATAAATTAGCCATAGATATTATCGGAAGAGCAACAGGTATAAAACCCTCTATTTGCGACAATACAGATGCCTTATTCATAGATATTTATCACACGCTATTAGGAAATAAGGATTTTAAGAACAGTGTAGTAGAATACTTCATTGATTACCAAAGCAATGAAGCAGATTGGGAACAACGCAAGAATGAAAGGCGAGAAAAGTTGTCGGAACAAAAAAATGTTCAGTTAAAAGCGATGTTTCCCGATATGGACGGTAAAGCCATATATGTGAGGAGCGAACAGGAACAAAAGATATGTTTTGTTTTGTCTTCACTTGGGGTGAAATTTAGATATGAGGAACCATATGAACATCAATTGGCAGATGAAATGCATTCTCAATATCGCCCCGATTTTTCTATATACTTCGAGCAAAAGGGAGTAACCAAACGAATCTATTTGGAACATTTCGGAGTTGATGAACATAATCTTGTCCCTGCCTGGTTTGCAAAGGATAAAAATATAACATACGAAGAAGCCAATCAAAAATACAATGATGGCATAACTTGGAAGAAAGTTGCTCACAAGAAATTTGGCACTCAGCTTTTAGTAACATCAAGTGCAGATTTTCATTATTCTGATATAAGGGATAAACTCAAAAAAATGTTAGAAGAGGTGGGTGTGCCAATCCAAGAAAAAACAGATGAAGAATTATATGATTTGGTTTTGCCCAAAGGTAGTAAGCAAGAAAAGGCATTTATACGACTTGTTGTTACTTTTGTAACATTGGTAAAATCAAGTTGTAAATCAGTTAAAGAGATTCTTAGACAAGCAAAGAATGCAGATGCTGAGCGGAGTGTTTTTATTATCAAGAATATATTTCAACCTATATATGAACGCTATATAAGCGCATTAAGCGATAGTAACCAAATTGATTTTACCGATGCGATTCTTCAAGCCACAGAGATATGTCGTACTTCACACCCTGTTGAGTATGATTATATCATTGTGGACGAGTTTCAAGACATATCGGTTGACCGTTACAACTTCTTAAAAGTATTACGAGAGGGAAATCCGCCTGCAAAGTTGTATTGTGTGGGCGATGACTGGCAGTCCATATATCGTTTTTCAGGAAGTGATATGGCTCTTTTTAATCAATTTCCTAAATACTTTGGAGCAACAGAGATTAATAAGATTGAAACCACATACAGATTTGGAGAGCCTTTGGTTTCGTTGTCTTCTCACTTCATACAGCGCAATAAATCTCAAATACAAAAGGATATACACTCATTCAATACTGAAATGAAAACAGAGTTGGAGTTTTATTCTTATGATAGACGAGATTATTGCAATACGATAGGACAGCTTATATCTTCTATCCCATCAGATAAATCAATATTCTTGTTGGGACGTTATTCTTTTGATGATTATTATCTTTCATATGTGTATCAATCCATAAAAGAGGGTAATAGATTCTACTATATGATAGGAGAACGAAAAATAGAGTTTTTGACCGTGCATAAATCTAAAGGTCTTGAAGCCGATTATGTTATACTCTTACAATGCAATAAGGATACCTATGGCTTCCCTTCTCTTGTGAGTGACGACCCTGTGCTTAACTATGTGCTTACTAAAAGCGACCAATACCCCTATGGAGAAGAACGTAGATTGTTTTATGTGGCAATAACAAGAGCAAAAGTAAAAACACTCGTACTTTATGACAAGCGTTTTCCCTCTGTATTTGTAGATGAGTTTTTGCATCCTGAAAAGATTTCAGAAGAGAGTTTTGTCAAACATCCTAATGCTAATAAAAGGTGGACGAGAAGTGCAGACCAATTTCTATTGAAATTGTATGGCGAGGGTAAAAGCGTAAAATACATTGCTGCAAAAATGGGTAGAAGTCAAACTTCAATCGTTATGCGATTGAATAAACTTAATCAATAGTAACATCCTCTCTTACTCCAACATGCGCAAAATGATTATCCGATTGTTATAAACACCTGCTTTTCTATAAGGTTTATAATATCAACAATCTTAAATAATACAAAACACCCAATTTTACATTCTTGGGTGTAAAATTGGGTGCTTGTTTTGCAATTTACTGGTTTTCAGTATTTATTGCGGAGAGAGAGGGATTCGAACCCCCGGAAAGTTGCCCTTCAACGGTTTTCAAGACCGCCGCGATCGACCACTCTGCCATCTCTTTTTCAGATAGTTATATAAATTTTTCTATTTATTGGGGCAGATTTTGGGGACTAAAATTATCTAATAATTTGCCATGTTTGTTAAACGTATCTTTTTTAAACAGTCATTTATAGTGTTTTATTATCTCTTCATAGGCAATCATATTTAAAGGTTCCACTTTCTGTATATCGTAATGGAGCAATAAAATACTTGCTCTATTCACGTCTGTATTTATGTATTTGGGGTTGGTGAATAATTTCTGGAAAGGGGTATATAACTAAAATTACAGTATATTTTTCACCACCAATAAAAAATCAGCAAGCAGTGATACTTGCTGACTTTTGTTGTAGTTGAGTAAAAAATGATTATTTTGTACTTTTAGAAATAGGCTTTTTAGTTGTATTAATTGTGTCTATTTTTAATTGTAATTTTTCTTCTGATTTCTCAAATAGTTTATCTAAAATTTTATAAATAATCTCATATGCATCAAGAATATCCTCTTTTGTCAATGTATCTGCATGACTTCCAAAATTACCAATCCATTTTATCGCCAATAATGAAGATTTAATTGCTTCATCAGGATATTCATTTATCCGGCGATGCAAAATATTTGTAGGAATATTTAAACTATCTAATAATAACTCAATAGAAATCCTTATTTTGTTTGCGCATGCTTCTAAATCGGTCCAATAAAGAGCAAAAGATTTAATTAATTCATCCTTTACAGGCTGAGGACATGAAGTGGGAATTTTAAACAAATTTAATGTTGGATAGATTCCTTTTATTTGATACCTGTTTGCTGTCCCCTCTTGGTATTCTTGAGTATCTTTATCTCCATAAACAAAAAAGTTATTACCACAAGTACAACTCAATTCTCCTGTAAATCTAAATTCATCTTGTCCACAATTAGCCTCCTGCATATATTCACCTTCTTCTGTTTCTTTTGTTTTTAATTCATTATATTTTAACGATTTATGGCAATGAGGACAAGGAATATTACTAATATCGGATTTTTCCCATATATCTCTATTTATAGCCATATCTTCAAATTTTTAAAATTCACCACTCCCAACACGAAAGCATCAGGAGTGATGAAAAGGTTAATAAATTAATTGTTATTTTTTAGTTAATACACCCTCCATCCCTTATTTTCAGCAATGCTCTTATCACATGTATCAGTTCCGGGGTTATGGCTTATGACGACTTTACCATCTTCTACTTGTGGTAAATCTCCAAAAATCTTGTTTAGTGAAGAAGAAGATAAGTTATTGTTGTCACACCCCAAGGCAGTCAATGCAGTACATCCACTTACATTTAATGAAGTTAATTCATTGTTCCAACAATTCAACTCAGTCAATGCCGTACATTTACTTACATCTAATGAAGTTAAGTTATTGGCTTCACAATTCAAGTAAGTCAATGCAGTATTCTTACTCACATCTAAAGATGTTAATTCATTGCCGTTACACTCCAAGTAAGTCAATTTAGTATTCTTACTTACATCTAAAGAAGTTAGGTTATTGGCGGCACAATCCAAGTGAGTCAATGCAGTATTCTTACTTACATCTAAAGAAGTTAGGTTATTGGCGGCACAATCCAAGCGAGTCAATGCAGTATTCTTACTTACATCTAAAGAAGTTAGGTTATTGCTTTCACACCACAACTCAGTCAATTTAGTATTCTTACTTACATCTAAAGAAGTTAGGTTATTGGCGGCACAA
>CAJUQA010000018.1 GCA_910588375.1 uncultured Odoribacter sp.
TGACGGCAAAGATACATCAACCAACCATTCCCTCCAAACATTTTGCCAACTTTTTCTAACCTTTTTCAAAAGAACTCTTTCAATGGAACTGAACCTAACGTTCATCCCCTGAAAGCGGGTGCAAAAATAAATCAACTATTCTTTACATCCAAATATTTTTACCACTTTTTTTAAACAAATCATCCACCATAATACCAAAATTCAAACTAAATGAATGGAAAACAGAAGCTTAAAAAGAAAGAAAAAATACAAAAAGGAAGAATGGAAGAGCAATAAAAAGGCGATGGTATTTTTTTATATATTTGTAGGCGCAAGTATAACAACATTTATAAATAATAATATATGGCACAGACTCCTTCTATTCCCAAAGGGACAAGAGATTACTCACCTGAAATTATGGTGAAACGCAATTATATTTTCGATACCATCAAAAGCGTATTCAAATTATACGGGTATATGCCTCTTGAAACGCCGGCTATGGAAAACTTATCGACCCTTATGGGAAAATACGGAGAAGAAGGTGACAAATTGCTTTTCAAAATTCTTAATTCCGGTGATTTCCTTTCCCACATTTCCGACTCGGAGTTAAGCGAAAAAAACAGTTTAAAACTAACAAATAACATCTCGGAAAAAGGTTTACGTTATGACCTGACAGTACCTTTCGCCCGTTTTGTTGTCCAACACCAATCCGAAATCACCTTCCCATTTAAACGTTATCAAATACAGCCCGTATGGCGTGCCGACCGTCCTCAAAAGGGACGTTACCGGGAATTTTATCAATGTGACGTTGACGTTGTGGGCAGTGATTCCCTGTTAAACGAAGTGGAACTCATTCAAATCGTGGACGAAGTATATCGACGTCTAAAATTGAGAGTACGTTTGCTCATCAACAATCGGAAAGTCCTAGCCGGAATTGCCGAAACAATCGGTTATCCAGACAAACTCACAGATATTACCGTCGCCATCGACAAAATGGATAAAATCGGACTTGAAAACGTAAATGCCGAATTGCGTGAAAAAGGACTGACAGAAGAGGCTATTTCCAAATTACAGCCGATTCTTAATTTGGGAGGCAGTAACGAAGAAAAACTGCAACAGTTACGCACCGTTTTACAGGAAAGTCCGACCGGCTTAAAAGGTATAGAAGAACTGACCCGGGTTTTCTCTTATCTAAACCAAATGTCTCTTCAAACCGAAATAAAATTGGATCTCACATTAGCCCGGGGATTAAGTTATTACACAGGAGCCATATTTGAAGTGAAAGCGCTGAATGCCGAAATGGGCAGTATCACAGGCGGAGGCAGATATGATGACTTGACCGGAATTTTCGGTCTGAAAAATGTCTCCGGTGTCGGTATTTCCTTCGGAGCAGACCGGATTTTCGATGTCATGACACAACTGAATCTATTTCCGGAAGATGCCAATACCACTACCCGTATACTTTTCGTCAATTTCGGCGAAAAGGAAGAACAGTTCTGTCTCCCTCTCTTACACCAATTACGTAACGAAGGTATCAATGCCGAAATCTACCCCGAAGCCGCTAAAATGAAAAAGCAAATGACATATGCTGACAGGAAAAAAATTCCTTTTGTTGCATTAGTCGGCGAAAATGAAATCAAAGAAGGCATCGTCAGTCTAAAAAACATGACCACCGGCGAACAGACCAATATAAAAACAACAGAATTAGCCACGCATTTAAAATAAAAAAACATACAACCATGATACATTATATTTCTCCGGCCCCGCTAACGTTTGAAACCATCGACCGCATTTTAAAGGAGCATTATCAACTTGCCCTTTCGGAAGAAAGTAAAAAACTCATTCGGGATTGTAAAAACTATCTGGACCAGAAAATAGCCGCTTCCGACAAACCGTTGTACGGTATCACGACCGGATTCGGCTCTCTTTGCAAAATCAGTATTTCACCGGAAGACCTGAGCCAGTTGCAAGCCAATTTAGTCATGTCACATGCTTGCAGTATCGGCACCCCCATCAATCCGGCTATCGTGAAACTGATGCTTTTACTAAAAGCCCACGCCCTTTCTTTGGGTAAATCCGGCGTTCAACTGGCTACAGTCGAAAGAATCATCGACATGTTCAATCACGATGTTCTGCCTGTAGTCAGGGAACTTGGTTCTCTCGGAGCCTCCGGCGACTTGGCGCCCTTAGCCAATTTGTTCCTGCCGTTAATCAATGAAGGAGAAGTATATTATAAAGGAGATATCCGACCGGCCGCCGAAGTCAATGCCGAACTTCACTGGCAACCCGTCACATTAGGAGCCAAAGAAGGACTGGCATTGCTGAACGGAACCCAATTCATGAGTTCCCACGCCGTCTACGCTCTACTCAAAGCATTCAACCTCTCAAAATACGCTGACATCATCGGTGCTATTTCTTTGGACGCCTACGATGGTCGCATAGACCCGTTTCTGCCTCAAATCCACGCGGCACGTCCTCATCCGGGACAAATAGAAACCGCTAGAAACATCCGCACACTTTTGGAAGGTTCCGAATTCCAGAAAAAAGATAAAACCCGTGTACAAGACCCTTATTCTTTCAGATGCATACCTCAAGTACACGGCGCCGCCAAAGACACAATTCTGTACGTTGCCTCCGTTGTCGAACGTGAAATCAATTCCGTTACCGACAATCCGACAATCTTTATGGAAGACGACCTGATTATCTCCGGCGGTAATTTTCACGGAGAGCCTTTAGCCATGGTACTGGACTTTCTGAGTATAGCCGTTGCCGAATTAGGAAGCATTTCCGAAAGACGTACCTACCGGCTGATTTCCGGAGACAGAGGAAATATCCCTGAATTTTTGGTAGCCAATCCCGGTCTCAATTCAGGTTTTATGATTCCCCAATATGCCGCTGCCGCCATTGTAAGTAAGAACAAACAACTTTGTACACCCTGCAGTGTCGATTCCATCCCTTCTTCCAATGAACAGGAAGACCACGTCAGTATGGGCGGCAATGCAGCCACAAAAACAGTACAAGTAATTGAAAATACCGAACGGATTCTGGCTATCGAATTAATGAATGCCGCACAGGCCATCGACTTGCAACGCCCCACCAGAACATCTCCCTATCTGGAAGATTTTCTGAAAGAATTCAGGAGCGTTGTCCCGTTCAATCATACCGACCGGGTTATGTACAAAGACATTGACGCAGCCACCGAATTTCTGAAATGCGGGGACTTCAAAAATTTCGAGGAATAACCTCTTTTTCCTTTCCTGATACCCCATAAAAAACGGAAGGTGAAATAATCACCTTCCGTTTTTTCATCACTCTTCTATAATCAACCGGAATCCGGAACCGTGTATATTATCTATCTTTATCTTTTCATCGTCCTTAAAATATTTCCTCAATTTTGTAATATACACATCCATACTCCTGGCGGTAAAATAATCGTTTGTTCCCCAGATTTCAGTCAATGCCTTATCCCTAAGCAACAAATGATCCCTGTATTTATACAGCAATTCCAGCAAATGGGCCTCTTTGGGAGTTAATTTAATCACCTGGTCATTCTTCGAAATCGTGCGCAATTCCGTATTAAAAAGGTATTGACCGATTTGTATATACCGGGGTTTGAGCTCTTCTGTTTCCCCCTCACACCGACTCAGTATCGCCTTAATTTTCAATATCAGCAATTCCGAATCGAACGGTTTGATAATATAATCGTCAGCTCCTATTTCATAACCGAGCTTCATATCTTCTTTCAAACTCTTGGCTGTTATATACACAAAAGGGACTCCAGGAGCAATCTCCCTAATTTTCTTTCCCAAGGTAAAACCATCCATCTGCGGCATCATCACATCCAGCAAACAAAGGTCATAGCGGTCTTTCCGAAAAGCTTCCAACCCCTCATTGCCATTCACACATAACATCACATCATAATCGGACAATTCCAGATAAGATTTCAATACCGACCCGAAACAAGGATCATCCTCCACTAATAAAATTTTATGCGCCATACTCTGTATAATTAAAATAACACCCTCTATTACATACGCCGTTAAAAAATAAGCTCTATCAACGTACCTTTATATTTTTTTGACACCAGCCTCACCGTTCCGCCATGCAATTCCACGATAGATTTCACATAACTCAGTCCCAAGCCGAAGCCTTTGACATTATGCAGATTGCCTGTTGTCACGCGATAAAAACGGTGAAATACTTTCTTCTGTGCCTCCCGGGAAATACCGATGCCCTGATCCCGCACTCCCACCACAAACTGACGCCCTTCTTTCCGGGTATAAACATCAATGACCGGTGCCTTCTCAGAATATTTGACGGCATTGTCCAGCAAATTGCATACGACATTCATCATATGCACCTCATCCGCCACCAAAACAAAATCGGGGGCATTCAACTCCAGCTTCAACACACCTCCGGCATTTTGTACCTGCAATAAAAACGTAGCTGCCGCCTCTTCTATCAATTCATTCATATCCACCTCCGTTTTATTCAGAGGCAACTCCCTTCGGTCCAGTTTCGCCTGTTGCAAAATACGCTCCACATATACATTCATCCGTTCATTTTCACTCCGGATCATATCGTTAAATTTCAACAGCTGTTCCTGATCTGCCAACACTTTCTCTTTCGTAATGGCGGATGTTGCCAATGAAATCGTAGCGATGGGAGTCTTAAACTCATGGGTCATATTATTAATAAAATCATTTTTTATCACAGACAGCTTCTGCTGCCGCATAATTACCACGATGGTCACCACAAAAACAAACAACAATCCGAAAATACAAAAACCGGAAGCCAGCAACAGCCACCCCATATTCCCTACAATAACCGACTGCACGGAATCGAAACTGACACCCAGATAATAATCCTTGGGAATATAATCATTAGGAAACAATGGCACATAATAGAAATTATGCACCTCCTTATTTTTTACCTTCTCCAAAACATTTTCTTTGGTAAGTACCTCATAAGAAAACGGGACATCTATTTTATTCTCATAAAAATAGAGCTTAAGCAATTGAGGTAAATCCACCTGCGTCAGTCTCTGTCTCAGGGAGGCATGTTGCAAATCCTTTTCCCGCATCAGGCGAATTGTCAACTCCCGCACCTTATCCGTCATCACCTCATAAGAAGCGGAACTTGAGGCTGACGCCTGGTCAATCAACTCCATCGAATTGATAGCCTGCACCATCAACTCCTGGTTCACCATTTTTTCCGTACCCTTCCTGTCAGGGAACAGATTTTGTACCGACAAATAAGTAATGCCACTTTTCCGTTTCGTCCCGTTCCCTTCCTGCGAGACATCAAACATATAAGTCGTAGTCGTTCCCTTCTGCCGGGGAGTCACCGATGTAATCACCCGGTTGTAACTCACATTGTTCGCCATTTGTACCTGCAACTCCATGCGGTTCACATAGCTCACGTAATTCATCTCCTCCACCCGGTTAATCACCCGGTTCAGGACATCATACACCCTGGAAGAAAAGCGATCCCGCTGCTCTTCAAAGGCATGCTTTATCCACAGCCATTGTACCACGACAACCGCCGAAAAAGCAAGAAGCATAAATGCCAGCAATATCCGGATGATTACTTTTTTTATCATAGACTATTTCTCCGAAAGAGAAAAAACACCGTCCTTTTGACGGCTTGTATCTCATTGCAGCTTATTCTCCAAAACTTTATAGAGATTGCTGTTCTTATTTTCAATATTCAACTCACGAAACAATTGTCTTTGTACCTGCACACTGTCCTTCAATTCCTCCTCTATCAGCACCAGCGACAATTCATGTGACAAATTGGCCCGAATCAGCTTTTTAATATAGGCATCCCGGTAATGTTCATAATGTCCTTTCAACGTAATCAAGCGGGCCAGTCTCTTTTCGTCGCTGCTCGTACGTTTCCTTCTTCCGACCATTTTACTGATAGACCAATCTATTTCTTCCAAAGGTATCTGGTAATTTTCCCTTAAAAACCGCTTGAGTACGGCATACTCCTCTTCAAGTTTTCCTCCGCTTACCACAACGCTATCGTTTTTCAGTGTCCCGTCTACACGCATTCCCTCTTTTTGATCCAAAATAAACTCAATGACCCGTCTTCCCTCCGCTTCTATCCAGACTTTTGCCGGTATATTCAATGCGGGAATCTTCCATTCCACCTTTCCCGCCTGTATCTGCCCGGCAATACTCAGCGTATCCGCCAAAGAGGGCATAACGGTCAAAAGCCTCATTTCCCCCTGCAAGTCCGCAAACTCACCCTCCACTTTTATCTCATCGCTGCCGCAGCCCTGCAAGAAAACAAAGAAACCGATTCCTAACCACAACCTGCTCATACCCCGTAGGCTTTCATATACTTTATCAAACTGAAACACGGACATTTAAAAATATAACAAAAAATTAAAATTTCATAACTTTCCGGAACAAATATCAATTCGTTCCACCCTTTCTCCCGACATAACCAGCCAAACAGGTATCAATCATTTTTCCCGACGGACGGGGCGCATTGGCATCCAGAATCCGTCCATCCGGACCCAGCAGGATAAAACGCGGAATACTGATAACGATATAATCCGACCGGAATCTGGTGTTCTCATCCCAAAGAACCTGAAGGCCTGCATACTTTTTCTGTTCCATTACCTCTTTCCAATTGCCTCCCTCCTTTCCACTGTCAATAGACACCGCCAAAAAAGAAATATTCCGTCCCCGATACTTCTTTTCCAATTCCGCCAGATAAGGCAACTCTTTTTTACAAGGCATACACCAGGACGCCCACACCATAAGATATACATAACGTCCCCGATATGCCTCCAACGTCCTCTCCTTCCCATCTCTATCCTTCAGTACAAAAGCCGGAGCCTCCTTCCCGGGCTCCAAACGTTCCCACCGCCTCTGCATTTCATTAATAGCCTCCCGCTTCTCCGGATCCGAACATTCCTTTCTGAAAACGCCCAACATATACTCCGCCCCCTTCAACCCGTTGTTTTCCCATACATACCTGTAAATCATTTCCGACAGCAGAAAATCACGTATTTCCTTATTCTGAAAATGTTCCAAAACATAATCCACCAGACCGTCCGGATAATTCCGCCGGTCATTCGACTGAAATCCATTCTGGGAATACACATAACCCAATAAAAATTTCCGATAAGTTTTCGTCACAAACAATTCTTCCGCCGAAACCGGAAAAGAAGCCAGAAAATCCTGTAAAGCCTTCCCCGCCCGATAAGCGGTATCGGAGGTAAACTGCCTGTGATATAAAGGATAAAACACCGCCTTTTCCCCAACGGAAAAACGGATACGCTGTTCCTCCAAGCGGGTAAAAGCTTTATTGAAATTTTTAGCTCTCAAAAGCTGAATTCTTTCCTCGATACAATTTTCCATCTTTCCGACAAACTCTTCCTCTCCCAGCAGATAATCGTCCTTGTTGACAAACGTCATCATTTCCTGTTCTTTCAGATAGGTATTGATACCGCCCAACGCCCCTTTGCAAACCAAAGCCCCTTGCATATTGGCACGATTGGTATAAATTTCAATATCTTCCCCCGGACATAGGAAAAGATCCACGGAGTTTGGCATCAACGAAGCATACACCGCTTTTTTCAGGTCAATTTTTCCGGAAAAAAAATGATTCTCATCCAGCGGAAAAGTATACACACTATCTTTCACCCAGATAGCCACAATAGAATCGCCGTTTTCAATCCTGCCGCTAACCAATACAAAATCCTGCCGGTTGCACGCAAACAAGGTCAACAAAACAAACAGTCCCCAACAATATATTCTTTTCAATTCCATTCCGTTCATTCCGACACATTCTTATTCCTACCGCAACAAAGCCGCCACAACCTGTTTTATACAAAAATACGGAAAGGGATTCTGATTCCGTGTTAAAAAAAACCTAATAAATTCCCGTTCCGTTTTTTCCACATAAAAAAAGGGCGGCCTTCAACAGACCGCCCTTTTGATAGTTTTATTTACAGCTTACTGTACGATAGCTTTGAAATCCGGATTTTCGAAATATTTCACGAATTCAATATCCGTAGCAGCCAATTTTTTCATAGAAGCATCCTTACCGCATGCATCTTTCAAATTAGAGAATACTACCGTTGAATCGTTATTTCTTGCACCGATAACAGCTTTCAAGTAAGAAGCCAGAGCAGAATTGTCTTTACCGTCTTCCAATTTCTTCATGGCAACGCTCGTGTTACCAGCCAGCAAGTTAGCCAAAGCTGCGTTTACGCAATCGCATTTACCGAAATAGTTAACGGCATCTTTGTAGTTACCTTTTATGATGGCAACGATACCTTTGTTATAGTTCACCTCATTTCCAGCTCCCGTTGCAGCACCGAACAATACTTCAGCTTCCTTCACATTACCGTTTTTCAATTCAACGGCACCCAAGTTGTTTTTCACAATCTTGTTGTTTGAAGACAACGCATTGGCTTTTTCGAAATCAGCTTTAGCCTGAGCCACTTTACCCATTTCGAACAGAATCATACCTGCATCGTTGAAGCCTCTCCAGTCATTCGGATACTGAGACATAGCCGTTTCATAAACAGCCAGTTTGTCGGTATTGTTATCAAACAAAGTAGCGGCATAAAGCAATTCTTCCACATTCAATTCGGAAGGATTGGATTTAGCCAACGTTCTGATCTCTTCGTCGCTCTTACCGATGCGTTCAGCATTCACAACAAATTTAGAACGTCTCAGTTTCGGCAGAATCTGATCAGCGATTACAGAATAAGCAGAAGCGATATTCTTGATTTCTCTTTCTCTCACTTCCGGATCAGAGTGCATAGACAACACGCGGAGGATCAATTCTTTGTCGCGGATGCTTGAAGCTTCCATTGCTTTCTTGAAACCTTCCCAGTCTTCTGCAACGACATACTTTTTAAAGAAATCCAGATCTTTATATTCCTCTACCTTATTTTTCTTCATATTCTTCTTTAAGAAATCGGTAGCAGAACCTTCACGCTTGTTAGCCAATCTGTCATTCCAGTTGTAGGTTCCGTCCGGAGAAGCATATGACTGAATTTCCACATTTTTCAATTTCACATTCTCGTCAGCTTTCGCATCTTTCAGGAATTTCTCCATGGCTTGGATTTCTTCCGATTTCACCTGGTTGTTTCTAACCTGTGCGGAATTAATCAGATAATAGATAGCAGACTCGTTCTGTTCCGGAGTAATGCGTTCGAAAGCATCTTTTCCCAACACAACAGCCGGCTCATTATTTACCAAAGTAGCCGTAGCCACAATTCCGTCCGCAATTTTCACCGGGTCAAAATCCACGCTCTTAACGCCTTTGGCAGCCTGAACTTTCACTACCAACTCGGAAATTCTCATGGCATCTTCATAAGGAACTTTTCCGGTATAAGAAATCGTTTTTCCGGTTTCATAAGGAACTACCGTGTTATTTCCCTGAACGTTTTCGCCTTGAAGAGTTTTAGCTTCGAAAGCTTTTTCGCCTCCCTCGTATTTCAATACAGGAGTGGCCACAATAGTAACATTTTTGTTGAAGAATTTCGGAGGAATCGTTACGTCGATTTTCACATCAACCATCTCTCCTTTTTCTTCCAGAACTTCCGGGGTCACATTGTATTTCAATTCTCCGGCTCTCTTCTTCATCTTATTCAGAGGAGAACAGGATGCCACCACAAGCCCTGCCAACGCTAAAGTTGTAACTACGCTAAATGTCCGTTTCATAATTGTTTATAAATTTATTCTATAATATTAATTAGTCTCTTATTTGGGAAGCAAATGTACAAAAAAATATCAAAGTACCTATGCTTCCCCCAAATTATTACAAAATAATTGAACGATTCCTATCTTAGAGGGATTTTTCCCCTTCATTCCGGCCGTTTAATTTCCCTCATTTATTTTATGCAAAATCAACCGCTGAGCCGTATCCATAGCCTTTTCCACACCTTCGGGATTCGCACCGCCCGCTGTGGCGAAGAAAGCCTGTCCACCACCGCCGCCATTCATTTCTTTGGCAGCCTCCCTCACAATCTGTCCGGCATTCAATCCGTACTCCTCCACCAAGGCATTGCTAATCATCACCGTCAAATAAGGTTTATTCTCCGACACCCCTCCCAACACGGCTATCACCTTCTCGTACTCCCCTTTCAACTGGAAAGCCAAATCTTTCACCTTTGCCTGCGGCAATTCCAGGCATTTGAATATCAGATTGACATCCCGCACCACCGTTCTCTCATTCTTCAATTTTTCTTTCATGATTTTCAGTCCCTCGGCTTCAAAATGTTCGAGGTCTTTTTTCAAACCCTCATTTTCATGCAACAACGCCGAGATATTTTCCATCACGCCCTTATTGGATTTGAACATATTTTCAATCTCTTTCATCAGATTGAAATGTTTGACGATATATTCCTCCGCCTTATCGGCCGTAATAGCCTCAATTCTTCTCACACCGGCCGAAACGGAACTCTCGCTGAGTATGCGGAAGAAACCGATCTGCCCCGTGGCAGCGACATGGGTACCTCCACACAATTCCACCGACTCGTCATACTTGATTACCCGAACCAAATCACCGTATTTTTCGCCGAAGACAGCAATCGCCCCCATCTCCTTCGCCTTGGACATCGGGACAGCCCGACACTCCTCGAGCGCAATATTCCGTCTTATCAACCGGTTCACAATGGCAGCCACTTCGGCCAACTCCTCATCCGTCACCTTCTGGAAATGGGAAAAGTCGAAACGCAAATGCTCGTCACTCACATACGACCCTTTTTGTTCCACATGCTCACCCAACACCTTCCGCAGGGCATAGTCCAGCAAATGGGTGGCGGAATGGTTATTGGCTATCAACTCGCGGCGATGCAGGTCCACCTTGGCGACAAACGTCTGTGTTACATCCGCCGGCAATTTTTCGGCCAAATGAATGGTAAGTCCGTTTTCTTTCTTCGTATCAACAATCCGTATCTGCTCTCCGCCGCCAATCAACCAGCCGGTATCCCCCACCTGACCGCCTCCCTCGCCATAGAACGGGGTAATATTGAAAACAATATGATAAAGGGTTTTGCCCTTGGTCACCACCTTCCGGTACCGGGCTATTTTCACTTCCGTTTCCGTATAATCATACCCGATAAACTCCTGCTCGTCATCACCGATCAGCTCCACCCAATCATCCGTATCCACCGTAGAAGCGGAACGGGAACGTTCCTTCTGGGCTTCCAGTTCAGCCTTGAACTCGCGGCGGTTCACCACCAAGCCGTGCTCACGCAGAATCAACTCGGTCAAATCCAACGGGAATCCGTAAGTGTCATACAACTCAAAAGCCACATTTCCCGGAATCGTCAAAAACTCTTCGGCTTTCGTCTTGGCAATAATCCGGTCCAACAATTTGATTCCTTTATCCAACGTCTTGAGGAAAGCATTCTCCTCCTCCTGCATCACCCTTTCAATCAGTTGCCGCTGTGATTGTAATTCCGGATAATGCTGTCCCATCACTTCTATCAGCACAGGCACCAGACGGTACATAAAAGCCTCTTTCTGATTAAGATAAGTATAAGCATACCGCACAGCCCTTCTCAAAATACGCCGGATAACGTAACCGGCTTTCACATTGGAAGGCAACTGCCCGTCGGTAATGGAAAACGCGATAGTCCTCAAATGGTCGGCAATCACGCGCATAGCGACATCCGATTCGCTTGCCGCACCGTATTGTATACCGCTCAATTCCGCAATTTTATCAATAATGGGTGTAAACACATCCGTATCATAGTTGGACGTTTTGCCCTGTACGGCCATACAAAGCCGTTCAAAACCCATTCCCGTATCCACATTCGTATGGGGAAGACTTTCCAACGAACCGTCCGCCTTCCGGTTAAACTGCATAAACACGAGATTCCAGATTTCAATCACCAACGGGTTGTCCTTGTTCACCAACTCCCGTCCCAGCTTCAATTCGCGTTCCGCATCAGGCCTCAAATCGATGTGCAGTTCCGAACAGGGACCGCAAGGACCCATATCACCCATTTCCCAGAAATTATCCTTTTTATTTCCGTATAAAATCCGGTCTTCCGGCAAATAATTCTTCCACTCCCGGTAAGCCTCCTCGTCCGCTCCCAGTTTATCGTCCTTGCTTCCTTCAAACACCGTCGCATACAAACGGTTCTTATCCAACTTCATGACTTCTGTCAGAAACTCCCACGCATAGGCAATGGCCTCCTTCTTAAAATAATCCCCGAACGACCAGTTTCCCAACATCTCGAACATCGTATGATGATACGTATCGTGGCCCACTTCCTCCAGGTCGTTATGCTTTCCGGAAACCCTCAGACACTTCTGCGAATCGGCCGCTCGTTTGTACTTCGTCGCCACATTTCCCAAAATAATATCCTTAAACTGGTTCATCCCCGCATTGGTAAACATCAATGTCGGATCATCCTTGATTACCATGGGTGCCGACGGCACGATCGTATGGCCTTTTCCTTTAAAATAATCCAGAAACTGTTGTCTGATTTCAGCCGATTTCATCTTCGATATGTTATTGTGTTTAAATTCCTTAAAAATACCCCACTTTCCGCACCCCTCCCTTTTTATAAGATTGCAAAATTAGATTATTTCTTTAACTTTGCATCGGAAAACTATAATTTTAATAAAAGAAATGGCAAAAATAGGATATCGTTTTAATCCGGAGACTTTGTCTTACGATAAAATAGAAACCCCGTTAAGAAAAAGAATCGGACGCTTACTCAGAAAATTCTTCTCCTCCCTATCCTTGGCCGTTGTCATTTTCTTCATCGTCTCCGCCGTCATCGATTCCCCCAAAGAAAAAGCATTAAGACGGGAAAAACAGGAAATTTTAGCCCAATACCATTTATTAAATAATGAAGTGAGCCGGCTGGACGCCGTGCTGAAAAACCTGGAAGAGCGGGACGACAACATTTACCGCGTTATTTTTGAAGCGGAACCGATTGACGAAGCAATCCGCAGGGCAGGCACCGGCGGGGTCAACAAATACGAGAGCCTGAAAAATCTCCAGGATGCGGAACTGATTGTCGGTGTAAGCAAAAAACTGGACGAACTCTCCAAAGCCCTTTACATACAAAGCAAATCTTACGACGAAATCGAAAAATTAGCCAAAAATAAAGTGGATATGATTGCCTCCATTCCCGCCATCATTCCGCTTTCCCTGAAAAATCCGCGCAACCGGGTGTCCTCCTCATTCGGAAACCGGATGCATCCGTTTTACAAGACAATTAAATTCCATGCCGGCATGGACTTTGCCGGAGCCGTCGGGACGCCCATACACGCCACAGGCAACGGGAAAGTCATTGCTGTCAAAATGATTAAAGGCTACGGAAAAAGCGTCATCATCGACCACGGATTCAGCTATAAAACATTATACGGCCACTTAGACGGCTACAACGTCAAAGAAGGACAAATGGTCAAACGGGGAGATGTCATCGCCTACCTGGGAAATACCGGAGGATTCTCCACCGGTCCCCACTTACACTATGAAGTGAGAAAAAACAACGTGCCGATGAACCCGTTGAATTATTATTTCAACGATCTGGACCCGGACGAATATTACGCCATGATCAATGCAGCCAGCAACACGGGCCAGAGCATGGACTAAAATTTTAGACACACCGTATGAAGCCGGAAAAACAATCTTTGAAAATATATTATTCCATCGGCGAAGTGGCCGATATGTTTCATGTAAACGCTTCCCTGATCCGCTTCTGGGAAAAGGAATTCGACATCATCAAGCCCCACAAGAACAAAAAGGGCAACCGCCAGTTTACAAAAGCGGACATCGACAATTTCCACCTGATCTATCATCTGGTCAAAGAAAAAGGGATGACCTTGAAAGGTGCCCAACTGAAACTCACGGAACAGAAGAGCGAAACGGAAGCGAATTTTGAAATCATCAAGCGTCTCCAGGCGGTCAAAAACGGATTGCTCCAAATCAAAGCCGAACTGACCGGCGGGGAATAATTCACAATATGCAAGTAAAAGACCTGACTTCTCTCATAGAGAGTTATGCACCTTTAAGCCTGCAGGAAAGTTATGACAACGCCGGCTTAATCTGTGGGAATCCCGACAACGAAGTAACCTCCGTATTGCTCTGTACCGATGTGACGGAAGCCGTCATTGAGGAAGCCATCGAAGGCAATTTCAATCTGATTATCAGCCACCATCCGCTGAGCATCCAGCCGTTGAAAAACCTTTTGCCCGATAACTGGATAAAACGCTGTCTCATCCGGGCTGTCAAACACGATCTCAACATCTACGCGGCCCATACCAACATGGATGCCGTATGGAACGGTGTCAGCGGGAAAATGGCCGACAAACTGGAACTCACGGGAAGGGAAATCCTGAAAAAGGAAGGAAAATTGTACAGCCTTACCTTCTACACACCTGTACGGGAAGCTGAAAAAGTAAGACAGGCCGTACTGGACAGCGGAGCCGGACACATCGGCAATTACAGCCACTGTTCCTTCAACACCGCCGGAACCGGAACATTCCTTCCCGGAGAAAACACCCGGCCTTTTTGCGGAGAACCCGGCCTCTTGCATCAGGAAGAAGAAATCAAGACGGAAATCACCGTACCTGACTACCTGCTTGCCGCCACCGTAAAACGTTTAAAAGAAGTACATCCTTACGAAGAACCGGTCTGGAACACAGTCTGCATAGACAACACCAACCCGGTCACCGGCTTCGGCATCATCGGAGAACTGGAAGAAGCGGTCGACACCCGTGAATTTTTGGAAAGGATAAAAACCATCTTCCATTGCGGAGTGATCCGTCACACAGCACTCTGCAAACCCCAGGTCAAGCGGATCGCCGTTTGCGGAGGTTCCGGAGCCTTTCTCATCCGGCAGGCCCTCCAGGCCGGAGCCGACCTGTACGTTACCGGAGACATCAAATACCACGACTTTTTCAATACGGAAAACCGCCTCATTCTGGCAGACATCGGGCATTATGAAAGCGAGCAATATACAAAAGAAATTTTTTATGAGTTAGTTACAAAAAAAATATCTAAATTTGCGGTTCAGTTTTCGAAGGTAAATACAAATCCGATAAACTATTTATGATATATGGCAACCACTAAAAAAGAAAAACAACAGGAACTGTCGGTAGAGGAAAAACTACAGCACCTGTATGAATTACAGAGAATCGACACGGCAATCGACAAAATCAGGACACTGAGAGGGGAATTACCTTTGGAAGTACAGGATTTGGAGGACGAAATCGCCGGTCTGGAAACCCGTTTGGAAAATCTGAAAACAGAAATCGGTGAAGCGGACAAAAACATTTCCCAGAAAAAACAGGAAATAACGAAAGCCGAAGAGCTGATAAAAAAATACAGCGAACAATTGGATAATGTCCGCAACAACCGCGAATATGACGCGCTGAACAAAGAAGTGGAATTCCAGAAACTGGAAATCGAGCTGCAACAGAAGAGAATCCGCGAAACCCAGAAGAACAAGACGGAAAAAGAAGAAGCTCTGGAAATTGCTTCCCGTCAGTATGAGGAGAAAAAAGCGGACCTGGAAGCCAAAAAAGCCGAATTGAACGACATCATTGCCGAAACGCACAAAGACGAAGAGGAATTGATGAACAAATCGGAACAACTGTCCAAAAACATCGAAGAACGTCTGCTCACTGCCTACAAAAGAATCCGCGGCAATGCACGCAACGGCCTGGCCGTCGTGACCGTCGACCGGGATGCCTGCGGAGGTTGTTTCAACAACATCCCTCCCCAGCGGCAATTAGACATTCGTTCCCGGAAAAAAATCATCGTCTGTGAATACTGCGGTCGCATCCTGATTGACAAATACATTTGCGACTACGACGGCAGCCAGCAGAAAGCGGACCTCGAATCAGCCATGGAGGCCCAGAAGAAGAAAGGAAGAAGAAGTAAGAAATCAGAAGAATAAAAAAAGGCTGCTCAGGCAGCTTTTTTTAATGGGAGACCGGAACTGACTCCGGTTTCTTCGGTTCAATGTTCAAAATACAACTATGATTGCTACGAATTACAATCCGAAAGAGAATGAAGAAAGATGGTACCAGTACTGGATGGAACACGGTTTTTTCCATTCAGAAGTAGATAAAAGCAGGGAACCCTACTGCATTGTCATCCCTCCCCCCAACGTCACCGGCGTGCTCCACATGGGACACATGCTCAACAACACCATCCAGGATGCGTTAATCCGCCGGGCACGCCTGCAAGGCAAAAATGCCTGCTGGGTACCGGGAACCGACCATGCCTCTATCGCCACGGAAGCAAAAGTCGTAGCCAAATTACAGAGCGAGGGCATCAGCAAAAAAGACCTGACCCGCGAAGAATTTTTAAAACACGCCTGGGCCTGGACTGAAAAACACGGGGGAATCATCCTGAAACAGTTACGAAAATTAGGAGCTTCCTGCGACTGGGAACGCACCGGGTTTACCATGGACGAACTCCGGAGCGAAAGCGTAATCAAAGTGTTTGTAGACCTTTATAAAAAAGGCCTCATCTACCGGGGTGTGAGAATGGTGAACTGGGACCCCAAGGCTTTGACCGCCCTGTCGGACGAAGAAGTGATTTACAAGGAAGAGCACAGCAAACTCTATTACCTGCGCTATAAAATCGAGGGAGAAGACGGATATGCCATCGTGGCCACCACCCGCCCCGAAACCATCATGGGCGATACCGCCATGTGTATCAATCCCAATGACCCGAAAAACCGGCATCTGAAAGGCAAAAAGGTAATCGTACCCTTAGTAAACCGCGTGATTCCCGTCATTGAGGACGAATATGTGGACATCGAATTCGGTACGGGCTGCCTGAAAGTCACTCCGGCACACGATGTGAACGACTACATGCTGGGAGAAAAATACAACCTGCCGTCCATCGATATCTTCAACGACAACGGCACCATCAGCGAAGCCGCCGGACTGTATGTCGGCATGGACCGCTTTGACGTAAGGGAACAAATCGAAAAAGACCTCCGGGACGCCGGATTGCTTGAAAAAGTAGAAGCCTATACCAATAAAGTCGGCTGTTCGGAACGTACCAACGTGCCCATCGAACCGAAACTTTCCATGCAGTGGTTCCTGAAAATGGAACATCTGGCAAAAATTGCCCTGGAACCGGTTATGAAGGATGAAATCCGCTTTTATCCTTCCAAATTCAAAAATATTTACCGCCACTGGATGGAAAACATCAAAGACTGGTGCATCAGCCGCCAATTGTGGTGGGGACACCGTATCCCCGCCTGGTTCTTGCCGGAAGGCGGATATGTAGTGGCGGCCACCGAAGCGGAAGCGCTTGAATTGGCCCGTCAGAAAAGCGGAAATCCCCAACTGACTTTGGCGGATTTACGACAGGACGAAGATTGTCTGGATACTTGGTTCTCCTCCTGGCTGTGGCCCATCTCCCTGTTCGACGGCATCAACCGACCGGACAATGAAGAAATCAATTATTACTACCCCACCAGCGATTTGGTGACGGGTCCGGATATTATTTTCTTCTGGGTAGCCCGGATGATTATGGCGGGATATGAATACAAGGGCAAGATGCCTTTTAAAAATGTCTACTTTACAGGTATCGTAAGGGACAAATTGGGACGCAAGATGTCCAAATCCTTGGGCAATTCCCCCGACCCGCTCGACCTGATTGAAAAATACGGCGCGGACGGCGTGCGCGTAGGCATGCTATTATGTGCCCCCGCGGGAGGCGACCTCCTGTTTGACGAAAGCCTACCGGAACAGGGACGTAACTTTACGACCAAAATCTGGAATGCCTTTAAATTGGTGAAAGGCTGGCAAGTGGAAGATATTCCCCAACCGCGACACTCCGCCTTGGCGTTGGAATGGTTTGAAAACCTGCTCAATAAAACGAAGGAAACCATCGACACCCAATTCGGACAATACCGCATTTCCGAAGCCCTGATGACAGTCTACACCACTTTCCGGGATGAATTTTCCTCGTGGTTGCTGGAAATCATCAAACCCGCCTATGGCCAGCCCGTAGACCAAAAAACATACGACACAACGCTCCGTCTGTTTGAGGAACTCATGCAACTGCTCCACCCCTTCCTGCCTTTTATTACGGAGGAAGTATGGCAAAATCTGAAAGAACGCAAGCCGGGCGAAAGCATCATGGTTTCTGTCATCGACAGCAATAAGCGCTATGATGAAGGCATGTTAAAAACCTTTGAATATGTCAAAGAAGTGATTGTCGGTATCCGGAACATCCGGAAACAAAACAACATCGCTTTCAAGGATGCCCTATCCCTGAATGTGAAAAAAAGCGGCCGCTATCCGTCCGATTTTGAAAGCGTGATTCAGAAGATGGGCAATATGGAGACAGTGGAAACCGTCAACGAGGCCCCGCAAGGAAGCTGGAGCTTCATTGTCGACACGGTGGAATACTTCATCCCTGCCGCAGGCCAGGTAGACGCTACGGAGCTGAAAACAAAATTAGAGGCAGAGCTCCAATACACCCAAGGCTTCCTTAAATCCGTCATGGCAAAACTCAGCAACGAACGTTTTGTCAATGGTGCACCGGAACAAGTGGTGGCCAACGAGCGCAAAAAACAAGCCGATGCGGAAGCTAAAATCAAAGCCATCGAAGCCCAATTGGCACAAATAAAATAAGGTAAAACCAAATTCAGAAACGTACCCGGCGATCCTCTTTCGCCGGGTCGTTTTTTTTATCCCATCCCCTATTTTATCCCCTCTATACCCCTTCTTTACAACATCCTCAAAAATACGGCAAAAAATTCCTGTATATCAAATTGATTTACAAATACATACGCACAAAACTCCGTCTTTAGTTTCTCTGTACTTCCGCTATATTAAATTCGGAGCAAATTCGGAGCAAACTCAGAGTATATTCCGGATAAAATCGTCGGTGACCGAATATAATCAGAATATACTCTGAATACAATCAAAAATTACTATAACAATATTTTAGGGAAACTACAGACAAAGCACAAGCCACCCTATGAATTTCTCATAGAGAGATTTTCTCCCCTCAAAAGGGTACATGTTTGGTAAGCATGTATCATTCTTAACAGAAGCCACTATTTTTTGTATTTGACTTTAAATAATGTGATACGCTCTCCCGCTTTTAAACCTTATTTTTAGTGTGTTGATAAAAATTAACTATTTTCTTTGGTTATTTCTCTGTTTCGTTGTATTATTGCAATTGTATTAGAATGATGAATTTTTTGTGCGAAAAAAAGCGTTTCAGGATGTGACATTAAGTCATAAATATTTCTCTTCGAGCATTTTATAAAAAACTCAACTTGCTTACCAAGCATATTCTAAAATAGAATAAGAAGTTGAAGAAAAAGAGAAAGGTTATGAAAACGTTGGCGGAAAAGTCCGATTCATTCTTAAAAAGGAAATCAGTATTAACCAAAATACATTTCTTAATTTTAAATACTTTATTATGACAAAACACTTAAAATTAACAGGAATGCTACTTCTTTCTCTGTTCCTTTGTGTGGGCAACTACGCACAGGCAGAAAGGAAAACGGCAAGTACATCCACTGAACAACAGACAGGGACATGTACCGGTGTGGTGAAAGACGCCAGAGGCGAAACACTTCCCGGTGCATCCATTGTAGTGAAAGACGCCAGCGGTTCGTCCGCTACGCCTATCGGTACGACCACCGGCATCGACGGTGATTTCACCCTCAACAACATTCCGGTAGGAAGTACACTTGTTATTTCTTTTATGGGCTTCCAGACCCAGGAAGTGAAATGGACCGGGACTCCGTTAAGCATTACGTTGAAAGAAGATTCCCAGAATTTGGACGAAGTTATCGTTGTGGGTTACACCACCCAGCGCAAAGAGAGTCTGACGGGTGCCATGACCAACATCAAGAACGACAAATTGAAAGACATCACCACGCCCTCGGTTGAAAACATGCTGAACGGCAAAGTGCCGGGCGTATATGTAGCTCCGGGGTCCGGTCAGCCGGGAAGCAGCGGTGCGGTGGTTATCCGCGGACAGGCTTCTTTGAGCGGTAGCACCTCCCCGCTGTGGGTTATCGACGGTGTGATTGTCGGCAGCAGTGCCGGAGAATTGAACCCCTCCGACATTGAAAGCATGACCATCTTGAAAGATGCGGCTTCTACAGCCATCTACGGTTCGGAAGGTGCCAACGGCGTTATCGTGGTAACAACCAAAAAAGGAAAAGAAGGCAAAATGACCATCAACGCTTCCGTAAAATTGGGTATCAGCCGTTTGACTACCGGCAATCTGGAAGTAATGAACGGTGCGGAATTGTATGATTATTACAAATCTTTCCAAAACGCAAATGAAATCGCTTTCCCCCGTTGGAACGAAGAGTTGCGCAACAGCAATTTCGACTGGTGGGACTTGGCTACCCATACCGGCTTTACGCAGGATTATCACTTATCCATTGCCGGCGGTTCTGAAAAAATGAGGTCTTATTTTTCATTGGGTTACTACGATGAAGACGGCGCTGTAAAAGGATATGATTACAAACGCTACAGCTTCCGTTTCAATACCGATTACAAACCCTACAACTGGTTGACGATAAAACCGTCTGTCAGCGGTTCTCGCCGGGATATTGAAGACAAACAGTATTCCGTAACAGCTATGTATTCCATGTTGCCGTGGGATAGTCCCTATGATGAAAACGGTGATTTGGTTCCGCATCGTTACAGCGGCTGGGTCAATACGCAGTCTACCAACTACCTGTTAGACCTTGAATATGGGAATTACGGAGAATCTACGAATCACGAATTTATGGGTAACTTCGATTTTGATGTGAAGATTACTGACTGGTTGACGTTTGCCTCTGTAAACAGTTACCGCTATAACAATTATTCTTATCATAGTTACACTGACCCGCGTTCCAACGGGGGAGAAAGTGTTGACGGCCGTCTGACGGAATGGCGTTCCGAAACCGCCCGCAAATTGACCAACCAGAAATTATTGATTAACAAGACATTCAACGGGAAACATTCTCTTAACGGTTTGATTTCATACGAGTACAAAGATTATTGGTACAAATCATTGGATGTGTACGGTACAGGATTTATTCCGGGATTTGAAGTACTGGATGTGGTGGCAAAACCCGAACGTACCAAAGGTGGTATTTTGGAATGGAAAGTACAGTCTATCTTCACAAACTGGAAATATGCGTACGATAACAAATATTTGGCAGAGTTCTCTTTCCGTCGGGACGGTGCTTCCAACTTGGGAGACAATGCCAAATACGGCAACCTGTTCTCTTTCAGTGCCGGTTGGGTGATTAACCGCGAAGACTGGTTCAAAGCCGAGTGGGTGGATAATTTGAAAATCCGTGCTTCTTACGGTTCTGTGGGTAACCGCCCGAGTTCACTCTACCCGCAATATGACTTATATGCAGTATCCACCGGAGCCGGTTAC
The DNA here is from genome assembly GCA_910588375.1 of uncultured Odoribacter sp. Lineage (GTDB taxonomy): Bacteria > Bacteroidota > Bacteroidia > Bacteroidales > Marinifilaceae > Culturomica. The sequence goes on from CAJUQA010000018.1 coordinate 21,358, forward strand.
AATACCAATGCAGGTGCTTTGATTAGCGTTATCGGTAACAAAGATTTGACTTGGGAAAAAACATATACTACCGGTGTGGGATTGGATGCAGCTATGTTCCAAAGCCGTTTGCGCCTGACATTCGATTATTATATCAAGAATACCGATAACATTCTGTACAATGTTCCCGTAACCGGTTTGACCGGTGTGACGAGCATCTATAAGAATATCGGAGAGATGCGTAATACCGGTTACGAAATTTCATTGGGCGGAGACATTATTCGTACAAAAGACTGGAACTGGAGTGTGGAAGTAAACATCAGTCACAACAAGAATGAGTTGAAAAACTTGTACAAACAGAAAGAGGCTGACGGCAGTTATGTTGTGAAACCGGTAATCATTGGCGACGGTTCTGGGCTTGCCGGTACCGCCAACCGTATTCTGGAAGTAGGCGAACCTATTGACACTTATTATTTGAAGAGATGGGCGGGAGTCAATCCGGACAACGGTGCCCCGATGTGGTATAAGAAAGGCGAAAACGGAGAATTGGTAACAACCTCCAATTATGCGGAAGCGGAATATTTCAAATGCGGTTCCGGCTCTCCTGATTTATTCGGCGGCTTCTCCACCACATTAACCTGGAAGAACTTCGATTTGAATGCCGTGTTCGGTTACTCTATCGGCGGTAAGATTTACAACTATTCCCGTCAGGAATATGATTCCGATGGTACGTATTGCGACCGTAACCAGATGAAACTGCAAAGCGGTTGGAAACGTTGGGAAAAACCCGGCGATAAAGCAACGCATCCGGTAGCCAAATACAATAACTCGGATAAAGGCAACTCTGCTTCTTCCCGTTATTTGGAAGACGGTGATTTCTTGAAAATGCGTTCTTTGACCTTGGGTTACAACATCCCGGTAAAAAAATGGGGTATTCAGAACTTGCGCGTAGCGTTGAGCGGTGAAAACTTGTTCACGATTACGGACTATTCCGGTGTAGACCCTGAAATCCCGGCATCGGACGGTAGTGTTTTGAGAAGTGCCGGTCCCGGCGTATATCCTTCCGTACGTAAGTTTATGTTCGGATTAAATCTAACATTCTAAATTGAAGTATATGAAAAAAATATTTACCATATTAGTTGCTGCTGCCGTTTCGCTGACCGCATGCGACATTGACTGTCTGCCTTACGGTTCAATGGCGGCAGAAGAAATTACCAAGGATCCGGATGCTTCGTTGGATGCTCTGATGAACGGTATGTATGCCCAGTTAAAGACATGGTCAGACCCGATGCACCGTTGTGGGGAATATGCCGGAGACAACATGATGATTCGGGGAAACTCCACGGATGCATTTTTTGAATTCATCTCCTTCTCTCGTACCCCGAACAACTACCGTCTTCAGAATTTTTGGGATTACGGTTACAAAGCCATAGCACAGGCTTCCAACATCATCAAGATGATTGAGGAAGGTCAGAGTGCGGAAATCGACAATAAAATCGGAGAGTGTTACTATGTGCGCGGTATGATGTATTTCTATCTGTGCCGGGCTTACGGACGTCCTTATTATCAGGCTCCTGACAAGAATTTGGGTGTGCCCATTGTAAACGGGACTCCCGACAATGTTGTGGGTGAAATGTTCTTACCGGACCGGGCTACCGTAAAGGAAACTTACGAGCAGGTAATTAACGATTTGAAAGCGGCAGAGCGTTTAATGACACTTGATAAAGGCGCTATCTATGCTTCTAAGGGAGCGGCTCAGGCAATGTTGTCACGCGTATATCTATACATGAGCGGCACGTATGAAAATCCGAACAGGGAATATGCCCAATTGGCAGTAGAGTATGCAGACAAGGTTATCAATTCGGGGAATTACAGTTTATTGTCCCGAAATGATTTTATGCAATACAATACGTTTATCCCCGAAAGCAATTCCGAAACGATTTTTGCCATCAAGCGTGTCGCTTCCGAATTTTCCGGTTTTGACCATTACTACGGTGTCGGCGGTATGTATGCCAATATCGGCGGTATGGGCTGGGGTGAAATGTTTGCCAGTGCAAAATACATCGCTTTGTTGGATGAAACGGGAAGAAATGACTGGCGACCGGACCATTATAATATGGTGGATGCCCGCGCGGCTTTCATTGAACCGAATTATGCACAGAATACGAAAGAAGTATTCCGTTTCATTTATACGGATGATGAATCGGGATTACAAAATTATCTTCAACTGGACACCAAACATGAAGGAGAAAATGTAAGTGCCCGTGAGATGATAGTCAAGGATAAGGATACAACCTACGTTACCTATCCGTTATCACCAGCTGATGAAGAGCAGGAAGTTTATACAATTACTTACAAAAACCACACGTATGAAGGTGTTTTGGATAATTATATAACACTAAACCGTGCTTATCCGGAGTTTTACATCGTAAAATGTTCCCGCGAAGGAGAAGATTCCCATTTACATTCTCCGCTTATCAGCCGGTTGGGTGAGATTTATCTGAACCGAGCAGAAGCGTATGCCAAATTAGGAAACTACGGTGCAGCCTTGGCAGATTTGAATATTATCCGTGGTCGTGCTATTGTTGGCGGTGAATATGCCTCTTTGGATGCAAGTAATGCCGGTGACAGAATCGACAAAGAACGTCAGTTGGAATTGGCTTATCAGGCAGAACGCAGCTATGACGTGTTCCGTAACGGAAAAGACTTAACACGTCGTTACCCGGGACCGCATAATCAATTGGAAGACGTACCGGCAACCGATTTCCGGGTTGTATATTACATCCCGCAGGATGCCATTAACGCTTATCCGGGTACATTGACCCAGAATCCGACAAATGACGGAGGAGTAATTTTAAATTAAAACCCGTCTATTTTGTTTTCTTAACGAGATTTTTTTTCTTCATTCGTATAAAAATGGCAAAGAGACTGTCAAAATCAATTGACAGTCTCTTTCCTTATTTCATCGTTCCCCAATATCCCTACTCTTCCCTCACTTTTAAGAGAACAAGGTAATTCCTTCCACTTGCAGAAGTTTGGTTTTAATCTCCAGGCCTCCGGTATATCCGGTCAGTTTTCCTCCGCTTCCGATTACCCGATGGCATGGGATAATGACAGGCAACGGATTCCGCCCATTAGCCATCCCCACCGCCCGACAGGCTTTCGGGTCTCCGATTCGGACAGCAAGTTCACCGTAAGTTATACATGTCCCATAAGGAATGTCGCACAACGCCCTCCACACTTTTTGCTGAAAAGGAGTTCCTTCAAGCACAAAAGGGATATTGAAAACTTTCAATTTTCTGTTGAAATAGGCATCCAATTGCCGGTGGGTCTCCTTAAGCAAAGGCGTTTCCTTCAGTTCATACCCTTCCGGCACCGCTCCCACCCGGTTGCCCACCCATATCCTCGTCAGCTCTCCCCCACTTTCCTGCACCCCATATCTCCCGATAGCCCCCTCATAAAAATAACATACTTTCATATTCCCCCTTTGATATAATCTTATTTATAATTTACATCGCCCCCTCTGCACCAACAGACAATATTCCATTAGTGAACATGCAAAGGTATCCAGGTGCCCCGCTTCCAAAGCCGCTCCAGGGGGCCCTGGGGGTGGTGCAACAGCCAGTAGCGGCTGAATGCCAACTGGGCAAAGAAAATAACAAGCCCGATAAGCACCGACTCTGCCGCCCCCACGGCATTATACATACCGAGTCCCCAATGATAATATATCGCCACCCCGACAATGGACTGTCCAATGTAATTCGTGAGGCTCATGCGCCCGTAAGCTACCGTCAGACGCTGGAAAGCATAGCCTTTGTCGCCATGACGGAACCACGCCAATACAAACACTGCCACCAACAAGACCATAAATGCGAAATTATACAGCATGGGCACCGCTATGCTGTAATAAGAAAGGACGGTTATATTGCTAATCCTGGGAGGTATATAAGTTTTCAACAAAAAGAGCGGAATACAGGCTACGGCTGCCACCACAAGGGCTTTACGCCAAAACCGTTCGCTCGCCACCGATTTGACGAACCATTCCATCCTCCCCGCCAGCATGCCCAAGAGGAAAAGTGCCGGGGTCTGAAACAAGCGTCCGGCTTCCACTTGCCAGAAATTACTGTAAAGTTGTCCGTTCCAAATATTGTTGAGCAATGTCTGCCAAAGGTTCCCGTTTCGTCCCACCACTTCCGCTGACGCGGCATATTGGATGAATAAAGAGTTGTTGTCAATATACTCAGGATGAAACAGCGCGTATACTATCTTGCCCCAGCAGTATGGTTGCAGCATAAGAATGGCAGCCACCACCACCACCGTCCGGTTACTCCATGAGGAAGCGGGAATAAGCAGAAAACCGCACACAGCATACAACAACAGGATGTCCCCGTTATAAAACAAAGCATGCAATTGCGAAAATCCCACAAGCAAAAGAAGCCGCCAAGCAAATCGCGCACGGAAGTCGCATCCTCGACGGCGTGCATTGCGCATCTGGATATAAAAACTGAATCCGAAAAGCAAGGAGAATGTAGCATAAGCCTTACCTGCAAACAGAAAAAACAAGCCATCCGTCATCCACACATTCAGCTTTGCCAACCACCCCGATTGGAGCAAATCACCATAAAAAATATTGTAGTGTTCCAAATTATGAAGCAGGACAATCGCAAGCAAAGCGAATCCCCGCAAAGCGTCCACCACTTCCAGACGCGAACTGTTATCCGATACTGCCGACATAAGAAAATATAAATTAGGATGACGAAATTATAAAAATCCCGGAGAAGTCCCAAAGGAGTTGGTTGCAGAAACTTTTCGGATGATATAATATTTTTTACCTTTGTCCGAATCAAAGGAAATAGCAGCATGAAATTAGTCGTATTAACCGGTGCGGGCATGAGTGCGGAAAGCGGGATAAAGACTTTCCGCGACAGCGACGGATTGTGGGAAAACTACCGCATTGAAGATGTCTGTACCCCGGAGGCTCTGGAACGGAATCCGGAATTGGTAAACCATTTTTACAACGAAAGACGCAAACAATTATATGAAGCCAGTCCCAATGCCGGCCATACGGGCCTGGCAGAATTAGAGCCCTATTTTGATGTACAGATCATCACCCAAAATGTGGACGACCTGCATGAACGGGCGGGCAGCAAACACGTATTGCACCTGCACGGAGAATTAAAAAAAGTCAGAAGCAGTACGAACCCATCTGCCATTTATGACTTAGACGGATGGGAATTGAAACCGGGGACACGTTGCGAGGACGGTTCTCTCTTGCGTCCCCACATTGTTTTTTTCGGAGAAGCCGTTCCCAATATCGAACCTGCCACCGAACTTGTACGCCAGGCAGACATTTTCGTCATTATAGGAACTTCCTTAGCCGTATACCCTGCCGCCGGGCTGCTGGGTTATGCCCCTGCCGGGATTCCGGTTTTCGTCATCGACCCGCACATCCCCACGGAAGCACGCCGACACGGTTTTCATCTGATTGAAAAAGGGGCCTCCGAAGGCGTGGCCGAATTAAAAAAACTATTATTGAATAAATAACTGTCATCGCATGGGAAGAGGGAAAAAACCGTTATTGGAAAACGTAGAGATAAAAAAAATAGCAGCGGAAGGAAAATCCATTGCATATATCGATGAAAAAATATTGTTTGTGCCCAATACCGTGCCTGGCGATATTGTCGATGTGCAAGTGACCCGCAAGCGGAAAAGTTTTTTAGAAGGTTTTGTAGTGAAAACCCACAAATTATCGGAGCTGCGCGTCGAGCCTTTCTGTCCGCATTTCGGTATCTGCGGGGGCTGCAAATGGCAGAACCTGCCCTATGAGATGCAACTGAAATTCAAGCAGCAGGAAGTCATCGACAATCTGGAACGTATCGGGAAGGTGGAGCTTCAAAACATCTCTCCCATTTTAGGCTCCGCACAAACCACACTTTACCGGAACAAACTGGAGTTTACATTCAGCAGCAAACGGTTTCTCACGCGGGAGGAAATCGGTCAGGACACGGACATTGAACGCACACCGGCACTCGGCTTCCATGTACCCGGCCTTTTTGACAAGGTGGTAGACATCGATACCTGTTATCTGCAAGGCGGTTTTTCGAATGAAATCCGCAATTTTATCAAAAGATATGCCCTGGAGCATGGATTGAAGTTTTTTGATATCCGCAACCAGGAAGGTTTTTTAAGGACTTTGATTATCCGCACCTCTTCCACCGGTGAAATTATGGTGGTACTGGCATTCTTCCATGAGGACCGGGAGAATCGGGAAGCCCTGCTCGACGCATTGCGGCAGCAGTTCCCCCAAATCAGTTCCCTGATGTATGTTATCAATGAAAAGGCCAATGACACGCTGACGGACCAGGAGATTATCCGTTACGCAGGGAAAGACCATATTTTTGAGGAAATGGAAGGGCTGAAATTCAAAATCGGTCCCAAATCTTTTTACCAGACCAATTCGGAACAGGCTTACAACCTCTATTCCCGTACCCGGGAATTGGCAGGCCTGACAGGGAAAGAAACCGTGTATGACCTCTATACCGGCACCGGGACGATTGCCAATTTTGTTGCCGGAAAAGCCGCCAAAGTAATTGGAATAGAGTATGTACCCGAAGCTATTGAAGACGCTAAAATCAATTCGGAGCTGAACAGCATCACCAATACCGTTTTCTATGCCGGCGACATGAAAGACGTGTTAAATGACGACTTCATCGCCGCACACGGTCATCCGGACGTTATCATCACCGACCCTCCCCGGGCGGGCATGCACCCGGATGTAGTAGCCACTATTCTGAAGGCTGCCCCTGACCGCATCGTCTACGTCAGCTGTAATTCCGCCACCCAGGCCCGCGACCTTCACCTGATGGATGCGCAATATAAAGTGATGGCCGTACAGTCTGTGGATATGTTTCCCCATACCCACCATGTAGAAAATATTGTGTTGCTGCATAAAAGATAATACCGGGGCATCTCCCGTCCTGTTTTCAGCAACCTTTTTATACACATTCAGGCAAAGCCGCAGGTCCTTTTTTTCAGCCCATGCCGCTCTGCCTGAATCTTTTTAATCACGGGATACGTCCGTTTGCTTATTTTTCAAGATAAGCCCGGATCATCCAAGCCGTTTTTTCCTTTCTTTCAATCATATCCTCCAGAAAATTGGTAGTTCCGGCATCATCGGTTTCCTCATCCTTTTCAAGCTGTTCGATATCTTTCCGGATTTCACGAATCAGCGTGTCGTTGTCTTCACTCAGAATAGCCAGCATCTGTTTGGCTTCGGGCAGAGCTTCGGATTCGCAATGTTCTTTGATACGGTTATGTTCCAGATACCCTTGCAGTGACCCCACCGGACGCTCATCCAGGGAACGGATACGTTCCGCAATGTCGTCTATGTCCCGAATCAGACCGTTATAAAGTTCTTCCATGAATACATGGTAGGAATGAAAACTCACTCCTGTCACATTCCAGTGGTAATTCCAGGTTTTTGCCAATAAGACAAAATGGTCGGACAACAGATTGTTCAATACCGTTTTGCTGGCTTTTACCCTTTGGGGTTCCAATCCAATATTTGCTGCCATAATAATTTAATTAAAGGTTAAACTTTTTCTCTAAAGCATAAACGGATAAAGGATTTTTTTGTTGCAAAACGGATTCTTATTTATAATTCGCTTATTTTTGTCCGGATAACCCGCCCTCTGCTAAAAGATAAAAACAGTCGCGTATGGATTACATGATTTTAACGAAAGAAACAGAAGAAAGAATAAAAGAGATAAGACAACGCATCCGCCGCTTGCAAAACTGGGGCAGTATCGCCAGTCTCCGCCACCTGGGAGTGAATGCCCACGGTCAGGTCGGTGCCAGCTTCGTTTCACTTAAAGAACTGGCTTCCCGGTATACGCCCGATGAAACAGTGGCGGAAGCATTATGGCTGACCCGGCAACGGGAAGAGCAAATCTTAGCCTGCTTCCTGCTTCCTAAAAAAATAAATAAAGAAAAATTTACACAATTTATGACCTATTGCCTCAGTCCGGAAATCGCGGAATATATAGGTTCCTTAGTAATAGCCGAGCATCCCGACATTCGGGAAATCATGGAAAACTGGGGTAATTCGTCCGAACCTTTTTTGCAAATAGCAGCCTTGTGTGCCGGAGCACGTCACCTTGTTTTACATAAATCCGACCCGCTGATTTCTCAAAACTTCTTTAAAGCACTAATAAACAAGGAATACAGTGACAAATACGTCCGTCTGGTGGCGGAACGTTACCGTTGAAAGCACACGAAAGAGGCCTCTGTTAATATTAATAAATGTTAAAGAGAGATTTTTAATTTCCGCACACTTTATTTTGAGAAGAATGTTTGTTACATTTGTACAAGTATTACGGAAAAAAAGTATTAATTAATCATTTAATATAAATTGCAATTATGGCAAAATTAGATTTAAGCATTTACGGGATAAAGGATGTGAAAGAAATCGTCCACAATCCTTCCTATGAAGAATTGTTCAAAGCAGAGACCGATCCGTCACTAACCGGCTATGAAAAAGGCCAGGTGACCGAATTGGGAGCTGTAAATGTAATGACGGGTATTTATACCGGCCGTTCACCCAAAGATAAATTTTTCGTAAAGAATGAAGCCAGCGAAGACAGTGTATGGTGGACTTCCGAAGAATACAAGAATGACAACAAACCGTGCTCGGAAGAGGCATGGGCCGACCTGAAAGCCAAAGCCGTAAAAGAATTGTCCGGCAAAAAACTGTATGTTGTAGATACATTCTGCGGTGCCAATGCAGGTACTCGTCTGAAAGTTCGTTTCATCATGGAAGTGGCCTGGCAGGCTCATTTCGTAAAGAATATGTTCATCCGTCCGACGGAAGAAGAGTTGGCTAATTACGGCGAACCGGATTTCGTTTCTTTCAATGCTGCCAAAGCGAAAGTGGACAATTACAAGGAATTGGGGCTGAATTCTGAAACGGCTACCGTATTCAACCTGAAAACCAAGGAACAAGTAATCCTGAATACCTGGTATGGCGGTGAAATGAAAAAAGGTATCTTCTCTATCATGAATTACCTGAATCCTCTCCGCGGTATCGCTTCCATGCACTGTTCCGCCAACACGGACCTGAACGGCAAGAACACCGCTATTTTCTTCGGTCTGTCCGGTACGGGTAAAACCACGTTGTCTACAGACCCGAAACGTCTGCTGATCGGTGATGACGAACACGGCTGGGATGATGAAGGCGTCTTCAACTATGAAGGCGGTTGCTATGCCAAAGTAATCAATCTGGATAAAGAAAGTGAACCGGACATTTACAACGCCATCAAACGCGACGCTTTGTTGGAAAACGTGACGGTAGACGCTAACGGCAAAATCGACTTCGCCGATAAGTCTGTAACGGAAAATACCCGTGTTTCTTATCCGATCTACCACATCGAAAATATTGTTAAACCGGTATCCAAAGGCCCGGCTGCACAACAGGTAATCTTCCTGTCTGCCGATGCTTTCGGAGTATTGCCTCCGGTATCCATTCTGGACGCAGAGCAAACGAAATATTACTTCCTGTCCGGATTTACGGCTAAATTGGCCGGTACGGAACGCGGTATCACAGAACCGACGCCGACATTCTCGGCTTGCTTCGGTGCAGCCTTCCTGTCATTGCATCCGACAAAATATGCCGAAGAGCTGGTAAAGAAAATGGAAAAATCAGGCGCCAAAGCATATCTGGTAAACACCGGATGGAACGGAACCGGCAAACGTATCTCTATTAAAGATACCCGCGGTATCATCGATGCCATCTTAAACGGTTCCATTGACAAGGCTCCGACGAAAACTATTCCTTTCTTCAATTTCGTAGTGCCGACCGCTTTGCCGGGTGTTGACCCCAACATTCTGGATCCCCGCGACACTTATGCAAATGCACAAGAATGGGAAACCAAAGCAAAAGACCTTTCCGAACGTTTCATCAAGAACTTCAAGAAGTTTGAAGGAAATGCAGCCGGCAAGGCTTTGGTTGCTGCCGGTCCGAAATTGTAATTCAGGTGACCGAATAAGAAACCGCTCCTGTCGGGAGCGGTTTTTTTATTGGTGAGTTTTTTCGTAACTTAGCAGCTCAAAATAAAAAAGTAACATTATGTATTCACAAGACGAGTTCAAAAAATATGCCATAAAGCACAAAGGTATCAGCAGCCTGAACCTCCACCGGTTCGAATCGGCAACAGCGAGCTATTTATCGCCGACCATCATTGAGGAGCGGCAGTTGAATGTGGCCTCCATGGATGTATTTTCACGTCTGATGATGGACCGCATTATTTTTCTCGGTGTACCCATCGACGATGATGTGGCCAATATCGTTATGGCACAGCTTCTGTTCTTAGATTCTGCCGACCCCGGCAAGGATATCCAGCTTTATTTCAACAGTCCGGGAGGTTCCGTTTATGCCGGTCTGGGCATTTACGACACGATGCAATATATCAACTGTGACGTGGCCACTATCTGTACGGGACTGGCCGCTTCCATGAGTGCCGTCCTTCTTTGTGCCGGAACCGCAGGCAAACGTTCCGCGTTAAAACATTCGCGGGTGATGATTCACCAGCCTATGGGAGGCGCACAGGGCCAGGCTTCCGATATTGAAATTACCGCCCGGGAAATACAGAAACTGAAAAAGGAACTCTATACAATCATTGCCGACCATTCCGGCAATCCCCTCAAAAAAGTGGAGAAAGATTCCGACCGGGATTACTGGATGTCTGCAGAAGAGGCAAAAGAATACGGAATGATTGACACTATTTTAACCAGGGAAAACAGATAATGAGTATGCAAGATAAATGTTCATTCTGCGGACGGTCGCGTAGTGAAGTGGAATTGCTTATTGCCGGAATGAACGGGTTTATATGTGACCAATGCGCCCACCAGGCCATCAATATCGTCAATGAAGAGCTAAAAAGCCAGTCATCTCTTAATCTGGAGCATATCGAGATAAAGAAACCGCTGGAAATCAAAGCCTTTTTGGACCAGTATGTAATCGGGCAGGACGATGCCAAAAAGCACATCGCCGTTGCCGTCTACAACCATTACAAACGCTTGCTCCAAAAAGAGGATAGCGACGGCGTGGAAATCGAGAAATCCAATATCGTCATGGTGGGAAGAACCGGAACGGGAAAGACATTACTGGCACGCAGCATCGCGAAAATGCTGCATGTTCCCTTTACGATTGTCGACGCCACCGTTCTGACGGAAGCCGGCTATGTAGGAGAAGACATCGAATCCATTCTGACCCGGTTGTTGCAAGCGGCGGATTATGATGTAGCCGCCGCCGAAAAGGGTATCGTGTTTATCGATGAACTAGACAAAATTGCCCGGAAAGGCGACAATCCCTCCATCACGCGGGATGTGAGCGGAGAAGGGGTGCAACAGGGATTACTGAAACTGTTGGAAGGCTCGGTAGTCAACGTTCCTCCCCAGGGCGGACGCAAGCACCCGGACCAAAAGATGATTCCGGTCAATACCAAGAATATTCTGTTTATCTGCGGAGGGGCTTTCGACGGTATCGAACGAAAAATCGCCATGCGGCTGAATACGCAGGTGGTCGGTTTCAATGCCAGCAAGGCAAAAGAGAAAATCGACCGGGATAACTTCCTCCAGTATATCACGCCCCAGGATTTGAAATCTTTCGGCCTGATACCGGAAATTATCGGTCGTCTGCCGATATTGACTTATCTGGAACCGCTTGACAGGAAGGCTTTGCGCAATATACTGACAGAACCCAAGAATGCGATTATCCGGCAATATGTCAAGCTGTTTGAGCTGGACGGCATCACACTGAAATTTGATGAAGAAGTTTATGAATATATCGTAGACAAAGCCATTGAATTCAAACTGGGGGCCCGGGGGCTGCGCTCCATTTGTGAGGCCATCATGACGGACCTGATGTTTGAAGCCCCTTCCCGGGAACAGAAAGAGATTACCATCACAAAGGCTTATGCCGAAGAGAAACTGAGCAAGCTCAATTCCCAAACATTAAGGGCTTAAAAAAAGCGGATCGTTTGATCCGCTTTTCTTACTTCAACATCATGTAGGGTATTTTTGTCAATCCTTCCGCCAATTGGTTGATTCCTTTTTCCAATTTTCCTTTCAGCATCATTTTCAACATGAAATTCAACTCCCCGATGAAAGTCAGTCGCAAGCGAGTGTCATAAGGACCGTTTTCCAACAACTGTATCCATAAATTAAATTCAAAAGGCAGATTATCGTCCCCCCCCAATTTAATCATTTTAGGAGCTTCTTTCTCCACAATTTTCACGACAACGTCGCCCATCCCCTTTACCGTCAACGTACACCTGTCCTCACTGAAACGTACGTCTTCAATCTTATCGGAAATCTGTGCCATCTGTTCACTGCCCGCCTCCATCTGCTTGGCCATATTAATTATCATGCCGATACGGTTGAAATCCGAAAGAAGTGAATAGACGCTGTCTATCGTGCTGTCTATCTTATAGATTTCGCTTACAATTTTCGTTTCTGCCATATTGTCTGTTATTTGGATACCCAGCCCATGTCCTATTTCCAGGGCTTCATGTTTTATTTATAGGTTTCAGGGCTTTTACGCCATTCTTTCAGCTTCTCCACATCACTCTCCTGTATATATCCGGTCTTGACTGCCAGGTCAATCATGGCATTATAATTGCTCAATGTGGTCAGTTCGCAATGTGCCGCTTCAAAATTATCTACCGATTTCTGGAAACCGTAGGTGAAGATGGCTGCCATTCCCAATACTTCGCAGCCCGCATTACGCAAAGCCTCTACCGCCTGCAAACTGGAACCGCCGGTAGAAATGAGGTCCTCGATAACCACGACTTTCTGTCCCGCTTTGTATTCTCCCTCAATCAGGTTTTCCAACCCGTGGGATTTTGCCGAGGAACGGATGTAAATAAAAGGCAAATCCAGCTCCTGAGCCACTAACACGCCCTGGGCAATAGCTCCAGTAGCCACCCCTGCAATGACTTCCGCCTGAGGATATTTTTCACGGATGAGTGCCGCAAACTGTTCTTTAATATAATTGCGCACTTCCGGATAGGACAAAGTCTTCCGGTTATCGCAATAAATCGGTGATTTCCAACCGGAAGCCCATGTGAACGGATGAGCCGGTTCTAATTTTATAGCTTTGATTTTCAACAAATGTGAAGCGACATTTTCTGCAACTGTACTCATTTTTATTATTTTTGTCGGGTTAAAATTATTCGTTTAAGCAGCCCGGATTCCGTTTCCGCGCTTTTCTCTTCAATTCTGCTACAAATGTATAAAGTATTTTTTAAAGAAAGCTTTTTTTGGTTAACTGATGACACCGAAATACTTAAAAATCATCCGGAAGTGCTTGTCCGCCCCGATAAAAACGAACTTTTTTCTTTTATACACTCTTGCCTGGAGCAAGACGGGATTTTTCATGCCCTAATCTATCATCCGGACCTGAATTTATTATTTTCCTGTTTTCAGGCCTGTTTTAAAGTGGTAGGAGCTGCCGGAGGCGTAGTCCGAAATGATGGAAAAATACTGATAATAAAACGCTTGGGTATACCCGATTTGCCCAAAGGGCATATCGAAACCGGAGAAGACAAGCAAACATGCGCCCTCCGGGAAGTCCGGGAGGAATGCGGATTACAGGAACTATGGATTGAAAGTCCGCTACAGGACACATGGCACATCTATTTCCGGGATGAAAAATGGCATCTGAAACAGACCCATTGGTTTACGATGAGGTGTTCCCCAAACCAGCCCCTGGCTCCGCAAACAGAAGAAGACATCGAAGAGGTGTATTGGCTTCCCTGTTCAGACATAGAGACAGTATTGCCCCAGACCTACGCTTCGCTCCGACCGGTACTTATAGAAGTGAAGGAATTGTGTGATAAGTGATTAATCCTTCCATCGGCGCCTGACATATCCGTCCCGAAGAAAGATTGTATTTTCGCAACAGACGGGTAAGTTGCTCCTGAAAATGGAAAGCGATGCTTCCCGTAAAGGAGACCGGCAAATGCCGGATTTCCGGATACTGCAATAGGTTGCGACAGATAAATTCCTCCAAGGCCATGGAGACAATGGCCTCAATTTCGGGAATGTCAATATGTTTTTTCAAAAATGGTGTGAACGACGCTAGGAAACGGTTCGGCAAAGGTTGACGGTAAACGCGGTCTATGATTTCCGGATAAGTATAGCAATATTCTTCAAAAAAGCATTCCCGCGATCTTTCCGGCAGGATGCCTTTCAACACATCCGCCACCAGCCGCTTCCCCATTACGGCGCCACTGCCCTCATCCCCCAAGATAAACCCCAAAGGGGAAACATTCCGGACAATACTGTTTCCATCGTAATAACATGAATTGGAACCGGTACCCAGAATACACGCCACTCCCGCCGAACGCTGAAATAAAGAACGGGCGGCGGCCAACAAATCAGAGGCTATCTCCACTTTCGGAGTAGCAAAAAAATCACTCAAAGCCAGGCGTACCTGCTCATTTTTTTCGGGGAAAGCACATCCCGCTCCATAAAAATAAACAGCTTCCATCCCCTTTTTCCGTCCTCCGAACTCCTGTTCCAATAATTGCAAGATTTCTTCATACGACTGATATACAGGATTAATGCCCGACGTATACACCACCTCGCGCAATTCATTTTCTATGATACACCATTGGGTTTTTGTGGAACCGCTATCTGCAATCAAATACATAATTCTTCCATTATCCGTGGGGGAATTGCCTCCCGCACCAAAGATAATGGATATTCTCTTATTCTTTCCCTATTTTCCTAAAGAATTGGTCCTTTTTCCGGGCAGAATAATGTATATTTGAATCCATCAATTTAATTCCATGGAAAAAGAACTGACGTGCTTTGTCGCCTGTGGCGATTCCGAAGATACAACTCATGTTATCAAACAATTAGAGAAACAGGAATGTGTAAAACGGCTTTACATTCTTTGTACACACAAGCCGGATGAAGAGAGGCAAGTCCCGATTCTGCATGGGAATTTTTGCCAGACCGCTTCTCTACAGCAACTTTTGCCCTATTGCGATACGCCCTATATACTGTTTGTCACACAGCCGCACCGCATAGACCTCGGAATGTTCGCTCTGGAACGCTTTCTGCAAATAGCACAGACAACTTCCGCAGCAATGTTGTATTCCGATTATAGCGATAACGGAGCCAACGGTCTCTCTCCTCATCCGCTCACCGACTACCAGAGCGGAAGTCTGCGGGATGATTTCAATTTCGGCTCACTCTGGTTGCTCCGGACAGCAAAGTTTAAAGAGGCCGTAAACCAAATGAATGAAACCTATCGCTTTGCGGGGGTGTATGACTTACGGCTGGCGCTCTCCCGTACAGGAGAAATCCTGCATATTCCCGAAAGCCTGTACAGCATAACACCAACAGACTTGCGGCTGTCGGGCGAAAAAAATTTCGACTATGTAGACCCGAAAAACAAGCAGGTGCAATCCGAAATGGAGCAGGTATGCAACCGGCATTTAAAATATCTCGGAGCCTGGCTGCCGCCCGTCTTCCAAACTCCTGATTTCAGCGGAGAGTTTCCCGTAGAAATGAGTGTGATTATTCCGGTCAAAAACCGGGAACGGACCATCGCTGAGGCGGTCACCTCCGCCTTGCACCAGCATACGTCTTTTCCCTTTAATGTCATCGTTGTGGATAATCATTCCACCGACGGGACGAGCGGTATTTTGAAACAGCTGTGTATCGAACACAACAACCTGATTCACATTATCCCCGAAGAAAAAGACTTAGGCATCGGCGGATGCTGGAACAGGGCTATTACCGATGAGCGTTGCGGACGATTTTGCATACAGTTGGACAGTGACGATTTATATATTGACAATACGGTCTTACAACAAGTGAACAATGCCTTTTATGCACAAAAAACGGCCGCTGTTATCGGTTCTTACCAAATTGTCGATTTTAATCTGCGCCCCCTGCCTCCGGGACTCATAGACCACAAAGAATGGACTCCCGAGAACGGCAGGAATAACGCATTACGTATTAACGGACTCGGGGCTCCCAGAGCATTCTGTACATCGGTCATCCGGAAAATCAAATTTCCGAATACAAGCTACGGAGAAGACTACGCCGCCATGCTGGCCATATCCCGACATTATCAAATCGGACGAATTTACCATGCCCTTTACCTGTGTCGCAGGTGGGAAGGAAACTCCGATGCCGCTTTAAGTGTCGACAAAGAAAATAAAAACAATATTTTCAAGGACCGAATACGTACTTTTGAAGTGGAAGCCCGAAAAACAGTTGTACGACACCAAAACCGATTTTCCCCTGCTCTTCTGACAGAGGTTAACCACCTATTTGATGAGCAAATCCGGGATTGGGAAACAGTAGCCCGACGATACCGGGAATTGGAACAAGTAAAAAGCCGGCATGTGGTTTATCCCCGTTGTTCCCTGCACCTGACTTATAACCCCTGCCGGATAGGTTCATCAACAGCCAAAGTCGATCCGCAATCCATACAGGAACGCCCCTGTTTTCTCTGTCCGTCCAACCGGCCGACAGCACAAAAAAGCATTTCCTGGAACAACTATGATATTCTGATAAACCCGTTCCCTATTTTTAAGCGGCATTTTACCATCGTAGAAAAACGGCATCAGGCTCAGCGGCTAACTCTTGAACGTATCGAGGATATGCTCGTGCTTGCCCACGATTTGCCGGAATACACGATTTTTTATAATGGTCCCGGCTGCGGGGCCTCGGCTCCCGACCATTTTCATTTCCAAGCCGGAAATCGCGGTTATATGCCCATTGAAACTGAAACGGAAAACGGAATAGAGGTTATCTGTGAAATTCCGCAACTTAAAATAAGCTGCAAAGCTGACGAACTGAGAAAAACCGTCATTGCAGAAGGTGATTCGCTTCCCCCTTTATCCCAGGCCATTACCCAAATCTGCCAATGGATTGGAGAGGTGGTGCCTCGCCAGCCGGAACCCATGGTCAATGTATTGACAATATTCACAGACAATCACTGGAAAAGTTTTATTTTCCCCCGCAAAGCCCATCGGCCTACCCAGTTTTTTGAAACAGGTGAAAAACGGGTTGTTTTCAGTCCGGGCGCCGTGGACTTCGGAGGAGTGGCGATTTTTCCCGAGGAAAAAGATTTCAATTGTCTGGAAAAAGAAACAATTCAAGAGATGTTTTCCCAATTGACCTTTCGTGAAGACGAATTTTCAACATTAAAAAAACTGATTCAAAATTCCCGATTATGCTGATTTCTGTCGGTATCCTATTTGCCCCTGCCATCCGTTTCCGTCTGCACGGAGTTTTCCATGAAAAAAATATGCCGGGAAAATTTTCCGGAGAATATTCCGTCATACAGACACCGGACGGCGTTTTTTTAACGACACCCCAACAATCCTTACCTGTTTGCCTGCCATTGGAATTTACCCCCGAAACGGAAGAGACGGCAAGAATCGAATTAACAGATGTCACCATCGGAATAAATTTCCATTGGGAAAGACAGGAAAACCAATTCTTCAAAGGAAGCCTGAAAATCATTGCAGAAGAAGACCATTTGACCGCCATCAACATATTGGATATTGAAGACTACCTGTTGAGTGTCATTTCTTCGGAAATGAAAGCCACCTCTTCCCTTGAACTTCTGAAAGCCCACGCCATCATTTCCCGCAGCTGGCTCATAGCCCAATGTGAAAAATCGGCGGAATTGAAAGAATCGGGCGAGACCTACCAGTCCACCCGGGAAAATGAGGAAGAATACATACGCTGGTACGACCGGGAAGACCACCGGAACTTTGACGTGTGCGCCGATGACCACTGCCAGCGTTACCAAGGCATACACAAAGCCACCACCCCGCTTGTCAATCAGGCAATCAGAGAAACCCGGGGAGAAGTGTTGTGCTACAATCACCGCACTTGTGACGCCCGCTTCTCCAAATGTTGCGGAGGACTCAGTGAAAAATTTGAAAACGTGTGGGAGCCAACCTCCCATCCTTATTTAACTACGATATACGACGGGGAAGAGGATAACCTGCCGGAACTACCCGTCCGGGAAGAAGAGGCAGAGAAATGGATAACCGGCTCGCCGGATGTGTTTTGCAATACCCAAGACCATCAGATACTGTCGGAAGTACTGAATGACTACGACCAGGAGACACACGATTTTTTCCGATGGGAAGTGTACTACACCCAACAGGAGATTTCCGCCCTCGCCTGCCGTAAATTAGGCATCGACTTCGGCGACATCACCGACCTGACCCCCATAGAACGGGGGGAATCCGGGCGAATCATCAGACTGAAAGTGACCGGAAGCAAACGCAGCATGATTATCGGCAAAGAACTGGTTATCCGGAAAGCGTTTTCACCGACCCATCTTTACAGTTCGGCATTTATCGTCCGAAAAGAATGGAAAGACGGGAAACTGCAAGGATTCCGACTGAAAGGCGCAGGCTGGGGACACGGCGTCGGTCTCTGCCAGATAGGCGCCGCCGTCATGGGGGCCAAAGGCTATTCCTACCGGGAAATCCTCCGCCACTATTTTCCGCATGCCACATTAGAAACAAAATATTAATCCCTGCAAAATGGCGTCTGCAAAAGAAAACACACGAAATCCCTGGCTCTGGGTACCCAGTCTGTATCTGACCGAAGGTCTTCCCTACATCCTGGTCATCAGTATTTCGATTGTCATGTATCGGGACCTCGGAATCTCCAACACCGACATCGCTTTTTATACCAGCTGCCTTTACCTGCCGTGGGTAATAAAGCCCTTATGGAGCCCCATTGTGGACATGTTCAATACAAAACGCCGCTGGGTGTTGCTCATGCAATTGCTCATCGCCTTGGGGGCCGGCGGTATTGCTTTTGCACTGACGACATCACATTTCTTTTTTTATTCCCTCCTGTTTTTCTGGCTGCTGGCCTTCTGTTCCGCCACCCACGACATTGCCGCCGATGGACTCTACATGTTCGGTCTGCCCCCCTTCCGACAAGCCTATTTTGTTGGCATACGCACCACATTTTACCGTCTTGCCACCATTGTCGGAGTCGGAAGCCTGTTATTCTTCTCCGACATCCTGCAAAAGTATTGGAATCCGGCAGAATCCTGGAGCCTTATCCATCTGTGTCTTGCCTTGCTTTTTTCAGCATTTTGCCTTTACCATTATTACGCTCTTCCCTACGCCTCGGCCGACCGTCCGCACGGAAAGAGCCAAGAAATTTTCAAAGAATTCATTTCTACATTCGTCTCCTTTTTCCGCAAGAAACACATCGGAACGGCACTGGCTTTCATGCTGCTCTACCGCCTGTCGGAATCCCAACTGCTGAAAATGGTATATCCTTTCCTGTTGGATTCGAAAGAAAAAGGAGGGCTGGCACTCAGTGCCTCCAATGTAGGAGTCATCTACGGTTCGTTAGGCATGATTGCCCTGACGGCAGGAGGGATTATCGGAGGAATACTGATTGCCCGGAACGGACTGAAACACTGGATAGGCTGGATGACATTAGCCATCAATCTGCCTAACTTCATTTATGTTTATTTGGCCTTGTTCCAGCCGGAAAACCTGACGCTGATTTCCTCGCTTCTAATGGTGGAGCAGTTTGGTTACGGATTCGGATTTGCAGCCTACACCTTTTATCTGATTTTATTCAGTAGCGGGGAACACACAACAGCCCATTACGCCCTGTGTACCGGTTTCATGGCTTTAGGAATGATGCTACCAGGCATGATTTCCGGCTGGATCAGCGATACATTCGGTTACCCGTTGTTTTTCCTCTGGGTGATGCTGTGCACCATCCCCGGATTTATCCTCATACGCTATTTGAAAATCCCTGAAAATGTAAACTGACAACCCATGAACCCTTACTTCTCAATATCCATTGTAATCATTTATTTAGGCCTTATTCTATGGGTGTCCTATTTCAGTTCACACCAGTCCAGCACTGCCGATTTTTACCGGGGCGGCAATAAATCCCCTTGGTGGGTGGTCGCCTTCGGCATGATAGGAACCACGCTGTCCGGCGTTACCTTTATCTCCGTACCGGGATGGGTATCCTCTCCCGCTAAAATGACCTATTTTACGGTTATCCTGGGAAATTTCGTCGGTTATCTGCTCATAGCCCAAGTGCTGCTGCCCCTCTATTACCGGCTAAATCTCACCTCTATCTACACATACGTCGGGGAACGTTTCGGCTTCCGGGCTTACAAAACCAGTGCCGCCCTGTTTCTGATGTCCAAAACGATAGGAGCTTCTTTCCGACTGTTTATCGTGACGCTGGTTTTGCAAATCACCATTTTCAGCCCGTTGAATATCCCTTATGCCGCCAATGCTTTCTTTTGTGTAGCCATCATCTGGGCCTACACATTCAAAGGCGGCATCAAAGCCATTGTGTGGACAGACCTCGTACAGACTTTTTTCCTCATTTTTGCCGTCGTCTTCACGATTTTTTCAATCCAACAAGCGTTAGACTTTTCGTTTCCGGAAATGTTGAAACGGATTGGGCAGAATCCCCAATTCCTTATTTTCGATTTCGAAAATCCCTGGTCTAACCCGAATCATTTTTGGAAACAATTTATTGCCGGGATTTTTATTGCCATCGTGATGACGGGACTGGACCAGGATATGATGCAAAAAAATCTGAGTCTGAAAAACATCCAGGAAGCGAAAAAGAATTTCCTGACATTTAGTGTCATTTCCATTCCGGTATGCTTCATTTTTATGTGTCTGGGAGTACTGTTTTGCATCTACATGAACCAAACAGGCATTCCGGTTCCAGAAAAAACAGACAGCATATACCCGATGTTGGCTACTCAATATCTTCCTGCCACCACCGGCATCTTATTCATGCTGGGCGTTATTGCCGCTGCATTCTCCAGTGCCAATTCCGCACTGATTGCCATGACGACCTCTTTTACGGTAGACCTGTACGGCATACAAAACAAAACGGAAAATGAAAAAAAGAAAATCCGTTTCTACACCCATATCGGCTGCGCCTTGTTATTGGCCGGGGTAATGATTGCCTTCAGTTCATTCAACAATGAGAGTGTGGTATACGCCATTTTCAAATTCGCCGGTTATACCTACGGCCCCTTGTTGGGCTTGTTTTTTGTCGGGATTCTGTTGAAAACCAAAGTTCAGGACAAGGCCATCCCTTTCATTGCTGCGTCTTCCATCCTGCTGACAATCGGCATCGACTATTATTCCACCGTTCTTTTAAACGGTTACCGGTTCGGTTTTGAAATTCTGCTTCTCAACGGGGCACTGACCACCATAGGTTTGCTGTTGTGCAAGGAAAATAAAAAACAATCTCCGGTATGTTCTTAAATTTTTATATCATGGGAAAAAAATCCGATATGTATTTGAAATCGCTCTGTTTCATGTTATTACTATTTAGCTCCGTCATCTGTTTTTCACAAGACAAACCGGTGAAAGTCGGTGCAGCCTGTACCGAAGAATATTTCCCGCTGCTCAAGGGGAAAAAAATAGCCGTTTTCTCCAATCATACAGGTATGGTCGGAAACGAGCACACCGTGGATTTATTAAAACGCTCCGGCTTTGACGTAGTCGCTATTTTTTCGCCGGAACACGGATTCCGGGGCACCGCCGATGCCGGAGAACACGTAAGCGGAAGCATCGACCCCAAGACAGGAATTCCCATTCGCTCCTTATATGACGGCAAGAACGGCAAACCCAGTGCCGAAACCATGCGCTCTTTCGATTGGCTGGTGGTAGATATTCAGGATGTCGGCTTGCGTTTTTATACATACTACATTTCAATGGTGAAACTCATGGACGCCTGCGCGGAACATGGAAAAAAAGTACTGGTGCTTGACCGTCCCAACCCTAACGGCCACTATGTCGACGGTCCGATTCTGGATATGAAATACAAATCGGGCGTGGGCTGGCTGCCTATCCCCATTGTACACGGGCTCACCTTAGGAGAATTAGCCCGGATGGTAAACGGCGAAAAATGGCTACCCCAAGGCAGGACTTGTGAGCTAACGGTTATACCGTGCAAAAATTATACCCATCAAACACTCTACCGGCTTCCCATCCCCCCCTCTCCGAATTTACCCAATATGAAAGCGGTATATCTATATCCGTCCCTCTGCTTTTTCGAAGCCACCCCCGTAAGCTTAGGACGAGGCACTTCCCTGCCTTTTCAAATATACGGGCATCCGAATATGCTGGGATACAATTTTTCTTTTACTCCCCGCAGCATAGCAGGAGCCAAAAATCCACCCCAGCTTAACCGGAAATGTTATGGCGTCGACCTCAGCCAACTAACGGACGAAGAAATATTAGCAAAAGGCATCGACCTCAGCTATCTGATTGACGCCTACCGCAATCTCCATTTAGATGATTTCTTTTTCAGTTCTTTTTTTGAAAAGTTGACGGGTGTCGGCTATGTCCGCAAAATGATTGAAGCAGGCAAAGCAGCCGACGCCATAAAAGCCCGCTGGCAACCCGATGTCCACCGCTTCAAGCAACAACGCAAACCTTACCTCCTCTATCCGGAATAAGGAGAATAGAAACATTCTTTTCGTTTGACAGATTTGAAGAGGCAAATTTAAAATTTGCCTCTTCAATCCGTACGGAACACCCGTATTTCAATATCCATCACAATAAATCCATTAGACTATCTTATACAAAAATACAATGGAATTACAATTCAATTACACTACAAATAGTATAGATAGATTTTATAAATACAATCAAAACCTTGTTAAAACCCTATTTAATATAAGCTTTTAATAGGGTTATAATAGGCTTTTAATAGCCTTTTATACGTAGTTAATCCATAGTTTTAACAGTATTAATTTGTAATTCTGTTATTTTGACGTTGCAGTTACTTGTTGAATCTCGATAAAATAGAATTTGAGTTTTATCCGGATTGTTCTGAATGACAGGAGGAACATGGTCTGATTATGAAAAGTCTGTATACAAAAAAGACTGTCTAACTTTTGTTGTTAAACAGTCTTTTGATGCCCTACCTTCCCGGACTCGTGCCCGAAACAAGAGTTGAACTTGCACGGCCTTGCGGCCACTACCCCCTCAAAGTAGCGTGTCTACCAATTCCACCATCCGGGCTAAAAAAAATCATCACCATTTCAATGTGCCCAAAACAGGACTCGAACCTGCACGTCCGTAAAGACACTAGTACCTGAAACTAGCGCGTCTACCAATTTCGCCATTCGGGCATTGCGTTGCAAAGATACAAACAAATTTCATCCTGCCAAATTTTCGGAAGGATGAAATTAAAAAAAATCACCTTCCCGAAAATTTTCATCATCCAGAGTTTTCTTTATAGATTATATTACAGCAGATTAAGAATTTAAAAATTATTCCATATCTGCAAGAAAAGACAATAATATCGGGCTAAATATCCGTAATCAATTCGTTGGCTGCATCCAGGACATTATTTTCAAAACTATCCAAATAAATTTGGGTGGTTTTTTCGGAATCATGCCCCAATCCCTCACTGATTACGGAAGTGGGAATGCCCGAACGTTTGGCAATGGAAGCCCAGGAATGGCGGGCAACATATGTAGTAAGAGGTATTCTGAAATTCAAAATATCCCCTAACATTTTTAATCTGCGATTCGTTTTGCGATATCCGTTTTTATATTGGTTGAATTCATTCTTACCGGAGTAGCGGATAATCGGGAAAAGAAAGGTCCCTTTATTAGACAGGTCATTGTATTTCAATATAATCCCCATCGCCTTGTCCGTGAGTTTAATGTTCAGTTTCTGTGCTGTTTTCTGGCGGGAATAGTAGATTCTATCTCCCATAATATTGGCTACTTTCAGAAAGGCAATGTCTTTAAATGACATGCCCCGCATATAAAAACTGAACAGAAACAGGTCGCGCGCCAATTCGATCTGAGGCCGGGCAGACAAATCCAGATTTTTGATAGCGGCGATTTCATCTTTGTAAATGGCCCGTTTAACGGTTTTTTCTTTCCGGATTGTTATTTTCTTGAACGGATAATATTCTTCTCCCACGACGCCATCTTTGATGGCCCGGTTAAATATTGAGCGTATCGTTCTCAAATAAAAAGAAATAGTATTGATTTTACATCCCCTTTCCTGTAAATGGGTTTCAAAGTTTTTCAAAAAATTATAATCCACTTCGCCGAATGTAAGGTCTTCGCGGTTGGAATATTTTTTCAAACGCCCCATGGTTTCCCGATATACATTCGAATTTCCGTTTTTTCCGATTTTTTCCAATGAACGGATAATATCGTTGATGTAATCAAAAATCGGGACGACAGAAGATTTATTATAATAGTGTGTTACGATGTCGTCTATCGTATAAATGGTCCGGCTCATATCAAAATCCATAATGATTTTTTTCAGCTTCATCATTTCCGACTCAATATAAAAATTCACTTTTATATGTTTTTGTCTTTGTTCCAAGGTTCCATGTCTTTCATTTAACCTGGCTTTTTTGATGTCCCAATCATCTATTTTTACCTTTTGAAACAGATTAATCAAACGCCGCCCCCGGTTGTGCAGCACTTTAATCATTACCGGGCATTCTCCTTCCTGATTAATTTTTTGCTTATCCAGCATAACTTTCAATGAAGCCATAAATGTGAATTTAAAACGTTTAACATTCAATATCAGACACAAATATAGTTACACGTCAAAAATTATAAACACCCCCTTTCAGGCATTGTAGTAACCGAAAATGGAAGGGAAAAAGAATGACGGCGGGAAAGTTTATTGTACTCACGACCACATAAAAAAACTCCTTGAAAATTTTCAAGGAGTCCGGAAAGTTGTCCCACCAGGACTCGAACCTGGACTGACAGAACCAAAACCTGCTGTGCTGCCATTACACAATGGGACAATCTTTTTTTGCTTTGAGCGCTGCAAATGTAAAACTTTTTCTTTTTCAAACCAAAAAAAGCACAAAAATTCAATCAAAATAATTATTTTCGTGCTTTGTAAATTGAGATATTCTTTCCTATCTGAGAAAGAATGGAATGTTTTGAAAAACATATTGGTATACAGAGTATTAAATGATATTCACTAATAAGAAGCAAATGTATCAGATTCAGAACCACCCCAAGCTGAAGTTTCAGCTCATCAACAATGTCACTGGCTGGGTCACTTTTATCATTGCCAGCCTTACTTACATTCTTACGGCTGAACCGACAGCAAGTTTATGGGATTGCGGAGAATTCATCACCACTTCTGTCGGATTGCAAGTGGGACATCCTCCCGGAGCTCCCTTATTCATGATTATCTCAAGGCTTTTTGCCATTTTTGCCCCCTCCCCGGACAAACAGGCGTTAATGATTAATTATATGTCTGCACTGTGTTCCGGATTTACCATTTTATTCCTGTTTTGGAGTATCAGCCATTTAGCCCGCAAATTAATATTAAAAAACAACAGGGAATGCACTCTCGGACAAATGTTTGCCATTATGGGAGCCTCCCTTATAGGAGCCTTGACTTATACATTCAGCGATACGTTCTGGTTCTCCGCGGTAGAAGGCGAAGTATATGCAATGTCTTCTTTATTTACCGCCGTTGTTTTCTGGGCGATATTGAAATGGGAAAATGTAGCTTTTGAACCTTATGCCAACCGGTGGTTGGTTCTGATTGCCTACCTCATCGGACTTTCAATCGGAGTACATTTGTTGAATTTATTGGCTATTCCGGCTATTGTCTTTGTTTATTATTTTAAAAAGTATGTACCGACGACCCAAGGTATCATCAAAACAGGTATCCTATCACTGATTATCTTAGGAATCGTTAATTTTGTATTAATCCCCGGCGTTGTCAAGCTTGCAGGAACGTTCGAACTGATTTTTGTAAACGGCATGGGCTTACCTTTCAATACAGGTGTTATCATCTATGCTCTGTTGATAATTGGCGGATTGACTTACGGAATCCGTTACACACTGAAAAAGAATAAAACGATACTCAATACCGTTTTGACCTGTTTCCTTGTGATGTTAATCGGCTATTCTTCGTATTCTATGGTTGTTATACGCTCCATCAGCAATCCTCCGATTGATGAAAACAGTCCGGACAATGTATTTGCTTTGTTGTCCTATATCAACCGCGACCAATACGGTGACTCTCCGCTGTTTTACGGTCAATATTACAATGCTCCGTTAACTGATATCAGTGAAGGTTCACCGATTTATTACCAGAATAAAACCACAGGGAAGTATGATAAAATCGGAAATAAGCCTAATTATACTTATGACAGCCGTTTTTGCACGTTTTTCCCACGTATGTACAGTAATCAAAGGCCTTATTTCCAACAGGAATACGAAGCCTGGGGCGGCAAGCCCAACGGGCCCACGTATATGATAAACGGGAAGGCTGTGCAAAAACCGAGTTTCGGAAATAATCTGAAATATTTCTTCAATTACCAGATAGGCCACATGTATTGGAGATATTTCATGTGGAATTTTTCCGGACGCCAGAATGACATCCAGGGGTACGGCGATATCCGGCACGGCAACTGGCTCACGGGAATCAAGTTTTTGGACGAATTACGTCTGGGTAATCAAGACGAGCTCCCGGATGAACTGAAATCAGAGAAAGCGTTAAATAAATATTATATGCTTCCTTTCCTGTTAGGTCTTTTAGGTATGTTTTACCAATATAAAAAAGGCCGGGAGGGGAAACAGGATTTCTGGGTCATTATGTTATTGTTTTTCATGACAGGTTTGGCCATTATTATTTTCCTGAACCAGACTCCAAGAGAACCCAGAGAACGGGATTACGCTTATGCCGGTTCTTTTTATGCTTATGCCATTTGGATTGGCTTAGGAGTACTTTCCATTTGGGAGTTCCTGAGTAAAAAGATAAATTCCAAGGTTGCCGCATTGGTTTCTACCGGTGTTTGCCTTATCGTGGTTCCGGTCAATATGGCAGCTCAAAACTGGGATGACCATAGCCGGGCAGAACGTTATGCGACACTGGCCCACGCTAAAAATTATTTAAATTCCTGTGCTCCAAACGCCATATTGTTTACCTACGGAGACAATGATACATTCCCGCTTTGGTACGCCCAGGAAGTCGAGGGCGTAAGACGGGATATCCGTATCGTAAATTTAAGCCTTCTTGCGGGAGGATGGTATATCGACCAAATTAACCGAAAAGCATACGAAAGTGACCGTGTACCCATTTCTTTCACGCACGAACAGTATCATGAAGGCGTACGCGATTGGGTTGCTGTGCAAGAGCGTTTCAAGACGGCCAATCTGAAGGATGTAATGGAGTTTGTAGCCAGTGACCATCCCAATACCAAAGCCAGATCGGCATACAACAATGAAATGGTGGATTATATTCCGACTAAAAATGTATATGTACCGGTAGATTCGCAAAAGGTTATTGCCAATGGCACCGTTAAGGCTAAGGATGCCGCTTTGATTGTTGACAAGGTAGAGATTCCCATCAAGAAAAATAATCTGAATAAATCGGAACTGATGGTGCTGGATATTATCGCCACCAATAATTGGGAACGCCCCATTTATTTTGGCATCGGTATGGGAAGCGATAATTATATGGGACTGGAAGATTATTTCCAGTTGGAAGGAGCTGCTTACCGTCTTGTACCAATCAAAACCAAGAATCAAGGATATTACTCTTTCGGGCGCATCGATACGGATATTCTCTACGATAACGTAATGAACAAGTTCGAATGGGGAAATATCAAAAATCCGAAGGTCAACATTGACCATTTCCATGATAATACCATTGCAGTGATGCGTTACCGGAATACTTTCCTGCGTTTGGCGGAAGCTTTAATCGAGGAGGGTAAGAAAGAGAAGGCTATCGCCGCATTGGACAAGAGTCTTGAAGAATTACCAACGGATCAGGTGCCTATCGATAATAACATTTTGAATTATATTGCTCTGTATTATGATTTGGGTGAGACAGAGAAAGCTGACAATCTGGCCCGTGAGTTAGCAATCAAGAATTACCAGATGTTGAAGTATATAAACTCTTTAGCGCCCTCGGATGCCCAAAGCGGAGAATTACAACAGGAACAACGCATGAGTCTCGAAGTGATACGCTATCTGATTGCCTACACCCAACGTGCCGGCAGGTATGATTTGGCCAAAGCCATACAAAACCAAGTGGAAAGTCTGTATAACCCGACCAGCGTCCATCCCTATCAACCGGAACTGGAAAGAACAATAGATAGTAGTACTCAAAGCTAAAATAGAAAAACATGATCACAATAGACCATTTAAAAGAGCTTGAAACGCGTGGTGACGCGTTGAGGAGGTATCTTTGACATCGAACACAAGAAAATCCAATTAGAAGAAGAAGAATTGCGCACACAAGCTCCGGGGTTCTGGAATAATCAGAAAGAGGCCGAAGCCGTCATGAAGAAAGTGCGGGAATTAAAAGGCTGGATTTCCGGTTATGAACAGATTAAGCAATCCGTAGAGGATTTGGCTGTTCTTTTTGATTTTGCCAAAGAAGGTGAAGCCACGGAAGAAGAAGTCGATTCGCAATATGCAAGCACGTTAGCTCTCGTGGAAAAACTGGAGTTAAAAAATATGCTCCGCGGGGAAGCGGACTCAATGAGTTGTGTTCTGAAAATTAATTCGGGTGCCGGCGGTACGGAAAGCCAGGACTGGGCATCCATGCTGATGCGCATGTATATACGTTGGGCAGAAGACAATAATTATAAAGCGGCTATCAGTAATTTGCAGGACGGAGACGAGGCCGGCATAAAAACCGTTACGATGCAAATCGAAGGAGATTATGCCTATGGTTATCTGAAAGGAGAAAACGGCGTACATCGGCTGGTGCGAGTTTCCCCATACAATGCACAAGGGAAGCGCATGACGTCTTTTGCATCAGTATTCGTTACGCCTCTGGTTGATGATACCATTGAAATTTCAATTAACCAGGCATCAATCAGTTGGGATACGTTTCGTTCCGGAGGGGCTGGCGGTCAAAATGTCAATAAAGTGGAATCGGGTGTACGTCTGCGATACCAATACAAAGACCCGTATACCGGTGAGGAAGAAGAGATATTAATCGAAAATACGGAAACCCGGGATCAACCGAAGAATAAAGAAAATGCTTTGCGCCAATTACGTTCCATTTTATATGACAAGGAATTACAACACCGGATGGCGGAGCAGCAAAAGGTGGAAAGCAATAAAAAGAAGATTGAATGGGGGTCCCAGATCCGAAGTTACGTATTCGACGACCGCAGAGTAAAAGACCATCGCACTAATTATCAGTCTTCCAATGTACAAGCGGTGATGGACGGTGAAATCAACGAGTTTATAAAAGCTTACTTAATGGAATTTGGCGGTGAAGAATAACCTGGATTTTACGAATTGTAAGGTTTTGATTGTCGGAGATATTATGCTCGACAAATACTATTTTGGGAAGGTCGAACGTTTATCTCCTGAAGCTCCTGTTCCTGTTGTCAATATCAAAAAGGAAGAAACCCGTCTGGGAGGAGCTTCCAATGTTGCCCACAATATATCCAGTTTAGGAGGCCAAGTTCTGCTTTACGGAGCTATCGGACATGACTTTTTCGGAAAAGAGATTGAACGCATGGCCCGTCAAAAAAATATCGGAACAGTTTTAGTGAAAAACAGTTTCCCGACTATCACCAAAGCCCGTATCATTGGCGGAAAACAGCAGATTGTAAGACTGGATTTTGAAGAAAAAATATCTTTATCCCCCAAGGAGGAAGAAGCACTGAAAGAAAATATTGCGGCTGTCCTCGGACAATATGATATTTTAATTGTTTCCGACTATGGCAAAGGTCTTATTTCAGAATCTCTTTGTCAATTTTTGATTACTCTGGCCCGCGAAAAGCAATTGCCCGTAATCATTGATCCCAAAGGTAAAAACTGGAATAAGTATACCGGAGCGGCTCTTATCACCCCCAATGTGAAAGAGTTAAGTGATATCGTAGGTTATTCTGTTGATAACGAAGACTCTGCAATTGAAGCTGCAGCCCGGGACATCCTCGGACTTTATCATCTTACGTCTTTACTTGTAACCCGAAGCGAAAAAGGTATGAGTCTTATCACTCCCAGTGAAAGTATTCATATCCCTACTCATGCGGAAGAAGTATTTGATGTCAGTGGAGCAGGCGATACGGTTATTGCGACTTTAAGTATTTGTCTGGCCAATGGTATGAATATTCAAGAAGCCATGCAAGTTGCCAATGTTGCCGCCGGTATTGTTGTAAAAAAAATAGGAACAGCCACCTTGAGTTGCGAAGAGTTGCATAAAAATCTGAAATAATAAAATTCCGGAAGCCTGTTTATGCAACAAATGCTTCCGGAATAATTTTTTCTTTCTTACTGATTCAATAACATTCCTTTCAATTCACTTCGAGGTAAAACTACCTGTGCATATCCGCAAGAATAAGGCCCTAATACATATTGCGGATATGTCAAATAAATTGCATTTATACTTACATTCAATGCCGTAAAACCATTTTCCAAAGTAGGAATTTCTGTAAAACAATTATCCGTATTTACAAAATTTCTCTTCAATACTTCATTAATTTCTTTGTATTTACTGAAATCCAATATCTGGATCGGCGATTGCAGTTGCCGGCGTTTTACATCATAATTGAAAGCATGAAATTCTGTCATACCGTGTGCCCCGCCCCGGAAAATATAGGTCATTAACCGGAGGCTGATATAATCAGGAGAAACCATAAATACTGTGTCTTCCACATAGAGTTCAAAATTCCATACCGGACGTTCTATCCCCTCTTGTTTCAACGTGGTATAAAATGTATCCGCCTGCAGTGCAAGAGTTGTTTCAATACTATCAATCAAATAACGTACTTTGGCATTCAAAACATCACAACTTTTCTGAGTCTCCGGATTTTCTGACGTAAAAACACTTTGAGCAATATTCACTTTTAAATATTCCGTACTATCCGACTTCTCTCGAGTTTGTACCTCAATCTTCCCTTTGGGATTACAAGCCGCCAACAACAGGAGTCCTCCTACCAATAATAAAATATAGTTTCTCATGTTTTCATTTTTTAATTTTACTGTCAGATATACGCAATTTTTCCCTTACAGTTTCCCCTACTCTATTATTTTCCGCACATACCAATAAAATAACAATGAAAAGCCGAATCATCCGTCAGTTCCGGATGAAAAGAAGTTACCAGCATATTGGCCTGCCGCGCCGCTACAATATGTCCGTCAATACGGCATAGCACCTCTACATTTTCTCCCACTTTCGTCACGTAAGGCGCCCGAATAAAAACCAAGGGTATTGCCTGCTGAGCAACTGCCGAAATTTTTACTACGGTATCAAAACTATCAATCTGAGTCCCATATGCGTTTCGCCTGACGCAAATATCCATTACGGCCAAATGCTTCACCGAATCATTTTCCAATTCTTTGGCTAAAAGTATCATTCCTGCACAAGTACCCCACACCGGTAAGCCATTTTCAATCTTTTGACGTAAAGGTTCCATCATACCGGTACGCACCAAAAGCTTTCCCATGGTTGTACTCTCCCCTCCCGGTAAAATTATTCCGTTCAACTCTTCCAGTTGTTCCGGATATCTTACATTTACCGCCTCGTGCCCCAATTTTTCTATATGCCGCTGATGCTCTATAATAGCTCCTTGAAAACCTAATATTCCTATTTTCATTTCTACATCTAAAAAAAGAGTGCCGAAGCACTCTTTATTTACCAACCTCTTTCTGCATATTTATCATCCAATGTTTTGATTTCCAATCCTGACATCGGTTCCCCGAGATCTTCCGACAATTCTGCCAGTTTTACCGGATCGTTAAAGTAGGTAACGGCCTGTACAATCGCTCTTGCCCGCTTAGCAGGGTCTCCAGATTTGAAAATTCCGGAACCTACAAACACTCCTTCCGACCCTAACTGCATCATCAATGCGGCATCAGCCGGTGTTGCAATACCACCGGCAGCAAAATTGACAACCGGCAATTTACCATTTTCATGAACATATTTTATCAATTCATAAGGTGCCCCGAATTCCTTAGCCAAAGTCATTAATTCTTCGGCCGGAGCATTTTTCACCCGACGCATCTCATCTGTAATCTGACGCATATGAGTTACCGCTTCTACAACATTCCCGGTTCCTGCTTCCCCTTTTGTACGTATCATCGCAGCTCCTTCACCTATACGTCTCAATGCCTCTCCTAAATTACGCGCGCCACAAACAAAGGGAACTTTAAAGCCGGATTTTTCCACATGATACATTTCATCTGCCGGTGTCAGGACCTCGCTCTCATCAATGAAATCAATACCAATAGCTTCCAGTATCTGTGCTTCTACAAAGTGCCCGATACGTACCTTAGCCATTACGGGTATGGAAACAGCCTTCTGTATTTCTTTGATCATATGCGGATCTGACATACGAGCCACTCCCCCATCACGACGAATATCTGCCGGGACCCGTTCCAAGGCCATAACAGCACAAGCCCCTGCCGCCTCGGCAATTTTTGCCTGTTCTGCGTTTGTTACGTCCATAATGACCCCACCCTTTAACATCTGGGCCAAATTCTTGTTTAATTCATACTTTCCCATAATATCAATTAATTTTTTACAACCAATACTTCTCTCCCTCAATTCCAAAGCGTCCAAAAGTATCAAAATCCGTTTAATTTATCAAAAATAGACACATAAAAAACGCGTGGAAATAATTCCCACGCGTTTATTTTTAAATTCCGGTTTTTAACTTAATCTACGAGCACCGTCACTAATTTTCACCGGATATATTTTGGGCTCTTTCCCAAATTTAGTTTTAAATTTAGCAATGGCTGTTTCGATAAAATGGTCATATTTATCTTCCGGTACCAGATTGATGGTACAACCACCAAAGCCTCCTCCCATAATGCGAGAACCGGTTACGCCACACTCTTTAGCCACATCATTCAGGAAATCAAGCTCCACGGTGCTTACTTCATATAATTTACTCATACCATGATGAGTCGCATATACATTTTTACCCACCGTCTCGTAATCTCCCTTTTTCAAGGCCTCACAGGTATTGACCAAACGCTCATTTTCCTGAATAGCATATGTAGCACGCATATAATCCTCTTCACTAATTTTATCTTTTACCTCTTCTAACATCTGCATATTCGCATCCCCCAGCAATTTCACATGAGGATGATTGACTGCAATTGCCGCAGCTGCTCTTTCACAGGACTGACGACGTTTATTATATGGAGAATCCACCAATTCATGTTTGGTTACAGAATCTACCAATACCACCTTGTACCCCTTGGGTGCAAAAGGTACATACTCATATTCCATCGTGCTGCAATCCAATCGAATCAAATGACCTTCTTTACCGAATACAGAAGCGAACTGATCCATAATTCCACAGTTCACACCGCAATAATTGTGTTCGGTTTTCTGACCTATCAATACCAATTCCTTTTTATCGAAGCCACAATGATAAATTTCATTCAAACCGAAACCAAATGTACTTTCCAAGGCGGCAGAAGAAGATAAGCCAGCACCTAAAGGCACATCTCCGGAAAATACTGTATCAAAACCTTTAATCTCTCCTCCCCGTTTCTGCATTTCCCGACAAACACCAAAAATATAACAAGCCCAAGAAGCTTTGGGTTTATCTTCTTCCCGTAAACCGAATTCGGCATAGTCATCTAAATCGACGGAATAAGCACGTACTTTGTCTGTTCCATTCGGTTTGATTTCAGCCAAAATTCCTTTATCAATCGCACCGGGAAGTACACATCCGCCATTATAGTCCGTATGTTCTCCTATTAAATTCACACGTCCTGGAGAAAAATACAATGTCCCCTCTGTGCCGAATTTTTCTTTAAATTTATTTCTAACAATTGAAGTATCCATGATTTTATCTTTAAAAATTTCACAATGTCCTTTATTCTACCGGAATGTCCTTATTCACGTTTTTAGAACCGACAAGAGCATAGAACAGGATATAGGCTGCACAGAAAAGTACTACCACGTAACTAACGAGATAAGAACCTGTCAAGTCAGCAACCCAAGCCTGAATAGCCTGCATCACGGCACAACCGAACACCATCGTCATAAAGGCACCGGAAGCAATTGAGGTATATTTACCCAATCCTTCTACTGCCAAATTAAAAATAGCACCCCACATTACGGAAGTACACAAACCTACAAGCAAGAAAGCAAAAATACTAACAGGAACCTCCTGCCAGATCATTTCCACATTTCCCCAATCTACCCCCGGAACACTCACCAAAATATCCTGCGGAGTAAACATACCGAAAGCAACCAATACCAAGGTGGCAATGGAAACGGTAGTAATCATCAGACGGCTGGATACCTTACCGCCAATAGAAGCACCAACAAAACGACCGATAAGCATCATGAACCAATAAACAGCTACGATACATCCAGCCGTACCAGCACCGATACCAAGCCCCGGAGTTGCATCATTCGGACCTGCCACAAGATACTGCTGCATAAAATTAGGTACACCTACCTCTACTCCCATATAAAGGAAAATAGCAAGAATACCCAATTTAAAATGACGGAAAGAAAATGCACTGTATTTGTCTTTTTCCGCTTTCTTCACTTCAACTTGCTGTTCCGGCTCCTCTATCCTTGTGAAAAGAATAACGACAAAAGCCACAACAAAAATACCAAGAGCAATGAACAGAGCAGGAGTTGCATCGGCAATCTTTGCTTTAGAAGCCTCACCGATAAGAGCCCCCATCAAAATATAACAGGCAACAGCTGCCGTTGAATTAAACACACCGCCTGTCTGAATAAGCTGATTCCCCTTCTTACCTCCACCGCCTAAGATATTAAGCATCGGATTCACAACTGTATTCAACATACACATACAACAACCGGCAACGAAAGCACCTACCAAATAAAGGCCGAAACCTCCGATACTTTCCCAACCGCTCATATACTGTACGAAAATACCCACGATACCAACCAAAAGGGCCAAAAGGGCCGTTTTCTTATAACCAATCCTTTTTAACAATATACCGGAAGGAATACCCATCAAAAGATAAGCGATAAAATTTCCATAATTACCAATTTGGGCAAGTACATTAGACGCACCGAACTGATTTTTTACAATAACCGCCATAGGCGTACAAAGATTTGTTACGAAAGCGATCATAGCGAAGAGCGCAATCATCACAATAATGGCTCCCCATTGCTTTTGTTTCTGACTCATATTTTTTAAATTAATTTATAAATGAAAAAATTATTCTTCCACACCAAATTTATAGATACACTTTTGAGTATAAAGTTCATCCGGATATAGTACTACCGTCGGAAAATGCGGTTTATTAGGACTATCAGGGAAATGTTGGGTCTCCAGACAAACAGCACTTCTCTCTGGATAGGTAGCACCGTATTTCCCTTCAAAACCATTTAACCAGTTACCCGTGTATAACTGTACTCCCGGTTCGGTCGTGTAAACTTCTAATGTACGCCCACTTACCGGTTCCACTACTTTCGCTGCAAAAGACAATTCCCCTGCCTCCCTCTTATTCAGTACATAGCAATGGTCATATCCTTTGCCGAAAACCAACTGCTCAAAATCACTGTCAATACGCTCGCCGATGGTATGCGGAGTACGGAAATCCATCGGAGTACCCTCCACTGGCGCAATTTCTCCTGTTGGAATAGAAACAGCATCCATCGGAGTGTAATGATCGGCATGAATCGTCAGTATATTTCCGCAAACTGTCGGGGTCAGCTTAGCATTACCGGCCAAATTAAAAAACGAATGTTGTGTCAGATTGATAATAGTTGTCTTATCGGTTGCTGCCTGATAAGAAATTTCCAAAGCATTATCATTACTCAAGTGATATATAACCTCTATGGATAAGTTACCAGGAAACCCTTCCTCTCCATCTACCGAAAGATAATTCAACTTCAATGTTTGAGCATTCAATTGTTCCGCATCCCACACCACTGCATTAAAACCAGTCAATCCACCATGAAGCGTATTGGGTCCATTATTAATCGCCAATGTGTATTCTTTCCCTTCCAAAGTAAATTTTCCTCCGGCGATACGATTTCCGTAACGCCCTACCAAAGAGCCTAAATAAGGTTCAGGAGTATGCAAATAATCCTCCAAAGAACTGTGTCCCAAAACGACATCAGCATATTTCCCCTGTCTGTCAGGCACCATTACAGCCACAACAAAACCACCATAATTCGTCACAGCTATTTCAACTCCATTCTTATTTTTCAAAATGAACAAATCCGTTTCCTTCCCGTTCACTTCCATCTGAAAATCTTCACGCCTCAAAGCAATCCGACTCTCATTGCAACATTTCCTGTTTGTCATGTATTTTATATTTTAATTTCAATCGATTTCGACGCCACTCTAAATTTTTTCACAATTATTTGATGATAGAGTTTCCCCATCCATTATTACAACAAAAGTAAACGGATTTTCAAAAAAATCAAAAAAAAGTCCCTTCCACTCCACTTTTATTTTCAGAAATGCTCTAAAAGAAGATTTTACATTGTTTTACTTGGCAAGAATAAAGTAAAGTTATTTTTTCTTTTGGCAAGCAAAATTCATTCTCTGATATGATGTGTGAATGAGGATTTGTTTATATCTTTATAATGAATAATATTTTGGTTGTAAATTTGATTATTGAGATAATATGAACAATATATTAGCGTTTAATATTGCCAATCCGAGCGAGGTTGCATTGCAGATAGCATCAAGGGTTAAAGCAAGACGGCTTGAACTGGATTTGACACAAGAGGGGTTGGCTACAAGAGCCGGGGTCAAGTTTGCCACTTATCGTAGATTTGAGCAGACAGGAGAAATTTCGCTGAGGGGATTGCTTCAATAGCAACTTTATGAGTAACACCTGCAATCTCATATTCCCAGTAGACATCTATTTGATGCTTCTGTCCAGACTTGCCTTCCAACTTTACATTATGCTGAACTTTAATTGCCTTAATAGTATCAGCATCGACAAGTTGCTGGTAAATCTCACGTGTGAAAAGCTCGTATTCAGTTGCGTTATTCATATTCATTTTTATTGGGTTCGTTTACTACATCAATGCTGTTCCCTTTATATGTAGCTAAAGGTTCCGCTGCCTCTGATGAAGGTTCTTCAGATAACTCATATCTCTTTACTTTGTGATCTTGGAGGAAGATTAGAGCTAATGTATATGAAAGGGATTCAAGTGTCGCTTCTCTTATTTTAGGTTTCAATTGACATTCCCATATTGTTATGCAATGCCACCCCATAGAAGCAAGTTGCCGTTGAATTTCAGAATCCCGTTCTTTGTTACGCTCAATTTTTGCTTGCCAGAATTCTGTTCTAGTTTTCGGCATTATAAAATACTTACAGCCATCATGTCCATGCCAAAAACATCCATTTATAAAAATACACGTTTTATATTTACGCAATACAATATCAGGTTTCCCAGGCAAACGAGGGTGGTTAAGGCGATAACGGAATCTGCGGCTGAACAGGAACTTACGTACCAAAATCTCAGGCTTGGTATTCTTACTGTGTATTGCTGCCATATTTTTATGACGTTGTTCTTTGCTCAGTTTGTCCATGAGTTTTATTTCAGTTACGCAATATTCTTAACAAGCTTACTATTTCCAACTATCTAAATTATTTATCGTTTTCTATTCAATATCAATTTGGATAGAGTGATCGTTTGGGGAATAGCTGAGAGATAGCCCTTCTTCATAATGATATCAGACATTACCCATATATAGTTTTGAAATTCTGGTTCTGCTTCAGCTAATTTGATTACCACATAAATATCATGTTTCGGGTCTGGATAATTCAATTTGTGTAAGTCTGCATTACTCATAATGACAGGACCATCACCAATGATTTTATAAAGTTTAATAGAGTTTCCACCTCTATGAATTAGTAGATACTTGGCTTGAATAACAGAGAGAGGGACGGAACCTAAACCAGTGCCCATTCTGAAATTATACAATTTTTCTTTTTCGATCCATTTGATGTGCTTGTCGCTTTTGGCATATCCGATGGCTACCATTGTTTCATCAGGAATAATAGCATCATTAAAATGCTTGTATTCGGGCAGTGGCTCACATAGCATCATGTTGTCTTCTTTAGACTCCTGATAGATCATATGTTGATGATAAGCGAATCGTTCACGTTGAGAAATTCGGTCCAACAGATTGTCTGTGACCAATGTGAGGAATGAGATAATTTGACTTGCGTCTTCTTCTGCATTACCAGGACGCAAGCAAAATGCACCGAGACCAGGTATTACTTCGTGAAAACCTCTTAAAGGCTCAATACTCTCTGTTCCGGGATAAATAACATAAGCTCCGCTTGTACGACGGATGGCATCTTTGTAGGCATGCATTTTCAACAAGTCTGCACGTTTGTAAATACCACGTCCTTGGTCATCTTTTTCAATTAACAGTTCATCATCCTCTGAATCCTCTTTTTTAAATTCAGCCAATTCTGTTACAAATCGTTCAAGACGATATTTAGCATCAAAGTGAACATGAACGATTGTTTCTTCCTTCTCGGCTTCATTTTCTTTCACGTCACCAGGCCAAATAGACAAAGTATAGTCAGGACGCATCTGGGCAGTCCAAGTACCAGCATGGTATAATAACCCTTTTTGATGCGAGAAAGTGCGATTATAGTACAGACATACGTTGAGTTTACGAGCTCTTTTTGTATATGTTCCATTAATCATTTGTACTTTCCCTTGCCTCAAACCAAGATTAATAGAGTCCTTGTCCTTTTGAATAAGCTTTTCCTTGCTTTTTTCTTCAATCTGGAATACTTTACCAACAATGTCTATTAGCCTAAAATATAACCAATATTCATATAATACGGCTACATTTTTCTTTCCCGCCTTGTAAAGTTCCTCACCGCCTTTCCATGACAACTTCGCCGCCATATCGAACATTAGCCAGATTTGTAGGGCTTCACGATATCCCTCCTTACGTTGCAACACGGGAT
This sequence comes from uncultured Odoribacter sp., assembly GCA_910588375.1. GTDB lineage: Bacteria > Bacteroidota > Bacteroidia > Bacteroidales > Marinifilaceae > Culturomica. Next base: position 60,284 of record CAJUQA010000018.1, read on the forward strand.
TGTTAAAATTGATAAAGCTTACATCTGAAACCTGTTTGAAAAATAAATTGTTTTTGTATTCAGCTAGCTTATTGCAAACTAATTGTGATTCGTTTTTTAGCTTTGTTGTAGCGTGTTTCATCTCGCTAAATGCATCGCAGAAAGCATAAAAAGAATCAAGTACATATTTTACAAACCTATTCTCAGGCGTGTCAAGAGTATCTTTTTGATAGCGGACTTGAAGCGAGCGAGGTAGAGTGGTTAATTCCTTAGGAAGTCCAAAGTCCTCCGCATTATCAAAGGGGATGCGGTTAGTTGAAGACATAACTTGCTTCAATTCGTTTCGCCCTATGTGCTTCACATTGCTGATATGCTTCCCAATAAGAGTTCCCGACCATTTTCGGATTGGATTTGCTATAATTTTTTGTATAGCAATGTCGAAATCGTCACTATCAACTACAGAGCGAACGAAGGAAAATTGCTGGTATAAGGTCAGTGGATCGACATCAGGATTAATTTCAAAGGTTTGTGAAACAGGAGAACCTTGTTGCATAACCAAATCAACATAATCGCGTGTGATGTCTTCTATCATTTTTCGATAGTCGGTACGATAGCTGGTTTTTGAAGAACGGATTTCGAAAACAACAACATTATGCATGTTTTTGATCTTCAATTCCAAAGATCCCACAAATATTCCCGTCTTGATTTTACCTCCAGAAGAGTGCAATTTTGAAAAATTGATAACTTCGTTTTCTTCAAATTGAAAATCAGCACTCTTTTCATTTTCATCCACAAACACATATTCATATTCACATCCCTCCACCAATTGATAACGCGATTCTGCATTGGCCGTTGCATCTTCTTCCTCTATTTCAAACAATAATGCATTTGTGGATGAAGGATAAACCATCAACCAAACATTATTACAAACAGGGATTTTTAATGAATCAACTTTCATTATGCTTCTGCGTAAGATGTGAAACCGTTCTCGTGGGCGTACTTGTACATTCGCAGAATCTTGTCAGCTGAAAGGGGATATCTGGCTTCAAAATTGACCAAATCCTCTTTCAAATCAGGAGCATTGTCATCTTCAAAGCAAAGTTTCCAAAGCTCAGTAAGTACTTTATCCAGCTTTTTGCGAGAACCATGCAGCTTGGGCAACATCTTTTGCACTATAGCGGCATCTATTGCTTCATTTTCTTTCATTGCCTCGTCTAGCAACACTAAGCTAATGAATTTCCTCATTTCTAAGGCAGATCGATATCCAAACTCAGCATTTACATTCTTGAGTTGTGCGAAAAATTTATTGAGCGTTTTATCTGCTAATTTTGAGGCTATGATTTGTTTGCCATGTTCTACAAAAGCTTGTGCCATGCAAGCAGCTTTTCCACTTGCATTATTGATATCTACGATTGGATTGGCAGATAGACAGGTGTTCATTTCTTCTGCCGAGACTTTGAATTCAATGACATTTGCTCGGTCAAGTACCTTAGGTGAAAACATGTAGGTAGTTTCATCAACATTGATGGTGCCGGTAATGTAAAGGTTCTTTGGAAGTTGTATCTTGGTAGGTACATCTCCATTTTCCTTGCTCCATAACGGTATTTCCTGATTTGATTCCATTGCACTGAGGAAATCGGCAAAATAACGCTCCACATAGCTAAGATTCATTTCATCAAGAATAAGAAAATATGGTAATTTCGGATTTGCATTGGCTTTAATAATAATGTCCAAAATACCATTATCGGGTTTCTCATAGATTCCGGATTTTAGGGCATTGGGATACCCTAACAGAGGCTCTCGATTGGTCCAATCAGCTCCAACTGGCACAAAGCAAACTTGTTCTTCAACATTATCACTCAAAGCATGAGCCAAAGCTATGGCTAGTTGAGTCTTTCCTGAACCAGCCAGTCCACTCAAAATAACAAAAGGCTTGGTAATCAAAGCGTATGCATAACGGATGATTAGATTGTCAGAATAGATGAGTCCAGTAGAATGTATGGTGTCTAATATAATATCTTTTGAAAAAGGCATCTGTTTTATTTCAATTGGTTCTTGTTGAATTACATCACTGGATTTATGCTTCTCCGTAGAAAGTGATTTATACTTTTCATATACTTGAAGATATAAATCTAATAATGCCTTATTGTTAGTACTAGAAACATCCCACAAAGTATAGTATATGGCACCCTTTCTGTAACCTTTATCATGTATATCAGCCATACCATCATCTCGAAAAATCGGATTACTTTCATTTAATAAAGATCTAATCCTTTTAGAATTATCTTCAATTCGTTTGTTGTTCAATCTTGGCCCAAACTTTCCAGGAATGGTAGTCCCTTGATTAAGAGTAATATAAACCTGTCTTAGATCTGTTGAGAATAGAAATACAACATAAACTCCGTTCCGTGTAGAAGTAGTAATATCCTTATCAAGCATAGCAATCCAAGGTGTATTTGTTGCTCTACCTTTCCCAACTGAGCCACAAATCTTGTAATTGTCATTGTTAATGAGACTTTTTAATTCTTGTGGAATTAATTTTGTGATAACATCCGAAACGCTTTTGTCAATGTCTGCTACTGTTTTTGCATTCTTTATTGTTGAAGCATTATTGAAACAGGTTTCAAAGTAGCTATTTATTGTAGCAATAGAATCCATATTTGATATTATGCTGATGTTTTTATTGTCTAATTCTTATTTTACCTGGGGGGGGGGATAATACCCATTAGTTTAATTGAAATTGAATGTTGGATAGTGTTATTCACGAAAATAATATTTGTAAATATCTTATACCCTTCAATTTATATTCATAATACCTTGCACCAGAAATAAAAGTATTTAGTGTAACTCATTTATTAAAGTGCTTGCAATTAAAGTAGATTTTATCTCTCTTTAGTCATATAAAGGCAAATTAGTCATTAATGGTTATATCAGGTTGTACAATAGATAACCCCAACCTCGCTGCATGCGATGAGAATTTTTGCAGTATATCAGCAAACAGGCGATGTTTTACAGTAAACAATAATTTATATAATGAAGTATCGTTTAGATTTTCATCATTTTCGGCGTATATATTTCTAAAGTCAAAACACATAAATCTAATACTACCATTATAGTAGAATGGCCATACTAAATATTTTGAGTCAGCCTTGAAATTTTTAGTAATATATTCATTAAGTTTATCCTTTTCTGTAGGACAATCTATAATAAATCCTCCAACAAGTCTAGATGATACCTTTTTATGAGCAAAATCACAAGGTGGTGTCATCTCAATGGTAATCTGAATAGGATTGCATTCCTTCTTTTTGGGAGCTCCTTTTAATTCCAAGAAAGAATTTTGTTTGACAACTTGATAAACGTTTCCTGGTATAATATTTCCCTTATTTATTGAAAAATCAAATAATAATTTTGAATTCACATTAGCCAAACATGCTAAATCTTCCTCAAATGAATTGTTGCATTTTTCTATTTCTTGAGGAAAAATATCATCAAATACATTTTGTTTGGCTATAAGATCAGAATAAAGTAATTCATCAAAAGCACGATATGCGTCTTGATACATACCATCATAGACTTTCAAATCTTTAGTTGGAATTCCAGAATAGTTTTTAGCAATCTGATATAATAAATAAGTAAATTGTATATGTTGCTCTTTGTAATCAGGCACCAACTGATAGATGTCGTTTACAGCTTTATCAGCAGCCTGCTCTACTGAATTTCTCCAATTAAAGAAAAATAGAGCCGATTTATTCTCTTGAAGATTTTTATTTAAGTCATCCCATAAATTGCCATACCCATTTCTTATATAATTTACTTTGTCTAACCCAATGATAAACAAGGGTGTAACATAAGTTTTATTTTTCGCATCTAAAGAGATTTTATCTTTAAATATATCAAGATCTTCAATATGTTTAGTCCATAAAACTAAACCATAAGAACCAAAAGTATCAGAACATATATGTTTGAGGATTTGTCTTATTTTAGATATATTTTCAATAGTATTTCCATCTATCAGCATTAAATCTATAAAGATTATCTGGTGATTCTTTATTTTTTTCTGGTTATGATCAATCTGTTCTGGTGAATAATAAGAGAAATATACTCCTTCTTGTTTGAGAATATCCTCAAAGTCTTTGACTTCGTTATAATCATCATCAATAATCAGAACACTTTTTAAATTATCTGTTATATTCATAACTTTCACTTTATTATTTTTTGAAGCACAATGCAACAATTGCTTTAGTCGCTCCAGATTGAATAATTTCTGGATTAAATTCCAAATCTTCTTTTTCATAAAATAATAACTTTCCACCCATAGCATTCATCATTTCATTTGCGATGTGTAATCCAATCCCCATACCTATATTATCGGGTTTACCGCTAATGAAAGGTTTGACGGCTACATCTGTCCCTATATTAAAACCAGGACCATTGTCACTTACTATAATTGTGTAATAATCTTTAATTTGATCTGTAATAAATATTGAAATTGTTGGATTTTTCTGCTTTGAATATCCAAGCCAAAAAATAGAATTATCTAACAAATTTGCCAGAATTGAAATTGACTGTGCCTTTGCAAGTTTTGCTATATAATCGACATTTTTATGATTGCTTACAACATTGATATTGTGATCAGAGAAACGAAATTCATAATTATCTAATGCAATGTCAATAATCTCCGACAACGAATTGTTAGTAACTGAAGATTTTTTAATCATTGCAGAATATCCCCTAACTAATTTTTCGATGTTTCGTGATATGATAAGGACTTTTTCTGATTCATTTCTTTCAGCACATCCCATCAATGCTGCGACCTGTTTGTCAATTTCATGAATTACGACACTGATGTTTAATCCTGCATTAGCACTTTTCAGAAGGACATCCTTCACTTCTTTGTATTGTTTATCAACTCTGAGGAGACAATTCAATATAAGTTCCTTATCTGTTTTGTTTGTTACTTTTTCTTCAACCAAAGAAATGGCATCATCCAATTCCGCTAAAACAGGTTCTATTGCTTTGTTACTCTTGTATAGTGTTGTTAAGCGCGACTTGTCTTCATTCCTATAACGCACAAAAATAGATAGAACATGATTAACTGCATCTCTGAAAGCGATGTAGACATCATCTTCAATAAAACCTTCTCTGTTTGTTTTTTCTTTAAGCCCGACACTGCTTTTTCTGTCCAATCTCACAGATCCTAAAACAATATTATTGCTAATATTGCCTCCAACACGATGAACTCGTTTTAAATCAATTCCCAACCAATCGTTGTCCCTTTCGCCATAATCATAAACTCTGACATTGTCTCGGTAAACACGAATACCACCGTTTTCTTTTAGGTAGTCTTTTATAGAGGTTTTTTCTGAATTGACATAATTGAAGATGATACTATCCATTTCAAAAATAATTATGTCAAATCTTATGTCTCCAATTTTCAATGTGTTTAAGTCTATATTGTATGGATCAGGCTTCCTTTTTCCTTCAATTTCCTTATAACCAACAAGTGGAATGTCATAACTATTAAGGTTATTTTCGGTAATTATTCTACCTGATGATATTTTATTTAATGTAGACCAAGGCTTGAATTCATACTTGAAATTTTTAATCGCATCTCCAGACATTATACAACTGCCAAAATATAATCCGCCATTAGAAATAATGTCTTCAAAGGTAGGTAATCCAGCAAATAGTTTTTCATTATTGCTTCGTATGATTACTTCGAATTGATCACTGGCATCCTCAAAAGGACTATGCAAAGACATTATATTACGGTATATTTCACGTAACTGTCTTCTGTCCCATTCTGATTTTAAGGATGTAATAATGATTTTTGTACCTGTTTCATTCTCAGCAAAATGCAATGGAAACAGATTTATATTGATTTCCACAGGAAAATTATCAATAGATTTGGCACTTTCGAGTTGTTTCCAGTCTATTGTTAGTTCAACTTCAGGATCGCTTGCTGTTTTAGATATCAAAGTGATTTCTTTTCCAAGTTTGTGAACCCCCAATCTGCCAATACCTTTTTCGCCCAAAGGATAACGCATTATTCCTTCTTGCTGTAAGATTTTTTTCTTATTATCAGTTCCTATTACGAGCCACACATCTTTAATCGTCTCTGCATTCATTCCATGTCCATTGTCACAAATCTGAATGCTGACAACTTTACCATTTTTTTCTTCAAAATATACTTCACATTTTGACGCATAAGCATCGTATGAATTTTTGACTAATTCTAATACAGCAATACTCTCATTTTTGATAAGATCTTCGCCGAGGTGAGCTATTACCCTAGGTGTTATTTTAAAAAAGTCTTGCATAAACTAATTATTCTTAATTATCACTTCACCCAATCTTCTCGCATATTCGCAAGGAACAGCATTGCCAATTAACTTTGCTGTTGCTGCAATACTACTTGTTTTAAAAACATAATCTTTTGGGAATGTCTGAATAGTAGCACCTTCCCTTAATGAAATAGGACGGTCTTCTTCTGGATGTGCAAAACGCCCATTGGAGACACTAAAAAATTTAGTAGTTATAGTAGGAGAGGGACGATCCCACCACATCCTTCCAAATGTATCCTTGAAACTATTATCTTTACCTATGAAGCATTTTAGTTGCAAATCATCATCATTAGCCCAATCTAAACGATTACCTCCGTTATGCTTTGTCTTTTGCAATCTACGTAATGTTTTATCAGATAAACCTGCAACCGTATGATTATAATCTGTACGGTCTCTATATCCAGCAGGGATACATGGAAATCCATTTTTTTCACCTAAGACATTTTCGAGATTAATTACTTTGTTTTCTTTTACAGGTAATGAAATCTCTTTATCTTGTAGCCTGGTTGCGATAAGAGAAAAACGGCGACGACTTTGGGGAACGCCATAATCCTTCATATTGACAACATCCATAACTATCTTGTAACCCTTGTCTTTCAAGAAATCAAGAAATATGGAAAGGATAGAATTTTTATTTGTTACTATTCCTGGAACATTTTCTACAAGGACATATCCAGGATTGTAATAGTCTACGAATCTTTTAAATTGCAGTAGGAGATCCTTTGATTTAATAGATTTTTCCTTAGTCGTATTGATAATGCTATAGTATTGACAAGGACTGCATCCTGCCATGATAAGATTATTGTCGTTTATTTTAATACCAAATTGTTCCTCAAAATAGTTCTCTGGCAGTTCATTAATATCTGCGATTACAAACCTAGAACCTTGATTGTTGTATTCATAAGTTTCTTTTGCGTCTTTGTCAAAATCGACTCCAGCAATAACGTCAATCCCAGCCTGGCGAAGGCCGCAGGTCATTCCACCACCACCACAAAAGAAATCTATGGCTGTATATTTATTATTTGTTTTCATTGTCAAAACCAATTAATTCTTTTACATCAACTTCCAATACCTTTGCAATCTCAAAAAGCATCTCCAAACTTGGTTGGCGACGATTGCAAACATAGGCATTTGTTTGACTAAAGCTTTTGCCAATTTTCTCTGCAAGCCATGTCTGTTTAATTCCTTTAGCTTCAAGGACTTCTTTTATTCTATTCATATTGTTATATGATTTCTTGCTTTCCGTCTTCAAAGATATGAAAAAATACGCTATAAAATAACGAAATAAAAGGTGATATTTTATATTTCACCTAATTTTTAATGAATTCTAAATGGGGAAAGTAAAAAAACAATTATTTCTCATATGTTCCTTCCTCAAAAATCACGTTCTCGACCATTTCATTAAACCTATCAACAATGTTCTCTTCAATCTGGATTGGGGGAGATTGTGTATATAGCTACTCATCATAGTGTACTATTACGAGATCAATTATAGGTGGAAAAAACGGTAAAACTGCCCCCTTAAAAACGGTAGAAAGTGACCCTTTGAAAACGGTCTAAGTTGACCACAGAAAAACGGTTGAAAATG
>CAJUQA010000019.1 GCA_910588375.1 uncultured Odoribacter sp.
TAGCGCATCTGCTTTGGGAGCAGAGGGTCGCAGGTTCGAATCCTGTCACCCCGACGACTATAAAACAGGCAGTTACATGAAAATGTAGCTGCTTGTTTCGTTTAGGGTGTATGATTATTTTATTAATTTAATGGAAAGAATATGACAGCAAATTGGTTTGAAGCAAAAGTGAAATATATCAAGGTGAATGAGGACGGACGCGAAAGAAAAGTGACGGAATCTTATCTTTTGGATGCGATGTCTTATACCGAGGCGGAGAGTCGGATAATGAAAGAAATGGAGTCGGTGATTAAGGGGGAATATTACATCAATGGACTTAAAAAGTCGAACATTACGGAATTGGTGGAATCAGTGGATGAAAATGATGACCGGTGGTATAAGGCGAAAATTGCGATTATAGATGCGGATGAGGTGAGTGGCAAAGAGAAATCCAGTAACCAGTATTATCTGGTAGCTGCCGCCAATATAAACAAGGCTTTGGAGAATTTGGAAAAAAGTTTGGCAACATTCGTTGTTCCTTATGAGATTGTGAGCATTACGGATACGCAGTTTATGGATGTATTTCCGTATTTTTCGGATGAAAGTGAAGAAGTGCCGGAAAATCTGAAACCACTTTCAGATTGGGAAAAAGAAGAGGAAATTTGATTTTGTATAATTATTAAAGGGGTGTATCAGAATAGGATACAGCCCTTTTTGTCATTGCGGGGACACCGTTCGTATAAAAAATCGGGGATTCTTTCCGAAAGTAAAGATTTTTTTTACAAAGCTTGGATTAATCTGTTTTTCTTTGTTAACTTTGAAGTCTTTAAAGGTTGAAATGTTATTTTTTACCTTTAAAAAGTGATAAATTGACAAAAAATTAACGTTTAATATAAGAATCTGTAATTGATTATATGAATATAACTAACTAAAGTTTATACTATGAAAACACGTATAGAACATGACTTGTTGGGGGAAAAAGAAGTACCGGCAGAGGCTTATTACGGGATACAGACATTAAGAGGGATTGAGAATTTTGCAAATATCAGCGGAATTAAGATTGAGGATTATCCGAATTATGTGAAGGCTCTTGCCATGGTGAAATGGGCTGCTTCTAAGGCTAATCAGCAGTTGGAGTTATTGCCGGATGATATTGCCGGTGCCATACAGAAGGCTTGTGAGGAGATTATTGAAGGGAAACTGAGCGACCAGTTTCCGGTTGATTTGATACAGGGAGGTGCCGGGACATCTACCAATATGAATATCAATGAAGTGGTGGCAAACCGTGCATTGGAATTGCTGGGACACAAGAAAGGGGAATATCAGTATTGCCATCCCAATAATCATGTGAATCTGTCGCAGTCTACGAACGATGCTTATCCGACTTCTTTTAAACTGGCCTTTATCTTTATGAACGATGAGCTGGTGGAAGAATTGAAACTGTTGATTCAGGCTTTCCGCCAGAAGGGCGAGGAATTCAAGGAGGTATTGAAGATGGGAAGAACCCAGTTGCAGGACGCTGTGCCTATGACAGTGGGGCAGGAGTTTGAAGCCTTTGCTGCCAATCTGGAAGAGGAAATCGACCGGTTGAACCAGATGGCACGGTTGTTTCTGGAAGTCAATATGGGAGCGACGGCTATCGGAACGGGAATCAATTCCGAACCGGAATATTCCGAAAAATGTATTAAGAATTTGCGTATTATCAGCGGTAAGGAGTTTGTGTTGGCTTCCAATTTGATTGAGGCGACTCCGGATACCGGTTCCACGGTAATGTATTCTTCCGCATTGAAGCGTATGGCAGTGAAGTTGTCGAAGATATGCAATGACCTTCGCCTATTGTCCAGCGGACCGCGTTGCGGATTGAATGAGATTAATCTGCCGCCGATGCAGCCCGGTTCTTCTATCATGCCGGGTAAGGTAAATCCGGTGATACCCGAGGTGGTGAATCAGATATGTTACCGGATTATCGGTAATGACCTGACGGTCACTTTTGCTGCGGAAGCCGGACAGTTGCAGTTGAATGTGATGGAACCCGTGATTGTGCATGCCATTTTCAGTTCAATCAAAATGTTGCAAAAGGGTATGGAGCGTTTGAGAATATTGTGTGTGGAAGGAATTACTGCGAATGTACAACATTGTCGGGAAATGGTGTTGAATAGCATCGGTATCGTGACGGCTTTGAATCCTACGTTGGGATATGAAAATTCATCGCGGATTGCCAAGAGGGCTTTGAAGGAGAACCGCAGTGTTTATGATTTGGTATTGGAAGAGAAGTTGCTGACGAAAGAGGAGTTGGATCAGCTTCTGAAGCCGGAACTCATGATTAAGCCTCATAAGTTCTATAAGAAAAAATAAGTTGGCTTTGTTTATAAAGGAGGCTGCATAACCTTGGTTATGCAGTTTTTTTCTTTTGTTTCCACGAGAGGAGGGGAATGGTATGTTTTTTTACATTATATACAGTATCTCTTGATCGGTAAAACTTTTTTGTGGATAATACGAATAATAAGAGGTTGTAAAGACAAAGATTGATTACTAATAAAAAAGGAAAACGATGAAAAAAGTAATTATTAAAGTAACGACAATTGTATTGATTGCAGCAATGGGGGCTTTGATGTCCGGATGCTATGGTTCATTTGCGTTGGAATGGTGAAGTATCCAACAGTAAGTTTGTGAATGAGCTGGTATTCCTCGGCTTGTGTATTTTACCGGCTTATGAGTTGGCTTGTTTGGGAGATGCGCTTATTTTCAACTCCATTGAGTTTTGGGGTGGAAATAATCCGATTGCCATGAATGCTGACGAAGTGGAAGAAATGGATGTTTTGCACGAAGGACAGATGTATAAGATGATTAAGAAGCAGAACAATCTGACGATTGCTTCGGCTGAAGGAGAAAATGCTGTGAATTTCCAGTATTTCCCGAAAGAAAAAGCTTGGTATCTGATGGAAGGTGAGAATAAAGTGAAAGTGGTTGAAATGAAAGACAAGAGTGTGTTCACTTATTTGCCCAACCAGAAGATGTTGGTATTTGATCAGAGTAATATGAATTTGATTCCGGCCGAGGTGATGGCTGCAAAATAAAATAGGAATATTGCCAAAGGGAAAGGTGGATGAAGCGATTCATCCGCCTTTTTTTAACTGATAAAGCGCCAGTTGATTTTGGTTTTGAACAGCCGTTTGATTTGTGCCGCAAAAACGGAGTTTTCTTCTTTGGTTAAGTCGGGGTCGTTTCCTAAGATTTCATTGGCAACCCGGGAAGCTTCATTCAGAATGAGTCCGTCTTTTCCCAAATTGGCGACTTTCAGGTTGCAGACAAGTCCGCTTTGCTGGGTGCCTTCAATGTCTCCGGGGCCTCTGAGTTTGAGGTCGGCTTCTGCTATTTCGAAACCGTCGTTGGTGGCCGTCATTGTTTCCACTCTTTGACGTGATTCGTTGGAAAGTTTGAACGATGTCATGAGGATACAATAGGATTGTTCTGCTCCTCGTCCTACGCGTCCGCGCAATTGGTGCAGTTGTGACAGTCCGAACCGTTCGGAGCTTTCGATAACCATAATCGACGCATTGGGGACGTTCACACCGACTTCGATAACGGTTGTGGCTACTAATATCTGGGTTTCTCCGTTGACGAAACGTCGCATTTCTTCGTCTTTGTCAACGGCTTTCATTTTGCCGTGCACCATGCTGGTGGAGAAACCGCGCGGGAGAAAATATCGATTTACCTTGTCGTAGCCGTCTTCTAGGTTTTGGAAATCCATCTTTTCGGATTCTGAGATGAGCGGATAGACGATATAGGCTTGTCTGCCTTTGTTCAGTTCTTGTTCGATGAACCGGAATACTTCGTTTTGTTTCTTTTCGTAGCAATGGAGGGTGGTAATGGGCTTGCGTCCCGGGGGCAGTTCGTCAATAACCGAAACGTCCAGGTCGCCGTAGAGGGTCATGGCCAGGGTGCGGGGAATGGGGGTCGCTGTCATTACCAGTACATGGGGGGGGATGTTGTTTTTGTGCCAGAGTTTGGCTCTTTGTGCCACCCCGAACCGGTGTTGTTCATCGATGATGACAAGTCCCACGTTGTTGAATGCGACGACGTCTTCCAGCAGGGCGTGTGTCCCGATGATGATTTGTAATGAGCCGTCGGTCAATTGTTCGTGTATCAAAGTGCGTTCTTTCTTTTTAGTCGAACCGGTAAGGAGGGCAATGCTGATATTCAGTCCTTTCAGTAATTCGGTGATGGTGGCGAAATGCTGGTTGGCTAAAATTTCGGTCGGAGCCATCAGGCAGGTTTGGTAGTGGTTGTCGAGCGCCATGAGCATGCACATGACGGCTACGAGTGTTTTGCCGCTACCGACGTCGCCTTGTAGCAAACGGTTCATTTGTCTGCCGCTGCCGCAGTCCTGGCGGATTTCTTTGATAACTCTTTTTTGGGCATTGGTCAGCGGGAAGGGAAGATATTGGTTGTAGAAGCCGTTGAAATAATCTCCGATGAGCGGGAAGGTACATCCTTTGAAATATGTTTTACGCTTGTATTTCAGCTTCAATATGTTGAGCTGGATATAAAAGAGTTCTTCAAATTTCAGCCGGAAGGTGGCTTTGCGTAGCATTTCCGGGGAGGAGGGGAAATGGATGTTGTATAAAGCGTCGTGGAGGTATATCAGTTTGTATTTTTGCAAAAACCAGTTCGGCAAGGTTTCAGGGATTTTTCCGTTCAGATGCTGGAAAATGGCGGCCTGCATTTTGCTGATGGCTTTTGAGTTCAGAAAAGCTTTTTTCATCTTTTCCGTTGTCGGATAAACAGCTTGAAAGCCTACTAAGAGGTTGGATATTTTTTCGAAATTGTCAATTTCCGGATGGACGATGTTGATTTTGCGGTTGAAAGAGGAGGGTTGCCCGAAAATCAGGTATTCTTTGTTGGCTTCAATCTGGCTGGGCAGGTATTTCAGGCCTTTGAACCATACGAGTTCCAGTTCTCCGCTTTCGTCATAGGCAGTGGCGGTCATACGCTGGCTTTTTCCTGTCCCCACCATTTTCAAGTCACGGATGCGTGCTTTGATTTGGATGTACGGGAGTTGTGGATTCAGTTCCTGGATGGTGTAAATGCGCGAACGGTCGATATAGCGGTAGGGGATATGGTATAACAGGTCCTCATAGCTTTCGATGTTGAGTTCCTCACGCAGTATGGCTGCTTTTTTTTCGCCGACACCGGGCAGGTATTTGATATTTAAGCCAGATATTTCCAATTGTTCCGCAGGATTCTGTTTTATCGGAGAACGAAAGTAAAAAAAATATGTGAGTTCGTTTAGGAAGTCGGAAATATATTTTATTTTCGTTAGTAATTTGTATGTGAGAGGCGGTTTTCCCTGCCACAGGGTCAAATATATAAAGATGATTGGTACGTATCTGAAAGAAAGAGTGAAACATGCTGTCCGTTTCAGACACAAACGGGGATTTGGGGTGCATTCTCCTTTTATGTTTAATTTTATATTGAATGTAATCAGGGATCGGCGTCATACATTTGTTTATCCGGAAGGAGTGGAACGACAGAAAGGAATCGGGCACCGGGAACGGCGTTTTTATCGTTTGTTGTTCAGGATGGCCGTGTTTCTGAAAGTGCGGAGCGTGGTTTGTTTCACGCAGAAGCGTGAGATGCTCGACCTTTATTTGCAAAATGCGGGAAGTGCCGGACAGGTAGAATATAATTGTCTGGAAGCTGTTGGAAATGCGGATATGGTCTATGTCGGGCGGGAATGCCGGACTTTGTTGAAAGGCAGGGACAAGGAGTTGGGGGAAATGGCAGGAGGAAGGAAACAATGTATCGTGATTTCCGATATACATAAGAACCGCTTTAATGCTTCGCTTTGGCGTTTGCTGGCTGGCAAAGCGAATGTGAGGGTGGATATGATGTGGTATGGCGTTTTGCTGTTTGATGAGAAGTTGCAAAAGGGAAGCTATCATGTGATGTTGTAGAACGGGATTATAAACTGGGGAAAAATGAAAATTTATACAAAAACCGGAGATAAGGGGCAGACTTCTTTGATTGGAGGAACCCGTGTAGCGAAAAACAGCGTCCGTTTGGAGGCTTATGGAACTGTCGATGAATTAAACAGTTATCTGGGGCTGATTCGTTCTTTTCCTATTGCGCCGGAGTTGACCGACCAGCTGATTGTGATACAGAATATTCTTTTTTCCGTTGGCGGAAATTTGGCGACAGATACGTCGGTCAAGGAGGTCAGGAGCGGATTGGTGGTTACGGATGAGGATATTGCTTTTTTGGAAAGGGCCATGGACCGGATGGACGAAACGCTACCTGCCATGACTCATTTTATACTGCCGGGAGGGGAGCAGGCGTCGTCGTTTGCACATATAGCGCGGACGGTTTGCCGGAGGGCGGAAAGACGGGTGTTGGATGTTGCTGCACAGTATGACGTGGACGAGAGGGTAATTCGTTATATAAACCGGCTTTCCGATTATCTTTTCGTGTTGGCAAGGAAGATTGCATTTGATGCGGGAGCAGAGGAGTTGAAGTGGGAGGTTTTCCGGAAATGAGGAATTTGGGTGGAATAGCGGTAAGTCCGGAGAAAAGGGTAGATTGATGGAATATGAAATATAGGGTCTGTATTGCAGAGGGACAAAGTTTCGATTCACTGATAAGTGAAATTTTAAGAGTTTGCGGGACGGCTGGGCAGGTGGTTCGTTTGGTGTTTTTTGGTGCTTCTCAGAATAATGTTGATTATCAGAGGCAACGGCAGGAGATTGGGCGGCAGGTGCGTTCGTGTTTCGGCTCCCGTTGTCCGGCTTATAGTTATGTCGCACAGAAGTCTTTGACGGCAGATTGGGCTGTGGAGGCCTACTGTGTCGATGATTTATTTGAAGGAAGTGTTTTATATAAAGAGTGTGGGAATTTGCCTTATGTGATTTTGCAGGGAGAAAGTTGTAGCGAACTAATTGCCGGCGGAGTGAGTGGGGAGGATGTGGATGCTCCGGTCAGAAAGCAGTCGGAAGAAGCTATGGAGCAGATGGGGAGGATTTTGGCGGAGGAAGGGTTTGAGGTGGATGGAATTGTACGGCAATGGAATTATTTGGAGCGTATTACGGAGTTTGACGGGGATTGTCAGCGTTATCAGGAATTTAATGAAGCCCGAAGTGGTTTTTATGCTTCGGCTGCTTGGAGTAACGGGTATCCTGCCGCTACAGGTATCGGTATGCAGAGGGGCGGAGTTGTGATTGATTTTACTGCCGTAAAATCGGAAAGGTGTCTGAGCCTGCCTTTGGACAATGCTTTGCAGGTTGCAGCGCATGCTTATTCTCAGCAGGTGTTGCAGGGAAGGTTGTCGGAGGATTTGGGAAAGATTACTCCTAAATTTGAGCGGGCACGAGTGGTTGATTCGGGAGACGAGAGGATGATTTATGTATCGGGAACGGCTGCCATTCGTGGAGAGCAGAGTTTGAAAGGTGTCGGAGTGGTGGCGCAAGTGGAGATAACTCTGGAGAATATCCGTTATCTGATTTCCGGGGAAAATTTACAGAAAAAAGGAATAATAGGGGAAGGCGAGTTGGTGATGGTTCGGGTATATCTGAAATATGCGGACGATTTGGAGGCTGTGAAAGCATGTATCGGAGAGCGATTGCCGGAAGTTCCAGTCATTTATCTGCTGGCGGATGTCTGTCGTGAAGAGTTGCTGGTGGAAGTGGAAGGAATAGCGAGGGTAAAGGCGTAGTAAAAGGAAAAGAGCCGGAAAAGTGATTGTCACTTTTTCGGCTCTTTTTTTGTGTCTTTTATTTTTTATTTATCAGTTCATACAGATGGAGCGGTGTGGAGGTGGTGATTTCCAGCCGGAGGGTGGTTATGTTTTCCGGACAGGTAAATACTCCGAATGCAGAATGAATGGTTCCCAGTTCGGTTTCTTGTTTCCGTTCTGTTTTGCCTGTAATTTTTATTGTTGCTCCCGTTTTTAAATCAGACAATAGAATGAAGTCTGTTTGTTTGTGGGCAGACGGATTGCTGATTTCGATGGATTGTGATTGGTCAATCCGGTAGGCTGAACTGAGTTTTCGGTCTTCCGTGAGCGCCATGTTGTTGGAGCCATCAAGAAGTTGTGGGGATTGTAAGCTGAATTTTTTCAGGTATATTTCCCGGGTTTGGCGGCTGTTGTTGATAAAGCGTATGTATTTGAAAGAATGGTTTTCCGGTATTTGTACCGTTATGTCTCTTTCTTTTTCTTCGGCTTGCAACGGTTCCCAGATTTTACCGTCTGTGGATATTTCTATGGCACCCCATCGGAGGGCTGCCGGTATGTTCAGGTTGATTTCGAGTAGGGCGCGGGAGAGCGGGTAAGGGAGGGCAATCCCGAAATATTGTTTGGGAGCCATGCGGATTACTTCCAGCGCGGGTGAAATGGAAAGGGTTTCTTTGTCGTTTTGTATCGGCAGGTTCTGGATCTGCTGGATGGTGGTGAATACTTCTGCGTTGGTGGCAGATGGTTTGAGGTTTTTTCCTTTGAAAAGATGTTGCTCACTGATGGTACGGATGCTGTCCACAAACGGCTGCATGATTAAGGAACCGGTTTTGACTCCCGGTTGGTAGGGATTTTGGTTGTAGGTTTTATCAATTTGTCTGCGCTGTTGGGCGAGTTCCTGTAGTTCCAGGTATTTTTGCCAGTATGCTTCAGTTAGGCCGCCGGAGGTCAGAGTCGCTAAGTCCAGGGCTTTCTGTCCGGCTTTTCCCAGGATTTCGAATTGTGTGAGCCAGGGCTGGATTTCATGCACCAGTGTCGGGTTGTCATTGGAAGCAATGATTTGCGCCGGGGCTTCGGCTATTTTTTTATATTCGGACCGGATGCGTTCCAGTGTGTTTTGTGCGATTTGTCCCTGTTTGAATGTGGAGAGGAATTGTTCCATTTCGGTTTTGATTTCTACAGATTCATCCCGTCTGTAGCGATGACCGTTTTTGCCTAAATCCGAGTTGTGGGAGGCAAAGGTGTGCAGGGCTGCCGTGGCTGTGGGCATGACATTGTGTAGTGCGGCTTTCCAAGCGCTTTCGGAATTGTATTTTGCCGGATTCCAGGAGTAGTCGGCTACACCGAAAATAGCGATTTTGGAGGCTTCGGCGCGTTCCATGGGGTTGGATACGAAACCGGACATGAGCGGACCTGCCTGTAAGTCCAGTCCGTATGCCGGTCCCATCAGGAGATGGTCACGTACGTAGTCGTTGACGGGAAAATTCCACCAGACGTATGCCGGGCGTTTGATGCGTTTGTTGATCCATTCCAGGCCGGTGCAGGTGATGTCTGAGATGACGCGGTCGCCTGTCCACATAATCATGATGGAAGGATGCAGTTTTTCTCCCAGGATGTCGAGATAGGTGCCTTCTTTGGGGTTTGACCAGCTTTTGTTGTATTCGGTCGGGCACATAATCAGAGGCGTTACGTCGCCTTTGGGGGCAATAAACCGTTCCTGAATGATATTCAGTAATTCCGCCTGCCGGTTGGGGTCGGTACCTTCGCCCGAAATGTCATCAAAGAAAACGGCAAAAGAGCGTACGCCCAGTTCGTACATTTTTTCAAATTTATCCAAGAGAGCCTGCCGGTCCTGTTCATTCCACCGGATGTCCTTTCCCGGATGGATGGCCCATACGAAGTCTACTTTGTTGGCTTTGGACAGTTTTACCAGTTCGCTGATTTGGCGGGCTTCCTGCTGGGGATATGGTTTCCGCCAGTCGGGGGAGCTGTGGTAGGGGTCGTCTTTCGGACCGTAAATGTAGGTGTTGAGTTTGTTTTCTCCGTAAAATTGGAGTTGCCGGATGCGGTCTTCATGGCTCCAGGGCTGTCCGTAAAAGCCTTCCACGACTCCACGGTAGGCAATTGCGGGGAAATCTTTTATTTCAATTTCCGGCAGGGTATTGCCGTTTAAAAGTTGTTTCAGGGTCTGGACGGCATAGAATGTGCCTTTTTCGTCGTGTCCGGCGATAATCATTTGTTCTGGTTGTATGGACAGATAGTATCCTCCGCTGATTTCGGGAATCTGACGGATGTATTTTTTTACGGCTTTGTCACCTCGTTCCCCGATATGGATGGTGTAATTCTTTTTTTGTTTTCCTGTGTTGAAAAGCTGACAGAGCTGTTTTATAGCAGTTGAATCGGCTTCATTGCTTCCGTTGAGAAAGACGGGAGAATGGAGGGTAATCGTTTTCCCAGTCTGTTTTACCGATTGAGGTGTCGGATAAATTTTGTTTTTGGAAGCAAATAGGCAATGAGTTGTCGCCAGACAACACAGTAATAAGAGAATTCTGATATTCATTTCGACTTTAATTAGGATTGGTTTCAGAAATCAAAGATAGTAAAAAATCAATCCTTTAGGCTTTATTTGCTATCTTTGTGCGGGATTTTATTTTCCAGGATTATGATTTCAGTAAATAATGTAAGTGTTGTTTTCGGTGGTTATACTTTGTTGGACAGGGTGTCTTTTCTGATTAATAAGAAAGACCGTATCGGTTTGACGGGAAGGAATGGGGCGGGGAAGTCTACGATGTTAAAAATATTGGCGGGAGTGAATGAGCCGACAGAAGGAACCGTTTCTAAATCGGCGGATGTCCGGATTGGCTATTTGCCTCAGACGATGGTTTATAAGGACGGTAATACGGTCCGGAAGGAGGCGGAAAAGGCGTTTGCCGATGTGTTCGCTTTGCGTGAGGAGGTGGAACGTTTGAATCTGGAGTTGGCAGAGCGTACGGATTATGAGTCGGATGCCTATGCAAAGTTGTTGCACCGTATTACGGAAAAAAATGAACAGTTGCTGATACGGGGAGAAGGAAATGTCAACGGGGAGGTGGAAGTGGTGTTGAAAGGGTTGGGATTTACTGCAGGGGATATGGAGCGGAAGTGCGAGGAGTTTAGCGGGGGATGGCGTATGCGTATCGAATTGGCGAAAATCTTGCTGGCGAGACCGGATATTTTTCTGCTGGATGAGCCGACGAATCATTTGGATATAGAGTCTATTTCCTGGTTGGAGTCGTTTTTACAGACTTATCCGGGGGCGGTGGTTCTGGTGTCTCATGATCGCGCTTTTCTGGATAATGTGACTACTCGTACGGTGGAAATTTCGTTGGGAAAGATATATGACTATAAAGTGTCCTATACGCGTTTTACGGAGTTGAGAAAGGAGAGGATTGCACAGCAGTTGAGAGCATATGAGAATCAGCAGAAACAAATTAAGGATACGGAGGATTTTATTGAACGTTTCCGGTATAAGGCGACGAAGGCGGTGCAGGTGCAGTCCCGGATTAAACAGTTGGAAAAGATTGACCGCATAGAGGTGGAGCAGGAGGATAGCGCCCGTATTAATATTCGTTTTCAGCCGGCGGTGCGTTCCGGCGAGGTGGTGGTGAGCGGGAAGGAATTGAAGAAATGTTATGGGGATAAATTGATTTTGGAAGGGGTGAATGTCGACATTATGCGGGGGGAGAAAGTGGCGTTTGTCGGTAAAAACGGCGAAGGAAAGTCCACGCTTGTGAAAATGATAATGAATGAAATTCCTTATGAAGGAAATCTGAAAATCGGGCACAATGTAAATGTCGGGTATTTTGCCCAAAACCAGGCCGATTTGATGGATACCCGGTTAACGGTGCTGGAAACGATAGACCGGGTGGCTGTCGGGGAAATCCGGAAGAAGATACGGGATATATTGGGAGCGTTTTTATTTTCCGGAGAGGATGTGGACAAAAAAGTGGAGGTCTTGTCGGGAGGTGAGAGGACCCGCCTGGCGATGGTCCGTTTGTTGCTTGAACCTTATAATCTGTTGATTCTGGATGAGCCGACGAATCATCTGGATTTGCGTACTAAAGATATATTGAAGGAAGCGCTGCGTAATTTTGAGGGGACGGTGATTGTGGTTTCGCACGACAGGGATTTTCTGACGGGATTAGCGGATAAGGTGTTTGAGTTTGCTAATCATGGCATCAAGGAATATTTGGGCGGAGTGAATGATTTTCTGGAAGCCAAGAAAGTGGCTTGTTTCAGTGAATATGAGAAGTGGAAGAAACAGAATCAGGGAACAGGATCGAAGGAAGCGGGGGAAGAAAAGGAGGGAAGTGAAAGCCGGATGTCGTTTGAGGAGCGCAAGCAATGGAACCGGGAGATAAAAAAAGCCGAACAGCAGATTGAGCGGTGGGAGAAGGAGATTGCGATGTGGGAAGAAAAGATTGCGGAGATGGAAAACCACATGGCAGAGGGACAGAGTGGGGAGCAGCTTTATAAAGAGTATGACGAGGCTCGGAAAATGCTGGACCGTTGTATGGAGGAGTGGGAACAGGCTCATGAGAAGCTGGAAAGTATCAAAGGGAGTGAAAGTTAATATTAATTCATCAAGAAAGATAATATGGCCAAGTATAAACAGGAATGTATATTCGGTATCCGGGCTGTGATAGAAGCTATTCAGCAGGAAAAAGAGATTGATAAAGTGATGTTGAGACAGGGGATAAAAGGGGAGTTGTTTCAGACACTTTTTTCTTTGCTGAAAGAAAATAATATCCCTTTCCAATATGTGCCTGATGAGGTTTTCCGCCCTTTTGCAGACCGGAATCACCAGGGGGTGTTGGCGGAAGTTTCCCCAGTACCCTATCAGGATGTTCAGGAAGTGATTGAAAGGGTAAAATCCGAAGGAAAGGTGCCATTTGTGCTTATACTGGACCGGATTACGGATGTGCGGAATTTCGGTGCCATTGCCCGTACGGCGGAATGTGCCGGAGTGGATGCTATTGTCATTCCCAATAAAAATTCGGCAAAGATTTCATCCGATGCGATTAAAACTTCGGCGGGGGCTTTGTATCATATTCCTGTATGCCGGGTACTGAATTTGAAAAAGTTGGTGAGAGAACTAAAATTCCAGCATGGTATGCAGGTATATGCTGCGACGGAAAAGGCCGAAAAATATTATACGGAAGTGGATATGAAGGTGCCGCTGGCTGTTGTAATGGGGGCGGAAGATAAAGGAATTGATGAAGGGATACTGAATATTGTCACTGAACAAGTCAAGATTCCTATGAGCGGAAAAATTGAGTCGCTGAATGTTTCTGCCGCTGCTGCCGTTATGATTTATGAGGTTGTCCGACAAAGAAGGGGGTAATCGCTCCGCCGGAGAGAGAGAGACAATGAGGGTTTATCGGAAGAAGTTACCGGAATCATACCAGGATTCACGTTTGGTCAGTTTCAAGTCCCTTAGCAGGCTGGAGCGCACGTTGATTTGGAAATTATAGGATTGGTGCGTTCCGAAGGGAATACAGGAGAAGGTCATATCCCAACAGTGCAGGTCGCGTGAAATGTTGAAGCTGGTTGCGGTTACCTCGTGCCGGTCGAAGTCGTATCCTGTGCTGAATCCGAATTTCCATTTCGGTGTCAGTGAAAAATCGCCATTCAGACGTAACATTTGGGTGAGGTTTCCTTTTGCCAGAGGTTTTCGGGCTCCCGGAGTAGGGTTTCGGGAATAGCTTTTGTTATAACTTAGATTATAATCAACACTTAGTGACCAAGGTACTTCGAAGTCCATGTATCGGTCGTAGAATCCGCCTACTTGTTCGTTTTTCTCTTCTTTCTTTTTGCCGTTGTCGGAGGATAATTGGAATCCGGAGGTCAAGCTGACATTAGTCAGGCGTCCCAGTCCTCCCGCATATTTGTTCACTTTTACCATGTCTGCCGTGAGCAGATAGGGGTCGATGGTAGCAGACAGGTCGATGTTGAGTTTGTCATGAAATACTTTCGTGCGTGCAGACAACCGTATGGTCGACCAATTCAGAGAGTCGGCGAACATGTCGTAGCTGGTGGAAAGCCGGAAACTTTCCAGCAGTTTGATTTTTTTGAATTCGTTTTCTCCCGTGGTGTCTTTATCGTCCCGGACTTTCATTTCCAAGTTGTTGTCGATACTTAAACTGATGCTTCCAGTTGATTTTTCGGGTGTTTCCCGAATGGAATACATTGCCTGTTCGAAGATGGAATATTCCTGGGCTTTCCCGTCGCCATCATAGTAAACTCTCCGGTATTTCCCTCTTTTCACACCCCAGTTGGGAGAGTAGGAAACGGAAATACTGGGACGGATGACATGGCGTATGGCATATATTTTACTGTTGGGTTTGAACATGAACATTCCGTATATGGTGGGGTTGTATCCTAAAGAGATGCTGGCGTTGTAATTGTGGGCGTAGTGTAGTCCGTTGATGGTGTCTAACCGTACTCTTCCTTTGGCTGCAAGTGTGGTGTCTTGTTCCCAGCTTTTGCGGATGGAGTTTAAAAACATTACTCCGTCATAATTGAATGAGGGGCTTAACGATACGTCTTTGATGAGATTGATGGAGGTGGATAACGGTATGGAGTGTTTGAAACCGTTCCGCCATTTGTCCAAAGAGGTTTTGAAGAGTTCGTCTTCTTTGGTCTGTATGCTGTTCCTCAGTTCGGCAGTATAAGAGATGCCGATGTTGTCATACCATTTCAAGTTCCCGGATTTACCTTTTTTCCGTAAGGGATAAATTTGTGTCATCCGGAAGTTCACGTTCGGAAAAGATATTGAAATGGAAGAATCCCGGCTGTTTTGATTGTGGCTGAATGCGGCGGTGAGGCTGAATGGTTTCTCAGGCCATTTTTTACTCCACGAGATACTGGACTGTTTGCGCTGATTGGCAATTTCGTTGATAGAGGTGGAGTTATAGTAGTTGTTGTTGGAGGACGAGATGTCGACAGAGGCGGAAAAGGTGCTGTAAGGATTGGCTTTGGCATCCTGCGAGTGGCTCCAGCGGAGTGACCAGTCTTTGGATTGATTATAGTCGGGCAGCCCTTTTTCGCTGGTATGGTTCCGGCTCATGGAAAAATTAAGGTTTCCGCTGAATTTGTAACGCTTGCGATAATTAGTGATGAGGTTGGCTCCCCAGGAACCGTTGGTGTAGATGTCTCCGGTAAGGGAGAGGTCTATGTAGTCGCTGATGGCCCAGTAATATCCTCCGTTTTTCAAATTGAATCCGCGCATGCGCTCTTCTCCGTAGGTGGGCATGATGACGCCGGAGGTCCCTTTTTTGGTAATGGGGAAAAAGGCGAAGGGCAAAGCAATGGGAAGGGGAACGTCTTCAATCACCAAATTGGAGAAACCTGCAATGACTTTTTTGTCTTTGATCATTTTGGCTTTGTTCATCCGGATGTAGAAGTGGGGATGATCGTGCTGGTCGCAGGTGGTGTACCATCCTTCTTTTACGCAGTATACAGAGTCGGAGAGTTTTTTGGTCAGCTTTCCTTGGACGTATCCTTCGCCTTCTTGGGTGATGATGTCTTTAACGAAACCTTTGCGGGTTTCAAAGTTGTACCGGAGTTCTTTGCTTTCAAATTCCTGGTTGCCGTCTTTAAATTTCGGGGTGCCGGTCAGTGTTCCGGAAGTGTCAGGCAGACCGGAAGCAAAGGCTTGTTTTTTATCCATGTCCAATTCTATAAATTGGGCGTTCAGTTCGGTTTTCAGGTATTTTACCGTTGCATTTCCGTACAGGAATACTTTTTTCAAGTCGATGGAAAAACGTACAGAATCGTCCGCACTGTAGGAAATTATGTCGTTGAATAGCGGTTTTTCTTGTTTTATAGAGTCTTGTTGGAGTGTATCCGTCGGGATAGTGTCCTGTTGAATAATGAGAGTATCAGGAGGTAAGACCGCCAGCGGCTGCGAAAGCAGTGTGTCTGCTTTCTCTTGCCCGGAGAGAGTTGCCGGTAGTAGTGCCAGCGTTACGAAAACGGAGCACAAGGTAATAAAATGGTGTATATATTCTCTTATTTGCAATTTATTGTATTATTTTTGTATTGAATATAATTGCCGCCAACTCTCTGATTGGGATGGCAAATGTAAGAAATATTGATTGTTAATGCTCATTATTCTTTTTAAAAAGTTTAAAATATCATGATATTTCGATACGGGATTGCGGGAGTTTTGTTGTTTTTGGGAATGTTCTCTTTTGAGGGGGCGATATATGCTCAGGAAAGTTATGGCAAGATAAAGTGTATCTGTATTGATCCGGGACACGGAGGAAAGGATCCCGGCTGTGTGGGGAAGATGAGTTATGAAAAAAATATTGTGCTCAAAGTAGCCTTGAAGGTCGGTAAATTGATACGAGAAAAACATCCGGATGTGAAAGTCGTTTATACCCGGGATAAGGATGTGTTCATTGAATTGGGGGAACGTGGAAAGATTGCCAATAAGCATAAGGCAGACTTGTTTATCTCATTGCATGTGAATTCTGTTTCTAATAATAAGCAAGTCAGTGGTATAGAAACGTATGTGTTGGGGTTGCATAAGACGGAAGCGAATCTGAAGGTGGCAATGAAGGAGAATGAGGTGATTAAATATGAGGATGATTATAGTGTGAAGTATTCCGGTTTTGACCCTTCTCGGGCGGAATCTTATATTATTTTTTCCATGATGCAGAATCTTTATCTGGGAAATAGTCTTCGTATTGCCGGTTTGGTGCAGGATGAACTGATTAGTGCCACCCACAATGCGGACCGGAGTGTACGTCAGGCAGGATATTTGGTGTTGAAGGATGTGGCAATGCCTGCCATATTGATTGAAATGGGGTTTATAAGCAATCCGCAGGAGGAACGTTTTCTGAATACGGCTGACGGACAGAATAAAATTGCTCGTTCCATTGCAAAAGCTTTTACTGCTTATAAGGAAGAAGTGGAGCGTAATTCGGCCGTGTTGGTGGATCACTCGGGAGAGCAGGAAAAGGAATATATGGGAAAAGCCGAAACACCGAAAAGTATGAATGGGCTTTTTTATGCCGTTCAAATTGCATCGGCAAGTAGTAGAATAAAAGATACTCGGGTCTTGGGGTATTCCGGATCGGTGAGTGAGTTGAAAACGGCAGACCGTTACCGATATTATACCGGAAAAGCGGATAATTATGAAGATGTGCTTCAGAATCTGGAGACTATCCGTAAGAAAGTGAAGGATTGTTTTGTGATAGCCGTATATAACGGAAAATTGATAAAAGTAGGAGAAGCTAAAACTCTGGAGAAGAAATTGAAATAGAAATGAAGATTAAGAGAGAAATAAAATTGGCCGTGACGGCTATTGCTGCGATTGTCATACTGATTTGGGGAATCAATTTTTTAAAAGCCCGTGCTTTGTTTGACAGGAATAATGTTTTTTACGGGGTTTATGAGCAGGTGGACGGGTTGAAGGTATCGAGCAGTGTTGTGTATCGGGGCTATCATGTCGGACAGGTCAATGATATCCGTTTTGTCGGTTCCCGTTTTGAATATGTGTTGGTGCAATTTTCCATTAAAAAGGGACTTGAGATTCCGGCCAATTCCATTGCTGTTATTCAGAACAGCGATTTGATGGGTTCCAAAGCAATTAATATCGAGCCGGGAGATGCTTTGCAATATGCAAAAAGCGGGGATACGCTCCGTACACAATTGGAATTAGGCTTGCTCGAACAGGTTAATCAGCAGATTCAGCCTTTGAAAAATAAGGCGGAAAATATTATGACGTCTTTGGATACGGTTTTGACTGTGTTACAAGGAGTGTTTAATGACAAGACCAAAGGAGGTATAGAAGGAAGTTTCAAAAGTATCCAGCGTACGTTGGAAAATGTGGAAAATGCTTCCGGGAGTTTAGATGGGCTGATTACGGGACAGGCAGACCGTATTTCCAATATATTGGCCAATATTAATAGTATTACCGATAATTTGCAGCGGAACAATGATAATATATCAAGGAGTCTGACTAATATTTCTGCCTTGTCGGATACTTTGCAGACGGCTGATTTGGGGCGAGCCTTGAAACGTTTGGATCATATTCTGGCAGAGGTGGATTCCATTACCCGGAAAATCAACCGCGGGAAAGGAACGTTGGGAGAAGCGGTAAATAATGATGACCTATATTATAATCTGGTTGCCGTCAGCGAAAATCTGAATAAGCTTTTGACTGAGTTCAGGGCTAATCCGAAAAGGTTTGTCAGTCTCTCTGTTTTTGATTTTTCTTCCAAAAAATCTAAAGAAGATGCCTATGGTATAGTGGTTTATTCCGCAGACAAACCCTTGGCTCCGGATGCTCCGCTTTTTTTGAAATATCCTCAATTAGAGCTGCTTAGGAGAAACGGACAATTCCTTTATATGATTGGGACATACCGTACGCTCAAGGAGGCTGAAAAGGAAAATGAAAGAGTTAAAAAGTCTTTTGAAAATTCATTTATTGTTAAAATAAATCAAAATTAAAAAGTAGAATTATTCTAAATAGTCATATTTGAGGAGTGGGACTCATTGACATAATGATATGAATGAATGATTTATTATGTTTTTAACAAGTAGGGGAGGGAGGCTTTAAGTCTAAAGGATTAGGAGGGGAGCTGAAATGGAAATGACATTGTTTTGTGATAACTTTGGATTATTGAAAAGGCAGGTTCTTGTCGACGTTTTGTGGATTGTAATTAATTGTTTTATAGCTTATTAATTCTAACAGATTGATATCTAAACCCTAAGCATTTTCTGATAAAAATCAATAAAAAGCTCATTTTTTTTGTCTACTTTTTTTTGAGAATTTAGCATGCAGAAAATAAGGTAGAGAAGGAAAAATAAAAATATCTGTATTGCAGAATATTATGGAAAAAAATGGTAGAAATATCTGGGCGAAGTGTTTGAAATTGATAGAAGAGCAGTTGCCTCCTAAGACGTTTAAGGTGTGGTTTGAGCCAATCCGTGCCTTAAAGTTTAAGGATGATGTGTTGACGATTCAGGTGGCCAGTAATTATGTCTACGAATGTTTGGAAGAACGTTTCATTGATATTTTGCGCACTTCTTTGAAAGCAGTGATCGGACCTAATGCAAAGTTGGAGTATTCGGTGGTAGTGGAAAATCAACAAAAAGCTCCGCTGACAACAACGTTGTCTTCTGCTCCGTTGAAAAAGCCGGAAACGAATACTATATATCTGGATAAGACAAACCAGGTCGGTTTAAAAAATCCTTTTGAAAGAGTTAGTAACCGTTTGCAGATAGATTCGCAACTGAACCCTTCTTATACGATGGAGAGTTTTATTGAGGGAAGTTGCAACCGTCTGGCGAAATCTGCCGGGATGGCGATTGCAAAAAATCCCGGGGGGACAGCTTTTAATCCGTTGCTTATTTATGGCGGCTCCGGATTGGGAAAAACCCATTTGGCTCAGGCTATCGGCTTGGAAGTGAAACAGAATTTTCCGGAAAAAGTGGTATTATATGTATCCACTAATTTGTTTCAGACTCAGTTTACCGAAGCGGTGAGGAAAAATGAAATCAATGATTTTCTGCATTTTTATCAATTGATAGATGTGCTGATTTTGGATGATATTCATGAATTGGCTGGTAAAACGGCAACACAAAATACGTTTTTTCATATTTTCAATCATCTTCAGCAGTTAGGAAAGCAGTTGATTCTGACATCTGATAAGGCACCTGCGGAGTTGAGCGGAATTGAAGACCGTCTGTTGTCCCGTTTTAAATGGGGTTTGTCTGCAGAGATAAAATCACCGGATTTCGAAACTCGCAAGGAAATTGTGCTTTATAAGACAAAGAAGGACGGTATTGAGTTTGCTCCCGATGTGATAGAATATATCTGTAAGTATGTGGATAACAATGTGAGGGAGTTGGAAGGGACCATGATTTCCTTGCTTGCCCAGGCCACGTTTAACCGCAAGGATTTGACGGTGGGACTTGTGAGAGATGTATTGGGCAAAACGGTACGCCGGCAAACGGAGGATTTGACGGTTGATAGGATACAGGAAGTGGTATGTGAACATTTTAATATTGAACCCGAATTGTTGCAGACGAAAACCCGGAAACGGGAGGTAGTGCAGGCCCGCTATCTGGCGATGTATTTTTGTAAAACTTATACCAAAGCTTCCTTATCTTTTATTGGTAGTCAGATAGGCCAAAAAGACCATGCAACGGTGTTGTATGCCTGTAAGGTGGTTAATGACATGATGGAGACTGATCGTAAATTCAGGGGTGAAGTCGAAGAATTGCAAAAGAAATTGTATTGTAGCTGTTAATTTTGTTACAGATGTTTATATTTAGGGTTTGAAAACGGGGTTTTCCTCCGCATTCAAATCCTGATTTTTTTATGGAAGATTCCTATAAGACAATAGAAGCGAAAACCGAAGGGCTTTATAAAGAGAAGGGCAGTAAGTTTATTGCTTTCGCTTTTCCTGTATATACCGAAGACGAGATAAAAAACATATTGGAGGATTTGCGGGGGAAATACTATGATGCAAGGCATCATTGCTATGCCTATCGTTTGGGGGCAGATAAGTTGCGGTTTCGGGCAAATGATGACGGGGAACCTTCTTCTACGGGAGGGAAACCGATATTGGGGCAAATTGTTTCAAACGACTTGACGAATATTCTGATTGTGGTCGTACGGTATTTCGGTGGCATTAAATTAGGCGTTTCGGGATTGATTAATGCTTATCGTACAGCTGCTGCGGATGCCCTTGCACATGCGGTGGTGGTAGAAAAAACGGAAGATGAAGTAATAAAAATCAAATTCAGTTATGGTGTTTTAAATGATGTGATGCGCATTATTAAGGATATTGAACCTGCGATATTAGAGCGGAATTTTGAGTTGGAATGTTATATGACGCTGGCATTGCGCCGGAAATTATTGTCTGTTTTACTGGAAAGATTGCGACAGGTGGAATCTCTCAGTCTTGAGGAGCAAAGATAAGTGATTCGTTTTTTTCTTCCTGTTGCTTTCTATTGAAACAGTGCCGGCATAAAGGTTCATATGTGTCTTGTTCTCCCAGCATGACTAATTTGTTATTATCGGTGAGGCGATGGGAGTGATGGGCCAGATTGCCGCAATGTACACAGATGGCATGCACTTTTGTAACGTATTCGGCGATGGCCATCAGTTGGGGCATGGGACCAAAAGGTTTTCCTAAGTAATCCATATCCAGTCCGGCAGCAATAACCCGAATACCTTGGTTTGCCAATTTCTGGCATACATCAACAATGTTGGTATCAAAAAATTGGGCTTCGTCAATTCCGACGACATCCACTTCTCCGGTCAGTAAAAGAATATTGCCCGAATTTTCAACCGGAGTGGAACGTATGGCGTGGGCGTCGTGTGAAACCACCTCTGTTTCCGAATACCGGATGTCTATTTTCGGTTTGAAAATTTCTACCCGTTGTCTGGCAAACTGTGCACGTTTCAAGCGCCGGATTAATTCTTCCGTCTTGCCTGAAAACATAGATCCGCAGATGACTTCCACCCATCCTGCTCGATTGGCGCTTTCTAAAAACATTCCCCAGACTTTAAATGTGTATTATTTTTACCGGATGGGGCATGATTTCGTTTTCCATGCCCTTCGAAACAGCATTCGACAAAAGTATAAAAACCCGTCTGTTTTACCATGGAAAAAAATTTAAAATTTATCTTCATTTTTCTATTTCTCTTTATCCTTTGTTTCAAAAAAGTATATTCTTCAAAAAAAATCCTCGAAAGTTTGTAAATACTATATTTCTCGTTATCTTTGCACCCGCAATTAAGCGGAATCCGATTCGCTAGCTCAGTCGGTAGAGCACAACACTTTTAATGTTGGGGTCCTGGGTTCGAATCCCAGGCGGATCACAGAAGGGTTTATCAATCTGAAGAAAACCTCTGAAAATCATCGATTTTCGGAGGTTTTGCTTTATGACCTCTACCCCCAATTACAGTAAAATATTGAAATAGCTGGGGGGTAAGAAGGTGGCAATAAGATTTTTTACTTACCTTTGAAAACCAAAATAATCATTAACGTTTTTATATAGATGGAACAGGAAGAACAGAAACTGAATTCATTGCCGGAAAATGCTTACCGGGAATTGAAACCGGGTGAGGTTTACAAGCCTATGATGCCGGCGAACTCGAATCCGAAAGAGGTGACCGTTTATTCGGTTGTATTCGGTGTGATTATGGCTATTATTTTTTCAGCTGCTGCCGCTTACCTCGGCTTAAGGGTGGGACAGGTGTTTGAAGCTGCGATTCCTATTGCCATTATCGCTGTGGGGATAGGGAATCTGGCGAAAAAGAATAATATGCTCGGACAGAATGTGATTATTCAGTCTATCGGTGCCAGTTCTGGGGTGATTGTGGCGGGTGCCATTTTTACGTTGCCTGCACTTTACATTTTGGAGCTGGATGCTGATTTTTATCAGATTTTTCTCTCTTCTCTGTTTGGTGGTTTGCTGGGTATTCTGATGTTGATACCGTTCCGTAAATATTTTGTGAAGGATATGCACGGTAAGTATCCTTTTCCCGAAGCGACGGCGACGACCGAAGTTCTCGTGTCGGGCGAAAAGAAGGGAAATCAGGCGAAATTGTTGGCGGTCAGTGGACTGATAGGCGGATTGTATGATTTTTTTGTCAATACTTTCGGATGGTGGACAGATACAATTTCAACGCGAATTGTCGGCTGGGGCGATATGCTGGCGGAGAAAGCCAAAGTGGTGTTTAAAATCAATACCGGTGCGGCATTGCTGGGATTGGGTTATATTGTTGGATTGAAGTATGCGGCCATTATCTGTGCAGGTTCATTTGCGGTGTGGTTTGTTTTGATTCCGTTCATCAGTTATTTTGCCGATGGACAGACGGTGGCTGTAGGAGAAGGCGTGACTACGCTGATTCGCGATATGTCTCCGGAGGCTCTTTTTTCAAATTATGCCCGTCATATTGGTATCGGAGGGATTGCGATGGCGGGAATTATTGGGATTATCCGTTCTTCCGGTATCATAAAAAAGGCTTTGGGACTTGCCGTGAGTGAGTTGAAAGGAAAGAAAGGGGCGGAAGCAGCACCGGAACGTACCCAGCGCGATTTGTCTATGAAATTTATTATGGCAGGTATTTTGGCCACATTGATAACCACGTTTATATTCTTCCGTTTCGGGGTATTGGGCAATTGGTTCCAGACGGTTATCGCAATTTTGATTGTTTTCATTATTTCATTCCTTTTCACGACGGTTGCGGCCAATGCCATTGCCATTGTCGGGACGAATCCCGTGTCGGGAATGACGCTAATGACGTTGATTTTGGCTTCTTTGGTATTGGTGAGTGCCGGATTGAGCGGTACAAGCGGGATGATGGCTGCGATGGTTATCGGCGGAGTGGTATGTACGGCATTGTCGATGGCGGGGGGATTCATTACGGACTTGAAAATCGGCTATTGGTTAGGAACGACCCCGGCGAAACAGGAAGCTTGGAAATTTTTGGGTACTGCTGTTTCTGCTGCGACGGTAGCAGGCGTGATGATTATTTTGAATAAGGCTTACGGATTTGTCGGTGAAGGGGCTATGGTGGCTCCTCAGGCGAATGCTATGGCGGCTGTAATCCGTCCTTTGATGGAAGGCGGGGCTACTCCTTGGATGCTTTATTTTGCCGGAGCGGCGCTGGCTTTGATATTGACGATGATTGGAGTGCCAGCCTTGGCCTTTGCTTTGGGAATGTTCATTCCTTTGGATTTGAATACACCCTTGTTGGTGGGAGGATTGGTGAGCTGGTATGTTTCCACCCGCAGTAAGGATGAACGTGTAAATAAGGCCCGTCGTGAGCGCGGAACGCTTATCGCTTCCGGGTTTATTGCTGGTGGGGCTTTGATGGGGGTTGTCAGTGCCGTTCTGAAGTATGCTGAAATTGATTGGCTTGTCAAATGGGGTGGAGCCGAATGGCTGGCTGTCGTGATGTATGTGGTGGTTATCGGTTATCTGATCTGGGATGCTTTGCGGGCTAAGCCGGAGGAGGCGTAAAGGCGTGTATTGCTTCTGTATGTTGAATTGTAATTTGAAACAGTTATGGAATTGAAAGAACGTTTTTTGAAATATGTAGGGTTTGATACCCAAAGTGATCCTGAGAGTGAGAAATTTCCTTCCACTGATAAACAGTTGGTGTTATTGAAATATCTGGCGGAGGAAATGAAATCTTTGGGGATGGAGGACGTGGAGATGGATAGTTATGGTTATGTCATGGGAACTGTTCCGGCATCGCCCGGTTATGAAGATAAAAAGGTAATCGGATTTATTTCTCACGTGGATACCAGTCCCGATATGAATGGGGCGGATATTCGTCCGCAGGTGATCGAGAATTACGATGGAGGTGATATTCGGCTGAACGAGGAACTGATTATGACGTTAAAGGATTTTCCGGAATTGTCGTTTTTTAAAGGTCATACATTGATTACGACAGACGGGACTTCTTTGTTGGGGGCGGACGATAAGGCCGGGGTGGCTGAGATTATGACGGCTGCGGAGTATCTGTTGACTCATCCGGAAATCAAGCATGGGAAAATCCGTATCGGGTTTACTCCGGATGAAGAAATCGGGCGCGGAGTGGATTTTTTTGATGTGAAACGCTTCGGGGCGGATTTCGCTTATACCGTGGATGGTGGGTTTGAGGGAGAGTTGGAGTATGAGAATTTTAACGCCGCCGGTGCTAAGATAATGATTCAGGGACGCAATATCCATCCCGGATATGCCAAGGATAAGATGGTTAATGCTTTGCAGGTGGCTGCCGACCTCAATAGCCAGTTGCCGGCGTGTGAACGTCCGGAGCATACGGAAGGTTACGAAGGTTTTTATCATTTGACGGGAATTAGCGGCGGGGTGGAAAATGCTACGATGGAGTATATTATCCGGGATCATTCACGTGAAAAGTTTGAAGCTAAAAAGAATTATTTACTGGATGTGGTGGACTTTCTGACAAAGAAATACGGGGAGGGGGTGATTACGCTGAATCTGAGAGACCAGTACTATAATATGCGGGAAATGGTGGAACCTCATCCGGAAGTGATAGATATTGCCATGAAGGCTATGGAGGAGGCTGGGGTAACTCCCCTGGTGCGTCCGATACGAGGAGGAACTGACGGAGCCCGTTTGTCGTATATGGGGTTGCCGTGTCCGAATTTGTTTACCGGAGGAATGAATTTCCACGGGAAATATGAATATTGTTCGTTAAATACGATGCAGAAAGCGATGCGGACGATTCTCAATATTGCCAGGCTCTGGGCGGAATAAGTCCGTTTTAGTATAGGCTCATAGATAATTGCGATTGGTTGAAATATCCTATTAGGATGGCTTTTTCTTTTGTGAGCGATACCACCGAAAGCAAAAGGGGCGGCTTACGTACCAAAGAATAGACAGGCTTTCCCGGACAATGGCCAAATAAAATGGTAGGTTGTCCTGTAGGTTTTGCCATACTCTTTCTTTACCCCTTGCTTTTGTGGTTGTTTTATGGCGGTGTGGATAAAAGAGATAGCTTATGCCCGAAATGAGCAATCTTCCCGAATGTTCGCGGAGGTAATTCCATTCGGAGGTAAACTCTTTCTGTTCTTCCTGATGCTTATTCTCTAATTCATTCTGTTTTTGATGGAGTTTCTCCAGTGGAGTCATCTGGTTATTTTTCTGCTTCATGAATGGCTTGTTTCAGTTTTTCTTCCTTTGTTTTTTCTTCTTCATCTTCATCGAGGATGGAACCGACGATTAGATTGGCAATGGCAAGCCGCACCTGTTTTTTGCGGTAATAAACGATGAAAAGGATGATGAGATAGATTAAAGATACAATAAGGAAACCCAGGGAAAGTCTGCCTGTCAGCTCGCTTAGGAAAAATCCGAGAGCGAAAAAAATGAACAGAATGGCAAATAATCCCAATACCAGTACAAGAATGCTATGTGCAAGAGCCGCACTTATTTTAGCGGCCCTTTCACATGCATTTAATTTCAGAAGAGCGAATTTCAGTCCGGCGAGGGAAATAATCCGCTCTCTGAAATTAGTTAAGATCTTTTCGGATTCTTTTTCCATACCTCTTAAAAGGCTTTACTTTTGGTTTGATCTTTTTGATCGTGAGAGTAAGTGGAAGTAGCTCCGGCAGCCTTGTTCTGGTATTCATCCATTTTTTCTTTGGCTTTGTTACCGAATTCTTCAGCTTTGTTTTTTGCTTTTTCAGCAAATTCGTGTACGCCGTGTTTTACTTTTTCTCCGGCATTTTCCAGGCCTCTTTTAATGGCACTTTTGTTTTTGATAATCAAATAGGTTGAGAGGGCTCCGATAGCAGCTCCGAACAACAACCCTGGTACTAAATTTGAACTTTCGTTTTTCATGACTTTGTTGTTTTTAAAATTGTACCATATCAACGTGGGGAGAAAAAGAAAGGTTTTTCTTTTAATGTTATTTTAGTAAGAATACAGATACGTTAATGAAAACGGAAGCGGGGAGATGTTCCGTGGCTTTATTTCCTAAAATATTTTTTATTTTGATTCTCTATTGGAAAGAGTTGCTAATTTGTGCTGATTTGGTAGATTTTCTGCAAATATTTTTTGTATGTTATTTTCGAAATGCAATATATCTTTAAAACGACATGTTGTTTTTTTGGTGCATTGTTTACAATGGAAACAATTTGAAAAAGAAAAGTTGTCAAATATTCGTTCAGGCTCTTTTAAATCATTACAAACATTCAGCATTAATTCTGTTCCATAAAGCTTTTCTAAAATATCCGGATAATCTGGACGCCTTTTGTGCCAAAAAAAGAAATCTCTGACACAATAATAATAAAGTGAGTGCTTTATTGTAGAGTAATTTAAAAATTCTGTCATATAGTGATGTGCCTTTTCTGAATTTCCTGTTTTATAATATCCTAAGGCAAGTAATAGAGTACGTGTGATTCGAGAACAGGCACTTGTATCATAAGAAAACAAAGTAATTTCATGCCTTTGGTCTGTTTCATATTTTTGTAATAAAATAGACAATTCTTTGTTATTCAATGTTTTTAAATGATATTCAGGACGAATTTGATAATTTTCTTTTTGAAGACGGGAAATCTGGTGGCATACAGGATAAAGGGCAGGATTCGTTTCGGATAATCCGCTAATAAAAATATGATAGGCTGGAAATCCTAAAAATGAATTGTCTCTAATATAACATTGACCGTTTTTGGATTGAATAAAATTGAAATAAATGTGTAAATCTTCTTTAAAATTTTTGCCTTGAGAGATAATAGGTAAAGAAGATTTCCACGATTCGTTATTAAATAATAATTCGTAGGGGTATTGTCCATTCCCGTCGATGATATTCTTGTTATAATCAGCTTTTAAATCGGGTATAGCCTTGAATGATACCGGGGAAAAATGATTTTTAGTTCCTTCAACACCTTGGAAAGTTTCTGTGTAACATCTTTCTAAAGCAATTTCCGGTGAAATGTCTGCTCCTAAACGAAAAGCATATTTATTGTTTTTTCGGTCTACAAGCAAAAGTCCAATAACAGGAAATCCCTCTCCTAAAGAACAATCTCTGATTTCAAAAGTAATATTTTGTTGTTGTTGTAATTTTTGTAAACATTCTAAGATAGGAGTATCAGCAAAGTAACTATTGGGTATAATAGGGGGAGTCAGGCGATTAATATAAAGTCGTTGAAGGACATAACGTTCAAAAATCTCATTTATTCCCTGCAATATTGCTTCTTCCGGAACATTTCCTGCACACATGCCAGTGGAACCTGTAGCCTGACGAAAAAGTTCAAATGGAACTAATTCTACCCGGTGTTGCATAATGTTATAATAAGGAGCCTCTAATACAGTATAGGTTTGTTCTTCTGTCTCTTTTGCTATACATGTTTTATAACTTGGTATAAATTTAAGCACATATTCTATAAAATCAGCTTTTGTTTTAAATATGCAGATTTGTTCATCCGGATAAAAACGGAAGCTTAATTTTATACTATTTTTTTCCATATATTTTTTTAATGGTATTATGGAAGAATAAGGACTGGCATATTTTACATCTCGGAATGCAAATAAGCGATTTTCGATACGTTCCATCAATTCTCCGTAAGCACTTGCTAAAGCATATGCAGGTGTCATACCTTTGCCGTTGCAACCTTCATTCAGAGCATGTAATTCATTCTCTACAGTAACCCGACAAGAATAATAAAGTGTGTCATAAGAAAAATGTTTTTCTGTTGTCAGGATTCCGTTTTTTAATAGTAAATTACGGATGCGGGTAATTGTTTTTTCAGGAAGAGTGGCTTTATATGGTTTCATACGGCATATCATGGAACATTTCATAACATTTTAAAGCGCCTTTTAGCATAAGTATTTGTTCTCCATCGAGCTTTTCTTTACGTTGCATCAGATATTTTATAAGAAAAGCGCTGACAACCTTGGCTTCTGCCAGAAACATTCGGCAAGCGGTTTTATCACGTTTGGAAATATCACCACGATAGTTGTAATTAAATCCGTAGCAGGTTCGGCATATTTTCAGGATTTTGCATTCCATACATTCCGGGGGAATCAGTTTGACATGGTTATTAAAATCCATTGTTTTTAAATCCTCTGTAATATCTTTTCCATGTACAAGAGGTACAAACATGTGGCACGGGTATTTCTTACCGTCAATATCGTAAGCACACATAGTTGTTCCTGTTCCACAGTTTTTAAGGGGAAGTTTTCCTAAATGTTCATCCAGCAATTCTCCATATAACCGATAGAAAATAGGAGCCGGCATTATATTCGGATGAGATAGATAATAATCGGCGATTTTTTCTAATTCCTGTTTATAAATCACTTCATCCCCCTGTTTCCATGGATTACCGAC
The DNA here is from genome assembly GCA_910588375.1 of uncultured Odoribacter sp. GTDB lineage: Bacteria > Bacteroidota > Bacteroidia > Bacteroidales > Marinifilaceae > Culturomica. The sequence continues at coordinate 28,575 of CAJUQA010000019.1, forward strand.
AGCCAAAGCACCCGAAACACGATAGCCTTTTTCTAATAAGTATATCATATTTTCAGCAAAATGAGGCAGAGAATAATCAGAAACTGTCATTTTCAGATATTGTTCCGGCCAATTGTGTGCGACAAAATCGATAGGTAGTTCTCCCGTATGGCATCCCCTGTTACCGGCTTGGGTGTCTTCTTTTCCATCGACGGATAAAATCAATTCGATAAAATTTTTATGTTGTATAAACCATTCTTTTTTATCGTCAGAAAGAAGAGTTCCGTTTGTTGTTACGGAAAAATAATAGTTTTCCGGATAATTTTGAGCAATAGTCCATTCTACCAATTCTCGAAGTAAAGCAAATTCTAAAAGGGGCTCACCTCCGAAAAGATCGAATTTTATATAGTCTGTTTCCGGATGAAAACGTAAATCTTCCATTTCCTGCCGGACTATCGAACAGGCTGTGTCAAAAGACATTTTTTTATTGCTTTTATGTTTTTCAAAACAATAAACGCAATTTAAATTACAGGCATGTGTTAAAATCATGGCAACAACACGCCCTTTTTTCTTTTTTTTTGTTGAAAGCATCATGTATTAATTTAATGAAGAGGCAGGAAAATCTGCCCCTTCTGGTTACTGTGGGAGAATCAGCCAACAATGCCGGAACATCCCATTCCGCAAAAACTGCAACTGGCAGAAATCACATCGTTTTCTACCTCTCGTGCAGTTCTGGCGTTTGCTTCAACCATTTCCATGGCTTCTTGCAATAAAGATTCATCTACTTTCATAATAAATCCTCCTTATTTAGTTAATATTAAATAGAACAGGCTTCATGCCTGTTTTGCTTTGTTTTATTTGAATTGAATCTTCATTTATAAATTCATACCTGTAATCCATATCTTGTGGTAAGCCTAAAACCTTCATTACAGGCCTCGAACCAAGTTTTTGTTTCGTCGGAAGAAACATGAATGTAACTGCCGTAATTTGTTCGTTCGTTTCTATTCCAATAACCTACAAACATATCACGGCGTTTGTCTCCTTCTGAATCCTTTTCTATAGCCCAATGATAACACCCGATCCCTTGCTTATTCTCATTACAATCTACCTGACCGATATAAAAATCTCCACCGGAATATTCAATGAATTCAAGTTCGTTGCTATTCATATTCAATAACTCTCTAAGGGGTGCAAGAATAGTGTCTTTATAATAATCATCTACTCGGTATATATTTGGCCAATCATCGCTCTGATAAAACTTATTTTCAAAATAGTTAAGATAACCTTCTAAATATTGACGAATAGTTTCTTTGCTTAAAGAAAAATCCCATTTGATTTTATTTGGAGATGATGTGGCGGGTTTATTCTTTTCAGATGTTTGGTTCGAATCATTTTTATCTTCAGAGAATCCTATAAACTTACTAATAAGAGTTGCTCCTATAATAAAAAATATTACGCCAATCCACCATGTTGTAGCAATACCGATAGCAATGCAGATAAGCAATAAAAGCAAACTGGAAATTTCATCTTTTTTCATGATAGATTCTTTATTAAACAAGGGCTTTGCAGATTTCGTCATTATTATTTCAAAATTGTCAGATATTTAATGCTTATATAGCCATTCCGGCCATTAAAGCGAATTTGTGCAAAACCGTTGTTGATCCCATAAACATATACTATATCATTTCGTTTGATTGTTCCTAATTTCGTACCATTTCCGGATGGAGAAGATCTGACATTCAAAACATTTGCAGTGCATCGATATCGGCTTGCCTGTGGTGTGGCGTATTCCGTTCTTGTCTTTGCTGTTGAAGAACTTGATTTTGAATCAACCATATTATATATTATACATATGACAAGAAAACAGACTACACAAAGACCTATTATCCCCTTAATTCGATCTGTCCCTACATCTTCTCTACTACTTATGACATTGCACTGTTCATCGTACTCAGTTATTGTTCCCGGTCCACCATTTTTAATAAGATCAATACACTGCCAGACGTAAATACCCGATCCGATGATGACCCCTCCATACCAGCCGAAACTGAAACTACCACCGAATATCCATGTTATGACCCCGCCAATCAGACCAATTCCGACAGCACCTGCAGCTCCTTGCCAAAAACCTACGGCGGAAAGAATAACGATAATAATAAGAATGATAATAATGTTCATGACTTTCGATTTTAATCATATATCCAACCACATTCAGGACACTGTGGCACATAAACGCCATATTCATTTTGTTCTACACTTGTCATAGGTATTTTACATCTGTGGCATACAGGAGGATTATCATAAACTCCTAAATAATGGCAAGAAGAACACCACTGAACACTAAATCTGCCTGTTTTGCTATCAACGATACTTATTTGCTCCTTCAAAGAATGCTTGCCACAATATTTACATTCTCGTCCTAAGAATATGCTTAAAATTCCCATAGTTCTGAATTTTAATAATTTGTTTGATGATATAGATAAATCTCGAAAAATAGAGTCTGCCCGACTTACTTGTCAAACAGACTTCAGCGAAACATCAGTCGTTTTTATTAAACAAGGCTTTAATGCCCTTACCTATAAATTGAAAATTCCGGAAATTGTCCAAACGCATAGTTTGAAAAGCATTTTGAAAATCCAGCCGAATAGTTCCACTATCCAGCCCAACATTGTTTCTATAATGTCTCCTTGTGCCATAATTTTGTATTTTATTATTTATTCAACTTCTTTGGCATTTTCCCATAACCCCTCTCTTACCGTTCCATCGGCATATTTCATTATTCCGTATCCATGTGGTCCTTCGTCATTCCATCCTCCTTCATAGACCTCACCATCTGGGAATGTGACTTTCCCTTTTCCTACGTGGTGTCCGTTTTCGTATTCCCCTTCTTCAATCAGTCCGTTAGCACGTTTACATATACCGTATCCATGTTTTCCTTTGTCATTCCATCCTCCTTCATAAGCCTCGCCATTCGGGAATGTAATTTTCCCTTTTCCTACGCGGTGGCCGTTTTCGTATTGTCCTTCTTCAGTTAATCCATTAGTACATTTACATATACCGTATCCATGCATTCCTTTATCATTCCATTCTCCTTCATAGACATTGCCATCCGGCCATATAATTTTTCCTTTTCCTACGTGGTGATCATTTTCGTATTGTCCTTCTTCAATCAGTCCGTCAGCACGTTTATATACACCATATCCATGTTTTCCTTTGTCGTTCCATCCACCTTCATAACTATCTCCATTGGGCAAACGGTGGACGACTTTTTTAATTTCTGTATCTTTATTGTTTTTATTAAACAAGGCTTTTATGCCCTTACTTAATAAATTGAAATCTCCTTGTGTCATAATTTTGTATTTATTATTTATTCAACCTCTTTGTCATTTTTTTCGTCCTCTTTTTTGCGGGGACCGCGGCGGGCGACTTGGTCGCGGGCATAAGTGACGGCTTCATTGATTTTGGAGCAAAGGTTTGTGTAGTTTTCTGCTCCATAAACAATGGTATAGGCATTGATGAGCGTAGCCAAATTTTGGAACAATTCCTGCATCGCTTGGCGGGTTTGTTTTACTTGGCCGGAAAGTTTTGTTGAATTGTCGGTTTCGCGATTGATAAACAAGCGGTCGAATTCTGCGGCCGCGCTCTTAAGAATGGTCAGCCATTCGTCGAGATGCAACAGGGTGATGAGGGCTTTATTGCCGGTTGTTTCCAAGTCTCCCAATAGATTTACCAGAACACCGGATTCTTCCAAATAAGGCAATCGGTCGATGGACTTACCGTATTTTTCGATTACGGATTGCAATTTCAAGGCCGCATCGGCTTTCTCTGTATCCGGATAAACGGTATAGGATTTGATGATATTAAGTAGAGAACGTAAGGCATTGTCGCGTTTCTTGTCGGCATCGCTCAATTTGGCGGATAATATATTGCCTCGTTCGAGCACCAATACATCGTCGTATGTTTTCAGTTTTTCTTCAAATACTTTTGAAAAGTCGGCCAATTTGAGTTCTTCCAAATTTTCATTTTTTAAATAAATCAGCACGTTTGACATTACTTGGAAATGTTCCAAGTTGCGTAACATCGTTAAGTTGGTTGAAGTAATCATAATTTTATATTTAAAGTTAGTACTCTGTCATTGGAATGTTGACTCCTAAAATTGAAACATTTTGCGGCAGCTTATCAATTCGCTTGTTTGGGTCCATGTAATTTGCAGGGAGATATTTTTGCCTGTTTTTTCTTTCTTGCATTTTGCAGCAAGAAAAAAATGGCTTAAAATTTTATCCTGCAATTGGCTACACACTTTTTTCCGTTGTTTTCACATTGCTGCAATTTATTCCATGCACATTTTTTTCTTGTTCATTCGCAATCTATTGTTTGCTTCTTATTTGAGACACCTGCCTACTAAGCAGGTATAATCTTAATCATCCCTTAGGTTTTTATATATTTTTGCTTGTATATATTGAATATGATTTTATATTTTAAATCGCATAGTATAAGTATTTTAAAAAACAATAATTGTTTCATTTGGTTATTTCTAAATTTCCTCTTATACTTGCAGACGTATTTATTTGTGCGGAAAATATTTGTTAAAAAAGCGATTTTTACATATTCAATTTATTTAATGCACTAATTAATAATTTGATTATTAATTTCTTATTGATAATAATACCTGCTTAGTAGGCAGGTACCATTTCCAGATAATGGAAATCTCTAATTTTTTAGGTTATTATTATTATTTTAAGGAATATTCGGGGAATCCGCACCCGAATTTCTCGGATAGATGACGTGCCATCCGGTCGGCTTGGGAGGCAAATTCGGTGATGTTTCTTTGGATGATAAATTCGCTGTCAGCCTGGATGTCTGTGAGGTGAATCCGGTAGGAAAGGAAGATTTGGTTTTCTTCCACGCCCAATTGATAGGGGGAGGAATCTGCTGTCCGGAGCAAGTAGTCGAGCAGGGGTTCAAAGTCTTTTTTGGGCAGCAGGTTGATGGGGGATGTGCAAATGAGAAATTGCTGCCGGAAGAGAAAGATACGGATTTCCGATTTGTTTTTATGGAAAGTCCAGCTTTCATGGCCAGTACGGGCTAATACCGGGAAAATGCCCATGTCCTGTATGGCTTTTTCACAATAGGCGGCGAGGTCCGAAAGTGGCGCTTCGTCAAAAAGATGGAAAGGGAGTTTGCTGCCGCACCGGGGGCAGTATTCTTCGTCTTCGGGGATGATGGCTTCACAGCAGTTGCATTGCAGGTTTAGTTTTTGCCGGTTGGCGTGTCGGCTTTGCTCAAGGAGGGAATTTAAGAAGCGTACGGGGATGCCGAAGCCCATATTGTCGGCATTGGTGAATTTGCTGCTGGTGATGGCGACTATTTCGCCCTGTGCGTTGAACATGGCTCCTCCGCTGTTGCCGGGATTGACGGCGGCATCGGTCTGGATACGGTATTGTCCGTCGATAAACTGGAGGGGAGCAGATACCGTGCCTTCGGTGATGGTAAAAGGGATGCCAAAAGGGAATCCCGCTACATAGATTTTTTCTCCGGTCTGTGCTTCTCGGGAGGTGAGTTGGAGGGCGGGCAGAGAGGAAAAGTCGCGCTCAGTCCGTAACAGGGCGATGTCCTGATTGGGGTTGGTCAGTAGGACGTGCGCCAGGTAGCGTTTGCGGGAGTGGTCTTCTATCGCCACTTGCCGGAAACCTTCGACAACGTGGTGGTTGGTAACGAACAGATCGTATTTTTTCAGATAAAAGCAACTACCTGAACCTCGGGCTTGTGTGACTTTGAAAATACATTGGAATAGGTGCTTCCGCAGGTGTATCGTGTCGTTTGAATGGCGTGTTTTGTTCATATGTATGGGATTTTATCGGTTATGCTGCAATTATGGGGTCTGTCTGTGTCGTTTTTTTCGGATTTTCCAGGAGCAGTTCCAAGGCCTCTAAGAGAATGGAGGCAGTAGTTTCCCAGGATTGTCCGGAACTTTCCTGCAAAGCTGTTTTCAGCAGGCTGTCGGTTTCTTCCGGCAGGTAATATTTGTAGTAGCTTGCATAGAATCGGTGCATGACCTCCAAACATAATTGCCTGTATTCTCCGGCTTCAAACCGGGCTGTTGCCTGTCTATGACATTCCCGGTATCTTTCACGAATATCGGAGGTGTATGCGTATTGTTTTTCGGGAATAAAGGTTTCGATGTGGTAGAGGCTGTCAGCAATTTCCCGCATAGGGGCGTTCAGCAATTCTTTGACGGTTTGCCGTCCGTCCGCAACGATGAGGGACAGGGGGAGGTCTCTGTCCAAGTTGCGTATGGCTTTTTTTATTTTATGACGCAGTTCTCCTTGAGGGTGTGCCACATAGATGATTTTCATCAGGGTGATGGCAAGAATGTGGCGCATTTCCTGAAACTTGCGTGAGGTTTCGAAATATCGTAGTTGGTCGAGACACTCCCGGGTGCTTTCTTGGATGACGTCGTAGATATAGGCGCTGTCCTCGGCGGAATAGGGGATGAAGTGAGGGGATATGATTCTTTGGGCATGGAATTGCTTTTGGAATTCATAGTCGTAGCGGCTGCCCACTAAGCATATTTCTTCCAGGATTTGATAGACTTTGCGGGGATGGCTGAAAGCAAGAGGGCAGTGGTAGACGAAATGGAGCCGGTTATCCTCCAGGCAGAGCCTGGCTAAATCCAGGTCGTTGAAGTTCAGAATGGCTGCCTGCCGCATGAGGGGTAGCCGGTTTCTGTCCGGAAGCTCCAGAAACGGAGCATGGATGTGTAGCATTTCACCGTCCCATCGGATATAAATGGTGACGGGACCGTGGTGTATGGTAAATTCGTTCGGGGCTTCCGGAACTTGCCTGTTTCTCAGGTTTTTGTCGATGGAATCCAGCAAAGCGCACAAAGCTTCTTGATATTGCCCGTTTTCAAAAGCTTCAATACTTACGTCCGGAGCACTGGCGGGTATTTTCCTCGCGTTGCAGGGCAAAGGACAGGGATGAAATGTAAATGTCTGCTTCATGGAATAAAACGGTTATTTAGATTTATAGTTCGATTGTTTGGCACGCTTGCAAAGATAAAAGAGGAGTGGGGCTTGTGCAAGATGTAGTTGTCGTATTTATATATTTTTATGTTAATGTCTGATGTTTTAGGAGAGGTTAAATTTTCTTATTCCGGACAATTTTGCCAACTTGCGGCGTTCAATAAGAGAAAAGAAGATATGATTGCGGAAATTCGTATGGCGGGACATCAGTTGGCAGAGCCGCAGTTTGATAATCCGGCGGATTTGGTCGGTTGGATGGGAGCCGTGCAGGCCCAGGATTATGATATGGCCAAATGGGCGGTGGGGGTGAGATTGAAAAGGGCTGCGCTCAGTCGGGTGAACGAGGCTTTGACGACGGGGGAGATTGTCCGTACGCATGTGATGCGCCCGACGTGGCATTTTGTGGCGGGGAAGGATGTGCGTTGGATGCGGAAACTGACCGGCATGCGGATAAGGAAAGCGGTGGATTCCTGGGTGAAAAGCAGAGGCTTGGATATTTCGGAAGCGCAATATACGCGGTGTAATGATTTGTTGGGAAAAATGCTTTCCGGAAGGCGGTGTCTTACCCGTGAGGAGATTGAGACGGAAATGGGGCAGGCGGGTGTTCCTGTTGCCGATGAGCGTGTGAGACGTTATATTCTTCGGGCGGAGGTGGAGGGGATCGTGTGTAGTGGGGCGGATAGAGAGGGGAAGCCGACGTATGCTTTGTTGGATGAGCAGGTGGCTCCGGTACCGGGACTTGTGAAAGAGGAGGCTTTGGCGAAGCTCGCGGAGTGTTATTTCCGCAGTCATTCGCCGGCAACATTGGCTGATTTTGTGTGGTGGTCGGGGTTGACGGTGAAGGAGGCCAAGGAAGCCGTGGGATTGATTTCGGGACAGTTGCAGAGGGAATGTTTTGACTCCCGGGAGTTCTTGATTTATCTTTTTGCTCATGAAGCGGGGAAAAAGCCGGTGGTGCATTTTCTTCCGCCGTATGATGAGTATCTCATCAGCTATAAGGAAAGAACAACGGTTATAGCTGCGGAGCATTGCCCGAAAGCTTTTAATAGGTGGGGTATATTTTATCCCGTATTGCTTTCGCAGGGATGGATTGTCGGGAATTGGAAGAAAACATTTCGTCAGTCGGAGGTGTTGTTGTCTGTTTCTGTTTTTAATTCATCTTGTATTATATCGGAAGATGCCCTTCGGAAAGCGGAAAGACGGTTCCGGGATTTTTGGAAGAATTAATATTGGTGGGAGCGAAAAGAGGTGATGTTCGAGGTTTTTGTTGCAGAAATGAGTTTTTTATTAGTAGATAACAGAAATATATGGAGCTTATTTTTTTAGGAACGGGAAATGCGATGGTGACCCGTTGTTATAATACCTGTTTCGTTTTTCAGCAGGGGGAAGAGTGTTTTTTGGTGGATGCCGGAGGCGGTAACGGGATATTCAATCAGTTGGAAAGGGCAGGTGTCGCCTTTACTTCGATTCGCCACATGTTTGTCACCCATGCCCATACGGATCATATCCTGGGAGTTATCTGGGTGATTCGGAAAATGGCCACGCTCATGTCAAAAGGGAAATATACGGATGATTTTGTGGTGTATGGCCATGAGGAAGTGGTGGATGCATTGACAATATTCTGCCGTTTGACCTTGCCGGCAAAGATTGTGAAGTATATCGGGGAGCGTATCGTGTTTCAGAAAGTGGGAGAGGGTGACCGGGCGGAAGTGCTCGGCATGGGATTGCACTTTTTTGATATAGCTTCCACCAAGATGAAACAGTTCGGGTTTCGGGCGGAGTTGCCCAATGGAGAGGTGCTTGCTTGTCTGGGAGATGAACCCTATAATGAAGTGTGCAGGGAATATGTTCAGGGAGCGGATTGGTTATTGTGTGAAGCTTTTTGTCTGTATCGGGACCGCGATATTTTTTCTCCTTACGAAAAGCATCACAGCACCGCCCGTGATGCCGGCCGTCTGGCGGAGAGTCTGGCTGTGAAGAATCTGGTTTTGTATCATACGGAGGATAAGACTTTGGAGAGCCGGAAGGTGTGTTATACGGAGGAGGCCGCAGCGGAATTTTCCGGAAAGGTGTATGTCCCGGACGACTTGGAACGGATTGAGTTGGTTAAGGATTTGTAAAGTCGGCAACGGTGGGGTTGTGAATGGTCAGTCCTCCGTCCACAACCAGAGTTTGGCCGGTGAGGTACCGTGCTTCTTCTGAGGCTAGGAATGCTACCGCAGCGGCGATGTCCTGCGGTTCTCCTAAATAAGGGAGGGCATTGTGGCGTGCGAATATACGGCGTGTTTCTTCCGGAAGATTCTTTAATGCTGCGGGTGTCAGCACCAAACCGGGAGCCACGGCATTGCAGCGGATATTGTGGTGTCCCGTTTGGGTAGCGGTGTAGCGGGTCAGATTGATGAGTGCCGCTTTGGCTGCGCCGTAATATGTGCCTCTGAAATCTCCGGTAAATCCTCCGATGGAGGCGATGTTTACGATATTTCCTCCTTTTTGGCGGCTCATGGCGGGAATTACCAATTGACTCAGATAGACGGCTGAGCGCAGATTGAGGTGGAAAGCCTGGTCGAAATACGTGATGTCCAAAGTTTCGATGTCCTTGTCCCGTTGCAGATCTGTACCTCCCACATTGTTGACCAGAATGTCTATTCTCCCGTATCTTTCTAAGGTGGTTTCGACTAATTTCCGGCAGCTTTCCGTCTCTTCGGCGGAAAAATATACCGGAAGAACATTTGCTTTCGCTATGGTTAATTCCCGAGCCAAAAGTTCGTTTCTGTCTTTGACAAAATCCGCCATGACGACTGCGCCGCCTTCCGATGTGATACGTCGGGTGGTGGCTTCTCCAATGCCGGAAGCTGCTCCTGTGACAATGGCTACTTTATCTTTGAATCTTTGCATATTCATTCTTTGTTTTCCTTGTATAACGGCGAAATGGAGGAAATGGTTGTTTTTTCTCGCAGATAAGGGGTGCTGCGGGCGTAACTTCTTCTGGTATTTCCCGTTTTTAAGTGAAAATAGGTATTGAATGAAAAAAGGAATCCGGATAACGATTTATATTATTTTAGCCTTGGTACTGTTTTATTTCGGGGCAGAATGGTTTCTGGGAATTAAAATCAAGAACTTGGTGGAGAAAAAAGTGGCCGAGATGACCAGCGGAGGGGTGCGGGCGGAAATCGGTTCGGTTTCTTTGCATTTGATAGGAAGGTCGTTGTGTTTGAAAAATGTAAAAATCAGTTCCGATACTACCGCCTTGAATCGTTCGGGGTTGCCCCTTCGGAGGATGGATGGTTATTTTAAACGCTTGGGCGTAAAGGGAATCCGTTTCCGTAAGGAGGATTCCGTGATTTATTTGCGGGCCAAACGGGTAGATACCGATTTATCCCGCTTGTCGGCTGTTATTATGAAACAGGATTCTCTGTATCGCTTTCCCGGTCGGAAAATGTCCGGATTGCAGGTAAAAGTTGAAACGGTGGATATGCGGGCAGAGCGGATATATTGTCGGACCGTCGAAGGAAGGGATTCTGTGGATTATCGTTTGAATGATTTTGTTGGGCAGATGACAGATGGTGAATTCTGTACACATTCTGGAGCGAAAGATCTGTCTTTTATTTGCCGGAGGATAGAATTGGCGTTGGAGTCCTTTCAGTATCGTTTTGCAGAGGGGGCTTCTTTGCTGGAAATTGATTCTTTACGGTGGCAGGGGGAAAAAGGGCGTTTTGCGCTGAGAACTCTCCGTTTGCTTCCGCAGTACGGAATGTATGAATTTGCCCGGAAAGCTCCGGGACATCCGGACTGGACACGTATAGAGATTGCGGGATTGCAGGGAACAGGAGTTGATTGGCAACGGTTTATGACAGAAAAATGGATAGACATTGATAGCATCTCTTTGCAGAAAGTGTCCGTCCGGAGTTTTAAAAATCGGCAGATAGAGCAGGTACCTGCAGTCAAACGGTTATTTTATGAATCTGTGCAGCAATTCCCTTTACCGTTATCTGTCCGGCGGATTGCTTTGCAACAAGCTGATGTGGAGTATCTGGAACTGGCTAAGCACGGCTTGACGCCGGGGCGGATTACCTTTAACGGTTTGCAGGGGATGATTTACGATTTGACTAATAGGGGAACTTCGAAACAGGCTGTATTTACTTTAAAAGCTCAAGGGAAATTAATGAATCAGGGGAACATACAGGCTGTTTTCCGGTTACCGGCAGACCGTTCGAATTCCTTTTTTGAGGTTACCGGCAGCATGGGGGCTATGAACCTTAGTGCATTGAATCCGATGATAGAACCGTTAGCCAAAATAAAAATCGTGTCCGGTCGCATGGAGGGAATGACGTTCCAAATCAATGGAGACCTCCGGAAAGCCGACGTGGACATGATATTCCGGTATGAGAAATTAAGAATCCGTATTATGAAAGAAAAAGACGGGGAATTGCAACCCCGTTCATTTCTTACGACCTTGGTCAACGGACTTATCGTGCGGGAAAATAATCCGGCTAATGGCGGCCTCCGCAAAGTCGATGGTTCGGCGCAAAGAGATCCCAATCGTTCACAGTTCAATTACTTGTGGAAAACACTCTTCGCTGGACTTAAAAACACTGTCGGCTTGTGACACAAAAAATGGGGCTTTTGCGTATTGATACAAATACCCTGTCCCTGTGTGTTTACAGGGTGTTTTCGGGGGTGAAAGGTGTGTAGGGACCGTCTTTGACTTCGAAGATGACACTTCCTTTTTCCAAAACTTCGAGTGTGTGCCACTGGCCTGCGGGGATATTAATTCCATATTCTCCTTGCAGGGGATCCAGTAAAGTGGATTCGGTCATTTCTTTCCGGTCGTTGTAGAATATCACTTTTATCTTTCCTCGGAGCAGGATGTATGTTTCTGCCGTATGAATGTGCCGGTGGACAGCGAGTTCCGTTCCGGGTTCAAGGGCGTTTAAAAGGCGTTGCGCTCCGGAATCAGGCGAGGGGTGAAAGTTGTAATTCATGCGGCGACGGGGGCTGTTTTCAGCCTCTGTAGTGACTTGGTTCAATAATTCGTTGTTGATGAGTTGCATCTCTCTTGTATTTGTTTTGTGTTTATAAAATCGGTGGATAAAAATACATAAAAAATCCGGTGAAAATATTATCGGGTACCATAGATCGGGAGGGTGTGTACGGGTATGTATTTATTTTGTAAATCTTTTTTTTTTTTTTTAGGGGCGTGTTTTGTGAAAAATGATAATTTTTTAAAATAACCCCTTGTAAATGATATGTTATTTTAAAATAATATATATTTGCATCCGAAAGGGGTGTTGAAAATGGGAGTGTGAAGTAAGGATTCATATTATGGATAAAGTGAAAAAAATCGGCATATTGGTTTTCTTCGGGTATGTCCGGAAGATGAAACAGGCTAAGGTCGTTCTGACTGACAGGAGGTTTGACAGGGTCTTGCTTATGTTTATGACAATCGTATTGCGGAATGATAGGAAAGAGGGTGCCATGCGGCGCCCTCTTGTTTTTTTACAGAGCTACAACTACACCTTAATATAATTTTTATGACGACGTTACGATTCAGGATGGTGGAAGAGGCCATCAAGAGAAAAGCCGTGGATGTGAAGTTTCCCGATAAACCGGCTTCGGAGTATTTCGGTATTCATGTATTCAACCGGGAGCGGATGGCGGAATATCTGGAGGAGGGGGTATTTCGGGCACTGACGGACAGTATCGATAATGGAAAGCCTTTGAGCCGTGAGATTGCGGATGATGTGGCTCGGGGGATGAAGAAGTGGGCGATGAAAATGGGGGCGACCCATTACACGCATTGGTTTCAGCCTCTTACCGGGGGAACGGCGGAAAAGCATGATGCTTTTTTAGAGTGGGATGGAAAAGGAGGAATGATTGAAGAGTTTTCCGGAAAGTTGCTGATTCAGCAGGAGCCGGATGCTTCGAGTTTTCCGAATGGCGGAATCCGCAACACTTTTGAGGCACGGGGATACAGTGCCTGGGATGCCGCTTCACCGGCATTTATCGTTGATACCACGCTTTGTATACCGACGGTATTTATCTCTTATACCGGCGAGGCTTTGGACTACAAAGTGCCTTTACTGAAAGCAGAGCAGGCGATTAACAAGGCGGCAACGGAAGTATGCCGTTTGTTTGACCCTTCAGTCTCCCGGGTGGTCTCTTACTTGGGGTGGGAACAGGAGTATTTTTTGGTGGATGAGGGCTTGTGGGCGGTGCGTCCCGATTTGATGCTGACGGGCAGGACGCTCGTGGGGCATGAGAGTGCCAAGAACCAGCAGTTGGAAGACCATTATTTCGGGGCGATTCCTACTCGCGTGATGGCTTTTATGAAGGAGTTGGAATTGGAGTGTCTGAAATTGGGGATTCCGGTCAAGACCCGACATAATGAAGTGGCACCCAATCAATTTGAATTGGCTCCTGTATATGAGCGGACGAATCTGGCGAACGACCACAACCAGTTGCTGATGGTTATTATGAAAAAAGTGGCTCGTCGTCATTCTTTCCGATTGTTGTTGCACGAGAAGCCTTTCAAGGGAGTAAACGGTTCGGGAAAGCATTGCAACTGGTCTTTGGGAACGGATGGTGGGGTCAATCTCTTGTCGCCCGGCAAAACTCCGCAGGAGAATTTGCAGTTTATCACCTTTTTAGTGAATATACTGATGGCCGTGTATAAGCGGAACGGGTTGCTGAAAGCCAGTATCGCGAGTGCCACCAATGCTCACCGCTTGGGAGCCAATGAGGCACCGCCTGCCATTATATCTGTATTTTTGGGATCTCAATTGACGGAAGTGTTGAACCAGATTGAGCAGAGCCGGTCGGAGGGTACTATCCGCATGGATGACAAATCGGGTTTTCATTTGGACGGGGTTTCCCACATACCGGAGTTGCTGATAGACAATACGGACCGTAACCGGACCTCTCCTTTCGCTTTTACCGGAAACCGTTTTGAATTCCGGGCTGCCGGTTCTTCCGCTAATTGTGCCCGGGCGATGATTGTCCTGAACACGGCTGTAGCACACCAGTTGAAGGCATTTAAGCGGGAGGTGGACGTGCTGATGCTAAAAGGGAAAACGAAAGAGAATGCGATATACACCCTGCTTAAGGAGTATATCAGACGGTGTAATCCGGTTCGTTTTGATGGCAACGGGTATGGAGAAGAATGGAAAGAGGAGGCAAGGAAAAGGGGATTGGATTGTGAAACGTCGGTTCCTGTGATTTTAGGACAGTTTGTGGCTCCAGAGGTGGTGAAGATGTTTGCGGAGTGTGGTGTGTTGTCAAAAAAAGAGCTGGAAGCCCGTGAAGAGGTGTATTTGGAGACCTATACGAAAAAGATTCAGATAGAAGCCCGTGTTTTGGGGGACTTGGTCATAAACCACGTGGTGCCTGTCGCTTCCCGTTATCAGAATATGCTGTTGGAAAAGATCGGGCGCATGAGTGGGTTATTTTCGCCGGAGAGACTGGAGGTATTGACAAAGCATGATATGGAAATGATTGAACGCTTGTCGGTTCATATTGCAGAGATACAGAGCGGTGTGGAGCAATTGGCGGATGCCCGGAAGAGAGCGAATAAGATGACTGACCCAAAGGAAAAGGCGATGGCTTATCACGATACGGTGGTGCCTTTTTTTGACCGGATCCGGTATCATATAGATAAATTGGAGTTGTATATCGACGATGAAATGTGGCCTCTTCCCAAATATCGGGAACTTCTTTTCGTCCGTTGATTTTGAATGAATATAAATTTTATCCTTTCGCGCCGGACAAGCTTCCGCATGTCCGGCATGGCGGGACACAAAACGAATACGTATGAGTGATGCAATAAAACATGAGTGTGGAATCGCACTGGTCCGGCTTTTGAAGCCATTGTCCTATTACCGGCAGAAATACGGGACTTCCGCTTACGGATTGAATACGCTCTACTTGCTGATGGAGAAGCAGCATAACCGGGGACAGGAAGGGGCTGGTATGGCATGTGTCAAATTGGAGGCTCAGCCGGGAGAAGAGTATATTTTCAGGGAGCGGGCATTGGGAAGTGGTGCCATCAGTGATGTTTTTGACGCTGTGGGACGTCAGATTTCCGAGGCGCAGGCAGGAGGAGTGGATACACCCGATCGTCTGCCGTTTATGGGGGAACTTTATCTGGGGCATTTGCGATACAGTACGACTGGAAAATCGGGAATTTCTTATGTGCATCCTTTTTTGAGACGCAACAACTGGCGGAGTCGGAATCTGTGTCTGGCGGGCAACTTCAATCTGACGAATGTGGATGAGATATTGGCGGATATTGTGGCCAAGGGGCAGCATCCACGCCACAATGCCGACACGTTTATCATTCTGGAACAAATCGGCTATCTGCTCGACCGGGAAGTGGAGAAACTGTATGAGTGCTATAGTGCGACAGGGTTGTCGGGTTTGGAGCTCAACCATGTCATTGAGGAACAGTTGGATATGGAAGGGATTGTTCGGACAGCTTCGGAGAAATGGGACGGGGGTTTTGTGATTTGTGGCCTGACGGGTAGTGGGGATGCTTTTGTGTTTCGGGATAAGTGGGGAATACGTCCCGCTTTTTATTATTTCGATGAGGAGATTATCGTGGTGGCTTCGGAACGTCCCGTGATTCAGACAATATTGGATGTCCCTACCGAAAAGGTAAACGAGTTGTATGCTGGGCAGGGATTGATTGTAAAAAAGGGCGGGGAGATGCGTTTGTCTCAGATTCAGCAACCTGGCAATGTCACGCCGTGTTCGTTCGAACGCATCTATTTTTCCAGGGGAAGTGATCGGGATATTTACCGGGAGCGGAAGATGCTGGGGAAGTTGCTGACGGATCAGATTTTGCAGTCTGTGGGGCATGATACGGACCATACGGTGTTTTCTTTCATCCCGAATACGGCGGAAATTGCCTATTACGGCATGATGGAAGGATTGGAGGAATATTTAAATTCGAAGAAAAGTGTCGATTTGCTGGGTACGACCGACACGATTTCTTCTTATCGGGCAGACCAGATTTTGTCCCGGCGCATCCGGACGGAGAAGTTGGCCATCAAGGATATCAAGCTCCGGACATTTATTGCGGAAAATAACAGCCGCGACGATTTGGCGACACATGTGTATGACATCACATACGGTACAATCACTGAAGGGGTCGATAATATCGTGGTGATTGATGATAGTATTGTACGGGGGACGACGCTGAAACGGAGCATTATCAAAATTTTATGCCGTCTGCGACCGAAAAAAATCGTGATTGTCTCCTCTTCTCCGCAGATTCGTTATCCCGATTGTTACGGTATTGATATGTCGCGCATGGAGGAGTTTATCGCTTTCAATGCGGCGATTGAATTACTGAAAGAGAGAGGAGAGGAAAAGGCGATAGAGGCGGTTTACCGGAAATGTAAGGAGCAGCAGGGGAAACCGAAAGAGGAGATTGTGAATTACGTGAAAGAGATATATGCGCCTTTTACCGATCGGGATATTTCAGGAAAGATTGCCCGGATGGTCACGCCTCCCGGTTGTACTATTGAGATAGAAGTGGTTTACCAGACTGTCGCGAATTTGCACAAAGCTTGCGGAAGCCATAACGGGGATTGGTATTTTTCGGGCGATTACCCCACGCCGGGAGGCAATCGCTTGGTGAATGAATCTTTTATTAATTTTTATGAAGAAGTATATTTAAAGTAAGGGTTAGATTTCCTGTTCTATTTGGTAAACATTGCGGTCGACGGCAGAACGGGATACCAATTCCGCCACGAAACCTGCAAGAAAAAGCTGGGTACCTAAAATCATGCCGGTCAGGGCAATGAAAAAATAGGGTGTGTCGGTAATCAGCGGAGCTTTGACTCCATGAACCAGACAGAGGTATTTGTTGACGGCAATCCAGGCAATGGCGAGGAATCCGACGAGAAATAGCAATGTTCCCAACGTTCCGAATAGATGCATCGGCTTTTTGGCAAAGCGTGTGATGAAGGTGACTGACAGCAGGTCAAGCACACCGTTGATGAAACGATTCCAACCGCCGAATTTGGTGACCCCGTATTTCCGTGCGCGGTGCTGCACCACTTTTTCGCCGATGCGTCCGAAGCCGGCTTCTTTCGCTAAAATGGGGATATAGCGGTGCATCTCTCCGTAGACCTCAATGCTTTTCACCACTTTTTGCTTGTAGGCTTTCAGTCCGCAATTGAAGTCATGTAATTTGATCCCGGAAAATTTGCGGGCGGTGGCGTTGAATAGTTTGGTTGGAATGGTTTTGCTGAGCGGGTCATAGCGTTTCTTTTTCCATCCGGACACCATGTCGTAATCTTCCTCCGTGATCATTTTATACAGTGCGGGAATTTCGTCGGGACTGTCCTGCATGTCGGCATCCATCGTAATGACGGCATCGCCTTGTGCCGCATGGAATCCGCAGTGCAAGGCGGCGGATTTTCCGTAATTTCGCCGGAATTTGATAGCCCGAATACAGGGATTCTTTGCCGCCAATTGACGGATTATTTCCCACGAACGGTCTTTACTGCCATCGTCAACCATGATGATTTCATAGCTGAAATGGTGTTCCTCCATTACTTTTTCTATCCAGGCCGTCAGTTCGGTCAGAGATTCGTCTTCATTGTATAAAGGTATGATAACGGATATATCCATGATGTGTTTATTTTGGCGTCGTTACATGATTTTTGTCGGTTGTTTCCGGAGAAAAGCGGCGATAATCAAAGTGAAAATCAGTCCATTAATGAATTTACCGAATAATTCGGACAATCCTATGGTAAAAGGGGTTGTAAAAGTCGTAAAAAATTGTTCCGTCATTTCCCGGAACGGACTGTCGCCATATAATTGTCGCATGGTTTCCCGGGCGATATTGAGGTAATTGGTCAGCAATTCCGGATGCAGGGAATAAAGCCACACCGAATAAAGGCAATAAACGAATCCCGAGAGCAGCGAAATCCACATGCCGGAGAGCAAGGCTTTCCCATAGGTAATGAATCCTTGTTGCGCACTGCTGTCGCGGTATTGTCGGATACCCAAAAACAAGCCGATAGTAAAAAGAAAACTGATGGTGCGGTCGAGTGTGGGATTGTTGAAAACCTGTCCGGTATTCATAAAGCAAAGCCAAGATGCTACCGCGAAACATCCACCGATGAGCACGGCAAAAAGGGACAATTGCCCGTAGAATACCCGATTTTTGGTCTGTATAGTCATTTTTACAATCCCATCCGTTTTCTCAGATATATTTTTTCTCCGGCTTCCAGCGGAGCGTCTGCCTTGATATAATTAAAGAGGATCAGGCTTTTTAGCCGCACTCCGTACATCTGGGAAATCAGATAGAGGTTTTCGCCTGCTTTTACCCGATGGAATTCATATCCTCGGGCGGCTCTGATTTTTTTGCGTTTTAAAAACACATATTGACCAACGGCAAGAGAGGCATCCTGTTTGTCGTTGTAGGCCATGAGTTTTTTCAATTTAATGCCGTAATATTTGGAGATGGCTGAGAATGTGTCGCCTGCTTTGATTTCGATACAGGGAATTCCGTTCTTGATTTCTTCCCGTTTGTGGTAATTGACCGAAGCCTTTGGGGCTACACTTGTGTTTTTCCCGATTTTTTCCGCCGGTATCGTAGGAGCCGGTATACCTGTGGGGTGTTTCACCTTATGGTCATATTGGTACAACTGTTCCTCTTCGATAATTTTGATAAGCCGTTCTGCATACTGGGGATTGGTGGCATAGCCGGCCGCTTTCAGTCCTTTTGCCCAAGCTTTGTAATCGGTGGACGGAATATTGAACAGGCTGGCATAACGGGGGCGGGAAGTAAGGAATTCGCTGTGGTCGATCCACGATTGCTCGGGATTTTCATATTTTCGGAAACATTCGTTTTCCGCATCGTCGTCCATGTGGTAGGTGGGACCTTCCCAGTCGTGGCATTTGATGCCGAAGTGATTATTGGCCTCCTGCGATAGTTGTGACATACCGCATCCGGATTCAAAAATACCCTGTGCCAGGGTAATGCTGGCCGGAATGCCCGTGCGTTCCATCTCCCGGATAGCAATATTTTTATACTTGTGGATAAAATCTTTACGGGATTGCCCTTCTGTGTGGGATGTTATTAGGCTGAATAACAGGATAATCAAAATGACGGATGTATTTTTCATATTCTAAAAAACTCAGTTGCTGTTATGTTCTAAAAATAGACGGGCTTTTTTTATTCCTGTTTTTTTACGAACTTTACATTCCATTTTTTCGGGGTAAAATTAATAAAAATAAGCAATGGAGAAAAGGGAACTGCAAATAGATTACACGGTTTATGAAAAAACGTATCCGGAAGGCTATGCGGAGTTGTGTGAAAAAGCCCTTCGGGTCATTCCTCAGGCGTATAGCGTATATTCCGGTTTTTCGGTCGGTGCGGCTTTACTTTTGGAGAATGGAGAGGTGGTGATGGGAACGAATCAGGAAAATGCGGCTTATCCCAGCGGGCTTTGTGCCGAGCGAACAGCCTTGTTTTATGCCGCTTCCCGTTATCCAGGAGTAAAAGTGATCGCTCTGGCTGTTGCTGCTTTTGACAGAGGAAAGCAAACTGCCTGCTTTGTGCCGCCGTGCGGGGCCTGCCGTCAGGTGATGGCGGAGACCATTAAACGTACCGGAGATTTTGATGTCATCATGATAGGAGCGGAAGAAACGGCCGTGCTGAAAGCCTCGGCGTTACTGCCTTTTACATTTGACCTGCTGTAAGCTCTGATATAAGTTTATTCCGTAAAGGCAATCCGGTTGAGGATAGAGCGTCCCAAAGTGAGTTCGTCGGTGTATTCCAGATCGTTTCCGACGGAAATACCCTTTGCGATAGTGCTAATAACCAGATTTTTCCGATCCTTTATTTTTTTGTAGATGAAATAGCCGGTTGTATCCCCCTCTATGGTAGCACTCAGGGCGAAAATGATTTCCCGGATGTCTTCCTGTTCAATTCTTTGCAGAAGGCTGTCGATATGCAGGTCGGCGGGTCCCACGCCGTCCATGGGGGAGATAATGCCGCCTAATACGTGATACAGACCGTGAAACTGGGAGGTGGCCTCGATGGATAGAATATCTTTCAAATTTTCCACCACACAGATGGTATGGGTGTCTCTTTGTGGGTCTGCACAAATTTCACATAGGTCGCTGTCTGTGATGTTGTAGCATTTTCGGCATTCCCGGATATTTCTTTTCAGGTCTCCGATGCTTTGTACAAAACCGTTTACTTCTTCCGGGCTTTTTTTGAGCAGGTGCAATACGAATTTCAAGGCTGTTTTGCGGCCTATTCCCGGAAGAGAGGCGAACTGTTCTACCGCTTTGTCCAACAGTTTTGAAGAAGAACTTTGCATACGTTACGGCAATCGGAATAGAATTTATTTTTTAAACTGAATGTCTTTCAGTATCATTTGTATATCGGTACGTCCCATGAATTCGTTTTCCTGAAGTGTATAGCAAATATTGAAATACTTTCCGGAATTAACTTCATCATACAGGTGGCCCATTCCGAATCCAATACCGCTGCGGTCATTGCATGCCCGAGTGTCATCCACGACTACTAACTTCAAGTGTTCGTTATTGCGTCCCACCTTTTTGGTGCCGATGAAATTGACCACATTTTCTGTCATGAATACCGGCACATTGTTGTTGGGGCCGAACGGGGCGAATTTTTGAAGCATCTCGTACAACTCGGGTGTAATGTCCGATAATTTGATTTGAGCGTCAATATTAATCTGGGGCATTAGCATCTCTTCATTGATAGTCTCGCTGACAACCTGTTCGAATTTCTTTTTGAAGGGCTCTATGTTTTCAAGTTTGAGCGTCAGGCCGGCTGCATATTTGTGTCCTCCATAATTTTCAAGATATTCGCTGCATTGGGAGATGGCATAATATAGGTCGAAACCTTCCACTGAGCGGGCGGACCCTGTCGCTAGACCATTTGATTCGGTCAGAATGATGGTGGGGCGGTAGAACGTTTCCGTCAGCCGGGAGGCCACGATACCAATAACACCCTTGTGCCATTTCGGATTATAGAGTACGGTCGTCTTTCGGGAAGTTTCGATTTGGGATTTCAGAATATGTCGGACGGCCTCTTCTGTAATGTCATGATCCAGCTTTTTACGCTGGTCGTTGAATGTATTGATGTCGTTGGCAATATCGTTGGCGCAACATTCTTCATCCGCCGTCAGCAGGTCCACCGCCTTGCATCCCGACTCTACCCGTCCAGCAGCATTGATGCGGGGACCGATTCGGAAAACAATATCGTTGATGGTAATTTCCTTGTCGATACCTGCAATTTCGATGATGGTTTTTAATCCTAAACTTGGGGTGGTGTTGAGTTGCTGAAGTCCGTAATAGGCCAGAATCCGGTTCTCTCCGGTAATCGGGACAATGTCGCTGGCAATGCTTACGCACAGCAGGTCCAGTAATTTATATAAATCCGACATCGGCAGATTGTGTTTCATCGAATGTGCCTGCACAAACTTGAAACTGACACCGCAACCGCTCAGCCATTTATAAGGGTAGGGACAATCCTCGCGTTGCGGGTCCAACACGGCTACGGCTTCCGGCAGGGATTCGCCCGGAGTGTGATGGTCGCAGATGATAATGTCGATGCCTTTTTCTTTGGCGTATTTCACTTTTTCCACGGCTTTTACGCCGCAGTCCGTGACAATGATTAAAGAAAATTTGTTTTCAGCGGCATAGTCAATACCTTTTACGGAAATACCGTAACCTTCTGTATATCGGTCGGGGATATAATATTCCAACCGGGAAGTTGCATACTTGTTTTTCAAATATTTGTAAAGCAATGCGACAGCCGTCGTACCATCGACATCGTAATCACCATATATCATTACCTTTTCGTCTGCTGCAATTGCCTGGTCCAGACGTTCAACTGCTTTGTCCATATCCTTCATCAGAAAAGGATCATGAAGCATATGGAGGGAAGGATAAAAAAAAGCCTGCACCTCTTCAGGCGTCTCAATCCCTCTCTGAAGCAAAAGGTTTGTAATGATATGGCAGCAATTGGTTTTTCTTGATAGTTCCGATATTTTATTTTCCTCTGCGGTAGTATTTAATACCCATCTTTTTTTCATTCTACTTTTTTCAATTCTGCTACAAAGTAGCGGAAATTCCGCGTCATTTCAAAGCTAAATATTTATAATTTTTCCATGATTATGGTATGCGTTTATTAATCAAATGAATAGCATGTACTTTCCTGGCCAGAAGGTAGTCTCAGGGAGCTTTCGCAAAATCTTTTTGACATTGAGTTGTTTATTTTGTATCTTTGTGCCTCAGAGTGGGATTTTGCAAGTTAATAGTTTGAAATAAAAATATTTAAAATATAAGAAAATGAGTTTTACTGAATTGAGCGAACAGGAGATTATCCGGAGAAATTCACTGGGCGAATTGGACAAATTGGGAATTGAAGCCTATCCGGCAGCTGAATTTGAGGTGACCGGTCATGCGGCGGAAATAAAGGAAAATTTTAAGGATGATGCTCCGGAGCGGAAAGTGGTGGTAGCGGGGCGTATGATGAGCCGCCGCATCATGGGTAAAGCTTCATTTTTCGAGTTGCAGGATGCTACTGGCAGAATACAGGTGTATGTGAGCCGCGACGATATTTCCACAGATGAGAATGCCACCGCCTATAATACGGTGTTCAAAAAATTGATGGACATCGGGGACATTGTTGGGGTAAAAGGCTTTGTATTCCGCACGCAGACCGGTGAAATATCAGTGCATGCCAAGGAATTGGTTATGTTGTCCAAATCCCTACGCCCGCTTCCGGTGGTGAAGGAAAAAGACGGAAAACTCTTTGATGCCTTTACGGATGCTGAACAGCGCTATCGTCAGCGTTATCTCGACTTGATTGTCAATCCGCAGGTAAAGGATGTCTTTGTCAAACGCACGAAGATAATCAATGCTATTCGTGAGTTCTTTAACAGCAAAGGCTATCTGGAAGTGGAGACACCCGTATTGCAGTCTATTCCTGGTGGTGCATCGGCGCGGCCTTTCATTACCCATCACAACGCTTTGGATATTCCGCTTTATTTGCGTATCGCTAATGAGCTTTACCTGAAACGCTTGATTGTGGGTGGTTTTGAAGGCGTGTATGAGTTTTCCCGCAACTTCCGCAACGAAGGGATGGATCGTACGCATAATCCGGAATTTACGTGTATGGAAATCTATGTAGCCTACAAGGATTACCTGTGGATGATGAATTTCACCGAAGAGATGATTGAACGGGCGGCTCTGGCGATTAACGGCACGACAAAAACCGTAATCGGAGAGAATGAGATTGATTTCAAACGGCCTTTCCGGCGTGTGCGGATGGCGGATGCCATCAAGGAATATACGGGCTATGACATTGAAAAAATGTCGGAAGAAGAGCTGTATGACGCTTGTGTGAAAATGGGAATAGAAGTAGACAAAACCATGGGAAAAGGCAAGCTCATAGATGAAATATTCGGGGAAAAGTGTGAGGGACACTATATCCAGCCGACGTTTATTTACGACTATCCGAAAGAAATGTCTCCGCTGACGAAGAAACATCGGGAGAATCCGGAACTGACGGAGCGGTTCGAGTTGTTTGTGAACGGCAAGGAAGTGGCTAATGCCTATTCGGAACTCAATGACCCGATAGACCAGCTTGAACGTTTCCAGGAACAGCTGAAATTACAGGAGCGGGGGGATGATGAAGCTATGTATATCGACTACGATTTTGTTCGGGCGTTGGAATACGGCATGCCTCCTACGTCTGGCATGGGAATCGGCATTGACCGTCTTTGCATGTTTTTGACCAACAGCCCTTCCATACAGGATGTGCTGTTCTTCCCTCAGATGAAACCTGAGAAAAAGACGGCTGTAGACAGTGATGACAAATTTGAAGCACTGGGGATTCCCCATGAATGGGTGGAGGTTATCCGGAAAGCCGGCTATCAGACCGTGGATGCTTTGAAAGCGGTGGAAAATCCCAATAAACTGCATCAGCAGCTTTGCGGAATCAATAAAAAGGAGAAACTGGGTCTGGCGGCACCGGCACCGGACCAGGTGAAACAGTGGATCGGATAAATCGTTCTAAATAAAACATTATGGAATTACCTCATAATCCCCGGCTCGGAGTAGTCGGCGGAGGCAGTTGGGCTACGGCAATCGCGAAAATACTTATTGAAACCAACGACCACATTACGTGGTTCATGCGGAATATCGATACGATTCAGGCGTTTAAGTCGTATAGCCACAACCCGCGCTATTTGACAGAGGTGGAATTTGATTTGTCGAAAATTACTTTTACCGACAATCTTGATCGGCTGATTGATGCATGTGATGTAATTATATTCGCTGTTCCCAGTGCCTTTCTGAAAAATGTCACGTCACGAATTACCCATTCCTTGGAGCGGAAAATTATCGTTTCTGCCATCAAAGGATTGATTCCGGACGACAATCTGATTATTGCGGAGTTTTTTAATAATTATTTTAATGTTCCTTTGGAACAGATTGTGGTGATTTCCGGTCCCTGCCATGCGGAGGAAATTGCCTTGGAACGGTTGTCTTATCTGACTTTTGCCAGCAATGACTTGAAAGTAGCCCGGCTCGTGGCGCAGACTTTTGATTGCCATTATGTTAAAACCAGTATTTCGGACGATATTTACGGTACGGAGTATGCTGCTGTATTGAAAAATGTAATTGCTATCGCTGCGGGCATCTGTCACGGATTACGTTACGGGGATAACTTCCAGGCAGTATTGATTGCCAATGCCATACAGGAAATAGAGCGTTTTGTGGCAGCTGTTCATCCCATACATCGCGATATAAAGAGTTCTGCCTATCTGGGGGATTTGCTGGTGACGGCCTATTCTCAATTCAGCCGCAACCGGACTTTCGGTACTATGATAGGAAAAGGTTACTCCGTGAAATCCGCCCAAATGGAAATGTTGATGATTGCGGAGGGGTATTTCGCGGTGAAAGGAATCAAGGAAATTAACGAGCACTATAATGTGCACATGCCGATCACCAACGCTGTCTACAATATTCTTTACGAGCACATCAGTCCCGTTATGGAAATCCGCCTGTTGACGGAAGAGTTGAGATAACGGTTAAAAAACGGAACCTATGTTTTATTTGGAAGAAATAAAGAATCGGGCACAGGAAAACGCTTTCATCGAACTTCCGGTGCGTTTATATAAGGACTGTCCCTATTGGATACGTCCGCTTGACCAGGATATACGGAATGTGTTCGATCCGGAGAAAAATCCGTGTTTCAAACACGGGGAGTGTGTCCGCTGGCTTTTAAAGGATGAGAAAGGGACGTACGTGGGGAGAGTGGCGGCGTTTGTCAACCGGAAAACGTGCGGTCTGGATAAATATACTGTCGGCCAGATGGGCTTTTTTGAGTGTATCGACGACCAAGAGGCGGCGTTTCAGTTGTTTGACTGCTGTCGGAAATGGTTGGAGACCAAAGGTATGGAGGCGATGGAAGGGCCTGTGAATTTTGGGGAACGGATTGAATGGTGGGGATTGTTGGCGGACGGTTTTGACCGTTGTCCCAACTACGCCATGCCCTATACGCATTCCTATTATGTGAAATTTTTTGAAGAATACGGATTCCGTGACTTTTTCAAACAGTACACTTACCGCACCAAATTGGAGATGGAGAGCCTGGCGCCAGTGGTGGTGTGGAAAGCCGACCGATTGCTGAAAAATCCGGACTATTCCGTGTATACTTATCGGGAAATCGGTAAGCGGAAGGCAATCGATTCTTTGCTGGAAGTATATAATAAGGCGTGGAATCTGGAAGTACACGGTGTGGATGGCATCACCCGCGAACAGGTGGAGGCCATTTATAAAAGTCTGCGGCCCATCGTGGACAAGGATCTGATTTATTTTGCTTACTACAAGGAACAACCCATCGGTTTCTTTTTGATGTTTCCGGAAATCAACCAGACTGTAAGGCATCTGAACGGTAAGATGAACTTGTGGGGCGTATTGAAATTCATCTATTGCCGGCACATCCGAAAAATAGATGTGGCTTTGGGGCAATTGTTCGGGGTCGTGCCTGAGTTTCAGGGCAAGGGCGTTGAAGCGGCCATGATTAAACGTTTTTGCGAAAAGATTGTGGAAAAAAACAGCCACTACAAATATCTGGAGATGAACTGGGTGGGTGATTTCAATCCTCAGATGATGCACCTGATGGAATATTTGAGCGCTACGGCTGATAAAACGCATGTCACTTACCGTAAGCTCTTCCGGGAGGATATTGAATTTGTCCGCTCGGCAGACAAATAAAATTTTATTTTTTCAGAAAAAATCCGTATAATCGAAGTCTGAATACTGAGATTATGCGGTTTTACTTTTTTATAGGGATTCTTTTGCTGGGAATGGCGGCTTGCCATAAGGATGATGCGGATGTGAAGGAAAGGGCAGGGCGTACCCTGATTGTCTATTTGGGGGTGGATAACAATTTTGCCGGGGAAGGAGGCCAGAAAATAAAGGCACTGACCGAAGGCTGGCGGGAAAGCTATAACGGGAATTTGTTGGTGTATTCGGACGGTGGGGAAGCGGTATTGGTGTATATCCATGAGAATAGAAGCGGTAAGTCGTTGGCAGATACCATCGGGAAATACGGGGCGGAAAATTCTGCCGATCCGGAGGTATTGAAAAGAGTATTGTTGGAGGTGCAAGACCGGTTTCCTGCTGATTCTTATGGGATGGTCGTGCTTTCGCATGGTTCCGGATGGTTGCCTCAAGGCCAGTTGACAAAGCCGGCTTCCATTATTCAGGATCACTCCGACGAAATGGAATTTGCGGAGTTTGTGGATGCTATTCCTATGATGCTGGATTTTATAGTTTTTGACGCCTGCTTCATGGGAACCATTGAGGTTGCTTATGAATTGAAAGAAAAAACGAAATACATCGTCGCTTCTCCAGCGGAGGTGCTTTCACCGGGGTTTGTTTACAAGAGCATGGTGGGGCATCTGATGGCGCCGGAACCTCGTTTAACGGCGGTAGCAAAAGAGTTTTACGACTATTTCAATCTCTTGGACGGCTTTTGGAAATCGGCCACCGTGTCGGTGGTGAAAACAGACGAATTGGAGCGGGTGGCGGAATTTTTGGCAGGAATAGGGGACGTTACGGTTTCGGAAAGGGTTAACCTGCGGGAAGTCCAGCAATACGGTTATGCTTCGCATGCTTTGTTCTGGGATATGGGGGATTATGTTTCCCATTGGGCACCTGAATATGCCGGACAATTTGCCGGTATTTTAGACCGGGCTATCCTGTATAAAGCGGCAACCCCCGGTTATTATTCTTCGGGAAATATGGCATATAATAAAATCCGTACATACAGCGGAATGGCGATGTATATCCCGCAGGCAGATTATCCAGCCTTGAATGAGGAATTTCGGAAATTGAAATGGACGAAAGCCGTTAGTCGGTAATCAGGCGTTTGATAACTTTCAAGTTGTGGGTATACCTTTTTAAATCTTCATTGAAAATTCCCTGGTGGTCGATTTTGTCCACCCTCACCCTGCCGGAAGCATGGATGATGCGGTTTTCTTTCCACAGGATACCGACGTGGGTAATGGCTCCCATGTCGTCACCGAAAAAGGCCAAGTCACCGGGCAAAGCCTCCTCCACGAATGAGAAATTCTGTCCCTCCAATACCTGCTGTGAAGCATCGCGGGGAATATCAATACCCGCCATCCGGTAGACCATTTGGGTCAGACCGGAGCAGTCGATACCGTAAGGGGTGCGTCCCCCCCAGAGATAAGGCGTGTTGTAGTACATGAGAGCATATTCGATGATTAAATCCCTCAGGCTGTCGATGCCTACATCTTTCAGCCGTGTGAGCAGTGTATAGGTGTCACTGCCAAGCTGCATCGTGTTGGTCTCGGCATTGAAAAAGGGGAGTACGCTGCCGGAAACAATCAGGTTATTGCCGTAGGCACCCTCTTTTCTGACGATGTTAAATACCTCCGTGGTTAATACCGGGGTTTCTGATTGATATTTTGCGGCATATTCGTCGTTCGTTTCCTGGTACATCTTTTTATCAATCCACCCCTCATAGTTGTCGTGTAATACTCTGATATACGTCCATTTGTCAGTAGTTTCCAGAATTTCAAACATTTCTCCGAACAATATCTGGGAAATCATTTCACTTCTTTCCGATTGTTCTCTCCGTACCGGTATTATACTTAGGTCTGCAATTCCGAACATGGGGCTTACCGTTTTTTGAATTGTATAAATGAGTCAGACATATTATATGTGCTGCAAAGATAATAAAAAGAAAAGGAATGTATATACATGGGATGAAGTATTACGGTTTGGGGAGAGAGAGGTTTAGAGGTATTCTTTTGTTTCCGGTCCCATGTTGAATAATAAGTCCAGTATGCTTAAATTGGGCATGAAAGGGAACTTTTCGCCGAAAGTCTGAGGATAAGGTTTTAAGTCTGCAGGGAAAGTTTGGGGATTTTTGGGATGAATGGTGCTTCGGAAGTCGGTGAACGCTTCTGTTCCCTCCGGGATGTAATCTTCTGTCAGCTCTATTCGGGTATGTAATTTCAGTAAATCCGCCAGAGTATGGAGTATGTTCAGGTTCAGGTCCAGCAGGTATTTTTCCTTGTGTTCGAAATACGGGCGGAAATCTTCCTCATAATAGTCGTAAAACGGGGAATTTTTATAAGCGGATTCGATTCCTTTATAATGTAGTTTCTGCCAGGGCGTGGAATAATCAATTTCAGCCTCTTTGGTCAGGAATTTGATTTTTCCGTTTTTCTTTATGGGAACGGTCAGTGGAAGCTTGCCGTTTGCCGACAGAATTTCGCAGCGATTCCGGTAGCTTTGTTTGCCGTAATGTTCAAACTGTTCGATGAGAGCCGAGGGATGACGGTTCAGGTTGCTCATGTAACTGACCGGAGGAAAATAGGCTGTATTTAATAAAAGTGTATCCATTTCCGTATATTTTATCGGAATGCAAAAATATAAAATTGAGTTTTAAATAGAGAAATGAATTGGGTGAAATGCTAAAATATTGATTTTTAGTATTTTGTATTTGATTTTCCGCCCAAATAAATAAAAATCAAAAGAAGTACCAAAATAATTTACAGAAAAATTGTAAAATTTTATAATTATTATTATTTTTCGTACTGTAAAACGAAGGAAAAAGGGAAGGGAAATCGAAGGGGAAAGTGTAACAGGGAAGAGGAAGATAGCGTAAAAATCAGTTAGTGCTTGCTAACAAAGTTTTCTTGAAGATAAAACTGGATAAGGAGATGGGAGTATGATGAACTTGAAATTTATAGAGAACGATTCGTATCTAGAGCCGTTCAGATATACAATTGAGCAACGGTATCGTAATTTTATTCTGAGGGAAGTGGGATTTACGGAAAACAGGAGAAAGCTGTCGGAAGCTTTCAATTCGTATCTCTATTATGGTATGCATCATACGGAGGAGGGATGGATTTTCAGAGAGTGGGCACCCCATGCGATGGCTATTTATCTGATAGGTGATTTTTCGGAGTGGCAGAAAAGGGAGGAGTTCCGTTTGAAACCTCTGGAATATGGGAATTGGGAGATTTGTATGCCGTTGGAGCGTTTGAAACATGGCATGAAATACCGTTTGTTGATAGAGTGGGAAGGAGGTTGCGGAGAGAGGATACCGAGCCACGTGCGGAGAGTGGTACAGAATGAAGAAACGAAAGCTTTTGATGCCCAGGTGTGGTTTCCGGAAGCTTACAAATGGGAAAATACATACCGGAAAGCATTAAAAAATCCTTTAATATATGAAGCTCATGTCGGCATGAGCACGGAAGAAAAAAGGGTCTCCACTTTTGAAGAGTTCCGGACACAGGTTTTGCCTCGGATAGCGGATTTGGGATATAACACCGTTCAGCTGATGGGAATACAGGAGCATCCCTATTACGGGTCTTTCGGTTACCAGGTGTCCAGTTTCTTTGCTGTGAGTTCCCGTCTGGGAACGCCCGAAGATTTAAAACGGCTGATTGATGATGCACACG
Organism: uncultured Odoribacter sp.; assembly: GCA_910588375.1. GTDB lineage: Bacteria > Bacteroidota > Bacteroidia > Bacteroidales > Marinifilaceae > Culturomica. The sequence continues at coordinate 58,585 of CAJUQA010000019.1, forward strand.
GCAGGGGGATAGCGGTGGTTATGGATTTGGTACATTCCCATGCGGTCAAGAATGAATTGGAGGGGTTGAGCTGTTTTGACGGTACGTATGATCAGTATTTTTATCCCGGCGAGAGAGGCAATCACAATTTGTGGAATTCACGGTGTTTTGATTATGGTAAGAATGAAGTATTGAATTTTTTGCTTTCCAATTGTAAATATTGGTTGGAAGAATTTCGTTTCGACGGTTTCCGTTTCGATGGCATTACCAGTATGTTATATTGGGATCACGGTCTCGGACGGGATTTCACGGAATATAAATTTTATTATGACGGCAATCAGAATGAGGATGCAATTATTTACCTGACATTGGCTAACCGGTTGATTCATGAGGTGAATGAAAATGCCGTGACGATAGCGGAGGATATGAGCGGGATGCCAGGATTGGCAGTTCCGATCGATGAAGGAGGTATCGGGTTTGATTTCCGGTTGAGCATGGGTATTCCGGATTATTGGATAAAACTGGTTAAAGAAAAAAGGGACGAGGATTGGCATGTGGGAGATCTGTTTTATGAATTGACCAATAAAAGGCAGGACGAACATACAATCAGTTATGCCGAAAGTCATGATCAGGCGATGGTGGGGGATAAGACTCTGATATTCCGGATGGTGGATAAGGAAATGTACACCTCTATGAATGTCTTTGAGCGTAACATGACCGTAGACCGGGGAATGGCTTTACACAAAATGATACGTCTCCTGACAATTATGACGGCGGGTGACGGTTATTTGAATTTTTTGGGTAATGAATGGGGACATCCGGAATGGATTGATTTCCCGCGGGAAGGAAATGGATGGAGTTATGAGCATGCTCGTCGACTTTGGCATTTGGTGGACGATACGAATCTGCGCTACCGTTATCTGAATGCTTTTGACCGGGATATGATACGGTTGGTGAAAAAACAAGATATTTTCCGGTTCCGGCCCGAACCGATGGTGAGGGATAACGAACAGCAGGTGCTGATATTTTCACGGGGCGGCTTGTTGCTGGCTTTTAATTTTAATCCGTCGCAGTCTTTTTCAGATTATCGCTTCGGAGCGGCTCCGGGGAAATATGTGGAAGTCTTGAATACGGATAGTAAGGTGTATGATGGTTTTGAGCGTATCAGGGAACCTGTGCCTCATTTCACATTGTATGACGAATCATCCGGATATAATGAATTGAGTCTGTATTTGCCTTCGCGTTCCGCGCTGGTGCTGAAATACGATGATTAATAAATAATTTACGAATATATAATAACCATGGCTTATTTAAAGTTTAACAAAGATGAGTTGGTGAATCTTGAATATTCACTAAAACGGGAGTTCCTGGCAACAAACAGGGCCGGAGGATATCTGTCTTCCACGCTTCCTTGTTGCAATACGCGAAAGTATCACGGCTTACTGATTGTACCGATTGAGGAATTCGGCGGAGAGCGGCATGTTTTGCTGTCGGCATTGGATGAGACGGTAATCCAACACGGTCAATCCTTTAATTTCGGTATCCACAAATATCCGGGCAATTATGAACCGAGAGGACATAAGTACATCGTGGATTTTGAGTACGAACCGGTGTACACACTGACCTACCGGGTGGGAGGCGTCGTGTTGAAGAAAGAAATTGTACTGGTGCACAACGAAGACCAGGTGGTCATACGCTATACTTTGGTGGATGCCCATTCCGATACGATTTTGCGTTTGAAACCTTTCCTGGCTTATCGGAATGTAAACAGCCTCTGTAAGGCGAACATGATGGCCAATACCAAATACGAGCCCATAGAGAACGGTATCCGCTCCAAATTGTATAACGGATTCCCGTATCTGCACATGCAGTTGAATAAGGCAAATGACTTTGTGGCTGTTCCTGACTGGTATAAGAATATCGAATATATGGAAGAAGAAAGCCGTGGATATGATTTCCGGGAAGATTTGTTTGTGCCAGGTTATTTTGAAGTACCTATCAAGAAAGGGGAAAGTATTATATTTTCCGCCTCTACGACATTGGCGGCTCCAGGACGATTGAAGGCGAAATTCCAGAAATTGGTGGAGGGCCGGGGACCCCGTAACAGCTTTGTAAATTGTTTGAAATATTCCGCTTCCCAGTTTATTGTAAAGGAAGGAAAAGATACAGAGGTGATTGCCGGATACCCTTGGTTCGGAGCCTGGGGACGTGATACGTTCATTGCCTTGCCGGGAGTGACTCTGTCTGCCAGCAATGACGTGAAAGGTTGCAAGGATGTGTTGGATACGATGGTGAAGCAACTGAACAACGGTTTGTTCCCGAATGTGGGGAAAGGAAAGAATGCCGCCTATAATTCCGTGGATGCGCCGATGTGGTTTTTCAAAGCGTTGCAGGAATACGGTGAAGCCGTGGGAGAGACCGGGCAGATATGGAAGAACTACGGTAGCAAGATGAAAGCGATTCTGACGGCTTACCGCAACGGGCTTAATGCGTTCGTCAGAATGCATGACAACGGTTTGATTTGGGCGGATGAACCGGGAAAAGCGTTGACATGGATGGATGCTATTGTCAACGGTTGTCCGGTGACGCCTCGGGGGGGGTATCAGGTAGAAATCAACGCTCTGTGGTATAATGCCGTTTGTTACAGTCTGAAGCTGGCACAAGCTGCGGGCGATACGAAATTCGTGAAGGAGTGGGAAGGTATGCCCGAAAGGATTAAAAACAGTTTCACGGAAGTGTTTTGGATACAGGACAAGGAATATCTGGCTGACTATGTGGGACCGCAGGGACAGAATATTTTCGTACGGCCGAACCAGATTATTGCCTGTTCATTAGAATATAGCCCGCTGAGTGACGAAATGAAGAGAACGGTGCTGGATGTAGTGAAGCGTGAATTGCTTACACCGAGGGGATTACGGACATTGTCTCCGAAGAATCCGTTATATAAGGGCTTGTATGGAGGCGATCAGCCGACAAGGGATGAGGCTTACCACCAGGGAACGGTTTGGCCTTGGTTGACGGGACCTTATATTGAAGCGAATTTCCGTTTGTATGGCACGGCTTTTGTTCCTACAGCCAAAGAATTGGTGGCCGGATTTGAAGAGGATATGACGCTGTACGGGATATGTTCTATTTCCGAAGTATATGACGGTAATCCGCCTTACCAGCCCAACGGATGTATTTCCCAGGCATGGAGTGTCGGCGAAATTCTTCGGGCTCTGGCACTGATTGAAAAGTACGAAAAGCCGGCTCCTAAAGGGAAAAAGAAATAAGGGTTGTAAATCATTGAAATAAAATAATATGAAAACAAGAGTATTAATGTTCGGTTGGGAGTTCCCTCCTCATATTGCCGGAGGGTTGGGAACCGCCTGTCTTGGCTTGACGAAAGGATTGGCCAAACAAGGTGTGGAGGTGCTGTTTGTGATGCCGAAAGCTAGTGGGGACGAAGACCAGAGTTCCGCGAAAATTATTAATGCCAGCGATGTGGAGGCATTGTATAATCTGGCGGACATTGAAGAGTATTGGAAAAACATCAATTTCATGGAAATCGGCTCCAACCTGATTCCTTATATGGATCCGGAGCAGTTCGAACGGGAGGTGAGTGAACAGAAAAAATACGGCAACCGTACGGAACGTATCGGCTTTAAGAATAAGTATACTTTTTCCGGGAAGTATGGGGCGAACCTGATGGAAGAAGTGGCGCGCTACGCTATGGTGGCGGCGACAATTGCCCGCCAGCAGCGGTTTGACGTGATTCATGCTCACGATTGGTTGACGTATGCTGCCGGTATCGCAGCCAAGAAGGTGACGGGAAAACCCTTGGTAATCCATGTACATGCTACGGAGTTTGACCGGAGCGGAGAGAATGTGAACAGCTTGGTATTTAATCTGGAACGTCAGGGAATGCTGGCTGCCGACAGGGTTATTACGGTGAGCAATCTGACACGCAATATCGTGATAAACCGGTATGGCATTGACCCGGCGAAGGTAGTTACAGTTCATAATGCAGTGGATTTCCAGTCCTATTCGGAAATGAATGTGGAACGCGGGGTGAAAGAGAAAGTGGTGACCTTCTTGGGACGTATCACTTACCAGAAAGGACCCGAATATTTTATTGAGGCTGCCAATAAAGTATTGAAAGCCTATCCCAATGTCCGTTTCGTGATGGCCGGGAGCGGTGATTTGATGAACCGTTCCATCCGTCGTGTGGCTCGATTGAAGATAGCTACCCGTTTCCATTTTACGGGATTCCTCCGGGGACAGGATGTGCAGAAGATGTTTGCACATAGTGATGTCTATGTGATGCCGTCGGTGTCCGAGCCTTTCGGTATTTCACCATTGGAGGCCATGCGCTCCGGAGTGCCTACCATTATTTCCAAGCAGTCGGGGGTGGCGGAAGTGTTGAAACATGCCATAAAAGTGGATTTTTGGGATGTGGATGCGCTGGCCGATTCAATATACGGCTTGCTGAAATATCCGGCTTTGTCCGAAATGGCAGGGCGTTGTGGGTTGGATGAGGTGAATACGCTGAAATGGGAAAATGCCGCTTTCAAGCTGAAAAAGATATATGAAGAAGTGAAAAGATAGCGGGGGAAATAAATAGAAGAAATAACAATAAAAGATTAATATATTATGGATAAGAAAACCTTATGTCTGTATTTTCAGGTTCACCAACCGGTACGCCTCAGGAAATATCACTTTTTCGATCTTGGCAAGAGCCATGATTACTATGATGATTTCGCCAACCGCACCATCACCCAAAAGGTGGCAAGACGCTGTTATTTGCCGGCAAACCGGATGATGCTGGATTTGATCCAGAAATACGGAAAAAACTTCAAGGTGAGTTTTTCTATTTCGGGACTGGCTCTTGAACAGTTTGAGAAATATGCTCCGGAAGTGATAGAAAGTTTTAAAGCTTTGGCTAAAACAGGATGTGTGGAATTTCTGGCCGAGACCTATTCACATTCTTTGGCTTCGTTAGTGGATGAAAAGGAGTTTACTTTACAGGTAAAACAGCATGCGGACTTGATTAAAAAGTTGTTCGGATATACCCCTGTTACATTCAGGAATACGGAGTTGGTTTATTCTGATAAAATCGGGGAGATGGTGGCACGCATGGGCTACAAGACCATGCTGACCGAAGGGGCAAAACACGTGTTGGGGTGGAAGAGTCCTGATTTTGTGTACACTAATTCGCTGAATCCGAAATTGAAATTGTTGTTGAAAAATTTCCGGCTGAGCGATGATATTGCTTTCCGTTTTTCGGATAAATCATGGGGAGAATGGCCGTTGACCGCAGAGAAATACGCCGGTTGGCTGGCAGAGTCTGTGAAAAATGAGGATATTATCAACCTGTTTATGGATTATGAGACACTGGGCGAACACCAGGATGTTTCTACGGGCATTTTTGCGTTCATGGCGAATTTGCCGCAGCAGGTGTTTGCAACTTCCGCTTTTGAGTTCCTGACTCCGGCAGAGGCAGCTGCAAAGCATCAGCCGGTAGCGCCGCTGAACGTACCGTTTGCCATTTCCTGGGCGGATGAAGAACGCGATTTGACGGCATGGCTGGGAAATGAGTTGCAACTGGAAGCATTTGAAGAACTGTATAAGGTTCGGGATAAGATAAAGGCGGTGAATGACCCCGCATTGAATTATGATTACTGTTGTCTCCAGGCGAGCGACCATTTTTATTACATGTGTACCAAGTTGTTCTCGGATGGAGCCGTACATAAATATTTCACTCCCTATGATTCGCCCTATGAAGCATTCATCAATTATATGAATGTACTGAGCGATTTTGTGGCAAGAGTGGATGAAAAGTATGAAGGCAAGGGAAAATTTTCCAAGGCTGTGAAAGCTGCCGCACCGGCAGTTGCCGCAAAGAAAACGACGGCTCCCAAAGTCGTGGCGGAGGAAAAACCGAAGGAAGAGAAGAAAACGACGTCCCGGACGAAGAAGAAGTAAAATTTTCGGAGAATAGAAATTACCGGATTTATCAGCATATAGACAAGCTTTGTTTTATCGCCTGTCTATATGCTGTTTTTTTGCTATATTTTATTCAACTTCCTAATTTACTGGTGTAATCCGCACTTGTCCATGCCCGGTATTTCCCGTCATTGTACCCGTGCCCGCTAAATTTGGCATACCGACATAACTGCCTTTTGATGTTGTCCATTGATAGCCGGCACCGTCAATCATCACCGTATTGCTAAAATAAAATCCGGAATAGTGAACAGCCTGTCCCGTGTGGATAATACTGGAAGAGGTTGAAGTTGCAGAAATCGCATCACAGCCGCTATGACCCGAGATAAACGACGAACCACCTGCACCGGAACCGACAACATGATTTCCTGCACCCGCACCTCCTCCTCCATAATATCCACCACCCCCACCACCTCCATAATCATGATCGGGATATCCCCCTACTCCCCAAATTCCATCCAACACATTATAGTTACGACTTCCACGTGTACCACCCTTAATTTGGGTACCTCCGGTGGCGATATAATATGCTCCATTTCCATCCAGTCTATAAAATTGCCCGGCATTTCCAATCAAGCCTCCACCTGCTCCTCCCACATTCCCATAATGATACCCATCAGCACCACCTCCTCCGGCAGCAACTATAATACGAGATTTTAATGAGATAAACGTATTCCATACTCCTCCTTCCAAACGAATATCTGCGGCACCTCCACCCGCACCACCTGATGGATCATCTCTCCATGGGCTTTCAAAGCGACCACCACCCCCGCCATTATATGTTCTCCCTCCATTAGGTACCCCGGCATTCCCGACATACAAATAAAACATTCGGGATTTCGTCAATCTTATTTCTCCACTTACATAACCGCCGTATCCTCCTGATTTAGAACCTCCCCTCCAAGCACTGGCATTCCCTCCTTTTGCTCCCCAGGCTTCCATCTTGTATTTTCCCGGCGGTAACACGATACATTGTTCTTTGCCGATATAGCCCCATGTCCGGGCAGAGGCTAAAACAGTTACATTGCTAACCTGAATATCCACCGTGAATACATCGGGACACTGTTCCCAACGAACCTCCAATGTATATTTCCCGTCTTTATAAAGATTGCTGACAAGTGCCGAATTATTTTCTTCACTCACCAAGAAATCCGGGAATCCGTTTACATTCCATTCATATTTTAATCCTCCCCACCGATGCGGTATCGCAACGGGGCAAGGGTCGAATATATAAGAGGAAGCCACAAACGGCTCCGGCAAGACTTTTACCGTCACTTCATTACTTTCTGCTACCCCCATGGCACAAATGCCTGTACGTTTGAAAGTGTAAACAACAGGAGCCGCGGTTTTATTTTCGAAATGTTCATACGTCAAGGATTCTCCACCGGCATTGGCAATAATATCGAATTTGGCTTCCCCCGGTTTCTTGACATACCAGTTGTATTGAAAGCGTACATCGGGAAAATCGGGACAGGAAGCAGCCACAACGTTCAATACATCTGTTTCTCCCCAACAGGCCGTGTCTTGTGACATTTTTATTTCTCCGCCATCAATCTTAATACCCGAAAGATTGTATACTCCGCGGAATCCAACGGTACTATCGCGTTGGGTGATGCTGGTAAAATAATTCATTGCCTCTGTCCGGTCGGAAGTCCTCAGTAAATCATCCGCACTATTAAAGCCTCCGCCACGCACACCATAATAAGAAGTAGAAGCATTCCAAAGTGTTGGATTGTATACTCCTGCGCCGCAACTACCGCCATTCAGATTGCTATAATTCACATTCGCACACAGTTCTTTCAGATTCCCGCTCATTTCCATAACAGCCCAATACGTTGCACCTGCCTGTGTCTGATTCGTTGCCGACGTGGCAAACAATCCGCAACGTACGGGACCGTTGATACTGTTTGTCGTACCGCTATTCACGTTCTTCAAATAACTCAATGCCTGTTCACGTTCATCCCCCCGATAATTTAAATCACTAAGAGAAGAAAGACGGTTCACTCCGTTGTTGGTATTCCAGGCGTATTCTCCTTTATCCGGTACTTGGGGATAGAAACGACGGCAAGCCTTTTCGTATTCCAATTCACTCATCGGACGTAAACCGCTCCAACTGCAATAAGCAATCATATCCTCCACGCTCATGTAATTACAAGCCAATGTCTGACCGTCGTCTGTGGAAAACAAATCATTAGCGGGATTTAAATTATTACCAAACACGACGGGGGTATTTGCTTTTCGTTGTTCGATAAACACGATACCGTTCCGGCAACTCGGTTGGGCAATGTCCCCGAACACGTAATCCCCTCTCTTCATGGTAGCAAAGTTGTTATTGGCAACCCGCGCTTTCTGTTGGTCGAGGGTCAGAGAGTTCAAAAACTCTACATACTGCTCCTGGCTCGTTTCGTATTTCATTACGTAAAAACCGGCATATCCTTTCGGATAGGAAGCCGCCAAGGAAACATTCGGCATACCGTTCTTGGCGGAAAGTGTCAAAGCACTTTCAGAGTCAATGACTACGGCAGCCGTGTCACCAACAGCAAAACTTTTGTAAGAAGAAGCATCCCCCAAGTAATACGCCCCGTAAGGAACATATACCATTTCAATGGCGTGAACAGCAACGTAAATACCATTCAATGCGTCACCGAAATCCGTAGAAGTTAAACCACTTCCCGTTAAAGGCCATTTCGCCTGTAGTCGTACACTCACATTCCCCTCTGAGATGCCGTTACGCATGACGTACAAACCGTTTACCTTTCCGGCATTAGCACCTACCATGTAAGCGTAACCGCCTCCCTCGTTACCGGTAGCAGTACTCAATACGTGACCCGATGAACTCAAATACGCATGCTGCCAGGGGTTCTCCAATCCCTGTTTCTTGAACTTGAAGAACACCCACGCGGCATCCCAATTGAAATCATCCCGCCAGGAGTTGTCCCAACGGAGGGTGACTTCAACAATGGCGGTATCGCCCGTGAAACCGGTCACTCGCGTTTTGCCCTCCACACGGATGTTGTTTGCTTTGACGCCCG
>CAJUQA010000020.1 GCA_910588375.1 uncultured Odoribacter sp.
GTGTGTGTCAAATCTTCTTGCCCGTGTTATTGGTGTTGTGTACGATAACGGGCGTTAAAGCGAACAACATCCGTGTGGAGGGCAAGACGCGTGTCGTGAGTATCGTTAGCGATACGGCCGTTATTGAAGTCACCCTGCGTTGGGACAACTCGTGGCAGGATGATTTCAATTGGGATGCTGCTTGGGTGTTCTTCAAGTACAAAAAGCGGGGTTTGGAAAACCCTTGGCAGCATGCTTATTTGAGTTCATCGGGTCATGTATTGAGTACTGCTGCCGGTAACGAAGGTGGCGGTTACGCTTACATGGTAGGTGCTAATACCGGAAAAGTAAACGGACTGTACGTCATGCGCAATGGAATCTCAGAAGGGAATGTGAGTGTCCGGTTACAGGCGAAATGGCCACTTAACGGTACAGGCTTGACAAAAAGCGATTTCGGTAATGCTCTGAATGAGATTTACGTAGCCGTCCATGCTATTGAAATGGTGTACATCCCTTACAACAGCTATTACTTAGGGGATGCTTCTTCTTACAAGAGTTTTGCGGTAGGTGATACCGCCGCCATTCTCATTGATTCCGAAAACGCCCTAAAACTTTCCGCCAAGAACGGTATGCCGAATGTTTCTCTTGCAGCTTCTTATCCGAAAGGATATGCCGGTTTTTACGTAATGAAATACGAGACAAGCCAGGAGCAGTATGTGGAGTTCCTTAATTCCTTGACCCTCGACCAGCAGAAAGCGCGGGTCGCAAACAACAATTTCTCTACTATGAATCGGGGAGATTATGTGTTCGGGGACTTGAAAACACCGAGCAATAGAAACGGCATCGTGTTCGTGGAACAGCGTACCCCGACCGCTCCTGTGGTTTTCGGTAACAATCTCAATCCCAATAACGACCTTTTCAGTACAGACGACGGTCAGACCTTGGCTTGTAATTACATGAGTATCGAAGATATGATAGCGTATTGTAGTTGGAGTGGTTTGCGACCGATGAGTGAATTGGAATACGAGAAGGCTTGCCGTCGTCCTTATCCTCAGTTGCCGGAAGCGGGAGAGTATGCCTGGAATAGCAACACAGGAGTAAACTCCTTGAACGGTTTAGGGGATTTGGCTTATTGGGGTGATGAGCGGGAAGTGGCGAACAACGCTTCCCGGAATGTGAACGGTGGCACAAACAACCGGCTTTCCGGTCCCGTGCGTTGCGGAATGTTTGCCACATCTTCGACCTCACAATTACAATCGGGCGGAACGTATTGGGGTGTGATGGACATGAGCGGTAATTTAAAGGAATTATGCGTAAGTGTGGGGAATCCCAATTTCAATGGCAGTAGTTGTGGAACAGGCGTGTATAACCCTGCTTATTGGAATACGGCTGTAGGTAGCTATGGCGTTCGTGGTGGCGGGTTCAACAGTGCAGACAGCCTCCTAAGAACTTCCGACCGTACGGAAGCGATGAATTATTTCACAGCCATCACTCAGCGGGACAGTACGGTAGGATTCCGTGGCGTATATAGCCTATCGGGAATTAAGATTGACGGCGGGGAGATACGGGTTTTGAAAGACACACTTTGTCCGGGGGATGAAGCAAATATCATCAACATAGCGGAAGCCTCCTGTCCTGATTTTTCGGACGTACGTTTTCAATATACATGGTATGTGAAGAAACCGGGGGAAGCACAATATAGTCTGATTGAAAACGAAACCGGAGAAAGGTTGACATATGAGGGCTTGGAAAACGTAACGAGCTCTGCCGTTACCTACTGGTTCAAACGGACGGGAATCTGTTCCATCGGAGTGGCGGAAAGTAATATCGTTAGCGTGACGGTCGGAATGATCCCTGCGAACATTCCTGATGTGCCGCAGGCTTACCATTCCGCCATAGGCTTTGAATTTCCTTTACCCTGCGTGGTCATTGGAAAGGAAAAAACGGAATGGAAATCACCGGATAATTTTGTAATGGCCTGTGAAACGGCAGTAGGGAAACCCACATCCGCATCACAAGTATACCAAGTGTATTTCAAAAATGAATACAGTTGTGTCGGAGCTGAGAGGGAAGTGACTATCTACGGTCATGGCGGTTTATCATCTATCCCGAAACACGCCAAGGAGTATCAGAATGTAGGCGCCACTGAAAACGGTTTATATATATTAGACCCGGACGGTCCGGGCGGCAATGCCCCGTTCCCTGTTTATTGCGACATGACTGTCGAAGGCGGGGCATGGATGTTGGTATGGAAAGCAATAGTAGATAATTATAACACCACTTCTTTCCATTACGATGTCGGCAGCCTGAATGTCTGGGATTTCAGCGAAGTGGCAATGGCGTATCTGAATTTGACAAATATGGCGACCTCAAATTTTACGATCATGAGTGGAACACAATTAATTGCCGATTTTAAGACTCAGCATCCGTTTACTTACAGCGCCCGCGATATAACCGTGAATGCCAAATATAACGGATATCAGCAAAACGGAGTCGTATTTAAATATGGCCGTCAGAATTATCCGGCTTATATTTACCAAGGATGGAACGGAGCTTTGTATGGCCGTATAGGTCTTGACTGGAACCAAGCAACTCCTTTTTATACGGGTTTCTCTGTAGGCGTCGGTTATTGCAACGTCGGCCATCAACATTATGCAACACAAGCCTGTACAAACACCCGTCGTTTTTCATTGTGGGTAAGGTAATGCTCATCCGTAATTTTGGTAAAAGTATCTGTAATTTGTCTACATAAAAAATCGAAATAAGATTCTATTTTTGTATCGGTATAATGGTGTTATTTATTTTATAACGATAGAAATATGCAAATAAATCGCTTTTTATTGGTAATTTTAGCCATGATTATGACGACAGTAGCAAACAGTAAAGCTCAAAAATCGGCAGAAGCCCCGAAAACATTGGTCGCTTATTTTTCGTGGTCGGGTAATACCCGCACGATTGCCAAACAGATTCAGGAGTTAACCGACGGAGAGTTGTTTGAAATCCAAACGGCAGCTCCTTATCCGGAGGAATACCGTCCCTGTACGGAAGTGGCAAAGAAAGAGAGAGACGCCGATACACGTCCTGAATTAAAAAATAAGGTGGGAAACATGGCCGATTATGATATTATATTCATCGGTTATCCCAATTGGTGGGGTACCGCACCCATGGCCATATGGACGTTTCTTGAAAGTTACGACTTCAACGGCAAAACGGTCATTCCCTTTTGCACGCACGGCGGAGGCGGTGAACAAAACTGTTTTAAAGATTTCGTCAAACATACCGGAAAGGCAACTGTGAAAGAAGGCTTTCTCACCAACGGGGCAAACGTAGGCTCCGCCCGGCCGAAGGTGGAAAAATGGCTACAAAAAACAGGTATCATAAAATAAAACACATCACATCATCATGTTACGAAAAATAAGAATCATTTGTGCGTTCCTGTGCTTCTCTTTAATCACCCTTTTGTTTCTTGATTTCACGGGCAGCATTCACGCATGGTTCGGATGGCTTGCCAAAATCCAGTTTCTTCCCGCGCTCCTGGCTTTGAATGCAGGGGTGGTTATTGCACTCATCCTGCTGACACTGATTTTAGGGCGCGTATATTGTTCTGTGATATGCCCGTTGGGGGTATTTCAGGACATAGTATCGTGGATAGCGGGGAAACGCAAGAAAAACCGTTTCCGTTACTCTCCCGCCCTCACGTGGCTACGCTACGGAGTGTTGGCCGTCTTTATCATTGCATTGGTTGCCGGCGCAGGGCCCCTGGTAGCCCTATTGGCTCCTTACAGCGCCTACGGGCGCATGGCCTCCAATCTGCTGGCTCCCCTATACCAGTGGGGCAATAACCTGTTGGCATATTGGGCGGAACGGGTCGACAGCTACGCCTTCTACTCGGTGGATATATGGATGAAAGGCATTGCCACATTCGGCATCGCAGCGGGAACATTCATTGTCCTTGTCCTATTGGCATGGCGGAACGGCAGAAGCTACTGCAACACCATTTGTCCGGTGGGTACCGTACTCGGATTTCTTTCCCGATACGCCTATTTGAAACCTGTCATCAATACAGAAAAATGCAACGGATGCGGATTGTGTGCCCGCAATTGCAAAGCCTCCTGTATCAATTCCAAAGAGCATTCCATCGATTACAGTCGCTGTGTGGCCTGTATGGATTGCATCGGGAAATGCCACCAGGGAGCGATTGCCTATGCCCACCCCCGGAAATCCGCACATACGGAGAAGCGTGAAGAGGTAAGTCATGCACGGCGTAATTTCCTGACAATTACCTCTCTGTTTGCCACGACCACTTTCTTAAAAGCACAAGAAAAGAAAGTAGACGGAGGGCTGGCTGTCATTGAGGATAAAAAAATTCCCGACCGTGCCACCCCTATCACGCCTGCCGGTTCACAAAGCATCCGGAATTTCACGCAACATTGCACCGCGTGCCAGTTGTGCGTATCGGTATGTCCCAATCAGGTTTTGCGTCCTTCTTCTTCTTTAAGCAGGCTGATGCAACCCGAAATGTCCTACGAACGGGGCTATTGCCGTCCGGAATGTACCAAATGTTCGGAAGTATGTCCCGCCGGAGCGATACGTCCCATTACCGTCGCCGACAAATCTTCCACCCAAATCGGCCACGCCGTGTATGTTTATGAAAACTGCGTTATTAATACGGACGGTGTAGAATGCGGTAACTGTGCCCGCCACTGTCCCACAGGTGCCATCCAGATGCTTCCCAGTATCGCGGACGACCCGAACTCGCCGAAGCTCCCGGTGGTAAACACCGAACGCTGTATCGGCTGCGGAGCCTGTGAGAATCTTTGTCCCGCCCGCCCGTTCAGTGCCATTTATGTGGAAGGCCACGAGAACCATCGAACCGTTTAATTATGAAGAACACTATGAATAAAAAGGAAATAGACCGCAGGAAATTTCTGAAAATATTGGGGGCAAGTGCAGCCACCACCACAGCGGCGTTATACGGTTGCCATCCGGGAAATACCACTGCCGTGGCAGGAAGCAATCCCGGAGAAATTCCCACCGACAAAATGACGTACCGCATCAATCCCACCACAGGAGACAAAGTGTCCCTGTTAGGTTACGGTTGTATGCGGCTCCCGACTGTCAGCCACACCAGCGCCAGAGACTCGGGGGATGATATCGACCAGGAAATGGTGAATAAATTAACCGATTATGCACTGGCACACGGTGTGAATTATTTCGATACGTCGCCCGCCTATTGTAAAGGCCGCTCGGAACATGCCATGGGAATCGCCCTCAGCCGGCATCCGCGCAGTAGCTATTTTATCGCCACCAAGCTGTCGAATTTCAGTCCCGACACGTGGAGTCGGAAAGCTTCTATCGCCATGTATCACAACTCATTCAAGGAGTTGCAGGTCGATTACATCGACTACCTGTTGCTGCACGGCATCGGCATGGGCGGTATGGAAGCGTTAAAAGGACGCTATCTCGACAACGGCGTTCTCGATTTTCTGATAGAAGAACGCAAGGCCGGCCGCATCCGCAATTTGGGATTTTCCTACCACGGAGACATTGAGGTTTTCGATTATCTGCTGTCCCGTCACGAAGAAATAAAATGGGATTTCGTGCAAATCCAGCTTAATTATGTGGACTGGAAACATGCGAAAGAGGTCAACTCCCGCAATACCGATGCCGAATATCTGTATGGGGAGTTAAACAAACGCAATATTCCCGCCATCATCATGGAGCCTTTGTTGGGCGGACGTTTATCGAATGTCCCGACACACATTGTCGGCCGGCTGAAACAACGCCGTCCCTCGGACAGTGTCGCATCCTGGGCTTTCCGTTTTGCCGGTTCGCCGGAAAAGGTGCTCACCGTACTGAGCGGTATGACCTATATGGAACATTTGCAGGATAATTTGCGCACCTATTCTCCCTTGCTCCCGCTGAACGATGACGACAAGGCATTTCTGGAGGAAACGGCACAACTCATGCTGAAATACCCCACCGTACCGTGCAACGACTGCAAATACTGCATGCCGTGTCCCTACGGGATAGATATTCCGTCTATTCTGATACATTATAATAAATGTGTCAATGAAGGGAATGTCCCCAAAAACAGCCAGGAGGAAAACTACCGCAAAGCCCGGCAGGCATTTCTGGTCGGCTATGACCGGAGCGTTCCCCGTTTGCGGCAGGCCAACCACTGTATCGGATGTAATCAATGCGTACACCACTGTCCGCAGAATATCAACATTCCGAAAGAGTTGCAGCGCATCGACCAATTTGTTGAACAATTAAAACAAGGAATTTTATAACTATGAGAACAACCGTAAAACTTTACGCTTTAAATTATCATCAGAGCCTTACTTATCTGACGGCAAGTCTATTTGTTGTCGGCAATATTCTTCTGCCGCAACTTTTCCATCTCATGCCGCAGGGAGGGATTACCTGGTTGCCGATTTACTTTTTCACTCTGATTGCCGCCTATAAATACGGCTGGAGAGTGGGATTGCTGACAGCTTTGTTTTCTCCGACGGTAAATTCCCTCTTTTTCGGAATGCCGCTTCCGGCAGCATTGCCCGCAATCCTGCTGAAATCGGTTCTGCTTGCCGCTGCAGCCGGCTATGCAGCCCACCGCTTTCAACGTATTTCCCTCGTGATTTTAACGGCAGTGGTACTTGCCTATCAAATCACCGGAACGTTAGGGGAATGGCTTATCATCGGCAATTTTTCCGAAGCCATACAGGATTTCCGCATCGGCCTGCCGGGTATGTGCCTGCAAATTTTCGGCGGTTATTTTTTCCTCCGACACATTCTTTCCAAATAATCCGGAAACTATACAAAAAAAATCCGGAGAGCATCTGCTCTCCGGATTTTATATTTTCAAACGCTTTATAATCTCGGAGATTTTATATTTTTGCCCGAAATAACATTTAATCCAAAGAATAGATTATGAAAAAAATTATCAATTCACCCAAAGCCCCCAAAGCTATCGGTCCATACAGTCAGGCAGTAGAAGTAAACGGAACCCTGTACATCAGCGGCCAGTTGCCCATTGATGCCTCTACCGGAAAATTTGCGGAAGGCGGTATCAAAGAACAAACGGAACAGGCATTAAAAAATATCGGCTATATTCTGGAAGAGGCAGGCTATACGTTCAAGGATGTGGTGAAATCCACCTGTCTGTTGAGCGACATCAGTGATTTTGCCGCCATGAACGAAGTATATGCCCAATATTACACCCAGGAGTGTCCGGCACGTGCAGCCTTCGCAGTCAAATCCCTGCCGATGGGAGCATTGGTGGAAATAGAGACGATTGCCGCCAAATAAAACAGAAGGTCTATTTTTTTTGCGTAAGATTCCGATACGCCGTCAATGATATTTTTTCATGGCGTTTGAAATAACGTCCCAAATAAGACTGGTCGGGGAAATGAAGGCGGTCACAAATGTCCTGAATAGAAAGTTCGGGATTTGTCAGCAGGACTTTGATTTCCAGGATGGAAAAATCATCAATGATTCTTTTAGCGGACATGCCGGTTATATTCCGGCATATATCCGTTAAATATTTTGTGGAAATACACAAACTCCCGGCATAAAATGCCACTTCCCGGTTTGTGGCAACATGCGTATGGAGAAGCGCTGTGAATTTCTGAAAGAGGCGGTGTTGCCGGGTGGGACCTATCATATTTTCCAAAGAAAACCAGCGACAGGTTTTGTCATAAAGGTCCATCAGAAATATCTGCAAAAGTTTTTTTACTATCTGGATGCGGAAACGGTTCTGACGGTCATCGTAAATGGCAGCAGCGGCATGTATCAATCTCTTAACGGATTCCACCTGTTCCTGCGGCGGGGTGTAACAAGGATGCGCTTTTATGAAATGGAAGAATTGGGGGTTAAAGCTGAAAGATGTTTTCCAGAACATTTCTTCCGAACAAATAAAATAGTCCGCTAAAAAGTTCTTACCAGCCCTTTCAATCCCGACGATATTATCCGAAAAAAGAAACATAAAGGTATTGACGGCCAGGCTGTATTTCTGCAAATCAATTGTCACCACGGCTTCTCCCTGTAAACAAATGAGGACAACGACACTTCCCGTTTTGCATAATCTTCCCTGCAACTGAAATAAATTGCCGGTTCTTTTGGCAAAAAGTTCTCCCGGTGTTGTTATAAAAGGATTTTCTATCTCCATCTGTTTGGATTTTGAAAGCAAAAATAACCTTTTTTAGTAAAATAATGCCCAAACTTCTTCCTAAAATGAACAATATTGTTCGGGTTGTCAACAGTATGGTATGTTTTTTGTAAGCTATTTTTGCAACGAAAAAAATTATAGTGAAAAAATGAAGAAAAAAGTATGTAATCTGAGGCAGATGCTTGTAGTCATCTGCGGTTTGGCCGCCGTGGGATGTAAACCCGAAGCGGTTACAATGCAGGAGGCCAGTTATGAGGTGTTAGCGGTGAAGCCTACCGACCGGACATTGACGAGTATGTATTCCGCTACGATTCGGGGACGGCAGGATATTGACATTTATCCCCAGGTGGGAGGATTCCTGACGCAAGTGTGTGTGAAAGAGGGAGAACAGGTGAAGCGGGGACAAACGCTGTTTATTATCGACCAGGTGAGTTATCAGGCAGCGGTAAATACAGCGGAAGCCAATGTGGCAGCCGCCGAGGCATCTTTAGCAACAGCCCAATTGACATACGACAGCAAGCAGGAACTTTTCCGCCAGAATGTGGTGTCGGAATTTGATTTGAATACGGCCAAGAATGCTTTCCTGGCAGCTCAGGCGCAGTTGGCACAAGCCAAAGCCCAGGCGGTAAATGCCCGGAATAATCTTTCTTACACTGTCGTAAAGAGTCCCGCTGACGGTGTTGTCGGAACGATTCCTTATCGGGTGGGAACACTGGTAAGTTCAGTAATGCCGGAACCTTTGACCACTGTTTCGGACAATTCGACGATGTATGTTTATTTTTCCCTGACCGAAAACCAGTTGCTGGAGCTGATTCGTCAGTATGGTTCCAAGGAGGAAGTTTTGAAGAATATGCCGGAAATCGAATTGGTGCTGAATGATAAATCCACCTATGGAGAGAAAGGAAAAATCGAATCCATCAGCGGTGTCATCAACCGCTCCACAGGTACCGTAAGTTTGCGTGCCGCGTTCCCTAACACGAAAGGTTTGCTGCACAGCGGCGGTACGGGCAACGTCATCATCCCGACAGTATATGCCAATTGCTATGCCATTCCGCAGAATGCTACTTTTGAAGTACAGAACAAAGTGTTTGTTTATAAAGTGGTAGACGGGAAAGCACAATCGGCACCGGTAAGCGTGACCCGTGTGAACGGCGGACAGGAATATGTGGTAAATGAAGGTTTGAACGAAGGGGATGTCATCGTAACGGAGGGTGTAGGTTTATTGCGTGAAGGTACTCCTATTCAGGCCAAAAAAAACGAGGATAAGAAATGAATATAAAAACTTTTATAGAACGCCCGATTTTATCGTCGGTTATTTCTATCGCCATTATCGTAGTTGGGTTAATCGGATTGTTCACTTTGCCGGTGGAACAGTATCCCGACATTGCTCCTCCTACGATTCAGGTAAGTACAACTTATTACGGGGCAAGTGCCGAGACTTTGCAAAAGAGTGTGATTGCCCCGTTGGAAGAAGCCATTAACGGTGTGGAGGATATGACCTATATGACCTCTACAGCATCCAATGCAGGTACGGTGACGATTACCGTTTATTTCAAGCAGGGAACGGATCCGGATATGGCAGCGGTGAATGTGCAGAACCGGGTATCCAAAGCTACGGGCCAGTTGCCGGTAGAGGTGACTCAGGTTGGTGTGACAACGTCTAAACGTCAGACGAGTATTTTGCAGATGTTCTCTTTGCACAGCCCGAACAATACTTATGACGAAAACTTCTTGTCCAATTACATCAATATCAACTTGAAACCTTCTATCTTGCGTATTGCAGGTGTGGGCGACATGATGATTATGGGGGGAAGTTACAGTATGCGTATATGGATGAAGCCGGACGTGATGGCCCAGTATAAGTTGATACCGGCGGATGTGGCTCAGGTATTGGCAGAACAGAATATCGAGGCGGCTACAGGTTCTTTCGGAGAAAATTCCGATGAAACATATCAGTACACGATGAAATACCGGGGACGTTTGATTACCCCCGAAGAGTTCGGCGAAATTGTCATCCGTTCTACGGATGACGGCGAAGTATTGAAGCTGAAAGACATTGCCGACCTCGAACTGGGACAAGATACTTATGCCTATAAGGGAGGCATGGACGGTCACAGCGGTATATCGTGCATGATTTTCCAGACGGCGGGTTCCAATGCCACGGAAGTAAATCAGCAGATTGACGCCTTTTTGGAGGAGGCCAGAAAAGATTTGCCCAAAGATATAGAAATTGACCAGATAATGAGTTCCAACGACTTCTTGTTTGCTTCCATCCATGAAGTGGTGAAGACGTTGCTCGAAGCTATTATCCTGGTTATTTTGGTAGTATACGTATTCTTGCAGGATATACGTTCGACGTTGATTCCGCTGGTCGGTATCATCGTATCTCTGATCGGTACGTTCGCATTCATGTCGCTGGCGGGATTCAGTATCAACTTAATCACGCTGTTCGCTTTGGTATTGGTTATCGGTACGGTGGTGGACGATGCGATTGTCGTCGTCGAAGCCGTGCAACAACGCTTTGACGTAGGTTATCGCTCATCTTACATGGCCAGTATCGACGCCATGAAAGGAATCAGCTCGGCTATTTTCTCCTCTTCTTTGGTGTTCATGGCTGTGTTTATCCCGGTATCATTCATGAGCGGTACGTCAGGTACATTCTACACGCAATTCGGTTTGACGATGGCGGTATCAGTGGGTATTTCGGCAATAAACGCCCTGACGTTGAGTCCCGCCTTGTGTGCTTTGATATTAAAACCCTATCTGAATGAGGACGGTACGCAAAAGAATAATTTCGCCGCCCGCTTCCGGAAAGCATTTAATGCGGCATTCAGTGTGATTCTCGAGAAATACAAACGAGGCGTACTGTTTTTCGTTCGCCACCGCTGGCTGGCAGTTTCATTGCTTGTATGCTCGGTGGTCGTATTGGTATTGTTGATGAATTCAACGAAAACCAGTCTTGTTCCCGACGAAGACCAGGGGGTTGTATTCGTGAATGTCAGTACAGCTGCCGGAAGTTCATTGAAAACCACGAATGATATTATGGGGCAGATAGGTGAACGTCTACAAGCTATTCCTCAAGTGAAACACATGCAAAAAGTATCCGGATACGGGTTAATTGCCGGTCAAGGAAATGCTTTCGGTATGTTTATCTTGAAGTTGAAACCCTGGGACGAACGTCCAGGCTCGGAAGACCATGTACAAGCAGTCATCAGACAAGTATACGGACGTACTGCCGATATTAAAGATGCCAGTATTTTTGCCCTTTCTCCGGGTATGATTCCGGGATACGGTATGGGAAATGCGTTGGAGTTGCACATGCAGGATAAGACCGACGGTGACATTGGTACTTTCTTTTCCACCATTCAACAATATTTAGGCGCTTTAAACCAACGTCCTGAAATATCTATGGCTTATTCTACATTTGATATCCGTTATCCGCAATGGACGGTGGATGTGGATGCCGCCAAATGCAAACGCGCCGGTATCACCCCCAATGCAGTACTGAACACTTTGTCCGGTTATTACGGAGGACAATATATATCGGACTTCAACCGTTTTTCCAAGGTATACCGCGTTATGCTCCAAGCCGACCCCAAATATCGTATGGACGAGGCATCCCTGGATAATATATTTGTACGCATGTCCAACGGGGAAATGGCTCCGTTGAGCCAGTTCGTCACGCTGACGCGTACGTATGGTGCGGAAACCTTAAGCCGTTTCAATATGTACAACTCCATCGCCGTGAATGCAATGCCTGCGGAGGGATATAGTACGGGAGACGCCATCAAGGCTGTAAAAGAGACTGCGGAAGCCGCTTTACCGAAAGGATACGGTTATGATTTCGGCGGTATTACCCGTGAAGAGAATCAACAGAGCAATACGACCGTGATTATTTTCGCTATCTGTATTTTGATGATCTATTTGATTCTTTGCGGTCTGTACGAAAGTTTCCTTATCCCCTTTGCGGTAATTCTGAGTGTGCCTTTCGGTTTGATGGGCAGTTTCCTTTTTGCCAAATTGGTAGGATTGGAAAATAACATCTATCTGCAGACCGGTTTGATTATGTTGATCGGTTTGTTGGCCAAGACGGCAATCCTATTGACGGAATATGCTTCCGAGAGACGGGCTGCCGGCATGAGTATCGTAGCAGCAGCAGTCAGCGCAGCCAAGGCTCGTTTGCGTCCTATTTTGATGACGGCCTTGACGATGGTATTCGGTTTGCTTCCGTTGATGTTCTCTACCGGTGTTGGCGCCAACGGTAACAGTTCATTGGGAACCGGTGCCGTGGGCGGTATGGTCATCGGTACCTTGGCATTGTTATTTATCGTACCTGCCTTGTTCGTTATCTTCCAGTTGATTGAAGAACGGTTCCGTCCTGCACAGACCGCCCCCAGCGATGACTGGCAGATTCAAGCGGAAATGGAAGAGAAAAATATTGAATAGGGAGATTTAGAATAGAACGAGATGAAAAGATTAATTATATTATTTGCCTTGGCTATCGGGATGTATAGTTGCGGCATATATTCAAAATACAAACCCCAGACCGAGGTTCCGAAAGGATTGTTCGGAGCCGCCGACACACTGGTGGCATCCGACACGGCCAGTTTGGGGAATTTGAGTTGGCGGTCGATGTTTACCGACCCCCAGTTGCAGGCTTTGATTGAGAAAGGTTTGCAGAACAACACGAATCTGCAGACGGCTCATTTGAAAGTTCAGGAAGCGGAAGCCGCTTTAATGTCTTCGCGTTTGTCTTATCTGCCTGCGTTTGCTTTGGCTCCAGAAGGTGCCATAAGCAGTTTCGACCATGGCAGAGCGACAAAAACATATTCTTTGCCGATTACAGCAAGTTGGGAAGTGGATATTTTCGGTCGTCTGACAAATGCCAAACGCCGGTCAAAAGCCGCTTATCTGCAAAGCCAGGAATATGCCCAGGCCGTGCAGACCCAATTGATTGCGGGTATCGCCAACAGTTATTATACCCTGCTAATGCTGGATGCGCAGTATGAAATTGCCAAATCCACGGAAGCCAGCTGGCAGGAAAGTGTAAGAACGACCCGCGCCATGAAAGGTGCCGGTATGGTGACGGAAGCCGCTTTGGCACAGACGGAAGCCACGTACTTCCAGATTCGTACTACATTGCTGGATTTGGAGGAACAGATAGAGAAAGTAGAAAATGCGTTGTCTCTGCTGTTGGCCGACGTTCCCCAGCGGATTCAACGCGGACGCTTGGACGCACAGCATTTCCCGGAAAAAGTTTCGGTCGGTGTTCCCTTGCAGATGCTTTCCCGTCGTCCGGACGTGAAGAGTGCGGAACTGGCCTTGGCACAAGCTTTTTATACAACCAACGCCGCCCGTTCGGCTTTTTATCCATCTTTGATATTAGGCGGTAGTCTGGGCTGGACAAACAGTGCCGGTGCATACATTATCAATCCGGGCAAATTGCTGGCTACAGCTTTCGGTTCCCTGACAGCTCCTTTATTCAACAAAGGAATGAACCGCGCCCAATTGAAGATTGCCAAAGCCCAACAGGAAGAGGCCCGTTTGAACTTCACACAAACTCTGTTGAATGCAGGCAGTGAAGTGAATGACGCTTTGACGCAATACCAAACGGCTGTAGAAAAGTCGGCATGGTACGAGAAGCAAGTACAATCTTTATTAACTGCTGAAAAAAGTACGCGTTTGCTCATGCAACATAGCAATACAACTTATCTGGAGGTTTTGGTTGCCCAACAGACGTTGTTGAATGCGCAGCTGACCCAAGTCTCCAACCAGTTTGCCCGAATACAGGGACTTATTAACCTGTATCAGGCCTTGGGTGGAGGCACCGAATAGCAATTTCATAAAAAATCCCGCTGCATGGCGGGATTTTTTTATGTGCTTCCCGTAATTCTTTCCAAGGTAAACGGCGTAAGCCCTACGAAGGGATAACAACGTTTGTCACATTCCGACAATATACAACTCTGGCAATAATCTTCCGAACAAGGGTCAACATGAATACTCAAACGTATCGAAGGAAACAGTTTCATGGCAATAATATCCGCCACCCCCTCGCATACTTTATGACCTTTGCGAACATCGTAGTACCACGGCAATATTAAATCACAATCCACAAAAAAAGCTTTGCCGTATTTCAATACTTTCATATTCCGGACATCAATCCAATCCTCCCGCCGATGAATCATCAACTCCTCCTGTATCATCTTCAACACCCGCATATCCGCTTTATCCGTTAAATTGGCAACCGTCGTCCGCAATATCCGTATGCCGGTATATATGATGATACTCCCAAACAATAACGCCAAGGCACTGTCCACCCATCCCAAGCCCGTCCAATACAATACCAACAGACCGAGTACCAGGCCAACCGATGAATAAGTATCGCTCTGGAGATGTCGGCCTCCCGCCACCAAAGCTATCGAATCATAGCGTTTCCCCAACCGTACGCTGTACCATCCCAATAGATAATTTACCAATCCCGACAAGGCCACAATCCATATCCCCACATCCAATTGTACCACCTGCACAGGCAAAAATAACCGCCGGATTCCTTCGTAACAAATAACTCCGCCGGCCACGATAATCAACAGTCCTTCGACGGAAGCGGATATCAATTCCACTTTCCCATGGCCGAAAGGATAAGCCCTGTCGCAAGGCCGCGCCGCAATAATGATACTATAAAGAGTGATGCAACCGGCAACAACATTCACTATACTTTCAAGGGCGTCCGTTAAGATACCGACAGAATTCGTAATAAAAAAAGCAATGAACTTCCCTATCAACAACAGCAGGGATATTCCGACAATACAACGTTGTACATGAATTTTTACTTTCTCTTCAAGCATGACAAATCTATAACAACTTGTGTCATGTACGAAAATCCCCGGTTCCTGTTAGAGTATTCCGGCCATTTTTAGAAAAGAAAACATTGATTTTTCATAAAAAACGATACCTGCTTACCAAGCATGTATCATTTATAATGCAATCGTTTGAATGTGAGCAAATAAAAAAATGATTAAAAACAATTTAATCAGTAAAAATCCTTTTTCAGAACAAATATTTCTCACAGAAAGCCGCCGCAAAGATATTACAAAAGCTCAAAGATAAAAGCAAAACCGTTAATTTTTTATAATAAATTCTATCAATAGACATAAAACAAAGCCTTAATTGTTAAAAAGAATCAAAATCACAAAAATAAAAAAACATACATCATATAAATGATACATGCTTGGTAAGCATCTGATTAAAATGAGAAATAAAGATAGAAAACAGGCTATGGTGTGGATATGAAAAACGAAATAGTAGAACACTGCTCCGATATATAATGGCTAATAAAAAAGCGGTGAATATTATTTATACAAATACTTAATTTTAAACACTTTAATTATGACAAAACACTTAAGATTAGCAGCGATGCTATTTTTCTCTTTTTTCTTGTGTGTAGGTAACTACGCCTTGGCTGGAAAGAGAACAGTGGGTACATTTACCGAGCAACAAACGGGCAAATGTACCGGTGTGGTAAAAGATGCGACGGGAGAAACCATTATCGGGGCCTCCGTAGTGGTGAAAGAAACGATGAATGGCAGTATTATCGGTACAACTACCGGTATTGACGGGGATTTTACTTTAGAAAACATCCCCATGGGAAGCACAATTGTTATCTCTTTCATCGGTTATGAAACACAAGAGGTAAAATGGACAGGAACTCCTCTGAATGTTATTCTAAAAGGGGACAGCAAAACTTTGGACGAGGTGGTTGTTGTCGGATACGGAGTTCAAAAGAAAGTGAATTTAACCGGTTCCGTCGCTTCGGTGAAAGGCGATGAACTGGAACGCCGTCCGGTCGTGGATGCAACACAGAGTTTGCAAGGTCTGGTTCCGGGATTGTTAGTAAGCAATGGTGATTCAGGACGTCCCGGCGGTACGGGAACATTGACTCTCCGCGGACAAGGTAACTTGGCCAACAATGCAAATCCTTACGTATTGGTAGACGGTGTGGAAATGAGCCTTTCCGACGTCAATCCCAGCGACATTGAAAATATATCCGTATTGAAAGACGCTGCCGCTTGTGCCATCTACGGTGCACGGGCCGCTTACGGTGTTATTTTGGTAACGACCAAAAAAGGACAAGAGGGACAAATGCGCGTAAACTATCAGGGAACCGTAGGTTGGACCACTCCTACCGTATTACCGGACATGGTAAACTCCGTAGATTTCGCCGAATTCTGGAATGCCGGGGCTTCAAATGCCGGAGCTCCCCGTAAATACAGCGAGGAAAAAATAGCCTTACTGAAACAATATATCAAAGACCCCAATAGTGTTGACCCTTGGTTTGAACTACCTGCCAACTCCAGCATGAACCCGGCTTTTGAAAACTCGGAACTGGGTGTCGGCAACACGGACTATTTCAAATTGCATTACAAAAACTGGGCATTCAAACAAAATCATAACCTCAGCCTCAGCGGCGGCGGGAAAAAAGCACAATACTACATCTCGGGAGGATATTACGGAGAAGAAGGTATCTTGCGCTACGCCGACATCGACTATACCCGTTATAACTTCGCCGCCAATCTCAGTTCGCAGATTACCGACTGGTTAAAGCTAAAAGTGAATACCAAATTTATGCACTCCGACCAAAATACGCCTTTCGGCGACGGTGGTTTAAGTGAAGGGTTCTATCACTCGCTGGCACGTTTCGCTCCTACGAAAGCAGCAGTAGACCCCAACGGGCATTTTACGGAATTGACCATGATTCCCTATTTACAGAGCGGAACTTATACGAATACACAACGCGACCGGATGAATTTAACAACCGGTTTGGAAGTACAACCCGTCAAGAATTGGTTTGTATTCTTCGACTATACGTATAAATTAATGAACGTAGAATACGAAGCATTGAATGTCGCCCCCATGATTTACGGAGCCGACGGAGTAACGACAAGCAAAGGTGCCAGAGATGAATTAGGCGTATCTGCCGACGGGAAATTTACCCGCAGCTACGGCCGCACCCGTTACCAATCTGTCAATCTGTACACCAACTATCTTTTCACCTTGGCAGAAAGACATAACTTCACCGTTATGGCAGGTTTCCAAGAGGAAGACAACGATTACAGTTACATGAAAAACTCCATCACGGGACTTTATTCCACCGCCAATCCGAACGTAAGCATGGGTACAGGCGACAAATTTGTACAAGACACCCGTAACGGTTGGGCAACCCGTGGTTTCTTCGGACGTATCAATTACGATTTCGACGGACGGTATTTGTTAGAGTTCAACGGACGGTACGATGCCTCTTCCCGTTTTGCTTCCGGACATCGCTGGGGCTTCTTCCCCTCTGTTTCGGCAGGTTGGAATATACACCGTGAAAATTTCATGGCATCCACGGCAGACGTACTGTCTAATTTGAAACTCCGTGCTTCTTACGGTCTATTAGGAAACCAAGCCGGTGCAGCCCTTTACACATTCGCCGCAACCATGTCGTTAAACAGCGGTTTGGGCGGTTACATCTATGACGACGGACGTCACTCCTACACGAATGCTCCGGGAGTAGTCAATCCGTCCACCACATGGGAAAAAGTGGAAAGCAAAAACATCGGTATCGACTTCGGATTCTTCAATAATACGCTTACCGGTACTTTCGATGTTTTCCAACGTGAAACCAAAGACATGTTAGGACCGGGCGTCGATTTTCCCGACCTTTTCGGAGCATCGGCTCCTCAAACCAACAACGCGGAAATGCGTAACCGCGGCTGGGAACTGGCTTTGAATTACAGAGGAAAAATCGGTGCCGACATTCATTATTCTGTCGGCGGATCCATCTCCGACGCTACGGCAAAAGTGACCAAATATGCCAATCCGACCGGCACCAATCCTGCCGGTGCTTGGTACACCGGAAAAAAAGTAGGTGAAATATGGGGATACCGTGCAGACGGCCTTATCCAAACCCAAGCGGAAGCCGACGAATACAACCAGAAAGACCTCTCTTTCCTCAGTGGTGCCCTATGGACACCGGGTGATGTGAAATACCGGGATTTGAACGGAGACGGAGCCGTCAATAGAGGAAGCAATACATTAGGCGACATGGGCGACATGACCGTTATCGGAAATACCACCCCACGCTACCAATACACCGTCAACGGTTCTATCGGCTGGAAAGGATTAAATCTCAGCATCATGTTCCAAGGCGTAGGAAAACGCGACTGGAATCCGGGTGCTGCCGCCTATTTCTGGGGCTGGGGTCCTTATGCACAGGTAACCGTTTTCAAAGAACATATGAACTACTGGCGTGAAGACAACCGCAACGCTTATTATCCGAAACCTTACATTCACTCTGCGGGAGGTGTAGGCACCTACCAGAATAAGAATAAACAGACAAGCGACCGCTATGTACAGAACGCAGCCTACTGCCGTCTAAAAAACCTGACCATCAGTTACGACCTGCCTGCTCCGCTAATTGAAAAAATCGGCTTGCAAAAAGTACAGGTTTTCTTCTCCGGTGAAAATCTGCTGACATTCACCAAACTGAAAGGCATGTTCGACCCGGAAGCCATCTTCACATCAGACAGTTATTCCGGTGAAGGCGGAAAGAACTATCCGATGAACCGCGTCGTATCCTGTGGTTTAGTTGTTAATTTTTAAGGTATAAACTCATGAAAAAGATACATATATTTTTAAGTTTGGCACTGGCACTCAGCCTCACGGCTTGTTACGATCTGGACAAACTTCCCGAAGGCCAATTGTCCACCGCCGATCCGTTCAACAGTGTCGGAGAAATCAGAAATTACCTCGACCAGTTTTATGAAACAGGTGTCCGGGCACAAGATTTTGCAACCGGAGGCAATAGCGGCATTGCCGGCTACGATTCGCATAGCGATAATATGTCCGGTTCTTCCGCCAGCACCCGGTTAGACGGGCAAACCGCATTAAGCAATGCAAGCGCGTTAAACAACTACACCCACATCCGCAACGTCAATTTCCTGATATGCAACATTGACAATTGCAAGGAAAAAGGGAATCCGTTATACAACCAATATGTCGGAGAGGCCTACTACTTCCGCGCATGGTACTACTATTCCATGTTTGTCAATTACGGTCCGCTAACGTGGATAAACAAACCGCTTGACCCGAATCTGGAAGAAATGCAATTGCCCCGCGACAGCCGTACCGTAATAACGGACAGCATCCTTGCCGACTTGGACAAAGCGATATTTTACCTGACTGCCAAAAACAACAGTGCCTCCATGCGTATCCACAAAGACGTGGCGCGCGCATTAAAGAGCGAAGTGGCACTGTTTGAAGCGACTTGGGAAAAATACCACAAAGCCAAAAATGACAAATTCTACGACCCCACGGTAACCGACCAGAAAATCAAAGATTATCTCACCCAAGCCGCCAATGCGGCAAAAGAGGTCATGGACCGGGGCGTATGGGCTATCTACTCCACCGGCAATGAACTCGACGACTACCGCGTCATGTTCCAAACGGCTGACTTATCGGACAACAAGGAAATCCTGTGGTTCAAAAAATATGACGGCGACCAAATCGGAAACAACGTAACCCGTTATCTGAACAAAGGCGGTGGGGCCTGCGGAGTTACCGCCTCATTGGTGGACGACTACCTGACCATTGACGGCCGTCCTTTCTTGGGACAGGAAAAAACCGAAGCGCAAAAAGTATTCGGAAACGAACTGTTGCCTACCGTACGTGACCCGCGTCTGTCACAGACCGTTTGCATTCCGGGGCAAATCCTTCGTCCGGATGACGATGCCTACGTAGTACCGCCGTTAAACGGAGGCTCCTACTTCCAGAACACAACCGGTTTCTCGCTCCTGAAACACGTTCAAATCGACTATACCGGTAATCTGGATGCCGAATTCAAGGGTTCCACCCCTGCCATACAGTTCCGTTATGCCGACATATTACTGAACTATGCAGAGGCACTTGCCGAACTGGACGGTGCCGCCAATGCCGCACTGATTATCGCAGCCTTACAACCGTTGCGCGACCGCGTAGGCATGCCCGCCGTTGATTTCGACCGGGAATACAACCAAGACCCCGACTATCCTTTCAACGGACTGGACAAATACATCCAAGCCGTACGCCGCGAACGCCGCGTAGAAAAAGCCTGCGAAGGACGCCGTTTGGAAGACATCCTGCGCTGGGCTGCCGCCGAAGAACTGATTGTAGGTAAATGGGCAAAAGGCGCGCTGTTCATCGGCAGCAACCTTGAAAACCATGAACAATACAAACAAGGGGAAAATCCCCTCATTTATGATCAGGCAACCGGCAACAACCTTTACCTGAGCGGACAGCCGGGAGACGCATTGCGTTACATCATTCCCTGTAACCCCGACGGACATCCGAACGGTTTGGGATTCGACGTCAATCGCGACTACCTGTTACCGATTCAGCAGCGTATGCTGTCACTGACCGGTAACCTTTGGGTACAAAACCCGGGATGGTAATCATTTGTTTAAACTAAAAAGGGCAGTGTTTTCACTGCCCTTTTTTATTCCGCCTTTTGATAGGCTTCTTCTATATCCTGCTTATAGTGGTATCCCCTCAAGGTGTAAATATCCAACTGATGACGGAGGCGTTTCAGGAAATCGTCCAAATCCTTCTTTTCGGGTTCCGTCCACTGAATCTCACACAACGCGGAAATCCGGGGCATCATCTGCCATTCCATTTTCACGCTGTCCTTGGTCCATTCCGTCCAGATACAGCCCTGTGCGCCGATGATGTTCTGTCTCTCCTGTTCGGTCAAAGTGTCTGCCACCGGTTCAAAGTTGTACACTCGCCCCACGCTGTTTACGCCCGTCAATCGGTTATTCCGCGGGTTACTTAAATAAAGGTACATAATCGGCGTGATAATCGTTTTATGGTTCAACTGCGCCGATTTGATTCCGGCATTCACGCTTGTCCACGCCATGACGGTGGAGGTTGCCGTCGGATGCCCTTCCAAGATTTCATCCCAACCCAGCATCTTGCGTCCGCGGGCGTTGATGACTTTTTCCACTTCCCCCATAAAATAGGTTTGGAGCTGGTCTTCCTTCGTATGGCCGGGCGTGGTCTTCAACCCCAATTCCCGGATTTTGGCCTGACACTTGCGGCAGGCTTTCCAACGCACTTTCGGGCATTCGTCCCCGCCGATATGAATGTATTCCGACGGAAATATGTCCATGATTTCCTCCAGCACGTCTTTGGCGAACTGAAGCGTTTTGGGATTTCCCCCACACAAGACGTCTTCCAGCACCCCGAAACGGGTAGCCACTTCATACGGTCCGCCCGTACAGCCCAGTTCCGGATAGGATGCCAACGCCGCCAGCATGTGTCCCGGCATATCGATTTCCGGAATGACGGTGATGAAACGTTCCGCCGCATAGCGCACAATCTCTTTCGCCTCCTCCTGTGTATAAAAACCGCTCACCGGCACGCCGTCGTACTCTTTGGACCCGGGGGCGGTGATTGTCTCTTTCCGGTATGAACCGACCTCCGTCAGGCGCGGGTATTTCTTTATCTCGATGCGCCACCCTTGGTCTTCCGTCAGGTGCCAATGGAAATAGTTGATATTGTGCAATGCGAGCATATCGATAATCTCTTTCAAATAATCGACAGAGAAGAAGTGCCGCCCGACGTCCACCAAGAATCCCCGGTAGCCGAAACGCGGATAATCTTTGACCGTTCCGGCAGGAAGGGAAGCCAGTGCCTGTCCCTGCGTGAGGGGAAGAGCCTTGTAAATCGTCTGTATGCCGTAAAATACAGCCGCTTCCGTTGCCCCTTTCAAAATTACTTTCCCAGCGTCCACGGTCAGTTCATAGCCTTCCGGATGCGCAATACTCTTATCCACTTCCAGCACAATCCGGTTTTTGCCCTTTGTAGAAGTCGAAACTTTCACCTCCGTGCCGCTCGCCTCTTTGATATAGGAAGCCAAAAACCGCGCCGTCCGTTCCAACTTTTCATTCCCTGCCGAATAACACACCTGCGTGGACGGTTTGATTACAAACGGAGCGGCGTCCGCCACCTCCTCCACTTCCTGCGGCAGGGGAATGACCCGAAGGCTTCCCGTTTCCACCTTTTTTCCCGTACAGGCCACCGCACCCCATACAAGGGCGCACACAGCCAACTTTTTCAAATAGATACTC
The DNA here is from genome assembly GCA_910588375.1 of uncultured Odoribacter sp. Lineage (GTDB taxonomy): Bacteria > Bacteroidota > Bacteroidia > Bacteroidales > Marinifilaceae > Culturomica. The sequence goes on from CAJUQA010000020.1 coordinate 22,291, forward strand.
TTCATCGTTTATTAAAATTAAATTTATTCACCACATATATATCGACAAATATACAAATTTAAGTAAAAGAGTTAAAAGGTTGAAAAGAGGAGTAAAAAACGTTACCTTTGGCCGTATGTAAATATACATTATCAAATAAAAATTATGACTGAAAAAATCCAACAAACTCTCAGAGATTCAGCAGCTGCCCGGTGGACAGTACTTTTGCTCCTGGCATTTGCCATGTTTTGTTCATACATTTTTATGGACATCCTTTCACCTATAAAAGACTTGATGCAATCCACCCGCGGTTGGGACTCCACCGCTTTCGGAACGATGCAAGGTTCGGAAACATTCCTGAACGTCTTTGTCTTCTTCCTTATTTTCGCAGGTATCATACTGGATAAAATGGGAGTGCGTTTCACTGCCATTCTCTCCGGCATTGTCATGCTCATCGGTGCGTCCCTCAACTGGTATGCCGTTACGGCCGCATTCCAAGGCAGCAGTCTGGAAGCATGGTTCAACAACAATCTGAACTACATCCCCGGTTTCGACGAACTGGGCATCTCTCCCTTCTACCGCGGCATGCCCGCCTCGGCCAAATTTGCCGCAGTGGGTTTCATGATATTCGGCTGCGGGGTGGAAATGGCCGGCATCACGGTATCGCGCGGAATTGTGAAATGGTTCAAAGGCCGGGAAATGGCGTTGGCCATGGGTTCCGAAATGGCACTGGCTCGTTTGGGGGTAGCCACCTGTATGATATTCTCCCCGGTGTTTGCCAAACTGGGCGGTAACATTGACGTTTCGCGCTCCGTAGCTTTCGGGGTCATCCTGTTGCTCATCGCCCTCATCATGTTTATCGTCTACTTCTTCATGGACAAAAAACTCGACGCCCAGACCGGCGAAGCCGAAGAAAAAGACGACCCTTTCAAAATTAGTGATTTGGGAAAAATCCTTTCCAGCAGCGGATTCTGGTTGGTCGCCCTGCTTTGCGTATTGTATTATTCCGCCATATTCCCGTTCCAGAAATATGCGGTCAACATGTTGCAGTGCAACCTGACATTTACCACTGTCAATCCGGAATCATTCTGGGCCACCAACACGGTGACCATCATCCAATACGGCATCATGCTGATTGTAGCGGCGGCAGCTTTTGCCAGCAATTTCTCCAAAAACAAGAATACGAAAAACGGCCTGCTGGCAGCGGCTGTGATCGCTTTGGTCATCTTCTGCTACATGGGCTACATGCGTCAGAGCGCCGAAACGGTATTCGCCGTATTCCCCTTGCTGGCAGTGGGCATCACCCCTATTTTAGGAAACTATGTCGACCATAAAGGGAAAGCGGCTTCCATGCTTGTCATCGGCTCCGTACTGCTTATCCTTTGCCACCTTACATTCGCATTCGTATTGCCTGCCTTCAAAGGCAATGCCGTGGGAGGCATCATCATTGCTTACCTTACCATTCTTGTTTTGGGAGCCAGTTTCTCCTTGGTACCCGCCTCTTTGTGGCCCAGTGTACCGAAACTGGTAGATGCCAAAATTATCGGTAGTGCCTACGCCCTTATCTTCTGGATACAGAACATCGGTTTGTGGCTCTTCCCGCTGTTGATTGGCAAAGTATTGGACAAAACCAACCCGCAACTGGTAGCCCAATTGCAAAACGGAACCATCAGTCCGGAAGAAGCGGCCATCTCGTACAACTACACAGCTCCCTTGGTAATGCTTGCCTGTCTGGGCGTGGCCGCCCTGATATTGGGATTCGTGCTGAAAGCCATTGACAAGAAAAAAGGATACGGACTGGAACTGCCGAACATCAAAGACTAAACAACTCAATAGATTACAGAATAGCGGAAACATCGGATTTCCGCTATTTTTTTGTAAATTTGTTAACTCTTAAATCAAGGGCAACATGACAAACAGAATTACCGAATTATTCAACATCCGCTACCCTATTATCCAAGGAGGGATGGTGTGGTGCAGCGGCTGGCGGTTAGCCTCGGCAGTCAGCAACGAAGGCGGTTTGGGATTACTTGGAGCAGGTTCCATGCACCCGGAAACCCTCATCGACCACATCCGCAAGATGAAAACCGCCACCGACAAGCCCTGGGGGGTAAACGTCCCGCTCCTTTATCCGGAAATAGAGCGGCTCATGGAGATTCTGAAAAAAGAAGAAGTGAAAATTGTCTTCACCTCCGCCGGAAGTCCTAAAAAATGGACTCCTTATCTGAAAGAAGCAGGTATAATCGTCGTACACGTTGTCAGCAACACCACTTTCGCCCGCAAATGCGAAGAAGCAGGCGTTGATGCCATTGTCGCCGAAGGTTTTGAAGCAGGAGGTCACAACGGCAGGGAAGAAACCACCACGCTGGCACTCATTCCCGCTATTGCCACCCAATGTTCATTGCCTCTCATTGCTGCCGGAGGCATCGCTTCCGGGAAAGCCATTGCCGCCGTGATGATGCTTGGTGCAGAAGGCGTACAGATAGGCAGCCGCTTTGCCGTTGCCGAAGAATCGTCCGCCCACCCCGCCTTTAAACAGAAAGTCCGGGAAACGGACGAAGGAGGAACCATGCTGACGTTAAAACAACTGGCTCCTACCCGGCTAATTAAAAATGAATTCTATGAAGAAATCCGCCAACTGGAAGCTCAAGGTGCCAGCAAAGAAGCCATCCAAAACCTATTAGGGAAAGGACGAGCCAAAAAAGGCATCTTTGAAGGCAACCTGACGGAAGGAGAATTGGAAATCGGACAGGCTGCCTCTATGCTGAAACACCCCGAAACGGTCAAAGCCATTTTTCACGACCTGATTCAAGACTATAACCAAACAGTGGAAAAAATCAGTCATAATAACCTTTTATCTTAACCACGCAGCCATCGCATGATTCATTATACCCGCACACAGTTAGACAACGGCCTCACCGTCATTTGCCACATGGACACCAACACGCCTTTCGTATGTGTCAATACCTTATATAAAGTCGGCGCCCGCAACGAATCGCCCGATAAAACAGGTTTCGCCCATCTCTTTGAACACCTCATGTTCGGCGGTTCCGCCCACATCCCCGACTTCGACCGGGAAGTACAGGACGCCGGAGGCGACAGCAATGCCTATACCACCAATGATTACACCAACTACTACATCACCATTCCGGCACCCAACATTGAAACCGCCCTGTGGCTGGAATCCGACCGGATGCTGGCGCTCCTGTTCTCACAACACGCACTGGATATACAGAAACAAGTCGTCATTGAAGAATACAAACAGCGCTATCTGAACGCTCCTTACGGGGACGTCTGGCTCAAACTGCGACCGCTGGCATACAAAGTCCATCCTTACCGCTGGCCGACTATCGGCATCTCGCCCGAACATATAGAAAAAGCCACCTTGGACGACGTAAAAGACTTTTTTCATCAATATTACGCCCCCAATAACGCCATTGTGTGCATCAGCGGAAACATTCAGGAAAACAAAGCACTGGAGCTCGTGAAAAAATGGTTCGGAGACATCCCTCCCACCTCCTATCCCGTACCCGTAATTCCACAAGAACCGGTACAAACCGAAAGTCGAAGACAAACCGACGAACACAATAACGTCCCCGTTGATGCTTTATATAAGGTATATCACATGGACAGACGCCTGTCCGAAAATTTCTATTGCTGCGACATCATCTCCGACCTTTTATCCAACGGCCAATCCTCCCGGCTCTATCAAAACCTGATAAAAAACACCCGCCAATTCTCCGAAATAGACGCTTATGTCGGAGGTGAATACGACCCGGGACTATTCATCTTCTCCGGAAAAATCTCCGACAACACGTCCATCGAAAAAGCGGAAGAAGCCCTGCTGAACGAAATCACCGGATTCCTTCACGACCCGATTACCGACAGGGAATTTGAAAAGATACTCAACAAAACGGAAGCCCGTATCAGTTACAGCGAAATCAACTACCAAAACAAAGCCGCCAATCTGGCTTACTTTGAATTTCTAGGAGACATCGACCTCATCAACACCGAAAAAGCCCGGTATGAAAAAACAGACATCCGGCAAGTGAAAGAAACCGCACAACAGATTTTTCGTGCAGAAAATTGTTCCACCCTTTTATACCTGAAATAACCATGCCAGACCGTACCCACGCCCCCGCCCTCTCCTCGCTCGTCATTCCGGGACTTATCCCTTACAGCCAAACCGAACTCTCCAACGGTATAAACCTGTATATTCTAAACGACCCTTCACAGGAAGTATTCCGTCTGGACATCAGTTTTGAAGCGGGCGCCTTTTATCAGCCCCAACCGCTGATAGCCTCCGCCACTCTTAACATGCTGAACGAAGGGACCACCCGTCACCGGTCATCCGAATTAGCGGAAATTTTCGACTACTACGGCGCCTACGTCGATTTCAGCAACGGCCAGCACAAAGCCGAAGCCAGCCTGTTTTCCCTCACCAAGTATGCAGCCCAAACCATTGAGCTTCTCGGAGAAATGATTATGCAAAGCACCTTCCCCGAAAACGAACTTGAAATCTATTTAGCCAACAAACGGCAGCATTTTCTGACAGAGAAACAAAAAACAAGCTGGCTTGCCCGCAAAAAATTAGCCGAACTCCTTTTCGGCCCTTTTCACCCTTACGCCAATATTGTCCACGAAGACGACTACGGGAAAGTAAGCCGCGACCTTTTGCGCCAATACTATCGGGAAAGGATAAATGCACGCGACTGCACCATTGTCCTCACCGGAAATATTACAGATGCCATCCGGGAAAAAACAGAACAGGTGTTCCGTCAGCTTCCCCAACCTTCTACCGAAGCATCCGCAACACCCAAATACTCCTTCGAACCGGCGGAACCGGGTTACTACCATGTACAGAAAGACAATGCCGTACAATCCAGCATCCGCATCGCCCACAAAGGTGTGAGCCTCCGGGAAGATGACTACGCCGGCTTTCTGTTGCTCAATACGGTTCTCGGCGGCTACTTCGGTTCCCGACTCATGTCCAACATCCGGGAAAGCAAAGGATACACCTACGGTATCAACTCTTTCAACGTCAATCTTCCACTATACAGCTATTGGTGTGTCGCCACCGACGTCAACCGGGAATATACCGAAGCGACCATCGAAGAAGTCCGGAAAGAAATCCGGAAAATACAAACGGAAATCATTCCGGAAGAAGAACTGTCATTGGTGAAAAACTACCTCTACGGAGAACTTCTCCGGGAATTGGACGGCGTTTTTGCCCAATCCGACGGGCTGAAACAAAAACTGCTCTACGGAACAGACAACAACTTCTACCTGCAACTCATCGAAAAAATCAAAAACTATTCGGCAACGGAACTATTGGAAATCGCCAACAAACACCTCCACCCGGACGGACTCTACATTGTCACCGCGGGTGAAAACGCCGACAACAAATTACGCAAACGAATACACAACTAAAAACCAACACATTACAACCTTTCTGAAAAAAGAACAATTTTATAAATCATTTTTTTTTACTAACATTGTCCGCTGGAAGTATGTGTATATCTGCAAAAGAATACACAGCAATAATTAACCAAAACAATAAGTATGTCACTTAAAAGGAATATTCTTGATTTAAGAAAGAGAAAAGAACGTGTTCTGCTGGGTGGTGGTGAAGAAGCAATCAAAAAACAGAACGCCATGGGTAAACTGACTGCCCGTGAACGCATCGAAGGGATTGTAGACAAAGGTTCTTTTCACGAATACGACATGTTCGTAGAGCATCAGTCAAAAGACTTTGATATGGATAAAAAGGTTCTCCACGGAGACGGTGTCGTTATCGGTACCGGAACAGTCTACGGAGAACCTGTCGCTATTTATGCACAGGACTTCACGGTGGCAGGAGGTTCATTAGGACTCATGCACGCCCGGAAAATCACCAAAATCATGGACCATGCCATAAAAATGCGCATGCCCATCATCGGTATCAACGATTCCGGCGGTGCCCGTATACAGGAAGGTGTGGACTCATTGGCCGGTTACGGTGAAATATTCTTCCGCAACACAATGGCCTCCGGAGTCATTCCGCAATTATCGGTCATCTTAGGTCCCTGTGCCGGCGGTGCCGTTTACTCGCCTGCCTTGACCGACTTCGTATTTGTGGTGGATAACATATCCAAAATGTTCATTACAGGTCCGGAAGTAGTAAAAACCGTTCTGGGAGAAGAAGTCTCCATGGAAGACTTAGGAGGTGCCCGTGTTCATGCGGAAGTCAGTGGAAACGCCCACTTCTTTGCCTTGACCGAAATGGAATGCTTCGAACAAATCAAAAAACTGCTAACCTTCATCCCGTGGAACAACCACCGCAAAGCGAAGGCATTCCCGCCGAAACCGCCGAAACCCGAATACAAAATCAGCAACATCCTGCCGGCAGACCCGACACAGCCTTATGACGTACGCGAAATCATCATGGCCGTGGCCGACGACTCCGACTTCATGGAAGTACAACAGGATTTTGCCCCGAACATTGTAGTCGGATTCGGACGCATTGACGGCGAAACCGTCGGATTCGTTGCCAACCAGCCCTTAGTACTGGCAGGCGTACTGGACTGCGACTCCGCCGACAAAGCCGGACGCTTCATCCGTTTCTGCGACGCCTTCAACATCCCCATCGTAACCTTCGAAGACATGCCGGGATACCTGCCGGGTGTTGAGCAGGAACATATGGGCGTAATCCGTCACGGAGCAAAAGTGCTCTACGCATACAGCGAGGCTACCGTACCGAAAATCACTGTCATTCTTCGGAAAGCATACGGCGGAGGCTACATCGCCATGAACTCCCGTCACCTGAAAGCCGACTTCATGTTCGCTTGGCCGACAGCAGAAATCGCCGTTATGGGACCGGAAGGAGCCGCCAACATCATTTTCAGAAAAGAAATCAAAGAATCTTCCAACCCGGAAGAAACCCGGAAACAGAAAGTGGCGGAATACCGCGAAAAATTCGCCAATCCGTATGTCGCAGCATCCAAGGGATACATTGACTCCGTCATCGAACCGGAAGAAACCCGCATGTTGCTGAAACACTCCATCGAAGTTTCCGGCAACAAAACCGTTATGGGACCACAGAAAAAACACGGGATTCCACCATTTTAAGCGAAAGGAGAGTAAATCATGTCAAGTATGAAATATGATAAACTGCAACTGGACGGGGTCGAATACAAAACCACGTTCACCAAAAAATGGCTTAACCGGAAACCTTGGACCGAACCCAATCCGAACCTGATCGAAGCTCACATCCCCGGTACGATTCTGAGCATCGACGTCAAAGAAGGACAGGAAGTCCAGGCAGAAGACGGGTTACTGACCCTGCAAGCCATGAAAATGGACAACAAAATCACAGCTCCCTTTGCCGCCAAAGTGAAAAAAATCCATGTCTCACAAGGAGAACGGGTATCCAAAGGTGCGCTGATGATCGAATTAGAATAATCCGAATCTTCAAAAGGTCGTCCTGTAACCGGACGGCCTTTTGCTTTTTTATAACCCAAGAACTACTACAACCATGAGTTTTTTTGTCGCAGAACACATTACCAAAAATTACGCCAACCACCGGGCACTTGACGATGTTTCCATCGATATACCGGAAGGCGCCATATACGGACTCTTAGGTCCCAACGGTGCAGGAAAAACATCCTTAATCCGTATCATCACCCAAATCACCGGACCGGATGCCGGACAACTTTTTTTCAAAGGCAAGCCCCTGGAGACCTCCGACATGAGCCGCATCGGCTACCTGCCCGAAGAGCGGGGACTGTATAAAAAAATGAAAGTCGGCGAACAGGCCGTCTACTTAGCCCGCCTAAAAGGCATCAGCAAAAACGACGCCGTACGCCAACTGAAAGCCTGGTTCGAAAAATTTGAAATCTCCGCCTGGTGGGACAAGAAGGTCGAGGAACTTTCCAAAGGGATGGCACAGAAAGTGCAATTCATCACCACCGTCCTCCATCAGCCCGAAATGTTGATTTTTGACGAACCGTTCAGCGGATTCGACCCCATTAACGTCGAACTGTTGAAGCGGGAAATCCTGGAACTGCGAAGCAAAGGAACCACTATCATTTTTTCCACCCACAACATGAGTTCCGTGGAAGAAATATGCAGCCACATCGCCCTCATCAACAAATCGCACAAAATTGTCGAAGGCCCCATCAATGAAATACGCGAAAAATACGCCAACAACTCCTATCAACTGAGCATCCGCCCGAATGCGGCAATCAATGTAGAAGAATTGGCGGGCAAAGAATTCGAAGTACTTTCCAACCGCACGGAAGGCATACGCCAGGACATCGTATTGCAAAAACTGACCGACTGTCCGGCAAACACCCTGCTTTCCCGCTTCATTGACCACACGGACATCCTGTCCTACGACAAAGTCATTCCCAGCATGCACGATATCTTCATCAAACTTGTGAAAAAGCAATAAAAACCAAGACCATGAATAAAATATTAATCATCATCGGGCGTGAATTCACCACCCGGGTAAAGAAAAAATCATTTCTCATCACCACCATCGCCGTACCGCTGCTTTTTGTGGCGTTCTACGCTTTCCTGATGTGGATGATGCTGAAAAAAGACACGCAAGACCGGCAAATCGCAGTCGTCAATGCCTCCTCCATCGAAAACCCGCTGGAAAAAATCAACAACACCGACTTCATCTACACGGACGAAAACATCTCTCAGGAAGCATCGGCTGACTATCTCCAAAAACACGATTATTACGCCATCCTCTGGATTCCTGCCAACGTCATGGAAGAAGCGGACATCACCATCAATTCATTCTCCCAGATTCCCCCGGAACTGGAAGGCAACATCCGCTCCCAACTGCGAAACAGAATCGAAAACATCAAAAAAGCCGCAGTAATTGCCGAAACCAACCTGCCGGACCTGGAAGAAAAACTGGAAGCCACCAAAACACCGGTCAGAATCCGCACCCTGAAACTTTCGGAAACAGGCGAAGCCAAAGAAAGCTCCTCGGCAATAGCCTCCGGCATAGGTTTTGTCGCAGGAATGGCTATCTACATGTTCATCTTCCTGTACGCATCGGTTGTTATGCGCGGCGTCATTGAAGAAAAGACCAACCGCATCATCGAAGTATTAGTCTCCTCCGTAAAACCGTTCCAATTCCTTATGGGAAAAATCGTAGGAGTAGCCTCCGTCGGATTGGTACAATTCCTCATCTGGATAGTTATCGGCCTTGTCTCCGTCATTGCCCTGCAAAGCGCCTTCATGCCCAACATCGACATGGAAAGCCTGCGGAACACCACGGATCTGGCGACCATGGCACAAACCAACAACTTAGACATCGAACAGCTTGAAATCGTAAAAAACATCGCCCAGACAATAGACCCATCCTACATCATCAGCTTTTTAGCAGCATTCGTTTTCTTCTTCCTGGCGGGCTACCTGCTGTATGCCTCCATGTTTGCCGCAATCGGTGCCGCCGTCGACAACGAAACCGACTCGCAGCAATTCATGACACCGCTGACCATTGTCTTAGTGGCAGCCCTTTACATCGGCATCGCAGCCATGCGAAACCCCGAAACCCCTATCGTTTATTGGGCATCCTTCGTTCCATTCACCTCGCCCGTAGTCATGCTTGTCCGTATGGCATTCGGCGTTCCCACCTGGGAACTTCTATTATCGGCCGCCCTGTTGATAGCCGCCTTTATCTTTTTCACCTGGCTGTCCGCCAAAATATACCGCGTCGGTATCCTCATGTACGGCAAAAAGCCCAGTTGGAAAGAACTCTACAAATGGTTAAAATACTAACCCCTTCATAAAACAAACGCCCGGAAGCAAAAAACTCCGGGCGTTTTCTTACTTATCGAAAACATTTTGCAATTTTGCAGGGTAAAACACGTAATCATACAACAATTACCCTCCAACAATGACTATAATAGAAAGAAAACGATACTTAGACTAACTATCCCTAAAAATAGTTCACAGACGCTAAAGCTGTAAACGAAATCAGTCAACCGACATAAAAATGAAACAGAGAACCGTCTCAGACGATGTAAATCAGATTAGTTAATCGCCCTTAAATCTATAAACTATTTTTAGGGATAGTCATTTCTGCTCTAACTTTCTGGGTAATTTAGTACCCATTGTATTCTTTGTCATAATCAACTCATCATATAATATACAAAAATGGCACTTTTTACTCATTTAATAGTATATTGTCTATAGAAAATTGCACTACCACATCACTTTTCCTCTATTTTGAGTAGGAAAAAAGTAAAAGGGCACAAAAAAAGCTCGCCTCAACGACGAGCTTTTTTGTTATCAGATTAGATTTTGTGAATGACCAATCCGGAACGGAGTTTTGGTTCGAACCAGGTGGTTTTAGGCGGCATGATGTTGCCGGTGTCGGCAATGTTTAGAAGCTGTTGCATGGATACGGGATAAAGGGCAAAGGCCACTTTCATTTCTCCGCTGTCCACCCGCTTTTTCAATTCACCCAAGCCACGGATACCTCCGACGAAGTCGATACGTTTGGAGGTACGCAAGTCCTGAATGTCCAACAGGTCTGCCAATACATGTTTGGAGAGAATGGTTACATCCAATACGCCTATCGGGTCGTTATCGTCATAGCTTCCCGGCTTGGCTGTCAGTTTGTACCAGTTGCCAGCCAGATACATGCTGAATTCGTGCAAATGGGCCGGATGATAGATTTCTGTACCCATTTTCTCCACCGTAAACCGAGCATTCAGTTTTTCCAGCAGTTGTTCTTCGGTCAATCCGTTCAGGTCTTTGACGACACGGTTGTAATCAATGATTTTCAACTGGTTGTCGGGGAAGTGCACTGCCATGAAGAAGTTGTATTCTTCGTTTCCGGTATGATTCGGATTTTTAGCTTTATATTCAGCACCGATACGGGCAGCAGCGGCTGTACGGTGGTGTCCGTCGGCCACATAAGTATAAGGCACTTTCGTTGCAAAGAGTTCTTCCAACCGTTTGTTGGTTTCCGTATCGTTGATTGCCCAGAAGTGGTGACCGAATCCGTCTTCGGCTACAAAGTCATAATCCGCTTTCTGGTTTTTGACGATGTTTTCCACAATAGCGTCGATTTCCGGCACGGCACGATAGGAAAAGAATACGGGTTCCAAGTTGGCGTTTACGTAACGTGTGAGCACCATGCGGTCTTCTTCCTTATCGGGACGGGTCAGTTCGTGTTTTTTGATTACCCCGTTCATGTAGTCTTCACAAGCGGCACAACCGACAATTCCGTACTGTGTCCTTCCGTCCATGGTCTGGGCGTAGATATAGAATTTGGGTTCTTCATCCTGCACGAGCCACCCTTTTTCCTGAAACATTTTGAAGTTTTCAACGCTTTTGTTGTAAACAGTTTCGGAGTGTATATCGGTTCCTGCCGGGCAGTCAATTTCCGCACGCGTTACATGAAGCAGTGATTTCGGTTTGCCGGCAGCCATCTGGGCGGCCTCTTCCGAGTTCATTACGTCATAGGGCAAGCAGGCGAGTTCTTCACAAACCGCCTGGTTGGGGGTGCGTAATCCTTTGAATGGTTTTACTATTGCCATATTTTTTATTATTTATTTACTTTAAATTTGGCATCGCCATGTTCAAGATAAGCCACAATCTGACGGGCTGCTGCGAGTCCGGCGTTGATATTCGCCTCTTCGGTCTGAGCTCCCATTTTCTTCGGAGTAAAGAAATAGCGTCCTTCAAAGGGGGCATATTCAGCAGCGTTATCGGGTGCGATGTCGGAAATGTATTTCAAATCGGGACGGTCTGCCATTAATTTCACCAGTCCTTCTTCATCAATCACTTCTTTACGGGCCGTGTTAATCAATACGCCGCCTTTCGGCATCCGGTTCACCAATTCGTAGTTAATGGATTTTTTCGTTTTTTCGGTAGCAGGAATGTGCAAGGATACGTAGTCGCACATACCGTACATTTCTTCAACGGAAGAGAGCGGAGTGGCTCCGGCAGCCTGTATTTGTTCGGCTGTCATAAAGGGGTCGAAAGCATATACTTCCATGCCGAATCCTTTGGCGATGCGTCCCACGTTCTGACCGACATTGCCATAAGCATGGATACCGATTTTCTTGCCTTTCAGTTCATGACCGGATTTTCCGTTATAGAAGTTACGTGCCATGTAGACTGCCATTCCGAATACCAATTCGGCCACTGCATTTGAGTTTTGTCCCGGTGTGTTCATGGCAACCACGCCTTTGTCCGTGCATGCCTGCAGGTCAATGTTATCATAGCCTGCCCCTGCCCTTACAATCACTTTCAGTTTCTTGGCGGCATCGATTACTTCTTTAGTCGCTTTGTCCGACCGGATAATCATGGCATCTACGTCGGCTACGGCTGCAATCAGTTCTTCCGGAGAAGTATATTTTTCCAATAAAACCAGTTCATATCCCTGGGCTTCCACAATCTCGCGTATCCCTTTTACAGCTACAGGTGCAAAGGGTTTGTCCGTTGCTATTAAAACTTTAGTCATAATAATATCTTTTAATTTCAATATAAACTAAAAGGTCGAAGGCCAGTACACCATAGAGCGACTGACCTTCAGACCGGGATTTTTTATTTATGGGCAGCTTCAAATTCTTTCATGGCTGCAATCAACGCGTTCACGTCTTCCATAGTACAAGCGTTGTAGGTGGAAGCACGGAAACCACCTACGGAGCGGTGGCCTTTTACGCCGACAATATTTTTTGTCTTGCAGAAATCAATGAATTCTTTTTCCAATGATTCGTATCCTTCTCTCAACAGGAAGGGGATATTCATCCGGGAGCGGGAACCTTCTTTCACCACCGGACGGAACATTTTGCTGCTTTCCAATTCTTTGTAGATGGCATCCGCACGTTCAATAGCCCGTTTTTCCATTTCTTTCACGCCACCCATCTCTTTTACCCATTTCAGTGTTTCTTTTACACCGAAAATATTCACGCAGGGAGGTGTGTTATACATAGAGCCTTTGTCTACGTGGGTCTGGTATTTCAACATGGTCGGGATGGGTCTGTCAGCAACGACCTGTTTCAAAAATTCGTCTTTAATGATAACGAAGGTCACACCGGCAGGTCCGAGGTTCTTCTGACATCCGCCATAAATCATAGCATATTTGGAAACATCCACCGGACGGCTGCAAATATCGGAAGACATATCCGCAATCAAGGGCACCGGAGACTCCAGGTCTTTGAATATTTCCGTTCCCCGGATGGTATTGTTGGAGGTGATGTGCATGTAGTCCACATCAGCGGGGATGGTAAATTCCGGATAGTAAGTAAATCCGTCAGCTTCTGAAGATGCCACCAGCTGTACTTCACCCCACAGTTTGGCTTCTTTGATAGCGGCCGTAGACCATGTTCCGGTGTTCACATAACCGGCTTTCTTTTTCAGGAAGTTGTAAGGGATCATGCAGAATTGCATGCTGGCACCACCGCCCAAGAACAAAACATGATAGCCTTCCGGAATGCTCAGTACTTCTTTAAAGAGGGCCACAGCTTCATCATAGACTGCCTGAAAATCCGCAGAACGGTGAGACACTTCCATAATAGACTGGCCGGTATTGCCGAATTCCAGCACGGCTGCAGCCGTATTTTTTAACGTTGAATCAGGTAATTTGCAAGGACCTGCGTTGAAAATATGTTTTCTCATAGTTTTAAGATTAAATGTGAGTATCAATTATTTTCTCGAAAACATTACAAATATGTAATTTTTTCTCTATAAAAACCTCCTTTTGAGAAGATTTTATTCTATTTTGGTTTAAAATTTTAAGTACCTTCCGGAATTAAAAGAAAGGCATTTTCACGATTTTTGCTTTAAGCGCTTTATTTCTCACCCGTATATATATAGGTGTATCTAATTTTTGGAATCCGCTTTTCACGTAGCCCGTACCGATGGATTTTCCGGTCAACGGAGAAACGGTCCCGGAGCATACGACACCGATCTGATTGCCTTCCGCATCTTCAATGGGATACCCCTGACGCGCAATCCCCTTGTCTTCTACGACAAATCCTTTCAAATAGCGGGACGGTTTTTCTTCTTTCAGTTTTTCATGATATGCCCGATTGATGAAATCATTGCCCGGTACGAATTTGGTAATCCATCCCAAACCGGCTTCAATCGGCGAATGGTCGTCGTCAATTTCATGACCATACAGACAGAATCCGGCTTCCAAACGCAAAGTATCACGTGCCCCCAGACCAATAGGCTGTATGCCGAATTCTTTCCCTGCTTCAAACACGGCGTTCCAGAGTTTGTCCGCATCTTTGTTATAGGCATATACCTCACACCCACCGGAACCGGTATACCCCGTTGTAGAGAAAATCACTTTATCTATACCGGCAAAAGGTATTTCTTGAAAGGTGTAGTATTCCATATCGGTCACGTTGTCCGCAGTCAGTTTCTGCATGGCTTTTAAAGCCAGAGGTCCCTGTATCGCCAACTGGCAGATATTGTCCGAGGCGTTTTCAAGTTCCACGCCAGGTTTCATCCCCAACTGTTCGCCGTATTTCACCACCCAGTTCCAGTCTTTTTCGATGTTTGCGGCATTCACGACCAACAAATATTTTTCTGCACTGAAACGATATACCAGCAAGTCGTCCACAATTCCTCCCGTTTCGTTCGGGAAACAACTGTATTGTACTTTACCGTCCACCAAAGCGGCCACGTCGTTGGAGGTGAGTTTCTGTACCAATTCAAAAGCTTTCGGGCCTTTGATCCAAAATTCGCCCATGTGGGAGACATCAAAAACGCCGGCTTTCTCACGGACAACCATGTGTTCGTCCTTGATTCCCGTATATTCAATCGGCATATTATACCCGGCAAAAGGAGCCATGCGAGCCCCCAGGGCCTCATGAAAATGTGTAAATGGTGTTGTTTTCATCTTTATATTTTTAACGATAATATCAAAATCGCCGCAAAAGTGCAAACGTTAGCAAAATCAAGCCTTTTTAAAGGGATTTCCACGCCTCCGTTTAGCAGTTCAACAAAGATATAATTTTTATTTTATACTTAAGACACTAATTCCCAAACAAATTTTACACATTTTCGCCTTTCCCTGTTTTCTCTATTTACCGGGTTATTTTTCTACCCGGACTCAGAATTTCATCGTAATATAATTAACCGCCTCCGAAGAAAAACATTATAATTATTTGATTCATTACTATTTATAAAACGGATTTTGATTTTTAAGTATTTTATTATACCTTTATGGTTGTTAAAAATTCAGCATAAGCAAGCAATGTTTTGCCTCTTGTTTACTGCTAATAACCAAATTAACTAAACTGAAACAAAACATGATTATCAAACTAACTGAAAAAGATGGTATCAAGATCGCTCAATTTGCGAATCTTTCCAGATTTACTCTGGCTATTACCGAAGATGTAAAATCGGAACTCAAGCCGAAGTTAAGCACTTCCGGTATCAAAATGATTTTTGATTTGGAAGGAATTGAATTTATTGACAGCAGCGGTATCGGCTGTATAATTTCTTTGGTAAAAACAGCGAAAAGCAATGGCTCTGCCATTAAACTCTGCAATCTGTCCAAGGAAGTGAAAAGTATTTTCGATTTATTGCATTTACCCATGATTCTGGACATTTGTCCCGACCAGGAATATTGCATTGAGAATTTTAAAAAGCTGAACTAAACAGTGTCGATTCCATAAAAATAGCGGGAAAGCAATTTTCCCGCTATTTTGGTTTATCATCAGCAACCCAACGTGGCCACCATAATTGCCTTTATCGTATGCATCCGGTTTTCGGCCTCATCAAAGACAATCGAATTCGGAGATTCAAACACGTCTTCCGTCACTTCCAATGCATCTAATCCGAATTGTTTATAGACATCTCTCCCGACTGCGGTTTCCAGATTATGGAAAGCCGGCAGGCAATGCATAAATTTACAATTTTTCTTACCTGTCAGTTCCATCACTTTTTTATTCACCTGGTAAGGCAATAATAATTCTATTCTTTCTTTCCATACTTCCTGGGGTTCACCCATGGACACCCATACGTCGGTATATATGAAATCACATCCTTTCACGCCTTCCTCTACGTTATCCGTCACAGTCACTTTAGCCCCTGTAACAGCGGCTATTTCCCGGCAAGTCTTTACCAATTCCGGATCGGGCTGCAATCCTTTGGGAGCAACGATGCGTACATCCATTCCCATCTTTGCCCCTCCGACCATCAGAGAGTTACCCATGTTGTATCTGGCATCTCCCATATAGGCATAAGTCACCTGATTCAAGGGTTTGTCCACATGTTCCGTCATCGTCAGGAAGTCGGCCAGGATTTGGGTCGGATGAAATTCATTGGTCAGTCCGTTCCATACCGGTACACCGGCATATTCTGCCAATTCTTCCACTATCTCCTGAGCAAACCCCCGGTATTCTATCCCGTCAAACATTCTGCCCAATACCCGTGCGGTATCTTTCATGGATTCCTTTTTGCCTATTTGCGAACCGGAAGGTCCCAGATAGGTGACATGGGCTCCCTGGTCATGAGCGGCCACTTCAAAAGAACAGCGCGTCCGGGTAGAATCTTTCTCGAAAATCAACGCTATGTTCTTCCCTTTCAAGCGGGGTTGTTCCGTACCGGCATATTTCGCTTTTTTTAATTCAGCCGCCAGGTCAAGCAAATATTTTATCTCTCTGGGGGTGAAGTCCAACAACTTCAAAAAATTTCTGTTTTTCAAATTAAAAGCCATATCTCTTTGTATTTAAGTTGTAAATTCCGAATAAAATTTCACAAAGGTACTGTTACAAATATATATAATTTTGAGCACATGAGCCATCTCCATGTCAATCGTATTCCATGGTAATTTTTGACCCATACCTCCGGTCTTCCAGTTTCGTCGCTTCTGTAATCACGGATTTTTGCCCTCCGTTTTTCACAAAATGAAGACAGGCACGGATTTTCGGAGCCATGCTTCCTTCGCCGAAAGTTCCCGCCTCGAGATATTTCATCGTATCCGCATAGTCCAGAAATTCCAATTTTTCCTGGGTAGGTTTCCGATAGTCCTTATAAATATAAGGAACATCCGTAAGGATGTACAACTCATCGGCTTTCACCCTCACGCCTATCATGGCCGATGCCAGGTCTTTGTCTATCACGCCCTCAATGGGCTGCAACATGCCTTCCGAGTCTATATACACAGGGATTCCGCCACCTCCGCCGGTGATTACGATACTCCCCGCACGTGCCATCCGCTCCACCAATGCCGCATTTTTAAAATCTATCGGAGCCGGGGAAGGGACCACCCGTCTCCAGCCTCCTTCCACTTTTATCTCTTCTTTGAATATCCAGCCGTGTTCGGCTGCCAATTTATCGGCTTCTTCCTTGTTATATATTTTTCCGACACGCTTGGTCGGATTCTGCAGGGCAGGATCATGCTGGTCGACGACTACCTGGGAAATCATTGAAACCACATGCCGGGAGAGATTGTGTTCTCTGAGGATGTTCCGCAAATTCCGCTCTATCATATACCCTATCTGCCCCTGGGAATAGGCTACACACATGTCCAAGGTCATCGGCGGCAAACCATACATTTTCACTCCGGCATCATCACTCATCAAGATGTTTCCGACCTGGGGGCCGTTGCCATGGGTAATAATCAGATTATAACCGTCCCGTATCAGATACACCAAATTTTCCAAGGTCTCCCGTATATTCTGATTTTGTTCCGCAACCGTACCCTTTTGATTGCCCCGTAGAATAGCATTTCCACCCAAGGCCACAACTGCTAATTTTTTTTCCATCATTTCAGTTAACTTTCTTTTGTGAAGGTTTATCTACAAATTTAAAAAATTTAAACCTCTAAAAAAAGAGGAAAAAACAAATTCATTGTTTTATAAAACGTTATATCATAGATATTTGTATAATTATTCCCTCCGTTTTTATAAATATGCGGCGTATTTCTTATTTTTTTCCTAATTTTGTAGCATGTTCAATGGACGTTCATCTAAGTTTCGGGAAATCATAAGAAAGTTTACCAACAAATACACATTGGTGGGTTTACTTTTTTTAGTGTGGATTTCTTTTTTCGACAAGAACAGTTTTGTCGAAAAGGCACAGTTACGCAACAAAATCAGCACACTCTCGAAAGAAAAAACGTATTACCAGCAAAAAATTGAGGAAGATAACCGGAAAATGAAAGAATTGCTCAGTAACCGGGATAATTTAGAGAAATTTGCCAGAGAACAGTATCTGATGAAAAAAAAGGATGAGGACATCTTTATTATTGTAGAGTAGTGGGAAGAATTCTGGCCATCGATTACGGGAAAAAACGGATTGGTATTGCTGTGACAGACACACAGCGCATTATCGCCAACGGTCTGAAAACAATCGGCCCTCATGAGGTATTCCCCTTCCTCCAACAATATCTACAGACGGAAAAAGTGGATCTTTTTGTTGTAGGCCATCCTAAACAGATGAACAATGAAGAGTCGGAGAGCATGAGGTATATAAAACCATTTCTCACCGCGTTGAAAAAAAAATTTCCGGATATTCCGGTTGAGATGTACGACGAACGTTTCACTTCCGTCCTGGCCCACCGGGCTCTGCTCGAAGGAGGTGCTAAAAAGAAAACTCGGCAGGACAAAGCCCTTATAGACACGATGAGTGCGACGATTATTCTGACCTCTTATCTTTCGAGCAAACAATATACAAGCAATAATCAATAATACTAAAATAACTACATATGCTGTTACCTATTGTTGTTTATGGTCATCCGGTACTCAGGAAAATAGCCGAGGATATTCCGGCCGACTTTCCCGATCTGGATAAATTTCTGAAAGATATGTTCCAAACCATGGACGAAGCGGATGGTGTCGGACTGGCCGCCCCGCAGGTAGGCAAAAGCATCCGGGTCTTTGTCGTTGACGGCAATGCTTTTGCAGAGGCGGATCCGGAATGTGCCGGATTCCGGAAAGCTTTCATTAATGCCCACATTATTGAGCGAAGCGGTGAGGAAATCAGCCGCAATGAGGGCTGCCTGAGCATTCCCGGCATTCACGAAGATATGAAACGGAAAGACAAAATCCGGATTGCCTACCGAGATGAAAACGGAAAAGAACACGAGGAAGAATACGAAGGTATCAAAGCCTGGATTATCCAGCATGAATACGACCACCTGGAAGGTATTCTTTTCACCGACCATCTTTCTACCCTAAAAAAACGACTTCTCCGTAATAAGCTTAATAATATCAGCTTGGGAAAATTCAAAGCCACCTACCGGGTGATTTTGCCTAAATAAAAGAAAAGCAGGGCCTGTAGCCCTGCTTTTTTTATCGATATTTCATAAAAATATCGTAACTTGTTTAGGTAAAATCACAACGTATGGTGTAGCTGTTTTCAATCACAAAGTCCCTTTTCTTCTTCCGCTGTGCTGTTGGGCAGGAGGAATCCTTTGTTCCGGAATAAATGTCCCGGATTCTTTTCTGTGGGGGTGTTATTTGCTCTGCAGCTTGTTATTTGTTCTCCCCCATATGCGCCAAACCGCGTCTTTACTTCTTTTTCCGTGTTTATTTTTATGCAGTGTCCGCGCAAGCCGCTCCATTCCTGTGTGCATTCCCAAGCATCCTATCTGTTTCTCTTGTAGGTATGAAGAGAAACTATCGCACCATTCCCACCTCATTTCCGCAAACAAACATTCTTTCTGTTTAGAATCTTCCCGTATCTTTTCTCCGGGAGATTCGCTGCAATTTGAGGCCAAGTTCTCAGAAATTCCCCTCCGCAACCACTCCGGTCTTTTCAACTACAACCGTTATCTGAAACAAAAAGGCATGTGTGCCCGGGTACAAGCCATAGATTCCATCCGGATTTCCGGCCATGCCAATACTCCCCGTTTCTATTTGTACCGGCTCAGAAACAAACTTATCCAGAAAGCGGACCGAATTTTTAAGGATTCCCTTTCCTCCGCATTGATAAAAGCATTGTGCTTAGGATATAAGGAAGAACTTTCGGCTTCCACCCGCGACTTATTTTCCGAGACAGGCACCATGCATTTGCTGGCGGTTTCCGGCTTACACACCGGCGCCGTATGGCTACTCCTGACTTATTTGTTCAAAATGGCGGGATTTAAAGGGAAAAAATCGCAATTGTTTCTCCTGCCTATTTTATGGACATATGCCTGCATTACGGGATTGTCTCCTTCCGTTGTCCGGGCGGCTTACATCTTAACTTTCATCACTCTCAGCCATGCCCTCAACAGAGATTATAACGCCTTCAACGCAATTGCCGCCTCCGCCCTGTTCGCCCTCATCGTTACTCCCGGCGCTCTTTATTCCGTAGGTATGCAAATGTCTTACGCCGCTTATTCCGGCATCATCGGGATAGCTCCTCTTCTGAAAAGACTGGTTCCTTCTTTTCCCCGTTTATCCGTACCAATATGTGTCACTCTATCTGCACAATTAGCCACATTCCCTCTATCCGCCTATTATTTTCACGCTATCAGTCTGAATAGCTTTCTTGTCAATCTGATTGCGATTCCATTAACTACGTTATTGTTATATTCCGGAATTTTTGCTTTGTCTCTGCCTTCCCACATCAGTTGTTTCTTTACGCATCCCATAGAATTTCTGTGTAAAACCTTAACCTCATCCCTTAACGCTTTCAACACAATAAATGTCCAGGCCAATCATTTGTATCCCACGGAAATCCATCTCCTGCTTTTATACTGCCTGTTATTTCTCATCTGCTTTTATCTCCGGTCACGCAAAAGAAACAACCTGTCCCTGATTGTGCTGTTTATATCTATCCTCGGCGGCTACTCCTGTCTGCACAATTACCTCCTGCGGAAAAAACAAGAGGTCGTTATTTTCCACTCATACCCCCATAGCTGCATTTTATTAAAGCAAAACGGATATGGATTCCTGTTAAAAAATACGCAGTCTCCCCTTCCTGATGAGAAAATAAAATCTTATATTCAAAAAAACAAGCTTCAACTTGTGCCAGCCTTTCATGGTTTCCTTCACTCACAGCTATATTACGACGGCAAACAATTGAATTTTCCCGATGATACAATCAGCCTCATCAATCAGTCGCCCATTCGGGCGAAAGAAGGTATCTGAATTATTACAAACAATGTATATCCTCCGGCTCTGCCGACTTTCCCCTCCTCCACACCCCGTTTAATCATTGTGGATGCTTCCTGTCACCACCATTGCATACGACAATGGGAAAACCTTTGCCGCAAACTCCGGATTCCGCTCCGGACAACCCGACAAGAAGGAAATATCCACCTCGCTCCGCACGTCAAAAAAAGGCGAAACAAAATGCAGAAATGAGCTACATTTAGCTTAACTTTGTTGCCTCAACAGAGAAATAAAACCGATTATTCATGAATATCGTTATTGCCGGTGCCGGCGCAGTTGGAACACATCTTGCCAAGATGCTCAGCAGACAGGAACACAATATCCTACTGCTTGATTCCGATCAGGAAAAAATAGAAAATCTGGAAAGCCAACTGGATATTATGTCGATAGTCGGGTCGTGTACCTCCATCGGGGCCCTGAAAGATGCGGAAGTCGGCAAATGCGACTTGTATATCGCTGTCAATCCTTTAGAGGAACAGAATATCAATTCAGCCATACTCGCCAAAAAATTAGGTGCGAAACGGACCATTGCCCGCGTAAATAACAGCGAATATCTGGAAAATGAAAATGCCGAATATCTCAAATCCATCGGCATCGACACGCTGATTTATCCCGAAAGACTGGCTGCGGAAGAGATTGTGGCCTCCCTAAAGCAAATCGGCTCCCGTCAATTACACGAATTTTCGGACGGACGGCTACAACTGATTGGCATCAAATTGTGGGACAATGCCCTTATTCTGAACCATACCCTTGCCAAAATGGGTGAGATATACGGTGCCGACCAGTTTCGGGTGGTTGCCATCAAACGGGAAGACAAAACAATCATCCCCCGGGGAAACGACACATTAAAATACGGCGATCTGATTTTTGTAGTCACCACTCCTTCATTTATTCCCAATGTGTTTACCCTCTGCGGAAAAGAGGAGTTTGAAATAAAGAATATCGTCATTGTAGGCGCTTCCCGCATCGGAGTAAAAACAGCTTCTTTGCTTGAAAAAAACTATAATGTCAAAATTATAGAAAAAGACCGCGAGAAATGCATTCAGTTAGCCGACAAACTCAAATCGACCCTGATTATTAACGGTGACGGCCGGGACTTGGGGCTTTTACGGGAAGAAGGCATAAAAAATATCGACGCATTTATCAGCGTAACAAAATCGTCGGAAACCAATATCCTTTCCTGCCTGTTAGCCAAGAAAATGGGAGTCAAAAAGAGCGTAGCGGAAGTGGAAAACATCGATTACATCGATTTGGCCGAAAACATAGGCATCGGCACATTAATCAATACCAAACTGATTGCCGCCTCCCACATCTACAGATACACCATGAATGTTGACGTCAAGCACTTGAAATTCCTCACATTCTCGGAAGCGGAAGTATTCGAATTGGAAGCGGAAGAAGGTGCCAGAATAACCAAACATGAGTTGAAAGACGTACACTTTCCGGAAGATGCGACTATCGGAGGGGTTATCCGCGGCGATAAAACCATTATTGCCAAAGGAGACGTACAGATTATGCCGGGAGACAATGTGGTCATCTTTGCCCTCCCCAACGCCGTGAAAAAAGTCATTAAATATTTTCAGAAATAAGGCAATAAAGGCAACTTAAATCATGATAAATATCCGATTCATAGCAAACCTCATTGGCCGGTTGATGCTGATTGAGAGTGCCTGTTTTTTACTTTGTGTCATCATTTCACTGATTTATGGGGAACATGATTCCAAGGCATTTGCCATTTCAGCAGTAATAACAGCAGTAACAGGGGTGTTTATGGTTTATTCCATCCAGGCCCCGGATAAAATCCTGGCCAAAAAAGACGGTTATTTCACGGTCACCTTCATCTGGCTGATTTTTTCTCTGTTCGGATGTTTGCCTTTCATCCTAAGCGGAAGCATCCCTTCTTTTGTCGATGCTTTTTTTGAAACAATGTCGGGTTTCACCACGACCGGCTCTTCCATTCTGAATAATATTGAATCCCTTCCCCATGCCACTCTGTTCTGGCGTTCAATGACACAATGGTTAGGCGGCTTGGGAATCGCCGTTCTGTTCCTTGCCATCCTCCCCAGTCTGGGTATCGAAGGCCGGGATCTCTATGTTGCCGAAGTGACGGGACCCACCCATAGCAAAATGGCTGCCACATTCAAATCCTCCGCCCGAAAATTGTGGTTGTTTTATTTTGCCTGCACACTTATCGAAACGATTTTATTGACTATCGGCGGCATGTCCTTTTTCGACGCCATCTGTCATGCTTTCGCTACCATGGGCACGGGAGGTTTCTCTACGAAACAGGACAGCATCGCCTACTGGGATTCACCCTATATCCAATATGTGATTATCATATTCATGGTGATTGCCGCCACTAATTTCAGCTTATATTATGTAGCGCTGAAAGGAGAAGGCGGGAAACTGTTCCGGGACGAAGAATTCAGGTGGTATATGATTATCATCTTCGCCGCGACACTGCTCATCGCTTCCGGACTTTACCTTGCCCACTGGGATACTCTGGACACCTGTTTCCGCGATGCCCTTTTCCAAGTGACGACCATTATGACAACGACCGGATTTGCGACGGCCAATTATCTCTCATGGCCCACATTATTGGGGCTTATTATTTTTATATTGATGTTTATCGGAGCCTGTGCCGGCTCAACATCGGGAGGTATGAAAGTAATCCGGGTACTTCTGTTGTTTAAAAATTCTGCCGCCGAAATGAAAAGGATTATTCATCCCAACGCGGTCATTAATGTCAAATACAATAATAAAAGTGTACATCCGACAATCATGAACAGCGTGATGGGGTTCTCCATCCTTTTTATCATCGTCTTCGGTATCGGAAGCATCATCATGGCCTTCTTTACCGACGACATTGCTACGGCATGCAGTTCGGTACTTACGAGTATGAGCAACATCGGACCGGGATTCGGGAGCATCGGACCGACGGAGAATTTTTCCCAATTGAATGATTTCGCCAAAATATTCCTGTCGCTTCTGATGTTGATAGGACGTCTGGAAATTTTTACGGTTCTGGTACTCTTTACAAAAGCATTCTGGAAGAAATAGCCCGGCTATAATTCGCCCAGCCCCTGACGGACGATTTCCATCGTTTCTCCCGTACAGTCCACGACAGTAGAGGCTACATTCCGACCGTATCCCCCGTCGATAACCAAATCCACCCGGTTTGCATACTTCTCATGAATCAATTCCGGGTCGGTCATATATTCTATCACTTCATCTTCATCACGCACGGAAGTGGTCAGCAAAGGATGCCCCAGTTCTTCGACAATAGCCATAACAATTCGGTTGGCCGGTATCCGGATTCCTATCGTCTTTCTCCGATTCATCAACACATTGGGCAACTTGCTTGTGGCATTCAAAATAAAAGTGAAAGGACCCGGCAATGCGCGCTTCATCGTCTTAAAAACCTCATTCCCGATTTTAGCATATTCCGAAATATTGCTCAAATCACGGCATATCATGGAAAAATTCGCTTTCTCCGGCTTTACGCCCTTCAGTTGCGCCACCCGCTGGACGGCCTTCACATTATAAATATCACATCCGATGGCGTAAACGGTATCGGTGGGGTAAACAATTACCCCACCTTTTTCCAATACTTCGACAACCTTAAGGAGATCCCTGGCATTCGGGTTATCCTCAAACAATCTAATAAACATACAGATTAGGAATTCACTTTCTTATGGTCTGCCAAAAATTTCTGCAAACCGCTATCGGTCAGCGGGTGATTCAGCAATCCTTTTATGGCGCTTAAAGGACAGGTTGCCACATCCGCTCCGGCCTCAATACATTGGATAATGTGTTGGGTGCTCCGGATGGAAGCCGCCAATACCTGGGTCTCAAAACCGTAATAATTGAACATATCCACGATTTTTTCCACCAATTCTATGCCATCACTGGCAATGTCATCCAAACGTCCCACAAAAGGAGAAACGTAGGTTGCTCCGGCTTTTGCCGCCAACAACGCCTGACCGGGTGAAAAAATCAATGTACAATTGGTACGGATACCCTTCTCCGAAAAATATTTTATAGCTTTTATTCCGTCTGCAATACAAGGTACTTTCACCACGATATTCGGGTGCAGGGCCGCCAGCGCCGTTCCTTCTTTTATCATGCTTTCATAATCGGTAGCAATTACTTCCGCACTCACATCCCCTTTGACAATGTTGCAGATTTCCACATAGTGTTTATTACAATTTTCCTCCCCTTTAATTCCTTCCTTTGCCATCAGGGAAGGATTGGTAGTTACCCCGTCCAACACACCGAGTTCATTGGCCTCGCGTATCTGATCCAGATTTGCCGTATCAATAAAAAATTTCATGATGCTTTATTTTTGTTTGGTAAAATGGTTCTATATCTCACTCCCTAACAAAAGTAAAATTTTATCGTCAATAAAAAAAATTTGCCATATCTGTATCCACTCAAATTACAGACATATTAGTTCCGAATCAAAAAGAATATGTTTTTGATGCAAAAAGAGCCTCTTTTTGGAGTAAAAAGAGGCTCTTTTTTAAATAGACTCGGAGATGTTGAACTGTTATCGTGTTTCTTCAGTCTTCATTTCCATAAGATGTCTCAGGTTCTTCCACAATGTCAGGTCCGTCTTCACGACGTTTGCGTTTGACGGTATGTTTGAGTTTTCCGATGAAGAAATTGAGTTCTATGGATGTTTCTGTCTCATCTGTACGGAGCTCCGGGAGCACAATGTCGGAAAGTACTTCCGAAAACCGGCTCATTACCCCTTTTTGTTTCTCCGGATTGCGTTCATTATGGAGATTTATAAGATTACGCTGCAAGTCTTTCACGGCGGCAAATGTCTCAATGATTTCGAGTGTGGCTTCTGTAGCCTGCTTGCTTTTAAGAATGGTGGCAAGCATATAAAGTCCTTTCTCGGTAAATGCCTTGGGAGCAATCGATGAATACTTAGAAGAGACGAAGCGGTCAAAATTTTTGACCAGTTGCTTATGTTCTTCTCGGTCAAGGGCAATCACATATCCGGCAGGGAATTTGGCCGGATTATTTTTTACGGCTTGGTTTACCTCTTTGGTTGTGACCCCATAAAGGTCAGCCACGTCTCTATCTATGAGTACGGCTTGCTCGCGCAACATTATGATTTTTTCTTTTAGAGAAAAAGGGAGTGCCAAAGAATTCGATGTATGATTGATATCTTTCATAATAAAAAAAGCCTGCAAAGCAGCAGGCTTTCCGATTGAGCTGTTATCGGGATTTGAACCCGAGACCTCTTCCTTACCAAGGAAGT
This sequence comes from uncultured Odoribacter sp., assembly GCA_910588375.1. Lineage (GTDB taxonomy): Bacteria > Bacteroidota > Bacteroidia > Bacteroidales > Marinifilaceae > Culturomica. Next base: position 48,616 of record CAJUQA010000020.1, read on the forward strand.
GCTCTACCCCTGAGCTACAACAGCAAATTAGAACTTTTCCGAGCCTCTTGTCGGATTCGAACCAACGACCCCGAGATTACAAATCACGTGCTCTGGCCAGCTGAGCTAAAGAGGCGAAATGGGTAAGCGAACTATGTCGCACCGCTACAACCACCTACCCTTGCTGCCTTCCGACCCTGGGGGGATTCGACAGGAGCTGGTCGCATAGGACTTACCCGGGCACAAAAGTACAAAATTCCTGAATCCTACCAAATTTTTTATCTTCTTTTTATTGTTATTTCCAACCTTTATCCGGTAAATCCCCCTCCTTTCCCCGCGTAAACGTTAAAAGACACCTTGTCCGCAACTTGCAGCAAAGATTCACGGTATAAGCAGATACATTGCTTATCACATAAACCGACAACTATTTTAACTTTCAAATTATGAAAAGTCTGTCCGATTCGGAATTTCTCTATCACCTGAATATTCGCCTGGCGACAAACCATAATTATCACAGTAATATAGAAGAAGCCTTATCGCTGATTGGAAAGCGTTTCCAATACGACCGTATCCACATCCTCAAAATTTTTCCGGATAACCATTTCATTATTCTTCACGAATGGTGTGCCAACTGTATCCCCACCATGAAAAAACAGATAAAAAAAACACCCTGCTTTATCGAACCCGCACTACAACAGCAGCTAAATGAAAAAGCCTATATCCTGATTGACAATCCGGACCAACTTTCCAATCCGGAACTCAAAGAATTTTATAAAAAACATTCCACGGTCAATGCGCTTTTTCTCCCTTTGTTATTACGCAATTTTTTCTCATTTCTATCCTTTTCCCATTGCCAGAACAAAAAATGCTGGAGCGAAGAAGAAATCCATTTCATGACATTGATCTCTTCCATCATTGCCGCCAACCTGGAAAAAAATCTGCTCATCACCCATCTTATGCATAAAATCAAAAACTAAAAGGCATGATATGGCAAAAAAAGAAAAGGCATATACCCTATTGGTTATCATTACGACGGAGCAGGAAATGGAAGAAATTTCCACCTCTTTACAAGGAGGAAATTTCATTTTAATAAAACAAATACCTTCCGACTTCCCTCGCCCTTTTCCCAAAAAAACTCCCGATCTGATACTTCTGAACCCGGAAGTAAACAGTAAATACGGCAACATACAATACCTTCGCAAACATCCGGTCACCCGACAAATCCCCATTATTTTCCTTTGTCCCCTGCACCAGGTAAACATTATCAGTGAATGCCTGAATTATCCCTCAACGGATTTCATTACCACTCCGCTACAAGGACAGGAACTTCTGCTCCGCATTCAACACCAATTATCGCTGCTCAAAGCCAAACACATCATAAAAAAACAATGTGAACGACTGCAAAAAACAATTGCTTCCCGCGACAAACTTTATTCCGTCATTGCCCACGATTTAAGAGCCCCTATCAGTACAATCAAAATGATTAACGCCATCATTGAAAGCGACAAAAACAAAATCAAAAACATAAGCATACGGGAAAAATTTGAAATGATCAACGAAACGACTGAAGAAGTCTTCAATCTTCTGGAAAACCTATTAAGATGGACACAAAATCAAATAGGAAAAACCCGGGTCATCTTTTCCGAATTTGATATCACCGCCGCAATTCAACAGGTACTTTCATTATTTACAACCATCGCCGCCGCCAAAAACATACACCTCCTTCCCTGTATCCATCTCAAGCTACCCGTATATGCCGACGAAGACATGATTAAAACCGTATTGCGCAATTTAATTTCAAACGCAATAAAATTCACTCATCCCGGAGGGAAAATAGAAATTCATTTAACAGCCCAAAAGGAATTCGCTCTGATTTCCGTAAAAGACAACGGCATCGGTTTATCTCCGGAAGAACAAAAAAACATCAGGACAAATAAAAAAGGATTCACGACCTACGGTACAAAAAATGAAAAAGGATACGGATTAGGCCTCCAGCTTTGCCAAGAATTTATCCGCATGAACAAGGGAAAATTCCACATAGTTTCCCAACCGGGGAAAGGCAGCACTTTTTCCTTTACGATTCCCCGAATTCCGAAAGAATCAATCCCGCTTTAACTCGTTATACATCCGCAACGCCCCCCAGGCATCTGTAGAAGCATAACGGATCTGCTGTTCCGTCAGTTGAGGCAATTCCCAATTGGATGTACGTTGGCGCTTCGAAATCCGAACGTGAAAAATAATCGCCATTAACTTTGAAAAAGATTTTTCCTCTATTCCGTAATCCTCGACAAAAGCCTGCAAATCTAAAAAAGCAGCAGGTACAAAACTTCCCAAACGCTGCAAAGCTTTAATATCATCCCGGATCCCCACTCCAATTTTCAGAATCTTATTATCGGACAACAATTGCTTTAAGGAAGCAGGAAATCCACATTTGTTTAAACGGAAAAGATAAACCCGCTCATGAACAGCCAATTGCAACAGACTCACAGCATGATATTCCCCTTTTTTAAAAGCCGGCCGGGTCTCCGTATCAAATCCGACACAAGTATGGGCTTCCAGATACTTCACAGCTTCCTCCACTTTTGACGGTTCCTCAATCACAACCACATCTCCTCCGTAGACAAAAACAGGAAAGCCGCTTATCTCTTCCGGAGTAATTGTTTTTTTATATATATCACCCATGTTTCCCCTGATTTAATTTCTGAATACCCGCCTCAATCATTGCCTCCTTCATCTTGCAGACGATAAACGACGTCGTGTATAGCCCTCAACACACCCGCACAGGATTTCCCCCAATACAATTCAAAATTATTATTCAATTCCCATATCGCCTCCTCCATAATCTCAGGCATACCGCAACGATAGGAAAATATGAAATTTTTCAAATCCTGATAAATATCACACACTTTCTCCGCAATCGAATTAACCACCGGAGCCTCACTGTATTGCATATTATCATCAAACACTTCCAGATACTCATCATATCGGCCGAACTTATTATGCAACTCCGCATACAAATAGTTGTATTGCTCTTCCGTCACACAATCCTCCGCCAATCCTGTTTCGCTACATTCCGACGCAGGCAACAAACTTCCTTTCAAATAAATAAGAGGAATAAATTTCTGAAGCCGTTGAACAACATCTTTCCGTTCCATCGACGGAATCGTCTCCACAAAATCACAAAATTCTTTGGCTACAGCGACAAATTCGATAACTTCTTTACTATATCCGAAATGTTGAAAATCTTCCATAAACAACTCTTTAATTCGCAAAATTACAAAATATAAACGAATATTTCTCCTTCTCCGGATACTTGTGACTTTAGGTGATTTTTTTCTATCTTCGTAACCTAAAACTGAGAAAGCATGAAATTTAGTGAAATGGGGCTGGAAGAATCTGTACTACAAGGATTGGAAGCCATGAATTTTGAAGAAGCGACACCTGTACAGGAAAAAACGATACCTGTCATCTTAGAGGGAAAAGACATCATCGGCTGCGCGCAAACAGGAACAGGTAAAACAGCCGCTTATATTTTGCCCGTATTAAACCGGATGGCTAAAGAAGAAAAAACAGACGACCATATCAATGCCATCATTATGGCACCCACCCGGGAACTTGCCCAACAGATCGATATGCAATTCGAAGGATTTTCCTATTTTGTTTCCGTATCGACCCTGGCTATATACGGAGGTGGGGACGGTGCCACATGGGATCAGCAAAAACAAGGTCTGGAAATGGGGGCGGATGTTATCATCGCTACTCCGGGGAGATTAATCACCCATCTGGATATGTATGACATCGACCTGTCGCATGTCCGTTATTTCATTTTAGACGAAGCGGACCGGATGTTGGATATGGGATTTTCCGACGATATCATGAAAATCGTAAAAAAACTGCCGGAGAACAGACAAACGATTATGTTCTCTGCAACTATGCCTCCCAAAATCCAACAATTAGCCAAAACCATACTGAAAAATCCGGAGGAAGTAAAAATAGCCGTATCCAAACCCAACGAAGCCATCACGCAAGCCGCCTATATTTGTACGGAAATACAAAAAATGGGACTTATCAAAGAGCTGTTCGGGAAACCGGTAAATTCCAAAAGTATCATTTTCTCTTCTTCCAAACAAAAAGTAAAAGAACTGGCTTACACACTAAAGCGTATGAAATTCAACGTCGCAGCCATGCACTCCGATTTAGAGCAGGCGGAACGTGAAAAAGTGATGCTTGATTTCAAAAACAATAAAATTACCGTATTGGTAGCCACTGACATCGTAGCCCGGGGCATTGACATCGAAGACATCGGAATGGTGCTGAATTATGATGTTCCTCACGATCCGGAAGACTATATCCATAGAATAGGACGTACAGCCAGAGCAAATGCGGAAGGTCTCGCCATTACGTTTGTTTCGGAAAAAGAACAGGGCAAATTCTACCGGATTGAACAATTTTTAGAAAAAGAAATCTATAAAATCCCGTTGCCGACAGACCTCGGAGAAGCTCCGGCATATAATCCCCGTGCTTTTACCAGAACCCGCCACAAAAGCAACAACAACAATCGATACCCCAAAAACAGAAAAAGAAAATTTTTCAAACCCAAACCTCAAAACGAATAAATCAAAAACCGGGAGATTTTCCCGGTTTTTATTCATTTCATGCCCAAATGTTCAAGTAATCCGTCTATCGCCTTCTCCAACAAATCCAACACCAGTTCAAATCCATCCGTCCCTTCATAATAAGGATCCGGAACTTCCCGATAAGGAGTTTCTCCCGGAAAAAAATCCATCATCCGGACTATTTTATTCCTTTCATCAGCATGAAGTGCCAAACGCTTCAAATCAGTCACATTTTGATTATCCATGCCTATAATCAAATCAAAACCCGGAAAATCCGCCGACGGATAAAAAGCCCGGGAGCGACTGTCCACCACATATCCCCTACGGCTTGCCCGTTCCCGCATACGCTCATCCGGCAAAGCACCAGCATGTCCTCCATACGTCCCGGCAGAATCAACCACAAACTCATTTTCCTTTCCCAACTGCCGGAGTTTTGCTTTCATTATCGCCTCCGCGGCCGGAGAGCGACAAATATTTCCCAAACATACAAACAACACTCTTTTCATCTTCGCTCACAAAATCAGCTGAACAGGGAATCAACAAATTCTTCCCGATCGAAAACCTGCAAATCCTCCATTTTCTCTCCGACTCCAATATATTTCACCGGAATATGAAATTGATCGGAAATTCCGATGACCACTCCTCCCTTGGCGGTTCCGTCCAACTTCGTTACAGCAAGAGCACTCACCTCCGTAGCCAACGTAAATTGTTTCGCCTGTTCATAAGCATTCTGACCCGTAGAACCGTCCAATACCAACAACACTTCCTGAGGAGCATCCGGAATGACCTTTTTCATGACATTCTTGATTTTTGTCAATTCATTCATCAGATTTATTTTGTTATGCAAACGTCCCGCCGTGTCTATAATTACCACATCAGCATGATCAGCCTTCGCTTTGCTGAGCGTATCATAAGCAACCGAAGCCGGATCCGCCCCCATTCTTTGTTTCACAATAGGTACCCCCACACGTTCGGCCCAAACTTCCAACTGCTCCACAGCAGCAGCCCGAAAAGTATCAGCAGCTCCCAACACCACACTTTTTCCCGCTTCCTTAAATTTATTCGCTAATTTCCCTATCGTTGTTGTTTTTCCCACGCCATTCACACCAACCACCATAATCACATAGGGCTCTCCACTTTGAGGCAGTTCAAAAGTATTTAAATCATTGGCATTATTCTCCTTCAGCAAAGCGGCGATCTCTTCTTTCAGCACCCGGTTCAATTCCTCTACACCCATATACTTATCCCGCTGTACCCGGTCCTCTATCCTCTTGATAATGCGAACCGTAGTTTCCACACCGACATCCGACGAGATCAGCACTTCTTCCAGATTATCAAGCACTTCATCATCTACTTTGGATTTACCGACCACAACCCGCGCCAATTTTTTAAATACGCTTTCCTTGGTTTTTTCAAGCCCTTTCTCAAGGCTCTCTTTCTTATTTTTGCCAAACAATCCCAATAATCCCATATGATTGATTTTCCTTTAGGGTTAAAAAACGCTACTAAAATAAGAATTTAAAATTAAATATTAACTATTCTCTTTCCGACAAAATAAAAGAACCGGAAATCGGGAAAACCTTTTTCCGGTTCTTTACAACAATTATAAAGGCCGTATTATTTAAAAGCACTTCGTACCGGCCTACCTATCCACACCTGAGGCTGAGGAATATCAAAAATATAAGCAATCGTGGCAGCAACATCAAACTGCATCATACTTTCCTGTATTTCATATCCATTCTTAACTCCTTTGCCCGAAATAATAAACGGAGTTTCCATCTCCTGCATCGTTTTTCCGCCATGTCCTTTCTTAATTCCACCATGGTCAGCCGTCACAATGAAAATCGTCTTTTCTAAAATCCCGGCATCCTTCACTGCCTCCACAATCTGTCCGATATAATCATCAAGTTCTTTCAACTTCCGATAATAAGCCGGAGTGTCATGTCCCTCAACATGCCCCACATGGTCGGGATTGTCAAAAACGATATTTACCAATGTCGGTCTTGCCCACTGAATATAATCAACAGCATAACGAACTGTTTCTTCCGGTTTTTCAGAGGCATTTTTTACATGCAATACATAATTCATTGCCAAAGTATCCACAACATAGGCAATCCCGCCCCATTCAAATATACAACCGATTTCCGCTTCCGGTCTTTGCCGGCGTAACAAACCAAATACTGTCGGGAAAATACCGTCTTCATCCAAAATCCGCGACGGCAATTCCGGTACTTGTGAACCCCATTCGGTGTAACCGTGCAACTCCGGCCCGGCACCCATATACATCGATGCCCAATTTACCGCACTGGAAGAAGGCAGTACGGAACGTTTCTTTAACGTATAAGCCCCTTCCTCCATGAGCTTTTTCAGATTAGGCATTTCCGCTTTCGGCACACTATAGGCTCCCCAACCGTCCAAACCAATCAATACCACATGCTTCACCCCTTTTACTTTACCAAATACCAAAGCAGTTAAAAATAAAAACATCAAAATAAAAATACTCTTTTTCATCTTCTAATTTTTTATAATCCACATTTCAGCATTAATATTATCTGTTCCTTCATACTGACGCTGCAAAGCTTGTGTCAAATTCGCCACATTATTTTTCAATTGCTAACGATGTCGTTAATTTTAGACAACAAAAATAAGATATTATTTCAAAAAGCCTTCGGCACCGGCATACGCATGCCTTTTTGATAGAGCAGTAAAAAAGCCTGAAAAATCCTCTCTATGTTTTCCGAAGAAAAAAGGACAGGTTTTTAAGGCAAAAAGCTATGCTTTTCGTAGTAAAAAGCATAGCTTTTTCACCCCCCCGTTCCCTGACACATCTCCTCCGGCATTAAAAGACACAAAAAAAAGAGAGTCACCATTCAGTGACTCTCTCTCAAAATTCGGCGCCTACCTACTCTCC
>CAJUQA010000021.1 GCA_910588375.1 uncultured Odoribacter sp.
GGCTATTTCGGTGGCGGTCATCCACACATTGTTACCGGTTACGCTGACCGCCTTGTCCTCTATGATGATTATGTCACGTTTCATGGCTTCTCTTTTTTAGATGGTGCAACCTGCAAATTCCTCGACGCTGTTCAACCTTGCGGCAAGGTTTTCCATATCTTGATTGAGCTTCTCTTTGGTTATCTTTGCGTAAATCTGCGTCGTCTTTATGCTCTTGTGTCCGAGCATGGAGCTGACCGTTTCGATGGGTACGCCGTTGGAAAGGAAAACTGTCGTGGCTGCCGTGTGGCGGCTTTGATGCCACGTGATATGCTTGGTGATGCCGCAACGCTTGGCGACGGCACGGATACCGGCAAGGCACGTGTTATAATGCGGAACGGGAAATATCCTGCCGTCCCCGCACAGTCCCCGGTATTTGCCGATTATGCGGTTGGCGATGTCGAGCAGGCGGATGTTGGACACCACGCCCGTTTTCTGGCGGTTGATGTTTATCCACTCGTGTTCGTCGAAGTAGGTGCGGATATTCTCTTCCGTGAGGTTGCGCATATCCGAGAACGATAACCCGGTGAAGGCGCAGAACAGGTAGAGGTCACGGTACAGTTCCTGTTTGGCGTTTTTCAGTTTCCCGTCCATCAGCAGGCGTATTTCCTCTTTGGTCAGGAAACTGCGTGTCGTTTCCTCCTTCTTGATTTCATACTCGCGGAACGGGTCGCGTGTCAGCCACTCGTTGTTGATGGCGATGAACACCATCGTCCGTAGCGGGCAGACGTACAGCCACACGGTATTGGTGCAGCAGTGCTTGTCCGTGCGCAGGAACATCTCGAAGTCGGAGATGAAAGCGGGGGTAAGCTCTTTCAGTGCGATGTCCTTCACATGGTAGCGGATGTCGAGGAACTCTTGCAGGTGCTTGTAAACGATACGGTACTTTTCCAGTGTACCTTTTGCTTTCATGCCTGCTTCCACCTGTTTCTCATAGTCTTCATTGTGACGACGGTACACCTGCATCAGCGTGTGGTAGCGGTATTCCAGTCCGAGAAAAGCGTTCTTCACCTTCTCAGCAGTGACGAAGTTGTCACGCTCCATGATTTCCTGATAATGCTTGTTGATACGTACCCGCATCTTGTCAAGCATACGGTTCGTTTCGAGTGCCGCCGTGCTTCTGCCCGTGACACGTCCTCCTTTGGTATCCCACAGCTTCGGATCGACACTCAGTTTGCAACTGAACTGCGTCTGGCTGCCGTCCACCGTGATGCGTCCCATGACGGGAACCGTCCCGTCCTTTTTCACTACCTGACGCTTGAGGTAGTAGATTACTGAAAATGTACTCTTCATCGTCCTTAATTTTTTTAGTTTCAAAATTAGTTGGTGAAGAGTCCGGTGTCGGTACGCAAAACGGGGAGGAACGGCGCAATCTTTTTCCGTAACCGTATTTGTTACGTAAGTTGTGGGTAACTCACTATAACATAGTGTCTTGTTTCGCCATTCGTACCCGTTTGTCGCATTTTCGGACATGGTTACGAACAAGTAACGTTGGGGGATGCCGGAATATGAAAGGACAAAATCATTGCGAGCCATATTTAACAGGGATATTCAAGACAATCCCTATTTCAGTTTCAATGGCAAATCCATATACCCGACTCCCAAAGAAGACGGGATTATCGCCATGGAAGCCCTGTTCAATCATCTTACAAGAAAGGAAACGGACAAGGAGGAACACCATCGTGAATTTGACATGAAACGTTCCCAACGGTTACACTGGATCAGACATCATGTAGAACAGAGAAAAGAAGATAGAATGTTGTATTTTTCGGTTTGTGAACTAAGAGGAAAACGAACCTATATCTATGATATGGATGAATACTATGTGGTTGTTTTAGAACCGAGAAGGGATAATTCATCATACTATCTTTTAACAGCCTATCACCTGGAAGGAAAAGACCGTGCTCGTGACAAAATAATAAAAAAGTATAGACGGGGCAAATTATCGGAACTTCTATAAAAGCAAAAAACGCAGAGCTTCTACGGCTTGCGTTTTTTCGATTTCCTTCCCTCAAATGAGGGATGAACTCTTATGCAAAGGTAATGCTTTTTATGAGAACTACAAAATATAGGCCAAAAATTTAGCCCCATGATAACATTATTAGTAATAACGTTATTACTAATCGCAATATTACAAAAAAAAGCGGCCTGTTCAGGCCGCTTTCTGTTTCTATGGAACGAAGTTGTTATTTTTTGAAATAACGGTTGTACAATCCCTCAAAGCCTTTACCGTGGCGGGCTTCGTCTTTGGCCATTTCATGAACGGTGTCATGGATGGCGTCTAAGTTCAGTTTTTTGGCCAAGGTTGCAATCCGTTTTTTGTCTTCACAAGCACCAGCTTCGGCTTCCATTCTCTTTTTCAGGTTGGTTTCGGTATCCCAAACACATTCACCCAACAGTTCGCAGAATTTAGCCGCATGTTCAGCCTCTTCCCAGGCGTAACGTTTGAATGCTTCTGCTACTTCCGGATAACCTTCGCGGTCTGCCTGGCGGCTCATGGCCAAGTACATGCCCACTTCCGTACATTCGCCGTTGAAATGGGCTTTCAAGCCTTCCAATACTTCGTTGTCAACGCCTTTGGCAACACCGATAACGTGCTCGTCAACGAATGTCAATGCACCGGTTGTTTCTGCCATTTCTTTGAATTTGCTACGGGGCACTTTACACTGGGGACAAAATTCCGGAGCTTCTTCGCCTTCGTACACATAACCACATACAGTACAAATAAATTTTTTCATAACCACTTGTTTTAATTGTTTATTAATTGACTTTATGCCCTTGCAGGCAATTTTTACAATATCCTCTATAATACAGCTGCATTTCCGTGACCTGCCCTACCACCGAATTATCCGCAAGTTTCAGCATATGGATGTTTTCTACCGGCAAATCATATACCTGCTGGCAATGCTGACATTTGAAATGGGCATGCAGCGTGGTGTCGATATCAAAACGCACATTCTTACCGTCAATGGCCATTACTTGCAAAGCCCCTTGCGCAACAAACAGATTCAACGTGTTATACACCGTAGTCTTGGAAAGAGTCGGTATTTTCTGATACAAAGCATGATACACATCTTCCGCCGTCGGATGAATCCTATTGGCCAGCAGATATTCCATAATTGCCAGACGCTGCATGGAAGGCTTGATATGGAAATTCAGCAGGTATTCCGATATGTTCTTGATTTGATTCATTATAAATTTGTAATTATTACAATTTTAAATCTGTTGCAAATAAAATCATTTCCCGGAAGAAAAACAAAAAATTGAATTATTTTTTATAAAATATATTTCGTAGTTTTGCCTCCATGTTTTTCGTGGGTATATCGACACATATCTTTATTTACCTGTTGATACCGGCATTTTTAATCGTATATTTCTATTGCCGGGGTATTCAGGGAAGTCCGGAAGTTGAAACTCTGCTTCCGGCTGTGGCGTTTTATGAACCTGCCCAAACCTGTTACTCGGCGGATACTTACATTTATCAAGCGGCTTCCCAGAAAGAAATCAGGCAAAAAAAGCCATTAGACCATTGGGATGAAACTTCCTCCCGCCTCCCGGAATTCTTTTCTCCGATAGGTACATACACGAATCAAACGGTCAACTTCCTTGTCCTAAGGGCTCCTCCTTTTCAACGATTTCAATAAAGAAAATTAAATCGTGTTTTCCTTTTCCGGCAGATACCGGAGTATTCTGTTTTACCTATTTTATTAAAATTTATGCGTTTATTCATCAGCATCCTATGGCTCATAGCGGGCGGTTTGAGCCATGCCCAGACGGCCGTTGTCCAACTTTCTTCCACTGATTCCGTTTACAATAGCATACAGGAACTTGAAGAAATCGTTGTCACTGCCGAAAAAAGGGAGTTGAGTCCGAAAGATATACCGGCAGCCTTAACCGTGGTAACACCCCGTAATATTCCCGGCGAAAACAATCCCGATTTAAGGGATTTATCGGCCATTGTCTCCAATTTCTATATGCAACAGGGCGGGCTGAAACTCTCCACCCCGATTTATATCCGGGGAATCGGCACGGCCTCCGGCACGCCTCCGGTGGGATTGTATGTCGACGGAGTTCCTGTTTTTGACAAAAATGCCTTTGTCTTTGACCTCTATGACATCCGGCAGATAGAGATGTTACGGGGTCCGCAGACCACCCTCTACGGCCGGAACAGTATCAACGGCTTGATCCATATCACCACGAATTCCCCGGACAGGACTTTTTCTTTGCAGGCAAAGGCCGGATATGCCAGTTACAACTCCCGGAATTATAACCTGATTATCAATCTGCCCATAGGAAATTACCGGCAAAAGCTATCTTTTGCCTATAACAAGTCGGAAGGCTATTTCCGAAACCTCTATGACCACAACCGGAAATCCAATCCATCTGATTCGTACAATTTACGCTACCAGGGAAATCTGTACACAAACAACAATTGGAAAGTGGGCATCGGCGCTGATTTCAACCATTCGTTTGACGGCGGATATGCCTACCATGCCCTTGATTCCCTGCGTACAAAACGCTATCAAGTAAATTACAATACCCCCTCTTCTTATAAGCGGGATTTATTTTCCTCGTCTGTTAACTTCGCTAAGAAGGGGCGGTATGTCGCTTTCAGCGGGGTCTCTTCTTACTCCTGGAGCAAGGACAAGCAATTGCTGGACGCCGATTTTACTTATCTGGATGTGTTCGACAACAATAAAAAATCCCGTCAGAATCTCCTGACCCAGGAAATCAACCTCCAGTCGGCAACAAGCGGACACTTTTCCTGGACAGCCGGTGTATTCGCATTCTACAAGGATCTGAGCAATCATTATTTGGCCAATTTCGGGAAAGACAAATCCTATTTACTTCCATTGCCCCTGAAACATGCCAAATACGAAAACAATACCACCACATGGGGAATCGCCGGATATGGACAATTCACAATCAGCGAGTTGTGGCCGGGGATGTCTTTTACGGCGGGAATCCGTTATGATTACGAAAAAGCGGAACTGCAATACCGCGACAGTGTCCGGTTTGAAAGGGCCTCCGGTTATATACCCTATCATAACAGCAAAGAAAACAAGAAATTCAAGGATTGGCTGCCCAAATTTTCACTGCTCCAGAAATGGAATGACAAGGTGTCGCTATATCTTACCGTATCCAAAGGATACAAAGCCGGAGGATACAATATCATTGCCAATGATATGAGTTTGCAAAAGGTGGCCCTGGATTACCAGAAAGAACAGCTGTGGAATTATGAGGCCGGGGTGAAATATTTCAGTCAAAATAAAAAATACAACCTCAATGCCGCTGTTTTTTATATCGACTGGAAAGAACAGCAAATCTTCGTCATGGGGATGATGGGGCCTGAAATAAAAAATGCGGGAGATGCCCGAAGCATTGGCGGGGAAATCGATATGCAATGGGAGTTCCTTCCCTGGCTGACCTTTCTTTTCTCCGCAGGCTACAGCAATGCAAAATATTATCACAACCTGGAGAAATCGCACGAAGGCAACCGGATCGTAATGGCACCCGAATTTACGGGGAACACGGGATTGATGTACCGCAAACCGATAAAATGGGCCGGTTTCAACTCATTCAGCGCCGCCACGACCGTCAACGGATTCGGTACCCAATATTTTGATGAAGCCAATCTGCTGAAACAATCCCCTTACTTTTTGTGGAATCTCGATTTTTCAATGTCGGGCAAGTATATAGACATCCACCTGTGGGGGAAAAACATACTGGATAAGGCTTTCTTCAGCTACATGCTCAACAACCCTGTGGGAGGAAAACTGCCGCAATATTTCAATATGGGCCAATCCGGTGCACCGGCCCGCTTCGGAGCATCCGTCGTTTTCAGATTAAAAAAACAATCTTAATAATTGACGAAGTGTTTACAGGAATGCCGTTTTACCGATTTTACGACGGATAATGACGGCATTCCATAAAAATATCCCTGCAAACAAACATAAGCCTCCCCAAAAAACCGGTCCCATTCCGCCCTGTGTCGGATTTAGTTCCTGCAATAAAGGCAAATAGTATCCTCTGGCAGCCAGCAGCACCCCCCAGACGCACACCATGACCCCGCACTGCACGGCCAATACAAACCATTCATAAGGACGGGCTATTTTTTCAGGGGTATACCCCAAAAGAAGCAGATTTTCAATTTTAATACGGTCTTTCTGGAGTAACAGGGAGATACTCAGAATAAGGATATACAATGAAAGAAAGCATATCAACAAACCGATTCCGGCGACAAGGGCCGTAAATATATTCAGGAACCATGTTATTTCTCCGGCAGAGTGCCTGTCGCCTTCAATTTCATAGCCTTGGGAGTTGAAAAACCGGACAATCCGTTCATCGGCCGGATTATCCGTCTCAACAATCACCCGTGAAACCTCCGCCGCCTTTTCTTCGGCAAAAGTGGCATTTGCCCAGTCCATAAAAGATTGGGGAACCAAAATTGTATTCAAATGCTTCGAAAATCCGACGATTTTTCCCTGAAATTCCTGTTGCTTTCCCTTTCCCTGAATCCGGATATCCAGATTCAGCAAGCCGATTGTTCCCTCCGACAGTTTAGGCAGATGGCGGGACGGGGCAAAACCGAAATTGTAGAGATTCAGATAATTCCGGGGCAATATAATCGGGATGCGGGTATCGCCTTCCTGAAAGTCCCACGCCTCTGTCTTTACGTCAATATACTCGTCGGGTACCGATTCAAAAAACAATTCTGTGGAAAATCCGCTTCCGAACTGTTCCAACTCCATGCCCGCCGTTGTCCGGAATCGGGAGGAGGTGAACCTTCCAATCTTACGGATAAAAGGCTGTTCGAAAATTTCGCACAGCTCTTCCGAAGTAAAAGTAGTGCTCCGCCCCGTCAATGTACCGAACGTGGAAATCCGCTTTGTCACTACCAGAAAGTCTTTTTGCAACAGGCGGTCTTTCCCGGTAAAAAACGGCCGCAAGTCATACCATAATTGTACACTCAGCAACAAAATCAGCATGCCGGTCAGATTAGCCAGAAAAAATGAGACTACCTGAGTACCCTTGAGCTGACAACGGAGTAATTTATAAACCAGATTCATAATCGGAACACTTTATCGTATTTCATCTTCGGCTCATAACCAATAGAAGTCACCAAAACCCCGGCTCCCAGCCGACGGGCTTCCTCTGTCAACACTTCACTGCATATACGGTTATTTTCATTATCCAGATGGCTCACCGGTTCATCCAGCAAAAGAAAATCGAAAGGCTGGCACAAAGCCCTGACCAAAGCCACCCGCTGCTGCTGACCGAGAGACAATCTGCCAGCTTTCTCTTCTATTTTATCCCCGAGTCCGACCCGTAAAAAACAATCCCGTATCCATTCCGCTGACCGGAATCCTGTCAGGCTGTTTTTCACCTCCACATTTTCGAAAGCGGTCAGTTCCGCAAACAACCGTAAATCCTGAAATACATAACTTAGAGAAGTACGGCGTATATGTTCCCAGTCCCTCCTTTCCAGAGAGCGGAGGTCTTTGTCGTCAAAAAACATACTTCCCCAGAAATCCTGGCGATACCCATAAATATAACTGCAAAGGGAAGATTTCCCGGCACCGGAGGCCGCTTTAACCAATACCATTTCTCCTTTAAAAAAACAGACATCCTGCAGCCATATCTCAGATCCGGAATTTTCTCTTTTCAAAAATATTTCCGGAAGCACTTTTTTCAGATAAATCGCATCCATCAGTAGATTACCGTTTTTATTTCATCTCTGCCAGTTCCTTGCCTGCCTCAATTAAAGTTTTCAAGCTGTTCCGGTCTTTATTTTTCATATAAATATTCCAGACGGCCTGATTGGGTGCAAGCGTCAGTAACTCCATATAAGAAAACTCGGACAATGCTTTTTGCAGGATAACAACCTGTTGCCGCCCGACAGCCTGCTGAAGCATCAATAATACGACTGGAGAGTGCAGCAGTTCTTCAATATTCATCACAATCCCGCCGTAACTTTCTTTCATACCGGAAGCCATCACAGTTTTACTCCAGGGATTTTTAACCGCTTTTCCCAAATTACGGTAGATTTCCGGGTCATTTGTGAGATAAAACAAATTTCCCTCTTTCACGCCGAAATAAAAGTCCATCATCTGGATACCGAATTCATAGCGATGTCCGCCTTTTTCTTTCAAAACACCCCAACTTCCCAGGTTCTTTTTCAGGACATCGGCCATAAGATCGGCAGGATAACCATCTTTTACCTGAGCATATACCAACACATTCGGCATCCCCATAGCAGACAGGCCTGTAATTCCATAAGCCATATCCCCGTCCAGTGAGGCCAGGAGTCTCTTCACCATCACCGGATCTATCATAGGCATATTCTGCCAAAAGCCAGTTTGTTCCAGTACTTTGTTCACCTTCTCTCCCCGGCAATTATACAGGGCACACAGCAACGTCGATGCCGGATAACAGGTCAGAAAGCGTTCCGTAACCTTTTCCATGTAATTCCCTTGTTCCAACAATGCCTGCATCACTGCAGGATCGGAAGCCCTAAGCGTGTATTGCAGACTCACTCTGCCCTCCTCGAAGTTCAAACTGCCGTTAACACTCATTTGATTCACGTCGAAGTCCGGACAGGTCATATACATCATAAAGTTGCTTTTTATACTTTCCGGTAAACTTCTCATAGGAAATAGCATCTCTATATCATTCTTCCCTTCCAGCATTTTTTGAAAACCAGGGTCGTCAGCTATGCTTCTCTCCTTTCTCTCCATTATCCGCAATGCATATTCCTGGGCACGTTTCAAATTGTATGACATCGTACAGTATAAAACACGGGAATCAAACAGGCAGACAATATCTCCGGAAACTATCGTCTCGTTATATTTTCCCTTGGTTGCCAACGGCGTACACATTCCCTCTTTCTCCGCACTCGCAAACATATTCCGGAGTTTATCCGCGTCTTTCACTTTAGCGACAAACGCAGCATTTCCTCCCACACTGTCCAAGACGAAAAAAACATAATCGGAAAAATCGATCCCCGATTCGCCCACATTTGTTAAAATCTTTTGCAATCCTAAAAAACCGGTCAGACGCTCCTGCATGGACGTCGTTATTTCGCCTTTCTTTATTAGTCGATTCACATGTATGGCACACACGCCTCTGCTATTGGCAGGAATCACATCATAATAATGGCCGGAAACATCCGGTTTTTGACAACTGCATACCACCCAAAAGCTAACAATAGCCACACCGAACAGTAAAAAAAGTTTTTTCATATTCTTCTGTTTTAAATCTCTATTCAGTTACAAAGCTATGAAAAATCTCCGTACGGTAACCTTTTTAGGGAACATCCGTTATAATTTCCATAAAAACCACAACTAAAAACTCAAAACAGTATGAACACAACATCCCCCCATGCGGCTTATGGAGTCCTCCTTTCCTCCAATACCGTCAATGCCAGAGGTGAGAATAACACCTTCCAATTGCAGCCGCTTCCTTACACACAGGACGCGCTGGCACCGTACATCAGTGAACGCACGATACAGTTCCATTACGGAAAACACCTCGCTGGTTATATAGAAAACACGAATAAACAGAAAGCGGGCACGGAGTTTGAAAACATGACCATAGAAGAAATCATGCTCCATGCCGACGGAGGTTTATTCAACAATGCAGCACAGGTATATAATCATTATTTCCAATTCGAAGCCTTACAGCCCCATCGGGAAAAGGAAGACACGCCTTGTGAAAAAACAGCGGAAGCCATACGGAAAGAGTTCGGCAGTTTCGACGAATTCAAAGCACGGTTCACCCAGGCTGCCGTGACTCTGTTCGGTTCAGGATATGCCTGGCTGACAGTGAATCCGCAAGAGAACAAATTGGAAATCATACAGACGCATAATGCGGAAAATCCGTTAAAAGAAGGCAAAATCCCGTTATTAAACCTGGACGTGTGGGAACATGCCTATTATCTGGACGTACAGAACCTCAGAGCAAAATATGTGGAAAATTTCTGGAAAATTGTCAATTGGAAAGCCGTGGAGCAAAGATATAAATGCCTGTAAAAAAAGGGGATGAAATTCATCCCCTTTTCCAATTTCTACCGGATTATCTCCATTTCCTCAAGCAAATGCCCCGCCCCGGCCACTTTGTCAATCACAAAAAGGACGTAACGAATATCCACCGCTATATTCCGGCAAATCTCCGGGTCATACTGCATGTCCGACATCACACCTTCCCAAGCACGGTCAAAATTAATACCAATCAAATGCCCTTCGGCGTTTAACACGGGACTGCCGGAATTACCTCCCGTCGTATGGTTATTGGCTATAAAACAAACCGGCACTTCCCCGTCCTGTGTGTAAGGTCCGAAGTCTTTCCGGGCATACACATCCCGCAATACCTGCGGTATGTTATAATCGTATATCTCCGGTCGGTCTTTTTCCATAATACCTGTCAGTGTCGTATAATAAGTATAATTCACCCCATCCGCAGGCGAATATCCGCCTACTTTTCCATAAGCTACCCTCAGCGTGGAATTTGCATCCGCATAATGTACTTTCTCCGGATTCATTTCCATCAGTCCAGCCAACCACAAACGGTTTTCATTTTTCAACTCTGTCTCTATTTTCGTCAGTTCCGGCAAAATCCGGTGGAGTGTAAACTCCCGAATTGAAGAAGCAAGCCGGAAAACCGGGTCTTTCTCAATCTTGCGCAAAGCCTTTTCGTCACAACTTCCCAAAATAGCCATCACACCTTGCGGGGTGTCGAAAGAAGATTTTTTAAACAATTCCGCAGCATAGCGTTCATAATCTCCTGCCTGTCGGGCTTTCCCGACCTCTTCCGGAATCCATTCCCCAGGCAGATTGGCGTTGTATAACTGCAACATTTCCACCAAAATCCGCCGGTCTGTTTCCGCATCGTAATTTTTGAAAAAAGCGTCAGTCTCCCGGCGTAATACCTCCTTACACATTGCCTGTTCTTTCTTTTTAATGCAATTGCTCACCCGCCCCTGTACCTTTTCCGCCAAAGTGATAATCTCCGCACCCCTCAGTCCTGCTTCACTTGCATACACATATGCCCGGATTAAATCCTCTCTACGGTTATACAAATCCTTGTACCTTTCAATTATACCTTCATAACGTTTGTTGCCTTTCGCCCATTTGATAAACTCTGCCTCCTGTTTTTCCTTTTTTGCGACGGTATGAAACCGTTTCAATCCTTTGATTTCACCCTGCCACTTTTTCCAGGCATTGGCCACCCCGGCAGCCTTGGCGGCATATTTTATCCGGGTCAATTCACTCCGGTTCATCGCTTCGTTCATCACATTCAGTTTAGCCGTACGGATAGCCACCTTATGGGGATTTTCAACCTCTATCAGTTGCCGGATGGCATAGGATGGCAAATATTCATTGGTTGTTCCGGGATAGCCGAAAATCATCGTAAAATCACCTTCCTTTATTCCTTGGGTTGAAATTTTAAAAAAAGTATCCGGATGATACGGCCGGTTTTTCTCAGAATACCCTGACGGCTCATTGTTTTCATCTGCATATACCCTTAACACTGAAAAATCTCCGGTATGCCGAGGCCACATCCAATTATCGGTATCTCCTCCGAATTTCCCGATAGCCGAAGCAGGAGCCCCCACCAAACGCACATCCTTGAAGATGCGGAACACCGACATAAAAAATTGATTTCCGTTAAAATACGGCTTGATATTGGCCCGTAAATTACTTCCTTCCGTAGCTCTGCGCTCAATTACCCGGGATAGGCTGTCGATTTTCCTATTTCTATCCCGAATGTCCAACCCTTCGTCCAACTGACTCATTATTTGCTCTGTTACATCTTCTATCCTCACCAAAATGGAAACCGTTATTCCCGGATTCGCCAGTTCCTCGTTTCTGTTTTTAGCCCAGAAACCATCCCGCAGGTAATTATGTTCCAAAGAAGAATGACTCTGAATCATATCGAAGGAGCAGTGATGATTTGTCACCAGCAGCCCTTCTGCACTGATAAACTCCCCGGTACAGAAATGATGGAAAGGACTTCCTTCCCTTCCCAACCCGACAACCGCATCTTTCAGTGAAGCCCGGTTTATATCATAAATATCTTCTGCGGTTAATTTAAATCCCTTTTTCTGCATATCTTCGATATTGTATTTCTTCAGCAACATCGGAATCCACATTCCTTCGTCAGCCTTACAATATCCCGCCCATAAGCACAACACGGATAGAAACGAAATCCATTTTTTCATATCAGACTATTTATTTGTTCAACACTTATTTACACAATTCCACCCCGAAATTTTTCAATTGCCGGCAGAGTGTCTGCACCGGCAATCCCATTACATTATAAAAAGAACCGTCAATCTTCTCTATACCTATATACCCGATCCATTCCTGTATGCCGTAAGCTCCAGCCTTGTCGAAAGGTTTATAACGGTCCACATAATAAACTATCTCTTTCTCCGTCAAATCCCTGAAAAAGACCTCCGTAAAAACCGAACAACTTTTTTGCTCTCGACTTGTAGTCAGACAAAGCCCTGAAATAACGGTATGCTTATTTCCGGATAATTCCCGGAGCATTCCGATAGCCTGTTGCCGGTCATGAGGCTTACCCACCACTTTGTTGTGAATGGAGACAATCGTATCTGCCGTAATCAATAACTCATTTTCCAGCAAATCCTCTTTAAAAGCCGACGCTTTCAAGCATGCCAGATATTCCGGCACCTGCTCCACAGGCAAATTATCCGGATAAACTTCCGGCACCTCCCGGAGTCTCACTTCAAAGTCAAATCCGGCTTCCCGCATCAATTGCTGCCGGCGAGGAGACGAAGAAGCCAATATTAATTTATACGCCATATCCTTCCCGTTACATACTCCTAACATAACAGCCCGTATCCATCCAATCCCCCCTGGCTTTCAACACCTGGGAAATAACATCCCGCACACAACCCATTCCGCCTTTCACATCCGAAATATAACGGGATATGGATTTAATTTCCTCGCAGGCATCGGCCGGACAAACAGGCAAACCGACCTGCGTCATGACATTGTAGTCCGGTATATCATCCCCCATATACATGATTTCTTCCCGCTCCAATGAATATTTACAGACAATCTCGTCTAAAGCTTCCAGCTTATTCGCCACTTTCAGATATATATCCTGAATTCCCAATTTTTCCAGTCTTTCCCTTAAGCCGGGAGCCCCTCCGCCGGAAATAACGGCAATGACGTAGCCTTTACGCCCACTATACATAATCGCATAGCCGTCTTTGGCACATGACGTGCGGATCAGTTCCCCTTCCGGAGAAAGATTCATTTCATGCCGGGAAAGCACGCCATCTACATCAAAAATAAAAGCACGAATTTTTTTCAGTTCATCTTTAAAAAAAGCCATATTATTCGGTTTTTAATATACAATTCTTTACCACAGGGTTAGTGTCATTTGCGGATCTTCCGCAACACTTTTCGTTTCATTCTTCACCAATGACTCCTTAATGGAGTCGCTCAACAGAGAATATAAGGTCAGTAGTTTTTTATCATTTTTCAATAAACCTTTATGCTTGCCCAGTATACTTTCGTCATTTCTTCGGGCAGGACCTGTCTGTGCTTCTTCGGGCGACAACAACATTACTTTATGGGCTGTTTCAAAAATCAGAGGTCTCAAAAGAGAAAAATCCAGTCCCTCTTCTTCCAGCATTTTTCCGGCAATTCCATACAAATGATTGGTGAAATTATTAGCGAAAACAGCAGCCAAATGAAGTTTTCCCCGTTTGTCGGAAGAAATCTCCCGCACCTGTCCGGACAGTTGTTCTGCCATGGCCAGCAAGAGCGTACGGGAATTTTCATTAGAAGCCTCAATACACAACGGAACTTCCCTGAAATTCAAAACCCGTTTCTTGGAAAATGTCTGTAAAGGATACAAAACTCCGTAATTTTCCACATAAGCCTCGAACACCGACAACGGAACACTTCCGGATGTGTGAAGAATCAACGCATTTTTATTTACACGAAGTCCCTTGAATACAGAGAGTAAAGAATCATCACTCACACAAAAAATATAAATATCACAATCCGGATAAACGGCAAACAGATCGGCAGTATAACTGATACCTGTCTTTCTTCCCAATTCCCTTGCCGACTCGATACTACGGCTATATATCTGACAGAGATTCAGCCCCGCATTCAGCAATGCCGGAGCCAAATGGTGCGCCACATTGCCGGCTCCAATCAATACAATTCTTTTAGTTGTCATTTCCAAAAGCGATATTTTTAGGTTTTATCCGTCCTTCTTTCAGGAATTGCACCAATCTGCCGCATGCCTTGCGAATATCTTCACAAAAAGTCTCCGCCACCAGTATCAGACATTTGTCTCTGACTTCCAAATGAGTATATCCTTCCTCCTGCCCAACATTCACTAACTTCAAGTCTCCTCCCGGAAGAAAAGTATGCGTCATTTGATTTCTTAGTTTATCGTATAGAAAATTGTTCTCATTCAATAAACGGTAACGTCCTCCCAACAAATAACGCACGGCTGAGGCAAAACGACGAGCGGATTGTCCTTTGGCTTTCATCGGTTTCTGGTCCAGGAATCCCCCCAAAACTTCCACCGTCTGCCCCATAATCACAAAATTCATATACATAAGCCCCGCCTGCTGCAATTTCTCCAGTTCCTCCAACACAACAGTACGCAGAAAAACTTCAATCCGCTCTATTTGTTCCTGATTTTCCATAAGTGAGCCAAAATTAACTCAAATAAATGAGAAGTACGAACATATCTGAACTCTATTTCTTATTTTTGCCCAAAATTTACGGCATGATATTAGTAAATAATATAGCACAAGATTCGGCCGGATTTTCTGAAAAAATACTGGAAAACGGCTTAAGCATATATGAAGTGATACGGATTTTCAACAAGAAGCCTATATTCTTACAAGACAATCTCTTGAGGCTTGATAATTCATTAAAGAAATCAAATATTCATTTAGACCTGAAAACTCTTCATCTCCCGGATAAATTAGAACGCCTTATCTATCTGGAAAACATGGAAGAAGGAAACGTCAAATACGTCCTCCACTTTACAAACGGCCAAATGACGGAATATCTTTACACAATCCCTCATTCTTATCCTTCTGCCGAAGCCTATCAGAAAGGCGTAGACACCATGACCTGCCAGGCCGTAAGACAAAATCCGGAAGTAAAATACCTTAATCCGGCCTTACGCCATCTAACCAATCAGTTGATTCACGACAATCATGTATATGAGGTGATTTTAGTCGATGACGAAGGATATATTACAGAAGGCTCCCGTTCAAATGTATTTTTTATCCGGCAAAATACATTATACACAACACCAACGGCTTATGTATTGCCTGGCACCAGTCGAAAAAGAGTATTTGACATTTGTAAAACAGAAAACATACATTTGGAAGAAAAACGGATAGAACAGACTACGCTGGCCGAATATGAGGCAGCTTTTATCACTGGCACCTCCCCATTGCTTCTTCCCATCCGGCGCATAGACTCCACTTTTTTTCATCCGGAGCATCCTTTACTCCGCCGATTGATGAACTGTTATTTTGCCCTTTTGGAAAAAACAGATTAAGAACTTTTAAATATAAATACTTTTATTTTTAAACATCTTTTTTTAATATTGCAAAGTTAAATGATTGATATTACATCATTTGCTGTAAAATCAAAAGATTCTATCTGCAAATTTCCACTGTTTTGCCGGAATGAAGTATATTATTTTAATTGTCGTTATAATAACCATTCTCTTCTCCAAACCCTGGGAAATTATCTTCATCGGAAAAAATTTCCGGCAAACAGATTCAACCTTATTATTGACAGCCTCCGGAGCCGAACTTAAAAAAGCCAGACTTTTACCTGCCGACGAAACGTTTTGCAATAATTTTTCTGAATTGCCCGAGACCCAAAAACTGGACCAAATCATTGAACGTTTTATGCGGAAATGGGAAATCCGGGGTGCATCCTTTGCTTTAATGAAAGACGACAAACTATTGTATGCCAAAGGATACGGATATGCGGATGCAGAACAGCAAATTCCCACAGAAACCCGTCATATTTTTCGTATCGCTTCAATTTCCAAACTCATTACGGCCGTTGGAATCATGAAACTGACAGAAGACGGACACTTGCATTTAGATAATCCGGTGTTTGGTCCCACGGGCATACTCAACGATTCTATTTTCTCATCCATACGGGATCCCCGTGCCACCCAGATTACAGTAGAACATTTGTTACGGCATAAAGCCGGTTTTTCAACGGTCTACGGAGACCCCATGTTCTGCTCCGTAGATATAGCCCGGAAAATGAATGTTCCTCCTCCCGCAGACTTAAATACAATTATCCGTTTTGTATTGTCCCGCCGGTTACGCTATACCCCCGGTACTTCTACTGCCTATTCCAATATAGGATACGGTATATTGTCAAAAGTCATTGAAAAAGTGAGCGGCACAACCTATGAAAACTACATTCGGGAAAATATCCTTTACCCAGCCGGATGTTTTGACATGCACTTAGGACATGACCTGTATGAAGACCGTCTCGAAAACGAAGTCAAATATTACGAGACGGCTTCCGAAGAACTGATACCGGCCTGCGACGGAAGTAAACACTTAGTTCCCAAATATTACGGGGGAAATCATATCGAAGCTCTTTCCGGAGCCGGAGCGTGGGTGGCCTCTCCCATTGAATTATTGCGTTTTCTGGCAGTCATTGACGGAGAATCCCAAATAGAAGATATTCTGAAACCGGAAACCATCGCCCAAATGACAGCTTTCAGTTTCGATTCCCTGCCTATCGGCTGGATGCATGTTTCCTACAATGGAGATTGCTCGCGGACCGGTACGCTCTTCGGCACCAGTGCTCTTTTGAAAAAGCAACACAACGGTTACTCCTGGATTTTTATAACAAACACCAGTTCCTGGAAAGGCTCGAAATTCCCGTCCTATATCAATCAAATGATCACCCAAGCCCTGTCCACCGTGCAAGAATGGCCGGAAAGAGATCTGTTTGAACTCCAAATTTTCAATCAACACGAATATCTGGTGGAACGCTGATTCCACATCTTTCCGTTTTGTAAAAAAAACACTCTTTTTCTTTGATTTTAAGTTACAATTTACAACTTTTGCAATAGAAAAAATTTATTTATAAAACTACATTACACGTATGGCTTACACTATTCTTGCTATAAATCCGGGTTCCACCTCCACCAAAATAGCCTTGTTTGAAGATGAAAAACAGATATTTATAAAAACTATTCGGCATACTGCTGAAGAAATAGGCAAATTTCCGAACATCAGTTCTCAATTTACATTCCGGAAAGAACTGATATTATCTGAATTGAAACAGGCCGGCATAGAACTTTCAAAAGTGCACGCCATCGTCGGGCGGGGCGGATTGATAAAACCCATCGAATCCGGCGTATATGAAGTCAATCCGGCTATGTTACGTGATATGGAGGTACCGGTCATGGGAGAACATGCTTCCAATCTGGGCGGACTTATAGCCTATCATCTGGCCCGTGAATTGGGAGCAGAGGTAAAGGCGTTTATTGCCGATCCGGTTGTTGTTGACGAAATGTCCCCTCTTGCCCGCATTAGCGGACATCCGGAGATACCCAGAGTTTCCATTTTTCATGCACTTAACCAAAAAAGTATTGCCCGACTACATGCCAAATCAACAGGTAAAAAATACGAAGAACTCAATTTGATTATTGCCCATTTGGGCGGAGGAATATCGGTCAGCGCCCACAAACAAGGCAAAGTAATTGACACCAATAACGCGCTCGATGGCGACGGCCCGTTTTCCCCGGAAAGATCCGGCGGTCTGCCGGCAGGAGCACTTGTAAAATTATGCTTCAGCGGCACAAAGAGCCCCCATGAGATAAAAAAAATGTTGTGCGGAGCCGGCGGTTTTGTCGGTTACCTACATACCAATAATACCATTGAAATCATCGAAAAAGCAGCTTCCGATCCCCAATGGAATTTACTGCTGGAAGCCATGTGTTATCAGATTGCCAAAGAGATAGGCGCGATGGCCAGTGTATTGGAAGGTCAGGTAGATGCAATTCTGTTAACCGGTGGTATAGCTCATGCCCCGAGAGTGACCGATGCAATCGCTAAACGGGTTCAATTCATTGCTCCAGTCAAGATATATCCGGGAGAAGACGAAATGCGGGCCTTGGCTCAAAACGGGCTGATGGTATTGAAAGGGGAACTCACGCCCAAAGTATACCGGTAAGAATCAAACAACAGCAAGGTAAAAAATAATTCACCTTGCTGTTTCTTTTATCCGTTACACGGCTACGATTTTATTCAGACGTACATACCAAATATATCCTTTCACGTCCTTATACCCCATCTGCCTCAATGAAGTACGATAAAACTGCACCTGTTTCAGATATTTATTCTCTTCTGTCCGTCCGAACTTATAATCAATGACGATTGCCTGCTTATCCTGTATAATTACCCGGTCAGGACGCACTTTGGAACCGAACCGAAGCAATATGTCCCGCTCATTGATTACCTTATATTTCCGGTCAAACCATTCAGAACACACCGGTTGTGCCAGATAAGCCCGTACCTTCTCGCAATATTCCTCTTTCCCGCGTTTCGTAATCATACCCGATAAATAGACATTCCGCACAGCCTGTTCCACATCATCCGCATATTCTATCGACTTAAAAATCTCATGTAACAGTTTCCCTTCATCCACAGCCGAAAGAGTCTCTCCCTCTCCGGCATAATCCCTGTATTTAAACTTTACGGAAATGCGGTCTTCCGGATTATAAACCGGATAATAATCCAGAGAAAAAACAGCCTTCTGTTCTTCCGGATAAGAATATACCTCCTTTTCACCATATGAAACATTCATTAACTCATCCGGCGAAAACATACAATTCCCCTCCTCTTTCAGTCTTCGAAGTATCTCATACATAAAAGCTCCCATATCAGAGAAAGAAATACTTCCGTCCCGGTTGATCTTAGGCGTATACGGACGTATATACATCTCCTTTCGGGCACGGGTCAACGCTACATAGAGTAAATTCAGATTATCCACATAAGCCTTGAGGTGTTCGTCATAATAATCCTCCTCAAAAATAGTATCCGCCAATCGGGCAGAATAGTTCAGAGGAACATAGTCCAATTCACTGAATTTTCCCTCTCCCGTCTTACACCAGATTCTGCGAACCGGGCGTACGCTATCCAATTCCCAATTACAGAAAGGTAAAATTACGTATTCGAATTCCAATCCCTTGGACTTGTGAATGGTCAAAATCCGAACGGCATCCACATTTTCCGATGTAGAAAGCACCCGTTTGGATTGTTCTTTTTCCCACCATTCCAAAAAAAGATGAATATTGTTGGTATTCGCTGCCTCATACTCAAAAATAACATCCTGAAAAGCTATCAAATAAGGCACTTCCTCTTTCTTTCCTGTCAAACCGAAACGGTCAATAATAGCTTCCACCGTTTCAAACAGGGAATAAGACATAATCTTACCCGTATTCACAGCAAAATCCGCATTCAGGAATCCAAACAAATCCTTCTCTTCAATTGCATTGAAAATTTCATCTTCGGTAACAGATACACATTCTTTAATAAATGTGTAATACAGATATAATACCCCGGCTTTATTCACTAAATCATACGGTTCAATAATGTAGCGCAATACTGCCGTGATGAATTTCACAAAAGGGGATGACCACACATACAGAGAATCATTGGAAATAAAAGGGATTTCCCGGTCTGCCCTTTTATTATATTCCATCAGATAATTAGCAACGAAAGCACCTTCTTTTCCACTACGCACCAAAATGACAATATCCCCGCTCCGACCACCTCGTTCCGTTATTGCCCGAATATCTTCAACAACCGTCTCCATAACACATTCCGGCGCTCCCTCTTCTTTCTTCAACGGTCCGAAATGAATATCGACATAGCCTTTGGCTGACGACTTTATTATCTGTTCAATACTGGCATAAGCCTTCTCTATAGCCCCCGACCAACGATTATTCTCTCCAACCGCTCCATCAAACAATGCCTTTAAAAATTCTGCCGCTTTTCTGAAAAACAAATTATTAAAACCGACAATTTCCGGCGCACTCCGCCAATTATTTTCCAAAACCACCTCATTCGTACCAAATTGACGGAATTCAGATTCCACGCCCTCCGCCAACAAAGACCAATCACCATTTCTCCATCGATAAATGCTTTGCTTCACATCCCCTACAATCATGGCTTCATTCCCTTCGGACAAAGAGTTCACGACTAAAGGACGGAAATTTCCCCATTGCATTGAAGAAGTATCCTGAAATTCATCTATCATCAAATGTTTATAGTAATTCCCGACTTTCTCATACAAAAAAGAAGTATCGTTACCGGCAATCAGAATATTCAGGATATGAGTCGTATCGCTCAGAAGCATCACCCCCTTTTCGTCACAATACGCTCTTACTTCTTTATACAAGTCACTCAAAATACCCAATTGATAAAGATTTTCCGCAATCTGCCGGGCTGAAAGGTAATAGCGGCATTTATTCTCATAAATATCAACACACTTTTTCAACTTCTCGTTCAGAAACGGATAAATAGCCTCTATTTTTTGCTTTACACTTCCGTCGCTGTCCTTGGCTATCCAATAATCCAGCTGGCCTACCGCCTCCTTCACCGTCTTTGTAATCTCGTCAAATTTCCAGTTCTTTATCTTATAGAAATGTGCGGCACATCCTGCTTTATTCCCTCTGAAATCCCTCAATTCCAATCCTGCCCCCTCTATCAATTCAATGGCTTCCCGGCTAAGACAGGTAAGTTCCTCTTCATATTCCCGAATAATTGTTTGCAAAAACGAACCGTAACTTTTTAAAAACTCCTTATCCCCGAACTTTCCCAACACCACCGAATCAAAAAGCAGATAGTTTTCCCGAAACAATTCTTCTCCCAAATCAGTAATCCTGGATTTTATACTCCATGACTTCCCTTCATCCACCTTCGCATCCATCAGATCGGCAATCCAGGTTCTCAGCGAAGCGTTATGTTTTACCTCCTCCATCACTTTATCCACCGCTTTCATAAGGACATAATCACTATCCAACTCCACATTATAGCCCGGAAAAATCCCCAATTCTTTCGTAAACGATTTCACTATACGCTGAAAAAAGCGGTCAATGGTCGTCACGGAAATCCTGCCGTAATCATGCAGCAACAACGTCCGCAGCATCTTTGCCCGATTACACAGTTCATCATCCGAGAAACCGAACTTTTCTTTCAAACCGGGAGCATAGCCGCTTGGACGCCCCTCTGCCATACAATGCAGTTCATTAATAATGCGTGATTTCATTTCTTCTGTCGCCTTATTGGTAAAAGTGACAGCCAGAATATTCCTGTATTCTGTTGGAAGGGCAAAAATAATTTTAAAATATTCCATCGTCAGGGCAAACGTCTTGCCGGCTCCTGCCGATGCCTTATAAATATTCAGCTCAGACATAACAATTTGGCGGATAAATCAAAGAATAAATTTCCGTACTCAACTCCAATTACATTTGCTTTTCAAGCAAAACCGTATCCTTTATTCTCTTTACAATAATTTCCATGTACATTTTCAGATAATCTGTATCTGTATTGTCCAAGCCTTTTTCCTCTGCAACCTCCATTCCTTTCTGCAACATCTGTCCGGCCAAGGAAAAATCCCCCTCCATTTCATACAGCCAAGCCAGATTCAAATACCCCCGTACGGCTTGCCGGGGAGTCAGGCGGGTTGCCGCGTCCCATAATTGCACGGCTTGTTCCCGGGCATTATGTTGAAAAAAAACATCCCCCATTTTCAATACCCTGCCTCCATTATATATCCGTCTTTCTACAGTCTGCCAACACGGTTTCAGACGACACGCATACTCAGCTCCCAGCTCCCCCGTTACTCCTTTCATATAATCCGTAAGATCATATCCATTCACCAAAGCCTCCTGCAAATCATTCTCATAAAAAACAGAATCCAAAACATTCCCCCGGCTACAACTATACAGGCGTAACAACAAATCACATTTTACATGTTTCTCTGAAGCATCAATCCGATACCCCATTTTCTCCAAGGCTACAATGTAATCCACTCCGAAATGCTGCCCTATCATCACAAGTGATTTCGCGACCAGCGGAACCGGGAATTCTTGATCCGGTACATATCTTTTATCCCTTCCGGCCATAAATGGAAGAGAATCTGTTTCACTTTCACCCAACGCCGCCTGTAAAGCTGAATAAAACCCATAAGCCAACTCGTCCGAAGAAATCCCGGAATAATGGTTTAATACAAAAGAAGAATCGCACAACGGACGAATATTTCGATCCCAGAATCCGATTTTTTTATTTTTTTCGAGCGTCACATCAGCCGGTTCCAATACATCTATCTGAACCACTCTGTATCCGGCACACGATGTACATAACAATGCAGTAAACAGCCATCCATATAAGATCAGCTGACATAATATTTTAACAACCCCCATTCCAAACATAATAAGACCAGTAAAAGAATCCCTGCCCATTTCAACTCCCCTAAATCGATATACTTCATTTCTGTTTTATACACCGGCACAAAACGCCCTTCCTCTGCAATACGAATAATAATTTCATCCATATCGGAATAAAAACGACATATTCCTCCCGAATGCTCCGCAATTTCTTCCATCAATCGCACATCGGCAACCACATCGTTTATTTCAGGATTTTGTGTTTGTACATAAAAGACACCCTTTTTCCCGAACTTCTCGCCCTTCAAATCCACAGACAACGCATAGCGATATTCTCCGGCAGGCAAATTGCCCAAATTTATACGATACTTCTCACCATTTCTGTTCAGAAGATAACTAAATTCCTTTTCTCCATATTGCAAATTCAGACGAACATCCGGAGTATTCACTAATTCATAACTTTCATTATAAAGCTCCACATTCACTATTGCATCTTCCGTCTCATCATACAAAGCTTTTATATCGTGAACCAATCGGTCATTACTTCTATGCGAAATCAGATAATTGACAGTCTTATGAATCCAAGTATTAAATAATTCATGATTTCCATTTTCTTTGTAGGAAAACAAACGCCATTTCCATAATCCTTCTCCCCAGAAATAAGCCTGTTTCGCCTGACTGTTGTCATAAAAACTCATTATTCCGTTTTCAGTCACTGTATTCTTTATCTTCTGCAAGAACAGATTTTTTCCAGCCTGGGTATTAATCTGTCCGAAAGGCACAATTAAAGGAGGATACTCAGCAAATCCCGCTGACTCCTGTTCGGTAAACTCAAAATAAGGAAAACTACGGTTGTATGCCGGAGAAGCATATTCATTCATATTCGAATTAACCGACACATTATACGCTTTCCCATAACGGGACCAATCCATGATACTTTGCCGGTTTGTCAAAACATACCATATTGCAATCTGCCTTTGGGCAGCCATCTTCACAAGCTTTTGATAATTCATATCTTCCGGACGGGGATTGTGTAAAATAAACAGATTACACTGTAAGTCGGATGGATCATGTGAAAAATCATACGCCGTACATTTATAAATACCGGCAGCATTGACAGCTTCCGTAATGGCCGCAATATCCGGATGCGGCGCTGAATAATAAATGACTATCTTCCCCGAATTATCCAAAATATTTACGTATATCGCCACCCGATTATTTTCCCGATTTTTCTCCTCAAAATCAGTTTCCAGCTCTACGGTATACCGCACTACTCCTTTTTGTTTCGCCTCTACAGAAAAAACAACTTCTTGCAAATAATTATCTCTGTCGACCGTCAATTCCCGACTATCAATGTTTTTCCCGTTTTCTTTCAACACACATTTCAATGTTTTCCCTTTGTGTCCCAAGGCAGCCACTTCCACCTTTAGTGGAAAAAGAGTATGCAGAAAATTGAATTTGTCGCAAATCACTTCCTGAATATACACGTCCGAAACCTCCGTCGTATCTCCCAGCACTACCGTATAAACGGGATAAGCATGAATCCCGTAACGAGGATTCATACCGCTATTATATTTTCCGTCACTCATCAACAACACACCTTCCGGTTTTCGAGTGACATAATGATTATCTATATAATCAAACAATCCGCTTAAATTCGTATAGTGTTCTGAGAACGTCAGTTCATCACTTTTCTGAACATTTTTCCCGAAAGTCAGCCATTCCAGCGTAAACCTATCCTGCAAGGAAGCCAACTTTTCCCTTAAAGATGCACTGTATCCGTTCCGGAAATACAAAGAATCCTTACCATTCAACAATGAAGCTGAATTATCCTGTGCGATAATCAACAACGGTTTCTCTTTTACTGTCCGAACCAACTGCAAAGCAGGTTTCAATAGTAAAAAAAGTAAAAAAAACAGGATTAAAAAACGCAGGAAAGAAATGAAAAAGTTTATACCGAAAGGAACATCCGGCAATTTGGAGATTTTTTTAAACTTAAATCTTGCAACCCAGGCCGATACAACAGCTATCGGAATAATCCACCATAAAGAGTATTCAAATATCACTTGAATTGAGTTTAAATTTCAAATTGCAGATTCCGCCCTGTAAAACAAGAGCGGAACCTACAACTCGAAACAGATTACATATTCATTCCACCACAGACATGAATCACCTGTCCCGTAACATATCTGGATAAATCAGAAGCTAAGAACAGACACACATCTGCAATATCTTCGGGCGTACCTCCCCGGCGAAGCGGGATTTTTGCAGCCCATTCTTTTCTTACTTCTTCCGGCAACTGGGCAGTCATATCAGTAATGATAAATCCCGGAGCCACGGCATTAGCCCGAATATTACGGGAACCCAGTTCTTTAGCCACACTCTTCGTAAAACCGATAATTCCGGCTTTTGAAGCAGAATAATTGGCCTGTCCCGCATTTCCACTGACACCAACCACAGAACTCATACTGATAATAGAACCACTCTTTTGTTTCAACATAACGGCAGAAACAGCTTTCGTAAAATTGAAGACTGATTTCAAATTGACACTTATCACTGCATCCCACTGTTCTTCCGTCATTCTCATCAATAACGTATCCTTCGTGATACCAGCATTATTCACTAAAATATCAATTCTTCCGAAATCTTTGGCCACTTCTTCCACTGTTGCCGTTGTTGCAGCAAAATCAGCCGCATTGGAAGCATACATCTTTGCTTTCACGCCACATGCTGCAATCTCTTTCTCTGTAGCTTGTGCTATCTCATCATATCGTAAATCCGTAAAAGCAATGTTTGCTCCTTGATTAGCAAAAGCTAACGCTACCGCCTTGCCGATTCCTCTGGAGGCACCGGTGATCAGTGCGGTTTTTCCTTCTAATAATTTCATAATTACAGTTTTATTTAAACCTGATTGTTAAACTTTAAACCGGAAATTCCGGTTTTCCTTTGTTTCAGAAGCCAAAGATAAAGAAACAAATTGAAATTAAAAATCACTATCCCCACCGAACTCTATTAAGCAAAACATGACAACAAACGCATAACACTATATATTATAAAATATTGCGACTTCAATTCAATATGGAAAAACAAGCCAAACAGCCTTAAAAAACAGTCTCTTTCCCGATTTTTTATATTTTTGAGATAAAACACAATAATTTTATCAATTTTTTATCTAAATTTGTTTCGTCTCTGAAATGGAAGGTTTAAAATAAAAACATAAACATAATAACATGCTGAAATCTTACAATTTCCCCAGTGTATACGAGGCTACCAATCAGGAGCTGAGTAATGTTGCTGAAAATATCCTGGATGGTATAAAACTCAGTGTAGACGATGCTGAGTATATTGTTGGTAACTTGGCGTTGGTAGAAGGTTACTCTCCTCACAAAAATATCAACCCCGCCCCGACGGATCATGAATATAAGTTATTGACGAATGCAGCCTTATTGCTGACCCAACCCAAAGGAGAAGAAGAAATCTATTTGACAACGGGTTTCCCTTTCTCCACTTATATGCTCTATCGAGACAAAGCCATGGAGATATTACAGGGACGTCACATCATTAATTATGACGCCTCTACATTCGGGGGACCGGCAAACGCCAGACGGGAAGTAAATGTCGGTAAAGTCGAAATCATCCCGGAAATTTTGGGTTGTACGGTAGCTATCCGCGAAGGAAGCCTGCAAGAAAAAGATAATTTCTTTATCGTCAGCTTGGGATATGGAACCTGTGAAGCCGTAGTAAGTACGCGTGCCGGTATCATCAACCGTTCAGCCATAAGTACCCACGGTTTACGCCATGCAGTGAACCTATTGGCCAATGAATTAGCTAAAAATTTCTATTTGAACCTCAAAACAGAACATCAAATAGATGTTGCTTTCCTGCAAGGAAGTATTACTGTAAACCGTGTAAAACACAACATCCTGGACATTCGGGAAAAAGTACTCAAAATGTACTATCAGGAAATCATTGCACCGAACCTCCGGAAAGCATTCACAGACGATGATTTCAACAAATGCAGCAAAATGTATCTGGTCGGAGGTGGAGCCCTCTATCCCGAAATCGTACAATGCTTCAAAGAAGAATTCGGCGAATTTGTATCCGTTGAAGTATATCCCGAACCGGAAAAATGTGCTTCCCACGGATATTGCCTCAACTCAAAAATAAAATCCGGAACCACAAAAACATCTATTCCTAACAACGTGGAAGCCGATGAAATAAAAATTTTCAGAAACCCGCAGTTAGCCGTCGGAATGGATATTGGGAATGCTAATACGTGTGTGACCATCTACAAAGACGGAGAATAAAATGTTTCTGCACACTATGTAAAAGAGTTGTTCCCACCGGGAGCAACTCTTTCTTTTGAAAAATTACAGCGGACTCTCTCCCAATGTTTTACTAAGTTGAATAAATTATATTTAAATAATATTTTTCATGGAATTATTAGAAAAAATCAAAGACAATGCACGCAAGTACAAAAAAAGAATCGTACTTGCAGAAGGTACGGAAGAACGTACCCTTCAGGCCGCTGATGAAATCATCAGAGAAGGTCTCGCCGAACTGATTCTGATAGGAAAACCTACTGACATCCTAAGTGCCGCAGAAAAAGCCGGATTAAAACACATCAGCCAAGCTACATTAGTAGATCCAGAATCACACGACAAAAAAGAGATCTATGCAGACTTGTTGGTAGAACTAAGAAAAAGTAAAGGAATGACTAAAGAACAGGCATTGAAATTAGTCGTTAATCCTTTGTATTTAGCCACTCTGATGATTAAAAACGGAGACGCTGACGGCGAGGTGGCTGGAGCCATCAATGCTACCGGTGATGTACTTCGTCCTGCATTTCAGATTGTAAAGACGGAACCGGGCATATCCGTCGTATCGGGAGCATTCCTGATGCTGACCAACAATCCGGCTTTTGGTGACAATGGTCTACTTATCTTTGCAGACTGCGCCGTTCATCCTAACCCCACAGCAGAAGAACTGGCACAAATTGCCGTAGTAACTGCCCGCACAGCTAAAAACATTGCCAAAATAGAACCCCGAGTGGCTATGCTGAGCTTCTCCACTAAAGGTTCTGCCAAAAATGAAATGGTAGATAAAGTAGTAGAGGCAACCAAAATCGCTCAAAAAATGGCTCCTGATGTAAATATTGACGGTGAATTACAAGCAGATGCCGCTATTGTTCCTTCCGTAGGTAACTTAAAAGCTCCTGGAAGCCCTGTAGCAGGAAAAGCCAACGTTTTGGTATTCCCCACACTGGAAGTAGGCAACATCGGCTATAAACTGGTACAGCGCATTGCTGGCATTGAAGCTGTCGGCCCAATCCTTCAAGGTATGGCAGCCCCGATTAACGATTTGTCACGCGGCTGCTCCGTAAGCGATATCGTCAACATGGTGGCTATCACCGCCAACCAAGCTGCCGGATTAACCAAATAATTCTCACATAACACAGAATCATGAATATATTAGTATTGAACTGTGGCAGTTCCTCCATCAAATACCAGTTATTGGACATGGCTCAAACACCTGTCCTGCTGGCTAAAGGATTGGTAGAAAAAATAGGACTGCCTATGGGAAACTTCACCCATAAACCTGAAGGCAAAGAAAAATGGACCATTGAACAACCCATTGCCGACCATACAGTAGGAATGGATTTGATTCTGAAAGCATTAACTGATACTAACCATGGAGTCATCCAATCTTTGGATGAAATCAAAGCCGTAGGCCACCGCATTGCCCACGGAGGCGAATATTTTTCCCACAGCGTAGTGATTACTCCGGAGGTAAAAGAAAAAATCCAGGCTTGTTGCGAAATCGCACCTTTACACAACCCTGCCCATCTGAAAGGTATTGAAACGATGGAACGCCTGTTGCCGGAAGTGCCCCAAGTAGCCGTTTTTGACACTTCGTTCCACCAAACCTTACCAGAAAAAGCTTATATATATGGTATTCCCTATGAATACTATTCCGAATATAAAATACGCAAATATGGTTTTCACGGTACTTCGCACAAATTCGTGGCAGAAAAAGCCTGCCAGATTTTAGGCTGGAACATCACCAAAAAGAAAATCATCACCTGCCATTTAGGAAACGGTGCTTCCATTACAGCCATAAACGGCGGCAAATCGGTCGATACCTCCATGGGCTTCACTCCTGTTGCCGGATTGGTAATGGGTACTCGTTGCGGTGATATTGATTCCGGAGCATTGCTTTATATCTGTGACAAAAAAGGTCTTACCCCGGCAGAAGCCGTCAAATTGACCAACAAGGAATCTGGAGTATTCGGCATATCCGGTGCATCTTCCGACTTCCGCGAATTGGAAGCCGCCGTAGAAAACGGGAATAAAAGAGCAGAACTGGCATTGGACGTATTTGCTTACAACGTCAAAAAATACATTGGAGCATATGCTGCCGTACTAAATGGTGTAGATTTGATTATCTTCACTGGAGGTATCGGCGAAAACAACATCTCTGTCCGCAAGGCAATATGCAATGGCCTTTCCTATCTGGGAGTTAATTTTGACGAAAAAGCCAATCAAGTACGCGGAGAAGATAAAATCATTTCCGCTCCGGATTCTCGAACATTGCTTATGACCATCACCACTGACGAAGAATTGGTCATTGCAACCGATACGCTGAATTTAGTAAAATAGGCACGTCACATATGGGCAAAAAAATAGCAACCTTACTAGGTTGCTATTTTTATTATCTCCTTTCAATTAATAAACACCCAATACAGGAGTTGTTATAGGTGTAATTCCACTTTCATTGTCACCCAAAACAATTTTGTAATAATCTCCTTCCAGATATAAAGTTCCACTCTGAGAGGGCATGGCAGCTACCACAGCAACAACCAGTTCTGTTCCAAGGGGTACTGTTATATTATTATTGGTTAAAACCTCATAAGGTGTCAATAATCCCGTCACCTCTTCTCCATTCACAATACCTTGCCCGGCATATATCGTATTTATTCTGGAAAACTTATACGTATCTCCCTCTTTCTGTCCTATTCCCAAAAGAAAACCATAGGCCGTCGCTCCATCTACCTTTTTCCATTTTGCCGTAAGTCGTCCACCTTCATATTTCAAAGGCTCCGTTATGGTCAAATCCCCCATTTCTTTATCAATCTTAAGCGTAAATGAATTCTGGGCAGCCATACCTTTGTCATCTTGAGCCGAAAGTGTATAAGTCCCATTTATATTTGCAAGAGGCCACCACATCATACGGTTTTCATTTACTTCATAAAAATTTTCACCTAATTTATTTAAAGATAAAAGCATATAATCTTTAGTCAACTCTACGTTCGTTGCAGTTCCATAGGCAGCCACAACTGTTCCGTAAAATGCAAATTGCTTCCCACCAAATTCTTTATTTTTTTGAATTACATAGGCACGCTCCAATCCAACTTGAAAATCCGGATCATCAGAATCCACACATCCGCTCATAGCAGCTCCTAAAGCCCCCACAAGCAATATCATCTTTACATACTTCAACATTTTCATTCTTCTTAATTATTTAATATAGTTATACCGGACGGCGAATATCTGTAAATTTTTCCACTGTTACAAGCATATTTAAAAATATTACCACTAATTATATATCTATAGCACATCCGTCAATTTTCGCAAAACCCACACACAGGATTTTACCTCCTGGGGCGCTATAGTAAAAGTCAGGTCAGTATGTACCTGCTCCTCCAATTGAGTCAATGCTTTCCGAGCCTCCATGCCTTTCTCCGTCAACACAATAAAGTTATTCCGTCTATCTTCTTTTCCCATCTTACGCTGCACATACCCACGCTTACATAATGTATTGAGTAACTTCGTGATATTATATTTATTTTTCTCCAACTTTTTAGAAATCGTCTGCTGATTGACATTATCCTCCTCCCAAAGCACCTGAAGCAACTCATATTGTTCCCGACTCAAATCATAGCCGGCACTCTGAAAAGTTTTATTCAATATTTTAGTATATCCTCTTTCCGCTTTACTCAAGTAACTTACTAATTCTCTAACATCATCCATAATTATGTTGCACTTTATACTACTTGCAAAAATACATTTTTCCAACCAATCGACAACACCTCTACACCAAAATTTCTTTCATGCTGTCTCCTTATTGCCGGATATCCTTATCAAGTACCTGGAGATAAGCTTTCAATAAATACTTATTCCGTTCCTCTCCTGTAATAGTTTTTCCACCTTTCAAATCCATCACCGTCACACCCTCGGGAGTAATCATTCCAGCGGCCCCCGTCATCCCGTAATAGGCAAAAGGCATCACATCTCCGGCAAGCAGATTTTTACTGAATTTATATTGAGAATGCGGTATTTCCAATTGAGCCAATAGTGTTGCCACCACATCTGTCTGAGACCCCAACGTCGTAATTACCGTATCCCTCACATTCAATGCCCCTCCGGCAAAAATCAAAGGAATATGAAAAGTGGCAGGCTCATGATAATCCCGGTTTTTAATGGAAATTGTTCCGTGGTCAGCCACCAATACCAACAACAGATTATCCCACATACCGGAAGCCTTTGCTTTCCCTACAAATTCTCCAATACAACGGTCAGAATAATAAATCGCATTCAAAAAACGCTTATCCTTAGTCTGCCCCGGAATCTTAGTTTCCATCGGAACTTCAAAAGGTTCATGACTACTCATATTGAAAGCCATATACATAAACGGGCGAGGTGCTTTCTCCATATCTTCAAACAAACGCTCAAACATAAACTCATCATGTACTCCCCACTTAAATGTTGTTTTCTTTGCCTCTCCGGAAAAATCGTCTTCTGTCACCACGTCCTGAAAACTCATCGTCGTCAAAGCACGAAATCCGCCGAAATTAATATCGCCGGCATAATAAAAACGGGTATGATATCCCTGTTCTTCCAAATCTTTCGGGAAACGGGGGCGACGTTCCATTTTAGCCGGATACTTCAACAACGAGTAATTCGGATAAGCAGGATATGCACCGATAACCCCGGCTACCCCCCGGTCCGAACGGTTACCGGTAGCATAAATATGCGAGAACAACACCCCTTCCTTTGCCAATTGATTCAAATTCGGAGTCGCTTCTTCATTTCCACCCAATACACCTATAGCATCCGCTGTAAAACTTTCCAATAAAAGCACTACAATATCCGGACGTTTGCTTCTCAATAACCGGAACACAGTATCTCCCGTATGATACAAACTATCTACCACCGCCTGCGCTTCCTCCTCTGCCATGTATTTATAATCTCCTCCCATACGTCCGGCATGTTCCACCTCATACATAAAATTCCATACCGGATTGATTGCTGCTTGATTGGCAAACATATTTGTCTTATGAAAGAAAACAAAACTATTATTCATCGGTGCCACATTAAAACCTCCCCGAATAGGAACAATCAGGCCCCCCCCTATAAGAAGAAAAACGCCTGTTTCCCACCATCTTCCACGAGTATAGCTCAATTGCTTTCCCACAAAATGCAAATACAACACATAAAAACAAACTGCCAACACCAACCATAATCCGATTAACAACAACAATAAACCGAAAGGTGTAGAAGCCATTGCCTCCTTCGGAGTCCGGATATATTCCAGTACCGTAGCATCCATATGGTAACCCCAATTCTGAAAAAGTTCCAAATCAGCCGCTACAACAAACCAAAATACGGCAAGAAGTAGCAAAGACAATCCCGAAAACACCCGACGAAGCATTTGAGCGCGTACAAATGGGGAAAAAGCCATCAACACGGAAGAAAGAAGCAATATATATCCGCCCAAAGAAACATCCATCCGCAATCCCCTAAACAAAAGCTGGAAATAATCTGAAATACTTAAGGAAGTATTCCCCTGATAAAGCAGAAAAACACATTTGGCCACCACCGAAGCAATAATCCAGAACAGATAATACTTCAGCAAAAACAAAATCCTTGAACGCATAACTAAGTTTTATGCTGCTTTTTCTTTGCAGCAGGAAATAATACATTATTAAGAATCAGACGATAGCCCGGCGATTGCTTGTGAAGATCCAGTTCTGTAACCGGATCCCCTACTAAATGCTGATAATCCTCCGGATCGTGTCCCCCATAAAAAGTCCATGTCCCTTTTCCATATTCGCCATGAATATAACGGGCTTCGTTCGCCACCTTGTTTTCTCCCATGACCAGCACACTCGATTTAATGCGGTCTTTCCGGAAAGCCGTTGTCTGTCCCATAAATCCCTTAATCATATTTTCATGGTTCTGACACAACATTGTCGGCACAGGATCCCATTTGGCAGAAAACTCGAACAAAACAAAATAATCAT
Source organism: uncultured Odoribacter sp. (assembly GCA_910588375.1). Taxonomy (GTDB): domain Bacteria; phylum Bacteroidota; class Bacteroidia; order Bacteroidales; family Marinifilaceae; genus Culturomica. The sequence continues at coordinate 32,795 of CAJUQA010000021.1, forward strand.
CTCCTTCCCTCACTTTCCGCGTATCTGTCACGTCAATATCTGAATATTCATAAACATTGGGATTCATTTCCAACTTGAAATCCTGAAAAGCAAACGTCTTTGAGAAATCCAGTTTCGACTGGGCATCCGGATCTGCCGGATCACCGTCAAAAACCGAAGCACAGATATCCACATCCATAGCTGCCAATGCTATATCATACGTATCCGTCGCCGAACACATCGCAAACATAAATCCTCCGGATTCCACATAATCCCGAATCTTTCTTACTACAGCTTTCTTCAATTCTGAAATCTTAGTATAACCGTACATCTTGGCTGTCTGCAAATTAACCTTCTCCTCCTCTTTATACCAATCCAAATGCCGGTAACTGCGGTAAAACTTTCCCAATTGACCTGTAAAATCCTCATGATGCAAATGAAGCCAATCATACTCTTTCAACTTCCCGTCCATTACCTCCCGGTCGTACACCACATCATACGGTATCTCCGCATAAGTCATAGCCAGCGTCACCGCGTCGTCCCACGGTTTATTCTCTTTGGGGGAATAAACGGCAATCTTCGGCGCTTTCTCCAATTTCACCACATCGGCATTTACCTCCGGCAAAGAAATCTCCGCTAATATACTATTTAAACGAGCATCCGGAATCACCTCAAAAGCAATACCTTTCAACAAACATTCCGTACGTACTTCCGCAGTAAAAGGAAGCACAAAACTCCCTCCTCGATAATTGATAAGCCATTGTATCTCATAACCGTTTTTCAGAGAATGATAGGCCGTACCGTATGCTTTCAGATGATTCGTCTGGGTTTCATCCATCGGAATGAAAATATGATTTGCTTTTACCCACAAGCCAGGCAACATTAACAACAACCAAACCCAAATTCTCATAACCTCCTCCTTATTTTATTTCAAACTTAAAACGGAGCATCATTGCTCAAATTCGCTTTCGTATCAAACGTCCGGGACGGATCATCAAAGCCGGAATCCAACGCCGGCACCGATTCATCATTCAATTTGGAACTAAATGTTTGGGTAACCAACTCTCCGGTAGACATATCCGAATGAAACGGAGATACACTCTCCAAATCACAGAACCTTGTCAATTCACTGATAAAACGTAACTGAATCTCTCCCACAGCACCGTTACGATGCTTTGCAATAATAATATCAGCAATTCCTTTCAGACTCATCCCCTGAGCATCGGTCATAATTCCATACTTCTCCGGACGGTGAATAAACAACACCATATCAGCATCCTGTTCAATGGCTCCCGATTCACGCAAATCGGACAACATCGGCTTCTTGGCATCCCCCGTTCTCAATTCCACTCCACGGTTCAACTGGGACAAAGCGATCACCGGTATATTCAATTCCTTGGCGATAATCTTCAACTGGCGGGAAATCAAACTCACCTCCTGTTCCCGATTTCCCCGCATATCCGCTCCCGCAGTCATCAACTGCAAATAGTCGATAATCACCACCTTTATATCATATTTCTGCTTCAAACGCCGACATTTCGCCCGCAATTCAAAAATAGACAAGGCTGGCGTATCATCCACATAAATCGGAGCACTAATCAAAGACTTTATCTTACTATGCAAATGAATCCATTCATCCTCTGTCAAACGACCGTTTTTTATCTTCTCCGAACCCAATCCCGTCTCACTGGCAATCAAACGGTTTACTAATTGCACAGAAGACATTTCCAAAGAAAACAAAGCTATCGGCTGCTGAAAACTCACAGCCATATTCCGGGCCATGGAAAGCACAAATGCCGTTTTACCCATTGCGGGACGGGCGGCAATAATCACTAAATCCGACTTCTGCCATCCGGACGTCACTTCATCCAAAGCCGTATATCCGGAAGGAATACCGCTGATTCCGTCCGGTCGCTGTCCGGCAGCTTCAATGCCCCGGATAGCCTCTTCTATCACCGGGGCAATTTCCATTGTATCCTTACGGATATTCCCGTCTGCAATATCAAATACGGATTTTTGCGCCTTGTCTACCAAATCAGCCACATCTGTCGCCTCATCGTAAGCCATCTCCTGTAATTCTGTACATACCCCGATAAGTTTCCGCTGAATATATTTCTGAACAATAATCTTGGCATGAAACTCTATATGGGCAGCAGAGGCCACCCGGGAGGTCAACTGCGACAAATAATAATATCCGCCAATCTGCTCCAGTTCCCCGCTGCTCTTCAGTTTCTCACTCACCGTCAGCAAATCGACCGGATCGTCATTAATAAACAGCTGATGAATTGCATGAAAGATACGTTGGTGGGCATCTTTATAAAAACACTCCGGTTTCAGCAGGTCCCCGACTATTGCAAAAGCATCCTTCTCCAACATCAAGGCCCCTAAAACGGCCTCTTCCAAATCCACCGCCTGCGGAGGAATCTTACCATACTCCGAAGTCACATCCTTGTAAACAGTCTTCTTTGTATTATAATCGCTTTTCTTCGCCATGTTACATCACCTTTAGCTCTTTCAATTTCCAAAAACATCTTACCGTAGCATCCACATCGGCCATGGCATTGTGCGCATTATCAAACCCTTCTCCGAACAATATTTCATGCAACTCGGACAAACGGGGAGATTTAAATCCCTTTTTTCCGGGCAATCGACAATAATTTACAGAAGCTTTCATTGTGCAACACTTCTGTTTCAGAAACAATGATGTCATCATGTGTAACCGCTCAAATTCCGCCCCAACAATACACTCATCAAACATGATATTATGTCCCACTAATACCTGTGCCGCATCCACCTGATCACTGAAATCAGCAAGTACTTCCGAAATATCCTCCCCGTCTTGCACAGCCATCTCTTGCGTTATCCCATGCACCTCCGAAACCTCCGGCGGAATCACAAACCCCTCCGGACGAATAATTGCGCTTCGGCATGCCAGTCTGTTTCCCTGCTCATCACAACTGATCCAAGCCAACTGTACCAGACGCGGCCAATTATCAACCTCCGTCACCGGTGCATTCCAGCGCTTAGGCAAACCCGTTGTTTCTGTATCAAAAAATAAATACATTCCCTTCCGTTAAGAGTGTTTCCCACTATTCTTCTCCCGCTGCTTCCGATTTTTCAATATCAAAACTCTTGTTATATTGATGCATCGCCCTAAAACTCATACCCATACTGGAAAAGCCGCCATCATGATACAAGTTTTGCATCGTAATTTTCTTCGTCAAATCAGAAAACAGACACACACAATAATTGGCACAATCATCAGCTGAAGCATTTCCCAACGGAGACATCCGGTCGGCAAAATCCACCAGCGAATCAAATCCCTTGATACCACTCCCTGCAGTTGTCATCGTCGGAGACTGTGAAATAGTATTGATTCTCACCTTCTTTTCCCGCCCGTAAATATATCCGAAACTCCGGGCAATAGACTCTAACATGGCTTTGGCGTCGGCCATGTCATTATACTCATACATTGTACGCTGTGCAGCAACATAACTTAAGGCCACAACAGAACCCCATTCATTGATGGCATCCAACTGTTTGGCACACTGCAATACTTTATGAAAAGAAACCGCCGATATATCTAACGTTTTCTGTAAAAAATCATAATCCAGATCATCATAAGAACGTTTCTTCCTCACATTCAAAGACATGCCGATAGAATGCAATATAAAGTCCACCTTCCCGCCAAAATGCTTCATGGACTCCTGCAATAAATTAGTCAAATCCTCCACACTGGTCGCATCTGCCGGAATCAAAGGAATATGATGTTTTTCAGCAAACTCCTGGACACCTCCCATCCGGATAGATAAAGGCGTATTAGTCAATACAATCTCAGCCCCTTCTTCAAGACATCTTTCCGCCACTTTCCAGGCAATAGACATTTCATTCAACGCTCCGAAAATAATCCCTTTTTTTCCTTTCAATAAGTTATAACCCATTTCTTCTTTTTTTATTAAACACATTTTCACTGCAAAAATACACTAAAAAATCAGACTCTAAGTCCCCGGAAAATAATTCTTGAAGAATCAGCCACCCTGCTATCCCAACAAATTACGGGCAGCCTCAAGCGCAGCCGCCGTAATCTCACTGCCACTAATCATCCCAGCAACCTCTTTTATCCGTTCCTCGGCATCCAGTTTCCTTATGCGTGAAACCGTATGCTCCGAATTATCCTCCTTATATACTTTCAAATGACAACTCCCCGCAGAAGCAATCTGAGGCAAATGGGAAATACTGATTACCTGCATCCGGGTTGCCATCTCTCTCATCATCTGAGCCATGCGATGAGCCACCTCTCCCGACAGCCCCGTATCAATTTCATCAAAAACTATCACGGGTAAACGCTTAGTTTTGGACAAAATATATTTCAACGACAACATCACCCGCGATATCTCTCCGCCGGAAGCGACCTTGGAAATCTCACCCGGCTGCTGGTTTTTATTTGCAGCAAAGAGAAATTTCACTTCGTCCTTACCCGTATAGGTATATTCTTCGGAAGGTGTCATCGAAACCACAAACTCCGGATGCCGGATCCCTAAATCCATCAACAGAGACTTCATATAATCACACAACGGTTCTCGTGCTTGCATACGCAATTCATGTATCTTTCCGGACAATTGATCCATTTCTTTCTCCAAACCCTCCAACTCCCTTTCCAAAACCTCTATATTATCCGAATAGCCCTGTATCCCTTCCAGCTTGGCAGCAATCTCTTCTTTCAGCGCAAGCAAACCTTCCACATTCTCAGTCTTGTATTTGAAGATCAAATCATAAATTACATTCAGCCGCTCATTTATAGCCTCTATCCGCCGGGGATTATATTCCACTCCCTCCGCTTTATGCTCCGACTCCTCCGCCAAATCCTTCAACTCCAGAATCACCGAATCCAAACGGGTTTCATATTCTGCCGCTTCTTTTACCATATCCTTCAAAGAAAGCAATGAATTACGGGAATTTTTTAAAACCGTCACTATTGCCTGATCTGCATCCCTCAAATCAAAAACCAACCGCCCCAAAACCGACTTTATCGTCTCCGCATGTGAAAGCACTGCCAACTCTTCCTCCAACTCCTCCTGCTCACCTTTTTTCAATTGTGCTTCCTCCAATTGAGCCAACTGAAAACTCAGATAATCTTTCTCCTTATCAGCATCCCTGGCCGATTCCTTCAAACTCTTCAATGCTGTCAAACACTGCTTTCTGCGATTGAATTTTTCCTGATAAGCCAACAACAATTCTCCGCTACCGCAAAAAGCATCCAACATATTAATTTGGTATTCAGGCTGTCCCAATAACAAAGACTGGTGTTGCGAATGAATATCTATCAGATAGCCCCCCAACTCCTTCAACAACTTATTACTAACCGGCGTATCATTAATAAAACAACGGGACTTCCCGTCTGCCGAAATCTCCCTGCGGACAATCACTTCCTCCGAATAATCCAATTCATTCTCCTCAAACCATTCTTCCAACGTATATCCCCCGACATTATATGTGATTTCTACAATACACTTCTTGTTTTTATCCAATAAAGCCGACACATCCGCCCGTTGTCCCAATGTCAGGCCGATAGCTCCTAAAAGAATAGACTTACCCGCACCGGTCTCTCCGGTAATCACTGTAAATCCCTTCTCTAACTCAATATCCGTTTGGTCGATGAGTGCATAATTACGCACCCCGATACTTTTTATCATACTCTTGTCAATTCGTTTTATTTTCCAGTAAAGCCGAATATTTTGAAACATTGGCCGGATTCACTTCCGACACAATATTATAAACCCGTTTCCGTTCATCCGTAAAAGCAGGCTTAAAAATATTCACTATTTCATCCGATTTGGCATCGAAAAACACTTGCATAATGTAAGAATTCGGTTTACTGCGGTGAGCCTTCTGCAACAACTCTAGAGCATTCACTATTTCCAAGCGTCCGTCATTTACATTGTCCGCCATCGCATCCAGCCCCAGACGATGGTATCTGTATATACATTCCCTCACCGAAGCATAACTTCTGTCCTGTAAATTATTAATCAACCAATAACGGTTACGCCGACCTTCAAACGACTTCCAGCCGGTCTCCCTGGCATTCTGACACTGTGCCACAATGTTTTCCGCCTTATTGAAAAACTCATTTCCCCCCATCAGAGAAAAACTGTCATAATCCAATCCCAAAATAATATAAGCATAAAAAGCCAACAAATTCACCAACTCGGAATTTTGTCCCGACTCATTAAACTCCAATGCTTCAAACTCCCTGTACTTAAAACTGACATCATTGTCCTTAAAATTCAACAACACACTATTGTATGAAGAATTGTATACCGGCCGACTGACCCTTACCTGCATCGTCCCTTTAAATTCATCACCTCCGCTCTGCTCATCAAGCGTTATCATTATATTGGCTTCAATCCTTTCATCATAAGAAAATACATTGGAAGACCAACGCCTGTTATTCACAAACTCATACATATCTTTCTGCATGTTTGTAAACATCTCCCGGTTCGTACCTTGAATCTTCTGTGTAGAAACCGAAATATTACAACGCAACTCCTGCGCCTTGGCTGCAGCAAACATTCCCCAGCACACCCCACAAACCAATAACCATCTTTTCATATATAAAGTTTTAAACCCTACAAATATATGCTTTTCTCCCGACATGCGGTTTTAAGTTTTGTTTAAATTCGTTTACTCTCCGACGCATACGCCATCCGACAGGAATTATTGTAAAAATAAGTAACAATAAACCGTCCATATTTTCACAATGTTCCATTTTATTTTCTACTTTTGCAACATTAAAACAAAATAGTTCTTCACAGAAATGACAAGCAGAAGATTAATCCGGATTAAAGTTTTACAACTGCTTTATTCTTACATAAAAAATGATAACATATCGCAGGCAGAAATCGAACGTGATTTACTGAAAAGCATGGAAAAAAGTACTGATTTATTATTTCAGATATTTTTATTGCTTACAGACATCAGACAAAAAGCTTTCAGAAAAATAGACATTGCCCGTAACCGGCACTTTGCCTCAGAATCCGACCTGCATCCCAATACCCGTTTCATTGACAATCCTGTTTTTTCTATCATTGAAAATAATAAAAAATACAGGAATTATCTACATAACCACCCGCTCTCCTGGAATGATGCGCCGGAAGTCGCCAACCACATCTTCAACGAAATCCAGGAATCCCAGAACTACCAACTATACATGCACAGAAGCAATGTGACGTTTGAAGACCATAAACAACTCATTATAAAAATATTTGTCGATATCATTACTCAAAATGAACTGTTTTTCCAGACCCTTGAAGACAAAAGCATTTTCTGGAACGACGACTACGAACTGGTTTTCGGCATGGTATATAAAAGCTTGAAAAACATCAAAGAAGATACCACGGAAGAAGACAACTTCTTCCATGCCGTCTACAACACAGAAGAAGATACCGACTTTGCCAAAACACTGCTACGCAAAACCATTCTGGACTATGACGAAAATATCAAAACCATTGATAAATTCACCTATAATTGGGAAATAGAACGCATTTCCGATATGGACAAACTAATTATGGCTGCCGCCATTTCCGAACTGAAACATTTTCCTTCCATTCCGGTAAAAGTGACTTTGGATGAATTCATCGAAATCTCCAAGTCTTATAGTTCCCTTAAAAGTAGTGCTTTCATCAATGGCATATTGGATAAAGTGGTGACCCTTCTGAAAGATACAGACCAACTCAACAAAAGCGGCAGAGGACTTATGGAATAATTTACCCATCCGCACAAATAACAAAAAGGGAGTTAAAAAACTCCCTTTTTTACTAAACTAAAATCTAATACACATCCATTGTAATCACTACAAGAGAATTACTGCATTTCACACCAATGTAAACGCACTGTGTAACATTATTATCTCCGTAAAGATATACAATGATTTTAAATATACAAAATTTTTCTCAGAACTTTCAGCACCTTCTTTTCAGACACACACTAAACTATTCGTATTTCGAAGAAACCGTCTCCGGCTGATAAGAGTCTATATATTCCAATGCTTCTTCGGGAGTAAGGACTACTTTATACAACCCTTGATAAGCATCAGAAATAAATCCCTCTCCGGTGGCCTGTTCTATAAACCTCCAAAATACGTCATAAAATCCGCCCGTATTAACAAACACAATCGGTTTACGGTGCACCCCCAACTGCTTCAACGTAATCACCTCCGTAATTTCTTCCAAGGTTCCCCAGCCTCCGGGAAGCGCAACAAAAGCATCCGCCCGTTCCCGCATCAACTGTTTTCTCTCTTTCATATCTTCAGCCACAATCAAATCACTTACATTCATAGCAGCTACTCCTCTCGCCTCTATACAACGGGGAATAATTCCCGTCACCATGCCTCCCTCTCTTAAAGTTGCCTCCGCCACCATCCGCATTAATCCGCAATTTGTCCCTCCGTATATCAGTCTCCACATCCGTCTAGCAATCCCCCTTCCCAATCTTTGGGCCGCATCTTGATAGTTTTGTTCTATCTTATCCGCCGAAGCACAAAAAACAGCAACCTCCATATCTTTATCCTCCTATTTTCATATAAAAAATGAAAGAGTTGAAAAAACTTCAACTCTTTCAATCTTTCTTAAGCATCTATCGTTGCATAGGTGGCATTCTGCTCTATAAATTCCCGTCTGGGCGGAACATCATCTCCCATCAGCATGGAAAAAATACGATCCGCTTCCGCAGCATTTTCAATGGATACCTGCCGAAGAGTACGTCCCTCCGGCGACATCGTCGTTTCCCACAATTGTTCCGGATTCATTTCTCCCAAACCTTTGTATCTCTGAATATGCAAACTGCTTTCCTTTCCACCTCCCCACTCCTGTATCAAACGTAACCGTTGCTCTTCATTCCAGCAATAACGATGCTCTTTTCCTTTCTTCACCAAATACAAAGGAGGAGTAGCAATATACAAATACCCCTGTTCGATCACCTGCCTCATATGCCGGAAAAATAATGTCATAATCAAAGTGGCGATATGCGCACCGTCCACATCGGCATCGGCCATGATAATAATCTTATGGTAACGGATTTTGCTCAAATCTATATCCATACTGTCATTATCTGTTCCCGGAGTAATACCCAAAGCTTTGAATATCATTACTATTTCATCACTCTCATAAACACGGTGACGCATAGCCTTCTCCACATTCAGTATCTTACCCCGAAGAGGCAGAATAGCTTGGAACTGCCGGTCACGTCCCTGCTTTGCCGACCCACCGGCAGAATCTCCCTCCACCAAAAATATCTCACAATTCTCTGCATTATTATCGGCACAATCAGCCAGTTTACCAGGCAATCCGGAACCGGAAAGCACAGATTTCCGCTGTACCATATCCCGGGCCTTGCGGGCAGCATGCCGGGCTGTAGCCGCCAAAATCACCTTATCGACAATCGACTTGGCATCTTTAGGATGTTCTTCCAGATAATTAGCCAAAGCTGTACTGACAGCCTGCGAAACCGCCGTCCCGACTTCCGTATTTCCCAACTTTGTTTTCGTCTGACCTTCAAATTGAGGTTCCTGCACTTTCACTGAAACCACCGCCGTCAAACCTTCACGAAAATCATCACTGTTGATATCAAACTTCAGCTTAGACAACATACCTGCCGTCTCCGCATAATTTTTCAACGTCTGGGTCAATCCCCTGCGGAAACCGGCAAGATGGGTCCCTCCCTCCTTCGTATTGATATTATTCACATATGAAAAAACATTCTCGGTAAAAGAAGTATTGTAATGCAATGCCACTTCTATCGGAATACCGTTTTTCTCCGTATTAATATCTATCGTATTTTCAATCAGTTTTTCACGACTGTTATCGATATATTCGACAAATTCCCGCAAACCGAACTCCGAATAAAACACCTCATGCTTCGGCTCATTGGTTTCCGGATCAATCTCCCGTTTATCAGTCAGGGACAAACGTATTCCCTTGTTCAAATAAGACAACTCCCGTAAACGGGTTGCCAATGTATCGTATTTATATTCCGTCACATAAAAAATAGTATCATCGGGCTTAAAGGTGATAGTCGTTCCCGTACGGTCGGTATCCCCCACAACTTCCACCTCACCCAACGGACATCCCTTGCTGTATTCCTGACGGAAAATTTTCCCCTTCTGATACACTTCCGCAATCAACTTCGTCGAAAGGGCATTCACACAAGACACCCCCACACCATGCAACCCTCCGGACACCTTGTAAGAATCTTTATTGAACTTACCTCCTGCATGCAAAACCGTCAACACGACTTCCAACGCCGATTTATTTTCTTTCGCATGACGACCGGTAGGAATTCCCCGGCCATTATCACGCACGGTAATGGAATTATCCTCATTGATAAACACTTGAATATGCGTACAATAACCGGCAAGAGCCTCGTCAATAGAATTATCTACCACCTCATATACCAAATGATGCAAACCGTCGGTATTGACATCCCCGATATACATAGAAGGTCTCTTCCTCACCGCCTCCAATCCCTCCAGGACTTGGATACTGTCGGCCGAATACTCTTCCTGTTCCATTTTCACATTTTCTTCGCTCATATAATTATCTTATTATTGTCATACATTTCTTTTACACCGTTTTTTCCAAAACATGCAAATATAATCATTTTTCCCGAAAAAAACTACTGAAAACAAAGGGGAAAAAGTTAAAACCTTCAACCTTTTCCCCTTTTTCAACGCTTCAAGCCTGTAGCGTCACCTACAACAAACTGATGGTACAAGTCACGCCGGCCATTACAATAGCCACCATACTCATCAGTTTAATCAATATATTCAGACTCGGGCCAGAAGTATCTTTAAAAGGATCCCCCACCGTATCTCCGATAACCGTTGCTTTATGACAATCGGAGCCTTTACCGCCCAAATGTCCTTCCTCCACATATTTCTTGGCATTATCCCACGCTCCGCCCGAATTAGCCATAAAAATAGCCAATACGAATCCGGAACCCAAACCGCCGGCCAACAATCCCATTACGCCGGAAACACCGAACAACAAACCGGTACAGATAGGAATAACAATCGCCAGCAAAGAAGGAAACAGCATCTCCCTTTGTGCCCCGCGGGTAGAAATTTCCACACAACGGGCATAATCCGGCTCTGCCTTACCCTCCATGATGCCTTTGATTTCCCGGAACTGCCGTCTCACTTCATTCACCATCTTCTGGGCTGCACGTCCCACGGCATTCATTGTCAATCCACAGAATAAGAAAGCCATCATCGAACCGATGAACACTCCCGCCAATACTCTCGGATTCATCAAGTTGACATCATAATAAGTCATCATATCCTTCAACGTAGCCGTCGTTGTCTCTACCATCTCGTCACCGACCTGCAAGGTCGTCTCACCCAAACGAATAAGCCCGATTTTAATTTCTTCGATATAAGACGCCAGCAAAGCCAATCCTGTCAAGGCTGCCGAACCGATGGCAAATCCTTTTCCGGTGGCTGCCGTCGTATTTCCCAAAGCATCCAAAGCGTCCGTCCGCTGCCGCACTTCACTGCCCAACTCGCTCATCTCCGCATTTCCTCCTGCATTATCGGCAATAGGGCCGTAAGCATCCGTCGCCAAGGTAATACCTAACGTAGAAAGCATTCCCACAGCGGCAATTCCGACACCGTATAATCCCATCGACATATTTCCCATATCAAATCCGGCTGCAAAAAGGTAAGCCAGTATAATTCCAGCTACAATGGTAATCACCGGAATCGCGGTTGAAATCATTCCCGTACCGATACCCTTGATAATAACGGTTGCAGGTCCTGTTTCCGCACTCTTGGCAATATCCTGTGTCGGTTTATAGGCATGAGACGTATAATGTTCCGTAGCCTTACCTATAATGATTCCGGTCAATAATCCCGTAATCACCGAAGCGCAAATCCAATAACTCAATCCGAGCAAATGAATCACCAGGAAACTGGCACCTATAATCAACAAAGAACTGGTATTGATACCTCTGTCCAATGCCCTCAACAACTGCAACTGGGAAGCCCCTTCCTTTGTCTTCACCATAAATATACCCAACAACGAAAGGATGACACCGAAAGCGGCTATCAGCATCGGGGCTAAAATGGCATTAAACTGTATTTCGGGAGTTGCAGCAAACGCAGCAGCCCCCAAAGCTGCGGTAGCCAATACGGAACCGCAATAAGATTCATACAGGTCTGCTCCCATACCGGCCACATCACCGACATTATCTCCTACATTATCGGCAATCGTCGCCGGATTGCGGGGATCGTCTTCCGGAATACCGGCTTCCACTTTACCCACCAAATCGGCTCCGACATCCGCAGCTTTCGTAAAAATACCGCCTCCCACACGGGCAAACAACGCCTGCGTGGAAGCTCCCATACCAAAAGTCAGCATCGTGGTTGTAATCATGATAGCCTTTTGAGAAGCACTGGCTTCCTCCACAAAATAATCCAGAACCAGCCACCACAATGAAATATCCAACAAAGCCAAACCGACCACAACCAATCCCATCACAGCCCCTGAACGAAAAGCGATTTTCAACCCGTCATTCATACTTCTGCGGGCGGCATTTGCCGTACGAGCCGAAGCATACGTTGCTGTTTTCATTCCGATAAATCCGGCCAATCCGGAGAAAAAACCTCCGGTCAGAAAAGCAAACCACACCCATTCGTTCTGTAACCCGGGGCCATAAGCCATCCAGGCAAAGAATACACACAAAACAAGGAAAACAATCCCGACAATCTTGTACTGCTGCTTCAAATAAGCCATAGCTCCCTTACGCACATGACCGGCAATACGTTTCATCGTATCTGTTCCCTCTGATTCTTTCATCATTCCCCGAAAAAACAATCCGGCAAAAACCAAAGCTATCACCGAACAAACGGGAACTAACCAAAATAACTGATTCAACATACTTTAAATTTTAAATTCCAATATTCACTTATAATGTATCCTGTACACCCACGGGAGTTGTATCAACCAAACCATACAACAAGACCAGTTTACCGGTACCATCCATCAGTTTGAGTTCTTTTTCCCGTATCGTATACTCTTTCACCTCTGTCAAAGATTTCAGATAAGCATCTTCAAAAGCCATATTCGGGCAATACATCATGGTAGCTCCACCAGGTTTAATCGTTATCTTTCCTCCTTTTTCCACACCATACGTACCGAAAAAGCGATTACAACCCGCTGAACCATACACTGCCGTACTATCCGTAAAAAGCAACGTCGGCAATTGCTCCGGATTTTTCACTACCGAATCCGCTTTCGTCATACTTTTTAATTCCCATTCATGTCCGGTAAGAGCGACCGCAGTCTGTTCTTTCGGAGCATTCTTACAACCCACTGCTGCCAACAACAGCGCCATAATCATCCATTGAAATTTTTTCATAATTTTCTATTTATTATAATTGTTTATTCCGCGGAAGTCTCTTTTGCGATACTTCCATACAAATCATATTCATCAGCCCCGGTTATCCTGACCCAGTAAAAATTACCAATTTGCAAATCCGTTGCCCCTTCAATCAGCACTTCCGGATCCACTTCCGGAGAATCGTGTTCCGTCCGTCCCACATAATAATTTTCCTCCTTACGGTCAACCAGAACCTTAAACACATTTCCTATTAACGAATTATTCAGCTTTTCGGATACAGCCGCCTGCAATTCCATAATTTTTTCCGCCCTTTGACGCTTGACATCCTCCGGTACATTATCTTCATAATGCAAATCGCAATAAGTATCCTCTTCATGTGAATAAGGAAAAACACCCAAGCGTTCAAACTTCATCCGCTCCACAAATTCACACAATTCCGTAAAGTCCTCCTCCGTCTCTCCCGGATGTCCCGTCATCAATGTCGTGCGAAGAAAAATACCGGGCACCTCCTTCCGGATTTTCTCCACCAGCTCGACAGTTTTCCGCTTATCTATCCCCCTTCGCATCATTTTCAGCATATGATCACTGCAATGCTGCAAGGCTATATCCAAATATTTGCATACATTGTCCCGCTCCCGCATAACTTTCAGAAGCTCCACCGGAAAGGCTGCCGGATAAGCATAATGAAGCTTTATCCATTCCACACCGGGAATATCCGAAATGCGTTCAATCAACTCAGCCAACTTATTTCCTCCATACAAATCCGTACCGTAATAAGTCAAATCCTGCGCTATCACCAACAGCTCTTTCACCCCGTGCTTTACCAACTCCCGGCATTCCTCCAGAATCTCTTCCATCGCCCTCGATTGATATTTGCCCGTCATAATGGGGATGGCGCAATACGAACAAGTCCGGTTACACCCTTCCGCTATTTTCAAATAAGCATAATGTCCGGGAGTTGTCAGCTGCCGCTGATGCCGGAGAGCCTCCTCATAAGGATGTCCCAAAGCCGCCAATATCCCTTTCCAGTCAAATTTACCGAAAAAAGCATCCACTTCCGGAATTTCCGTCTTCAGGTCATCCCCGTAACGCTGCGAAAGGCACCCCATCACCAACAACTTTTTCACAATCCCCGCCTTTTTTCTCTCCACCTGCTCCAAAATCGTATTCACCGACTCTTCCTTGGCATCTCCGATAAAACCGCAGGTATTAACCACCACCACTTCGGCATCCGAATTTTCCGCATCCGTTTCTATCCGGTACCCGGCATGAGCCAATTGCTTCAGCAGCAACTCCGAATCCACCAGATTTTTGGAGCATCCCAAGCTAATAACATTAACTTTCTTCATCACTTTTTAAATTCGCGCGGCAAAGATAACGAAAAAAGGTATCTTTGCGCGCAAGGATCAAAAGAAACACACGGGCATGTCAGACAATTATTCTTGGTTACCGACCTCTGTAAAAGAAATTCGTGAAAGAGGATGGGAAAATCCGGACGTAATCCTCTTTTCGGGAGATGCCTACGTCGACCACCCTTCTTTCGGTGCGGCGGTCATCGGCAGATTGCTGGAATCCCTCGGGTTGAAAGTAGCCATCGTTCCCCAACCCAACTGGCGGGACGACTTACGCGATTTCAGGAAATTGGGACGTCCCAACCTGTTTTTCGGTGTCAGTGCCGGATGCATGGATTCTATGGTCAACCATTATACCGCCGCAAAAAGAAAAAGGTCGAATGATGCCTACACTCCCGACGGGAAAGCCGGGGCACGCCCCGATATGCCGACACTTGTCTATACAAAAATCCTGAAAGAACTCTATCCCGACATACCTGTCATCATCGGCGGCATCGAAGCTTCTTTACGCCGTTTTTCACATTACGATTACTGGAAGGACCAACTGAAACCCTCCATCCTGTACGAAAGCGGTGCTGACATGCTGATATACGGAATGGGGGAAAAACCGCTGACCGACCTGTGCAAATACCTCAAACAAGGAATCCCTTTCCATCGGCTCACCAATATACCCCAGACCTGCGTCCTGAGGAAAAAAGACGAAACATATGCCACCAATAAAAAATGGCAGGTCATTCATCTCTATTCCCACGAAGAATGCCTGGCGGACAAACAAAAACATGCCCGCAATTTCCGGCACATCGAAGAAGAATCAAACAGTCTGAACGCAGCCTTATTAATACAACCTATTGAAGACCGACTTCTCATCGTCAATCCACCGTATGCCCCCATGACCAC
Organism: uncultured Odoribacter sp.; assembly: GCA_910588375.1. Taxonomy (GTDB): domain Bacteria; phylum Bacteroidota; class Bacteroidia; order Bacteroidales; family Marinifilaceae; genus Culturomica. The sequence continues at coordinate 48,415 of CAJUQA010000021.1, forward strand.
GCGCGAGATAGACGCGGTCTATGCCTTACCCTTCACCCGATTGCCCCATCCCCGGTATAAAGGGAAAGAAATTCCTGCCTACAATATGATACGACACTCCGTCACTCTCCACCGGGGATGTTTCGGAGGATGCGCCTTTTGTACCATTTCCGCCCACCAGGGAAAATTCATCGCTTCCCGTTCCGAAAAATCTATTTTGGAAGAAATCGGAAAAATCACCCGGATGCCCGACTTCAAAGGAACCATCTCCGATTTGGGAGGTCCATCTGCCAACATGTATGCCCTGGGAGGTAAAAATCCCGCCTTATGCAGCCGGTGTAAAAGAGCCTCCTGCGCTTTTCCCACCCTATGCAAAAACCTGAATACCGACCACTCCCGCTTGCTGGAAATATACAACAAAGCCCGGAATACAGATAAAGTAAAACATTGCTTTATCGGGTCCGGCATACGGTATGACCTTTGCCTGCACGACACACACGACAAACGGATCAACCGGACGAATGCAGAATATTTAAGAACAGTCATAAGCCACCATGTCTCCGGACATTTCAAAGTGGCCCCCGAACACTCGGCCAACCATGTACTCCGTCTGATGCGGAAACCTCCGTTCAGCTTGTTCCAGCAACTCAAACAACTGTTTGATGCCATCAACCGGCAGAACGGACTGAACCAACAGATTGTACCTTATTTCATTTCCTCCCATCCGGGATGCCGCCCGGAAGATATGGCCGAACTGGCAGTGGCCACCAAACAACTGGATTTCCGGCTGGAACAGGTACAGGATTTTACCCCCACTCCCATGACACTGGCGACGACAATGTATTATACCGGATACCACCCGTATTCTCTAGAAAAAATCACTTCCGCCAGAAATGAAAAAGACAAAAAACTCCAAAACATGTTCTTCTTCTGGTATAAAAAAGAATATACCTCTATTATAAAATCCTGCCTGAACCATCTCAAACGTCCCGACCTCATAAAGAAACTTTATAGCAGATAAATGAAAAAAGAATAAAATTCAGTACAAAGTTTTAATATCTCAATCCGAATCACTAATTTTGGACGGATTATGAGTTTGAAAATAATATGTACCTTATGAAATACGGATTGTTGATTTTCATTCTGGTTCTGCTGGCTTCCTGCAACAACAAAGTCAAACAGAATAACAAGAGGGGGTTGGAATACATGAAACAGGGATTATATGATCAAGCCATCGTTGAATTCAATAATGCACTGATACAGGATAACGTCTGGTTTCCGGCTTACTACAACCGGGCTGTATGTTATGCCAATACCAAACGATACAGGGAAGCGCTGAACGATTTCAATTATCTTCTGACCAACTTCCCGGATCATGCCCTCTCCTATTTCAACCGGGGGGTGGTATATGAAAACATCGGTATCTACTCCAGTGCCATCAAGGACTATTCACAGACCATCAACCTGCGTCCCGATTTTGTCACCGCCTACCATTACCGCGGGATAGCCCGCTTCTACATGAAAGATTACGACGGCGCCCTGATCGATTACAACCGGGCCATGGAATTAGGGCTGAAAGAAACGGGACTCTACTTCAACCGCGGTGTAATCATGCAGATTAAAGGCGATCTGAACGCCGCCATCCAGGACTATACCGAAGCTATCAATGTAGACCCCTCCAATGCAAAATCCTATTACAACCGGGCTATCGCCAAGATGGCCATGAACCGCTCGGACGAGGCTCTCAAGGATTTGCAGATAGCCTCCAAACTGGGACTTCAAAAAGCCGATAAAGTCATAAACACTCATTTCAGATATTAAAACCAATGAAAAAATTCTTTTTTCCACTGATGCTTTGCCTCTTGCTCTCAATAGCGGACAAAGCAGACGCCCAGGGCTATAATATCAAAATCACGGTCGACAAAATGCCCGGCAAAAACATCATATTGGCCAACTATTTCGAAGGTAAGGTATATGCCGTCGATACAGCCCATTTAGATAATAAAGGAGTAGGATACTTCAAGGACAGCAAAAAGAAACTGGCCCGGGGAATGTACCTCCTGCTTTTCTCCAACAGCAACTATTTCGATCTTATCATGGGCGACACGCAGAATTTCAGTATCAAAAGCGATACACTCGACGTGCTCAACCACATTGAGTTCGAAGGTTCTCCCGAAAATACGGCATTCCGGGACTTCCAGCGTTTCATGGTTGAACAGAACCAAAAAAGCAAAACCATCCGGGAAGAATACGATAAAGACCCGAACAAGGAAAAAGAAGACGTAAAGAAAGCCTATACTGCCCGTTTCGAGCAGGCCGACAAAGAAGTGAGAGCCTACATTGCACAGATGATAAAGAAATACCCCAACTCGGCCTTGGCAACCTTTGCCAACTTTACCCTTTCGCCCGAAATCCCCGATTTCTCCCAAACCGTTCCCGAAAATACGAAAGACAGGGACATGGAAATACGCCGTCAGGCATACTTCTACAGCAAAAAACATTACTGGGATTACACCAATTTCGCGGACAGCACATTAATCCGTACACCGATTTTCAAAAGCAAACTGGACGATTATTTCAAGAATATGGTCATGGTTCATCCGGACTCCCTCTATCTCTCCTGTGTGGAAATCTTAGAGAAATCACGTCCCTGCAAACCGATGTTCCGCTACCTGATGAACTATTGTTTAGTCTACACATTCGACAATAAAATCATGGGCATGGACGAAGCCTTTGTCAAATTAGGACACCATTATTACGTGAGCGGCATCGTGGACTGGTTAGACAAGGAACAGATGAAAAAAATCACCGATGAAGTGTATAAACGCCAATACAATCTTTTGAATCACCAGGCCATCGACCTCAAACTGCCTTCTCTGGAAGGGAATTGGGTCAGTCTGCATGAAACCAAGGCACCCTTCATTCTGCTGGTATTCTGGGAACCCAATTGCGGCCATTGCAAGAAACAAGTGCCGTTGGCCAAGAAAGAAATATTCGAACGGTTCGCTCCTCACGGTCTGAAAGTCTTTGCCGTAAACACTCACACGAACAAAAAAGAATGGGAAGACTTTGTGGAAAAACACGAACTCTTCGACTTCATCAACTGCTGGGACCCCAACCGTCAGTCTAACTATTGGACCATCTACAACGTCTTCTCCACCCCTGTCATGTACATTCTGGATAAAGACAAAAAAATCATTGCCAAAAACTTAGCTGTAGACCAAATGGTGGATTTACTGAAAAGAGAATACGAAAAACAGGGAATAAAAATCAAGTAAGAAAGAATTAAAAAGGTTGAAAGGAATGCTTTCAACCTTTTTAATTTTTTTCACTTCTTCAACTTTTTAATTCACCGGTGTAATCCTCACTTGGCCGTGGCCACTGTTTGCTCCCGCAGTCATGGAAGTGTTGGTAAAGAATAGTCCGGAATAGTGAATCGCCTGTCCCGTATGAAGAATATTATTAATAGTGGAAGAAGCACTAATCGCATTGCATCCGCTATGCCCCGAAATAAATGACGAACCGCCAGCACCAGAACCGACAACACTGGGGTTATATCCACCATTAGCACCTCCATAATATCCGCTTCCGCCACCTCCGCCATGTCCCATTGTTTGAGACCCTCCAAAACCAAAACTTCCTGAACCACCATTATACCCAATTCCCCCTGCCGTTTGAGTACCGCCGGTAGCTACTGTATATGGATATGAGCCTCCGGACCTATAATATCCTCCATAACTTCCTGTTAATCCTCCGGCTCCTCCACCATTACTTCCTCTGCTTTGATAATAATCACTTCCCCCACCTCCTCCGGCAACCATCAAGCGGGATTTCAAACTATTGAAATTATTCCAATCTGCTCCCACCAAACGGACATCTGAGGCTCCTCCTCCTCCTTGTGCTCCATAAGCATTTGCAGGTATTCCTCCACCATTAAACGTATAACTTGAAGTGTTAAAATACCCTTGCTGACCAACATAAATATACAATACATTCTGTGTCGACAAACTAATTTCTCCGGAGGTATAACCTCCATATCCACCGATTCGTCCATAACTTCCTCCTTGTGCTCCCCAGGCTTCTACTTTATACTTACCAGCAGGCAACACGACACATTGCATAGCACCTGTATAAGCAAAGGTCGTTGCACCCGTCGGTGCAAATATATTTTTCGTTTCAATGGATACAGAAAATATATCCGGACACTGTTCCCACTGTACTTCCAAGGTATAATTCCCATTCGTGGCGATACCGTTTACATACACTTGTTTATTATCATCCACAAAGCTGACTCCTGGTACTCCCGACATTTTCCAAGTATAATTCAAGCCTCCCCACCGATGCGGTATCGCAACGGGGCAAGGGTCGAATGTATAAGAGGAAGCCACAAACGGCTCCGGCAAGACTTTTACCGTCACTTCATTACTCTCTGCCACACCCATGGCACAAATCCCTGTACGTTTAAAAGTATACACGACAGGGGAAACGGTTTTATTTTCGAAATGTTCGTACGTCAAGGATTCTCCACCTGCATTAGCAATAATATCGAATTTGGCTTCCCCCGGTTTCTTGACGTACCAATTATATTGAAAACGAACATCGGGAAAATCGGGACAGGAAGCAGCCACAACGTTCAACACATCTGTTTCTCCCCAACAAGCGGTATCTTGTGACATTTTTATTTCCCCGCCGTCAATCTTGATTCCCGAAAGACTGTATACTCCGCGGAATCCCACCGTACTATCGCGCTCCGTAATAGTTGTAAAGTAATTCATTGCCTCTGTCCGGTCGGAAGTACGTAACAAACTATCAGGAGAGGGAAAGCCGCCACCACGCACGCCGTAGCTACCAACTGATGTATTCCAATAAGCAGGGTTATACACGCCTGTCCCGGAGCTACCGCCATTGAAATTGGGATTACCTACACTTACGCACAGCTCTTTCAAATTCCCGCTCATTTCCATGACACCCCAATACGTTCCACCCGATTGACTTTGGTTGGTAGCAGAAGTACCGAACATTCCGCACCGTACGGGACCATTGATACTGTTCGTCGTACCGCTATTTACATTCTTCAAGTAACTCAACACTTGTTCCCGTTCGTCTCCCCGAAAATTTAAGTCACTAAGAGAAGAAAGACTATTCACTCCGTTGTTCGTATTCCAGGCGTATTCCCCTTTGTCGGGTATTTGAGGATAAAACCGACGACAAGCCTTTTCGTATTCCAATTCACTCATCGGACGCAAACCGCTCCAACTGCAATAAGCAATCATGTCCTCAATACTCATATAATTACAAGCCAACGTCTGACCGTCATCCGTACTGAAAAGGTCGTTAGCGGGATTGAGGTTATTACCGAATACGACAGGTGTATTTGCTTTCCGTTGTTCGATAAACACGATACCATTTCGACAACTCGGTTGATTAATGTCCCCAAAAACGTAATCTCCTCTCTTCATTGTAGCAAAGTTGTTGTTAGCAACCCGTGCTTTCTGTTGGTCGAGGGTCAGAGAGTTAAGGAACTCCACATACTGCTCCTGACTCGTTTCGTATTTCATTACGTAAAAACCGGCATATCCTTTCGGATAGGTCGCTCCCAAAGAAACAAAACTGTTATCTCCGTTCAAACATACAGTCAAGGCGTCTTCCGAATCCACTGCCACCGGGGAAGCATCCTCCAACAGTGCTACATCATAAATGACCAGGTAATTCCCCGTTTCCCGGAAACGATAATAACGGTACGCACCCGGATTCGTGATTTTATGCTTGCTCAGAGTCTGACTCCACATCGAACCGTTACCGCTCCACAAGGTCGACCAACTCGAGCCGTCATTACTGCCCTCCACATAATAACCCGAACCTGCATAATGCGTGCGGATAGTGAAATAACGCATTGTTTTCGCTTCCCCGAAATCCACCGTAAACCATTCATTAGTATATCCAGCGGAATGATAATGACTGTTGATATTATCATCTACGGCATATTCGGGAGGATAAGCATTTTGATATATGGAAGAAGCGCTGAGGCTTTCATATCCTTTGGTCCGTATCGGATTCCGGTCGGGAGCAAAATATTCATGAAAACAAAGGTTGGACAACCCGTCACCCAAGTAATACGCCCCGTAAGGAACATATACCATTTCGATGGCATGAACGGCAACGTAAATCTCATTCAGAGCATTACCGAAATCACTTTTTGTTAAACCTGTTCCGTTAAGAGGCCATTTCGCCTGTAGCCGTACACTCACATTTCCCTCTGAGATTCCGTTACGCATGACGTACAGACCGTTTACCTTTCCGGCATTAGCACCTACCATGTAAGCGTAACCGCCTCCCTCGTTACCGGCAGCAGTACTCAATACGTGGCCCGATGAACTCAAATACGCATGCTGCCAAGGGTTTTCCAATCCCCGTTTCTTGAACTTGAAGAACACCCAAGCGGCATCCCAATTGAAATCATCCCGCCACGAGTTGTCCCAACGCAGGGTGACTTCAACAACGGCGGTATCGCCCGTAAAACCGGTCACTCGCGTTTTGCCCTCCACACGGATGTTGTTCG
>CAJUQA010000022.1 GCA_910588375.1 uncultured Odoribacter sp.
GCTCCTCAGGTAGGACTTGAACCTACGACCTACGGATTAACAGTCCGCCGCTCTAACCAACTGAGCTACTAAGGAATTTTGCTTAAAAGCGTTGCAAAGATAGTGCTATTTTATATACCTCCAAAATTTTTTTCAAAAAAATATGGAAGGTGATACGCTTTTTGAATTAAATAGGCGGTTTGGTATTGAATATAAAGAAAGAAAATTAACTTTGTCAAATTATGTATAATTTTAGTGTACGTCTGTTAATTTCCTGGATTGTTTGTTATGAAGAAAGGTTTGTTGTGGATTTTGCTTTTGTGTAATGTTGTTGCGGTGTCGGCACAGGATACAAAAGTATCTCATCCTTTTATGTGGAAATCTTTTAATAATCCGGGATATTCGGGTTTTGACGGATTGATGCGTGCAGCTTTGGGGGTGCAGCGTTCGCATTGGAGTCATCCGTTGGATTTAAGAACTTATTTTCTGGCTTATGATTATCCGTTTCAGGATAAGAATACATACGGTTTAGGAGGAATATCGCTGTTGTATCAACGGGATCAGGAAAATTCCTTGAAATATGTGACGGATATGTTGGGTATTTCGGTTTCGGGAAGGGTGCGGGTATCCCGTGCGACAGTCATACAGGTCGGTTTGCAGCCTACATTGTATCGAAAAGGATTAGATCCGTCGAGGATTACGTTGGGAGACCAGTTTGACCCTTTTTACGGACAGGTGTTGGATGTGTCTCCGGAGTTGGTGAATTTTTATGCGGATAAGATTTTAATGTTTGATGTGGCGGCGGGAATCTATGGTGAGACGGATTTTCTTATCGGTTGGCATGGAGTGGCAAGTTTGGAATACGGTTTTTCTGTGTATCATATCATTGAATCTACACAGTCGTTTTTATCGGAACATGGCTCGAAATCTTCGGCAGAAAATGTATTGAACCGGCGCTATTCGGGTTATGTTTCTTATGCTCATCCGGTGGTGATCAATAATTTGAGTACAACATTAGCTTCCTATTTGTTGCTGGATATTCAATCGACGATGAAGAGTTTTCATTTTGGACTTTATTGGAAAGAAGAACGTTTCGGAATGATTGGTTTGGGCATAAAAAGCGATCAGTATGAAGGTTTGAAAGTTGGTACGATGCTTTTCCATTTAGGACTTAATATAGCCCCGAAAAACGACAGGGGCTGGCAACTTGCCTATACGTATGAAGTGCCGACAAATCAAGGTACCATGTATCAGAATACTACGCATGCGTTGTCACTTCATTGGTATTTGAAATATTCACCCAAGCGATGTATCAGTCCGTTCGGGCAAATGCTCGATAAAAAAAATAGGATAAAAGGGCAAAAAAGAGGAGGACGTAAAACCTTTAAATTGTGAATGGAATGACAACGATGAAAAATATATTATGGTTCTTGTGTGTGTGTCTTTTATCTTCGATAGATGGATTGGGGCAGACAGAAGAGGATTTGCGATTGTCGTATAAAAATGAATTAGTTGAAGAGGTTATTTTGGAGTGTAATGATGGGGAACCTCCTTATCGAATTTTATTAAAGAATGAGACGCCTTCTGATTTATTTGTGGATTTTAAATTGCGATTGGGGGATGAACAGAGCAGTGAGGTTTCCATGGCAAATCCGGGTAGTAGTAAGAGTGTGGAATATAAAGAAAAAGGAAGTTATACATTACAATTTGTAGGAGTAACATCGACAGGCAGGGAAGTTGTGCGGTTGTATAAATTAAAAATCGTCGGAAAGCCTAATGCAATTTTGAAAAAACAGGATCAATTGGTGAAATGTTTGAATTCGGAGGTAAAATATATGGTGGAGATTTTGTCAGGTGATACGGAGGGAACTCAATATTTTTTGAATTATGATGACGGAAGCGAACTGGATGAATTGAACCGGTCTACGTTGGCAAACGGACAAGGTATGTTTATACATCAATATAAAGAATCTTATTGTGAAATGAAAAATCATGACAATAAGTTTTTTAAGGTGTCTTTGACTTATAAAAATGAATGTAGCAATGAGAGTGAGGAATTGGCTACTGTATCTGAATATGTCGCAGTCCCTTTTGAAGCGATCTATACGTTTGACCGTTTAGGAAAAGGAAAAGTTTGTACGTATGAGAAAATAAACCTTAGGAATATTACGACGGGAGGGACAGGATCGGATTGTAGTAATGCTAATGCTATTGCATTTTGGGATTTCGGGAATGGAGAAACATCGGAAGATTGGGAGCCTTATATAGAATACAAGGATGCTGATAATCCTTATAAGATAAAGTTAAAGGTTAGTAATAGCTATGCGTGTGCAACGGATTCAGTGGAACATCCGGTAGATTTGATTAATAGAGTGCAAGCTATAATGAAGCCGGAAAAAAATAGGCTTTGTGTGGGTGAAGAATTGTTTATTGACAATAAGAGTTCGGGTGATGGGGTAACAGGAAAGTGGACAATTGTGTCTTTGGATGGATTCCCAAATCCGGGGTATAATGGAGATACTTGGGATTTAAGAGTAAAATTTACTCATTGGGGTAAATATCGGGTGACGTTATTTGTAGAAAATTCTTGTTCAAAAGATCAGGCGGATACAGTGATTACGGTGATACAAGATCCGAATTTGAGTCGTTATGATATTCCGGAGAAAGCGTGTTTGCCGGAGACGTGGAATATGTCTGACTTCGTTAATGTGTCGTGGAATGGTAATGAGGAAAAAGCCGAGTGGACAATTACCCGTACAGATGGTTTGAAGAATGAGGACGTAGAATGGTTGGATGGAACGAGTGCCACTTCGGTTTTTCCGGTAGTGCGTTTTAAAAAGTTAGGGGAGTATATGGTGACAATGCGGTTACCGGATGTCGGCTGTGGAGGTACTAAATTGACGGAAACGAAGACCATTATGGTATATGATCCGAATATTGAAGTGAAAATTGATACGACGCCGTTGAATATTTGTGAGAATGGTACGGTGGCTTTTACAAATAGTTCTGTGGGGGATAATTTGCAATATGAATGGAGTGTGAGCCCGATGAAGAAAGTTAATTTTATTACTCCGACCAATAATGAGAGTGCGTCTCCCGTAATAGAATTCGGAATGAATGGGGATTATGAAGTGAAATTACATATGTATACCTATTCGGGATGCGGGGAAGTGGATACGGTATATAAGGTGCATGTGCGTAAAGACCCCTCTATTTTTTTCTTTGAACCGCCTGAGGCTGTCTGTCCCGGTCCTGATTATCCTTTTTCTTTTTCGAATTCGGTAATATATCTTTTTTACAATAATCCGGGGGATGTGAAGTGGATCATCCAGCCTAATAACGGAGGTTGGGAATTTTTGAACGGTAGTAATGAAAATTCGTTGTATCCGGAATTATTGTTTCATACGCCGGGAGATTATCATTTTACGGTAGAATTAGAGTCTGTCGGGTGTCCGGAAGAAGGAATCGACCAGTTATTGACAAAGAGTATCCGAGTGCGTAATTCCGCTATGTCAATGACAGGTGAAGTTTTGGATGCACAGGTTTGTGAGGGGGATAGTTTGTATTTTACATTGAAAGCAACAACAGCGGAAAATGATCCGTTGGTCTATGCTTGGTCCGTATCTCCGGTGGATGGGGAAACAAGATTTGGTATTACGGGGAATAATAAGAAAGCGGCTACAGTTGTATTCCATCATTATGGGGATTACGAGGTTAGGGGTGCCGTAAGTGGTTATTGCGGAACTTTGGATACGACGTTTCAGATTACAGTTCAAAAGGATCCGAGGGTCAGGTTACAGGATCATATCAGTCTCTGTCAGGGAGAGTATGATATGAAAGAGTATGTGACGTATCAGTGGTTTAATAATACGCCAGAGGTAAAATGGACTGTAAGAAAAACGTCCGGGGGAGCGGGGAATAATGGTTATACAATAGATAATTCCCAAATAGAGTACCCTAAGATTGTTTTTACAGATCCGGGAGATTATAATGTGAGGGTAGAGGTGGTTTCGCATACGGTGGGGTGTGATGCGGATTCATTGCAGGATATCAAGACTTTTCATATATATGACCCAGAAATAAAAGGAGATATTACGATGGTAGGGAATGGAGAAATTTGTGAAGGGCAGACGGTTTCCTTTATGAATACAACGAATGCGGATGGGGGTGTTCGTTGGGAATGGCGGGTGGAAGGACAGGAGGACGGGTATGTTTTTCAGGATGGAGGAGAGATTTCAACGGAGCAAATGCCTGTGATTACGTTCTCAAAATATGGGGATTATCAAGTGTATGCTAAAGCAATCGGGGCATGTCGTGCAGAAGAGTTCGATTTTTCTGTAACGGTAAGCGGAGTACCGGAGGTCACTATTGCAGATGTTTCGGGTGTGTGTGAACCTTTTGATTTTGAAGGGAGGGAGTTGATAACTATTGATTCGCGTAATGATGCGATTCGTGCGGCACAATGGACGATTGCGGAGAAGCCCGGTTCCGTTTCGGAGGGATATGAATATTTGGGGGCGTCTTCCGAGACATCGGTTTATCCGGACATCCGTTTTCATCATGGGGAATATGAACTTAAAGTTGAGTATTGGAACCGGTGTCAGACTCCGGGGGTGAAAGCTTTTCATATTCGGGCGGATGAATTTGTTCCGATTACTAAAATTGAGAATGATGCTATTTGCAGTCAAAGTCCGGAGATTCGATTATTGAAAGCAGAGCCAGATACGGGCGTCTGGTCATTGAAAGATATGAATATACCGAATGCCGGAGAGATTATAGTTAAACGGGACGGCCGTTATTATTTTAATCCGAAATTCGGGGCATACGATGAGCAGGATGTGCAGTTAGTGTATAAATTGTATAATTATGCCTGTGTGGATTCTGCGGATATGACGATGCATATATGGCCTTTGCCTTATGTGGAGGCGGGGGGACCTTTGGAAATGTGTTTGAATCATGAACCGCAATTGTTGGTAGGGCGTGATTCTGCTAAAGGTGCAGTATGGCAACCGAATCGGGGACAGTGGGATTTAAATGGGAATATTTTGGCGGAACATTATTTCACGGCGGAGCGTGCCGGGGATTTTAAGGTGTTTTATCGTTATGAAGATTCAAATCATTGTATGAATATTGATTCGACCGTAATGACTGTACATGTTTTACCGAATACGGATTTTATTTCGCAGCCGCAGTATTGCCGGGGAATGCTGGCGGAGTTTGTGGTGAATAAAAGTCCGGAAGAGAAACAATATATATGGGAGTATTATACGGGTGCCGGGTTGGATGTTTTACCGGGGAATGGAGGACATGTGTATGAACAGGCGGGATATTATGATGTGACATTGATAGCAGAGTCGGTACATGGTTGTCTGGATACTTCTTCCGTTCATCGGATAGAAGTGATAGAGGATGCTCCGCAAGCGGATTTTATGATGTCTACACATAATGAATGCGGCCCGGAAGTTGAACTTCATATAGGTGTTACAGAGGCAAATTACAGTGATCATAATTTGCATTTCGAATGGATATTGGGGAATGGAACGATTTCCGATGCGCTTGTACCACCGAATCCGCAATTGTTTTATTCAACGTTGGAGGATACGGTGTATCAGGTGAAGTTTAGGGTGTATAATATTTGTAATGAAACGAGTAAAGTTGATTCTTTGGTAGTGGGTTCTGTGCCGCATGTACATTTCCGTTTTGAAAACGGCGAAAGGAATTGTTCGCCACTGACATTAAAGGTCCTGAATATCTCGACGGGGTCTAATAATAAGTATGTATGGCATATGGGAGATGGAACGGAACCGTTGCATGTATTTGAACCTATGGATTATTTGTACGTGACGGATACGGCGAGAAGAGTGTTTGACGTGTCTTTGGTGGCAGAAAATCAATGTGGAAGAGATAGTCTAATGCAACCTTTGACTGTATTGGCACAGACGTTGCGGGCATTTTTCAATAGGCCGAAGGATGATATTTGTGTAGGGGAGGAGATATGTTTTAGCAATTTTACGCGGGATACAGCCCGGGATATTACTTATAAATATTGGGATTTCGGGGATGAGGTGCGTGATACGTCGTGGAATGCGTGTCACGTGTATCGGGATAGCGGTATGTATAAGGTGTTGTTGTTTGTGGATAACGGTTGCTCTTCGGATACGACCAGTAAGTATGTCCATGTAATCGGTAATCCGAAATTGGAGTTGTTGGTGGAACAGGAACATTGCGATAGGGATACGTTTCACTTTGCTTTTACTACGGATCAAAAGCTGCGTTGGATAAAATGGAATTTAGGGGATGATTCGACGGTCTTCGCACCTTCATTCTCTTATGTTTATAAAGAACCGGGGAATTATCCGGTGGTGTTGGAAGTTATTGGAGAAAATCGGGCGGATTGCGCTTCAAGGGAAGAGATGTTGTTGTCGGTTCATCCGCGGCCGGTTTTACGTATTACTCCTTTTGATACGTTGATATGTCCACCTTATCTTTTTCAGCCACAAGTAGAGGGGGAAGCTGCTCGGCTCATGTGGGATTATGGTGATGGAAGTCCGGAGACATCAGCAGAAGAGCATTTGTATATTAATGAGACAGATTCATTGTTACATTATATTCTTGTTTTACATGCTTTTAGCGATAAAGGATGTCCGGAAGATTTTACAGGGACAATGAGGGTTGCCAATTTGCCACATGCGAAGATTGAGAAGCAGGTGACTAACGGACGACCTCAAAAAGTGGATGTGCTTAATTTGTCACCGGAAGGGTATGTGGATTATATTTGGATTCTGCCGGAGGATAAAGTGATTCATACGATTGGCAATCAGCATTTCGAGTTTATGGAGAATGGGGTGTATACTTTTTCTTTGATAACAGAGAATGAATACACTTGCCGGGATACGGCGACGTTGGAACATGAAGTGTTGTTGAAGGGGTTGTATTTTCCTAATACATTTATTCCGCATAGTCAGAACGGCAAGATTAATAAGTTTAATGGGATAGGAATGGGATTACAATATTATAAATTGGAGATTTTTGATCAGTACAGAAATAAATTGTGGGAAACGGAGGCGTTGCAGGACGGGAAACCTTCGGAAGGTTGGGACGGTTGTAATCCGAAAGGCAAGCCGATGCCACAAGGAATTTATATTTGGCGGGCGAAGGCGATTTTCGGGAATGATGATGTGTGGACGGGTAAGAATAATGAGTCGGGAGTGGCGCAGACAACGCAAGGTACGGTTTTGTTGTTAAGAGAATAAGATGTATTATATAATTAAGGTAGTATGAATTATTTTAAGGAAATAAATGTCGCAGTGACCGTGTGTGACAAGGAGGGAAAGATTATTGAGATGAATGATAAATCCCGGAAGACTTTTTTGAAGCCGGGACGGGAGGAGTTGATTGGAAAGAATGTGTTGGATTGTCATCCGGAGCCGGCTCATTCGTTGTTGGCGGATATGTTGCAAAATCCGAGGACGCATGTCTATACGATTGAGAAGAATGGGGTAAAGAAACTGATATACCAAACGCCTTGGTATGAGGATGGGGAATATAAGGGATTTATGGAGTTATCTATGGAGATACCCGTGGAAATGAAACATTATGTAAGAAAATAAAAAGAAGTGGATTTCTCCACTTCTTTATTTTTTATCTTTTCAGAATTTCTTCCAGATCGATTCGCTGGAAATACAGGTCATTGGCTCCTTCAAAGAATACACCGAGGGTGGTCGGATTGATTTGTGCCAGACAGGAGTAACCGAAACAGTTCGGTTCGTAAATGAGTGTATGGTATTTTTCCGGCCAAGTCATGCCTTCATCGAAACTAAGTTTCAACGTCATGTGGTGGCGTCCTTGTGTGGTGGCAGGGTTGAAGAATGCCAAACCGTTTTTGCCGTCGGCGGTTTTTATCCGGATGATGCTGGCTTGGCATACCGGTTCTGGTAAGGCAGAACGGGATGTCGGGTGTTCCGTCCAAGTTTTTCCGAAGTCTTTGGTGGTACATACGGAACGGGAACCTCCGTTGTCGTCGCGCATATTCAGCATAAGGGAACCGTCCTCTAATTCCACAACCTGAGCTTCTGTTGTGTGGGGTTTTGCTCCTGTTCCCATGTGCCATGTTTTTCCTTTGTCTTTGCTATATACGATGGTAGAGTGCGGAATTTGTTTTTTGTCTTTGTATTGGGCGGCAAAAACCAATGTTCCGTCTTTGGTTGTGATACCCATACCCGGTCCGTTGAAGCAGAGATACCATTCCGGATTCTTTACCTGCGGGGTGATGCTGATGGGTTCAGACCAAGTAGCTCCTTCGTCATCGCTGTATGCAAGAACGAATTGGCCGGTTTGTTCCGGTTTCATACCCGGTTGGGATGCCCACCAGGCTCTTTTGTCGGGTTTGCCGTGCAACCACAAGGCTGCTACCCATACGCGACCGGTTTCATGGTCAACAAGGATTGCCGGGTCTCCTACACCGTTTTCTTTTTGCGGGCGTCCTCCCCATTCTCCCATATCAATGGCTTTTTGCATGGGTAACCATGTTTGTCCGTTGTCAAGGCTTCGGCTGACACCCACATCAATGTCTTCTTGTAAGTCGGCGGAGTTATTCCAGCGGATGTCGTATACTGTAATTAATGTTCCTTTGGGTGTACGAATCATACCCGGAATGCGGTAGGATTTGCTGCCGTCATCATTGCGTTGCCGTACGGCGTATCCGATGCTGGAAGGTTGGAGTGAAGAATTTTTTTCTATGTTTACCCGGGCATGTTCAATGGCGATGTTGTTGCAAGTCATATTGACATGGTGTGTCAAATCGGCTTCGGGCTTCAATGTTACCGATACCCAAAAATAGTTGTCTCCCGGTTTCAGGTATTGTTCCCCTTGAAATCGGAGGGTTTGTTCTGCAATTGAAGGCTGACCAAACAATACATTCGGATTGAATTGGGCTGAATTTCCCGTAAAGTAGACACGGACGGATTCAATATCGGATATTTGCGAGGTGCCCTCCGGAGTCAGAGTGAGTGATTTGACGCAAATTTCTTTGTCGGTCGGGTTATTTACTTTAAGTGTCAGTAAAGAATTTTCTTGTTTTCCGATAAATACGGGCATTGTCATTTTTTGCGGAGTAACGTTTACTTCGTATTGAGGAGATGTACATCCCGCGACAACAAGAAAGAATAGTACAGAAAGTAAGTTTATTTTTCTCATAAAAGAAGATGTTATGTATTTTGAAATGATTTCGACAAATATAATAATGTTTTTAAAATAATTTATTAATTGATCCGCTAATTCTTTAACGAAATCCTATTATCTTTAAAATCAAAATTAGAAGAATCGGACAATTACAAAAGTTACTATGAAAGAGATATTTGATTTTTTGCGGAGATTGCGGGAAAATAATGAACGGAAGTGGTTTAATGAACACAAAGCAGAATTCTTGGAATTGAAAGCGGAATTTGAGCTTTGGGTAGGACAACTGATAGAGAAGATTGCGGAATTTGATGAAGAAATCCGGGGCTTGGCAGTGAAGGATTGTATATACCGCATTTATCGGGATACTCGTTTTTCGCCCGATAAGACTCCATATAAGACGCACATGGCTGCTTATATTTGTGCACCGCGTGGCAGAAATAGCAATAGAGCCGGATATTATGTGCATTTGGAACCGGATAATAGTTTGATCGGGGGCGGTTTGTATTGTCCCGAGCCTGCTTTGTTAAAAAGGGTACGCCGGGATATTTACGAAAATATAGAAGAATTTACAGGCATATTGAGGAATAAAGCATTTGCCAAAGAGTTTAAGGAGCTGGATCCGGAGGGGATGTTAAAAAAAGTGCCGGCTCCTTTTCCTGCGGATTTCCCCGAAGGCGATTTGCTGAAACATAAGCATTATGATGTACTTAGCCGTAAACCGGACGCTTTTTTTGAAGGGCAGGATGTTTTCAGGAAGATTGTGGATGTCTGTAAAGTGTTGCAGCCTTTCAACCGTTTTTTGAATTATACGGTAGACGGAGAAGGTGAAAATTAGAAGTGCGGATAGGTTGTTTTATGCTTGCAATTATTATTTTTGTGAGGTTGGAAGACAAGAAATTATAATACCAGTAAAATAGATAACGATGAATGTTTTGTTATTGGGGAACGGAGGCCGTGAGCATGCTTTGGCCTGGAAGATGTTGCAAAGTCCGGAATTGAATAAATTGTATGTAGCTCCCGGGAATGCGGGAACAGCTCAGATAGCTGAAAATGTAAACATTGGAGTGACGGATTTTCCGACTATTGCGGATTTTATTGCAGCTCAAGGAATAGAGATGGTTGTCGTGGGGCCCGAAGATCCGCTGGTGGAAGGTGTCCGGGATTATTTGGAAGCTGACGGACGTTTTAAAGGTCTGAAAATAATCGGTCCCGGCAAAGCGGGGGCCATACTGGAAGGAAGTAAGGATTTTGCCAAGGAATTTATGCAGAGGCATCATATCCCGACAGCGGCTTACCGTACGGTGACTCCGGCACAGGTGGAAGAAGGGAAGGCTTTTCTTCGGACATTAAAACCGCCTTATGTACTGAAAGCGGATGGTCTGGCGGCAGGAAAAGGGGTGTTGATTCTGAATAGTCTGGAGGAAGCGGAGAAGGAATTGGAAGAGATGTTGGGGGGAAAATTCGGCAAGGCCAGCAGTAGGGTGGTTATTGAGGAATTTTTATCCGGTATAGAGATTTCCGTTTTTGCTATAACCGATGGAAAAGATTATAAGATATTGGGTTCCGCAAAAGATTATAAGAGAATCGGGGAGGGGGATACCGGACTGAATACGGGAGGTATGGGAGCTGTATCCCCTGTGCCTTTTGCCGATGAGGCGTTTAACAGAAAGGTGGAGGAACGGATTGTGCGGCCTACCATAGAAGGGTTGAGAAAAGACGGTATTGATTATAAAGGATTTGTATTCTTCGGACTGATGAATTCAGGCGGAGATCCTTTTGTGATAGAATACAATGTCCGGATGGGGGATCCGGAGACGGAAGTGGTGATGCCGCGTTTAAAGACGGATTTGATTCGTTTGTTTGATGCTACGGCTACCGGCAATTTGTCGGAGGTGATGTTTGAAATGGACGAACGGGTGTGTACGACGGTTATGTTGGTTGCTCAGGGCTATCCCGAAAAATATGAAAAGGGAAAAGAAATCGAAATCGCTCAGGTGGAGGGAAGTATCGTATTTCATGCCGGGACAAAGTTGTCTGAGGGAAAAGTGGTGACGAATGGTGGGCGGGTTATTGCTGTCAGCTCTTTCGGTAAAACGATAGAGGATGGTTTGCAGCATTCATACGCCAATATTGAAAAAATAACTTTCGAAGGGAAGTGTTTCAGAAGAGATATCGGAAAAGATTTGATGGATTGGCAATAAATGATTGCTGCAAATAACAAGAGATACCGATGATTTTTGAGCGTTTTTTGAAGTCGAAAAAGTTGTATGTGCTTTTTCTGTTACCTTTTGTAGCGGTAACTCTTGCTGTCATTAATTTTTATCTAATAGATGAGGTCAGGCAGCCGGATGATACGATGACGATGTTGCCCTTGCATATGTTTGAAAATATATCGTTTGAAAAGGCTGTCATCGGAGGATTTGTGAGTGTACTTTTGTTTGCTTATCTGCTCTTTTTTTTGAATGCGCGCTACAAGTTTTTATCACAATTGACGGCATTGCCGTCTTTAATTTATATTCTTCTGACTGCCGGACTGATATCCGTTTACGGCATCGGTTATTTGCAAATGGCATTGCTATTGCTGATGATTGGTTTCGGTGGATTGCAGGCTGCTATCCTGGATTCCAAGTCCAACAGCCCGATTTTTAATCTCGGTTTTTTTGTATGTAGTGCGGTAGTTGTTTATCCGAAATTTATTTTAATGGCTTTGTGGGCTGTCTGTGTGTTGTTTTTTTCCGGTCGTTCCACAGTAAAAGATGTCATAGCCTTGTTATTGGGGTTTGCAACTGTATTGTTTTTTACTTTGTTCGGTTATTTCTGGACGGATCGTTTGACAGATTTCACACCTGTATTCCAGGACAATTTGTTATCGGGAGAATTTTTGACATCGTTGCCATATTCTGAGACAATCCGATTGGGAATATGGGTTTTGTTGTTGTTGTTTTCTTTGGTAAAAGTCATCAGCTATTATCCGATTTCTGTTGTAAACCAAAGACGGGGTACCGCTTCTTTAATTTCCCTGCTTTTTTTCTTGGGACTAACTGTATTTTTGATACCCGGCATACAAATGAATTTTATCTACGCGTTAAGTTGGCCGCTTGCTTATTTGTACGCACAATATTTTATTTTGCAACGGATCGGGTGGATAAATGATCTTTTTTTTCTACTGCTTGTCTTTTCCTGTTTTGTGCAATTGATATAAAAAGACTTGATATATTTTAAGGATTGAAACGAAGTAGTTCTCCTTTTACGGAATTATTGAATTGACCGTTGTGATAGACAACAGCACCATTTACCAATGTTGTTTGGATTTTGTAGGACAGGGATGTTCCTTCGAGAGGTGACCAGCCGCATTTATACAGGATATTTTCTTTTTCTACCGTCCATTTTTCTTTTTTGAAAAGGCAGATATCGGCTTTGTATCCTTTGCGCAAATAACCTCTTTTCTCAATTTTGTATAGGTCTGCCGGGGTGTGACACATGCGATTGACGATATTTTCAAGTGTAGTTTCACCTTTTTCCATTAATTCCAGCATGACAGGTAATGAATGTTGTATCATGGGGCCTCCGCTGGCTGCTTTCAGGTAACCTCCGCTTTTTTCCTCCATGCTATGAGGAGCATGGTCGGTTGCAATAACGCTGATAAGTCCTGTATTGACGGCTTGGATAAGAGCCTTCCGGTCATCTTCCGTTTTAATGGCCGGATTCCATTTGATGAAATTTCCTTTCTCTTTATAGGCAGAATCATTGAACCACAAATGGTGTACACATACCTCGCCGGTGATGTTTTTTCCGGTTACCCTTGCTTTTTCAAGCAGGGACAGTTCATCCCGGGTACTCAGATGCAATATATGTAGCCGGGTATTATGTTTGGACGCCAACTCAAAGGCTAATGAAGAGCTTTTGAAACAGGCTTCCCGGCTTCTGATCAACGGATGGCAGCAGGGAGGAATGTTGTCTCCGTATTTTTCTTTATAAAACGCCAGATTCCGATTGATAGTAGGAGTATCTTCACAATGTGTGGCAATCAGCAGGGGGGATTCTGCAAATATCTTCTCCAATGCCTCAATACGATCCACTAACATATTACCGGTGGAAGACCCCATAAATACTTTAATTCCACACGTTGTGTAGGGATCGGCTTGTCTGACCTCATTCAGATTGTCGGAGGTTGCTCCCAGATAAAAAGAATAGTTTATGCAGGCATTTTTACTGGCAATTTCCTGCTTCGTTTTCAACAGACTCAACGTTGTGGTGGGGGGAACTACATTGGGCATATCCATGAAAGATGTTACCCCTCCGGCTGCCGCCGCCCGGCTGCCTTCTGCGATATCGCCTTTGTGGGTAAGTCCCGGTTCCCTGAAATGCACTTGGTCATCTATCACTCCGGGAATCACAAATTGACCCTCTGCATCTATAATCTCGGCATCCGGAAAATTCGTTTCGTTTAATTCCCCGGGAATGATGTCGGAGATCAATTGGTCTTCAATTATAATATGGGCTCGATATATTCTGTTTTCATTAACGAGGGTACCGTTTTTTATAATCTTTTTCATAAGCCGGACGTTGTGATTAGTTTTTTCTCTTTCTCTTGAAAAGACTTCTGATTTTCATCATGAATACTCCTAAAAACGCCTCGGTGAAAATACCCCCGCTCATTTTGGAGGTTCCTAATGTACGGTCGGTAAAGATAATAGGAACTTCTTTCAGTTTAAATCCGGAAGTCCAAGCCGTAAATTTCATCTCGATTTGGAACGCATAGCCTTTGAAACGGATTTTTTTGAAGTCGATACTCTCCAGTACTTTTCGGGTGTAGCAGACGAATCCGGCAGTGGCGTCATGTATTTTCATGCCTGTAACTATTCTGACATATTTGGAGGCAAAATATGACATGAGCACTCTTCCCATGGGCCAGTTTACTACGTTTACACCGGTGACATAACGTGACCCTATGGCCATATCGGCTCCTTCGCGGCAAGCCTCATACAGACGTACCAAATCATCCGGATTGTGGGAGAAATCGGCATCCATTTCAAAAATATAATTGTAATTCCGGGCTAATCCCCACTCGAAGCCGGCGATATAGGCGGTACCTAATCCTAATTTCCCTTTCCGTTGGATCATGTGCAGACCAGGGAATTCTTCCTGTAATTTTTGTACAATCCCGGCGGTACCGTCAGGAGAGTTGTCTTCAATGATAACAATATCGAATGCCGGTTGCAGTGTGAAGACATACCGGATGATATTTTCGATATTTTCTTTTTCGTTATAGGTCGGGATGATAACTAATCTGTCGTTCACGTGTTGTGATTATAAGTATTCAACAATTCGTTCCAGTTTATTGCCTCTGGAGCCTTTGACTAAAATGCAGGCTTCTTCGATTTTTTCTTCTTTCAGCCAGATAATCAGTTCGTCTGTCGTACTGAAATGTCGGATAAAGTTACTACTATTCCTGTAATGTTCAAAGTTGTCGCCTACCAGAATAATTTGGGTGAAATTCCCGTTTTGGGTCAGATTGAATATTTCTTCATGAGCTTGTACACTGTTTTCTCCCAATTCCCGCATTTCTCCCAGGATAAGCATTTTATTATCTGCACGGAACTCTTTGAAATTGTTTAGGGCAGCTTTCATACTGCTGGGATTGGCGTTATAAGCATCTAAGATAATAGTATTCTGGGACGTTTTTATTAATTGGGAACGAAGGTTTGACGGCTGATAGGATTCAATGGCTTTTTGAATCTCCAATGGAGAAATTCCCATTTCAAATCCAAGACAGGAAGCAGCCATCGCATTTTCAAAATTATATCCTCCGATAAGGTGAGTACAGATATACAGGTCGCCTTTTAATGTCCTGAGTGCATATACAAGGAAAGGAATGGATTGTTTGATTTCGCCTTTCAATGTGCTCCCGTTTTTTCCATATGTGCTTTTTTCTATTTCTTCAGACAATTCCATTAAGAGGGAATCTTCGGCATTGACAAACAATTTGCCGTTTTTAGCCCGGATATGGTCATATAATTGTTTTTTGGTTGCAATGATGTTTTCATACGACCCAAATCCTTCCAGATGAGCCTCTCCGATATTGGTGATTATTCCGTAGTCGGGGTCGGCAATCTCACATAGGGCTTTGATTTCTCCTGGATGATTAGCTCCCATTTCAACAATACCGAATTGAGTGCTTTCGTCCATGCTGAGCAGAGTAAGCGGTACCCCGATATGATTGTTGAAATTGCCTTGAGTGGCGAATGTTTTATATTTCATGGACAATACGGCATTGCAAAGTTCTTTTGTTGTCGTTTTGCCATTTGTACCAGTGATTCCTAATATCGGGATGCCCAGGCGGTGGCGGTGATAAGCGGCAATATCCTGGAGAAAGCGGAGAGTATCCGGTACCCATACGCATTTCGGATGATTCCGGTAGGTTTCATCATCGGTAACAGAAATGGAAGCTCCGGCCTCAATCGCTTGTAAGACAAAGTTATTTCCGTTAAAGTTTTCTCCTTTCAGGGCAATAAAAACATCTCCTTCATGGATCGTCCGAGAATCGGTTGTTATCCGATGTCCTTGGATATATTGGTGGTATAGATTTTCAAGATTTTGCATAAAACCGGATTAAAAAATCTGTAGAATTAATTCATTAAAAAAGGTTGTGTAATTCACACAACCTTTTTATTTCATCTTTTGTGATGTTATTTCTTCACTTTTTTCCCTCCGATCTGGCTCATGGCACAGCGGAAGCCGATGTCGTTGGTTGCTTTTTTCTGATTCAGATAGCGGCGTGTTCCGGGGACAAGCCAATAAGCTCGGTCTCTCCACGAACCTCCTTTATATACGCGGGCTTCATCGTCAATCAACGAGGTCGTTTCTTCCTCTGATACGTAATACATATCTTTCGTACCTTTACTATCTTTGGTTTTCCAGTCGATGTCTGACAATATTCTGGACTTCACATCACCGTCGTTGTAATTCCGGTTATCGGCTGTTCTATAATTTTCGCGATTGGCTAATTCTGCATCGGTCTGCAGACGGTAGCGCATGCGTCCGAGACTGTCTTTTTGAGCGATATTTCCGTCTTCATCGGTGACATGTGTTTTGAATACGTTACCACGATAAGGGTTGAATTCTGCCATATCCTGGAAAGATAACGGACGGTAGACATCAGCTACCCACTCATTGACATTTCCTGCCATGTCATATAATCCGAAATCATTCGGCCAGAAAGATTTTACCGGGGCTGTATAATCAAAACCGTCATTGGACCGAGTGGTTTTCCCTTTTTCTGCAACACCCATGTAGTCGCCTTGACCTCTGGCAAAGTTCGCCATCATTTGTCCTCTGTGTTTCTTGCCTGCATATCTTACCCAAGAACCGTCCCACGGATAAATACGGGCATTGGAAATCCTTTCGTCTTTGGTATTTCCGATCAGACCGAGGGCGGCATATTCCCATTCCGCTTCTGTCGGCAGACGGTAGGAAGGTAACAAAACACCATCTTCCCATTTCACAGGTCTTCTTTCTTTGCCGACGCCTTTATAATTCTTTTTGACCGTACCCGTATATTGGCTTGCTAAGTATGCATCGGTATTGAAGTTGTTTTCATCTTTTTGATTTTCCGGATCATGAGCCAATACATTTTTTTCTACCAACAATTGTTCATTTACGCGATCCGTACGCCAGATGCAGTATTCCGTTGCTTGTTCCCAACTTACACCTACTACCGGATATTCCGCATAGGAGGGGAAACGCAGATAATTGGTGACCATCGGCTCGTTGTAGGCCAATTGCTCTCTCCATACCAAGGTATCGGGCAACGCTTTCCGGTATTCTTCCGGATAACTTACAAAAACCCGTTGTAGCCAACTCAAATATTCCAGCCAGTCAATGTTTCTGACTTCATGTTCATCCATATAAAAAGAAGCGATGGTGACACGTCTGGGACTGTTGTTCCATTCTCCCATAACATCTTCCTGGGTACGTCCCATGGTAAAGGTACCGCCGGGAATATAAATCAAGCCGGGGCCTGTTTTTTGTCCTTTTACTTTCTTGTATTCGAAACCTCCGTTTTTTGCATTGTTATATGCCCATCCCGTTGTTGAGGATTTCTTTCCGCCTCCGAAAATACTTTTTACTTTCTGACAGGAAGTGGCAGAAAGTAGCAGAAGGGTACATAAGCTAAGCATTAAAACACTGTGTTTTCTCATCTTGAGTGAATTTTAGCTGTATCTTAATTTAAAAACTAACACCTATAATCGTCACAAATATAGGTAAAAATGTATTGATAAAAATAAAAACACTATATTTTTTTGAAGAAATGCTTTGTACAGCGGGGTTTTAACGATTTTTTTGTTAATCTTGTGAACTCAAAGGCTAAAATTCCGGACAAGGAAAATAAAGCGGAAAAAATCAGAAGGACATGAAAATAAAGACAGGAATCGGATTTGATGTGCATCGTTTGGAAGAAGGCTTGGAGTTGTGGCTCGGAGGAATAAAAGTAGAGCACGTTAAGGGATGTGTTGCCCATTCCGACGGGGATGTGTTAATCCATGCGATTTGTGATGCTTTGCTGGGAGCTGCGGGATTGCGGGATATTGGTTATCATTTCCCGGATACTTCTGATGTTTTTAAAGGGATTGACAGTAAGATATTGTTGGAAAAAACTATCGGGTTAATTCGGGCTCAGGGATTTACGGTCAGCAATGTGGATAGTATTATTTGCATGCAGCAGCCGAAATTGAAAGGGTATATAGAAACAATGCGTGCTTGTCTTGCTTCTATTATCGGAATTGATGTTGAAGACATCTCAGTGAAAGCGACAACAACAGAGCGGTTAGGATTTGAAGGCAGGGAAGAAGGGGTATCCGCTTATGCAACGGTGTTGCTTATAAAGCCGTAGAAATTTATAGGGAAATAAAAACCGGAAATAATTTTATTTCCGGTTTTTTTGTACTTTTAGTACATATAATCCCATACGGGCAATTGTATCGGTTTGGTTTTCAAACTTGCTTTAGACTTTTCGTCCAAATATTTTTGGTGAATGACTATCCGGAACATATATTCATCAAACCATTTATCGGTGAAAGTCAGATAACCGTTGTGCCCGTTATTACTTCCCCAACTGTTTTCAAATTCCCATTTCAGCGGTTGGTCCTGTTCGTCGGTATCACAGCCAATCAAAGTCATAGCGTGTGAAGAACCGCTTTGCCGGGTCAGTATCCGGGCTTTTTTGTCCATTTTGAGTTTCACGCCTAAAAGCGATTCATAATCATACATTTCAGGATCCAGAATACCTGTTTCGCGTTGGAATTGTTTGCCGACGTCACAAGAGGCATACATCGCTTCATTGTTTTTTATGGAAGCAAGGGCGGCTTTCTTGATGACATCGTTCGGCAAGTTCAGATATATCCAGTTGATACCTTCCTGAGAATTCCGGTAATTCTGGATTTCATACACTTTGTAATACTCCCGCGTAGGGTCATTCATGATCATGATGTAGTTTTCAGGACTATAATCGGCCGGTGTGATCTCGTTATAGAATTGTTTGGGTGTATAGTTGGCCAGTTCTTTAATGTTTCCGTCTTTGTCTTTGAAACGCCAGGTAAATTCATGAGGCGGTTCTCCGAGGCAAAGAGCCAAAATGCGGTATACTTCTTTCAGAATTTCTTTCTTGGCATTCTGCAACTCTTTGTTGCTTTTTCCTGCTGCAGCCATTTCACGAAGTGAATAACCTCCGGCTCTCAGTTTCTCATTGACCAGCGCAGTCATTTGGGAGGTATTGTTGGAATGTGCCGTTTCGGGCATCACTTCCTGAGGAACGACGCCGTATTTCTGTGCCACATTGTAATATAGGTTCCATACACCGCCGTCATTGACAGGGGCTTTAAAATATTCACACACTTCCCGGTCCATAATATCCTTTTTACTTGTGGCGATGATATTTTCCAGGAACAGATTGGATTTTTCGAAAATATCCCAGAAATAGGTGAAATTGTGGGAAAAATCGAAAGCGTTCAGGTTGTATTTTTTCATGATGCCGGGACGCAATACGTTCATGGAGGTAAACATCCAGCAACGTCCTGAACTCAACTGGTTGGTAATGCCTTTTACATCCACCCGGTATTTGAAATAATGGTCTACTTTCCCCTGCATTTCGCGGTTCAGCGCATTATCCCGGATATTTTTGTCATTGGTCAGGATATTCTGTATTGCCCGGGTTGGAGCGTCTTTCTTAAAACTGGATTGAATCTCCTGCAAATCTTTTCCTGTGATGCTTTGCGCAAACACACCTGCGCCGAGCATGGTGAATAAAGCGGTAAAAATTTTTCTTTTCATCTTGTAGATATATAGAATGGTTTATAAACATTATAAATGAACAGCCTCCCCGTAAGCTGCAGCCGCGGCTTCCATGACAGCTTCGCTCATGGTCGGATGCGGGTGTATGGTTGTAATCAGGTTGTGTCCGGTTATTTTCTCTTTTCGGGCAACGACTAACTCGGCAATCATTTCAGTAACATTGGCGCCAACCAAATGGGCACCCAACAGCGTATTGTCGGCTGCATTGAAAATCAATTTTACAAACCCCTCATTTGCTCCGGCGGCACTGGCTTTACCGGAAGCTGTAAACGGAAATTTGCCGATTTTCATCTCATAGCCGGCTTCTTGGGCTTTGGCTTCAGTCAGGCCGACGGAAGCTACTTCCGGTGATGTATAGGTACATCCGGGAATATTGCCGTAATCAATGGGGGCAGGTTGCAAACCGGCTATTTTCTCTACACAACAAAGAGCTTCAACTGAAGCCACATGGGCAAGAGCTGGGCCGTGCACAATGTCTCCGATGGCGTAGACGCCTTCAATGTTGGTACGGTAAAAATCATCCACTTTGATTTTGCCTTTTTCTAATTCCACGCCCACTTCTTCCAGTCCCAGATTTTCTATGTTTGGAGTGATGCCGGCTGCCGAGAGTACAATTTCAGCTTCATGAATTTCAATTTCGTCTTTTTTATTGCGTATACTGACTTTCAGTAATTCGCCGGAGGTATCCACGCTTTCTACCGAGGATTTTACCATCACATCAATACCTGCCTTTTTGAAAGAACGTGCCACTTGTTTCGAAACCTCTTCATCTTCCACCGGTAGGATATTGGGCATAAATTCCACCAATGTGACTTTGGTTCCCATGGAGTTATAGAACCATGCCAGTTCCGAGCCGATTGCTCCGGAACCTACCACTAACATCGATGCAGGTTTGTGGTCTAATGTCAGGGCTTGTCGGTAGCCGATAATCCTTTTGCCATCCTGAGGGATGGCAGGTAGTTCACGGGAACGGGCTCCGGTCGCCAGAATGATATGCCGAGCTTCATAAACATCGCTTGTACCTTCAGGATGTTCCACACGGACTTTTTTATCTGGGAGCAGCCGGCCTTGACCGGAAAGGACGGTGATGTTATTCTTTTTGAACAGATATTGAATGCCTTTACTCATTTTATCGGCAACACCCCGGCTGCGGGCAATAATTGCGGGAAAATCGGGTTCCGCTTGAGCTATTGTCACACCGTAAGCTTCGGCGTGCCGGGCGTAGTCGAGCACCTGGGCTGATTTTAACAGGGATTTGGTCGGAATGCATCCCCAATTAAGGCATATTCCCCCTAATTCTCCTTTTTCAACGACGGCTACCTGTAAACCTAATTGTGCTGCTCTGATGGCGGCAACATATCCTCCGGGACCGCTCCCGATGACAATTAAATCGAAACTCATATCTCTGTTGTTTTGAATATTGTTTGCATATTTCTGCTTTTATACAAAAATATTGAAAATCTTTTAAATACACAAAGGTCCCGTTAGATACTTCTTGCGACCAATGTATATCCAACTCATATTTAAATCCGATTTTTTCTTAGCGATACTTATGAGACAGAATAGCAGTTTATCGAAATATTTTTTTCCCGATGCGGGCGATAATAAAGAAAAACAGGAAACAGACAACAATACTGGCTCCGGAAGGAAGATTCAGAAGTGCCGAAATGAAAAGTCCGATTAGGGAACCGGCACTGCTGATGATAGCGGAAGCGATAAGCAGTTGTTTGAAATTTTTATAAAACAGACCGGCGATAGCCTGAGGAATCGTTAAATAGGAAATTACCAGGATAATTCCGGCTAGTTTCATACAAAACACTACACATAAGGCGATAATCACTGAAATGCTGATGTCGATGCGGTGAATCGGAAGATGGTGGGTGTGGCTGTATTCTTTGTCGAAAGCGATATAAAAAAGCGGGCGGTAAAAGAAAATGAAAAACAGTAGAATACCCAGACAGAGCAGTCCTGATAAAAGAATTTGTTCGTGGGTGACCGTTAGAATGTTACCAAACAGATAGGACATTAGATTGGGAGCATATCCCGGTGAAAGATAAATAAACAGAATACCGATAGCCATGCCTGCGGACCAAAAGATACCGATAAGCGAATCTTCCCTTATTTTTTTGTTTTCCGACAACCAGAGGATTCCTAAAGCCGAAGCGACGGCAAAAAGGGTGGCTCCTGTCATGGGAGAAAATCCGAGGAAATAAGAAATTCCCAAACCACCGAATGAAGCGTGCGTGATACCTCCGCTGATAAACACCATGCGTTTGGCTACGATATACGTTCCGACGAGTCCGCAGCTGATACCGATAACTAACGTGCTTATAAAAGCGTTCTGGAAAAAATCGTATTGTAATAATTCCAACATATTACTCATGATTGGTTAGTACCCGGTGAGGAATCTGTCCGTGCGAAATCAGTTCGATAGGACAATGGTAGGATTTTAATTGTTCCGGGGAAATGAGGTTTGAATGATGGTAATGCAATCCCCGATTTACACATGCAATGGTTTTGACATACGAACAAATCGTTCCCAAATCGTGTGAAACCATGATGATACTTAACGTTTGATTCAATTCCCGGAGGATATTGTATAGTTCTTGTTCAAAATCACAATCAACATATGTGGTTGGTTCATCCAGAATCAACAGTTGGGGAGAGGAAACAATTGCACGGCAGAGAAAAACCCGTTGCATCTGTCCGCCCGATAATTCTCCGATGGGGGTATTCAGGTGATGCCCCATTCCGTATTTTTCCAACAACATTTTTGCTTTCTTCCGGTCTTCCCGTGTATAACGTCCGGTCAATCCCTTTTCAGATAATAGACCGGAAAGGACAACTTCAGTGACATTGATGGGAAAATTCCGGTCAAAGCGGTTGTTTTGCGGGAGATAACCGAAAAGATTATGTTTGGAACGGTAATAAACAACCTCCCCCTTTTCCGGTTTCAGCAAGCCTAAAATAATTTTCAACAACGTAGTTTTGCCTCCTCCGTTGGGACCGATGACCCCGATAAAATCTTTTTCGTTGACTTGCAGATTGACATCTTCCAATACGGGATGTCCTTCATAACCGGCAGTGACATGCTTTAGCTCTAAAATCGTATCCATACCTTCCTTTCTTGTCGGTTATTCTGATAAGTTTTCTTTGAATACCTGGAGTAAATGATTCATTTCTTCCAGCCAGTTCTCATTCAGAGGATCGATAGGTACGATCTTGCTATTGGTGGAGCGGGCAATTGCTTCTGCATTCTGTATGTCGAACTGTTTTTGGATGAATACAATGGAAATCTCTTTTTCCCGGGCTTTGTCTATCAGGTTTTTTAAGTGAGTGGGATTCGGCTCCTTGCCTTCGTCTTCAATGGAAATTTGTTCCATTCCATAGTCATGGGCGAAATAAGTCAATGCAGGGTGATAAATGAGGAAAGATTTGTTTTTCTTCGCCGCCAGGATTTTTTCCGCTTCTTGTGCAAAAGTGTCAATGTCTTTCTCTAATTCTCTGTAATTTGCTCTAAAAAACTCCTCTTTGTCAGGATATTTTTGGGACAGGGTTTCTAAAATTTGCCGACTGATATGTTTGGCATACGCAGGTGACAGCCAGATATGGGGATCCACGCTTTTGTGGGAATGGGCATGTGAATGTCCACAGCTTCCTTCTATGAGTTCCACCCCCTCCGAATGGCTGATTAACAGAATTTCCGGTTTGTTTTTTAATACGGGATATAGGTGGGTCGTTTCAAAGGGTAAATAACCGACGGCAAAGCAAATATCACTGTCATATAATTTTTTCAATTGTCCGCTATTGAGATCGCAAGTGGCCGGATTCATTCCGGGGGGGATCATGACGTTGACTTCTGCAAAATCTTTGGCGATACGTTCGGTAAAGTATTTTTGCGGGAGTATGCTGACGCTCACGATGGGCTTTTTTGTTTGTGGTGTGCGGCAGGAACATAGCCCGACAAATATTAAAAAAATCAGTCCGGTCGTTTTGAACGGGATATTCATGGAGTTGCGGATTTATATTTCGGGTACAAAGATACGGCTTTAATCCGATTCCGGTATAAAAAAATACACTCCAAAAGTTGAAAATGCTTTCGGAGTGTATTAAAAAAATCAATTCGGCGCCTTATTTCTGAAGGTCTTCCAACAAGCTCTTGACGGTGGCTTCCAATTGTAAGTCACGTCCCTGGATGGCTGAGGCCGGATCGTTGTTTACCTTGATATCCGGTTCCAATTGCAGGTTTTCCAGATAGCGTCCCTGGTTGTCTTTCATACCTACTTCCGGAATACCGAATACCAATGTCGGGTCCTGTTGGGTTTCCCACCATACGGCGGTCATTGTTCCCGGAACAGGCATACCGACCAATTTACCGATACCGAGTTCCTTGTACACCCAAGGGAAACCGTGGGCGTTGCTGTAGTTCCCTTCACTCATAATGACTGCAGAAGGTTTGGTCCATTGGGCAAAAGGATCTTGGCCGATATATTGTCCACGGGGAAGGAATTCTGCAAACTTCTTGCCGCTCAACATATTGACAAGGTCTTCATGCAACCAGCCGCCGCCATTGAAACGGGTATCTAAAATGATGGCTTCTTTGTTGCGGTAACGGCCGAAAATTTCAGAATAGATTTCCCGGAAGCTCTGACTGTTCATACCTTTGATATGTACATAGCCGATTTTGCCGTCCGACAGTTTTTCTACCAATTCTTTGCGTTGTTTCACCCATCTGTCATAAAGCAGGTTGTTTTGTGAACCCTGTGAAATAGCCTTCACATATTCGGACCAGCGTTCTTTGGTCGTGGGATTATACAGGCTTAGATAAACCCGTTTCCCGCTTTGATTATTTAATAATCCGAAATAATCTTCTCCGGCTTTAACAGGCTGGTTGTTGATTTTTTCGATAATGACTCCGGCTTTGATTTTGGTCTTGGCATTGTTCAGGGGACCTTTTTCAATGACTTCTTTAATTTTTAAACCGTCGCCTTTATACTCCGGATCATAGAAAGCGCCTAAGGCTGCCGTTTGCGGAGCACGGTTGTAACCGTAATAACGGGCTCCTGTGTGGGAAGCATTTAATTCTCCTAATAATTCCCCCAAAGCTTCTGCGAAATCATGATTGTTGTTGATGTGGGGCAGGAAGCGTTTGTATTCTTTCTTATAGAAGTTCCAGTCCACGTTATGAATGGCAGGATCGTAGAACTTGTCAACCACCTGTTGCCAGGCATGGTCGAAAATATATTCTCTTTCCTGTGGCTTTTTCAGTTCCATTTCTGCTGTGTATGTAACCGGAGTTACTTTGCCGCTATTAATGTCGATTTTGGAAATTTGTCCGCCGGCAAGCAGAAACAGGTTTTTACCTTCCTTGTCCATTTCCAGCGCGCCGCCCCATTTGTTCAGTTTTGACAGGATGCGGGTGCTTCCTTCTTTGAAATCGCGAACCCACAGGTCATACCCTCCTTCAAAGCTGGCAAGGTAGTACAGTTTGTTTCCGTCTTTGGTAAGAACGGCATCACCTAAATTGGAGGAGTTGATTGTCAAACGGGCAATGCGGTCTTCCAGATTGGTGAAATCGATGGTAAGTTCCGGAAGTTTATTGGTCTCTTCTTTTTTCTTCTCCTCTTTCTTCTTGTTGTCTTTTTTCTCTTCTTTAGCCGGAGTCTCTTTTTTCAATTCCTTGGCTAAAGCAGATTCCTCTTTATTCATTTTGAATTCATCCCAGGCTTCCGGATCAAGGAACATAGCATATACATCATAGTGGGCACCCCAGCTTCCATGACTGCGGTATCCGGCCCGGTCGGAATGCCAGATAATGGCTTTGCCGTCCATCATCCATTTCGGAGCGGCGTCGCTGTAACCGCTGTTCGTTAGGTTATGGATTTCCTGGCTGCCGTCCGCTTTCACTAAAGCGACATCCGTGTTTTGCCATCCGCCTTTTTCAAAATATTTGGCTAAGATCCATTTCCCGTCAGGTGACCACTGATACCATTGGTCGCCGTCTGCATATGAATAATTGTATTTTCCGGGTAAAACGGTGCGTACCTTTTTGCTCTTCAAATTAATGACTTTGATTTCGGTCCGGTTTTCGAGGAAAGCCACTTCTTTGCCGTCCGGGGAAAATTGAGGTTCGAATTGTGCATTTTCACTTTTGGTCAATTGTTCTTCCTTAATCTCTTTGGCATAAGTAAACAATTTGTCGGTGCTGTCGGCTAAGGTCGCCGTATAAATGTTCCAATTGCCGTCCCGTTCCCCGGCATATACCAATGTCCGTCCGTCCGGAGAGAAGCTGACGGAACGTTCCTGACTGGCAGTGTTAGTGATACGTTTGGTCGTATTATATTCTACGGACGTAACAAAAACATCTCCGCGTACAATAAAGGCAATTTCCTTGCCATTGGGAGAGAGGGCTATTTCTCTGGCACCGCTGCCCATGTTAGTGGGAGTTACCTGTTGTTCTATCTGGTCTCCGACAATACTTACATTCAGCTTCTTAGGTTGTTCTCCTTCTTTCAGCGTGTAAATTTCTCCGTTAAAGAAATAACATAACGTCCCGTTATTGGCTTTGGTGAGGAAACGAACGGGATGTTTGCTGTGTTTGGTAATTTGTTTGGCGGCTTTCGGATTGTTCACCGGCATTTTGCAGATATTGAAATCACCGAAACGTTCGCTCAGGAAATAGATATTTTCTTCGTTTTCAGCAAACACGGGATTGCGGTCTTCCACTTCCTGTTGAGTGAGGTTAGTGAATTTTCCCGTTTTCAAGTCATACATCCACACATCCCGGGTGATGGAAGATTTGTGGTGTTTTCTCCATTCATCTTCATATCCTTTTTTATCATGATAGATGATTTTGTCCCCTTTTTTGTTGAATTGGATATTATAGGCATCGAAAGTAAGAAACTGTTCCGGCCTTCCTCCATTCAGATCCACGGCATATACTTGAGAACTGGAAGGAAATTGCGTATAACCTGCATCAGGCAATAGGTAAGCTTGATAAAGTACTTTCTTGCCATCCGGAGTAAAAGTGATGGGGACTTCGGAAGTTGAATTCCAGGTCAGACGTTTCGGAGTGCCTCCCGTTGCATCGACAATATATACATCCATCCCTCCTTCTCGGTCGGAAGCGAAAGCGATCTTTTTGCTGTCGGGTGACCACACGGCCTGGCCGTCATAAGCAGGATGAGTCGTTAGTTGGGTGGCACGTCCGCCTTCACTGCTGACAGTGTAGATGTCACCTTTGTAATTGAAAGCAATGGTCTTTCCATCCGGGGAAATTGCCGGATAACGCATCCATAAAGCGTTGCCTTGTGCCCATACTCCTGAGACTGTCAGAAGCAGGGCCAGGGTGATTGTACTTTTTAAAATACTCATTGTTCTTGGGATTAATAAATGATATAATTGGATGTAAATATAACTCTTTTTTCTCATCGGACAGAGGAAGGAAAGTTTTTAAGAAATAATTAATATTTGGGAAATAGTTCGAATGATAGGGGAGAAAGAAATAAAAAAACGCCCCGGAGGGCGTTTCTGTTTATTTTTTATACATTCCCAACTGGTCGGGATTGAAATTATCAATAAACGAAGCGTGGGCGCAAACCTTCGCTTGTCCGTATTTGATAAATATCTCCGCTGATTTCAGGAAGCGGTCGGCACGCTGGGCATCCTGCAACAACAGATGTCCGATGACGGTGTAACCGGCAATCTCCACCAACCGGCGGGCATGAAAGTCCGTATACTCCGGATTACCGACAGCATTCACGCTCGCGGTCACTCTTTCTAAAGTATCCGCCATTTCTTTCAGCGTATTTTTCAGATACTCCTGTTCCGGTGCGATTTCAGCCTTCTCGTACACTTCCCGGATGTGTTTCAGATATTGCCCGGTGGTTACACCGCGGATAGCGGCAACGACCTGCAACTGTGACGTCCCTTCATAAATGTTCGTAATACGGGCATCCCGTACATAACGCTGGATGGGATAATCTTTCATAAAACCGGAACCGCCATGAATCTGTAACGCGTCGTAAGAGATTTCGTTGGCATATTCGCTGGCGAACAGCTTTTGCAGAGGAGTGTAGATATCAGCTAACTTCTGATATTCTTTCATCTCGTTCCGTTCGTCTTTGTCCAATGCTCTCTCCTTGGAAATATGGTAGTAGGTTTTGTACACATCCACAAAACGGGCGGTTTCATAGAGTACGGAGCGGATACCGTGCAGCTTGGCTTCCATATTGGAAAGCATTTCGTAAATAGCCGGAAATTCGATAATGGCTTTGCCGAATTGCTTTCTTTCCTGGGCATATTTCAAACCTTCCCGATAAGCGGCTTCGGCAATACCGGTGGATTGTGCGCCGATACCCAAACGGGCGGCATTCATCAGCGCCATCACATATTTAATCAAGCCCATCTTGCGTTCGCCTACCAGTTCTGCCGGCGCATTCTTGAACACCAATTCGCAGGTAGGAGAGCCTTTGATACCTAATTTGTTCTCAATGCGGCGCACGGTTACGGCGTTGCTGTTCCGGTCATAAATGAACATGGAAAGACCGCGGCCATCGTTTGTGCCTTCTTCCGAACGGGCCAATACCAAAGAGATATGTCCGTCACCGTTGGTAATGAACCGTTTCACTCCATTGAGATACCATGTATTGTCTTTTTCGTTATAGGTGGCTTTCAATTGTACGGCCTGTAAATCCGAACCGGCATCCGGTTCCGTAAGGTCCATGGCACAGGTTTCTCCTGCGGACACCCGGGGAAGATATTTGGCTTTCTGCTCTGCGCTGGCAAATTCATTGATGGTTTCGGCACAGTCCTGTAAGCCCCAGATATTCTGTAATCCGGCATCGGCACGGGCAACCAGCTCTGCAGCCATAATAAAAGGTACAATCGGGAAATTTAAGCCATTGTATTCCCGGGGCAAAGAAATACCGTTCAGTCCGGCTTGATTAATGACATCGATGTTCTGTTGCGTACCGGCTGCATATTTTACGTGTCCGTCCACTACGTGAGGACCTTCGTTGTCTACGGATTCGGCATTCACTGCAACGACATCCCCGCAGATTTCGCCCACGATTTCCAATACTTTGTCGTAATTGTCAAGGGCATCTTCAAAATCCTTGGGAGCTGATTCATACTGCTGGGCCTGAGTGTAATTGCGTTCTTTCAGATCCACAATCTTTTTCATCAACGGATGACCGAGATGAAATTTTATATCTTCATTATCTGTGTAAAAATTAGCCATATATCAATTATTTACTGTTTTTCTTATAATATTGAATCATTTTCGGAATGACCACATTCAAATCTCCGGTAATTACATAATCGGCGAATTTATTGATGGGGGCATTGCTATCGGTATTGATGGCAATGACCATAGCCGACTCTTCCATACCGGCCGTATGCTGAATCTGGCCGGAGATACCGCAGGCGATATATAACTTGGGGCGGACGGTAGTTCCTGTTTGTCCGATTTGCCGTTCATGTTCGCAGAATCCGGCATCCACGGCTGCACGGGAAGCTCCTACTTCTCCGCCCAACACTTCTGCCAGTTCGTACAACAGATTGAAATTCTCCTTGGAGCCGACGCCATATCCGCCGGCAACAATAATGGGAGCGGTCTTAAGATTGATTTTTGATTTCTCTATATGACGTTCAATCACTTTTACAACAAAATCGATATCGGCGTTCACATAGCGGTCTACGTCAATATTTTTCACTTCGCCCTGATGTGCCGGATTGTAAATCTCTTTTTTCATCACGCCTTCCCGGACGGTAGCCATTTGCGGACGGCATTCCGGATTGACAATGGTTGCCACGATGTTACCGCCGAATGCCGGACGAATCTGGTATAACAGATTATTGTACACCTGTTTGGTCTTGGCATCCTCATAGTCTCCTATTTCCAGGCTCGTACAGTCCGCTGTCAAACCGCTGTGCAGGGCGGAAGAAACCCGGGGGCCTAAGTCTCGCCCGATGCTGGTGGCACCCATAAAGGCAATCTGCGGTTTTTCTTCTTTGAAAAGATTGACCAATACGGAAGTATGGGGCAGAGTTGTATAAGGAGCCAGACGGGTATCGTCTCCTTTCCATAACACATCCACTCCATAGGGGAATACTTGTTTTTCCACATCCTTCAAACCGGAACCTAATGCAATAGCTTCCAATTTCACGCCTAACTTACTGGCAAGGGTACGGCCTTTGGTAAGCAACTCCAGACTTACATCGGCAACGACACCTTCTTCTATTTCGCAATATACAAATACGCTGTTCATAATCTGATTTAATAATTTGAAAGTTAATGAAGTAAACCGACCGTTTTATCCGATGGTATGATTGATAATCAACTCTTTCATCATGGCATCGATAGCTTCGTCGCTGGCCTCGAGCACTTTGGCTTCTTTCGCCTGGAAAACGACGTTTTCAATCGTTTTTACTTTCGTCGGAGAACCGCTCAATCCCAAGTCTTTCGCCTCACAGGTAATATCGTTTACACTCCATTCCGTGATTTTCAGGTACGGACGTTGGTTGAGCATATTGGTATAATCTTCATCGGCATTTTGTACTTCTGAAACAGCACGGGCATATTTGTATTTCATCACCCTCCGGGCATTCCTGGGACGGCAGGGAGCGGCGGAGCCGTTTACCGTAATTACGGCAGGGACCGGACAGGTAACCACTTCGATACCCCTTTCCAAACGCCTACGGATGGTAAGTTCTTTTTCATTGCAAGCCAGAATTTCTTCGGCATAGGTCACTTGCGGCAAGCCTAATTTCTCCGCTACCTGAGGACCTACCTGTGCCGTATCGCCGTCGATAGCCTGACGTCCGCAGATAATCAGGTCGGCGGATAAATTCCGTAAAGCGCAGGATAATGCGTAGGATGTAGCAAGAGTATCCGAACCGGCGAATGCTCTGTCGGATAACAAGTAACCGCCGTCGGCTCCCCGGAACATGGCTTCACGTATGATTTCGGCTGCTCGTCCCGGTCCCATTGTCAGGATATGTACGGTGGAGCCTTCATTATGATCTTTGATTCTCAATGCCTGCTCCAGTGCATTTAAATCTTCGGGGTTAAAAATAGCAGGTAAAGCTGCCCTGTTTACGGTCCCGTCTGCCTTCATTGCATCTTTTCCCACATTTCTTGTGTCGGGAACCTGCTTCGCAAGAACAACGATTTTCAGTCCTTTCATGTGTACATTTTTAAGTTACAACAGTCGCAACAGATAACAGTTACAACAGTTTTGAGTTAATATTGATATTTACTTATTTTATTACTCCACTAAAACAAGGTAAAGATAACATTAAAAATCGAAAATAGACACAAAGAGCATTTACTTTGTCACATTATGCTGAAATTGAGGGCAAACTCCCGTCCGGCATGCAAAGCTTTCAGATTTATATCAATGATTTCTTCGCCTTTCCGGGAAAAAATGGCACGGATTCCTTCTTCCAGATATTCAAACGGGACATCAATAAACGGAGAGGCCGCTCCCAGCATGACAAAATTTCCGGCTCTTATATTGCCCGCCTTTTCCTTGGCTAAGCTATCGGCATCCAGAATAATCCGGTGGGGTAGGGCTTCCAGTGTGTCCATTAATTCTTTTGTATCCGGATAGTTGGGGATATTGATGAAAGGGGTGGAATTGGTCACGATATATCCGTCCGGTTTCAGATAGGGGAGATAACGCAAGGCCTCCATCGGTTCTACGGATAAAATCAGGTCTGCTTTTCCGAGGGCAATCAGGTCCGAATAAATCGGTTGGTCGGAAATGCGCAGATAAGATTGTACATCTCCGCCTCTCTGGCTCATGCCGTGAGTTTCCGCCTGTTTGATATATAGGTTGTTGGTAAGGGCGGCGGAACCTAAAGCGGCGGCAATGGACAAAATGCCTTGTCCGCCTACGCCGGCTAATATCATATCTGTTTTCATCTTCTTCTCGTCTTTAAATATTGTTGAAAATGTTTCATTTTTTATCCCGTCTTGCTTTTTGTATGCAAATACGTCTGGGGATAATCACCGACACGCCTTTATATTCCAGCTCTTCCCGTAGGATTCGGCAAAGATCGTCATGATTTTTCGGAACCGGATTCAGAACACGGATGTGCTCAGGGGCAACTCCGATACCCCGGCAAATGGCTTCAATGCGGCCTAATGCAGCGGAATTTTGTCCGCCGGTCATGGATACGGATTCATTATCCGAGATAATGACAGTGATGGGGGACTTTTCATTCACGGCATCTAAAAGTCCGGTCATTCCGGAATGGGTGAATGTGGAGTCACCGATAACGGCAACGGCAGGAAACAGGCCAGCATCGGAAGCCCCTTTGGCCATAGTGATGGAAGCTCCCATGTCTACGCATGAATTGATAGCTTCGAAAGGAGGAAGGGCCCCTAAAGTATAACAGCCGATATCGGCAAACACGCGTCCGGCACCGTATGTTTTGATAACTTCATTCAGAGCGTTGTACACATCCCGGTGACTGCATCCGTTGCAAAGGGCGGGAGGTCTTGGGGCTACCAGTTCGGGGACGGGAGCTCCTTCTCGGACAGGGAGGTGCAATGCTTGTGCGACAATATCAGGAGATAGTTCGCCGTCGGGGGAAATACTTCCGTCCAACCGTCCCGAAATACGTTTGTCGCCGGGATACCCTTTCAGAAGTTCCTCGATAATGGGGTATCCTTCTTCCAAAACGAGAATATGGTTACATTCGCTTAAAATGGTTTTGATGATTTTTCGGGGAAGAGGATATTGACAGATTTTGGCTATGGGATAAGGACAGCCGTCTGGATAATTTTCCATTAAATAATTATATCCGATACCGCAGGCAATGATGCCGAGTGATTTGTCTGGCCCTTCGGTATAGCGGTTGAACGGTGAATTTGCCGATGCTTCTTTGAAATCGGCCTGTTTGTCCAACAACAACCGGTATCTTTTGCGGGCAATGGCTGGAAGAAGTACAAACTGCCGTTTATTTTCCGGAAGCTTCAATTTATTTTCATTTAAGGGAGCAGCGGTTTCTACTCCGGAGCGGGAATGGGCCAACCGTGTTGTAATACGCAACAATACCGGACTGCCGACCGTTTCCGATAAGGCAAAACCATAGCGTACCAAGTCGTAAGCTTCTTGTTGGCTGGAGGGTTCCAACACCGGAACAAGAGCGAATTTGCCATACACCCTCGAATCCTGTTCGTTTTGGGAGGAGTGCATGGACGGATCATCGGCCGCAACAACTACCAGTCCTCCGTTTGCCCCCGTGATGGCGGCATTCATAAAACAATCGGCAGCGACATTCATTCCGACGTGTTTCATACACACTAATGCTCTTTTCCCGGCATAAGACATACCGAGTGCAGCTTCCATCGCTGTTTTTTCATTGGCGGACCACTCCCGGTGAATATTTCGTGTCCGGGCTTCTTCCGCACCTTGAATATATTCCGTGATTTCAGTGGAAGGAGTGCCGGGATAAGCGTAAACTCCGGAAATACCGCTGTCTATTGCTCCTTGGGCAATAGCCTCCACACCCAATAGTAATTTCTTTTGCATGGTTTCGTAATATCTTGGTTTGTATTTATTATGAACTCCGTTAACGTTTGCGAATATAGCAAAATTTTTAATGATTCCAGATTTCCCAACCTTTTTCGGCTTGGGAGATAAGCATGTCGAGTCCGTTGCAGGTATGGGCGCCATAAGCGGCGCCTTGTTGCATAAATAAGGTATTCTCCGGATTATATACCAGGTCGAAGAGATAATGCCGGGGGGTCAGAAGCGAATAAGGCAATGCCGGGCAGGTTTGGACCTCCGGCCAGGTACCTAAAGGAGTTGTATTCACAATCAAATGGTATTCCGGAAGCAGGGAAGCAATTTCAGGATAGCTGATTTCGTTTGGAGAGTGGGGGGTACGTGATACGGTGAGCGTATGGATATTAAGCTCGCGGAGCACATACCGCACTGCTTTTGCCGCTCCGCCGTTTCCTAAAATCAAGGCGTTTGAAATATTTCCAGGAATAAAGCGGAGGAGAGCGTTTTTAAAACCGTAGACATCGGTATTATATCCGATAACCCGGGGATGAGAATTTTGCCGGATTATTTTTACACAATTGACGGCTCCCACTTTCCGGGCTTCTTCACTGATATCGTCTAAAAAAGGAAGGATGGCCTGTTTGTAAGGGATCGTAACATTGAATCCTTTTAGTGATTGGTATTTGGATAATATGGCGGCAACCTCCGAAATGTCCCGGAGTTCGAAATTCAGATATTCGGCGTTAATGTTTCCCTGTCGGAATTTTTCGGTGAAATAGCGTTTGGAAAACGAATGCCTTAAAGGAAATCCGATAATGCCGTATATATCCATATTTCCCGGTTTATTTTTTTAATTTCCGGGCTGCATATTCTATTCCCCAAATAAGGAAGAAACCGGTGAGGCACATGATTACGGCATGTGCGAGGAGCGGATCTGCCTGGATTAGAGACTGGCTGTTTTCACAGGGATAGAGAGTCAGTAGCTCTTCCGAAAAAAAGTATTTCCCGTTACAGGTTTGTAAAGTTTCGAAAGTGGCCGGAGAAACATTTTTTTCAATCAGGACTTGCTGAATTCCGTGTGTATCTTTAAAGAATTCGATAGATTCTTTCCAAGGCCATACTTTATTTAAAGAACCCAGCATAAAACCGGTCAATAGGGCGATGGTCAGCGTATGATAATTCTTTAATAACCACGACAGGAAATGGGAAAAACTGATAATTCCGATGACGGCACCTATGGCAAAGAGCAAAATGACGCCGATACGGAGTTCACTGACAGCCGCCATGATGAACGTATATTTCCCCAGCAATAACAAAATGAATGCGCCGGAGATTCCGGGTAAAATCATGGCACAGATGGCAATGGCTCCCGAAAGCATAATGAACCACCAGGTTTGGGGAGTGGATGCCGGGGATAATACCGTGATTGTATAAGCGGACACGCATCCTGCTGCCAAAGCCAGAAACGTGAAAATGTCCCATTTACGTATTTCCTTGGCGACCAACAGAGCCGAAGCGATAATCAGTCCGAAAAAGAACGACCAGATTTCAATGGGATGGGTGTTGAGCAAATAATTCATTAATTTGGCAAGGGAAAAAATGGAAATGCCGATGCCGCAGAACACGGAAATCAGGAAATTTCCGTTTATTTTCTTCCAGAATTCCCCGAACTGCCCGTGAAAAAGCAATTGAAGGGCACTAAGGTTAATATTTTTGATGGAATTAATCAGTTCTTCGTATATGCCGGTAATAAAG
The DNA here is from genome assembly GCA_910588375.1 of uncultured Odoribacter sp. Taxonomy (GTDB): domain Bacteria; phylum Bacteroidota; class Bacteroidia; order Bacteroidales; family Marinifilaceae; genus Culturomica. The sequence continues at coordinate 34,785 of CAJUQA010000022.1, forward strand.
GCAATAGTTCCTCCCGAGACACCGGGGACAACGTCTGCGGCGCCCATACAACATCCTTTAATGACCAATAACAGATAGTTTCTTTTTTTCCCCATATACCAAATTAATTTATATGAAGTACTTCATTCAAGATTTGGAAAAAACATTCCGATGCTCAAACCTTCTCAAATCGAATACAGTTTTTACAGGAGTGAAAGTAGACAGCGGAACTTCGACGAAGACCGTGATCCATTGAGCCATAGCTCCATTCCACAATCCAGGCAATTCCTGTACTTTTATATCTTTTCCTTTATACGATTTGTTTGTAATAAACCCTTGACTTTGGTCGATAAAATCTGTAAGATCGAATCGTTTGCCTTTATAATTACGGGTACCGCAAACAATATCAACCGGATTGAAGTGGGTGGAATGGTCGAAGATTTTTTTCTGTTCCTTGTCTTTTAAGTTGATTTGTGCTGATTCAATAATCATCAACCTGGAACTTCCGTCCTTCGTTTTCACCCAGAATGGCCCACCTCCGGGTTCGCCTTCATTTTTTACCATACCGCAAACCCGGATCGGACGGTTCAGGATATGCTGTAAAAATTTGATTCTTTCTTTTTTAGAGGCGAAACTCAAGCCCTCCGCTTTTTTATACCCGATGGTTTCTTCGATGAAAGCTTCGATTTCATCCAGTTCGCTGTCAGTGATATTTCTTTTGTCTAAGCGGTCCAGCTGTTCAAAAACTTTACTTTGAGTTTCCAGTAAGGTACCCCCTAATAATTTTTTGAATTTGATGGTATCGCCTTTGCTTCGGTCCGGAATCACGTTATCTATATTTTTAATAAAGATAATGTCGGCTTTGATTTCGTTTAAATTATAGATTAAGGCCCCGTGTCCTCCCGGACGGAACAGGATTTTGCCTGCATCGTCCCGTACAAGTTCTCCCTGTGCGTTTATGCTGACCGTATCGGTAGAAGGTTTTTGGATGGAAAAAGTGACATCGTATTTGACATCGAACATTTTTTCAAAAACCTTTGTCACTTTTTTCAGTCGTTTTTTGAAATTCTCAACATATTCGGCCGACACGGTGAAATGCAACCGGGCTTCTTTATCGCGTTTGCAATACAATGCTGCCTCTACCAGATGTTCATCAAAAGCGGTTCTGACAAAATCCCGGTATACATGGAAATCGACAAGCCCTTTCGGAGTATTTCCGTAATTTAACCCTTTCGGACCGAGGATATATTCCAGAATTTCCTTGAACATTCTTTTTTTCAGTAATTTATCTAAATCTTTGCCTTTCTCCCACATGATATTTTCTAGACGGGAATAGAAAGGAAACTCATTCAGATGGGTAAAGAAGTCATGCATGCTGTTGGGTTCCGTGTCCTGTACTAAGTCAAGAAAATCTTCGGTAGAGCCGGTGTAATTTTCTAAAAATGTGAAAAGTGATTTGAACATTCGGGTAGCGGAGCCGGAAGCCGGAACCATTTTTACAACTTCCGCATTCTCTATCCCCTTTTCATAGAGATCTGTGAGATAATTTTGTTCATCGGCCGGAATGGTTTTTATTCCGTTACCAATGGTAGCAGGTTCTGTAAGATTTACATAATCGAAACCCGTCCGGAAATTTTCAATCTGTTGATCGATTTGTTCGCGCTTGATGCCCCGGTCTTTAAATTCCTTTAAATCTTCTTTCGTATACATAATCTCATAATTAAATGTCCTCTTCATTATCGTAAATGTCTTCCTGATTGTCTAATTCTCTTTCGTAGAAATCTTCCGCCTCTTCCAGCAACGTGTCTATGTCATCCTGAGAAAAAGGTTCTTCGTCAATCCAATAAATGCGCTGGTTACTATAAAATCCGTCCAAATCACATTCAATGATACAGCGTGGTTTTTCCGTATGCACGACATAAACTAAATCTGTTGATTCCTGCGAATTATCTGCGATAAGAAACTTGGGCAACATGGTTTATATGTTTAAATTATAGTACAAAGTTAAAATAAATCTCCGGAATAACGGGTGAAACGAATGGAAATATATACAATATTCTGTAAATCAATTATTTATGTCAATATAAAGATACAATTGAAGAAAGTGGAAAATAACCCTATTGGTTTTGCATCAAAAAGGATATGTTTTTGTTGTAAAAACATATCCTTTTTAAAGTAAAAAGAGCCTCTTTTTAAAAGTGTTTTTTTTACATTTTTTTCTGATAGGTTTTCCTTGGCATATTTCTGTGTGAATGTAAATTCAATTCTGAATATCCGAATCTCAGAAGGTTTACTTTACATTTTCTTCCTCTTCGCATATTGAAATGAATCTGTGAAAATATATGCGAATTACAAGTTTTATTTATTGGAAGTATACCCGTTCGCCTATTTTCCACGTGTACTTTTTTAAATATTTATAGAAAAATTCAATTTAGAATGGTTATAAATTGATGAGATGCGATTAAAAATGATTTTTCACATAAATTAACCTTTTTGTAGTTTATCAAATTGATATTTAAATACTTATGTGTTTAAGACTACGGATAACTCTATGAGAGGGATAAAAAATTGTAAACATGTATATTAATTTGAAAGAGAATTTTATCTCCATTATCAAAAAAAGGTATAATTTTGTATATGCAAAAAAAGTATTCAGAATGAGGGTTGTGAAATATTTTTTTAGATCACTTGCATTGATTGTAATGGTGGTTCTCTTGTGGGGGGGATCAACACATTCCGGATATGCTTCTCCGACGAATTCTTGGACGGATTCTTTGCGGGTGAGCATTGTTGATTCGACGGTTGTTTCGCTGAGTGGGGTGGATTATTTGGAATTTAAGATTGTGGTAGAGCGAATAAATGAGGATTGGAACACCCCTCCGGCGCCGGATACGGTATTAGGGAATTGTGACTTATATTTTCATGCTAATTTCGAAGCATTTGTTGGGGATCCGTTATTTACCCATGTACATGATAGTCTGAGTGCTGGTGCGGTTGCTTCTGTGGGTGGGAATTCGAATGCTATTTTACAAGCCAATATCGGGATATGGGCGGAACGTTTGCATATCGCCTTGACCCGTCAAGATCAAGGTAATACTTTAATAGGAGTGCCTGTAAATCCCAATGCAAAATATAGATTGAAGTTAGCGGTCGGAAAACCGGACACATTGTGTACGGTGCATTGGCAGTTAGCTAATCCTCATTCCGTAAAATTAGGTATAGAATGGGATGCGGGAGATAAAGGATCTACCGGTTTGCAGACCTATGGCGGGAATCCGATTATAGAAACGTTGACGGGAGATATTTTGAAACTTCCGGCAGATTCTTTAGTGGTGGATTGTATGCCGGAGGAATTGTATGCTTGCGAAGGTGGAGCTGTTGCGATAGGTATGCATGCCGAATCAACGGGAGTGGGGCCGATATTTGAGTGGTATGATTCTATTCCGGGAGGAGACCGGTCATATCCGGTATTGGCTTCGGCAACAACACAGGATCAGACAACGGCTGGAGGAAAGAGATATACCTATGACTATCGTTTTAATGCTACGGGGGATACCTTATATATAGATAAGGTACCTAATTCTGTTGATTCCATTTATTTTTATTGTGTGGTTTCGGATACGACATTGACGACGCGTCCCTCTAAATATTGTAAGACCCGTTTGTTTGTTCGGGACAGCATCAAAGGTTTTGTGTCTCCGATGAATAGCTTATATACATTGAATAAAATCGATACGATAACGATTTGTCCGGAGGATTCAGTGGTTTCTGTACGCTTTAATTTCTTTGGGGTGACCTATGACGAATTGGCTGATGTAGATTCCATATATATGATTTATCGGAATGATCCGTGTAATGGAGATATTCTAACAGAAGATACGGTGGGGATGAATATGGCGTCGGTTTTAAGTGAGGCCATGATTGACGGTATGGAAGTATGGTATTGGGATGCTCCGATTAAAGCCAAAAGAGGGAAGGTTTACATTCAGAAAATAGGTTCGTATTATTGTGACAATGCGGCAGTGGCTCTTGAATATGATACGATCTTTATTAAAGAAGATAATTTGCAGATGTTGCCGCGTGTAACAGTGGCAGCAAAAGGGAATGTGATAATAGATTCGGTTACTTCTACGATATTCAGTCCCACACAGAGTTATAATACATTAAATTTGCTATCCTTAAGAGGATTAGGTTCACCCAAAAAGGGGAATTCAAGTCGTTTGCCGTTTGTTTATACGGCGAAAGATACCATGGGATTGGATACGGTATTGTATGAAAATGTGCCGGGTAAACAATGTGCTTATATGCGGGAAGTGGAAGTCCAGGATTTGAAATACCTGACCTTGAAAGTATATTTATGGGGAGCATGGTTAACGAATGATATGTATGCTTTCATGGGGAGGGAGCAAGATATTCTTCGCTATAATAAAATGTTAGATTTTTATGGAGCGCATTATAAATCTCCAGATAGTACTTGTTTGATACCAACAGAACGTTTGAAACAATTGATTCGTGATAGAGAAAATAATGGTATTAAATTTGTTGATTGGATAAGAGTTTGTTTAGTAAAAGCAACACAAAATGGTCCAGATTCTAAACCATTTAGAATAGATCGTATTGTGGATTCTTTGTGGGGATTTGTTCGGACAGATGGCATTGTGTGTGATACGGCAGGGAATCCTTATCTTGGATTTAAAAATTTGCAGGAGAGTAGCTATTATGTTGTTGTTACCCATCGGAATCATTTGGGTATAATAAGTAATGTCGCAATTAATTTGTCTTCAACTATTCCACCTTCAGGAGGAATTTTGGCAGATTTTACTTCAACAGCACCATGTATTGTTGCCGGGCAAGAAAAAGGTAATTATTGGAAAAAAGATAATAAAATTTTCATGATTCCTGGTGATGTGGATGGAAGTGGTGTACTTTCTATAAAAGATAGAGGGGAAATAACTAAAAATATGAATTCTTTATTGGAGTATTATATAGAAGATATCGATTTTAATAGAACAGTGACTATTTCTGATAGATCGTTATTTAATACTCAACAAAATGGTGCACAGGAGGCATATTCAGGATGGCGTCATTAATTATGAAATATAGAATTATTATTTTTTTACTTATACTATTAAGCATAGGTAAAAGTAAACATGTATATGCACAAGCTGATCCAGCAATTGGTATTGATAGTATAGAGGTCAATATGCGGGCTCGTGTTTATGAAGATGATATTACTCATAAAAAAATGTATGAGGTTCAATATTGGCTTCGGAGATTAACAGATTGGAAATTAAAGAAGGAGGATGGATCAATTAATACACGTGGAACTACGACGGCTTTATATACAGTTGCTCTTTATTTTAGATGGTTTAATACAGAAGAAACGAATGATATATGGAAAAATTTTGTGGGGAGTGGAGATAAAAATGGTAATATAACATTTTTGGCAAAATGGGAATGGGCAGATTTACCTGAAGATAATAAAACACCGTTAACAGGAGGTGAAGAGAATTATAGTAAGTATCAATTTGAAGCTGCTTATCATGAATTTTGGGATCAGGCAGATCCTCAGTGGCATGGAGTGATTTTTTTAGATGAACCACCCATGCCAGATTATATGATGCTTTTTCCAGATACTGAAACATATCTTCCTTTGGGAACTTTAACGTGGGAATTACAACCAACAGCAAGTGGTGAAGTTGGTATATGGCGTGATCTTTATAGAGATGTCAAAGGTACAATTCAAGAGGGAATTATTGCCGGGCAAAGTATAACATTGACGGGTTCAACTTTTTTGAATATAAAATATACCGGTTCTGGTATTGTTGATTTAGGAGGGGATATTGAGCCGCCGGTGTTTGCGGAAGATATGGATACGGTGTCTTGTGGACATGATTTTCCGTGGAGTTGGGATTATGCATTGAATTCTGAAAATACGCCGAAAGGGGCGGATACTTGTATTTGGTTTGTAAAGGATGTTTCACTGCCAATTGTTGCGGTGGATAGCGGCTCAAAAGTAACTATTGCTTGGCCGGGAGCAGGAGATTATACGATTGGTGCTTATTCAAAGAATACGACTTCCGGTGCTGTTTCTGATACAGTATATCAGACAGTACATATTAAGAATATGCCGACGGCGGATTTGGATACTATTACGTATGCTTGTGAAAATTCCGTGACGGTCTCTTTTACGAACTTGAATCCGTCCGGAACTACGACAGCGTGGTTGTATGATACGAAAGTTCCCATCGGAGTAGGAGGCAATGGTACATCATTGTCGGCATCTGTGGGAAAAGTATTCTATTTAGCCTTAGATTATGAAGGATGTCAGGATACGTTAAAGACGGAAACTCGTTTGGCCCAACCTTCCGTTAATGTAAACCGGGAGTTGACGGCTTGCGGAGATACGATAAATTTATGGGTTAATTCGTTTGTAGGAAATTTGCATTGGCTCAAAGAGGATAGAGTCACGCCTTTACCCGGAGACCAGCCATTGGTATACAGTGAGTTCGGGCAGGCTGCTAAATCCTATTGGGTGTATGCAGATATCAGCAATAACGGTCAATTTTGCAATTCCGACACATTCCCCGTCACTGTTTATTTCAGAACCAAGCCTACAGCTGACGTGGGAATGAACGGAATGTTTACGAGTTGCGATGCCAATTCGGGGGAATTGTTTTATTCGAATTTGAGTGTTCAGGCAACGACCCATTGGTTACGTCAGGATTATACGGTAGCCTCTGCGGCCAATGAAAATCCTTTTGCGGTAACCAAGACAAATGCTACTGATTATTATTATTTGGCTATTGATGCCGGTAGTTGTGGGGATACCATACCGGTGAGCATTACTTTTGGAACCAGACCGACAGCCGATGTTGCATTATTGCAGACGGCATGTGATCCGGACTATGGCACTTTAAGATATACCTCAATCAGTGCAGGAACAGCAAAATGGTATAATAATGATTATACGGATTCCTCTACGGATAATCCTTATGCTGTAGTGGCTGCCCAATCAGGTAGGCCGGATATTTATCACCTGGTGGTCACCGACGGTGGTTGTGCAGATACGCTGGATGTCACTCTTGAATTTGGTACTCGCCCTGTTGTCAGTGTTACTTCTCCTTTAACGAGTTGTGAGAATAATTTGACATTAAGTGCTTCATCTTCCGATAACAGTACGATATTGAAATGGGTGGACAGTGATCATACGGCATTGCCCTCTACTACTGTTTTTGATGCAGGTGTTTATTATGTATATGCCGATGGCGGTACAACAGGGTGTATGAGTGATACGATGTCCGTGACAGTGGAATTAAATAGTCGTCCTGTTGTAACGGTAACCGATCCGTTGACGAGTTGTGATAATCAGCTTACCTTAACTGCTGCTTGCAGTGATAATAATGCAACCTTAAAGTGGTTGAAGAATGATAGGACGACACTCTTACCTTCTGCAATAGTTATTGCTTCCGGTACTTATTATGTATATGCCGATGGCGGCACGGGTTGTATGAGTGATACGGTTGCTGTAAATGTTCAACTTGGAACGAAGCCGGTTATTACGGTAACTGATCCTTTAACAAGTTGTGACAATTTGCTTACGTTAAGTGCTACTTGTAGTGATAACAGTGCTAATTTGAAATGGTTGGATAACAACAAGGGAATTTTGTCTTCCACGACTGTTTCCACTGGTGGTACTTATTATGTATATGCCGATGGTGGCACGGGTTGTGTAAGCGATACAATGTCCGTGACCGTAGAATTGGGAACGAAGCCTGTTATTACAGTAACTGACCCGTTGACAAGTTGTGACAATCAATTGACGTTAAGTGCTACTTGCAGTGACAACAGTGCCACATTGAAATGGTTGAAGAGTAATAAGACTTCATTGCCTTCCTCTACAGTTTCCACTGGCGGTACTTATTATGTATATGCTGTCGGAACACAATCGAGTTGTGTGAGTGATACGATGGCTGTAACCATAGAATTGGGGACGAAGCCTGTTATCACAGTAACGGATCCTTTGACAAGTTGCGACAATCAATTGACGTTAAGTGCCACTTGCAGTGACAACAGCGCTACGTTGAAATGGTTGGATAGTAATAAGGGAATTTTGTCTTCCACGACTGTTTCTACCGGCGGTACTTATTATGTATATGCCGATGGCGGCACGGGTTGTATAAGTGATACGATGTCTGTGACTGTAGAATTGGGGACGAAGCCTGTTATCACAGTAACCGATCCTTTGACAAGTTGCGACAATCAATTGACGTTAAGTGCTACTTGTAGTGACAATAGTGCTACGTTGAAATGGTTGGATAATAGTAAGGGAATTT
>CAJUQA010000023.1 GCA_910588375.1 uncultured Odoribacter sp.
GGCGGTTACGCTTACATGGTAGGTGCTAATGCCGGAAAGGTAAACGGATTGTACGTCATGCGTAACGGCATCTCAGAGGAAAATGTGAGTGTACGACTACAGGCGAAATGGCCTTTAACGGGAAGTGGTTTAACTTCTACGGATTTCGGTGACGCATTGAATGGTATTTACGTTGCTGTTCACGCCATTGAAATGGTATATGTTCCTTACGGGGCGTATTACTTGGGGGATGCTTCTTCTTACAAAAGTTTTGCAGTGGGTGACACTGCTGCTGTCGTCATTGACTCTGAAAGTGCTTTGACCCTTTCTGCCAAGAACGGAATGCCGAATGTTTCTCTTTCGGCTTCCTATCCGAAAGGGTATGCTGGTTTTTACGTGATGAAATACGAAACGAGCCAGGAGCAGTATGTAGAGTTTTTGAACTCCTTGACTTTGGAGCAGCAGAAAGCGCGGGTTGCCAATAACAACTTTGCTACAATGAAGAGAGGGGATTACGTGTTTGGGGACATTACCCAACCGAGTTGTCGGAATGGTATCGTGTTTATTGAGCAACGGAAAGCAAATACACCTGTTGTGTTTGGTAACAATCTGAATCCCGCTAACGATCTTTTCAGTACGGACGACGGTCAGACGTTGGCTTGTAACTACATGAGCATCGAGGATATGATAGCTTATTGCAGTTGGAGTGGTTTGCGTCCGATGAGTGAGTTGGAATACGAAAAAGCGTGCAGACGCTTCTATCCGCAAGTCCCGGATAAAGGGGAATACGCCTGGAATACAAACAACGGAGTGAACCGTTTAAACGGATTGGGTGATTTAAATTATCGTGGTGATGAACGGGAACAGGCTTTGAGTTATTTGAAGAATGTAAACAGCGGTACGACGAACAGTATCAACGGACCCGTACGGTGTGGCTTGTTTGCCACGTCAGCAACAAATCAGACACAGGCAGGTGCGACCTATTGGGCTGTTATGGAAATGAGCGGGAATCTGAAAGAACTATGTGCGAATGTGAATTATAGCAATCTGAACGGCGGCAGTTGCGGAACGGGAGTGTATAATGCCAATTTATGGGACAAGACAGCAACGAAATATGGAGTTCGTGGTGGAGGCTTTAACAGTGCGGATGACTTACTGAGGACTTCCGACCGGACAGAAGCAATGAATTACTTCACGACCATTACGCAGCGGGACAGTACCGTGGGATTTCGCGGAGTGTACAATCTGTCGGGCATCAAGATAGAGGGAGGGGAAATTCAAGGGGATACGATCTGCCCCGGCAATGAATTGCGTATAGTCAATGTGCAGGCAGCGTTTTGTCCGGATTTTCCCGATATGCGTTTTCAATACAATTGGTATGTCAAGAAACCGGGAGAGGCGAAGTTTGACATTATATCCAATGCGAGCGGGGAGTCTTTCACTTACAAGGATTTTGAGAATACCACAACTTCTTTTGTCACCTATCAGTTCAAACGTGTGGGGATATGCGCCATGGGTATGGCGGAGACAATAACGAACGTTTACGTGGCGCCTGTTCCGTGGACGGTTAATTTGGATACTTATACGAATGTTTATCCTTCTTTCACGGTGACTTCATGGTCTGCGATGCCAAAGGCTCATTGGAAATTGGATAATGCTCCAGCAGGAATATCTATTGCTGATAAAGGAGTGATTTCGGGTTTGACGGCAAATTCTGTTTTTTGGGCGGATGTGACGGTGTCATCGGATAAATGTCCTGGAATAGATTATAATAAGAGAATTGTTGTTCGCCGAGATTTTGCTACGGTTGGAACAGGAAGTATCGAGTTGGAGCCGGGCGAATATGTGATGGAATGTTGGGGAGCACAGGGAGGACGAGGAAAGATAAATGGAAGTTGGGCTGGATATGGTGGTAGTGGAGCTTATACAAAAGGAACGATATTGTTATCCAGTAGTCAATTGTTTTATACCTATGTGGGAGGACAAGGATATAATGCAGGTTCGAATGGTAAGTGTGGTGGAGCTGCTGGAGGATGGAATGGTGGAGCTGCCGGAGGTAAAGATGGGAACTGTGATTCTAAGCCGGAACCGGGTGCAGGAGGAGGTGGAGCTTCTGATATTCGGTTGACAGGTGGAACTTGGAATGTAGCTACTTCTTTAAGGTCACGAATTATGGTGGCAGGAGGAGGTGGTGGCGGAACTACTGGAGGTACTTCAGGTGCTGGTGGAACGTTATCTGCTTCTGGGGGTGCCAGTCAAACAGGTGGTTATGCTTTTGGATATGGCGGAGCCGCTGGCAATAATTCGAAATTCACAGGAGGTCCTGGAGGAGGTGGAAGTGGATATTATGGAGGTAGAGGTGGTCAGAGTAGTGATGCTATAGGATATGGTGGTTCTTCATTTATCTCCGGTTATACAGGATGTAATGCGGTAGATGTTAACGGGAGTCACACAGGGCAGCCGGTGCATTATTCCGGATTGCAGTTTTATAATGCGAGTATGCAAGCAGGAGTGAGGGGTGGAAATGGATATGTACGAATCAGTCCGGCTGTGCCATAGTTTGAAGAGGGTTGCGGGAGTGGAGAAATGTGTTAAAAATTTAAGCCGCCGTTAGCGGGAGATAAAAAATGTTTAAGATTTAACGCCGCTGTTTGCAGCTTAACAAAAATAGTTGTGGATTTCTTGCCGCCAATAGCAGGAAGAAAAACAAGCGAAAGAATTTCTTCCCGCTAATGGCGGGAGAAAAAAAATACGAAAGAATTTGTTCCTGCAATCTGCGGCAAGAAAAAAATAACTGTGGATAGGTCGCTGCAATTTGCAGCGACCTATTTTTCAACTCTCTTTTACTTCATACGTGTACGGATACTGACTTAAATTCAGCGTGACGGTGTATCTTCCAGAGGCGGGGATGATGATTTCGGTGCCGTTGTCCATGAGTTGGGTGCCGAAGTAGACGCCTAATGTCCGGTTGTCCGCGCCTGTTTCCTGGAATACGAATTGTCCTTCGGTCAGGGTGGTGGTGATTTGAAGTTGCCGGGTGGTTTCGTCGTAATTCAGTTGTATGGGAGTGCCGGAGGTTGCCGTGCCTGTGATGCTCCACGTCACGGGGGTGGCGGAGTAGGTGAGGGCGTTCAGGTCCGCCGTTAATTTATAGAGTTCTGCCGTGGCATTATTGACGGTAATATTGCCTCCCCGCGGGGCGAGTTTGCCGCTGCCGCCGGAGCCCCATTCAAGCTCACCCCACGAGGGTTGTCCGAGGAGTTTGAATTCGGTGTTGGCGGTAAACCAAAGGTAGCCTTCGTAGATTTGGTTGGCTTTCGGGGAGGCGATGACGGTTTGGGGTTCTGCCGGATTCCAGCCTTGATAGCTGCCCGGGACGTAGAGTATGGGATAGGTGACCGTGACATTGTAGGCGGTCAGTAGCAGGTCCACGGGTTCCGAGTGTAAGGTCTGGATGTGGTTGTTGATTGTCGCGATGACTCGGAATTCTATGTCTGCCGGTGTTTCGGGCACCAATCCGGCGATGAGTGCGCTGTTGTTGAGCGTGGCGTAATCCGTCCGGATGCGGGTGTCTTTTGTTTCGGCGATTTTGACGGCATTTTCAAAGTAGGTGCCGGCTTTTGCCATTTGCACGGTGTAGAGGATGGAGGCGGGGAAACCGTAGTCTGCCGCCTGCCATGCGATTTCAAGCGAATCGTTTTGTTGCGTTTCGGTGAGAGTGAGGCGGGTTCCGGCGCCGGGTGTCGTTAGGACGGGAGCCGTGAAGTCTTCCGCATAGTATTTTTTGTTGTCGGTTTCGCATCCCGTCAGCAGCAGGAGGAAACAGAGGGTGAGGAATAGATATTGTTTTTTCATGTCGTTTTCGTTTACGGTTAATAGCCGGGGTTCTGTTGCAGTTTTGGGTTGGCTCCCAAGTCGGAGGAGGGAAGGGGAAACAGGTCGTAATGGGGAGCGATGCTTCTGCCTTCTTTTACGCCTCCTTTCCAGGGCCAGAGGTAGGATGTTTCGCTGAAACGGCCATAGCGGACGAGGTCTGTGCGGCGGTGTCCTTCCCAATACAATTCACGGGCGCGTTCTTCCAGCAGGAAGTCGAGTGTGAGGTCGGAAGCTGCGATTTGTCCCGCATTGCCGCCGAATGCGCGGGTGCGCAGGGCGTTGATGTAGCCGAGGGCAGTGCCGGGGCTTCCTCCCGTGCCTCCCCGCAAGACGGCTTCGGCATAGATGAGGTAGATGTCCGCCAGCCGGAACATGGGGAAGTCGGTGTCCACGAAACTGAGGTTGGAGCCGGGTTGCCCGTTGGATTGCATGTTGGTGAATTTCGTGACAATCACGCCTTGTTTGAAGTCCGAAACCGAATTGATTTCGGTGCTCGTTTGTCCTTTTGTGAAGAAACAGGCTCTTTTGTCGCCGGGGTCGAAGTTGGCGGCAAACTGGTCGCTTACCCGGTTGCCCGCCCAGCTGCCGCTGACTCCGTAGTCTTGTGTTCTCAGGCTATCTCCGCCGAATGCGGCGAATATCAGGAAGGTGGTACCTCCGTATGTCTGTGTATGGGTGCCGTCGAAGGCTACAGGGAAGATGACTTCCTGTGCCGTATGGTTGTCCGCCATGAAGAGTCGGGTGTATTCCTCATCGAGGGTATAGCGGGGAATGATGAGGTTGCAATAGGTGATGGCGTCCGTGTAGCGGGGAGTGCCTGTATATACTTCGGCGTTTAGGTACATTTTGGCCAAAAGTGTCCAGACGGCGGCTTGGTCGGCGCGGGCGTATTCGTTGGTGCGGGGTTCTTTCATCAGCGGGATGATTTCTTTCAATTCTTTTTCGAGCCAGTCGAAGAGGTCGTTGCGTTTGATTTGTTCGGGATAGAAGGCGCCCACGCCCTGGTTTTCGTCCACAAAGGGCACGTTCCCGTAGAGGTCGAGGGCATGGTAGTATGCCAGTGCCCGCAGGAAACGGGCTTCCGCGCGATAGTAGCCGATTTCTTTTTTCAGTTCTTCCGATACGTGCCGGCCGTTCAGTTTGCCTTCAGTGGTTTCGCGCAGGTATTCGTTGGCGACCGATATCAGGTAGTAGATGCGCTCGTAGGTGATGGTGATGTAGTCGTTGGCGGATGACCAGTTCTGGTCGTGCAAGTCCGGCAGTCCCGCATTGCTCCAGGCGCATATTGCTTCGTCTGTCGTCAGTTCCTGCATGTTCCACAGTTGCCGCAGGTAGTTGGAGGTTCCTTCGTCGCTCGTGGCGAGGTCGGGGTTGCCGTCCGGCCCGATTTGGCCGCTCACGGCGAAGACGGAATATACTTTGGCCAGTGTCTGGCGGTAGGCTTCCGGATTTTTGTAGACGTCCTCGGCCGTGACTATGTTTTCGTCGATGGGTTTCGTGTCCAGGTCTCCCACGCAGGCGGTGAGCCATGTGAGGAGGATGAGACCGGAGATATTCAGATAGTGGGTTTTCATGGTTGCATATTTTTTGGTTTACAGATTAGGACAGGTATCAGAAGCCGATGTTCACGCCGAGCAATACGGTTTGCGGCCGCGGATAGAGGTTGTTGTCTATCCCGTTGAAGATTTCGGGGTCCAATCCTTTGTAGCGTGTGATGGTGAACACGTTTTGCATGAGGGCGTAGACGCGTAAGTCGAGCCGGTTGTTGCACAATTTTTTGAAGTTGTAGCCGAGCGTGATGTTGTCCAGTTTCATGAAGGAGGCGTTCCGTACGTAGTAGTCGGAAAAATACTGGGCTTCCTCGAAGCGGGTTTTCCGGATGGAGGCCGGCAGGTTGGAATAGAAGCCGGTGTTGTTATACAGCCGCGTGTACAAGGCTTGGTTGGATTCTACGTTGTTGTAGACGTAGTTGCCGAAGCTGAATCGTCCCGCTACGGTCAGGTCCCAGTTTTTGTAGGTCAGGTAGGACGAGAAGCCCGCCAGACATTTGGGTGCGGGACTCTTGTAGCGGTACAGGTCCAGTTGGTTGATAATCCCGTCGTGGTTCAAGTCGGCATAGACGCCTTCCAGCGGTTTGCCATCTTTGTCATACACCTGGCGGTAGACATAGAAGGCGTTGGAGGGGTGTCCCTCGCTGTGGATTTGGATGGTGCTGCCCGTGCCGCCCGAAATGCCTCCCGTGAGTACGCCGACGTAGTTCGGGTCTTTGTTGCGGATGAGTTTGATGATTTTGTTTTTGTTGTACGAGACGTTTACGTTGATTTCCCAGTTCCAATTGTCCGTACTGACGGCCACGGCGTTCAGATTGAGTTCGAATCCCTCGTTGGAGAGGTCGCCCACGTTGGTGACCAGTTTGTTGGTGAGGTTGGAGCCTGCCGCCACGGGGATTTCGTTAATCAGGTCTTTCGTCTTGCGGTAGTAGTAGTCGAACGAACCGTTGAGCCGGTTGTTGAAGAATCCGAAATCGACGCCTGCGTTCCATGTGGTGGTTTCCTCCCATTTGATTTTGGCGTCGTAGCCGTTGGGACGCAAGGTGTAGATGAAGTTGTTGCCGAACTGGTATTGTGCCTTGTCGTTGCTTATGGTGTAGTTGGGCAGGTAGGGATAATCATTGCCCACGATGTCCTGCTGTCCGGTGATACCGTATCCGAGGCGCAATTTCAGTGAGGAGAGCTGGGAGAAGGACTGCATGAATTCTTCCTGGTCGATGCGCCATGCCAGTGCGAGCGAGGGGAATGTGCCCCAGCGCTGGTTTTTGGCGAAACGGGAGGAACCGTCGCCCCGGACGGTCAGGGTAAAGAGGTAGCGCTCCAGAAAAGTATAGTTCAGTCGTCCGAAGAAGGACAGCAGATAGTTTTCGGAAGCCCCGGTCTTGTCTTCCCGGATGTATGTGCCGGATGTGTTGGTTGCATAGTCTCGGGTTGACCTCTTGAAATGTTGCCAGGAGTAGCCCGCCACGACGTCGATGACGCTGGAGATGGACTCGATGTTTTTGTTGTAGTTCAGATAAAATTCCAGCAGTTCGTTGTGTTTCTTTTCGCTGTATTTTTTGTAATAGCCGCTCCCGTATTTTTCGTCATATGTCCAGGAGGCGGTTTCAGGTTCGATGATTTTGCCGTCGCTTTTGGAGTAGTCGTAGGCTAAATTGAGGTTCGCCCGGAGGTCGGGGAAGAAGTGGAGCCGGTAATCGAATTGGATGTTTCCGATGAATCGTTTGACATCCGATTTGTCGCTGTGGAGTTTAAGGTGCGCCACCGGATTGATAGGGGCGATGATATTCGGGTTGCCCGTGGCGGTTTGCGTCCATGTGAAATAGCCGTCATACCGTTCGTTGCCGTCTTTTACGGGACGGGTGGGGTCGAAGGTGACTGCCTCGCCGATGGAGGCCGTGTTCCCGAAGTTGTTTTTGATGTACATGCCTTTCGCCTGAAGGTTGATTTTGAGGAAGTCTTCAAAGAAGGTCGGGTTGAGGTTCAATGCTCCCGTATAGCGGTTCAGACTGGTGGTTTTCAAAATACCCTGCTGGTTTGTGTAGCCTAATGACAGGCGGAAAGGGGTGTTGAATTTCGAGCCGGTGAAGTCAATGGTGTGGTCGTTGCTGACAGCCACCCGGTATATTTCATCCTGCCAGTCGGTGTCGGCATTGCCTAAATTGTTGATGACGTCCGGATTGCCGGCGAATTGTTGGCGAATTGTTTCGCGGAATTCATCGGCCGAAAGGACGTCGATTTCTCCCTCGCGCCAGCCGACACTGAATTGTCCCGAGTAGTTCACGCGGAACGGTTGTCCCTTTTTGCCTTTTTTGGTGGTAATCAGAATGACTCCGTTGGAAGCCCGCGCCCCGTATATGGCGGTGGAAGAAGCATCCTTGAGTACGGTGAATGTTTCGATGTCCGCCGGGTTGATGGCGTTGAGTGGGTTGCGCATGCCGTTGATGCCCGTGTTGTCCAAAGGCACTCCGTCCACGACAATCAACGGGTCGTTGCTGGCTTTCATGGAGGAACCTCCGCGGATGCGTATGGTGGCACCGTCGCCGGGGGCACCTCCTCCCGTGGTGATTTGCACGCCGGGCGTTTTACCGATGAGTAAGTCCTGCGGGGAGGACATGACGCCCGGATTGAAATCGTTGGCGTTGATGGATACGACGGAACCCGTGGCGTCGTTCTTGCGCACTTGCCCGTAGCCGATGACGACGACTTCCTGCAATTGTTTCGAGTCTTCTTCCAAACGGATGTTCTGCGTCTGCTGGTTGCCGACGGTGATGTTCTGGGACTTGAAGCCGATGAAGGAGAATACCAGAATATCGCCTTTTTTTACGTTGAGCGAATAGTCTCCGTCCGGATTGGTGGTGGTACCTGTGGCTGTGCCTTGGATGAGGATGCTCACTCCGGGCAGTGGTTCTCCGTTGGCAGCGTCCGTGACTTTCCCGTGTAGGGAGAATTCCTGTGCCATACTGCCCAGTGAGGAGAACAGCAGGAGAAACAGGAAGACAAAATGTGGTTTCGTGTGTCTCTGTGATTTCATGATAATGAACGGATTTTTCGATTCTATTGCTCTGTATACGGGGAAGGGGGGAAAAGGTTGAAGAAGTGGAAAGGGTTAAAAGAAACTTTGGGGAGGGATTTGCGTAAGAGAGGGAGAATAATGCTATCTTTGGTACTTGACCTTAAATAATGATGTATGTCAAAAATAGTTATCTTCTTGACCGTTTCCCTCTTCCTGTTGTCCGCCTGCGGGCACAAGGAGGTGGTGTTGCCTGAAACTCCCGGAATCTATGATTTGGCAAGTCCCGTCCGACTGAGTTCCGATACGACGAAAGTGTTGCTGGCGGATTATTTCCTTTTTCCCGAAAAGGTGAAGAAGGTGAAAGTGTCTTCCGGGCTGAAAGCCCTTTGGAGCGATGACCGGAAGGAATTGATGCTGATTCGGGAGGGGGCTGTGGAACCGATGGGAAATCTGCGGCTCACGTATGAGGGTTATGTGTATGATATTCCTGTTATCAACCCGACGCCGCTGGTGGCGGGAGAAACGGACAAGGCGCCGGAAATTTATACCGACCGGGTGGACGGTGACACCGTTTGGCTGCAAAGCCGGAATCCGGTGAAGGAATGGTTGGTTTATTTGCAGAATCACCGGTTGGGAGAACGCTATTTTATCCGGCGTGCCGACAGTACGGGTATTCTTATCCCGGAGGCGGCGACGAAAGTCCGGCGGTCGGAAATGCGGGTGTGGGCGATAAACGGATATGGCGTGTCGAACGATATTTTTATCCCCTTGGAATATGGCAAAGTGATATTGGATGCCTCTTTGCTGAACCGTTTTGACAAACGGGCTTCAGTGCTCTATTTCCTGATGATAGACCGTTTTAACGATTCGATACCGGAAAACAATCATCCGCTCAATACGAAAGAGGTGTTGCCTATTGCCGATTATATGGGGGGCGATTTGGCAGGCGTGACGCAGAAACTGAAAGAGGGGTATTTCGATAGTTTGGGAATCAATACGATTTGGTTGTCGCCGGTGACGCAGAATCCCGAAGGCGCTTTCGGGCTGTGGAAAAAGCCCCGGACGAAGTTTTCCGGTTACCACGGTTATTGGCCCGTCTCCTCCTCGAAGGTGGATTATCGTTACGGCACTTCCGATGAGTTGAAGGAACTGGTGGAAGAAGCGCATAAAAAGAATATCAATGTGATATTGGACTATGTGGCAAATCATGTGCACCGCCTGCATCCCCTTTATCAGGAACACAAGGACTGGGCGACCGATTTGTATCTGCCGGACGGTAGTTTGAATACGGAGCGGTGGGACGACTACCGGCTGACGACGTGGTTCGACTCTTTTTTGCCGACGCTCGATTTGCAACGTCCGGAGGTTTACGAACCGATGAGCGATTCCGCTCTCTTTTGGATAAAAGAATACAATCTGGACGGTTTCCGTCATGACGCTACGAAGCATATTCCCGAAGTTTTCTGGCGGACGCTTACCCATAAGCTGAAACGCGATATCATGTTCCCGAAAAACATGACGATTTATCAGGTGGGAGAGACGTACGGTAGTCGCGAGTTGATAGCCTCTTATGTTGGTTCGGGACAAATGGACGGCCAGTTTGATTTCAATGTATATGACGATGCCGTGGCTACTTTTGCCCGCCCGGAGGTGGGCTTTCAGCAATTGAACGCTTCGCTGGAGGAGAGTTTCCATTATTACGGCGTACACAATCTGATGTCGTATATTTCGGGCAATCAGGACCGGGCGCGTTTTATTTCTTATGCGGCGGGGGATGTGCGCTTTGATGAGGACAGCAAGGCTGCCGGCTGGACGCGCCGCATCGGGGAACGCAAACCGTCGGATGAGGCGGCGTATGACAAACTGGTGCAGTTGATAGCCTTTAATGCGACAATACCCGGTATTCCGGTGGTCTTCTATGGCGACGAAATCGGTATGACGGGAGGCAATGACCCGGACAACCGTCGCATGATGCGCTTTGACGGGTTGAGCGAGGAAGAGGAGATAGTGAAGGCGAAAACGGCGCGTTTGAATACTTTTCGCCGCGAGAGTATGGCGTTGATGTACGGGGATTTTATTCCTTTGAGAGTCGAAAACAAAGTATATGCTTACCTGCGTTCGTATTTCGGGGAAGATGTCATTGTGATTTTCAATAAGGGCAAGGAAAATGTGACCCTTCGGATTGACCTCCCGATGCGTGAGCGCACTGGAGGGTTTAAATCGCTGTTCGGCGGCCGTTTCAGTTTCGACAATCCCCATTTGATTGCGGATGTCCCCGCCAACGGAGTGGAAATTATATATAACACGAAATATTAACCTAAACATAGCAATGATGAAAAAAATAGGATTACTGTTCTTATTGCCGGTACTGCTGCTCGCCGGCTGCAAGAATAAAAAAGGGCAGGACGTTATCATCCCTGCGGTACCGGCGGCTTTTCAGACGCCTGCGGTCGTTTCGTGGGCGAAAGATGCGGTGATATATGAAGTGAATATACGCCAGTATACGAAAGAAGGGACGTTCAATGCTTTTGCCGACCATCTGCCCCGGTTGAAGGAGTTGGGCGTGGATATTCTTTGGTTGATGCCCATACAGCCCATTTCGCAGAAAAACCGGAAAGGAACGCTCGGAAGCTATTATGCCGTGAACGATTATCAAAAGGTGAATCCGGAATTCGGTACGATGGAGGATTTTAAAAATCTGGTGGAGAAAGCTCACAGCATGGGATTTAAGGTTATTCTCGACTGGGTGGCTAACCACACGGGATGGGACAACTGGCTGATTGTGGAGCATGGCGAATGGTATACGCAGGTGAACGACTCGATTATAGCTCCCGTGGCGGAGTGGACCGATGTGGCGGACTTGAATTATGAACAGCCCGGATTGCGCCGCTATATGATAGAGAGTATGAAGTATTGGGTGAAAAATGCCGGTATCGACGGCTATCGCTGTGACGTGGCAGCCATGGTGCCGACCGATTTTTGGGAACAGGCCCGCATGGCTTTGGATAGTATCAAACCGGTCTTTATGCTGGCGGAAGCATGGGAACCCGAATTGACGGCCGGAGCCTTTGATGCCTGCTATGCCTGGGATTTGCTGCATACGATGAATGATATTGCCGCCGGGAAAAAGAATGCCGCCGCATTGCCCGCTTATTTCCGGAAAACGGATTCGTTGTATGCACCCCGTACGATATTGATGAATTTCCTGACCAATCACGATGAAAACTCTTGGAACGGTACGATAAACGAACGCTACGGCGATTTGCAAAAGGCCTTTGCCGTATTGACTTACACCGTGCCCGGCATGCCGTTGGTGTACAGCGGACAGGAAGTGGGGTTGAATCACCGCCTGGAGTTTTTTGAAAAAGACGAAATCAAATGGGTAGATAACAGTCCTTTGACCGCCTTTTATACACAATTGGACAAACTGAAACATGCCCACCCGGCTTTGTATGCGGGTGTTGAGGCCGGAACGATGAACATCTTGAACCACACGGCCCCCGAAAGCGTATTTGCTTTTACCCGTACCAAAGGAAACGACCAATTGCTGGTCATGCTGAATTTGAGCCGTAAACCCGCACAATTCAAATTCGACCAACCGCTGACGGCTTCATACGCCGATGCCTTTACCGGAGAAACGGTAAAACCGGTCGCTCCCTTTACCCTGAAAGCCGGAGAATACCGGGTATGGGTGAGAAAATGACAGGATGAAATAACTCTTTTGGCGATGAGGACAGGAATTGACTCCTGCCCTCATTGTTTTTAAATTACGCATTTACACGTAATAAAATGTCGAAAATATTCCGTTCCTTCGCAGCCGGATTTTAAAATGATAACATATGAAAAAGTGGCTTGAACAGTTTAAGACCGAAGATTGGGTCGTGGTGGCGGTAAGTATCCTCCTGTTGGCGATGGCGGTGTTTATTCCGGGTTATCTGCCGGCGGTTCCCAAACATCTGACTTCGTTTGCCGATTGGCAGAATGCCTTGATACTCTATGTTATTGTTTTGGTGATTCTCTGGTTGGGGTGGCTGATGTTGGGACGTCCGTTGAAAGGAGTGGTGGTGTCCTTGCTGGCGGTTTTCGGAATTTCGTTATTGGCCCAGTTGACGGCGGCGATTCCGCAAGTCTCCTACTACGGTTTTGAATCCGTCTTTTTCTCCGTTATCTTCGGGTTGATAGTCCGGAACGTCTTCCATATCCCGGCATGGATGCGTCCTGCCATACAGAGCGAATTTTTTATAAAAATCGGTGTCGTGTGTTTGGGGGCGACTATCCTGTTCAGCGATGTCATGAAATCGGGGGCTATCGGGTTGATTCAGGCGGTATTGGTTGTTGCTATCGTATGGTTCTTTGCCTACTACGTATCCCGTCGTTTGGGAGTGGACCGCAGTTCCGCCATGATACTCTCCAGCGGCGTGTCTATATGCGGCGTGTCGGCTTGCATCACGGCGGCACGGGTGGCAGGAGGAGATGACAAGAAACTCTCCTATATCGTTTCATTGGTATTGATTATCGTTGTGCCGATGATTTATCTGATGCCGTGGCTGTCGCGTACGCTTTTGCCGTTGCTTTTTGATGACCCGAAAGTCATACAGGAAGTGGCGGGGGCATGGATTGGAGGAACCATCGACACGACCAGCGGCGTGGCGGCTTCCAGTGCCATTGTCAGCGAACTTTCCAACCAGCATGCAGTGATAATCAAAGGGGCGCAGAACGTACTCATAGGTGTTGTGGCCTTCTTTATAGCCCTCTATCTGTCCACCCGCGGAGAGAAAAACGACACCGTTCCCTCCTTGCACATTGTATGGGAAAAATTCCCGAAATTCATTATCGGCTTCGTGGCAGCTTCGTTGGTATTCAGCCTGTGTCAGGCGAACGACCTCTTTCACCTCAGCCCCAAAGGCAAACTGATAGAACCAGGTGTCGCTAAAATGTTCAGCGGCTTGTTCTTCAGTCTGGCATTCGTATGCGTGGGACTCGAAACCCGTCTGAAAGAAATCATCTCGCGGGAGAACCGACACCTCATGTGGGCCTTCCTCACCGCACAAACCTTCAACATCGTCATCACCTTCCTCATCGCCTGCCTCCTCTTCGGAGTCATCAAACCGCTGGTGGGGTAGAGTATTAGGGGAGGAGACCTAATAATTCTTTTGTTTTGTCGGCCAAAAACAAAGGAATATTCAGCAAATTACCGTCTTGTTTCAGATTGAGCATGGAATAACGGAGACGGTATGCCGGGTGGAAAAGTTTTTCATATTGCAGTAAACTTTTGCCTTGTAGGCTTTGACCCGCTTTTACTTCCACAGGGAAAATACGGTTGTCGTATTGAAGCAGAAAGTCGATTTCTGCTTTATTTCCGGAAGTCCAATAACGGAATGAGGTTTGGAATTGTGCGATAAGGCTTTGCAAAACATAGTTTTCGGCTAATGCTCCTTTGTATTCGGTATATTGATTGGACGGCTGTAATAATACTTTCCCGTCGATTTCAGACAAATTTCTTAACAAACCTACGTCTAAGGCATAGAGTTTGAAAACATTCAAATCATCATAAGCCTTTAAAGGTATTTTGGGTGATTTGCTTAAAGTTACTTTATTGACAAGCCCTGCTTGTTCCAGCCATAAAATGGCTTCTTCATATTCTCGGGCGCGGGCTCCGGGGCGTATCAGTTGGTAAACGAATTTGCGGTTTTCTTTGGCCAATTGGGACGGTAACGAATTCCAAATATAATTGATGCGGGTGGATAGAGTCGGAGTGGTATGCTTCCCGAAATCCAAAGTATAATCATTTAATATATTCCGGAGGGTGGTGTCCACTTTTTTCATATCCTCAAAATCAAGCATCAAGAAAGCGGCTTCCGGCATCCCTCCGCAGATAGAATAGGAAATGAATGCTTCATGCAACTTGTCGAAAAAAATTTGCGGAAGAGGTTCTATGCTACGGATGCTTTGCACATATTCATGCAGGGCTGGGTCTTTGGTCTTAAGAAATTCGGTAAATGTCAGCGGATACATGTAGATGTGATTCACTTTTCCTACCGGAAACGAATTGCCGCTATGGTTCAGATGGATACCCAATAAAGAACCCGCACAGGCGATGGCATATTCCGGTGCCTCTTCACAAAAGTATTTCAGTGCATTCAGAGCCTCATTACATTCCTGAATTTCATCCAATACCAACAGGGTTGTCTGCGGATTGATTTTTCCTCCGTGCAGGAAAGAGAGTTGCTGGATAATACGGTGCGGATCTTTTGTTGTGGCGAATATATCACGCAATCCGCTTTCATCCTTATCAAGGCTGAAGTAGGCAATATCTTCAAAATAGTTTTTACCGAAGTGTTTTAAAGCCCATGTCTTGCCTACCTGGCGCGCTCCGTGAATAATTAAGGGCTTCCTGTTTTTGTCTGTTTTCCATGCAGACAACTGTTCAATGACAATCCTTTCAAACATGCTTTACACATTTTTCGTACCGAAAATGTGATATTTTACACGTTTTTGATACGACTTTTGTGCAAATATACACATTTTCCGCACCACTTTGGTGTGGAAAATGTGATTTAATCCGGACTTATTGTGCGATTTTATATACAATGGAAGAATAACCGCCTAATTTTACCAAGGTGTTTCCATCCTCTTGTTTGTGTTCGACCTCTCCGGAAACGCCGACCGCTTTCTCAATTTTGTCCGAAAGCGAGATTTGATAAGCTGCGCTCCCGAAATTGTGGATAACCAGCATCCGTTCTTTCTCTTTCGTCATATACCAGGCTGCAATACTTTTAGCGGCGGTATTCGATTCGTTGTATTGGTTGTGGCGGCTCATGCTACCTTGTGCCAATGCCGGATAAGTATTGCGTAACTTCGTGAAAGTAAGATAGGTATTTAACAAAGAAGCGGCATTGTCTTTTTGTTCGGCCACCGATTTTATGCCGGACGCAACGCCCGCATCCACTTTGTCGGTATAAGCCGTTGTATAATTGTCGCCCCATAGCATCGGGCTGCGTACATATTCATCCCCGTTGGTTTTCACCCCGTAGATACCTAATTCCTCCCCGTAGTAGATGTATGGTTCACCGGGGCCTGTCAGTAACACGGCAGCAGCCAATTTCTCTTTGGCAAGGGATTTGCCCAATTTTGATGCCGTGCGGTCTTCATCGTGGTTGGACAACTTTGTCGCTTCGATGTAATCCGGACGATAGCCGGCATATTGTTCCTGATAGGACAAAATATCTTTGGCAAAATAACAGCCCGTTCCACTGTTGATAGCCCATTCCAAACGGTACCAGAAATCAAATTCAAACAACGCCGGCAATCCTTGGTAGTATGGAGCAACTTCGCTACTTCCTGACAGCACTTCCCCTACGATATAAATATCATCCGTATGTCCTTTTTGCTTATAATAAGCATTCATGTCGTCGTAGAACATCTTCAGGAACCGCGGATTCTCGTCCGACGTGGCACTATGGTAAATATGTTTCACCGCATCCAACCGGAAGCCGTCCACCCCTCTGTCAATCCACCCTTTGGTGGCATTGGCTATGGCTTTGTAGGCGGGAGAAGAAGTCGCCTTTTCCACGGGACCGTAATTCAAATCCGCAAACCAATCGGTTGTGAAATGGGAATGGTAATACCATAAATTCATGGATTCAAACAGAATATCGTCTGCCGTTGAATTATTCAGCGTGAAAGGAGTGCCTAATTCCAATTTGTTCGACACAGAAGCGGCTCCGTATTTCGTTCCGCCTTCCCAAGTTGTATTGCTGGTACGAATCAAGAATCCCCAGGAAGATTTGAAATCCACCGTTAATTCATAAATATTATTGCCTTTGTCATAGAATTTTTTGCACAGACCCTCACCGTAGTAAAGATATTTCGCACCTTCCGTACTTGCGTCAGGATTGTCGCTGTCAATATCGTCGGCGTCGGCTTCCGTCACGGTTACTGTCGGTTTGGAGGCATTCGACCAATTGAGGACGAATTTATAGATACCGCTGATTTCGGACGTAGTGAGAAACCATTCCTTGGTATCATATCCGCTGCTTTCTATCATAGCGATTTTACCGGCTTTAATATCCGTCTGCGGGTCTTGCGAAAAAATATAGTAATCGCGGTAGGGGCTTTCAGGCGACGACTTGGCATCTACAAACCAAGGATGGTCTTTCCCCGTGTGATTCATCACATAATCCAAATAGATTTTTATATCGCGTCGGTGAGCTTCCGCAAGCAGTTGGTCAAAATCGCTCATCGTTCCGTATTGCGGGTTTACAGCGGTATAATCCGTAACGTCATATCCGTGGTAAGACATGGCCGGATGGATAGGAGACATCCATATTGCCTTAACCCCCAGACTCTGGATATAATCCAATTTATCAATCACCCCTTTCAAATCCCCGCACTTATCCCCGTTGGCATCGGCAAAAGAATACACCAACAACTGGTAGGAAATATTCGCCCGTTTCTCTCCGTCCCACTCATCGGGAGCCGCCTCCACAGTGGTCCACTCTGTGGGAGTAGGTTCGGGGACAGGCTCCGGATCTTCCGGAATGGGGTCTCCGCTCTTGCTGTCGCTACAAGCTGCCAGTGAAAGAATAAATGCAAAACACAGCACATGCCAATACGTCAAAACCTTATGTAATTCAATCCTTTTCATGATAAAAATCCTTCAAATAGTCCTGCCGCAAATATACTTGGAAATCCCCGCCTCCTTACCACAAAAAACGAACAAACAAACGATTCCGACCCGCAAACGGTTGCAGCTTCTTCTGTTTGCACCGAATTCGGTACAATTAAATTCTGTGGGAAATTACGGGCGATAAAAATAAGGACTTAATATTTGCGGTTCAGAATCTCACAAGATTATACCCCATATAATATAATTGCACCAAAAATAAATAATTTATACCCTTTGTGGTATAATGTTGGATATTTGCATTAAATTTGTACCCGAAAAGGTATAAATAAAGAAATGCTTATGAATAATCTTTCTACTACAGTCAAGATGTTACGCAAGCAATATAATCTGACACAAGAAGAACTTTCGTTGAAGTCAGGTGTCGGACTGCGTTTCGTCCGCGACCTTGAGCAAGGCAAGGAAACATTGCGTCTTGACAAGGTCAACCAGCTTCTTGACTTCTTCAATTATGAAATGACAGCCACTCAAAAAAACAATAATCAATGAGGCAAGCACATATATATTACAAAGACCTGCCGGCAGGGATTCTGACAGAAAACGACGCAGGATACAAGTTCTGCTATTTTCCTGAGTATCTGTCTTTGGAAACAGCAAAAGCTGTCAGTCTGACATTACCCTTGCAAGAAGAAGCGTATACAAGTTCTGTGTTGTTCCCGTTTTTTGACGGTCTGATTCCAGAAGGATGGTTGTTGGATATTGCATTGAGAAACACAGACATCAGCATTCTTGACAGGATGGCGTTGTTATTGACATGTTGCAAGGATTGTATCGGAGTTGTAAGCATTGTTCCTGTTACCGGAAAGGAGGAAAGGCATGTGTAACTGTCTATATTGTTATCGTCCTCTATCAAAAGACGAAAAAGATATGCATCAGGCTTGTATAAAGAAGTTCTTTGGAACAAAAACAATGCCCATTCTTGACTATACGACAGACCAACTTGACCGGCTTGCCATGCAAATCATTCAGGACCAGACATCCTTGACCGGTGTCCAACCGAAATTGTCATTGCATCTAAATGAGCATGAAGGCTGCAAACGCTTGACGATTGTAGGGCTTTGGGGCGGTTATATCTGCAAGCCACAGACCACGCAATACGAGATGATGCCTGAGGTAGAAGATTTAACCATGCATCTCGCTGAAGCTGCACATATAGACGTGGTTCCCCACACGCTTATGCGGATGGCGGATGATACGCTGTGCTATCTAACACGTAGGATAGACAGAACCCCGGCCGGAGAAAAAATTGCTATGGAAGATATGTGCCAGCTGACAGAAAGACAAACGGAACATAAGTACAAAAGCAGTTATGAGCGTATAGGCCAAACGATTCTTAAATACTCATCTTTACCAAAGATGGATGTCACCAATTTCTTCGAATTGGTGCTTTTCTCCTGGCTTACTGGCAATAATGATATGCACTTGAAAAACTTCTCTTTGTATGAGACGGCAGATAAGATACGTCTTACTCCGGCTTACGATTTACTTAACGCGGCAATCATCAATCCCAAGGATGACGAAGAGCTGGCACTAACCTTGAATGGACGAAAGAAAAGGCTGCAAAAGGAAGATTTTATTAAATCGGCGACCACTCTTGGCATAGGCGGCGTGATAGTAGAACGATTGATAAATAAGTATATCAGACTGATGCCAAAGTTTGACTCTGTCATCGAAAATTCTTTTCTAAGTCCTGAATTAAAGAAGATGTACACCGAATTACTGAAACAACGCTTAGAGAGGCTTTCACAGGGAACTATTACAATGACAGGAAATTACAGGCGATGATAATAAGCGGGGAAGAGTGCATCAAAATGATTTCAAAAATCCGGTTTTAAAAAAGCTATGCTTTTCGTACTAAAAAGCATAGCTTTTTGCATCAAAAACCTATCCTTTTTTATTCGGAAACGATAGGTTTAGAATTTTATACAAAAAGGACTGTCTAACAAGTTTTAGACAGTCCTTTTATAATAAGTTAGAAGAGTATTATTTTATGCTACCGGTGCCTGTTCCGAAGTTCAGGTACAGCTTTTGTCCGGCTTGACCGGTTACGCGGTCTTGGTCGCCACCGTTGCCGCGATATTCGATTTTACCGTCAAACACCATGAATTCGGCTTTCCACCAGTCGCTTACTTGCGGCAGGGATACATAAGCGCGAATTTCATTGGCTGCTACAAATGCGGGAGATACAAATTCACCGTCACCGTCTGCCGGAACTTCAAACTTGGCATTTTCCATACCTGCATTCCAACCTCCGATAGTTTCACCGATTAAGTAAACAGCCGGTTCTTCAAACTCAACGATGTTTTCACCATTGATAACCGATACGTAAACAAGATACCAACCGGCTTTACCGACTTTGATATTACCGCCTGCATCAGACAGTTCTGCCCGGTCGATAGAACTCTGTGAAATGGCGTCGGAAAATCCGAAATCGCCACCTTCCCAAGCGGCTTGCGGAGCAAATTTGATTTCATCGCCTGCATTGAAATAATACATACCCCAGAATGCACCGTCCGAACCGTTTACCGGAATGAACTGATTCCAGGCGCCTTCCGTATTTCCCCAGCCGTAAGCACTTCCGGTCATATACAATTCTCCAACAACGGGAGCTACCGTATAAGTCATATTGACCATATCCAACGTTATAAGCCATTCGCCGGCACCTGCAATAACGGGTGTTTCAACTCCATATTTGTCACCAGACCAGACAATAAAGTTTTGGGTGGCTTTGTCGCCGTTTTCCCGACATCCCATTTGTACGGCATTGACTGCATCCCAATCAGAATCCGATGCTCCTTCAAAAGGAGAAGCTCCGTAAAATTTAAACCAGTTTTCATCTTCTGTGGTAGTGATTTTAACTTGGTAGATGCCATTACCTTTATCTTCCATGACAGTGGCAGACGTAATTATCCAATCTTGCCATTGTCCCATCATGACATATCCCTTCGGATCGATTTCGGGGGTAGCGTTGGGAGTTAAAGAAATCTCCATCTCTTCACTTTCAACGGAAAGTCCCTGTTCGTTGACAATAGCGGCTCCTTGTGCTTTTACCGTCAATGTACGGGCTACGGATGCACGGCTGAAATAAATCTGTTGGGTCAGACTGTCCAATTGGGCCAGAGACACTTTGAAACTGCCGTCTTCGTACGTGTACGGAAATTTGTTGCCGTTAATCAACAGAGCGCTCGGTGAAAAAGAAGCACCTTCGGCGGAAGCACTTTTGAATTTAAGAATTTCCACCATCTCCACATCCTCCATGTCGTCCATAACGATAGTCGTGTTTTCCCCGGCTTCAAAAGAGGCCTGTACTTGCGCCACAGCTGCCTCTTGGGGATTGGATTGGGGCTCTGCCCAATCCTTGTAATCCTCATCGCAGGCCGTGAAACTCAATGCTGCCATCAGAATACCTGCGAATAAATATTGTTTTTTCATATATTATATTCTTATTTAAATTAGTAATTATTATTCTTTCGTACTACCGGTACCTTTATTGAAATCCAGTTCAATCACCATGCCCGGAGTTCCTTTGATGGAATATTCAGCGCCGGCATCAGCTTCCCAATTGTCTACAATATTCAGGTCACGGTAATAAATTTCCCCGTCTTTCAGCGTAAATTCCGTACGCCACCAGTCAATACCGGCATCGATACACATGCGGACTTCTCCGGCAGCAGCCAAAGCCGGTGAAACCAACGTTCCATTACCGGAGTCTGTGAATTGCCATTCATCCAACATAGCCCAATTGCCTCCTTCACAAGCACCGATGATATACACTTTGGCAGGAGAAATCGTCAGGGTAAAGGCATAATCCTTACCTTTTACGGCTGTTTTCATGGTGATGAGATACCAACCGCCTTTGCTTACTTGGATATTGGCATCATTATTTTCGCCCGATACGCCGGCACTGGCATTATCAATGATTTCCAGACGGGAGTCGGTATAACCCAACCATTCGCCCTCTTTCGTACCGAATTTGAACTCACCATTGTTTTCCAGATATACAACCCGGTAATATTGACCTTCCAGACCGTAAACGGGAGCCATGGTCACCCAACCCCAATCGCTCATAGTACCGGCAAGCCACATATATTCGGGAACTGTCAATGTTGAAGCGTCTGCACTGATTTGAACTTTAGGCAAACAAACAACATTGGAAAGAATATTTCCGATAGATTGTCCCGTTACAACAGCACGCAGGCGGACATACACGCTAATAGCTTCCGTGGGAACATCTGTGTCCTCATTTACCGTACTCCAAAGTTCCAACAAAGAAGAATTCAACTCTGCGGCGTCAATGGCTATATTCGTGTTTGTGAACGTAGAACCCAATTCAAGATAATTCCCTTCTTCAAACATTTCGTCAAAAGCTACTTGTACAGCATAAGTCGTAGCCACCGGAAAACCGTAATCCGGCTGATTGCAGTTTAATTGCACCGTCGTGCCGGCTATACCCAGATTATACGTATTGTTGGCGGCATAGACAGGTTCGTTTAATACGAACTCAGTAGCCTCATGAAACAGGGGATTGCTGTCCGTATCGCTTTCACAAGCCATAAAGAACGGCAATGTCAAAGCGGATATTAATAATATATTGAAAAATTTATTCATTTTCTTCGTATTTAAAGTAATAAGCTAATGAAATCAATAACCGGGGTTTTGTGTCAGATTCGGGTTGTTATTCAAATCGGCTGTCGGTATCGGATATATATTGAAATGGGCATCAACAGACGTTCCGTTCATGACACCGCCTTTCCAGTCCCAAATATATTTATTGGTCGTGTACATATCGAAGCGAACCAAATCGGAACGGCGACGACCTTCCAAGTAGAACTCACGACACCATTCGTCAATCAAATCCTGTTCGGTTACCCCTTGGAGTTTCTTGGTATGGGCGCGGTCACGCAACACATTCAAATCCGGAGCGGCATCTCCGCCTTTGCGGAAAAGGGCTTCTGCCCGGATCAGATAGGCTTCTGCCAGACGCAACAAAGGAATATCGACATCGGGATATTGTGCATGATGGGTTGCACCGCCGTCTGAGCGGAAATTAGACCATTTCACAATAGAGAGCCCGTTGGTAAAGCCGGTAATATCTTCGGCGAGAATACCGCGGATACCGCCGCCTACTCCAGAGTAAAGCATGGCTCGGTCATCGCCTGCGGCAGCAATTAAATCAACTGTACGCGTGCCGTATTCAGCGTCTTTGGCATCAACTTCTTCGTCGGGAGAACTGGTTAAGGCTTCCGCACCACTGGGAGGCATCGGCACATCTTCCAGATTCGGGAAGAATTTTTGAACCAGAGATGCCCGGCTGAAAATACAGCTCCACGGGTTATTGGTTCCATTGCGGGGCATACCTCCGCAACGGGTACCGCTTACTACATAATTCGCACCGCTGTAACATTGTGTTTTGGCACCGTCCTGACGGATAGGGAAAATGATTTCCTGCATGGCGTTGACGTTCTCATCGTTGTCTGCCATGAACAGTTCTTCATAATTCGTACACAATTGGTAACCGGAATTGATAACTTTGGTTGCGTATGTTTCGGCATTTGCCCAATCGGCAGTACCGGTATATACACCGGCATTCAGATACAGGCGGGCACGGAGCAACCAGTTGGCGGCTTTGTCGGCACGTCCGAATGGAGCCTGACGCGGTTCGTACATATCCGTTTCGCATTCGGACAATTCCGTTTGAATATAATCATACAGGTCTTTGCCGGCTTTTTCTACTGGTAAATCATTGTCGAAATGTTCCTTAAACGGAGCTTTCCGGAATAAATCCAGATAATAGGAATAATGCAAAGCGCGCAGAAAACGGACTTCGGCACGTTGTTTCAACGTTTCCGCATCGTCTTTCCCTTCCGTCTGGTCAAGGAAAAAGTTCAACTGCGTGAGATTGATGCCCAAACGGAAATAAACCCATTCCGTACGCTGGCTGGAAGAGTTCCAGTTAATAGCGGTGAATTGGGGTATATCCACATCGGATTGCCAAGCCCACAGACATTCGTCGGTAGAAAGTTCCTGACAATTGAAAACCGTACGGTAAAAACCGGATTCACCTTCGTCTTGTCCGTCAAGGTCGGTATTACCGGCAGGACCTTGTTGTCCGGTGGTGCCCAATAAGGCATAAGCCTTTACAAAAACGGCATTTTGATCGAAAGACGGAGACGTCTGGGGATCAATGGAACTAATATCCAAATCATTGACGCAGGAGGTGGTAAAAAAGGCCATCGCTGCGGCAAGGACAGAACTTAAAATATATTTAGCTTTCATACTTATTCTTAAGATTAATGGTTAAAACTGAAGGTTTACACCCAACAGGAACGTCGTAGCACGTGGATACGGGTTGCTGTCGATACCGCTGCTGACTTCCGGATCCAATCCTTTGTACTTGGAAACAATAAACGGATTCTGTACGGTAGCGTAAATACGTCCCTTGACACCTCTGTCCGAATTTCCTCTGAAAAGATTCTTGAACGAATAGCCTAACGTGATATTGTCACAACGCAGGAAAGAGGCATTGCGTACGAAATAGTCACTCATGTAATATTCTCCCAATCCGGTAAATCCTAAAGCTACCGCTTCTTGCGACAGATTGTGGTAAGAGTTGTTGGAAGCAAGATAAGAACCGCCTACACGGGCTTTGTCAGCAAGGAAGTCATAATATACATAGTTGTTGAAACTTGCCCGCAGTGCGAAACTGAAATCCCAGTTTTTATACAGCATCTTGGAAGTCAATCCCATCGTTACATCCGGAGCCGGATCCTTGAAAATGTATTTGTCGGCGCTGTTGATGATACCGTCACCGTTACGGTCTACAAACATATTTTCAATCGGTTTGCCGTTTTCATCATATACCTGTTGGTAAACATAGAATGATTTGGCGGCGTAACCCACTTTGTGAGCCTGTACCTTTGTATTGTTTCCCGGAGAAATTTTGTCTCCCGTTTCTACATAATAGTCTGCATCGTCTCCGCCGGTCAATTTCGTAATTTCGTTGTGGTTCCAAGTAACATTGTAAGACAGATTCCATGTGAAGTTATCGGTTACAACCGGAGTTGTCGTCAAAGAAAATTCCACACCGTAATTTTCCAGAGAACCGATGTTGGAAAGTAATTGTGAGTTGAAGTTCGTGCCTACCGGAATTTTCACACTGTTAAGCAAATCTTCGGTTTTGCGGTAATATCCGTCGATGCTACCTGTAAGGCGGCCGTTCAGGAATCCGAAATCCAAACCGGCATTATAGGTCGTCGTCTTTTCCCATTTCAAATCTTTGTTGAACGCATTGGGACGGGAAGAATAATAATACTCGTTGCCGAAAGGATATTGAACGTAATCATTACCTACGACATACAACGGTGCATAACCGAAATCGGTCGTCACATTCTGCTGTCCGGTAATACCCCAGCCCAAACGGAGTTTCAAATCAGACAGGAAATTCGCGTCTTTCAGGAAATTTTCCTCTTTGATTTTCCAACCTAACGCCAAAGAGGGGAAAGTTCCCCAGCGGTTGTCTTTGTCAAAGCGGGAAGAACCGTCCCAACGCATGGTGAAAGTCAATAAATATTTGTCGGCTAACGTATAATTCAAACGGCCGAAATAAGAAACCAGCGTATTTCGGGTAGCATAAGCCGTTTGGTCTCTGAGCGTCGGGCTATAAGCCTCGCCTGTCAGTTGATCGGTTCCCTGACCGTAGCTGAAACCGTTGCGGTGGAAATGCTGTTCCTCACCTCCGACCATCACATCCAATCCGTGCATGCCCAACGTTTTGGTGTATTGTGCATACACGTTGTAAGAAAGGTTGTATTTGTATTGGGTTTCCACGCCATCCCAACCATAATAGTTGTTGCTGAATGAATAGGGAGAAATCACATTGTTCTGCTTACCTTCGGCATACTCGCCGCCGATATTGGCGTGAATGTGCAGGTCGGGCAGGAAATGCACCTTGTAGTCTACGTCTACATTTCCCGTGAAATCATGGCTGTTGGCATGATTGTTCTGCAACTTCAACGTAGCCAACGGGTTGCTGGGCGTATTGGGATTAGTCGTTTGAGCCCAACTCGGATCTCCATAATTGGCGGCTTGGAGATATTGCCAGAAACCTCCGGTCGTGGGAGAATTCGCATAAACGGACTGTGTCGGGTCTGCTGTCAGCGCGTTGCCGATAGCCGAACCGGCGTCTGCATACCGGTTTTTACCATACATGTATTTAGCCGTAACATTGAATTTCAAATGGTCGTCGAAAAATGTCGGTGCCAGATTGATAGACGTTGTCACGCGCTGCATGCTGGAAGTTTTGATAATACCGTTCTGATCTGTATATCCCACTGAAACGCGGAATGGCAGATTTTTTACGGCACCGTTGAAAGACAAATGGTGGTCATGGCTGACTGCTACGCGGAAAATTTCATCCTGCCAGTCCGTATTGGCATCTCCTAATTGAAGAGGTACACTGCCGTCAAAACGGTTGTTTACATATTCCCGGAACTCATTCCCATTCATCACGTCATAACGGTCTTGTGTCGTTGATACACTCACATTGCCGCTGTAACTTATGCTGAGTTTGCTGCCGACTTTCCCTTTTTTCGTCGTAATCAGGATAACACCGTTGGAAGCGCGTGAACCGTAGATTGCCGTTGCCGAAGCATCTTTCAGTACGGTGAACGTTTCGATATCTTCCGGATTTACCATGGCCAAACCGTTACCCATCCCCTTGATACCTTCGTTGTCGATAGCCAAACCGTCGATAACGATTAACGGGTCATTGCTGGCATTCAGAGAGGAACCTCCACGGATACGGATCTGTGCGCCGGCGCCCGGAGTACCGTCATTGGAGATAACGCTCACACCGGCCACTTTTCCCATCAACATATCCTGAGCGCTGGTTGTGATACCTTTACTGAGTTCATCCGGTTTGATAGCCGTCACCGAACCAGTGGCGTCGTTTTTCTTTACCGCACCATACCCGATGACAACCACCTCCTGCAATTGTTCCACATCGTCTTGCATGGTGACGTCCAAAACTTTCTGGTCGGCAATCGCAATCGTTTGTGGTTTGTAGCCGATAAAAGAAAATACCAAAACGTCTCCCGTAGAAACTTTTAAGGTATATTTTCCATCCATGTCGGTGGCCGTACCGGTATTGGTACTTTTTACGAGAATACTTACTCCCGGTAGTGGTTCGCCTTTATTATCTTTTACCGTACCGGTGAGTTCTCTTTGTTGTGCAAAGGTTAAAGTTGATAACAACATGCACAAGATGAAGAGAAATCCATTTTTTTTGTTTTTGTGCTTCATAATCTTGTAATTTGTTTGAATTTCTTGAGCTTGATCAATCGATTTTTTCCTTTTCTGATGACTTGTTTATTAATTAATTTTTAACACAAATTTTTTCCCAAAAAAACGGAGGTTTTTTTGGTGAAAAATAGAAATATAAATACATGGAATACAGACGATTATAAAACACAAAAAACGGTATTAATATCTCGTTAAACGGACCGAAATTTATTTTAAAGCCTTAAAAAGGCGATATGTTAAAATATCAAACGTTTGCGATAACGGTTTCGGACAATATTTTATAAAAAAACAAACGTTTTCAAAAGATTGGATTTTATTCGGTATATTTTTGAAAAGTCAATACTGACGTAGGTTAAGCGTGCGAAATTTTTCACCAAAAAAACCTCCGTTTATTTGGGAAAATCTTCTTTTGCCCCTCTTTCTGAAAACATATAACCAAATTTTACTTCACATAGCTTTTTCACCGATATAACACCTCTATATCTCCTCTACAAAGTGCTTACAAAGCGCTTATAGAGTGCTTATAAAGTGCTTCTGAAAGCACTTTGTAAACATTTTATAAGGATTTTAGTGGGATTTTATACAAGGGATATAGAAGAGATAGAGCGTAGTTATACCTGCTAAGTGTATGGGAAAACCTTGGAAGGATGATGAGTGGGTGAAAGGACAAATTTTGTAGAGTGGGAACAAATTCTTATATTTGAACGCATTCGAGAGAAAAACAATTATGGCAACACAGATTACGATTAAAGACATTGCGAAAATTCTCGGCATTTCGGTCTCTACAGTATCCCGTGCGTTGAAAAATCATCCCGATATCAGTGCGGAGACCAAAAAAGAGGTGCAGGAACTGGCGAAAAAATTGAATTACACGCCTAACGCCATCGCATTGAGCTTGAGAAATAAAAAAACGTTTCTGATAGCCGTGATTATTCCGGAAATTATCCATCACTTCTTTTCCTGTGTGATTAGCGGGGTGGAAGAAGTGGCCAACCGAAACGGCTACAATGTGGTGATTTTCCAAAGTAACGAACAATACGAAAGGGAAGTGTCCATTTGTCAGTCCATTTTAAACTCCCGAGTGGACGGGGTGTTGGTTTCTATGGCGAAAACAACCCGCAAGGTCGAGCACTTCAAAGAATTGCAGCAGGCGGGAATTCCGTTGGTGTTTTTTGACCGTATCTGCGGCGATTTGGATACTGACAGGGTGGTGGTCGATGACTTCAACGGAGCGTTTGCCGCAGTGCAGCACTTGATAGCGATGGGCTATAAACGTATTGCCCACTATTCGGCGCCCCAAACAATGCAGATTGCCCAAAAGAGGCAGTTGGGATACATCGAGGCTTTGAAAAGCGCCCGGATTGCGGTGGATGAGGAATTGATTGTGCAGTGTGACAATCAGGACGATGCCAAAGTGGTGACCGAGCGCTTGATGGCATTGGACAACAGGCCGGATGCGATTTTTGCCGTGAATGACCTGACGGCGGCAGGGGCGATGTATGCCGTCAAGCATTTGGGATTCCGGGTGCCGGAAGATGTGGCGGTTTGCGGATTTACCGACGGAGTGGTGGCGACACTGACTGACCCGACGCTGACAACGGTCGAGCAGCACGGGAATGAAATGGGTGAGATTGCCACGAACCTTTTGTTGAGGAGAATCCATGCCGAGGAAGGGGAATACATCCCGACGGTAACCAAAGTGATAAAGACCAATTTGATTGTCAGGGAATCCACTTGTCGCAAGTGAATATCACCTTTTTTAGATTTGTTCTAAATAAATGTTTTTCCCGTTTTTCTTTCCGTTTCCTTGCAATCGTTTGAAATGCCTGCTAACTGCGGGCGGAGGTATATTCGTGCCGGACGGGACGGATTTTAACGTTTGCATTCGGCGGGATTTGGTGTACCTTTGGAGCGGCTTGACAAACAGATTCTTTTCAACTGATGCGGAAATTCTCCGTATAACAGGGGGTATCGCCCGGAGTTATTCTTGTGGATTATAGAATGGTTCCCCTTGGAACGTAATAAACAGATTTATGGTAGAAATGAATAATTTGACATCTAAGCCCCGGTTGAGTTTCTGGACACTGTGGAACATCAGTTTCGGATTTTTCGGGGTTCAGATTGCGTATGCGCTCCAGAGTGCCAATGTGAGTCGGATATTTGCGACCTTGGGGGCGGATCCCCACAGTTTGAGTTATTTTTGGATATTGCCGCCATTGGCTGGGATTGTCGTGCAACCGATTGTGGGGTCGTTGAGCGACCGCACGTGGACGCGTTTCGGACGGCGGATACCCTATTTGTTTATCGGTTCGCTGGTGGCGGTGCTGGTGATGTGCATGTTGCCCAATGCGGGCAGTTTCACGCACTACATCAACGCGATGCTCTTCGGCGTGATTTTCCTGATGTTACTGGATACCTCCATCAATATGGCCATGCAGCCTTTTAAGATGCTGGTGGGAGACATGGTAAACGAGGAACAGAAGGGGTTGGCTTATTCGATTCAGAGTTTCCTGTGCAATGCGGGGAGTCTGGTCGGATATCTGTTCCCGTTTATCTTTGCCCTTATCGGTTTGCAGAACACGGCGGCGCCGGGCATGGTGCCGGATACGGTGATTTATTCATTTTATATCGGGGCGGTAATCCTGATTGCCTGTGTGATTTATACCACGGTGAAAGTGAAGGAAATGCCGCCGAAAGAGTTTGAGGCGTTCCACGGCATAACGGCAGCGGAGAAAAAGGAGAAAAGCGATTTCATACATTTGCTGGTGCGCGCGCCGAAGGTGTTCTGGACAGTGGGACTGGTACAGTTCTTCTGCTGGGCGGCATTCATGTACATGTGGACCTATACGAACGGGGCGATTGCCCATCAGGTATGGGGAACAACCGATACGGCTTCCGAAGGCTATCAGGCTGCCGGTAATTGGGTCGGTGTGTTGTTTGCCGTGCAGGCTATCGGTTCCGTGATTTGGGCGGTGGTACTGCCGATGTTCCGTTCCCGGAAACTGGCTTATTCATTGAGCTTGTTTATCGGCGGTATAGGCTTTATTTCCACGCTTTTTGTCCACAATCAGTATGCCTTGTTCGCTTCCTATTTCCTGATTGGTTTTGCCTGGGCGGCCATGCTGGCGATGCCTTTCACGATTCTGACCAATTCCGTTTCGGGCAAGAACATGGGGGCTTATCTGGGACTGTTCAACGGGACGATTTGCGTGCCGCAGATTGTGGCGGCTTTGGTCGGCGGTTCGCTGTTGCACTTAGTAGGCGGGCAGCAGGTAGGGATGCTGGCGTTGGCAGGTGGTCTGTTGATAGCGGGTGCTCTATGTGTGTTTATTATTAAAGAAACTTATTCTCATCACGAGTAGTTATGAAAGGATGTATTTTTGATTTGGACGGCGTGATTGTGGATACGGCTAAGTATCACTATCTGGCTTGGAAAAAGATTGCCGATGAATTCGGATTTGAATTTACGCTGAAAGACAATGAGCGGTTGAAAGGAGTGAGCCGGATGGCTTCGCTTGATATTCTGCTGAGTATTGGGGGAATTACGTTGAGTGAGGAGGAAAAATTGAAAGTGGCGGACAGGAAGAATAAGATTTATCTGGAGTATATTTTGAAAATGACCCCGGAGGAAGTGTTGCCGGGGGTAAAGGAATTTTTGACGGCATTGCACGGGGCGGGCGTCAAAGTCTCTTTGGGCTCCGCCAGCAAGAATGCCAAAACCATTTTGAGGCAGGTGGGGATAGAGGAGTTGTTTGATGCCATTGCGGACGGGACCAATGTCAGTAAGGCGAAGCCCGACCCGGAAGTGTTTTTGAAAGGGGCGGAATTGCTGGGGCTTGCTCCTGCGGACTGTCTGGTGTTTGAAGATGCGGTGGCGGGAGTAGAGGCGGCTCACCGGGGAGGCATGAAATGTGTGGGAGTGGGGGACCCGGAGGTTTTGAGCGAGGCCGATTACCATATCGGCGGTTTTGAAGACCTGAAAATGGAAGACGGAAAGTTGAAAATTAAAAACGTAACGATATGAATAAATATTTGAAAGCAGACGAGTGGTGTATCGTCGAAGAGGGTTTCGACCCGAAAAACCACCGCTCTTCGGAGAGTATTTTCAGTTTGGGCAACGGCCGGATGGGGCAGCGGGCGAATTTTGAGGAGAGGTATTCCGGTGCGACGTTGCAGGGCACGTATATCGGCGGCGTGTACTACACCGATAAAACCCGTGTGGGTTGGTGGAAAAACGGTTATCCCGAATATTTCGCCAAAGTGCTGAACGCACCATATTGGAACGGTATCGATGTGGAGATTGACGGGATACAACTGGATTTGGCGGTGTGCGAGGTGAGCGATTTCGTACGTACGCTGAACATGCGTGAGGGATATTTGGAGCGTTCGTTTGTGGCTACGCTGTCGAACGGAAATCAGGTGAAGGTCTGTGCCCGCCGTTTTATCAGCATGGCGGACAAGGAAGTGGCTGCCATCCGTTATGCCGTGATTCCTTTGAATTTCAGCGGAGAGATGGTGTTTACGTCATATATCGACGGAGATATAAAGAACCAGGATGCCAATTACGATGAGAAATTTTGGGACGTTATTTCGACCGATTCCCAAAAGGGGGAGGCTTATTTGCAGTCGGTGACAAAAAAGACGGCTTTCCAGGTGGGTGTCGGCATCAAGTATGCTGTGACGGTTGACGGACAGGCGTATGTGACTTCGGACGACGATACGATTGTGCGGGAGAAGTATGCCGGCAACCGGGTTTCCGTATATGGCGAACAAGGGAAAGAGATTGTCTTTTACAAATATGTGGCCGTATTGAGTTCGATGAATCATCCGGCGGATAAACTGTTGGATAATGCGAAGGTTGTCGTAAAAAATGCTTTTCAAAAAGGATTCGCACAGTTGTTCGAGGAGCATCGTTCGGAATGGGCGAAGATTTGGGAACATTCGGATATTACGATTGAAGGGGATGTAGAGGCGCAGCAGGGTATCCGTTTTAATATCTTCCAATTGAAACAGACTTATACGGGGGATGATGCCCGGCTGAATATCGGACCGAAAGGGTTTACCGGCGAGAAGTATGGCGGCAGCACGTATTGGGATACGGAGGCGTATTGTGTGCCTTTCTATTTGTCTACGGCCGACTCGGCGGTGACCCGCAATTTGTTGGTTTACCGTTACAAACAGTTGGACAGGGCGATAGAGAACGGGATGAAGCTCGGGTTTACGGACGGGGCGGCATTGTATCCGATGGTGACGATGAACGGGGAGGAGTGCCACAACGAGTGGGAGATTACGTTTGAGGAGATTCACCGCAATGGGGCGATAGCCTACGCGATTTACCGCTATGTGAATTATACGGGCGATGAGAAATATATTGAGGAGCACGGTTTGGAAGTGCTGACGGGTATTGCCCGGTTCTGGGCGCAGCGGGCCACTTTCTCGGGCGAGAGAAAGAAGTATGTGATTTTGGGCGTGACGGGACCGAATGAGTACGAAAATAACGTCAATAATAACTGGTACACGAATAAGATAGCCGTGTGGTGTATGAAATATGCCCTGGAGTGCATGGAGAAGGTGAAGGCTGCTAATCCCGCCCGTTTTGAAGAATTGATTGCCCGGATGAAGTTCGATTGTCAGGGCGAGGTGGCTCATTGGAAAGATATTATTGCCAATATGCACTTCCCGGAAGAGAAACAGTTGGGTATTTTCTTGCAACAGGACGGTTATATGGATAAGGAGCAGATATTGGCTGCCGATTTGGATCCGGCTATCCGCCCGTTGAATCAGCATTGGTCATGGGACCGGATTCTGAGAAGCTGTTTTATCAAGCAGGCGGATGTGTTGCAGGGGATTTATTTCTTTGAGGATGAATTTGATACGGAGTGTATAAAGCGCAATTTCGATTTTTATGAGTCGCGTTGCGTGCATGAGTCGTCTTTGTCGCCGTGCGTGCATTCTATTTTGGCGGCTAAAATCGGCGATATGGATAAGGCTTACAGCCTGTACCTGCGGACGGCGCGTCTGGATTTGGACGATTACAATAAGGAGGCGCACGAGGGATTGCATATCACCTCGATGGCGGGTACGTGGATGTCGATTGTCGAAGGTTTCGGCGGCATGCGGGTGAAAGGAGGTGAGTTGCATTTTCATCCGGCTATCCCCGAAAGCTGGAAGGCTTATTCGTTCAAGGTGATGTTCCGCGGTAATATATTGAATGTGATTGTACGGCACGGCAAGACGGTTATTTTCAATGAAGCCGGAGAGGAGGTCGAGGTAACGGTGAACGGGGAAAAGCGTCGTGTGGCTAAAAATTCTAAGTTGGAAATTTGAAATGTAAGTGTATGAAAATTGTTTTATTGTTGTTTTTGTCTCTGTTATTGTGTGGTGCGGAGGCAAATGCCGGGCAAGTGAAGAAAGGAACGAAATCACCGGTTCAGCGGGTGGAACCCATGAACTGGTG
Source organism: uncultured Odoribacter sp. (assembly GCA_910588375.1). Classification (GTDB taxonomy): domain Bacteria; phylum Bacteroidota; class Bacteroidia; order Bacteroidales; family Marinifilaceae; genus Culturomica. The sequence goes on from CAJUQA010000023.1 coordinate 32,865, forward strand.
GGTGGGCATGCGGAACCCGGAGTTACAGATTTTGGTTTATGGTAAAAATGTGGCGGCATATCGGCCGGAAGTGGCCTATCCGGGAGTGAAAATAAACCGGGTGGTGACGACCGAAAACCCGAATTACCAGTTTATTTATTTGACAATCGGCGCCGATACGCCGGCAGGCGATATGGAGATTGTCTTTAAAAAAGACGGGAAGACGGCTTTCACGTATCCTTATCCTTTGTGGAAGCGGGAGGAAAATTCCGCCATGCGCAAGGGGTTTGACAATTCGGATGCGATTTATCTGCTGATGCCCGACCGTTTTGCCAACGGCAATCCGGCGAACGACTCTCATCCGGAAGTGACGGAAAAGGCGGACAGAAGCAGTCTTAACGGACGGCACGGCGGTGATATCCAGGGAATTATCGACCATTTGGATTATTTGCAGGAGCTGGGTATGACGGCGTTGTGGAGCACCCCGCTGATGGAGGACAATATGGAGGTTACGTCTTATCATACGTATGCTATCAGCGATTATTACAAGATTGACCCCCGTTATGGGACGAATGCCGATTACAAACGGCTTTCGGCGGAAGCGAAGAAGCGCGGTATCAAACTGATTATGGATGTGGTGACGAACCATTGCGCTTCGGCCCACTGGTGGATGAATGACCTGCCGGCGGCCGATTGGGTGCACCAGTTCGATACGTTTACCCGCTCGAATTACCGTATGGGGACGATTCCCGACCCGTATGCGTCGGAAGTGGACCGGGAGTTGAATTCCAAAGGATGGTTTGATACTTCCATGCCTGACTTGAACCAACGGAATCCGCTGTTGATGGACTACCTGATTCAGAATGCCATTTGGTGGATTGAGTTTGCCGACTTGGGCGGTTTGCGCATCGATACGTATCCGTATAACCACAAGGAAACGATGGTCGATTTTAATCTGCGTATTTTGGAAGAGTATCCGGATTTCAATATTGTCGGCGAGACGTGGGTGCATGCACCGTCGGAAGTGGCTTACTGGCAGAAGGATGCGTTGAATGCGGACGGATTTAATTCCGAACTGCCGACGGGAATGGATTTTCCGTTGTTGGACGCTTTGGCTGTGTTTACGAAAGAAAAGCAGGGATGGGATTCCGGTATCATGCGGCCGTATTCCGTATTTTCACAGGATTATGTGTATGCCTATCCGTATAATTTGTTGATTTTTGCGGACAATCATGACACGGAACGTATCTGGGAGGTATTGGACGGGAATGTGGCGGATTTCAAACTGGTGTTTTCTATCCTGATGACGACGCGGGGGATTCCGCAGATGTATTACGGTACGGAGATTATGATGAGGGGTGAGAAGCGCAAGGGGGACGGCGATATACGCCGCGATTTCCCCGGAGGCTGGCAGGGAGACGGGATGAATGCCTTTACGGCTGCCGGACGGACGAAAGAGCAGAACGAGGTGTTTGATTTCGTAAAGAAGCTGTTGAACTGGCGGAAAGTCAATCCGGTGATTCATACGGGCGCGATGAAACATTTTATTCCGGAAAACGGGGTGTATGTGTATTTCCGCTATAATGAGGATAAGAAAGTCATGGTTGTATTGAACAATTCCGACGGAGAATCGAAGACTTTGGATACCAAACGTTTTGCCGAAATATTGGGCGATTGCGATGCCGGAGTGGATGTGATTAGCGGCGAGCGGTTTACGGGATTGCGGAAGTCGTTGACCGTACCGGCGAAGTCGGCTTTGATACTTGAATTGGAATAGTAAATTTTGATAGTGCGTGCTATGTTTAATCGAATATTAATCGTTTTAATACTAACAGTTTTTATGACGGGTTGTGACATAAAATCACGGGAGACGGCTCCCGAAGTGGTGGCATGGGCGGAAAACGCCTCTTTGTATGAAATCAATGTCCGGCAGTACACGCCCGAAGGCACGTTTGAGGCTTTCGGACGGCATTTGCCGCGGTTGAAGGAATTGGGCGTGGATGTGCTTTGGTTTATGCCGATTACGCCTATTTCCGAGAAAAACCGAAAAGGAACGCTCGGCAGTTATTATGCGGTGAAGGATTACCGGGGGATTAATCCCGAGTATGGAACGTTGGAAGATTTCAAGGCTGTCGTGAAAGAGGCGCACAGGTTGGGCTTTAAGGTGATTATCGATTGGGTGGCGAACCATACGGGTTGGGATAACTGGTTGATAGAAGCGCATCCGGATTGGTACACGCAGCGCGACGGGCATATCGTAAGCCCGGTGGAGGATTGGAGTGATGTGGCCGATTTGAATTACGATAATCGGGAGATGCGCCGTTATATGATTGAGAGTATGATTTATTGGGTGAAGGAGGCGGATATCGACGGTTTCCGCTGTGATATGGCGGGAATGGTGCCGACAGATTTCTGGGAAGAGGCAAGAGAGGCGTTGGATAGCGTGAAGCCGGTGTTTATGCTGGCGGAGGCGTGGGAACCGGAATTGACCCGCAAGGCGTTTGATGCCTGCTACGGTTGGGATTTGCACCATCTGATGAATGATTTGGCCCAGCGGAAGAAGGACGGGACTGAACTGCCGGGGTATTTTGCGAAAGTGGATTCACAATACACGGCTCGGACAATCGTCCTGAACTTTATCGACAATCACGACGAAAATTCTTGGTCGGGAAGTGTGCCTGAACGCATGGGAGAGGCTGCTCCCGTATATGCGGTGATGGCTTACACGGTGCCGGGTATGCCGTTGTTGTATTCCGGTCAGGAAGCGGGATTGAACAAGCGTTTGCCTTTTTTTGAAAAGGACTCGATTGACTGGAATGTGCGTCCCGAATTGGCCGGTTTCTATCGTCAGTTGAATGACCTGAAACGCAGTTGTCCGGCATTGAAAGCCGGGGAACATGGCGGTGCGTTCCGTATATTGAACCACGATAATGAACGCTCTGTTTTCGTTTATGAACGCAAACTGGGAGATGTTCAAGTGATTGTGATGTTGAATCTGACGGGCGAAGAACAGAGAAGCGTATTGGCGGAAGAAATCACCGGCAGTTTCACCGAATACTTTTCAGGGGCAACAGCTGAGGGCCTGAAAGAAATTACCCTTCCCGCCCACGGTTATCGGGTGTGGATGAAGTAAAAGACGGACACTGTCTGGCAAGCGTCAGACAGTGTCTTCATTTTTGTGGAAAAAGGACATAACCACTTTTCGGCCTCCCGAATAGAATTTAAGTTCGTCCGATAAAATGGACATGAGATACAAGCCTCTGCCGCACTCCTTCAGGATATTCTCCGCTCCTATCGGGTTAGGAAGAACCGTATAATCAAAACCTTCCCCTTCGTCTTCTACGGTGACAGTTATCCGGTCGGAGTACTGTTCGGCTGTAATATTAACCATTTTTTCCGGATTCAGTTTATTGCCGTGTATCATGGAATTTTTCACCGATTCAAGAATACACAGGGAAATTTCTCCTTTAAAAGATGGGGGCAATTGAAATTCATAAATCACCTGTTCAATAAAGTTTTCTGTTTTCTTCAAATTTGAAAAAGCGGAAGCCAGAGAGTAAGTTAATCGTTTTAGCGGAGCCATAAGTGCCGGATTTTAATTCATTCATTTGTAATAGCCGACGGCAAACTGGATAATCCAATCGTCGTCGGCTTGTCTGTTTATATTAGGCTCAAACTCCTGCTCTTTGTTTATAAGGCATAAAAAAGCGTGGACTTGTACCTAAACGTCGTCAAGGGCTCTAGCAAACCGCAAAGGAACGAATAGGACAAGCCCACGCTAAGATTTTATATAAATATATACGAAACCTCCACGTGAGCGTTGTCTACCCGTTTCAGTCCTTCTTGTTTTTAACATGAATTTGCTAGATTCTTGACACTGAAACGCGCATCAAACGCTACAATATTTTAAATCATCACAGATACCTCTGTATCTATTCGGTAACAAAGAAAAACAAAAATTGCCGGATATGCAATTTTATGTCCTATGTTTTTATTGTAAAATAACGGGTAACAGAAATCGGGCTTGATATTCCATTTTGGAAAATCAAGTTGGAGGGTTACTAACCTTTTTATATATCACATACTTTTTGCTCCCTATTCAGAAAAATCGTAACTTTGTAACCAACAAGGTTATGAATTATGGCAATGACTATCAACTCTTCGCCGGTGTTGACCGGTGAATCTGCAAGAGTATTTATGGAAGAAGCAGAACGTAACGGTAAACTGCCCACTCCCCGTCTATCGTTTGAACGCGAGGCAGAATTACGCGAGGCCGAACGTAAGTCACGGGAGTTATTAGCTTTCCTTAGAAGTAGAAGGAATGAGTAACGTCTCCGGTTTTAATTTAGCTAAGGATGCGATTAGACTTCCTTATACGGAAGAAGTTGCGTCTTATTGTGCTCCTTTTTCCTGTCAAGACCAAGATCTTGATGAATTTTTTTCAAGAGACGCTTTTTTGTATGATTCAGAGCTTCTTGGTAAAACTTATGCTTGGGTAAGTGCTATGGACACGCAGCACATATTGGGATTAGTAACATTGGCAAATGATAGTATAAAATCTCAATATATAGCAAGTTCTGCTAAAAACCGGCTGCAACGTGGAGTGTCGAATGCAAAGCGAGGAATTAATTTTCCGGCAGTTTTGATTGGTCGTTTAGGGGTTTCCTCAGACTCGAGAGGAAAGGGATTGCAGATTGGTAGCCAAATACTTGATTTCGTTAAGGATTGGTTTCGCTCCAACGATAATAAAACAGGATGCCGCTTTATTGTCGTAGATGCCTATAATAATGAAAATACCCTTCATTTTTACGAAAAAAATGGTTTTAAACCATTATATAAAACCGAGCAGGAAGAGCGTGCTTTTTTGGAGTTATCTCCCGACGAACCCTTGGAAACCCGTTTTATGTTTTTTGATTTGAAGTTGATGTGAATACTTTCTAACCTTTTCAACTTCTTTTCCTTTTTAACTTTTTATATATATCTTTGTTCCGCTACGATGGAGTAAGCGTATTCTGTCGCAGCAGACATATTTGATTTGAAGCGTTTAGCTTTATCCTTATTCAGAAAATCGCCAATTTTCAGTGCAAAAGGATAAGCAGTACAAACGTTCACGTTTGCCGTATATACACACATAT
>CAJUQA010000024.1 GCA_910588375.1 uncultured Odoribacter sp.
TGTGTATATACGGCAAACGTGAACGTTTGTACTGCTTATCCTTACTATGCTGAAATTTGGTCGTTTCCCTGATAAGGATAAAGCTAAACGCTTCAAATCAAATATGTCCACTACAATAGAATACGCTTACTCCATCGCAGCGAAACAAAGGTAAGAAAAAAGTTGAAACAGTTAAAATGTGGAAGAGAAGCTCTTTTTCAATTTTTTAGCAAGCGGGCATAAATCAGTTCCGGATATTAGCTAAAGCATACAACGGAAATTTGTTTCTGGATAACCGGTTTTCAATGTCCAAATATACGCAAAAATATCTACAAATCAATTGGTTAATCGCACAATCTGCTAAAATCCAAACAAATACATCCCCACTTCACCTCTTTTAGCTTTTCAACTTCTTAAATAAACTTCTCCCGGTTCTGGGTTTTGTAGAGTCCCGCCAAAACAAAAATGACAGTTCCGACCACTAAGATAATCCGGTTGTACAAAAGAGTGGTATAAAACAATTCCGGATTTTTATCCAACGGCACGTCAAAAGGATTGAGGAATAGATTCCATTTGCTCTCTTCCAATATGTTGCTCATGATAAAAAGTACCAACCCTATCAAAGTAAAGACAACCGCCGTACCGCTACCGTTCTTTACGATGGTGCTCAACATGAAACAAAGCGTACCGACAAACAACACCGGCATCATGACCTGCCCCGTCAATTTCAACGGAGGCACCTCTACCAGCAGCCAATCAGTCAGCAATGCCAATACCAACGTAATGGCAAAACAAATAACATACGCTATCAGCAAACGGAATAACCATACTTTATACCGATAATTCGGGATACCGAAAATAATCTCTATAATCTTGGCATCCTGATCATTCTGTATCCCGAAACACATCGGATAGAATATCAGCAATATGGAGGGAACCAACAGCATATAATAAGCGTCGGCCTCCATGATTTCCGAGTCGGAAAAAAGGTTAATCACCACCGTCAATATATAGAAAAGTACCGCACTCAATACAAAGTAGATAAACTTATTCCCGAAAACAATTTTCACATTGTAATGGGACAATCGCAATACTATATCGAAAAAACGTTTCATAACCTTTATTGTGTAATAATCTGTTCATTACCTGCCAATTTCACACCACGCAACAGCCACAGATACGAATCCTCCAGCACCGGATTCGTCCGTTCCGCATTCGGTACGGGTTGCGTTTCGGACAGACACCTTACCCGAATATTCTCTCCAATCCGGATATGATGGACAATCAGTAAATCGGAAGGCAGCGAATCGAATTCTTCCGCCGGAATATCAAATACCCACGTCACATGCTGCGCTATATTCGCCATGTCGGAAGGCGTACCCAAATACTTCACCGACCCTTTGTTGATAACTCCCACCTGATTACAGGAACTGGCAATATCCTCGATAATATGTGTGGAAAATATCACAATCCGGTTACGGGACAATTCCACCAGCAAGTTCCTGAAGCGGATACGCTCCCGGGGATCCAGTCCTGCCGTCGGTTCATCCACCACCAAGATACGCGGTAGATTCAACAACGTCTGGGCAATACCGATACGCTGTTTCATACCCCCTGAAAAACCGCCGATTTTCCTATCCTTATTTTCATACATGTGCACCGCCTCCAGCACTTCCCGAATACGCCGCTGGCGGGTCTCTTTCTCATAGATACCTTTCAGAAGCGCCTGATATTCCAAAAACTGCCAAGAAGTCAAATTCTCATACGTACCGAACTCCTGCGGAAGATACCCTATCAAGCCCTGCAATTCTTCCCGCTTCTCCTGAGTATCTATGCCATTGATAAAAATCTTGCCGTAACTCTGCTCAAACACCCCACAGATAATACGCATCAGCGTCGTCTTGCCCGCACCATTCGGTCCCAACAATCCGAACATTCCCGTATGAATATCCAACGACACCGCATTCAATGCCTTGAACGGTTTTTTCTTATACCCGATGACCGGTATCTTGGTCGCCAGACGATAAAAACCCTTACGAATACCGCGGAAACGTCCGTCAATCAAATCTATATTGATATTGTACTTATGTATCCGATCCGACAGATATTTCACCTGAATACCCAAATACCACAGCAACGTGAACAGCACGACAAGTCCCCCGCTGTACAGTGCTATCTCTCCCCACACCAATGTCAGCAAAGGCGTAAAATAATACACCACCCAACGCACTTTTTTCAACACCTTTTTCCAAAAACGTTTACCTCTGTTTTCCGCAAACTCCCGCACAATATCCAACACCTTCACGGCCAGAATCCAAAACAAAACTCCGAAAAGATAGGCCCAGAAAGCGGATTCCTGATACATATACACAAAGTAAAACAGAAATACAACTAACGGCACCAGCCAAAGCAACACCCGCAAATCCTTCCAATGTCCATATACCTCTTTCAACCCCAGACGTTCCCGTATACGCAAACCCGACATCCACTCCTGCATAAACTCGGAAGGCTGTCCGTAAATCTTCACCAGATTCTGTATCTGTATCACAATCTCCTCATCCGAAGGAATAATCGCACGACTCGCCTGACGCAAACTACCCTCCATGAACCACGTCACTCCCGGAATCAAAATCACCGCTCCAATCAAATAACCCACTTTCCAAAGTATGGAATCCACAAACACGGCGATACACACCACTACTCCCGTCATCAATGCAATCTGCAATACTTTCATAAACAAACTCTGCGTACGCAAACGCTTCAACGCGTCTTCCATACCGGAATACAACGTCGGTATAATCACCAAAGTCAATAGCGTACTCATGGACAATCCGCCGATAACCGTAATGGCAAACGGAGCACCCAACCCTGCCACAAACTCACCTTTCCCCATAGCCAACGGCACCATCGCCACAATTGTCGTAATTGCCGTAATCAAAATCGGCCGCAACCGGGACACCCCCGCCACAATCAACGCCCGCTGTTTCCGATTCCCCCTTCTCCTCAATATCGACGTATAATCTATCAGAATGATACTGTTATTGACCACAATCCCTATCAGAATGATAAACCCTATCATCACATTGGCATTCATCAGCGAATAGCCCGTAAAAAGCAATGCCAGCAAAGAACCGATGGCAGCCAACGGAATCGCGAACATCAACACCACCGGCGCACTCAGCGACTCAAACACCGAAGCCAATATCATATAAATGATAATAAACGCCGCCAATATCAAAAATGAGAAATCCGAAGTCGTATCCTCTTCATGCACCACCTCCACGGCAAGTCCCGAAGGAATATCCACTTTCTGAACCAACTCGTCAATCTCCCTCCGCGCCGTCTCCAGAAATTCTTTCGATTCATTCACATCCGAAATAAAACGATAACTCACCTCTATCGTCTTATCCTGATTCACCCGGTTGATTTCCCCCTGTCCCGACGTCAGATTAATCGTACTGAAACTCCTCAAATCCACCAAAGAGCCTTTATCATTCGTCACATCCAGATTACGCAAATCCTCCAGATTTCTCACCGGCTTCTTATCTTCCTCCGCTGCTTCCGCATAACTCTTGTCCTTGATAATAATATCATACTCCTCATCTCCCGCCTTGTATTTAATCTGCGTCGTATTCTCCGGAGCAAAATTCGTCAACTCCGTCACCACATTGGAAGGCGTCACATCATAAATCCCCATCAAATAGCCGTCAAACTGGACACGTGCCTCCGGTTTCCCACGGGAACTGCTCACCCACGCATAATTGATATTCTCCAAATCCTGCAACTGATACTGCAAATACTCCGCCAGATTCCTCATATTCTCATAATCCTGCCCCTTGATCACAATCCGTTCCCGCTGATTCCCCATTCCCATGAGCTTCAACAGCTCTTCCGAACCTCCCATCAACGCATCGCCGCCGCCACCTTGGAAATTCTCACTGCTCGACCTCGCTTCCAAACTAATGTCCCAAATGCGCAACCGATAAGCACATGAAAGTACCTCGTTCTTTATTTGCTGTATCGTCTTATGATTCAGTTTCTCATAATCCTTTTTCAGCTTCACCGTCACATTCGCATCTGCCGCATACACCTTTGAGGTTATCTGCTCTACTTCTTCTATTCCCTGCAATACTTCTTCGTAACGCCGCACCATCTCATCCGTCCGCTCCAGTGTATAGCCCGACGGAGAAGTGATATACACATTAAATGTGTCCGTCTCCACTTCTTTCAACGTATTCAAAGAAAGCGTCAGAGACAATACCACCGTTATCACTAAAAGCAATAACGTGAGCACCACCACCTGCGCCGGCTTACGCAAACACATCTTCAATATGGCAATATACATCTGCACGGGACGACTGTGCAAAGAAGGTACCCGAAAATCCACATTGCTTTCTTTCTTCGCCATAAAGTAATTCACCGCCATCGGCACCAACAGTAACGCCACCACCAATGATATGGTCAATGTGGATATAATCGACACCCCGACATGTTCCCCAATCAATTTAATCATAAAATTATCGGCAAACAAAAACGGCAAGAACACGGTAATCGTCGTCAGCGTCGCCGCGAAAATCGACTTCCACACCTCTTGCGTCCCCCGCACGGCAGCCTCATCGCCGGACTCTCCCAACGAACGGTGCCGAAAAATATTCTCCATCACCACCACCGAATTGTCCAGCAACATCCCCACCGCCAAAGCGATACCCGTTAAAGTCAAGGTATTGATACTGATATCCGAAAGATAAAAAAAGTAAAACGACGAAAACACCGATATCGGTATCGCAAAAGCGATAATCGTCACTATTCTGAAATTACGGAGAAACAGATAAAGTATAAAAATAGCCAATACCGCCCCCGTCAGACCCAGATTCACAATCGTATCAATATTGCTGCTCATCGTCTCCGCCACATCCATATCCACCTTAATTTCCACATTCTTAACCGCCAACTCCCGGTTCAGCCTGTCAATCTCAGCCCGTACCCTTTCCGACAAATCAATCACATTCACCTGCGGCGACTTCGATACCACACACGTAATCACCTCCTTCCCGTTCACCCTCGAATACGACTCCTCATCCTTAATCCCGAAATGAATCTCCGCAATATCTTTCAGCAACACCGGTCCCTGCGCTACAACAATATTCCCGATATCTTCCGTTTTCAGATATTCCGCCGTCACATTCACAAAAAAGCGTCTGTTATTTTCATATACCGACCCCGCAAAACTCTTTTCCGCCATATTCCGGCTAATCATCGCACTAATCTGGGAACGCGTCAGATTCAAAGCATCACACTTACGCTCATCCAAAATCACCTCGATACTTTTCTGGCGTCCTCCCATCACGATAACGCCTGCAACCCCCTCCACATTCTCCAGTTCCAGAACAACATCCGCATCCGTAATACTCCTCACATAATCAATATCATCGTCACTCAACACAAACAGCGTCATAAACTGGGAATTGACCATCCCCGTCGGCGCCTTGTTCACCACCACCTGAAACTCATCCGGTATATTGGAAGTCAACGCTTTTATCTTCTCATCCAGTTTCAGATAAGCATACTTCACATCCGTCCCCTTCACAAAAGAAACCGTAATCCGGGCATTCCGCGTTGAAATACGGGTCTCAATCTTCTCCACGCCTTCCAATGTGCTTATCACCCCTTCCACCGGTATCGCCGCCTGATTCTCTATATACTTCGGATCCAACTCGGTGGTCGCACCGATATTCACGCTCAACACCGGTAACTCCGCATTGGGATACAACTCCATCGGCAAATAACTGTATGAAAAATACCCCATCAATGTTAATCCGATGAATAACATCGATATCAGAACCCGACGTTTAATTAATTTATTCATAATAATTCATGTTGAAGAAGTTGAAAAAGTTAAAACGTTGAAAAACTAATCCTGCTTTCGGTCTAAATAATTCAGTAAATTATAAATACCGACAGAAAGCATTTTACATTTTTCCTGCAACTTTTCTACTTTCAACTTCTCCATATAATTCAAATCCGACGCAATATATAACATACTCCTTACCTCCCCGCAACTTCCCTTCGCTATTAATAAAAATCTCTTAAACATAGAAACAGAACCGGACTCTGCCCCCTCCGCTATATTATTTCATAACAGATACTGCCGCCCTCTGAATCTGATCATTAAATCCATAATCCCTCACCCCTCCGGTAAAAGCATAAATTTCCCCCACCAACTCCCTTGCATCCTGCCATATCTTGAACTCCTCAAAATACTTCACCGCCCCCATCTTTTCAACCCTTTAACTGTTAAACCTTTTCAACTTCTTTTGTCAAAAATACAATACACACAAGGTATTACTACCAACGTCAATATAGTTGAAGTAACTAAGCCTCCAATCACTGCCAACGCCATCGGCGAACGCAAAGAGGCTCCCTCACCGAAACCGAAACACATCGGCAACAAAGCCAATATCGTCGTCAGACTCGTCATGATAATCGGACGGATACGCTGTTGTGCCGCACTCATAATCGCTTCGTGCAACTCCACGCCCTGCGCTTTCAACTGATTGATTCGGTCCACCAATATAATTGAACTGTTGACGGCTATACCCGCCAGCATAATCAACCCGATAAACGCCATCATGTTCAACGTCTCTCCAAGAATCAGAAACGCCAGAATACTCCCCACTCCCGCCAACGGTATCGTCAATAAAATAGTAAACGGATGGCGCAACGATTCAAACTGGGAAGCCATCACCATATACACCAATATCACGGACAATATCAATGCAAAACTCAAACCGCCGAAAGACTCCGCCCTTTTTTCCTCTTCTCCCGTAATCTTGGCAGAATACTTCGCCGGGAACTCCACTTCCTCCAAAACCGCATTCACAGCAGGCGTCACCTGACCCAAAGAATATCCTTTCTGCAACATCGCTGTCACCTGTCCCACCCGGTTCTGATTATTCCGGCTGATTTCCCGCGGTGCGGAAGTCACCTTCACCTCTGCCACTTCTCCCAAACGGTATTTCTTATCTCCCTGTACAATCTCCACATCCTGCAAATCACTCAAAGATACCTCCGGCACTTTAATCTCAATGTCTATCGGTTCGCCCTGCGTCTCATAACTTCCTGCCACCTTCCCGTTGAGCTTCTCACTCACCTGCTGTGCCACCGTAGAAATATCCACGCCATATATACCGCTCCGCAACCGGTCAATAGTAATATCCACTTCCGGTGCTCCTTTCTCCATAGACGTACTGACATCATACACTCCCGCAATCCCCGCTATCTTTTCCTTCACTTCCTCACAAAGCTCCTCCAGTACCTCTATCTCTTCGCCTTTAATCTCCACCACCAAAGGAGCTCCCTCCGTTCCCAACGCACTTTGCAGGGCAGATTGTTCCTTTTCGTATGTAACCTCCACCTCCTTCGGCATATCGGCATTCGCATTCAAAGCGGCAATCAGATAATCCGCATCCATCTTCGCTCCCTTTTTCAATTTCACTTGCACCACCGCCTGATGGTCTTCCCCTGCTTTCCCGTCCTGTTGCGTATCCGTATTGGAAGGTCCCACCAGCGTATAAATCCATTCCAGATTATCTCCTCCGAGATCCCGAATCATATTCTCTATCGAAGCGGCGGCATAATCCGTCGTCTTCAATTTCGTCCCTGCTTCCAATGTAATATTCACACTAAACTCCCGTGATTCGGCCTTCGGCATAAACTCCATACCGATAAACGGCAACATCAGATAAGAAAATACCACCAACAAAAAGGCAACCAACACCACCGCATAACGGTGATGCAGCAAACGTCCCACAAACCGGCCATACCCTTTTATCTGTACGGATTTCTTATCCGTCTTACTCTGTCGCACAAACTTGGAAGACAACATCGGAATGAAAAGAATCGCCACAAAAAGAGAAGACAACAGCGAAAATGTCACCGTCCACGCCTGTTCCTTAAACAACTCTCCTGCAGCCCCTTGCACATACACAATCGGTAAGAATACCACTATTGTCGTCAATGTCGAAGAAGTAATCGCACCCGACACTTCCGACGCTCCACGTATCGCCGCCTCCTTCGCCGACAATCCATTTTCCAAATTCCGGAAAATATTCTCCATCACCACAATCGCATTGTCCACCAACATTCCCGCACCCAACGCCAGACCTCCCAACGTCATAATATTAAGGGTCAATCCGTTAAAGTACATCAAATTAAACGTTGCTATAATGGAAATCGGAATAGAAACACTTACAATCAACGTCGTATTGATACGCCGCAAGAATACATACAGAATAATCACGGCCAAAAGAATACCCATCACCGCCGAATCCTTTACCTCGCCTATCGAAGCCCCGATAAATTCCCCTTGGTCACTGATTACATCGAAATGATACCCCGGCATACTCTTCTGCAACTCCTCCAACTTCTTCCGGATGTTATCTACCGCCTTTACCGTATTGTATTTATTCTCCTTATAGATGCTCAATCCGAGACAACGGTCTCCATTAAAACGGGCAATATTATCCGGCTCTTTATTCAGCTGCTGTACACGTCCTATATCCCGCAGATACACAGGCGCTTTTACATTGGAAGTCCCAGTCGTAGAAGAGGCTGTCTCCGTTTCATTAGAACTACCCGTCGCTTCCTTAAAAGCAACGATAATATTTCCGATATCTTCGATATTTTTTATCAGACTTACCCCTTTTACCGTGTACTGGATGTCCTCATTGACGATTGTTCCTCCCGAAACATTCCGGTTCACACTCTCGATTTTCGATGCGACATCCGCCACTGTCAAATTAAAGGCCTCCAGCAAATAAGGATCTGTTTGTACCTCAATGTAAGCGTTTTCCTGTCCGTTCAACTGAATATCCGCCACACCATCCAAACGCACCAATTCACTCCGCATATAATTCTCGGCAATCTTACGGAGTTCATTCATATCCTGAATCTCACTATGCCTCAATGCTATCACCATAACCGGTGTCGCATTCGCATCATAACGGGACACATTCAGTGAAGTCACCTCGCTATTCTGGGCTATCTGCGACAAATTCCGCTGCAAATCGAGAAAAGCCGCATCCATATCCTGGTCCCAGTCGTATTCCACCGTAATCGTAGCTGCTCCCGCCCGACAACTGCTGGAAACATTCTTCACCCCATCCTGACGGGCTGCCAATGCCTCAATATTCTTGACGAACTGTTTCTCCATCTCCTCCGGCGGACGCTCTCCCGCCTTCAACTCCACATACAACGCCGGATTCTTCAAATCCGGAAACAAATCCGTCCCCAGCTTATTGTAAGAAATCACCCCTAACAAACAGATTGCCAGGGTGAGCATCAATACGGTCACCGGAAACTTTACTGCAAATTTTGTAATCTGATTCATGCCATCGATTCTAAAATCATCATTTCATCACTTTTACCCTGCTTCTGTCCCTCAACCATTCGTAACCTTTCACCACCACCCGGTCTCCCTTCTCCAAACCGCTCTTCACCTCGATATATTTATCATCATTGATTCCGGTCTTGATATTCTTCTCCACTGCCGCCGAACGGTCCACCGTAAAGACAATTTGGTTTCCTCTCCGTTTCGTGACGATATCCTTCGGAATTGAAAGTACGGAATCCTTCTTCACCGTCACCACGTCCGCTTTGGCAAACATACCCGGACGCAATTTCAACTTCGGATTATCAATCAGGATATATCCCAAAAAAGTACGGGTATCCTCATTAATTACCGGAGACAACTGGGTCAATTCCCCTTTCAGGGTATCCGATTTGATATTGTAATTCGTAATATGCACCCGCTGGCCGACCTTCAATTTCGGCATGGAATTTTCAGGGAACTGTGTTTCCACATACATCTTGCTGTAATCCATAATTCCTACCATCGCCTGTCCGGAAGTCACCTCCACATTGGGCGTATAATAAGGCAAACTGACAATCACACCGTCAAAAGGAGCCTTGATTTCCATCTTGCTCAACGTGATATAAGCATTCTCCAAAGCCAGTTTGGCATTGATATACGACGTCTCGGCGGTATTCACATCCTTTTGGGTAGCTCCTCCCTTTTCCAGTAAAGTCTTCTGACCTTCCCATTCCTTCTCCGTAATCTCTATCTGCAACTTCTTACTTTCCAACTGCACATCGTTCTCATATTGTTTGTTCTCCAAACGGATAATCACCGTTCCTTTCTCCACCACGTCTCCCAACTGATAAGGTTTGCCTGTCTTCGGATTACGCTGCAACACATACTTTCCATCCATTTCCGACTTAATCTCCGTTGTCTGGGTAGCCTTGGCCGTACCTGTCGCGGTTACATACTCTTCAATCGTTCGGGGTTTCGCCTCCTCAATCCACACCGGCGTTGTTGTTTCAGAAGAAGAATTATCCTGATTCCTTCCGCAAGCACACAAAAGCACCCCTCCGAAAACTAATCCGATGACCTTTAAATAACTATTCATGATATATTGATTTATAAAATTTACACTCCTGATTACTTTCTCTCTCTTCCGCCCAGAATTTCCACCGGCAAATAAGACTGTGACGCCTCGAAATCCCACAACGTCTGGATTTTCAGATTCAGCAACTCCAGCTTATAACTGATAATCGCATTTGTATACTCCTGCTTGGCCGTCGTCAGCTGCGTCTGGTACTGCTGCAATTCCATACCCGTCAAATCCCCGTTCCGGTATTTTTCCAGATTAATGTCATACGTCCGTTCCGCATTCTCAATGCTCTTCTTCCGGATATTGATCTGATTTATCAACGTAGGCAAATTCCGGCACACCTGACGGATATTAATCGTAATCTCCTTCTTCTGCTCTTCCAAATCTACCTCGTCCGCTTCCATCGCCAACTTGCTGGACTGCACTCTCGCCTTTTTAGCCCCCCAGTCGAAAATAGGGATATTCAAGGAAATACCGAACTCCTCATTGTCCGTCGGATTATCATATACATTCGTCACTTTGTCTCCCAACGCATTCAATCCCACACGAGCCGTAATACTTCCCTTAAACTCGCTCTCCGACTTCGCCCGGATAATCGTAAACACATCCCGCTCCAATGTAATCTGTTTCTGCCGCAACTCCATCCGCTGATCCAACCCGTGACGCACCGCCTCGGTCGTATTCACGGAAATAGGCTGTACCTCCGTATTCGGCAACACGGCAATCTCCTCATCCAGCGAAATCCCCAACAGCAACCGGAAATCATCCTTCGCATTCTCATAGTTAATCTCGGCCGTATATACCGACGACTGGCTCGTTGCCAAATTGACCTCCGCCTGATAAAGTTCCTCTTTCGCCACTAAACCCGCCTCCACTTTATTCTTGATAATCTCGTAATTCTGCCGCTGATTCTCATATTCGTCCCGGGCGATGCTTAAATCCTTCTGACGTTGATATACGGAATAAAAATTGGTCGTCACATTCCTCTCTATCGTCAACTGCTGCATTGCATAACTTAACTGAGCGTTCTCCAAAGCCAATTCCAACTCCTTCAACTGCATCTTGGTCCGGTTGTATGTAAAAATCGGCTGGTCAATCATCAACGAAAGATTATGCGTGAATGCCGTGCTTTTTCCTCCCGACGTCCGGTTACTGGCATCCTGCCAGGAAAAATCATTCACCAACGAAATCGTTCCGTCCGTCCACTTGACCGGTTGGCGGATAGCCAAAGAAGCATCGGCCCCCATCGACTTGCTGTCATACCACTTACTGTTATAACTGTCATACTGGCTTGTCCGTGAAAACCGGAACGGATTCACCTCCAAAGCAAACTGAGACTTCAATGAAGCTTTTTGCGCTTTCAGGTTCAATTCATTCTGTTGCAGACTCAATTTACTTTGAATCAAGGAGGGACTGTTTTCAAAAGCAATCTTCAACGCTTTATCCAACGTCAGTATCTCCTGTGTAAAACCGTCCGACATCCCCCACAAAAACAAAAGGGTCGCCAACAAGGTAATTTTTCGCATCGTACTCTTATTTTTTATCATTTCTAATCGTTCTCATTTTTTATTTTATCCGGCTAAACCGAACAGCATCCGCCACCACAAACTGTCCCCCCACCTTATCCGACAAAACAACGGAAACTTTCCCCTTAGGCAAATAAAAAGTTCCCAATGACACCCAGCCGTTTTCGCCTTGACTTAAATCGACAGTTGTAGTCTCTTCCTCTTCATCGTACTTGATTGTATAAGTATGATTCTGTTCGCTGCGATACCTTTCTCCCCTGAACCACCACGACTCAAATTTGGGATTCCAGACAAACACTTCATACAAGCTGTTTTCAGGCAATTCCGCCGTCCACTCCACCCGGTGCACTCCCACCCCTTTCTTCTTGTGAAGAGCCGAATGAACAGGCAAACCGTAACAAGTATTATTGATAACCGCCGTCCATTGCGACGGGAATCTCCACGGTAAAAAAGTCTTATACTTCTCTTCATCCTCCTTCCGGAAATAATCCTTCAATTTACGCTTCTTTTCAGGTTCTATAATCCGGAAACCCGCATCCTCGTTATCCACAATGATTTCATCCGCCCTTTTTGCAAAAAACATCGTATCTATCGGGAAACTTCCCCAGGTGGTATCCGCAATCTCATTATCGACTTTCGAGAAATTATAAGTAAACTCATTCGGCAGATTGTGGGAAATATTCGTGTTGATTATCACACGCGCCGGACGGTCATCATTGATAATCTTTATCTCCCGCGCACTGTGGGGAGGGAGCACATAATACTGCGTATTATCCTCCTGCGTCGTATTTCCTCCTTGCCGGAAACCGCCCCACCTATTTCCTCCCTCTTCCACCTTCACGGAGACAATTCCTTCCAGATCCGAGCTGTTATAAGCCTTAAAGCGAATCTGATATTTCGTATAGTCTTCCAAAACCACTTTATTCGCATCCACCTCCATCAACTGAATCACCGGAGAATGGTCCACCTCATACCAATCCTGGACAAACGCCTGAAGATCCATTCCGAAGCGTTTCTTAAAACTCTCCGCAAAAACATCAAACGACACTATTTCGAAATTATGACTGTCCCGGAACTCTTTCAAAAAAGCGTCCAATTCCTTTACCGGTATCTGTGAAACGATATGATATTTCAGAAAACTGCTCTTCAACTTCAGCATTTCATAGAAAATCTCCGGTTTCATCGTCCGGTCTCCTATCGCCTCTTCGAAGCTCTTGGTTTGCAGATATATATTCGCTTTTTGCTTATCGTTGATGGCACTTCCGCCAAACCACCACATGCGGGTACGCTCCACCGTCATATTCTGGAGGGTGTTTATCGCCACATCTATCACGGGATAATCCAACGAATGGATAAAACCCGTAAAAGCAAAAAACATCGCCGCCATGTTCAATTTATTCATTTCGGGCGACTCGCTCCACCGCATATTGCCATCCGTCGAAGACTCTTTAACAAAAGCATTCTGTACGAAATCCCGCAACATATTGACTTGGATGTCCTGCTCTTCCACCACCTCATCCCGTCGCCTCCAATCCTTCATCCGCAAATGCTGGGAACGGAAATCACTCGCTGTCAGCAATGCCCGCTCCGAAATAAAAACAATCTCCGGCATCACCTGCTCGGTATATCCTTTCCAGTTACGGATATATCCTGTGAAATGAATCGGAGTCTCCACAATGCAAAATTTCGGGAAAGGATAAGCTCTGTTTTTAGCCACCTCTATCGTATTCCTTATCTCCCGGACAACATTCGGCAACGTATCCTGCAACTCCGTGAAATACTTGGAATAGAAATCATGCCCCCGGAAATTGTAAATTTCATAATCCGTCGAATCCACCCGAAGAGATTTTCTCTCATAATCCCCGATCGTCAGACTGATTCCCGGAAGCGGAATATCATTGGTAAAAGAAACCGTTCCGCCACTCTCTTCGGATTTTCCCTGGGAAATGACCGTCTTCCCCGACTTGGCGGTTACGCTCAGCGAATAACGTGTAAAATCCCGTTTGATTTTATAGGGAGCGGCAGGATAGACAGGCGCTTCCGCCACCGGATACCACATACATTCCGGCGTCAATAACGTATAGTCATCCCCCAGATACGCATAGCGCTTCCCATAACGAAATTTAAACGTATTCGCCACAGGCTTGGCAAAAAAATCTTTATCCTCTATGTCCGTATAACAACTATTCTCGTCAATTCCCCCCTCATAAGCGACAGACAGCGACAATTCCGCAGCAGGCTCCAATGCCTTCTCGACAATCAACACCTGATTTTCCCGTTTGTAAACGGCATTCTCCCCTTCCACTTTCACGTCCGAAATCTGCAAACCCGGATTCAGATAAAAAATCAGCCGCTCCATTCCTTCCGGTTGATTGTTGCGCACCCGCAATTCGCTTTGTCCGGTAAGCCTATTCCCATTTTGCGTAATCCGAATCGCATGGGAAAGCACATTTACTTTCGGATATTCCGCATAAGTATTAAAACTCTCGGCAATCACCGAGCGCCGTGCGGAAAGCTTCTCAAAACGAAGCAAATACAACCATCCCGTCCCGACTGCCGCACCGATAATCACCACAGCTCCCAAAGCCAGCAATTTCGTTTTCCACGGACGATGGGGCAAGCGTTTCACCAACGTAATCGTCAGACAAACAAAACCGATTCCCAGCAACAGATAAATCAAACGCTGCCAGAGAAAGAGCCCCATATCCGCATGTCCGGTCACATCCGACAATACCGAAGGCATATTCACCCCGAAAAAATCAAAAATCCCGTACCATTTCTCCGGCAAATAAAAAAATATCGTTCCGGTAATCCCTAACATCACAATAAACGTCACCGCTTGGTTTTTCAACAGACACATGGCCGTAAAAGACAGCCCCAGCACAAACAACAGGGACGGCAAAGAAATCGTGAACAGATACAGCAGATAAGGATACAGACTAAATGGCGAACGGTTGAGCACCAAGGTAATAAACATCGCCACCGCAAACGGAATCAGATTCAACCCCAGAAATGTACGGACCACACCCCACACTTTCCCGACGATATAATCGGCATTGCTCATGGGACGCACATAAATCACCTCCGCAGTATCCAGTTTCTTATCCCTTTTCAGAAAACTTCCCGCCAAAAAAATCACAATGACCGATTGGGCGACACTGTAAAAATAAACGGTAAAAAACGGTGCCAATGAAGACAGACCCGTATAACTCCATGTCTCCGAATATTTCCAGAATACGGAAGACAAATTGCTCAATTGCATCACGGTCAGTATCAGCAACACCAAAATCGCGAATATTCTGAAAAGCCAACTCCTTTTCAACAGCTTCACTTCATAGCGGGCAATCGTATTTATATTGTGTATATTCATTCCGAAATCATTAAAGCATTATTTGAATAAATCACCCGTAACCGACTTATCCGCATACATATCCATTTTATCCTGCAAAAGATAATCCATGAAATAGACATACGCATGTTCAATATTGGGAACAATCGTTTTTGCCGACAATCCCGGCAAACTTTCCGCCACAATCTGAATATCCCATCCCCCGTTAGAAGGTATGGTCGAAATAATCGGATATTTCTCTTTCACCTCCTTGAACTCGGCATCCGTCACAAACACCTCCCACACTTTTCCTCTCGCCAAATCAATCATATCATCGGGCGAGCCCTCGAATTCCAACTTACCCCGGTTCAATAACGCCAATTTTTTACACGTACTCGAAATATCTCCGACAATGTGGGTGGAAAGAATGATAATCACATCGCGTTCGCTGACATCCGACAGAATATTGCGGAAACGGATACGTTCCTCAGGGTCCAGTCCGGTGGTCGGCTCATCCACAATAATCACTTTCGGATTCCCGATAATCGCCTGAGCAATCCCCAAACGGCGTTTCATACCTCCCGACAATTTATTCGCCCAACGGTCGCGCACCTCAAACAAACCGACCTTGCGCAACATCTCATCCACCGCCTCTCCCCGGTGCCGGGTTCCTTTCAACCCGGCCAACGCCGCCCCGTAATCCAAAAACTCCCACACTTTCAACTTCTCAAAAAAACGAAAATCTTGGGGTAAATATCCCAAGATTGAACGAATGGCCTTGCGGTCTTTGGTTATATCGTAATCGTCAAAATAAATCGTTCCGGAAGAAGCCCCCTGCAACAAAGTCATTATCCTCATCAGGGTGGTCTTCCCGGCTCCGTTCGGCCCCAGCAGCCCAAACATCCCCGGCTCTATATTCAAACTCAGCTCATCCAACGCCTTATGCCCGTCCGGATAAATTTTGCTCAGGTTCTTGATTTGTATTCTCATCGCAACGCAACTCTTTGAAAGCGATAAAGGTAATACGTTTAGATAAAAAAGCAAAAATTCCCCTTGTATTTTTCCCTCATCCTCAATTAAATATCTCGCGCAACACTTGAATGCTTTTCACATTAAAATCCAGATTGAGATGAATACCAAAGAAAAGCAATACAATGTCTAAAAGCATACTCCGGCTTTGACGGTCAAGCGGAATTTCTTTCAAATCCTCCACCTGGCAGGTACACAACCTGTATATGGCCTTGGCGGCATTGGGACCGGAAATAGAAACACCGCTACCGGGAGCGACAAAATTGCCGTCATGGATATTAAACAATGCCCCTTCGGCATATGTTTCGGTATTGATGCGAAATCCCATGAAAGCCACCAGACGATACAGGAAGAACAGATTGAAATTGGCCACATCCCCCTCGGTAGTGTTGAGATATTCCACCGAATAGCGGATGAAATCGAAAAGGGCATCATTTTTCGGTTCTTTTCTCAAAAGAAGATTCAGAATCTCACTCCACAAAAGGGCAATGTTCATTTTATAGACATCCAGATAAACAGCGGCATTATTCACCAACGGAGAAAGAGTCCTGAGCTTATGGAGTCCGCCCCGGGCGTTTTCGTAGAATTCTATTTCGGCTATTTGCATGCAGACTGCCGTCCGGCTGTTATTCCGCTTAAAAACAAAAGACGGGGATATAAACGTCATATATCCCCTTTCTTTAGAAAAGACACAGACAATTTTCTGACTGTCCGTATAATTTTGTGTTTTTAATATAACGCCTGTTACCGTTTCCATGCAGTGTTCAGAAAATCAACCAATTTACTTACGGCTCTCCCGCGGTGGCTGATTTTATTTTTTTCGTCCATCGGCATTTCCGCGAAACTTTCCTTATACCCTTCAGGCCGGAATATAGGGTCGTAGCCGAAACCCGTCTGTCCCTGCTGTGCCATAAGGATTTCCCCACGCACCTCCCCCTCGAAGCAATATTCCCGCCCTTCCAATAAGAGTGCGATAACAGTACGGAAACGCGCTTTCCGGTTGGCCTGTCCCTCCATCTCCTGCAATACTTTCCGCATATTCGCCTGCGAATCCTTATCCAGCCCCGCATAACGGGCGGAATACACTCCGGGACGGTTCCCGAGAGCCTCAATTTCCAACCCCGTATCATCGGCAAAACAATCATAACCGTAATGCTCTTTCACATAACGGGCTTTTTCCAGCGCATTTTCCTGCAACGTCTCGTAATCTTCCGGAATATCATCATGACACCCGATTTCCCCCAAAGAAACTATTTCAAATTGATCGCCCAACATCCGGGCAATCTCTTCCAGCTTATGCTTGTTATTCGTCGCAAATACCAGTTTCATTTTCGTTAAAAGTTGAAAAGGTTGAAAAAGTTAAATTATGAATCAAAAATAACACTTTGTCGTGAATATAAAAAAGGTTGAAGAGTTGAAACATTTCTACTTTTTAACCTTTTCAACTTTTTAACTTCATCAAAGATGCAAGTATTTTTTCAATACTTCGACATAAGCTTCAAATGCCGACCGGCCGACCGGAGTCATACGGCATACCGTACGGGGTCTTTTGCCTTCAAAGGTTTTTTCGACGACAATGTAACCGGCATCAGAGAGTTTCTCAAGTTGTACACTTAAATTCCCTGCCGTCGCTTCCGTTTTCTCTTTCAGATAGACGAAATCCGCCTCCTCTACTGTCATGAGAACAGACATGACGGCAAGCCGCAGTTGCGAATGAAGCAACGGATTCAATTCTTCAAGCATTGTTTTTTGGCTTTGTTGTTAATAATATGCCCCGGAACTATCGCCATACAAATAAAACAAAAAATGAATAACGTACATGCCCAATCCATCGAAAGCGGAATACCGCCAATACAGCAACAGGTAACAAATCCGCCCGCAATTATACTGAATATTCCTCCAATTATCAAACTGTTTTCGCGGATAACGACTCCCTGCACAGCTCCTGCAAAACCGACAATGATAAACGGATAAATGAACATCAATTGCCAGACATTATAACCGAACAGCCTGAAACCGATGCACATCAACGTTCCGGAAAATCCCAATCCCCCGACTATTTTCCAGATACCTGCGGAAATTTTATCCACATACGTACTCACCAACATTTCCGACTTCTTTTTCCTTTCCCAATATTTCATTAGAGGGAAACCAATTATCGGAATCAACAACCATAACCAATTACACTGCGGACTGCGTGTAAGCAGTGCCGCAAGCCCTACGACAAAGGCAACACCGATAGAAAGGTATCCCCAAAACAACAGCATGTTCCCGTCTCCGATTTCAAGTTTGCTTTTTGTGTTCCGGATCATGCCGGCAATCAATTCCAGACTCTCTTTTTCTGTTAATCTTTTCTCTTCCATTGTGTCAAAGTTTTTGTTTTTAAATAAGTTTATAAAATAAACCACGCGTGTAAAAAAGAAATACGCCACGCGTATCGACCTTTTCTGATTGCAAATATAAATAGGTTTATTTTATAAACCAAATTTATGACTGATTATTTGGCAAAATAATGCGTTTTCAGCCAATAGGCATACATCGGGTCTTGGAAGGATATTTCGCCGGCCTGGTTGTCCAATATGTCATTTTTGACCAATGCCGCCTTGGAACGGACAACCGAAGTGGGAGAAGATATACCGTAACGGTGCATGGTTTCGGTTGAAGTGATTGCCTTTTCTCCGGCAATCAATGCCTTGAGGTAGCATAGCTGCTGGGTGGTCAATGTTTCGGTAATGGTTACGAAAAGCAAGCTTAATTGCTCGACCAAGGCAATATGCGCCTCCCGCACAATATCCTCGGTACATTCATCTTGCGTCCTCAGCCAGGAGAGCTGAGCTAACTGCTGAGCATAGTAAGGATGGTTGTCGGACAATGTAGCAATAAGACGGCTTGCCTCGTTCGTAATTCTCTTGCCGGTATCTGTAAAGCGGCTGTTAAAAAATGCGACCAGACAGGGTGTTTCAATCTTATTCAGAAACATCAGGTTGCCGAATTTATAGAAAGGCTTGGAAGAATCGGTAAAAACCTCCAACATCATGTGACGCTTGCTGCCATAGAGGCAATAGGCAACATGCTGATGTAACTGCCAATGCGAACGTAATTTTTTCTGAAAATAATCCGGAGCATCAAACTCAGCGATGTTCTGAAATTCATCCACACAAATAATCATCTTCAATCCCTTTGCTTCGGCAATCTTCTCCGCAAGGTCAAGAATTTCATCGGGATTGCGTTTCACCTCTTCCCAATCGAAATCAAAAGAAACTTCACTTGTCGCATCGGCAGCAATCGAAATTTTTGGCACAAGACGTGAGAAGAATTTTTTTGCGTTCTCTATGGCTTCCTCCCACCGGGACGAAGCGGCGGCAATAACTCTCTGCGCCAACAAAGAGTAAAAATGCTCCTCATTACGAACATTAAACAGATCTATATGACAGATTCGCAACCGGCTGTCCTGTTCCATTGCCAATTTTGCCGCCCTGTTGACAAGGGAACTCTTGCCCCAACGACGCGGTGAAATGATAATCGTATTGATAAGCGACGTAAAATAAGTCACCAGCGACGCGGTTTCCTGTTCCCGGTCCGTAAAATTTTTTTCCGTAGCAATCTTCCCGAATACAAAAGGTGTCTCCATAAGTAAGCTCTTTTACTAATCCCCTTACAAAGTTATTACAAAAATTGTAATTACAAAAAATGTAATTACAATTTTGGTAATACCTGCATTCTGTCTCCCGATTGCTTCTGTCCACCGACTCACTACACACCCTATCCGCCCTCTTACAGATATGCTCCTTGCACTATTTAATCACAGACTGTTCATCTCCGTTCCGGAACGGAGATGTAACGGAAGCATAACAGCAGCACAACGACAGTGTCTATAAGGGGAAGTAGCGTTTGAGCGAGGAGAGGCAAAAGGGATTCAAAGGGACGGAAGATGTATCTTCATTTTATTCAACTTTTATTTATATCTTTATCGGTGTAAATAATAAAAATTTATGTGCAGGCGTATTTTACTTTTAAGTGTGCTGACATGGGTGGTTTGTTGTTGTGACAAACCGGGAAAAGAGGAACGGGAGAAAAACAGAGAGATGATGAATAGTGTGGAGCAATTGATGGAAGCGGCTCCCGACAGTGCGTTGAATCTGTTGTACACAATAGATGAAACCACGTTAACAACGCGGAAAGAGCAAGCCCGTTTTTCCCTGTTGCATTCGATGTTATTGGATAAAAAGTGTATCGACCTGACGACCGATTCGGTCATCCGTCCTGCCATGGAGTACTACTCGCGAAACGGAGAAGCGAAAGACCGGGCGAAAATGTATTATTACCTCGGAAGGATTTATGAAAATGCCAAACGCACGAAAGATGCCGTAAAGGCTTTTGTACAGGCGGAAAAACTGACGGAAGAAGAAGACTATTATTTCAAAAGCTTGATATACGGCGGCATGGGACGACTGTATAACAAACAAGCCAGCTCAAAAGAAGCCTTGGAAATGTTTGCCAAAGCCAGCGATGCTTTCCGGAAAACCGGCAATCAAAGAAATTTAAGTTACGCTTTACGATTGGAAGGGGATGCCCTGAGCGATTTGGGACAAAAAGAATTATCGAACCAAAAGCTGTATGAAGCACTGGAGCTTTCCAAACAATTAAAGGATACCGTAAACATCTTGGGAATTTCCCGGATTATCGCCGCTAATCTTATTTTTTACTATAAAGATATTCCTCAAGCCCGGAATTTCCTCACAGATATTTATACAACATATCGTATAGAAAAAATCCCCCAAAGCGATTATCTTTTATGGGGCAATATCCATTTGAAAGAAAAAAATCTGGAAAAAGCGGAATATTATTTTCAGCAGAAAAAACTATCTCACCCCAGCGCGCGTATGTTAATGGGTGTAAATGATCTCAGACAAAAGTTATACGAAGAAAAAGGAGAATACCGGAAAGCCTTGGAGTATGCCAAGCAAGCCGCTCACTTAAGGGACAGTGTTTACGAAAAAGAAAAGACGGAGCTGGTGCAAAACCTGAAACGGCAATACCAGGCAGAATTATTACAGGCGGAAAATGAACGGTTAGCCGCCAAGAATTTCTATCTATGGATTATCTCCCTGTTGGTTTTTATCGTTTTTGTGTTATCATTTATTTATATCTATTTTAGAATTAAACGAAAAGAACGGGAAAAGGAAGAAAAAAACAAACAATTGCAACAGCTTTTGGCAAGTTGGATTGATTTTTTGAAGATATTGGGAGATATGGCTATCCGGACCCAACAGAAACCGGAACGCTTTTTGGAATCGTTCAAAGAGAATCTCCATTTTAAAGGTAAAGGCGAACACCGGCATTTCGTCCCCGACTTACAGGCGTGGGTCAATCAGGCGTTTTACGGACTTGTGGATTATCTACGCACAGCTTATCCCCATCTGACGGAGGACGATTTGAATTTCCTCTGCCTGCTTTACCTGAAAATGCCGATGGAAATCATGTTGCTGATATATAATTTTACGAACACGAAATCCCTTTATAACAAACGTTCCAACCTGAGAAAAAAGATAGGACTTTCTTCCGACGAGGATTTGGACGAATTCCTTGAAAAATTAATTCAATCTCTCCAACATTAGTTTTTCAGAGATAAAAAAACATGTGAAAATCATTGTAATGATATTTATTTTCAGGCGGTTATGTATCATAATCGCCTTTTCTTGTTTTACAATCTATTGTTTATCAGTTTATTATATTCCACACGCCCATATAGATTATATCACGATGATATTCTTTTTTCTGAAAGAGATTTACTATCAGCCCGTTATCATCACGCAAAATGAAACCGATAGTACTCTTTTTTTTGCCCGAATACCAAACAAGCCGCCTATTTTTGTAACAAACAAAATCGAAAAACTTAAAAAGAAAAAGTATGAAAAAATTATTTGCGTTTGTATGTGTGATGATGTTTCTGCAACATCTTGTATTTGCAGATGAAACACCTATTAGTATTAAAAGCACCAAAGAACAGGAAGCAGAAACACCTATTTTTCGTTCCATTATTATGAACGTCACGGGCTTTTACGATACCGAAACAGGAGTAGTAAGTCTTTACTTTTATCAATCCATCGGCGATGCAACGGTGTCATTAACGGACGAAACCGGCGCTGTTGTTTATTCCCGTATTGTAGACACGGAAAACAGCGATATGTTGGAATTTCCCTTACCGGAACAGAGCGGGACTTATATGCTTTCCATCATATCCGCCACGTATGAGGGTACGGGCAGCATAGTACTATAAATGAATTGGATATTAATCATGAATAAATTAACCGTCTTAGGCAAAAATAATTTGAGCCAGTTGCCATTCAGGATTTAAGGAAGCAATTTCCATCCCCATCCGAAAATGGCAACATGACCCAAAGCAAACAACACGCAAGGTACACCATCGGGAGAATATTGCAAAAAGAAAAATTTATAATTTATACATGTAATATATAAAGATATGAAAAAAATTTTTATCGCTTTATTTGGCATAGCATTGATTTCTTGTTTATTTTGTAACAACGTGAATTCACAATCTACTGTAGAGGGAGTTGTAGATAAAATTATAGATGCAACAACGGAAGGTGGAACCACGCTTCATTGTCGTTGTAAAAGCAATGGCTGTTATGGAGGAAATGCATTTTCATTTCGGGCAAGTTGCTTTAAAATTACTCAACCGGAGCAACGCTGTTATAACTATGATGGTCATTGCGTCGGCCATAATGAAGAATAACTTAATCTCAAATAAAAAAGGAATCTTTTGGATGTCCAAAGGATTCCTTTCAAAATTTATAAATAAACCGTGTACCATGAAATTCTTTTTTATCTTTTTGCTTTTAGTGGCCGGGAGATTCGGGGATGTGCTAAAGGCTGAATCCTTAGTATCTTCTTCCGATGTCAAACACCGGATTACCATTGTGGATAAGGAGGGGGAAACCATTCCTTATATCCATGCCGTATTTTCGGGGAGCGACCGGTATGTGCTTTCAAATGAGGCCGGGGTGTTGTCTTTTTCAGAAGAAGAACTCGCGCTCGGAGGCTATCTCGTGTTTAATTCGGCTTTTTATCAGGAAAAGAGGATTTCCGTCGATTCCCTGATTCACATAGACAGGGTGGTATTGGAGTCTCCCTTGCTGGACGAGGTAACGGTCGTCGCAAAAGGATATTTGGAAAAGGAGATGGAGAAGGTGGCACGTTATTTCCGGGAACATTACGCCAAAGATTATGTGGCAACGATTACCATATTCTATACGGTGGAATGCCATGGAAAATACCGGGAGTTTATGGGGTATCACGGGCTGTTCCGTTCTTCCCGTTTCACACAGAAGGCTCCGAATATCTTCTTTAATGACCCGAACGGGATGTGCGGAATAGAACCCCTGACAATCATGAGGAGCGACCGTTTGCTGGCAGAAAGCGACGAAATTTTGGAGCCGAGGGTCGTTGTTTCCCGGCCTCCGCAAGGGAGAAAGCCCCAATCGCTGAAAATAGAATATTATGATAATCGCCGGAACGTCGAACCGCTTTATGCCAAACGGGGCTTTGAAATTTATTCCCCTTTGAATGAAAAACGGATAAAATATTACGATTACATCCGACAAGCAGGCTATACTTCACCGGAAGGAGAGGTGGCCGTGATAAAATTCCGGACGAAACCGGATG
Source organism: uncultured Odoribacter sp. (assembly GCA_910588375.1). Lineage (GTDB taxonomy): Bacteria > Bacteroidota > Bacteroidia > Bacteroidales > Marinifilaceae > Culturomica. The sequence goes on from CAJUQA010000024.1 coordinate 24,000, forward strand.
CATTCCCCAAAAAGACAAGACTATACGGCGAGGCTGAAATCCACTATTTGAAAGACACGTACCGGATTGTCCGCATTGTGACGGAAAACCTGCAGGATTTGTATTCAATCACACCGAGAATGGGCGTCACGGAACTGCTTCCTTCGGCAACGACCTATCGTTTTACCGTCCGATATGGAGAACGTGACGGAAAAATATATACGGAGAGCGTGGAGCGCAGCGTGAACTGGATAGAGTTAAATTTTTCGGAAGGTGATTTTTACCGGATAAACATGCAACCCCGCAGGAATCCGGGTAAACACCACACGAAAGAATATTTTTACGCCCGTTTTTCGGATATCGTCCTGTCGGAAGAAAAGTTGAAAACATTGAAAAAGTTCATGTACCATAAATACAGCGCGATTCCATACACCAGCGCCCCTTTTGAACAGGAGTGGTGGGGAAAACAAACGATGCCCGGCATCGATAAAGAAAAATTATTCCGGGATTTGCATGTAAATGGCCGCGACCTGTACCGGCAAGCCGAAGAAAACGGGATGAAATCGTTTAACGATGAGGCATTCAGCCCTAAGGATGAGGAATATAAAATGCGCTATAAAAATATACAGAATGTTATATATCCCTATATTTATGAAAAGCAATTTAAATAAAATCCGGATTGTATCCGGGATGTGGATAGTTGTGGGAGTACTTCTATGCACCATGGGCTGTAAAGACAAAGCCGGAATGAGTGAATATGCGGATTTGGCACATCAGGGCGAAAAATACCCTGCCGAAATAAACAGTATCGAATGGGACACGCTTTATATCGGAGCAGGCGCCACTTCTCTGGAAGGGCAATGGTTATTGAAAAGCGACCGTTTGGTCTATGTGGACAAGCATATGGTAGGCGTACGGGAATATGATTTGGACGGCCATTTCATCCGTAAGAAAATTTCCAGAGGAAAAGGTCCCGATGAGATGGGGAGTCCGTTTTTCGTTTCAATCATTACGGCAAACGATGAACTGCTCGGTTTGGACGGGATGTGGCAGATTTTCTGCTGTGATTCGAACTATCACTGGACGTTGCCGCCTTTCCGCTTCCTTTCGGACAATCCGATTAATGATGAAAACTATGAAGAGCTGTTACGTAACCCTCATGCAGAACAGACTGCTATTTATGAATATAATTTCAATGTAAAGAAGCTTTATCGAAACGGATATTTGCTTTTTGTGCCCGTGATTGTAGAACATGTACATTTTAACGGATATGACATCCATAACAAGGCGAAAGAATTTTGGAAGACGTCACATATTTTCGCTTCGGTGGATTTGAATGAGCAGCGGACACAAAATCTTTTCGGGACATATCCGCCTTTGTACCAAGAGAAAAATATCCCGAATTTTGCAGGCTATGATTTTGCCGTGGAAGACGGATGCCTGTATTCGGCCTTTGCCGCCGATACGTTGATATACATCCGGGATATGGACGGAGTATTGAAAGGAAGCATGGGATTTTCCGCTCCGGGCATCAGCCGTGATTATCCGGAAACGAAGACATTCGATGAAGCCGACGCCCAACGGGAAAAGCAGTTGAAGAAATACGGTTATTTCACGACTTTGACCGTTGCCGGGGATTATCTTTTCCGGGGATACAAGCGGGAAGGGGAACAGGGCTATGGCTTACAGATTTATAAAAACAAGGATTTAGTGGGAGATATCCACACCAAGGAAGCAGTGAACATATTGGGGTATCAGGATGGTTTTTACTATGGAGAGTTACCGGTGGATGTGGATAACGAACAGTTCCGGATTATAAGGTTTAAATTATGAAAAGAAAGATAGGATTATTTTTATTGTTATTCTTCCTTGCCATGAATATATGGGCAGAATCCCGGCTTACGTTTATCGACAAGCGGATTATAAACATCGGCGATGTGGAAGAGGGTACACTGGTTCAAAGAAAAATCAAAATCAAGAATGACGGAGACACTCCGCTCATACTGATGAAGCCCATAAAATCATGTAATTGCACCGCCGTCCGTTTTTCCAAGGAAGTCGTTAATCCACAAGATACCGGAGTTATTGAAGTGGAAATCAATACGGAACATAAACAGGGGACAAATGTTGTCACAGTGATTGTCGTGACAAATACCGAACAGCAGGAACATGTGTTAAGAATCAGTATGAATGTTATAAAAAAAGAGTCGTAGGATTCTGTTAAACCGGTATATCAGATTCGTATTTTGTTGGAAAATTATGGAAAAGGAAGATGTTTACGCTTTAATTAATGTCCCATTGGAGACCATGTGTTTATTGACCATGATGCTACATACAGCGGGTGTTATTGAACCGGGGAATTATCCGGAAGGAGTGGAAATTGGATTGCTGGTGGGGGTGGTCGTTCTAAATTTGTGTTATGCTTTCCTAAAAAGAGGTTGGAAGATATCTCTCAAAAATTGTTTGTATCAATTACCGGTAATCGCCGTTTTTTATTTCATATTGCACGGCAATATTCCGGAACTCATTTGTCTTTACGGTTATTTGGCATATTTCTGTACGAAAATCCGGTTTATCAAGATGGAAATGATTTTCCGCGAGCTGTACGAGTAGTTTTACAATATCCTATTGAAACAGAAATCATATTTTCCCCTCAAAAGGGAAAAAGGAGCCGGTTAACAATAAAGCAGCCGGCTCCTTTAGCAGATAAATTCGTAAAAAATTATTTCTTCTCGAACAGTTTCGTCCAGTTTTTATATTCACGGTTTTTCCACTCGTTGGTGTGGTAAACGTAGCTGGCAATCAACGGAATTACCGTGGTTCCTTCGGCATATACCATCTGTTCGTAGGTAACGTCCACTTTCCCCCAGGAACAGGCTTCTTTCAGAGTCGAAGAGGAACAGGCTCCGTCGCGTACGTCTGCCACCGTGATTTGTACGGCATATTTGTGCATCGGTACTTCGTGTCCCAGGATTTCCGCACAAACCACCGTGTCCTGCGCAAAGTTTTTCGGCGTACCTCCTCCAATCATGAACAATCCCGTGGTGGGAGCATTCATTTTTATCATGGTCAATTCTATAAAATCTTTTACAGAATCAATGGATACGTGTTTGTCGGGATGTTCCCACTGGTGTTTACCGATACCGAAACCGGCGCTGCAATCGGAGAATGCCGGACAGAAGATGGGTACCCCGCATTCGTAGCAGGTCTGGATAAGGCTGTCTTTCTTTACGGAATTTTTGGTGAGCCATTTGCCGATTTCCCAGATAAATTCACGGGAAGAATAAGGACGCGGTTCCAATGAGTTGGCAATCTCATAAGTTGTATGGTCGCATTTCTGCAGTTCTTCTTCATCAATGAACGTGTCATAGATGCGGTCGATGTACAAGTCGCGCAACTGCATATCGGGCACATCCTGACGGCCCTTGTAGTGCTTGAACCCCAAGGCTTCAAACAAATCCATGTCAATGATGGAGGCTCCCGTAGAGACCACGACGTCCACCATTTTGTTGCGGACCATATCCACATATACCTGCATACATCCGGCAGCACTCGTACTCCCGGCAATGGTAAGAATATTCGTACACTCTTTTTCTTTCACCATTTTCAACAGAATGTCCGCAGCCCGGGCGGTGTCTCTTGAGGTGAACGACATATCGCGCATGGCGTCAATCAACTGGGTAGAGTCGTAAGACTTGATGTCGATGTGTTTGATCGTGTCTTTTAATAAATCTTTCTTTTCCATTTTTATAATTAAACGATGTAAGGTACAATTATGAGGACCTTACTGACTCAATTCCATTTTCGGGTTATACGTTGTTGAATTTCATGCTCAGAATCTGATAAATCAGTTTGGCGGCAAGGAAATCCGGCGCCTTATTAATATCATTCGGACAGAGTTCCACAACGTCCAGTCCGATGATATTGTGGCGTTCATTTATCAGTTTCAGGAAATTAATAACCTCCCGGTAGGTCATACCGTCCGGTTCGGGCGTCCCGGTGGAGGGCATATATGCCGGATCGAGCACATCGAGGTCAATGGTGATATAAACATCGTCATGCAACTTTTCCGAAACGTCATACATCCAGTTGGACGATTCCTTGATTTCATGGGCATAGAAAATGCGGTCGGGGTCGATATTGTGCTTTTCTTCCATGCAGGAACTGCGTATCCCGACCTGCGCTACGGTTGCCATTTCCTTGGCGCGCGCCATCACGCAAGCGTGGTTGTGGTCCGAGCCTTCATAAGAGTCTCTCATGTCCGAATGGGCATCGAGCTGCAAAACGGAATAGTGCTCGTAATGTTTGGCAAAAGCACGAAACGCTCCGATGCTTACGGAATGTTCACCGCCTAAAATCACCGGGAATTTCTTGTCATTCAACAAGGCATCCACTTTCATCTCCACGGCATCGGCCATTGCTTCGGGCGACGCGTTTTCCGTCACCGGCTCCAATGTCGCAATCCCTTTCGTATATACTTCGGAATCCGTTTCTATATCATAGAGCTCCATGTTGGCGGAAGCTTCGAGTATCGCCTCCGGACCTTTGTCCGCCCCTTTCAGCCATGTACTGGTCCCGTCATAAGGAACAGGCAATACAACGATACCGGCATTTTCATAATTGGTGAATTCCTGTTCCAAGCCTCCGTAATTCAGTTTTTCCATACTTCTTTTTTTATTGTTTCTGCCCCCGAATGTCCGTTTTGTCCGTTGTTTACGGACCACCTCACAAAACTATACTATTTCGTCGAATTAAAAAATTTAAAAATTGACCTGGAATCCGACGCCCAATACTTCTTTGAACTGAAGCCGGGGACCTTTCGTACCGTCGTCCTGGGCGATTTTGGTGTCGTTGTCGTAGATCATATTGGTCGAAATGTTGGCGGAGAACCATTTGTTCACTTTCATGTTCAACATCACATCCCAACGGACATCCACGTTTTTCGCATCCTCCAGATAATTGGAAAAAAAGTCGGCACGGGAGTATATCGTCATATTTTTCAGGAATTCATAGTTTACTTCCAGTTTCAGGTTACCACCCATTTCTGAGAACAAATGCTTTCCGGGAGTAACACCGTACGCACCCTGTTCGGAAAGTTCATCGCTGGTGACAAAAGTTCCTCTCCATGAAAGGGCCGAGAAAGTGGCGGAAAAATATTTTTTAGGGGTCCACGTCAAACCGATACCACCCATCAGATACCCCGGAGACATGAAACGCGAAATCAGTTCTTTCGGTTCCGCTTTGTAATCATATCCTTTGGCAAACTGGGAATTGAAGTTCACCATGCTACTGAAATACAGATTTTTCGTCAATTCATATCCGTAGTTGGATGAGAAATAAATCTTATCGTTTGTCTTTTTGCTCCCGTCCGTTTCCGTTTGGTTCAAACCGTAAGCCAATTCCAGACGGTTCTGCCACAGATGTTTGTTTTTCTTGTAATCCGCACTGTAAGCGAAGGACACGTCAAATCCCACGGCATTTTCACCTCCGGCAGCCCAGTTGCTCAGATTGATTTGGGATAAATTCAGCGCAGCCATCCCTCCCAGCGTCCAGCTGGAATCTTTTTTTACTTCTTCCTCTCCATACACAGACACGGACAATACACTCAGTATCGCCCCAAGAATGATTAATTTTTTCATAGTCATTTATTTTAAGTCGCGCAAAATTAAATTTTATTCGTTATTTTTCACTGTGATGTTTTTTAAATTTTCTATCGCCTGTTCTTTGTCAATATGAAGAACTTCCCTGTTGCGCATAATCCACTCCCCGTTTACCATGGAGGAGCGGATGTTTTTGCTGTTCATGGCGTATACCACTGCCGAATATTCATCATATACGGGTTGCATGTTGCTGGCATTCATGTTTACGACTATGAGGTCGGCGCTTTTCCCCACTTCAAGGGAACCTGTAATATCTCCCAACCCCAAAGCTTGCGCTCCATTAACGGTAGCCATGCGTAACGCCGTGGCCGCATCCACCGCCTCCGAATCGTAATGCACGACTTTGGGCAACAAGGCGGCAAAACGCATCTCCTCCACCATGTCCAGCGTGTTGTTGCTGGCAACTCCATCCGTACCGATGCCTACCGTGATTCCCGCTTTCATGTAGGTGTCCGTATCAGCTATCCCGCTGGCTAATTTCAGATTGCTTTTGGGGCAGTGTCCCACGGAGGTACCTGTTTCTGCCATCAATTCCACTTCTTTTTCGTTCAACCACACGCAATGGGCAGCTATGACGTTCCTCCCCAGGAGTCCGATAGAATGCAGGTATTCCACCGGAGGCATGCCCGTCTGTGTTTTTATATCCTCGACCTCTTTTCTGGTTTCCGCCACATGTATCTGCAATAAGGCGGATTCTTTGTCCGCCAACCGCTTTGCTTTTTGTAACGTTTCCTTTGAACAGGTATAAGGCGCATGAACCGTTACGGATGGATGGATGATGGAATCTCCCCGCCATGTATGGATTAGTCTTTCGCTCAATGCCAAGCCTTCCTCCACCGATTTGAAACTGGCTGTGGGAAAGTCTATCAACGATTCGTTCATCACTCCCCGGATTCCGGCACGCTTTGTTTCTTCCGCAATGACGTCCTCAAAAAAATACATGTCGTTGAAACAGGTCGTCCCCGATTTAATCATTTCCACAAAAGCCAATCGGGTCGCGATTCTGACATGCTCCGGAGTAATGAGCCGGGCTTCTGCAGGGAAGATATATTCCGTCAGCCACTGATGCAAAGGCAAATCGTCGGCGTATCCACGCAACAAGGTCATCGGCACATGGGTGTGAGTATTGACAAATCCGGGCATAACCAGCATACCGTTCATATCTTCCACACTGGCGGAAAGGTCGCCCGGTTGAAGTTTGTCCATGAGGCCGAGAGCTTCGATTTTTCCGTTTCTTATCCGGATAAAACCGTTTTTAATGACCTCCATGCCGGCATTCATGGTCAGAATCCGGGCATTGCAAATAATTTTAGCATCCATACGTATCCGCCATTTATTATTCCACGACCCAACGTTCGATGTTGCGGGTCTCCGATGAAAAGTTTACACCGATTTTAAATACTTGACGTCCGTCCGATTCAAAGGGTTGCGCATAACGCCTGGCGTTTATTTGCTCCAACGCCTCTTCAGCCGTGCCGTCCAATTTAAACTCCAGGACATAAACATAGCTGTCCGTCTGCAACACCAAAT
>CAJUQA010000025.1 GCA_910588375.1 uncultured Odoribacter sp.
AGAACGGTATGCCGAATGTTTCCTTGGCGGCTTCTTATCCGAAAGGGTATGCCGGATTTTACGTGATGAAATACGAAACGAGTCAGGAGCAGTATGTGGAATTCCTCAACTCTCTGACCTTGGAGCAACAGAAAGCGCGGGTCACAAACAATAATTTCTCTACTATGAAAAGAGGGGATTACGTGTTCGGGGACATTACCCAACCGAGTTGCCGGAACGGTATTGTGTTTATCGAACAACGGAAAGCAAATACACCCGTCGTGTTCGGTAATAATCTGAATCCGAATAATGATTTGTTTTCCACGGACGACGGTCAGACGCTGGCTTGTAATTACATGAGCGTGGAGGATATGATAGCTTATTGCAGTTGGAGTGGTTTGCGTCCGATGAGTGAATTGGAATACGAAAAGGCTTGCCGGCGTTTCTATCCGCAAGTACCCGATAAAGGAGAGTATGCGTGGAATACCAACAACGGAGTGAACCGTTTAAACGGATTGGGCGATTTAAACTATCGTGGTGATGAACGGGAACAGGCATTGAGTTACTTGAAGAATGTAAACAGCGGTACAAGTAATAGTATCAACGGTCCCGTACGGTGCGGCTTATTTGCTACGTCGGCAACGAATCAGACACAGGCAGGTGCAACATACTGGGGCGTTATGGAAATGAGCGGGAATTTAAAGGAATTATGCGTAAGTGTCGGGAATCCCAATTTCAATGGCAGTAGCTCCGGGACGGGTGTGTACAACCCTGCTTATTGGAATACGTCAGTTGGTAGTTATGGCGTGCGAGGTGGAGGCTTTAACAGTGCGGATGATTTACTAAGGACTTCCGACCGCACAGAAGCAATGAATTACTTCACGACGATTACCCAACGGGACAGTACCGTAGGATTCCGCGGAGTGTACAGCCTGTCGGGAATTGAAATCAACGGCGGGGAAATCAGTGCTCCGGAAACGCTTTGTCCGGGAGACGAAGCCAATATTTTAAATATAAAAGCTGCGTCCTGTCCCGATTTCCCGGATATGCGTTTCCAATACACCTGGTATGTCAAGAAACCGGGAGAAGCCCGATATGAAGTTATCCCGAATGCCATGGGTGAAAATATCACACATACTCATCTCCAAACCATTTTTCAGATACACGGTACTTATCAGATTAAAAGGAATGGTGTTTGTGCTGTAGGGATGACTGAAAGTAACGAAATAAGCATCACTGTTCCCAATATTATGATGGATGTCACTCCGTTATCAGGCACCATTGACGCTTGCGGAAATGTTACTACATTTACGGCAACGGCAACAGGCGAGTCCATCCGTTCTTATAATTGGAGCTACGATACAAAAAATCTATCAACTGTTGACAATTATAAAATAAATAGAGGAGATTTCGGGAATAAAGTCGGGACGCATACAATTACCTGTGAAATTACTTTTAATAACGGATGCGTTTTGTCCTCTCCGCCGATTACAGTCCATATTCCGGATATAAAAATCAGTCCGAATGAAAATGTACCGGTATGCGGGGAATACTCTTTCACCGATACCCGTGACGGAGAAATATATTGTACGGTGCAAGTCGGAAAACAATGTTGGATGGGAAGAAATCTGCGATACACAGGAGTGAGCCATTGTCTTGTCGGAAATCCGGTCGATAAAGAGAAGTATGGAGTACACTATTTTTGGAAAATAGCCATGAATGGAGAAGCAGCCAGTTCCGCTAATCCGAGTGGGGTACGGGGTATTTGTCCTGAAGGCTGGCATTTGCCTTCGGTGAGTGAATTTAATGAATTGATTGCGGCTTGCGGGGGAACTTCCGTAGCGGGAGCCTACATGAAATCCAAAATGAACATGTCATTATCCGGATTTGGTTATGGATGTCGTAACTCTTCTCTTGAACAATGGGGTTTATATGGCTCAACCGTAAACGATGGATATAACAACGGTGTAAGATTAAAGATAGATAAAGGAAATACCGCTTCAATACATCAATATCTGGGGGCAACCTCCTATCCTAACAGTTATCGTTGTTTAAAAGATTAGGAAAACAAACACACCATCGGTTCCAAATAAAAAATCATAGCTTTTCTAAATAAAAAGCTATGATTTTTTTTAAACATGATTTTAAACAGCCACATTCAACCTTTTCATTCTTCCACTTTCCAATGTCCGCCTTTTTTAGAACCTACCCGACGGACTATATCTGACATCCGGGCAATTTCACGCTCGACTGTTTTTGAACTAACTCCCAATCGTTTAGACATCTCCACTAAACTTATCATCGGCGATTCTTTCATAAATTCAAGGATTTGCCGCTGTCGGTCAGAAAATTTTTTATCGACATTTTTACCGACATTTTTACCGACATTTTTACCGACATTTCCATTAAAACCGGAATTATCAGACGAATCGTCCTGCCGATTCTTAAAATAAAATGTAACAACAACATGATCGATAGCGGCATGAATGGTCATTTTACGACCGGTCAATTGTTCCCACCGCTTAAGTTTAGGAATGCCATATCCCAAATTTTCAGAAAGTTTCGCCAAACGAAATAATTTAGCTATCACCGGATTGCGAGGGAGAGAAGTAAGCTGGCTTTCAATCTCATCCACAGACTTCGGAAAACCACCGGGATTAAGAAACTCTATGCGGTCATCGAACACATGAATGCAGGAACGCATCGGACTGAAATGATCCGCATGCATCATCATGTTCGCCATAGCTTCCCGCAATATTTCAAGTTGGGATGAATCCTCCTCGGCCAAACCGTATTCGCTTATCCCGGTCATCGGAGTATCTACAAGCGTCCGCAGCCGCCTCTCTATAATTTTTGCAGCATCCCATAAATTTTCCTGTTCCGGAATACGATAGGTGTAATTGTTTGTCATGGCGCCTTTGCCGCTTCCCGGTATTTCAACATAATCCGCACAAAAAGTCGGAATATATCGGAATGTATAAGGTGCCTCTCCGAATGTTATCAAACCGCCATAAGTCAAACAACCGTTTCTATCCGTAATCCCCACTTTACGACAAAACTCTTCATCATCTGCCCCGTCATATTGCGTAAGCGTCTTTTGCAAGCGCACTATAGCCCGAAAGTTATGAAGAGAGGATTGATTCAACATATGGATATTAGTATCGGGAACAGACTGCTCTGAACGTACTCCGAAAGACTGGTCGCGGAATAAAGCCATTACTTCATGCTGTGTAGCACGTTGGTCACCGCTTCCCATTCGGATAAAAGTATTGGCCGGCGAACCGATATATACAGGCTTGGTCTCGGAAGAAGGAATAAAAAACGCAAGCACCCGTTTCCCCTCTATATCATACTTATAGGCTATGGCAAAAAGCTTGACATTAAATTTCTGCGAGCGAAGCGTACAGAAAAAATCCTGCTCAAGTTTCTCAACATTATCCACCCCATGAATTTCAAAAGACTGAGCGCGCTGTTTCACCCCCAATACAATCCAACCGCCGGAACCATTGGCAAACGCACAAACCGTTTCCCAAATACTTTTCGGCAAATCGGACTTGGCAGCTTTCACCTCAAAGTCACTCCATTCTATGTCTTGCAGACGGGCTATTAATTCCTCTTTGGTCATTACATTGATTAAATTACTTCTTTAAGTTCGCGATTACCAATACCGGATTGTCGTCTTCTTTTATTTCTTGCAGACGGCGGATTTCGGGTTGCAGTTTTTCAGCTTCTTCCGGATGTTCCTCAAACCAAGTCAAGATGTCTATCGGCTGCAGAAAGACAACCAATGAGTTGTCCCAATTCTCCAAGGTCGGATAAATGGGCATGAATCCGTTCAGGTCATCCGCAAAACCGTTCTTGTAAAGAGCAATCCGGGTTTCTCCGGTGACTTTGTCAAAGATACCCCGGTAAGCCCGCATTCCTTCTTCCGGATAAAAGAAGTAGCTGAACATCAAATACCGGTCGCTTTCCATGACTTGGTTTATGGCACCTTTTTCCCTCCGAGCCTCCTTACTGTCCTGTTCCTCCTGAGGCAGGCGATATTTACCCATGTCCAATATCCATTCAGGGAGCATTTCCCGCTCTGTGAGACTAAATATCGTATCGTTATAGCTGTCTTTATAAAAGGTTTTGCCGTTCCAATGACTGAATACGGGTTGCTGCATCATGGTGATCCGTTCTTTACCGGCTTCTTTGGATTTGAGAAGGATAAGCCCACCGCTGGACAACCCGACCGTTGTATTGTTATAAACCGAGATTCCTGCAATATTCGCTGGGTCTCCAAGAGAGTCCGTCCGGGATTTTCCCGGATAACGATTTATGACTTCGCCATTTTCATCAAAGGCCAGCATGTAATCGGAAACGGTATTCATTAAGCTTTCACAACGCACCAGCAACGTATTGTCATTCAAATAACTATACGAAGATGCATCACCCGCCTTGTCCGGCACTTTCTGTTCTCCTAAAAATTCCCCGTCGGCAGAATATTTGATAAAACCGCCTCTCCAACCGGGGAAATAAACAACATCCTTCTCCGGATGAATCCACAAATCCGTTGAAGAACGATACCCCTGCGGCCCTTTGTCCAGCGAGCCGATACTCCCGATGAATTTTCCGGTCTTCAAGTCAAACGCCAAACAGGAATTTTTATCGCTTCCCACATAGACCCGGTCTTTTCCTACAACGATTCTCGGCCGACTTCCTATCAGGGAGGAATCAGTGGTCTGCAAGGGAACATAAGTTATCGACGCAAAATAATCGGAAGTTTTCAAACTCTCGTCAGGTGCCGCTATTTTTTCTTCCAAGCGAATCAGGTTTCCCTGACGGTTTTGCTTTTCTCCGCAAGCCACCAACAGTGTCACCAAGAAGAAAAGAGAGATGTATTTAATCATTTTCATAGTTTATTTAGTGAATATATATTTCACGACCAAAGGGTAGTCGTCCGACTTCATCCTGTCATACACCCGTTTCCCTTTGACATCCAGCAAATCCCGATTCACAAACCGTTGCAAGTTTCCGTAGTCCACCAATGCCGTCATACATGTATCATCCATCCGCATTTCTCCCGGGAGATACATCCCATTATTAAAGTGTTTAAACAATTTGTAATCCTGCCGTTCTTTGTCATAGAACAGATGTACGCCCTGGGCGAAATCCCACCGGTGAGCCCGTTTGTAGATACGTTCCACCGATACATAGATGTATTGCCCGTTTTCTTTGGCTTCGTTCAGAGCAAAGGCGGAATTCTCATGCAACCACTGCTGTTGTTCCTCCACTAAGTCGTATAAGGCTTGCTTTTGAAAACGGACAACCGTATCCTTTTCGTTATATTTCCCGAAATCCCAACGGTAAGCCGTTGTTTTCTTCCCGTCCTTATCCAAATGATAGACTTCCGTCCGGAAGGTCTGATACAGATACCATTCCTTTTGATAACGATAGCCCAACTGGTCCAGAATACTCAACCGCCGGCTCCGGTGGCTCGTGGAATTGCGGTTGACGGATTTCAATCTGTCTTCTTTCGTTACATATTTGAAATTTCCGAAAGGCCCGAAACAAAACATCCTTTTTTCGGTATCGTCCCAAAGATAATAGTTCTCCTTGTACAACCCCAATTGCGGGGACGTCATCGTGTAACCTGCTTTTTTCTGCAAAGGTATCAACTCGATAGCGGAAAAAAGTTCTTTTATATCTACGCTGTCCACTGCATCCAAATCCACTTTATAGACAGGATAAGTCGCCTCGACAACAGGAGTTTGCTCCTTTTCTTTCCGGCAAGCGGCCAGCAGTACAACACACAGAATTATCCAATTTATTTTCATCAGTCGGAAATTTTATCAATCGATGAGGAAAGATAAACAAAATCATATTCATTTAAAAGCGAAAAGTTTAAAATAAAAAACGGGAAAGAGCAACAAGCCCTCTCCCATTCTCCCCCTATTACAAGGAATATTTATTCGACTACGGTAATCCAACCGAATTTATCCGGTTCGTCGCCGTATTGTATACCTCTCAGACGGTGATACAATTTCGTACACCATTCTCCCACCACATTCGGATTGCCGAAACAGATACTTTTGTTGTTTTCCAAGTCGTCTATCTGCCCGATAGGACTGATAACGGCAGCCGTACCACAAGCTCCCGCCTCTTCAAATGTTTCCAATTCCTCCACGGGTATGCGACGGCGTTCCACGTTCAATCCCATGTCCTCGGCCAATACCATCAGACTGGCATTGGTTATGGAGGGCAGAATCGTGTGGGAAGCAGGCGTAATGTAGCAATTGTCCTTGATTCCGAAGAAATTAGCAGGGCCGCATTCGTCAATATATTTCTTTTCTTTGGAGTCTAAGAATATCGCCGTGGAGTAGCCTTTGTCATGGGCTATCACTCCGGAACGCATGCCCGAAGCATAATTTCCTCCCACTTTGATATGCCCCGTCCCGTTGGGCGCTGCCCGGTCGTATTTCCGTTCCAACATCACTTTCGTTGTTCTGAAACCTTCTTTAAAATAAGGTCCCACGGGAGCGACAAACACAACAAACATGTATTCTTTGGAAGGAGCAACCCCCATCTGCGGTCCTACACCTATCAAAAGAGGACGAATGTACAGACTGGCTCCCGATTCATAAGGCGGTACATATTCCTCGTTGGCCTTGATTGCTTTCACCACCGCCTCCGTAAACAATTCTACAGAAGGAGCTTGCATCATCACGTATTCCGCCGAAGCCTGCATGCGTTTTGCGTTTTCTTCACAACGGAACAAACGGATTTTACCGTCTTTTCCCCGGAAAGCTTTCATTCCTTCGAAAGCTTCCTGTCCGTAATGCAGACAAGTGGATGCCATATGAATACTGAGCATTTCCGAGTCGCTTATTTCCGGCTCACTCCATTTGCCGTCCTTGTAATAACAGCGGACATTGAAATCTGTCTTTGAATAGCCGAAAGACAGTTTACTCCAATCTATATTTTTCATTGCGTATGATGGTTAAAAATTTATTTAACGATTGTCATTTCATTTATCAGGTTCTTCGCTCCCGCATATTTGTCGATGATAAAAAGCACGTAGCGCATATCGACATTGATACATCTCTGCAAGTTTTCCTCAAAATCGATGTCTCCGGACATGGCTTCGGAATTACCGTCAAAAGCCGCACCAATCAATTCGCCGTTGGCATTGATAACGGGAGAACCCGAATTTCCGCCGGTAATATCGCTATCTGTAATAAAACAGGTCACCACGTTGTCTTCACCATACTGACCGAAGTCTTTCTTTGCATACAGTTCTTTCAACCGTGCAGGCACTTCAAATTCCGTTCCCTTTGCCCCTTCTTTCTGTATCACGCCGTCCAGGGTGGTGTAATAATTATAGAACACGGCATCACGCGGTTTATAGCTTTTCACCTTACCATAGGTGAGACGTAACGTAGAGTTGGCATTCGGAGCCCATTTTTTATCCGGACTCATCTGCATCAAGCCCTCTACAAACAGACGGTCGCCTTTCACGGCCTGCTCGCCCATTTCTCCGACATAAGCCGACAGTTTGAAAGCCACCTCATAGAAAGAGCGTCCGGCAATTACCGCCAAATCGTTTTTCAGTTTCTTGCAATCGGGATTCTGCACAAAAGCATTAAAACGCTGTTCGTCCATGAAGACGGATTTTTTACGCATGTCAGCGGCAAATTTCGCATAATCCCCTTTGTATTTCTTGTTGACCAGATTGATAATTTCCGGATAAAATTCCGGATTCACCCGGTCATTGTACAACTTATACAAGGCTGCATACAATTTCTCTTCCACCACGGGATTGAAATTCTTATAGAAATCGACACCCGCCTTTTTCAGATTTTCCAAAGTTTTCGCTTTGTCTTCGGCTGTCGTTTCTTTATCACACCATTTTTCCACCATCCGGTTCACCCGATAGGCCAATGCCGGAGTTTCCGTACCTCTCAACGCCTCTATCAGGTAGGATTGCACATTCATATATTTGGCCATTTCCCCATAAGACGTTTCCAGATTGGCAAGCACTTCACCATAACGGGCTTTTCTGCTTTCATCCGCATTCACCCACTCGCCGAATTCTTTTTCAATAGCCTCTTTATTTCCCAACGTATTGAGTTGTTTCAACGCTTTATTCTGCTCGTGGGAATATTTCCAATAGTTGGCACATGACGCATGTTTAGAGGCATATTGTATACGGGTCTTCGTATCTTTCTCCATTTCGGCTTTCATGATATTCAATTTCACCGTACGCACCTCATAGCGGATGTCATTGCCCGTCATGGTGTTTTTCAAGCTGAAACTGGTAGCAAAACGGTCCGTGCTGCCGGGAAATCCCATAATCATGGCAAAATCTCCGTCTTTCACGCCCTTTATGGATACCGGCAAATGGTGTTTAGGTTTCAAAGGCACATTCTCTTTGGCATATTCCGCCGGTTTGCCATCCGGAGCGGTATAGATGCGGAACATAGAGAAATCACACGTGTGACGCGGCCACATCCAGTTGTCCGTATCACCGCCGAATTTACCCAAGCTCTGAGGAGGAGCACCTACCAGACGAACGTCTTTATATATAGTATACAAAAACAGGAAATACTGGTTTCCTTCAAACATGGAGATTACCTGCGCTTTGGCATCGCCATCCTCTTCGGCTTCTTTCACGATAACTTTCGAAATACTGTCGATGGCCATTTCCCGTTCATCCTCGGTCATGTCGTCATTCAAAACGGCTTTCACCCGGTCGGTCACTTCTTCCATTCTATCCAGGATGGAAGCCGTCATTCCCGGGTTGGTCAGTTCATCTTCCATCTTATAAGCCCAGAAACCGTCCGACAGGTAATCATGCTCCACAGAGGAATGTGCCTGAATGGCACCGAAACCGCAATGATGGTTCGTAATCAACAATCCCTGCGGAGAAACAATTTCCCCCGAACAGAAATGACGGAAAGGAGAACCGGCATACCCCAATCCTACTATAGCATCCTTTATGCCCGGCTGGTTCACCGAGTATATATCTTCCGCCGTCAGACGGAGGCCCATTGCCTGCATCTCATCTATATTCTGCTGTTTCAACCGGGACAAAAGCCACATTCCTTCATCCGCCTTCGCAAAGCTGAAAAACAACAATGCACTTATCACCAATACTACTTTTTTCATTTTTAACTTTTTTCGTTATTTATATATCAAATCATAATTTATTCCGCAACACTACTGCAAATATATAATTAAATCCATACAATCGCATTTTTTCACCCCTAATTTCCACCTCCCACAAAATTACATTTACAACAGAATATCTGTATCTATTTTTTCATTTTTCAACTTATTAAACATTCCGTTTCATTTGCCTGCCAAACATTATTTCTTACTCCATTGACTTTCAAAAAAATTAATTCACACATAATTTTATCTCGCAATATCTGATGATTTTCATATTTAATTATAAGCAAAATAAGAAGAGTAATACAATATTGAAGCAATAAATGAAGAAAAATCAGCCAAATCAGTAAAAAACTAATTTTAAAGTACACAACTAATCTCGTATAATTGACAGATATTTATCATAATTAAAACCTTAATCAAAAACCCGATGCGTACCTAATTTATTTTTTACGTTTCTAATATGTTGATTCTGAATCTCAACTTCTCCACCATTTTGAACAGCTTTTTGTAATACTTCTATAATCCTTTCTTTACTAATATATTCAATTGGAATATTATTTTTACAAATAATATCTAGTACATGAGGAAGACGATAGGGCTTAATAAGATATGTCCCTTCAGGTATGAATGTGACATTTTTTATCGTACAATCTCCATCAAAAACGATAACAGAATGGAATGGAATATTATTCTCCCACGGATTAATTAGTTTTCTTAATGCAGAAATATGATAGGTATTTTGTTTTATTGGATTATAAAAACGATATTTTTTCTTCCCATATGCTAAAACTTTTGTCCACTGTGAATGAAAACCATTTCCGAATATCCAACCACTATAATCTTTTACTTCAAATACAATAATGCCAACTTCTGTAACAACAACAATATCAATCTGCGAAAAATCGCCATTACTTTTTTTTACATACAAATCATGAAAAATCATTTCTGATGGAATTCCATATTTTAAAAGCCTTAAAACCAATTTTCTTTCTGATTTCGTACCTCTTTGGGGATGTATCACAGTTCGTAACGCATTTCTTATCCTTATATAATTTAATAGAACATAAAGAAATACCCAAAAAAGCACTATAACACCCCCCAATATTAAACCTTCCATATTCACAAAAAATTTATAAGTAATCAGTGTTATAAATCATTCATAGCTTCAGCCTTCATTATTTCACTATTAATTTTATCTATATACCTTAGTGCAACGAAACAACCATATCTATCTTCATACTGAATAGACAAGCAAATCTTCCCTTTTTCTATTTGCCAAATCGCATTATATTCACACCTTCCCATTCTAACTTCATATATCCGATCTTTATCATTTGTAGGTTCAGAATAACTCTGAAATTTTTCCGTACAATCAGAAGGTTGACCGTATTTTTGTATTAACATCTCTTTCAACGAAAAATAATTTGAAGAAAGTGAAGACCATAGATCACACTCAGGAAATACTACTCCAATACGATCTACTAAATCTTTATATTCTAATACACCTACAAAAACTGAACAATTTCTATAACCGGCAAAGTCGCCTTTCAGTTTTACTAATTTATTATCATTTTCCGCTTCTGAAAGTGCAAGTATTAAATTAAGCACTGTTTCTACTTCTGGGTTATTAATTTTTTCAAGTTCTTTTCTCAATTTGGTAATATTTTCTTTAATATTAGTTGCACGAAAACCACACTGTTTCATTTTTTCAACAAATTCATTTAAAGTACCATCAATAGGTATGCCTTTAAATGTTAAATGTTCTGATTTCGTCTGTGCTAATAAAACAAAGGTATTTACAATCCAAAGTAATAACAAAATTAGACTCTTCATATTAATAAAACTTTAAGTGATAAGCTAATCACATATTTCTATATTTAGCCAATTAAATTCATCATCATATTTCCATCAAGTGTATTAAAATACCAAACTTAGTAATGTTATTTTTTAATATTTAGGAAATAATATCTCTTTTCAAAATACAAAAATAAGAAAAAGCAATAATGATTACTTAAGAAGATTAAAGACCCACTAAAACAAAATTCAGCAAAACTTGGTTTTACCTATACGTTACGTTATTTCTTTAGGCACACAACTAATGAAGAAAATAGGCTAAGACAAATACTATCAACACTGACGACCTTCTGCTGTGCCCAATTGCAGACGATAGAGTTCTTTCTGTTTTTCAATCTCAGTACGTAGCTGTTCCTCGGTCGGAAGATAGAGTCTGTATTTGCTGGCAAAAATCTGTTCGTTGCCTTTTAGTATGGAATATCGGGCAATATCTTTGTCCGTTTCCGAACAAAGCAATATGCCGATAGTAGGATTATCTCCCTCGGTACGCTTCTGTTCGTCATACATTCTCACATACATATCCATCTGCCCGACATCCTGATGTGTTATACGCCCAACTTTGAGATCTACCAATACATAACATTTGAGGACTATGTTATAAAATACAAGATCAATAAAATAGTCTTCCGCATCGGTGCGTATGTGTTGTTGACGGGCTACGAAAGCAAAGCCACGTCCCATCTCCATGAGAAAATCTTTGAGATGGGTAATGATACTCTATTCCAAATCACGCTCTGAATAACTTTCATCGGGTTTGAAACCAAGGAATTCAGCAATTAATGGACTTTTTAGGATTTCCTTTTTATCGGGACGTCTTTGGGATATATCATTGTTTTTAGAGACTTCCGGCTGCTGGAAATGCCTTTCATAATATTGGGTGGATATGTTCCGACTGAGAGTGCGAACACTCCATGTCTCCCGTGAGGCGTTTTCGAGATACCACCTAATAGCAGTTTCATCGCCAACACGCAGTGTACGAAACACATGGGTCCAAGTAAGATTTGGAAACCGCGATTTCCAAATCTCAAAATTAGGCATAACAAGATAGAATTTCCTAAAAGCACGTAAATAGCGCTCTGAAAAACCATTTCCAAATTCATGAGTCAGTTCCTGTGCCAACATTTTAATAAGTTCTTTACCATACTCGGCACGTTCTTTCCCCTGTTGTTCTTCTTCGATAATCTTTCGGCCGATGTTCCAATATGTCGCAATCATCGCCGAATTGACAGCAGAATAAGCCGAATTGCGACCAGTATTGATTATCTGCTTTATTTCCCTGACAAAATCAAGTGAGGATGTCGCTTTTAAATTTCTGGAGAGTGGCTTCATAGTTTTATAATTAGATTATAAAGTTACGAATTTTTAACAAATTATCTATGCTTCATTGTGCATTATTCTCTGAATTTTACTAATATTTTACCCTCGGCTTGCATTATCTTTAGCTGCACAATAATGAAAGAAGTATGATTCGGATTTTTCTTGTTTTATGTATATTATATATACCCCGGCTGTATGCACAAACATCTTGTTTGGAAATAGATACATCCACATTACGCAAAGAAGCGGACGCATTTCTTGCCGGCATGCCCAAAGGATTGCAAACCCGCCAAACAGAAGCGGTGCGCCGTGCCATACAGGGAGATACGGAAGCACTAAATCAAGTGCGTTATTCACGCAATACACCATCGCCATTACCTAAGGGCGTATCCGCCACTTACCTGACTTCACGATTACGACTGTATACGCCCATGCTAAAGACCGACACTCCCCGACCGCTGTTGGTCTATTTTCACGGCGGAGGATGGACATTCGGCAGTATCAACAGTTGTTCCCGTTTTTGCGGTGAACTGGTTGCCCAAGCAGGTATTTCCGTATTGGCCGTTAATTATGCCCTTGCCCCCGAAGCTCCTTTCCCTCACGGGTTAAATGATTGTATCGAAGCCATCAGATTTGCCATGCAACATGCAGAGGAATGGGGCAGTACCAGCCATCTCATCTCTGCCGGAGGCGACAGTGCAGGCGGTAATCTTGCCATAGCGACAGCATTGGGCATGCTTTCATCCGACACGATTCCATTGCGTTCTCTGGTTCTGTTTTATCCGGTAACCTTAGCTTATTCCGATAATTCGGAATCCTGGTTGCGTTACGGCACCGGCTTTGCCCTCGACAGTGAACTAATGGAGGTCTTTAACCAAGCTTATGCCTCTCAGGATGCACGCCATCATCTCATCTCCGTTGCCCATGCTCCCGACAATTTACTATCCCAATTACCTCCCACTCTTTTAGTTGCTGCTGAACGCGACATCTTATGCTCTCAAGGACGGAAGTTCGCCGACCTGTTAAAACATCTCGGGGTAAATATAAAACGCTATGAACTCCCCGGCGCAGTACATCTGTTCATCACCGTGCCGGGGCAACCGCAGGCATTTCAACACGCCCTAAGCCTTACAGCTTCATTTCTCCGCCCTTCTCCTTCGGAAACAAAATAATTACGATAGGACCATACGAATGCGGGCTGTATGTATTTCCCGCATTTTCCCTATATTTGCAACCTCCAAACAGGCTGAAATAGAATTGAATTAACATCCATGACAACCAAAGAAAAAATAATATCCTTCCTCTGGCAACATGTATTGCTTCTGATTTCATTGTATCTGATGACCTTGGGAGTTGTCCTTTGCGTAAAATCCTGTTTGGGAAGCAGTGTGATTTCCTCCCTGCCGTTTGTTTTCTCATTGGCAGGCCCCACCAGCAACGTTCCAGAGTGGACAATCGGCGGTTACACGATTGCCATGAATTTCATACTGGTGTTTTGCCAGATACTCATCCTGCGGAAAAAATTCGAACCCATACAGCTTTTCCAATTAATCATCGGATTTATTTTCGGTTGGCTTATAGACCTTAATATGTTTCTGACCTCCGCTCTGGAATGCACCGCTTTTTCGTCCCAATTGCTCGCCCAGTTCACAGGATGTACAATTATGGGCATAGGCATCGCTTTCGAAGTGCGGTGCGGCTCGGTGACCATGCCGGGCGAAGGAATTTCAATAGTCATCAGTCAGGTGACTCACCGCCCTTTTGCAAAAGTCAAAATCGGGGTAGACACAACCCTCGTACTCCTTGCCATTGGCAGTTGCTATCTCTTTTTCGGCAGTTGGCAATGGAATGTCATCGGGGCAGGAACCATCTTTGCGATGGTCTATGTAGGGCTTGTCGTCAAATTCATTGCCCCGCATCTCGGTTGGTTCGACCGTTTATTGGCTTACATTCCGGGCTTCCGGCGTTACCTGTTCGGCCTGGCGCGATTCATTTATCGCCGCGGCAATGGAACAAAAGAATGAAAATCACTATCTTTGCGGAAAGATAAACTACACTGTGGAAAAGAAAAACATACGCAATACGTCTCCGGAAGAACTGACGGATTTTCTGACCGGCCACGGAGAAAAAGCTTTCCGTGCCAAACAAATTTATCAATGGATATGGCAAAAAGGAGTCCACTCTTTTGAAGAAATGACAAATCTTTCAAAACCTGCCCGCGAATTGCTGAATTCGGCTTTCTATTTTGACAATCTTCAAGCCGAACGGATCCAATCGGCCTCGGACGGCACAACAAAAACAGCCTGGAAGCTTCATGATGGCCAGTTCGTGGAAAGTGTCCTCATTCCGGGCAAAGACAAATTTACCGTGTGTGTCTCTTCCCAGGTGGGGTGTCAGTTGGGCTGCCGTTTTTGTGCCACCGGTACTCTCGGATTCAAACGTAACCTGTCGGCAGGAGAAATCTTTGACCAGGTGGTGTTTGCCCAAAAAGCCGCCGAAGAAAAAGGCTCCACACTTTCCAATATCGTCTTTATGGGCATGGGGGAACCTCTGCTCAATTATACCAACGTACTCGCAGCCATAGAACATATTACCGATGAAAACGGTCTGGCGATGTCCCCTTACCGCATTACGGTTTCCACGGCTGGTATCCCGGAAAAAATACGTCAATTGGCAGACGATGAAGTGCGCTTTAACTTAGCCGTCTCGCTCCATGCCGCCAAACCCGATACCCGTAGCCGTCTTATGCCTGTCAACCAGGCGTACCCCTTGGACGAACTCGCCGAAAGCCTGAAATACTTTGTTGAAAAGACAGGCACCCGCCCGACGTTTGAATA
Organism: uncultured Odoribacter sp.; assembly: GCA_910588375.1. Lineage (GTDB taxonomy): Bacteria > Bacteroidota > Bacteroidia > Bacteroidales > Marinifilaceae > Culturomica. Next base: position 15,144 of record CAJUQA010000025.1, read on the forward strand.
CCTGCTTTTAAACGGTATGAACGACTCGGTAGAAGACGCCAGGGCTTTAGCGACGTATTGCAAACAATTTCCAGTAAAAATCAATATCATCGAATACAATAACGTGGAAGGTTCCGCATTCAAACACACACCGGAGAAACAACGGGACGCTTTCATTCATTTTCTGGAAAGCCGGAATATGATTGTCAATGTGCGCAGAAGCAAAGGAAAAGACATCGACGCCGCCTGCGGACAATTGGCCAACAAAGTAAAAAAAGAAAAATAATATGGATTTCGTTCTTATCCCACTTGTTCTATTGAATATTGCCATTACCATTATTTTGGTACTGAGAAAGAAAACAGACGGTTCCGCCTCCCGGTTGGACGCCCTTGAAAACACGCTTGAACGTCTGGAGAAAAACATAAAGGACGAGTTTCGCTATGTACAGGAAAACACCTCCAAAGGTGCCCGCGAAAACCGGGAAGAACTCAGTAAGTCGTTAGGAGATTTCCGGACGGAAAACAGCCATATCCTTAAAAATATCACCGGACAGAATCTGCAATCTCTGGAAGCCATCCACAAAACTCTGGACGAATCGTTCAAAGAGTTTCAAAAAATATTTTCAGACAATATCCGTGCGTTCAATGAACTGCAACGCGAGAAGTTCGGTGAACTTGACAAAAAACAGAGCGAACTGCTACAATCCACGGAAAAGCGGTTGGATGAAATGCGTGCCACCGTGGACGAAAAATTGCAGAAAACACTTCATGAGCGTATCGGTCAATCTTTTGAATTGGTCAGCAAACAACTGGAACATGTCCAGAAGGGCTTAGGCGAAATGCAGAATCTGGCCCAGGATGTCGGAGGACTGAAAAAAGTGCTGGGAAATGTCAAAATGAGAGGATGTATCGGAGAAGTACAACTGGAAATGCTGTTGGAGCAAATTTTAGCCCCCGAACAGTATGAAGCGAATGTCAAAACCAAGAAAGGTTCCGACAAACTGGTGGAATTCGCTATCAAGCTACCGGGCAGGGAAGACCATACGGAATGCGTATATCTTCCGGTTGACGCCAAATTCCCGAAAGACGCCTACGAACAACTTGTCGATGCCTATGAATCGGGGCAGACGGAACAAATCGACACAGCCTCCCGGAATATTGAAACTACCATCAAAAACATGGCCAAAGACATTCACGACAAATATCTGGATCCGCCCTATACGACTGATTTCGGAATCATGTTCCTGCCTTTCGAAGCCATATACGGGGAAGTGGTTCGCCGTGCCAGTCTACTGGAACAATTACAGCGTGAATATAAAGTCATCGTCACCGGTCCCACCACTTTAGCCGCCATTCTCAACAGCCTGCAAATGGGTTTCCGCACATTGGCGATTCAAAAGAGAAGCAGCGAAGTATGGAAAGTATTGGGCGCCGTCAAGACCGAATTTGAGAAATTCGGAGGCATGCTGGAAAAAGCGCAGAAGAATATCCAGACCGCCAATAATCAGATAGAGGAAGTCATGGGCAAACGTACACGCGCCATTCAACGGCGGTTGAAAGACATCGAAGCCCTGCCTTCGACAGAAGCGGCATTGCTTATTCCGGAAACAGAGGAGACAGACGACCTTTTGCCGGAAAACTGACTAATACAGGAAATAGCCTGCTATCCCTGCTAATACAATCAATAAAATCGGATCGATTTTTCTGATAGATGCCCCGAATACCAGTGCGAAAATAATCCAGCTCTTGTAATCAATAAAATTCCGCTGATTCAACAACAATAAAGCCGCGGCGGCAATGAGCCCGATAATCGCCGGTTTCAACCCTTTCAACGCAGCATCTACGTAAAAATTATTGCGGAAAGCAAAAAAGAAACGACACACCAAAGTCATGAGTATCATGGAAGGCAAACTTACCGCCACGGTACAGATGAATGAACCCCATACACTTCCGGTCGCCGTGTAACCGATATAAGTCGCCGTATTAAAAGCTATCGGGCCGGGCGTAGTCTGTGAAATCGCCACAATATCCGTAAAATCGGACACACTGATCCAATGATGCACTTCGACGACATCATGCTGTATAAGTGACAGCATGGCATACCCCCCGCCGAAACCAAACAATCCGATTTTAAAAAAGGTCCAGAACAGATTCAGATACAAATCCCAGTTTTCCATCATATTTTCCTCCGCCGTTTGTAAGCGTAATAAATTATACCTCCCACAATCGCCATCATCACCACATATATAGGAGAAACGCCCAACTGCCAAATCAACAAGGCCGCGGCAGCCGGTATCCAGATACTTTTCCAGGTAACGCCCGCGGATTTTCCCATGTTCCACAACGGAGCGGCAATCAAAGCCACAACGGCAGGACGAATGCCCTTAAACACCCGCTCCACTCCTGGATTGTCCTTAAATTCGGTAAACACCAAGGCTATCAATAATATGACAATAAATGACGGTAATATGATACCTAAACCCGTCACCAAACTGCCCCGTTTCTTTTTCAGCTTATTCCCGACAAAGACCGCCGTATTGAGGGAAATCGGACCGGGAACGGATTGGGCTATCGCCAACATATCGATAAACTCCTCCTCTTCCAGCCATTTCCTTTTATTCACCACCTCCCTCTGTATCAAAGGAATCATGGCATATCCGCCTCCGAACGTAAACGCTCCGATTTTAAAAAACACCCAAAATAACTGGAAATAAAATCTCATATCCTTATATAACGAAAAGAACACCCAACACGGTTACAAAGCATTCAGCTGATTTATCACGGAATCGCGCAATACGACAAAACGCGGCCTGTTCGTATCGCTGACGGGCTTCTTGGGCTGGGATTTGACGGTCAAAGGATTTACCGCCTTGCCGTTCTCATACACCCTGAAATCCAAATGAGGGCCTGTTGACAATCCTGTACTGCCCACGTATCCGATAACCTGCTTCTGTGCCACTTTCGAACCGACTTTTATACCTTTTTCAAAACGGGACAAATGCATATAGCTGGTGGTATATGTCCCGTTGTGTTTTATTTTTAAATAATTACCTCCTCCATTGGCCTGAAATCCTTTCGCAATGACTGTCCCCGCACCGATGGCATACACGGGAGTACCCACGGGTGCTGCATAATCCACCCCATGATGGGGACGGTATATTTTCAACTTGGGATGAAAGCGGCTATTGGAAAAACGGGAAGATATACGAAAATAGTCAAGCGGCGCTTTCAGGAATGCCCCTTCCAAACTATTTCCCTTTTCATTATAAAACAGCACTTCCCCGTCCTGTAAAAAGGGGATGGCATAATAATCCGTACCGGCATGGCGAAAAAGTGCTCCCAGAATATTGAAGTTTGCCAATTCTTTCCCGTCCACACACTCCTGTTCATAAAGCACCCGGAATTCATCTTCTTTCTGCAACCCGAAGAAATCGATTGTCCAGCCGAATATGCGGGATAAATCAACAGCCAATAACGGGTCTGCCTGACAATCAACCATCGCATTCCACAAAGAGGACTGCACCTGTCCTTTCGCCGTTTTAGGCTTCCATTCCACCGGATTTTTCCCGAGAGAAATTTTCCCCTCTCCCTTCAATTCATATACTACATATGAACGGGGATCTATCTCATAGACAAAATATTCCGCCACGGGCACGCTGTCTTTGGTTGAAAAAACGGCATACGGCTGTCCGCTTCTTATTTTGCGGACATCAAATATTTCCTTGGAATCGGTACTCAACTTATGAATCTGACGCCCCGTCAATCCGTGTCCCGCCAAAATAGCGGACAAACTTTGATTTTTCTTCACCACCCCAAAATCAACTTCATAATCATTCATCGGTATCCCGTAACGGTACACAATTTCTTCGACACCGGCAGAATCCACCACTTCCACCTCATCCAACGATTCAACTTCATTTTTCCGATGAGGGAAAAATATCACCACCAACAACACTATTCCCAAAGCAGAGGAAAAAATAATCTGTTTTCTTTTTGTCATTTCCTGTTCAGATAAAATTCAGTTTTCTATTTCCTATTTTCACACTCCCTTCTTCTCCACATCAGAAACCATCCCGCCGCCACAAATACACACATACACCCGATGCCATAGGAAAGACTGTGAGACAAATTCATTCCCTCGGGCGCTATGCACAAATAAGTGGTACACACCCCCGTCATGAACAACGCCGGAATGAAAGTAACCCAATAATTCTTCCTCTCCCGCACCAAATACACGGTCACCGCCCACAAAGTGAATACCGCCAGCGCCTGGTTCGCCCAAGCGAAATACCGCCAGATTTTACCAAAGCCTTCGGCATCACGCAAACTGTATAATAACAGGCCTATCGCCAGTAAAAACATCGGTATGCAAATCATCAGACGAAGCCGGACGCTTTTCTGTCCGACTTTCATAAAATCGGCAACAATAAGCCGGGCGGAACGAAATGCCGTATCTCCGGAAGTCACCGGAGCAGCAATCACTCCCAGAATAGCCAATACCCCTCCGACAGTTCCCAGCCAATCGCGCGTAATCGAATCGACAATTACAGCAGCATTGCTTTCCCCCATACCGTTTTCATGATAAAAATAAGTAGCTGCCGCCGCCCAAATCAACGCGACAATACCTTCCGTTATCATTGCCCCGTAGAATACAGGACGTCCGGATTTCTCCGATACCATACAACGTGCCATCATCGGCGATTGAGTGGCATGAAATCCTGAAATGGCCCCACAGGCAATACTGACAAACATAACGGGAAAAATGGGAAAAACATCCGCCTGGGGATTGGTATTCCGCAAACCATCCCATATTTCTGGCAACGAAGGACAATGTATATACAACATGACCAATATGCCCAGAGCCATGAATAACAAGGCTATGGCAAAAAGCGGATATATTTTACCGATAATTTTGTCCACAGGCAACAACGTCGCCAATATATAATAGACAAATACCATGATAATCCAGAACGTCTCGTTCAGATAACCGGGAGTCAATTTGGCCAGCAGACCGGCAGGCCCCGCAACAAAAACCGCCCCGACCAATATCATCAGTACAACGGTAAACACCCGCATCACCTGTTTGGTCGTCATTCCCAAATAACGCCCGATAATCTCCGGCAGACTTTCCCCTCCATGACGCAAAGAGAGCATTCCCGCCAAATAATCATGGGTAGCTCCCGCCAATATGCTTCCGAATACAATCCATAAATAAGAGGCCGTCCCGAATTTCGCTCCCATTATCGCCCCGAAAATCGGTCCCAATCCCGCAATATTCAAAAATTGAATCATGAATATCTTCCAGCCCGGCAATGGCATGAAATCTACACCGTCAGCCTTCGTAAGAGCCGGAGTCTGCCGCCCGTCAGGTGCAAACAGTCTTTCAATATAACGGCCATACGTGAAATAGCCCGTTATCAGAATACCCAAACAAATCGTAAAGGTCCACATTTTTTATCTCTTTCTTCTTCCGCTGTTTTTTCTTCCCTCTTTTACCGGCTTCTTTTCCACGGCTCTCTCTCTTTCTTCCCGTACCAATTCATAATCCAACTGACGGGCAACCAGATTGGCCTTGGCTACCTTTATCGTAACCTTGTCACCCAATTGATATATTTTATGATGATGCCGTCCGGCAATACAGTAATTTTTTTCATCAAATTCGTAATAGTCGTCTTCCAGTTCGGTGATGGATACCATTCCTTCGCATTTCGAATCCTCCAGCTCCACATAAAATCCCCATTGGGTCACTCCGGATATGGTACCGACAAATTCCTGTCCTATCTTATCAGACATAAACTCCACCTGCTTGTATTTAATGGAAGCCCGTTCAGCATTGGCCGCCAGTTGCTCCATATCGGAAGAATGCTGGCACATCTCCTCATACTTGTCTTTATTGGCAGACCGCCCGTTATCCAGATAGCGTTGCAACAAGCGATGAACCATCACATCGGGATAACGCCTAATAGGTGAGGTGAAATGAGTATAATAGTCAAATGCCAGTCCATAATGCCCGACATTCACGGTGGAATAAACCGCCTTCGCCATCGTACGCACAGCCAGAGTCTCAATCAGATTCTGTTCCGGTTTCGCCTTTACCTCCTGCATGAGCTTGTTCATAGACGAAGTGAGAGCCTTACGGCTATTAAGTTTCAATCCGTAGCCGAATTTGGCCACAAAACGGTTGAATTCCGCCAATTTATCGTCCAGGGGCTTATCGTGAATACGGTAAACAAACGTCTTTGCCTTGCCTTTCTCTTTTACATTACCGATTTTCTCCGCCACTTTCCTATTCGCCAACAACATGAACTCCTCTATCAGCTTATTGGCTTCTTTCGACTGCTTGAAATAAACGCCCAACGGTTTGCCTTTTTCATCCAGGTCGAACTTCACTTCCACCCGGTCAAAATCGATAGCCCCGTTTTTAAAACGCGCCTCCCTCAATTTCTGCGCCAACCGGTTCAATGTCAATATTTCTTCTTTGTAATCCCCTTCCGCCCCTTCGATGATTTGCTGGGCTTCCTCATAGGTAAAACGACGATTCGACTTGATAACCGTACGTCCGAACCACTCGTCCAACACCTGTGCATCTTCATTCAGTTTGAAAACAGCAGAAAAACAAAGCTTTTCTTCATCCGGACGCAAAGAACATACACCATTAGACAACTTCTCGGGCAACATGGGTATCGTACGGTCTACCAAATATACCGAAGTAGCCCGGACATATGCCTCTTTATCCAAAACGGTGTCCGGTGACACATAAAACGACACATCCGCAATGTGCACCCCGACTTCCCAAAGCCCATCTTTCAGCCTGCGTACCGACAAAGCATCGTCAAAATCCTTGGCATCTCTGGGGTCTATGGTAAATGTGACAACCTCCCGGAAATCCCGCCGCCGGGCTATTTCCTTTTCGGGAACCTCCATACCTATTTTTTCGGCCGCTTTCAATACATTAGGCGGGAACTTTACCGGCAATTCATATTCAGCCATGATGGCATTCATTTCCGCATCATTGTCCCCCGGAGCCCCCAGCACCTCGATGACCTGTCCCACTGGGTTCTTTTGTTTTTCCGGCCAGTCGGTAATCTTAACAATCGCTTTTTCCCCATTCTTCGCCCCGTTCAACTGATGAAGCGGGATAAAAACATCATACGGCATCTGCTTGCCGCCAGGCACAAGAAAAGCATAGTTTTCCGACAACTGGATAGTTCCGACAAAAGTGGCCTTCTTCTTCTCCACAATCTCCACAACTTCCCCCTCCGGCCGGCTGTTTTTCCTCCGGGCATATACCAACACTTTCACCTTATCCCCATTGAGGGCATGTTTAAGATTATTGAAAGCCACAAATACATCCTCCTCACTTTCATCCGAGATAATATAAGCCGAGCCCTTCGCCGTCAATTCGACGACTCCGGTAATGTAAGAACCTATTTTTTTACACTTGAATCTTCCTGTCGACACTTCCGTCAATTCCCCGGCCTCCGCCAACTCCTTCAAAAGCTCAAAGATCAACCGCTTGGTATCCATACGATGGACATTCAGACTTTTGGCCATCTGCTTGTAGTTATAACTCCGTCCCGGATGTCTTTCCATCAATTCACACATCGACTTGCATAAATCGGCTTTTCCTCTGCCCGCTTCACTCTTTTTCTTACTTCTCGCCATAATATCACGAATTAATTATTCTGCTAAGATATAAAAAAAAGCGGCCTTTCAGCCGCTTTCTCTTACTTTATCAAACCTTTATCAAATTTTTCCTTGACTTTGACCAGCATGTCGGTCGTCATATTCGTCAGATTATAGTCCGGCTTCCATCCCCATTCCTCGCGGGCGCAGGTATCGTCCATGCTGTTGGGCCAACTGTCGGCAATCGCCTGTTTTACCGGATCGATGTCATAATCCATCTTGAATTCCGGCATGTGCTTGCGGATTTCTGCCGCAATCCCTTCCGGCTCAAAACTCATGGCCGCAATATTGAAACTGTTCCGGTGTTTCAGTTTTGCCGGATCTGCCTCCATCAGTTCAACCACGGCTTTCAAGGCATCGGGCATATACATCATGTCCATATAAGTGCCTGCCTTTACATTACAGGTAAAGGAGTTTTTGCGGATAGCATCATAATAAATTTCCACTGCATAGTCCGTCGTACCTCCGCCAGGCAGCGTCACGTATGAAATCAAACCCGGGAAACGCACACTACGGGTATCCACCCCAAAACGATTGAAATAGTAGTCGCTCAACAACTCTCCCGTCACCTTGCACACACCGTAAATGGTCGTATTGGAACGTTGCAGAGTGTCCTGCGGCGTTTTATCTTTCGGCGTATCTTTACCGAAAGCCCCGATGGAACTGGGCGTGAAAACGGCGCAATTATTATCTTTGGCGATATTCAAAGAATTAGTCAGAGCTCCGATATTAATTTTCCAGGCCAATTCCGGATTCTTTTCTCCTGTAGCCGACAAAAGAGCCACCAGATTAAAAAGAGTATCAATATTATATTTGCGTACAATCTCAATATAACGGTCTTTGTCAAGTACATCCAAAGCTTCGAAAGGACCATACTCAGCCAGGTGTTTGCACTTTTCAATACTGATATCAGCAGCAACAACATTATTGTTACCGTAAATGGATCTCAAATGTGGAACAAGTTCCGAACCGATTTGTCCACCAGCACCGACGATTAATATCTTTTTCATTCTGATTTGAAAGTTTAAAATTCTTCTACAAAAATAGGATAATTAAATATTTTACAAAGCTAAAAAACGAAATATTTTTATCTTTTTAAGTAGAAATCTCCAAGCCTTTATCCGGATCTTCTTCATAATAATAATCAATCTGAAGATCAGAACGTTTATAGGCCGCAACCGCCAATTCGTCACAACGTTCATTTTCCGGCACCTCTGCATGTCCTTTCACCCAGACGAATTTCACATGATGCTTGCGGTAAATCTGCAAGAAACGTTTCCACAAATCGGGGTTTTTTCTCTTCTTAAACCCGCTTTTCTCCCAGCTGAACACCCATCCTTTCTCCACGGCATCCACCACATATTTGGAATCAGAATATATAGTAACCTGTTGCCCCTCCTGTTTCAGTGCTTCCAGTCCGACGATGACCGCCAGCAATTCCATCCGGTTGTTTGTCGTCAGCCGGAATCCCGCCATCAGCTCTTTCCGGTGCGGTCCCGCCATCAATACGACGCCGAATCCTCCGGGACCGGGATTGCCGCTGGCTGCTCCGTCTGTATAAATGATAATCTGATGTGCCATTTATTTTCGTTTCGCCAGGCTTTACTTTTTCTCCTTTTCCCCTTTTTTCTCCTCTTCCACCACCCCGTTCACCGGTATTTTCAATTTTTCAATGGCTTTCTGTATATTCTCCTGCGTATTTTTATCTTCCCGGAAAGTGACCGTAACGGTCTGGGCTTTCATATCCACCTTGAGATCTTTCACCCCTTTTTCGTAAGGGATGTTTTTTTCCAACCTTGCCTTACATGATTCACAATGCAGGGTTGCTTTATACACCACTGTCTTCGCTTTCTGTTTCGCTTCTTTTTTGTCCGCATATACACTTGCAGTGGTCATCAGGACTATCACCAACGCCAAAATAAAATTCACTGTTTTCATTGTTATCTGTTTTACGCCGTTTCCGGCAAAGTTACAAAATTATTCATTCAATTCCGGTCGATGCCGAAACGCACCCCGATATAAAATTTACGTCCGTGAACAGGTCCCCAGATTTTAGAGGAATCGAAATCTTTGCTCCAGGGAGCCTCCGCGGCAATGATGGGATGCATCTGCATAAAATCGCCGATGTTTTCACAACCGGCATAAAGGCTCCATTTCCTGAAAAATTTACTTACCTGTGCATTCATTATTCGGAAAGATTCGAAGTCTCCCATTCCGTTCGGCAAGCGTCCCGGCCCGTTAAACTGAGTCGTGAAATCGAACTGCCATTTGCGCATATTGGTATAATACGAAAGATTCAACAAGCCTTTGTATCGGCTTTGAAGAGCAGCCCGCATCAAACGCTTGCCAATAGTGGTCTTTACATCGTTATAGCGGTAAGCGCCGACAACGTCCAGACGGGGTATCAGTTCATACTTCACCTCTACCTGATAACAATTGGAATAGGAATCTCCGTCCAAATTGTAAAAGTTCACCTTCTCCGGGTCGCTTTCATTATCCACTACGACCTGATGCGTGAAATCCGTGCGGTAATAATCCAGGTTTATATTCAGCATGCGCCCGAAAACGACAAATTTCCGATTTAGCTGAACCCCGAAGTTCCACGCCCTCTCCATATCCAGCTTCCCGATTTCCTCCAGATGGGATGCCAGCAATTTGCCACTGACATACATCGGATGGGCGGATGCCAGCAAATAACTGTTATCTGCCAGCACATTGGCTGCCCTGGAGCCTCTGCCGGCAGAGAGTTTCAACATGGTAAAATCATCGGGCGCATAAGCGATATGCAAACGGGGCGTCACAAAACCATCGTATAAATTGTGGTAATCATAACGCACTCCAGCCATCACCGTCAACTTTTCCCAAAAATGCCCCGTATATTGGAAGAAAGCACCGTAAACCCGCTCCCGACGGTCAAAATCGACCAAAGGTGTCTGCACGCCGGTCTCTGCCAGATAATCATTGAAACTTTCCTGATAATCGTCATAATTCACGGTCAACCCGGCAGAATACTTATGATTTTCCGTATCGCCGAAAACAGACTGGTAAATATAATTGGCAAACACCGTCCGTTGGCGGACATCATAATTCCGCCCCCCATAATAGGAATTCTGGTCATGGTCCGTGTAATTCAGAATCAACGCCATACTGGTATTTTCGTACTCAGGCATGAGATAACCCCATTTCAGGAAACCTTCATACCGGCGGGTATCAATGCCTATACCGTAAAGGTTGCCGGGTCCAACACGGTCCTTCATCTCTTTCCGGAATCCCTTCTGACCTCCCAGACGGGTTTCGTCCAATAGTTTTCCCCCGAACTGAATGTTCCACATATCTGTTTTATACTGCCAGCGGTTCATCAGATTGTATTGCGTTTTTTTCGGCATATCCAGAAATCCGTCATGATTGCCATCCAACGCTTCACTAAACCAATCCCCGTGCAACAACAGAGCCGTACTCCATTTTTTATTCAACACAACACCCGCATTGGCATTGAATTCAACCATGCCCTCATCGCTGACATAAGCATTCCCGAAGACTTTTTCACCGGTCAAAGGCTTCTTGTAATCCACACTGATCTGTCCGGCAATGGCCTCATAACCGTTAATAACCGAACCGGCGCCCTTTGAAACCGATATGGCACTCATCCAGGGACCCGGTACATAACTCAGTCCATACAGGGAAGAGACGCCCCGAAAGTTCGGTATGTTTTCCGTCATCATCTGCACATACCGTCCGGTCAATCCCAACAACTGAATCTGTTTGGCACCCGTCACTGCATCGGCATACGCCACGTCCACAGAAGCGTTGGTCGTAAAACTTTCCCCCAAATTACAACACGCTGCCTTACACAATTCCTCCCCGGTAATAACCTGTTCTATCAAAGGCCCTTTGGTGCTCATTATCGTTGTATTTCCCCGCTTCACCACTGTCACCTCATCCAGTAATTCACCGGCTTGCAAAATGATTTCAAGATTCATCTCCGGCTTCTTTACCTCTACCGTATCGGAACGATAGCCGATAAAACTGACCACCAATCTCCCGATGGGATTCCACTTCACCTTAAAGTAACCGTCTGCATCCGTCCCGCCACCTTCTGTCGTTCCCTGCCAATACACATTCGCACCGGGCAATCCCACCTTGCCTGCCTCCGTCTGTTCCACGACCCGTCCCCGTACTTCCTGGGCAAAAACATTCCAGGAAAAAACGATCAATACACCTAATACAATAAATTTCATACACTTGCACCTTTCTAAATCATGTATTTCGCCACAAATCCGGCTTATCATACAGAGTTACAAAAATACATAATTTGCTTTCACAACGCAATACAGCGGAATTATTCACCGCCTCAGGGTCCCTCCTTATAATCCGGTTTCAATAATTTTTAATACACCGTACAGACAATCCGCCATTTTTCCCCCAACCGTTCGTTGTAGGATTAATAGAAGACGGCGACACATGAAAACCATACGCATAAACACTGGTATGTGTCGTACTGCTCCAATAGGCAGAAAATATATTATATCCTTGCAATGTTTTACCTGTTTGAAGTCCCGTCAATTTACTATTAAATGCACAAGTCCCCGGATAAAATCTGGATACATCATGATAAAAAGCATCATACAATAATTGCCATTCCCCCGTAGTTCCTCCACTCGGAACATGCCATCCTTCAGGACAAATTCCTTGCCATTGAGTGAGACTATTGCCATTTACATTCCCCGAAGGATTAGACCCTTTTTCATAAGCACTGGCATGCTGCATAAATGCCTGCCAATTGTATAAATAATCCCCGTATGCACTTTTCTGACAAACACCGTAATATCCTGAAGCTATCTGTCCCGACACTGATTTGCTTGCATAAGTCGTGTAATTCCTACACGTCCCGAATTTCAAATTCTCCACCATCCACCAATGCCCATCAGGCATTTTGCGAATCTTATATGTCTTTCCGTCCCGAGGATCGGTCAACGTACCCTCTTCCAACGTCTTAAGCGTCACTTTATCGGAAACGACACTTCCGCATACACCTGCTACCGAACAAACATACGTTCCGGAATCGGTAAGGACAGTCGTTTTAGTAAATGTTGCCCCTGTTGCATTCGGAATAAGTATCCCGTCTTTTTCCCATTGATAAGTTAAAGAAGACCCTATCGCCGTAAGTCCAAAAGTAAAATCACAATCAGCAACCGTGTTTTTCGGCTGCACCGTAATGGCTGTCGTCACCAAAACCGTCACCCCTATCTCATTGCTTTCCGCCACACCCATGGGACATATCCCCGTCCGTTTAAACCAATAGGTAACAGGAGATGCCGTATTATTTTCAAAGTCCTGATAAGTCAAGGATTCTCCTCCAGCATTCTCTATTAAATCGTATTTCGCTTCTCCCGGTTTCTTCACATACCAGTTGTATTGGAAACGGACATCTGAAAAATCAGGACAGGACGCAGCCTGTATGTTTGAAATGGTTGCCTCTCCTTGCGGACAGGTCGTATCGCCTTGAATTTCCCCGCCGTCAATCTTAATTCCCGATAGGCTATATACTCCACGGAATCCTACCGTACTGTCCCGCTGGGTAATTGTCGTAAAGTAATTCATTGCCTCCGTCCGGTCGGAAGTCCTCAGTAAATCATCCGCACTGTTAAAGCCGCCACCTCGGACGCCGTAATTGCCTACAGTAGTATTCCAATAAGCGATACTATACTCACCCGCACCGCAACTACCACCGTCCAAACTACTATAATTTACATTGGCGCAAAGTTCTTTCAGATTCCCGCTCATTTCCATAACACCCCAATACGTTCCGCCCGATTGACTTTGATTGGTGGCAGAAGTACCGAACATTCCGCACCGTACGGGACCGTTGATGCTGTTCGTCGTACCACTGTTTACATTCTTAGCAATATTTTGCGCCACTTCCCGCTCATCACCCCGAAAATTTAAATCACCAAGGGAAGAAAGGCGGTTCACTCCAGTGTTGGTATTCCAGGCGTATTCCCCTTTATCCGGTACTTGAGGATAGAAGCGTCTGCAAGCCTTTTCGTATTCCAACTCACTCATCGGACGCAAACCGCTCCAACTGCAATAAGCAATCATGTCTTCGATGCTCATGTAATTACAAGCCAGTGTCTGACCGTCATCCGTACTAAAGAGGTCGTTTGCGGGATTGAGGTTATTACCGAAAACCACCGGAGCGGTCGGAGTACGCTGTTCCACGAAGGCAATACCGTTCCGGCAATTCGGATTTTTTAAATCCCCGAATACGTAATCCCCTCTCTTCATGGTAGAGAAATTGTTGTTGGTAACACGGGCTTTCTGTTGATCGAGGGTCAAAGAATTGAGGAATTCCACATACTGCTCCTGGCTCGTTTCGTATTTCATCACGTAAAAACCCGCATACCCTTTCGGATAGGAAGCTGACAATGTTCCTGTCCAAGATGTATGACTTGAGGTTAAAGTCAAAGCGTCTTCCGAATCTACCACACAACTCTCCAAATCTTTCTCTGTCATAGCTATGCTCTGTATGACGATACCGTCGTCTGTCCGTACAGCACCTGACATCTCGATGCGATAGTAGCGATAACTCCCCGGATGGGTTACTTTTAATGTGTTTTGAACGGGATAGGCAACATTGGTCCCCCACCAATCAGTATTGACACCAGTATATAAACGATTCCAAGCCCATGAATCGTTGGAACCGGTCAGATACCAATTCCCTTTAGGACGACAATCCTGAGTGCCGGAACAATAATTGGAGGCGGCAGACACCCCGAAATAGCGGATGGTTTTCGGTGTTTTGAAATCTATTTGTACCCAACCACCACCGCCAGCATTAAAATAAAGGGAGCTATTGGGATAGGCGGCAGCAGAACTCCGGTCAGCAATGTTATCTACGCTACCGGTTATTACCGAACTCTTAATACTGTATTCATATCCGGAATTATTATCGATAATGTCATAAACCGATGGAAGCGGAGAACCTTGGGCTTTATTCTGCAAATTGTCATAAGAAAAAGCATCCCCCAGATAATATGCCCCGTAAGGAACATACACCATTTCAATGGCATGAGCACCTACATATATTTCATCCAATGCGTCACCGAAATCCACAGAAGTTAAACCCGTACCGTTAAGAGGCCATTTTGCCTGTAGTCGGACACTCACATTCCCCTCTGAGATTCCGTTACGCATGACGTACAAACCGTTTACCTTTCCGGCATTGGCTCCCACCATGTAAGCGTAACCGCCACCTTCATTACCGGCCGAAGCATTTAATACATGACCGGAAGAAGAAAGATAAGCATGCTGCCACGGGTTTTCCAATCCCCGCTTTTTGTACTTGAAGAACACCCAAGCGGCATCCCAATTGAAATCATCCCGCCAGGAGTTGTCCCAACGCAAAGTGACTTCGATAATGGCCGTATCGCTAACGACACTCACGACTCGCGTTTTGCCCTCCACACGGATGTTGTTCGCTTTGACTCCCGCAATTGTACACAACAACAATAATACGGGCAAGAAGATTTGACACACACAGA
>CAJUQA010000026.1 GCA_910588375.1 uncultured Odoribacter sp.
CCATGAAGAGAGGGGATTACGTGTTTGGGGACATTGCCCAACCGAGTTGTCGGAATGGTATCGTGTTTATCGAGCAACGGAAAGCAAATACACCCGTCGTGTTCGGTAATAATCTCAATCCCGCTAACGACCTTTTCAGTACGGATGATGGTCAGACGTTGGCTTGTAATTACATGAGTATTGAAGATATGATTGCTTATTGTAGTTGGAGCGGTTTGCGTCCGATGAGTGAGTTGGAATACGAAAAGGCTTGCAGACGCTTCTATCCTCAAGTACCGGATAAAGGGGAATACGCCTGGAATACCAACACTGGAGTGAACCGCCTTTCTTCTCTTAGTGACTTAAATTTTCGGGGGGACCAGCGGGAACAGGCATTGAGTTACTTGAAAAACGTAAATAGCGGTACGACAAACAGTATCAACGGTCCCGTACGGTGCGGGATGTTTGCCACGTCGGCAACGAATCAGACCCAGGCAGGTGCAACCTATTGGGGTGTCATGGAAATGAGCGGGAATCTGAAAGAATTGTGCGCCAATGTAAATTATAGTAATTTGGACGGTGGCAGTTGCGGGACAGGAATGTATAATATTGCTTATTGGAATACGGCAGTGGGCAGTTATGGCGTGCGGGGTGGAGGTTTTAACAGTGCGGATGATTTACTGAGGACTTCCGACCGGACGGAAATAATGAATTATTTCACGACAATTACGCAACGGGACAGTACCGTTGGTTTTCGCGGAGTATACAGTCTTTCGGGTATCAAAATTGACGGCGGTACTATCAAGAATACGGAAGATACGGCTTGTTGGGCGGGGACGGAGATTGTCAATGTCGTGGCGGCTTCCTGTCCCGATTTTCCCGATGTCCGCTTTCAATACAATTGGTACGTTAAGAAACCGGGGGAAGCGAAATTCGACCTTGTTCCGAATGCCGGCGGAGAATCCCTGACGTATGAACATTTCGAGAATAAAACCGCGGCCCCGGTGGTCTATACTTTCCGTCGTACGGGCATTTGTGCAATGGGGGTGGCCGAGAGTAACGAAGTGACGGTGAAGATATTGCCCCAGCCTTTTATCGCCTCTTCCTATTCGTTTAATCCTTGTCCGGTAGCGATACCGCATCGGTGGGAAGGAATGAAGAATACATGGAGGATACAGGAGGATCCAAGGGCTTATGTGGTAGAAGACGGAAGTAATTTATTGGTGGCCAATTTGACAGGGAATGGGGAGTATACTTTGGAAGGCAGTATGGAAGGTTGTCCGGATGTCTTTACGACGAAAATACAGATTTCCAATTCGTTGGTTTTATCTTCTGCCACCACGTTCGGTTATACGGGGACGGCACAATGTGTTGTTTTGCCTGCGGGGAAATATAAGGTGGAAGCATGGGGTGCAGCAGGGATGAATGGAAGTTATAATCATACGGGAATAGGAGGTTACGGTGCCTATACGGCAGGAGAAATCCAATTGTCGACGGCAACTTCTTTTGTTGTTTTTGTTGGTTCTCAGCCTACTACTCGTCCACAACGGGGATTTAATGGAGGAGGAATCGGAGGAACCACTTATAGAAGTGGTGGTGGCGGTGGCGCTACGGATATTCGTTTGGTGAATGCAGCTTGGGATAATTTCAATAGTTTGAAGTCCCGCATTATGGTTGCCGGTGGAGGTGGTGGTGCTTCCGGTTATGGAACATATGGTGGTACTACAGGACGAGGAGGTTCCGGAGGGGGCTTGACCGGATATAATGGTACTTATTCGGTTTGTTGTAATGGCGGTATTTATCATACACCTCCTACAGGAGGTACTCAAACTGCGGGAGGTAAAGGTGGTTATAAAGATGTTATAAGAGGAAATGGGGGGAAATTTGGAATAGGAGGAGATAGAGGAGGTGGTGATTATCTTGGTTTAGGAGGTGGTGCAGGTGGAGGCTATTATGGTGGTGGTGGAGCAGGAGCGACAACGCATGTTGTCGGTTCTGGAGCCGGTGGTTCCTCTTTTATTTCCGGACATAGCGGGTGTGATGCTGTTAATGCTTCTTCTACTTCAACGAGTATTGTTCATACCGGTCAATCTATCCATTATTCCGGTTTGTCTTTCAAGAATACGGTGATGATTGACGGGGAAGGGTATCGCTGGACAACAGCTAAGGGAAGCTATGTTGGCATGCCGAATTTAGCGGGTACGGGAACGATGACCGGAAATACCGGCAACGGGCAGGTGCGGATTACGCCGGTGAATTGAGAAAATGTGAATAAAAGTTAATATTGGCGTATAACAATAAAAATAGAAGGAAAAGGCATAAATTTGTTTGACTTAAAAAATAAATTTTGCCTTTATGTGTCAGGTTACTAATGAACAGATTATCGATATATTAAGGCAGGAGTCTGTTCCTGCTTTAGGATGCACTGAGCCGGTAGCCTGTGCGTTGGCTTGTGCCCGTTGCCGGGAAGAGCTGGACGGGATTCCGGATGAGGTGGAGGTGTGGGTGAGCGGAAATATCTATAAGAACGGTATGGGAGTCGGGATTCCCGGAACCGGAATGACGGGCTTGCCGATAGCAGCCGCTTTGGGCGTGGTGTGCGGCAGGAGCAGTTACGGGTTGGAAGTGTTGAAAGATGTGTCGGTGGGAAATAATCTGGATGTGGCGAAAGGGCTTTTGCATGGGAAAGCGGTGGTCGTAAAGATGAAACCGGATGCGGTTGATAAATTGTATGCGGAAGCTATTTGCCGGAAGGGACAGGATGTGGTGCGCACCGTGATTGTGCATGCCCATACGAATATTGTGCGGGTGGAGAAAAACGGGAATGTGCTGGTGAATCGTGAATACAAGACGGTGGCGGAGGATAGCAGGCGGCGTCCCGAATTGAGTGTGTCCCGGATTTGGAAGTTCATCCGGGAGGTGGATGCGGGGGAGATTGAGTTTGTGTTGAAGGGGGCGGAGATGAACAAGGCCATTTCGGACGAGGGGTTGCGGAGTGCCTACGGTTTGCAGATTGGCAGGACGTTGAAGGAGAATATCGACAAAGGGTTGTTGGAAAATGATTTGTTGAATAATGCGTTGATACAGGCTACGGCGGCTTCGGATGCCCGGATGGACGGGTGTGAGAAACCGGTGATGACGAATTCCGGGAGCGGGAATCAGGGAATTACGGTGATATTGCCCGTGGTGGTGGCCGCCGAGTATTTCGGTTCTTCGCGGGAGCAATTGGTGCGGGCGTTGGCGTTGAGTAATCTCATTGCGGCGCATATTCATTATTATTTGGGTCATTTGTCGGCCTTGTGCGGCATTTTGATAGCGGCAACGGGTTCCGCTTCGGCCATTACCTATTTGATGGGGGGAACTTATGACCAGGTGGTGAATACCATCAAAACGATGTGTTCCAATCTGACGGGAATGATGTGTGACGGTGCCAAGCAGGGATGCGCCCTGAAGGTGTATTCCGGGGTTTCCGCGGCAGTGCAGGCCGCTTTGTTGTCGATGAGGGGGATAAAGACAAATGATGACGGGATTATTGAAAATGACATAGAGAGAACGATACGGAATGTCGGGTTGATAGGAACTGCGGGGATGGAGCAGACGGACAGGACGATTCTGGATATTATGACGAAGAAGACGGAACTTAATTGAGGAGGCATGGAGTGGGTGAATGTGCATACCCATACGCGGAGTGAGGGAGTGTATGTGCTGGACCTTAGCGGAGGGGGAAGGAGAGAGCCGGGTGAATTGTGTTCTTTGGGGATTCATCCTTTGTTTGTGGGGGAAGGGGTGAAAATGGAACAGGTTCGGGAAGCTGCAAGGCGAGGGGAGATTGTTGCGGTGGGGGAAGCGGGGTTTGACCGGAATGCCGGGACGGTGATGGAGGAGCAAAGGAGGTTGTTTGAGGAGGAGGTGGAGATTTCGGAAGCATACGGTTTACCTCTTATTATTCATTGTGTACGGGCTTTTCCGGAACTTCTTTCTGTTTATAAGAAAATGAAACCTTCCCAGGCGTGGATTGTACACGGATATAATAATAATGAGGAGATACTGGCTCAGTTGCTCCGTTGTGGATTTTATATTTCGGCGGGGAAAAAGGTATTTTTGCCCCGGTCCAATATTCGTCGTATATTGCCGTTGATTCCGCCGGAACAGTTGTTTTTGGAAACGGATGATGCGGATTTTCCCATAGAGGCTGTTTACCGGGAGGCGGCTGTGTTGCGCAGCGTCTCACCGGAGGTGTTAGGCCGGCAGGTGTATGAAAATTTTAAAAGGGTTTTTCATATTTTCTGAAAGGAATAGGATATGGAGCATTGGTTAAGCAGAACGGAATTGTTGTTGGGGACGGAAGGTTTGGAGCGGTTACGCCGGGCTCATGTGTTGGTGGCGGGACTTGGCGGTGTGGGGGCGTATGCGGCGGAGCAGTTATGCCGTGCCGGTATAGGAGAGATGACCATTATTGACGGGGATGTGGTGGAACTGACCAATAAAAACCGGCAGTTGCCTGCTTTGAACAGTACGGTTGGAGTTGCTAAGGCGGAGATTATGGCTGCCCGTTTCCGGGATATCAATCCCGATTTGAAGTTGCATGTAATCAATGATTTTATCCGCGATGAGGGGATGATTGAGGTGTTGGAAA
The DNA here is from genome assembly GCA_910588375.1 of uncultured Odoribacter sp. Lineage (GTDB taxonomy): Bacteria > Bacteroidota > Bacteroidia > Bacteroidales > Marinifilaceae > Culturomica. The sequence goes on from CAJUQA010000026.1 coordinate 4,616, forward strand.
GAGCCCCTTATGATTATGTTGTGGATGCGATAGATACGCTGGCGCCGAAGATATTCCTGATTTACCATAGCTTGCAGAAAGGGTTGTCCGTGGTGAGTTCCATGGGTTCCGGCGGAAAGCTGGACCCTTCGAAGATTGAAGTGGCCGATATATCGAAAAGTTACAATTGCACTCTGGCACGGATGCTTCGGAAAAGGTTGCATAAATTGGGCGTCTACCGGGGAGTGAAAGTGGTTTTTTCTTCGGAGTTCACAAATCCGGAGGCGGTGATTTTGGCGGAGAGTCAAAATAAAAAGTCGAATGTGGGGACGATTTCTTATATGCCTCCTCTGTTCGGGTGTTTTATGGCTTCGGTGGTGGTGCGGGATTTGGTAAATAAAAAAGATGCCTGAGAATTCAGACATCTTCTATCGTGCTTTTCTAAACGTTTCAGATTTGGTCAAAATCGACATCAAATTCGTTTCTTTTGGTTCCGTTTTCGTGGGACATCGGAATTTCTCCGCCCAAGGCCGCTTTGATATAGGCTACTACTTCCTCCAATCCTTCGCCGAATTTTTCAAAGTCTTCTTTGTATAAGAAGATTTTGTGCTTTTCAAAATTCTGGGTCCCGTTATCGTCAAATCTCTTTTTACTTTCGGTAATTGTCAGATAATAATCGTTATTACGCGTAGCCTTCACATCGAAAAAATAGGTTCTTTTCCCTGCTCTCACTGCTTTTGAATAAATTTCTTCCCGATCAATCGTTTCCATGCCGTCTTTTTTTTCGTATCCTTCCATTTTTTAGCTCAAAAAGTTTTAATTAAAATTTTGCGCTCCAAATGTAGGAAAAAAGATAATATCAATAACATTTTTTTCAAATAATTTACTTTCAGGAGGCCGATGTGTTTGTTTTGTGTCGTTTTTAGGGCTGATAACTGTTAAATTCTGATATAATTTGGGAATCCTTTTTATGGGTTTTAAATAAAACTTTATCTTTGCAAATGATAGGCCGTTCCGGCATGTGGTTCGGGCGGGAGTGATTCTGTCCCGGAACAGCGCTATCGGTGTCTAAAAAATTATATTGGAAAATGGAAATTGTTGTCAGTGGTATCCGGCCTACGGGAAATTTGCATTTAGGCAATTATTTTGGAGCTGTTAAGAATTTTCTGCGTTTGCAGGATGAGTATAAATGTTTCTTTTTTATTGCGGATTGGCATTCTTTGACTACTCATCCGCACCCCGGCGATGTGACTGTGAATGTGCGCAAAATCCTGGCGGAGTATTTGGCGTGCGGCATAGATCCGGAAAAGGCGGCCATTTATGTGCAGAGTGACGTGAAGGAGATTCTGGAGTTGTATCTTTTCCTGAATATGAATGCTTATCTGGGAGAGTTGCAGCGTGTCACTTCGTTTAAGGAGAAGGCCCGCAAGCAGCCGGAGAATGTGAATGCCGGGTTGCTGACTTATCCGACGTTGATGGCGGCGGATATTATTATTCATAAGGCCCATAAGGTGCCTGTGGGGAAGGACCAGGAGCAGAATATGGAAATGGCGCGTAAGTTTGCCCGTCGTTTCAATACGATTTACGGGGTGGATTTTTTCCCGGAACCGGCGTCTTATCATTTTACGGGGGAAGCAGTGAAAGTGCCCGGACTGGATGGTTCCGGAAAGATGGGAAAGTCGGAGGGAAATGCTATTTATCTGGTGGATGATGCCGATACTATCCGGAAGAAGGTGATGAAGGCGGTGACGGACAGCGGTCCGACGGAGCCAAATAGTGTGAAGCCGGAAGCGATTGAAAATTTGTTTACGATGCTGAAGATTGTTTCTTCGCCCGATACGTATGATTATTTTAATGAGAAATACAATCATTGCGAGATTCGTTATGGGGATTTGAAGAAGCAGCTGGCAGAGGATATTATCCGGTTTACGGCTCCTATTCGGGAACGTATTCTGGAGATTTCGGCCGATGTGGATTATATGGACAAGGTGGCGGCCCGGGGGGCAGAGAAGGCGCGCGAGAGTGCTTCAAATACCATTCGGGAGGTGCGTAAGATTATCGGGTTTAAGTAGACGGTGATTGTCGGAGTATTTTAAAGTTTGGCGTATGTACGAGTATATCAAAGGAAAGTTGGCGGAGACCACGCCTACGTATGCGGTGGTCGATTGCGGAGGGGTGGGATATTATATCAATATATCGGTCAATACTTATTCTAAAATCAGTACGGCTACGGAGGTTTGCCTGTATGTGCATCTGATTGTACGGGAGGATGCGCATTTGTTGTACGGATTTTACAGCAAGGAGGAGAGAGCTTTGTTCCGGCAGTTGATTTCCGTTTCGGGAGTCGGGGCGAATACCGCCGGTGTGATGTTGAGTTCGATGACGACCGGGGAGATTGTCAATGCAATTGTGACGGAGAATGTGAATGCCATAAAAAGCGTGAAGGGTATCGGTTTGAAGACGGCTCAGCGGGTTATTATCGAGCTGAAGGATAAGGTTGGGGCGGCGGGAGCTGCCGGAGAACCGGTGTTTGCCGCCAATACCATCCGGGATGAGGCGTTGTCGGCTTTGGTGATGTTGGGGTTTGTGAAGGCCCAGGCATCCAAGGTGCTGGATAAGATTATCGCAGGAGGTGGAGTGAGCAGTGTGGAAGAGTTGATCAAGCTGGCATTGAAGCAATTGTAGGCTCCGAAGGATAAATTAAAATAGTGAGGAGGGGAAAAGGTTGAAAATTTAAACGTGGTGTATGTGGAAATTAGCGTTGTTATTTTTTATAATAACAAGTGTGAGTAGGGTTTCGGGGATGTTTCTTCCTTTGCAGGAAGAGGTGATGCTGCCGGTCGCGGACAGGCCGGCGGAAGGGGATACATTGCGTTTGCCGGTGAAGGAAAACCGGGACAATGAGATACGTTCGGATGTCCCTGCTTCTCCTTTGTTTTTGAAGAAACCTTCCAATATACGGGATACGGTCATATACAATTCTCAGACGGGGCGCTATGTCGTCATGACTCTGATAGGGGATAAATATTATTATTCCCGTCCTTATTCTTTGAGTGCGAGTGAGTATCTGCATTCTACCGATAAGGCTTCCCTGTATGAATACAACCGCCGGAAACGGGAGGAGGGAAATAAAACGGATTTCAAGGACCTGGTGTCACAGATTCAGTTTCTGGACAAGATTCTGAGTCCTATTTTCGGGGTCAATAAGGTGAAACTGAATGTGCAGGGGTCTGTGGAACTGACGTTGGGGCTGAAGACGAATAAGGTGGATAACCCGACGCTGCCGATTGATTTGCGTAAGACTACGACGTTTGATTTTGATGAGAAGATACAGTTTAATGTCAACGGGAGTATCGGTGATTTGATAAATCTGGACTGGAGTTACAATACGGATGCCACGTTCGATTTTGAAAATATGCTGAAGTTGAATTATGAGGGGAAGGAGGATGATATTGTCAAGAAGGTGGAAGCGGGAAATGTGTCGTTGCCGTTGCCGGGGACGTTGATTACGGGGGGACAGAACCTGTGGGGATTCCGGACGGATTTGCAGTTCGGGAAGTTGTCCATTTCTTCTATTTTCACCCAGCAGAAGAGCGAGTCGAAGGTGGTGCAGTTGGATAAGGGGGCGGAGAAACAGGAGTTTGAGTTGTCGGCTCATGCGTATGAGGCGAACAAGCATTTTTTTCTTTCCAAGTATTTTCGGGATACGTATGATGCGTCGTTGTCCCGTTTGCCGTTGATAAACAGTGGGGTGACGATTACGAAGATAGAGGTTTGGGTGACGAATAAGTCGTCGCGTTTTGAGCAGGCACGGAATATTGTGGCTTTTGTGGATTTGGGGGAGAACGGGGCTAATACGTCCAATGCCATGTGGTTGGGAGGAAGCAGCGGATATCCGGATAATTCGGCCAACAGGCTTTATGAGCAGATGAATACGACGTATTCGGCCATTCGGGATATTAACCGGGTGACGAATGTTTTTACCCCGTTGTCGCCGGGATTTTCTTCCGGCAAGGATTATGAAAAGGTGGAAAATGCCCGTTTGTTGGATCCTTCCGAGTATGTTTTGAACGATAAGTTGGGATATATTTCGCTGAATCAGGCATTGAATTCGGACGAGGTGCTGGCGGTGGCGTATGAATATACCGTTCGGGGGGAGATTTTTACTGTTGGGGAGTTGACGTCCAATGCGTTGGCGGCGCCTTCTACCTTGATTGTGAAGATGCTGAGGAGTACGATGCAGAGTCCGAATCTGCCGACCTGGGATTTGATGATGAAGAATGTGTATAACATCGGGAGTTATAATCTCAGTTCGGATGATTTTGTGCTGGATGTCCTTTACCAGAATGACAGGGCGGGTACGAAAGTGAATTATCTGCCGGCGGGAGATATCAATAATAAGATATTGCTTTCCGTGTTGAATCTGGATAACCTGAATTCGCAGATGGATGCTGTGCCGGACGGACGGTTTGACTATATAGAAGGGGTGACAGTGTATTCCAGCCGGGGAAGGATTGTTTTTCCGGTGCTTGAGCCGTTCGGTTCTTATTTGAAGGCGAAAATCAATAATGACGGGGTTGCTTCCCAGTATGTTTTCCAGGAGTTATATGACCAGACGCAGAGCGATGCGGAAAAGAAGTCGGAGAAGGATAAGTTTTATCTGAAAGGAAGTTATAAGTCTTCTTCTTCATCCGAAATATCGCTGGGGGGCGGGGATATTCCCCAAGGTGCGGTGAAGGTGCTGGCCGGAGGGGTGGAATTGGTGGAGAATATCGATTATATGGTGGATTACACGATGGGAACGGTGAAGATTATCAATCAGTCGCTGTTGGAGGCGGGGACGCCGATAACGATAAAGAGCGAGAACCGTTCGATGTTCGGTATGCAGACGAAGACGCTTATCGGGACGCATCTGGATTATAAGTTCAATGATAAACTGAATCTAGGAGCGACGATTATGCACATGAGTGAGAAGCCTCTGACCCATAAGGTGAATATCGGCGAGGAACCGATTTCCAATACAATTTGGGGGTTGAATGCTTCTTATAATACGGAGTCGGGATTTCTGACCACGTTGGTGGATAAGTTGCCTTTTATCGATACGAAGGTGAAATCGCATCTGAGTGTGGATGCCGAGTTTGCCCAGTTTCAGCCGGGGACGAACAGCGGAGCCGGAGGAAATGCCTATATCGACGATTTCGAGGGCAGTAAGATTGCCATTGATATGAAGTCCGTGACGGCCTGGAAGTTGGCTTCTACGCCGCAGTCGGATTATTCGGGGACGGATGAGTTTCCGGAATGGCGGGGGGACGGCCTGGAAGCCGGATATAACCGGGCTAAGTTGGCCTGGTATGTGGTGGACCCGATGTTTTACAGGATGTCTACGGCGACTCCCGGTCATATTCGTGCGGACAAGGAGCAGCGCTCGAATCATTATGTACGTGAGATACGCCAGACGGAGATTTTTCCGGATAAGGATATTGCCGTCGGGGATGTCAATATTGTCCCGGCTTTTTCATTGGCTTATTATCCGGAGGAAAAGGGACCTTATAATTTTGATGTGGAGCCTTCGAAGTATTCGGCCGGTATCAATCGGGAGGGGAAACTGAATAAGCCGGAATCCCGTTGGGGGGGAATGATGCGGTCTGTGCAGACGAATGATTTCGAGGCGGCCAATGTGCAGTATATCGAGATGTGGCTGATGGACCCGTTTATTTATGACCCGGAGCATAAGGGGGGAGAGGTGTATTTCGATTTGGGAAATGTGTCGGAAGATATTTTGCGTGACGGGAGGAAAGCGTTTGAAAACGGTCTGCCTTCTTCGGCAACGGTGACGAATGTGGATACGACAAAATGGGGACGGGTGCCCAATGTTCAATCCGTGACTAAGGGGTTCGATAATAACAATCAGGCGCGGCGTTTTCAGGATGTGGGGTTGGACGGATTGAGCAGTGAGGATGAGCGTGCGTATTTTTCCGGCTATCTGGCAAGAATACGGGATTTATACGGGGAGGGGACACAGGCTTATACCGATGCTTTCCAGGATCCCGCAGGGGATGATTATCATTTTTTCCGGGGTTCGGATTATGATGCCCGTGAGTTGTCTATTCTGGAACGTTATAAGCGGTATAATAATACGGAGGGGAATTCCCCGACGGCGGAAATGTCGCCGGAGTCTTATACAACGGCAGCTACTTCGTTGCCGGATGTGGAGGATATTAATGGGGATAATACGCTGAATGAGACGGAAGCTTATTTCCGTTATAAATTGAAACTTTCCCCGAAGGAGATGGAGGTCGGAAAGAATTTCATCAACAGTATCACGACGGCTTCGGTTGTTTTGCCCAACGGGAATACGGAGGAGGTGAAGTGGTATCAGATTAAGATACCGGTGAATACGTCCGAAAAAGTGGCTATCAACGGTATCAGTGATTTTAAGTCCATCCGTTTTATGAGGGTGATATTGAAGGGGTTCCAGGACAGTGTGATTTTGCGGATGGCGAGTCTGGATTTGGTGCGCGACAATTGGAGAAAATATGAGGATGTGGTGGATAGAGAGGAGATGGGGTTGGTGGAAGACCCGAATACGGTGTTTGATGTGTCGGTGGTAAATTTAGAGGAGAATGCGACGAAAACGCCTGTAAACTATGTGATGCCTCCCGGAATAAAACGGGTGGTGGATGCGACCAATCCGCAGTTGCGGGAACTGAATGAACAGGCTATGGCGTTGAAGGTGATTGACCTGAATGAAAAGGATGCCCGTGCCGTGTATAAGAATGTGTCTTTGGATGTCTTGAGGTACAAGACGTTGCAGATGGATGTGCATGCGGAGGCGGTTCCGGGCTATACACTGAATGACGGCGATATGACGTTGTTTCTGCGTATGGGAGGGGATAATGTGAATAATTATTATGAATATGAGTTGCCGCTGAATCTGACTCCCCCGGGATTTTATCCGGATGATGAGCGTGGGCGTCTGGCTGTCTGGCCGTCGGCCAATAAGCTGAAGTTGCCTCTCCGGTTGTTGCAGGAATTGAAACAGAGGAGGAATACGGATATGCGCAATAGCGGCGGCGGGGTGGATTATTCTACGGTTTACGAAATGGCGGTAGCGGAGCTGGACGAGAGTGCCGATGCCGATATTCTGACTCATACGGTGAAGGTGAAAGGTAAGCCGAGTTTAGGGGAGTTGAAAACCATTATGATCGGTGTCCGCAACCGGAAAGGAGGTAGTGCGCGTTCCGTGGAGGTGTGGGTTAATGAGTTGCGGTTGTCGGATTTTGACAATAAGGGTGGTTGGGCGGCTAATGTCCGGATGACGGCCAAGTTGGCGGATGTCGCTACGCTGACTTTTGCGGGAAGCCGGATGACACCGGGATTCGGAAGTATCGAGCAGCATGCCAGCGAGATTGCCCGGGAGGATTACCGTTCTATTGATTTTTCCGCCAATGTGGAGTTCGGTAAGTTTTTCCCGCAGAATTGGCGTCTGAGGATACCGATGTATTATGCGTATTCGCGTCAGAAAACGCTGCCGGAATATGACCCGCTGGATTCGGATATACCTTTGGATGTGGCGTTGAAGAATGCGGAGAATAAACGGGTGCGGGATTCCATCAAACGGAGTGCGGAGGATTATACGATGCGGAAGAGTCTGAATTTTACGAATGTCGGATTTGAGAGTAAGGACGGTCAGTCGCATTTGTTTGATTTGTCGAATCTGACGCTGACGTTTTCCTATAATAAGGCGGAAGCGCACAATGTCAATACGGACCGGGATTTACAGAAGGATTATCGGGGATTGGTCAGTTATATTTATAACGGGATGCCGAAGATTGTGGAACCGTTTAAGAAGTCGAAGTCTTTAAATTCACCTTTCCTGAGACTGATTAAGGATTTCAATTTTTATTATATGCCTTCGATGGTTTCGGTGACTTCCGATATTACGCGTAATTACCGGGAGATTCTTTCCAGGAATCTAGATAATCCGGATTTGCTGATATTGCCGACTATCGATAAGGATTTTATGTGGAACCGGGATTATTCGTTCAAGTTTAATCTGACCCGGAATTTACGGGTGGATTTCCGGGCAACGGTGCAGTCGCGTATTGATGAGCCGGAGGGGATTGTTGACCGCCAGCGTGACCGGGAGAGGTATGAACAGTGGAAGGATACGGTTTGGCAGAATATTCTGGACGGAGGACGTCCGGTGAATTATAATCACGATTTGAGTGTGGATTATACGGTGCCGATTAATAAGTTGCCTGGGTTGGATTGGACCAATCTCAGGACGATGTATTCTACCCGTTACGATTGGCAGGCAGGTGCGATTATGAAAGATTCCACGGAGTTGGGAAATACGATCCGGAATGCCAATTCTTTACAGTTGGATGGAGGATTGTCACTGACTTCCCTGTATAATAAGTCGAAATTTTTGCGGAGTATTTCCCGTCCTCCCCGTCAGACGAGGGGGAAGGCGGTGAATTACAGTACCGAGGTGTCTAAAGTGAGAAAAGGCCGCTCTTTTGTGGTGCATCATAAGTTGAAGACGAGTGATATCCGGGTAAAAGTGGCCGGTGCGGACGGACAATCCGTGAAAGTGGGATATGAGACGGTGGGACGTAATAAGGTGCGTATTAATTCTACGGAGAGTCTGGATAGTGCCAAGATTGCCATTACGGGCTATGAGAGGTCGCATGAGAGTACGTTGGGTAAGATGGGACGCTTGCTGCTGGGGGTTGTCACGGGAGTGAAGAATGTAAGGGTGTCTTATTCCGAGGACCGTAGCACCACTCTTCCCGGTTTCTTGCCGGAAGCCCGTTGGTTGGGGCAGGAGAGTTATGAGGGACGTTCTGCTCCGGGGTTCCGCTTCCTTTTTGGCGGTCAGAGTGAAAAATTCGGAATCCGTTCTGCCGAGAAGGGATGGATTACCCGGGATTCGGCTTTGAATAATCCGTATCAGATGAGTTTTTCGCAGAATGTATATGTGTCGGCGACGTTTGAACCTTTTAAGAATTTCAGGGTGGATCTGACTGCCAACCGTTCGCGTTCCCGGAATATGAGTGAATATCTGTATTATGACGGAAATCGCTTTAATGAGAATAATAAGATTTACAGTGGTAATTACAGTATGACGATGGTGGGGCTTCATTCGGCTTTTTATAAGGTGGGAAATGATTTGGAAGCCTCGGCGGCCGTGTATCGTAAATTTTTGGAGAACAGGAAAACAGTGTCCCGGGAATTGGCGCAAAAGCGGTGGGGAGACCAATATGCGCAAAGCGAGTATGTGTTGTTGGATAAGAATGGGAAACCGACAGGTTATTATAAAGGATATGGCGAGACTTCACAGGAGGTGTTGATTGGTGCATTCAACCGGGCGTATGGTGTGGGGGCTCATGACGGATTGATACCCAAGATGCTGGCGATGCGTCCCAATTGGAGGATTACCTATAACGGATTGATGGAAATTCCGTTTATGAAGAAGGTGTTCCGTTCGTTCAGCCTGAATCATACATATCGTTGTAAGTATAATATCGGTTCTTTCGAGACCAATATGAAATACATGGAAGGGTTGGACGGTTTTACTGAAATCATGGATGCCCAGGAGAATTGGATGAGTCAGTATGACGTGAACAGTGTCTCTATCAATGAGGAACTCAATCCGTTAATCAGTATGGATATGACGTGGGTGAATAATTTGACTACGCGTTTCAGTGTGATTCGCCGTCGGGATGTGACATTGGGATTGGTAAGTGCGTTGGTGACGGAGAACTCCAGTAACGAGTTGGTGATAGGTGCGGGTTATCGTTTCGGTAATTTGCCAATTTTCTTTAAGAATAAGCAGTTGGATAATGATATTAATATCCAGTGTGATTTTTCTCTCCGTAGGAATAATACGATTATCCGGCGTATTTCGGAGCAGGTGGATCAGCTGACGGCAGGCCAGGAGGTGATGAGTTTAAAAGTGTCGGCGGATTATACGTTTAATAACCGTTTAAACCTGAGATTATTTTATGATAGGGTGGTCAATACACCTTATGTGTCTTTGTCTTTTCCGACAACGAATACGAATTTCGGTGTGAGTGTGAGGTTTACTTTGACTCAATAAGCGGAGGGGTATCGCTTGCTCTTTTTGAAAATGAGTGTTGGAAATTCGGAATTTCTTCCCGATTTTTGTGTTTGGATAAAATCATGAGTATGGATATACAGGTATTTGTCAATAATCCTTGGGAGGAGGATACGATTGTTTTGTATGATGATACAAAGGAGGCCGCTGTGATAGATTGCGGTTGTTTTTTGGGGGAGGAGCGTGTGGCGCTGCAGTCTTTTTTGACGGAGAAGGGGTTGAAACCGGTTGTTTTGTTGAATACGCATTTGCATCCGGATCATATTTTCGGAAATGAGTTTATGAAAAAAACATACGGTTTGGAGACACAGGCGGGAGAGGAGGATAATTTTTTGATTCAGCATGCGGTGGAGTATGCCGCGATGTTGGGGATTTCTGGAATTGCCCAGCCTCCGGAGGTCGGAAAGTTTTTGAAAGACGGTGATGTTGTCCGGTTCGGAAAGTCAGAGCTGGAAGTGATTGCGGTGCCGGGGCATTCGCCGGGGGGACTTTGTTTTTACAGTCGCAAGGATAAGTTGCTGATTGCAGGGGATGTGTTGTTTGCAGGGAGTGTCGGACGTTCTGATTTGCCCGGAGGAAATGGTGTCCAATTGTTGGAGGCTATCCGTACCCGGTTGTTTGTTTTGGACGGTGATGTAAAGGTGATTCCGGGACACGGTCCTGCCACTATGATAGAAAAAGAAAAAAAATATAATCCTTTTTTTCAGTAAATCAGTGGGTTTGCTGAATGGAATGATAGATTGGATAAAGAATCGGTGATATGAAAATCGGTGTTATTGTGGCGATGGGGGCTGAATTTAAGTTGGTGGAGGAGCTTTTGTCGGATAGAATGGAACGGAAAGTGGGGGAATATTGTTTTGTTGAAGGAAGTGTGGAGGGAAAGTCAGTCGTCCTTTTGAAATGCGGTATCGGGAAGGTTTGTTCTGCGGTGGGTACTTTGGAAATGATCAGGACTTTCACACCGGATTGTATTATCAATACGGGAGTGGCGGGAGGAATAGATGCAGTGTTGCGGGTGATGGATGTTGTTGTCGGGGATACGATGGTGTATCATGATGTGTGGTGCGGAGAAGGAAATGAATACGGGCAGGTGCAGGGGATGCCTCCTTATTATAAGTCTGACAGAAGGTTGTATGAGATGGCCTTGCAGATGAAATCGAAGGTATCCTTGCATGGCGGATGTATTTGCAGTGGGGACCGTTTTATTACTTCCCGAACGGAGTTGGAGGAAATCAAGCGTAATTTTCCGCAAGGGTTGGCAGTGGATATGGAGTCGTGTTCGATAGCCCAGGTGTGTTATATGTATGCAGTACCTTTTTTGAGTTTCCGAATTATCAGCGATACGCCGGGGGTGGACGGGCATACCGAACAGTACCGGGATTTTTGGACTAAAGTGCCCGAACAGTCTTTTCAGTTGTTGAAACAGTTGATAAAAACAGTATGATATGAAGAAAATACCGAGCTTTAATATAGATCATATTCATTTACTTCGGGGAATATATGTGTCCCGAAAAGATTATATCGGGGGAGATGTGGTGACGACTTTTGATGTCCGGATGAAGGAACCCAATCGGGAACCGGCTCTGGGATATGGGGAGTTGCATACTATTGAGCATTTGGCCGCTACTTTTTTGCGGAATCATCCGGTGTGGGGGGATAAGATTGTGTTTTGGGGACCAATGGGATGTTGTACCGGAAATTATTTTCTGATGCAGGGGGATTTGGAGGCGCGGGACATAGTGGGGCTGATGCGGGAAACGTTCCGCTTTATCCGGGATTTTGAAGGGGAGGTGCCGGGGGGGGCACCGCGGGATTGCGGTAATTATCTGCTTCATAATCTTCCGATGGCCAAGTATGAGGCGGATAAATACCTGAGGGAAGTGTTGGATGTGATTGAAGAAAAGAATCTGGTTTATCCACGGGGGTGAAAAGTCTCGTTTTTCTCTTCTTTTATTTCTACGGCTTTGTAGTTTTTGCGGTCGTCGGCATCTGTGGTGTTCGCGCAGTTTATGCCCCGGGCACGCATGTGTCTGTTACGTCCGATGTGTGTTTCGGGGAATCCTCGTTTTAACAGAATGCCGATGCTCAGGGCGAGGAGTGCAATTCCTATCAGGATGAGGACAATAATAAAGAATGTAATTGTCATGATTTTCAATTTGTATTCTTTCAAAGATAGGGAAATGAAATGGAAAAAGAAAAGTCATGTTTTAAAAAAAGATTAAAAAATCGTTTAGTTTGTAAGCTTTTTCCTACATTTGCAAATTATTAACGTGGTTGTGTGCCACAGTATAATTTTTTGTGTATATGGAAGGATATGAAAAAAATGAAGATTTTGAATTGAACGAGGATCGGGAGGAAGTTTATTCAAAAGCAGTGAAAGCCGGAAAAAGAACTTATTTTTTTGATGTAAAGGCTACGCGTAATAATGATTATTATCTGACGATTACCGAGAGTAAAAAGAAGTTTGATAAAGATGGAAATGCGAGTTTTGAGAAGCATAAGATATTTTTATATAAAGAGGACTTCGAGAAGTTTACAGAAGGTTTGGCAGAAGCCGTTGAGGTGGTAAAGGCAGCTTTGGAGGGAAAGTTACCTCAGGATTGAGAAAGTGATGTGAATTGATTGATGGGGAATTGAAATTACAAACATCTTTCAATTCCCCATTTTTATTTTATTTCTGAGATGGCAAGAAAAGAAGCAGTAAAAAGTATTTTTAATGATATAGCACCTAAATACGATGCGTTGAATCATCTGTTTTCCTGGGGGATTGATAAGGGTTGGCGAAAAAAGGCACTGAAGGGTATTGAATGTCCGAAGGAAAAGCGAATTTTGGATGTGGCTTGCGGTACAGGTGATTTTTCTATTGTTGCGGTACGGGCTGGTGTGAAAGAAGTGACGGGGATTGATATTTCGGAGAAGATGCTGGAAATTGGCAGGCAGAAGGTTCGGAGATTGGGGTTGGAAAAGAGAATAGACCTGCAGGTAGGGGACAGTGAGCAAATGGTGTTTGAGGATGCTTTTTTTGATGTGGTTACCGTTGCTTTTGGGGTACGTAATTTTGAAAATCTGGAAAAGGGGCTGAAAGAAATACGGCGTGTATTGAAACCCGGAGGCAAGGTGATTATCCTGGAGTTTTCGATGCCTCTCCGTTTTCCGGTGAAACAGTTATATACTTTTTATTTTTGTCATATTTTACCGTTTTTTGGGGGACTGATGTCCGGAAATAAAGGAGCCTATGCGTATTTGCCAGCATCGGTGCGGAATTTTCCGCAGGGAGAAGAATTTCTGTCTATTTTGACGGGATGCGGATTTGAGGATGTTTCCAGCCGTCGGTTCACTTTCGGTATAGCCAGTATGTATTGTGGAATAAAGTAGTTGTTTGAATGGGTTTATCTTTAAACAATCAGCCGAAAAGAATTTCATCTTTTCGGCTGGTTGTTTTAATCGAGGTTTGTCCGGTTGACCGGCATGGTCATACATCTTGCGCCTCCACCTCCTCGGGGTAATTCGGAGCCGTCGATGGTAATGACATATTTGTCGTGGGTGGAGATGTTTACTTTATTTTCGATGAAATCGTTGGCTTTGATGATTTCAAAGCCGGCGTTGTTCATGGCTTCTATTGTGTAGTTGTTGCGGGCGTATCCCAATACTTGTCCCGGGCCTACGCAGAAGAAGTTGGCTCCGCTGTGCCATTGTTCCCTTTCTTGGTTCCAGTCGTCCGAGCCTCCGCACAATACGGGTTCGAGATCCATTCCTAATTTTTTCAAGGCACTAAGCAGGTTCTTTTCGTTCCGGATGCTTTGCAATTTCCCGTTCTGGATTTTAATGTGAACAGTTTGGTAGTTTCCCGGATTGAGTATCAGCGGGGCGAAGACCATACATTTATCCCGGTCCAGCAGAGTAAATACCATGTCTAAGTGAATGAAGGATTCCGGAGTTTGCGGTAGTTGCTGTACGATGATGTGTTGTGCTTTTTCGCTTTTCCGGCTGATGAATTCTTCAATCAGTATGTCTATTGCCTGGGAGCTGGTACGGGCTCCGTTGCCAATCAGTAGAATGTCTTCTCTAGCAATGAGTACGTCGCCGCCTTCGATGGTGCGTATCCGTTTGGTAGCTCCGGGTACGGGCGGAATGGTTAGTGTGCGGGTTTTGAATTCCGGTGTGAAGTCAAAAATCGAACGCATGATGACTGATTCCCTGTCACGGATGGAGTTAGCCATGCGACCGATCAGTACTTCGTTGTTTACACTCATGGAAGCGTCTCTGGTGAATAGTAAATTGTGCATGGGACGAAGAGCAAACCAGTCTTTGCACAAGAATTTGGTCAGGTTGTCTTTTACCATTTCTACGCCTTCGATGAGTAGGCGGGAGAGGTTTTCGGCATTTTCTCCCATCAGTTGTTCTTTCAGACTGCCCCAGGGGGCTTTTTCACCAATGAAGGGTTCGATTTTCTCAATACGATTTAAGACTTCCGCCTTGATGGCATCGTCTTTGAGAATGTTGCACAGTAAATCCCGGACTTCGTAAGTTTTTGTTAATTTGGCAAGTACCCCTTTTACTTGTTTGTATTCTTCCCGGGCAATGGAAAGGTTGATGATGTCACTGTACAGAGCCCGTTCTGCCGTTTCGGGAGTCATATTTTCAACTTCTTCGCCCGGAGTGTGGATAATTACTCCGTTGAGTTTCCCGATTTCCGATTGAATATTAACTTCGACAATAGGATTCATACGATATTGTGTGTTTGTTTATTTGTTTTTTTGCCTGCCCGTTTTGGCAAGCGGAAATAAAGGTATTACACAAAATTACAATATAAGCTATTAATAACCTTATAATTAGCGCTTATAATTATGCAGAATCCCGAAATAATTATGCAGAGATTGGTTAAAAGTATGCTAATATAATTCGTCCGGTAATGAGGTAGATGTTCAGGCCGATGATGTCATTGGTCAGGGTGATGAAAGGGCCTGTGGCTAAAGCGGGGTCGATTTTCATTTTATGAAGCAGTAGCGGGAAAGCCGTTCCGAAGATGGAGGCGAAAAGGATAACGACAAAAAGAGACAGGGTGACCGTAATGGGCATGGCCAGTGTTTTTAATTTGAAAAATAAGGTCAGAATGAAGATGATGGAGGAACAGATGGTTGCATTCAATAAGGCTGCGCCGAGTTCTTTTAAAATGTTTTGCATGCCGTGTTTGAGCCCCAGAGAGTTGGAAGCCAGACCTTGTACGACAATGGCGGAGGACTGTATGCCGACATTGCCTCCCATGGCCGTGATGACAGGAATGAACATGGCTGTTACGGGGAAGAGGGCGATTTCCGCTTCGTAACAGGAAATCATGTAGGCGGATACCATTCCTCCGAACAGGGCGATAATCAGCCACGGGAGTCTGGCTTTGGTCTGTGACCATACGGAGTCGGAGGTCTCTACATCCTGAGTGATACCGGACATCATCTGGTAGTCTTTTTCCGCTTCTTCGCGGATGACGTCTACAACGTCGTCAATAGTGATTCTACCGACAAGCCGTCCGATAGAGTCTACGACGGGGATGGCAACCAGGTCGTATTTTTGCATGATGCGGGCTACGGATTCTGCTGGTTCGTCGGTTTTGACGGATGTGATGTCTTCGTAGTAAAGATTGCTGATTTTGGCAGAGGTCGGTGAAAGAATCATTTTTTTCAGAGACAGCCGTCCTTTGAGTTTGTTATCGTCATCAACGACATATACGTTGTAGATTTCATCGATGTTTTCTGCCTGGCGGCTGAGTTCCCGCAGGCAGGTCAATACCGTCCAGTTTTCATTGACGATGACTAATTCTTTGGCCATTAATCCCCCGGCGGTGTCTTCGTCGTAATGCAGCAGGTCGACAATGTCGCCAGCCTGTTCCATGTCGTCGATGTGAGAGAGTACTTCATGTTGTTGTTCATCGGGCAGACTACCAACAATATCGGCCGCATCGTCCGATTCCATGTGGTCGATAAATCGTTTGGCGATGATTTCTGCGGGGAAGGATTCCAGAAAACGAATCCGTTCTTCTTCGTCAATTTCAGCCAGTACATCGCTGGCGGTTTCGTTGTCCAATAACAGGAAGACGTATTGGGCTCTTTCATTGTTGAGTTCATTCAGTATTTCAGCAATGTCGGCAGGGTGCAAATCTTTCAGTTGTTCTGTGACTTGTTGTTTTTCGCCTGCATCAATGAGTTCTTCCAGTTGACTGAGGAAATTGTGTGTGAGTTCGAATTGCTGCATAACCGATGATTGTTGTATTAAGAATTAACGGATAAAACGGAGGATGTGTTCTGATTTGCATTGCTGATTTGTTGGCAAAGCAGGATGAAATCATCTACATTCAGTTGTTCGGGTCTCAGATTCAAATAGTCAGATTCGAATCCTTGCGGATAAATGGAACGGAGGGAATTCCTCAGGGTCTTTCTCCGCTGATTGAAGCCGGTTTTCACGAGTTGGAAAAACAGTTTTTCTTCACAATCCAAGTTTTCCCGCGAGTTCCGGAGGAGCCGAATGACTGCCGATTTTACTTTTGGGGGCGGATCAAAGACTTTTTCACTGACTGTAAAAAGATATTCGATGTTATAAAATGCTTGCAGGAAGACACTTAGGATTCCATATGTCTTATTTCCGTATGGTGCGCTGATGCGTTCGGCAACTTCTTTTTGAATCATGCATACCACTTGCGGGATGAGTTGCCGGTGTTCTATGATACGGAAAAATATCTGGGATGAGATGTTATAGGGTAAATTTCCGATGACGGAAAAGGGCGTAGTATAGAAAGCGGCCAAATTCATTTTTAAGAAGTCACCGTATAAAATTTGGTTTTGAAAGTCCGGCAGTTCTGCGTGAAGATAGTCAACGGATTCCTGGTCGATGTCAATGGCCTGTACCGAGAATTGCCCGTTTGCAAACAGGTGGCGGGTAAGTACTCCCATCCCGGGACCGATTTCCAAAACGTCCTTGGTTACAGGCAGGAGGCTGTCCGTAATTTTTCGGGCAATATTCTGGTCTTTCAGAAAGTGTTGTCCTAAACTTTTTTTGGCTTTTACTATACTCATGTTACAAAAGTATATAAATAGGTCGAGAATTATATCCCCGAAATGCATTTATTTGTTTACTTTTGCGCCGGTTGAACAAAGGCGGTAACTGTTGCTTCTTTTTTCATGAATTCGTAAATAGGAAATCCTCAGATATATGTGTTCCTGGTGTAAGAAAATTTTAAAGTTTTTGTTTTTTCTTTTGGTTTCCCTTTTGTTGTTCTGGTTGGTGTATCGGGATCAGAATTGGCATGATTTGATGAGAGCTTTGGAGGAGGGGGTGAATTATACTTGGGTTGCGGTGGTGTGTGTGGTAGGTATGTTGAGTCATGTGGCGCGGGCGTTACGCTGGCAGTTGTTGACCTTGTCGATGGGATGTCCTATCCGTTTGATGAATAGTTTTTTCGGTGTGATGATCGGTTATTTTGCTAATTTGGCTATTCCGCGAATGGGAGAATTCACCCGTTGCGGGGTTGTTAGTAAGTATGAACATGTGCCTTTCCCGAAGTTATTGGGGACGGTGGTGGCTGAAAGGGTCATCGATATGTTCTTTTTATTGGCTTATACGATTATTGTTATTGTGTCTCAGTTCCGGGAGATACTTTTTTTCCTGGATACAAATAAAGGAGTGGAGGAACGTGTTGTTACGGTGATGTATTCCTGGAAAATTTGGATGCTGTTGGTGATTGTACCATTGGTGGTTTTCGGGATATGGAGGTTGTGTCGGGGAATGAAGATACAACAACGGCTGAGAGTTTTTTTGTGCGGATTGAAGGAGGGAATTGTTGCAATACGCAAGGTGAAGCATATGCGTTTGTTTGTTTTTTATTCCGTGTTGATTTGGGTGTGTTATTTTCTGATGTTTTATTTTTCTTTTTTTTGTTTTGAGTTTACCTCCCATCTGGGAATCATGGTGGGATTGACTGCATTTGTTTTTGGAAGTTTCGGAATGGTGGCTCCGGTGCAGGGGGGGATCGGGGCGTGGCATTTTATGGTGATATCGGCGTTGTTGCTTTATCTCCCGCATACTCCGGAGACGGAGAGTATGGCGAAGGCATTTGCTTTTTTGACTCACGGAATTATGACTTTTGTATATATAGTGGTGGGTATCGTTTGTTTGATTGCTTTGCCTTTGTATAATGCTGCCAAGAAAGAGTAAAAGATGTTGTTTATGGAACGGATTGTTTCTTATTTTCCTCAATTGACGTTGTTGCAACAGGAGCAATTGGCCCGGTTGGGGCAGTTGTACAGGGAGTGGAATGAAAAAATCAATGTGATTTCCAGGAAAGATATAGATGCATTGTATGTCCATCATGTTTTGCATTCGCTGGCTATAGCTAAAGTTATTTCGTTTCGTCCGGGGACGCGGGTTATGGATGTGGGGACAGGAGGGGGCTTCCCCGGTATACCGTTGTCAATATTTTTTCCGAAATCGGAATTTTATTTGATAGATTCGATTGCCAAGAAAATAAAGGTGGTGAATGAGGTGGTCGCGGTTTTGGGATTAAAAAATGTGCAGGCAGAGCAAAGACGGGTAGAGACCGTTCCGGAAAAATTCGATTTTATTGTCAGTCGTGCCGTTACGGCTTTCCCGGATTTTTTGAAATTGATAAGAAATAAGATTCGTCCGGGCAAGGAGAATGAGTTGCCGAATGGGGTGTTGTATTTGAAAGGGGGAGATTTTGAGAATGAAATACAACCTTATCGCGATAAAATCCGTATTTATGCTATTTCTGACTTTTTTTCAGAGGATTTTTTTGAGACGAAAAAGGTAATCTATATGCAGGGGAAATGATTTATATGAATCCGGTTTTCTCAGGTGTATATATTCAATTTTAGTTTCTCAACAATTTTGTAATAAAGATTTTTATTCATAAATTTGCATTATATTCATTTCCATCTGGCTCCGTTCAGATGATATTTCTACAAAAATAAATATCCATTAAGATCGTTATATGTACGACATTTTAGAATTGAATGACAAATTGCTGACAGAATTGCGGCAAATTGCTAAGGATTTAAATATTAAGCGGGTCGAAGCTTATAAGAAGCAGGAATTAATTTATAAGATTTTAGATCAACAGGCTGTAGCCGCTTCAGAAGTGGTGCGTCCGGCCGTGGTAGAGAACCGAGAAGGGGAAGTTGTCCGTCCGGAGGAGAAAAGGGAACGCAAACCCCGGGTAAGAGTGATGAGATCCGGCGTGGAGAAGGTGGGAGATTCCAAAGGAGGTATGCAAAAGTATGGAAAGCGGGATGACTCAAAGCGGGATGAAAAACAACCGGAAGAGGGAAAAAGAGTGATGAATCAATCGGTTCGTAAAGAGTTCAATCGGCCTAATTTTCAAGAAAATCCCGTGAAAGGGAAACCGTTGCATGTGAATCACAGGGATGTGATAGAAAAGGATTTGGACTT
The DNA here is from genome assembly GCA_910588375.1 of uncultured Odoribacter sp. Taxonomy (GTDB): domain Bacteria; phylum Bacteroidota; class Bacteroidia; order Bacteroidales; family Marinifilaceae; genus Culturomica. The sequence goes on from CAJUQA010000026.1 coordinate 24,174, forward strand.
TGGAGAGGAGGAAGAATATAATTCAGATACTTATGATTATCAACCGGAGGCAGAGCCGGTTCGTGTAGAGCAATCTGAATTTCAGATGGTACAGGAACCGGATGAAAATTGCTACCAGGAACATCGGGAACGGGAGTTTAACAATACAACCGGAAATGCTAATGTCGCTCCTGGGAAAATGAAATTTGACAAGCGGGATAAGTATTATGAGTTTGAGGGAATAATCAATAATTCGGGTGTATTAGAGATTATGCCTGACGGATATGGATTCCTTCGTTCTTCCGATTATAATTATCTGAATTCACCAGATGATATTTATGTCTCACAAAGCCAGATTAAGTTGTTTGGATTGCAGACTGGAGATATTGTTGAAGGAACCGTGCGTCCTCCTAAAGAAGGAGAGAAGTATTTCCCTCTGATAAAGGTGGAGAGAATTAATGGGAAATCTCCGGAAGCCGTACGTGACCGGATACCTTTTGATCATTTGACACCGTTATTTCCCGATGAAAAGTTTAATCTTACGGGAGGGGGAAGAGCGACGATTTCTACGCGGGTGGTTGATATGTTTGCACCGATAGGAAAAGGGCAGCGCGGTTTGATTGTTGCGCAACCTAAAACGGGTAAGACAGTTTTGTTGAAAGAGATAGCTAATGCGATTGCTGCGAATCATCCCGAAGTTTATCTGATTATATTGTTGATTGATGAGCGTCCGGAAGAGGTAACGGATATGGCGCGTAGTGTGAATGCGGAAGTGATTTCTTCGACGTTTGACGAACCGGCAGAACGTCATGTAAAGGTGGCGAATATCGTTTTGGAAAAAGCGAAACGTATGGTGGAATGCGGCCACGATGTTGTGATTCTGCTGGATTCCATTACGCGGCTTGCACGTGCTTATAATACTGTATCACCGGCTTCGGGAAAAGTGCTTTCCGGGGGTGTAGACGCCAATGCTTTGCATAAGCCTAAGCGCTTTTTCGGTGCAGCCCGGAATATTGAAAATGGCGGTTCGCTGACGATTTTAGCGACGGCATTGACGGAAACCGGCTCGAAAATGGACGATGTGATATTTGAAGAATTTAAAGGTACGGGTAATATGGAATTACAACTTGACCGTAAGTTGGCGAATAAACGTATTTATCCGGCTGTGGATATTACTGCTTCCAGTACTCGTCGGGAAGATTTGTTGTTAGATGATAATATGTTGAACCGGATTTGGATTTTGCGGAATTATCTGACGGATATGAATTCCATAGAAGCTATGGAGTTTGTAAAGGATCGTTTGGAGAAAACATATTCTAATGAAGAGTTTTTGATTTCAATGAATGATCAGTAAAGAGAAGTGAAACCTGTAAAAAAAGAGGGTGCCCAAATTTATTTGAGCACCTTCTTTTTTGGGTATTTTAATAAAATTTAATAGCTGATGAAACCGCTTCTGAAGATCCCGGATTGTGAGGTGGGTACTAACGTACCGGAAAAGGTCAGATTGTTGTTATTCATCATGGGGTATACGGTAGCTTGAGCATAATTTCCTCCGCCATTCAAATTGATGATAATTTGTGCGGTGAGAGCCGTTCCATTTACATAAAACGAATAGGTTAGGTTGCCGTATTTATCTGTTTTAGAGGTAATATTGTTGGGGGTACCCTGTACTGTGATACCTCCTAAGCCATTCGGTCCGGCGATACCGTTAAAAGCTAATTGAACATATACGGTATTGTCTTTAAATTGAATGAAATTAGTATTATCGGAAACAGGGATGGCTTGTCCTTTGGGGCCATAGAGAGTATTGGCCATTAAAACCCAGTTGTTGTCTTTCAATGCGAGTAAGGCTGCTTCGTGTGCAGCTTGATCCATTGCTTGGCGTGCATGTTTTTTTTGATCACGCTTCATTTGTCTCAGTTGCTTTTTGGTTAATGTCTGTGTTTGGGTTTGAGTTTGCGTCTGAGCAAGAATTTCGGATGTGGGCAAAGCAAATAATCCCAGCATGAGTAAGAAAAATAGTTTTTTCATTGTAGGTTGTTTTATTTGGTTCATAAATTTATCGCCGAATATTTGATTCTGGAATATTAGTTTATGCTCATATACGCAAAAATGAGGCCAGAAGTTGATAAGGATTTATTTAAAAAAGTATAAAATTTAACTTTTAGTTATAAGGACTTTGGGGAGTATTTATTTCTTATTTTATATTAAAGTCGTAATTTTGTCAAAAGGATGATTTTCTGATTAAAATAAAATTTGTTGGTGTTGAGAATGAGAACGGAAGATATTATTTGTGCAGTTTCCACGGCTCCCGGGATGGGGGCAATTGCTGTTATCCGTTTGTCGGGAGATGGGGCGATAGCTTTGGTGGATCATTGTTTTGTTTCTCCAACGGGGAGAAAATTGTTGGATGTTGCTGCGAACACGGTGCACTTTGGGCAAATTATTAGTGATGGGGGAGTGGTGGATGAAGTATTGGTGACCGTGTTTCATGCGCCCCATTCGTTTACGGGAGAGGAGTCGGTGGAGATTGCCTGTCATGGTTCGGTATATATCCAGCAAAGTATGTTGAAGTTGTTGGTAGATATGGGGGCACGGTTGGCTGCGCCGGGAGAGTTTACTCAACGGGCTTTTCTCAACGGGAAGATGGATTTGTCGCAGGCGGAGGCAGTTGCCGATTTGATTGCTTCTTCCTCTGCAGCAGCCCACCGAATGGCAATCAGTCAGATGAAGGGCGGTTTTTCTGCCGAGTTGATGAAACTGAGGGCTGAATTATTGCATATAACATCGCTGCTGGAGTTGGAATTGGATTTTTCGGAGGAGGATGTTGAATTTGCAGACCGTTCGGAGTTACATCGCATAGCTGAAAATATAGGAGTGTTGTTGGAACGTTTGTGTCGTTCTTTTTCATTGGGAAATGTCATTAAAAATGGGGTTCCTGTAGCGATTGTCGGGAATACCAATGTCGGGAAAAGTACGTTGTTGAATGCTTTGTTGCAGGAGGAGAAAGCCATTGTGTCGGATATTGCCGGAACTACCCGTGATGTCATTGAAGATACGATAAATCTGAACGGGATTACTTTCCGGTTTATTGATACTGCCGGTATTCGTACAACGTCCGATGAGGTGGAGAATATGGGAATTGAGCGGACTTTCTCGAAAATCAGTCAGGCGAGTGTGGTATTGTTACTGACGGACTTACAGCGGGGTGTGGAAAGTTTTGAGGAGTATTACAGGGAGGTCAAAAAGCGTCTGTCTGCTACAGCCACATTGGTTATCGTATTGAATAAGACAGACCAGGTGGAGGATTTGTTGACGCCGCAGGAAACCATACGGCTTTTTACTTCGGGGGAAAAGATTATTCCTATTTCTGCCCGCACCGGTTTTAATCTGGACGTTTTGGTGCAGGAGCTGACGAATACGGTGAATTTAAATGAATTAAATGCCTCGGATGTTATTGTGAGCAATGTTCGTCATTACGAGGCGTTAAAACATGCCTTGACTGCAATACAACGAGTTCAAGACGGTTTGCAATCCAATCTCAGCGGTGAATTCATCTCCCAAAACATCCGCGAATGCTTGCATTACCTTGGTGAAATCACCGGAGAGATTACGACAGATGAGGTGCTAGGGAATATATTTAAGCATTTTTGCATCGGCAAGTGATGGCTTAGAAACAGCCGTAACCAACTATAATCATTTAGAATAAAGTCGCTGTATATCAGCGACTTTTCTGTTTTAACACTTTCCAGTCCGTATTTGGAAGTAACGGTTTTTATCCATATTTTTCTATCATATTTCTACCGCGAAACAAATTGGGGTTTGTCCCCGATGTCACACTGAGGTAGTCGACAACATGTGTTGACAATGGTTTACATAGGTAGACAAAAAGCGAAATTAAAACTATATGGTTTCACTAAAAATATGGAGAAAACAACATGGAAGTAAAAAGAATTTGCCAATGGTGTGGTAAGCCATTCATTGCGAAGAAAACTACCACTAATTATTGTAGCCACCAATGTGCCAGTCAAGGCTACAAACATCGTATGAGAGAACGAAGACTCGAACTTCGTGAGTTACAGGATTTGATAGAAGTCAAAAGTAAACTTGACCATCAAGACTACTTTACTTTTGCACAAGCCGCACAGTTGATGGGCGTTTCTCGCCAATACATTTACAAACTCGTCAAAGAGGATAAGTTGAGAGCTTCAAGAATCAGTGCAAGGATGTCAATCATTCGCAGAGCTGATATTGAACTGATGCTCAAAACCCGCCCCTATGAACGAAGAAGAGTAAAAGATGATCTTGATATAACTGAGTACTACACTGCCGAGCAAATTTCCGAAAAGTACAAAGTATCGCAAAAATGGATTTGGGCATATACAAGAGAGAACAATATCCCCAAAATCCGTATTCGCCAGTTCAACTATTATAGCAAAAAGCATATCGATGCCGCCTTTGTGGAAAAAACGGTAAAACTGCCCCCTTAAAAACGGTGGAAAGTGCCCCTTTGAAAACGGTCTAAGTTGACCACAGAAAAACGGTTGAAAATGACCATCTG
>CAJUQA010000027.1 GCA_910588375.1 uncultured Odoribacter sp.
CGGGTATATATGTGTGTATATACGGCAAACGTGAACGTTTGTACTGCTTATCCTTCTGTGTTGAAAATTGGTCGTTTCCTTATAAAGGATAAAGCTAAACGCTTTAAATCAATATGTCTGCTACGCTGGAATACGCTTACTCTATCGTAGCAGGACAAAGATAGAAAAAAAGTTGAAAGAGTTAAAGAAGTTGAAATATTGAAAAGGTTAAAAAAGTGGAAGAGGAGCACCCTTTCAACTTTTCAACTCATTCAACCTCTTTAACCTTTTGAACTTCTCCACCCCCTTCCTCATAGACCAAATTTGTATTACATCGCTTTATCTCCTCTATAAATATTCTGTAAAAAGTATAGAAAATCCATATAAATTCTTTACAAAGTGCTTTCAGAAGCACTTTATAAGCACTCTGTAAGCGCTTTATAAGCACTTTGTAGAGGAGATGCAGAGGTGTTAAACCGGGGAATTAGAATTGTTTTCTATGAGTTGACGGAATGAGAAACAGAGGAGAAATTATTTTCTCTGTTTTCCCATTGTTTCATTTTTGTAAAAAAAGCTATAAATGTTTGGCAGTTAGGAAAAGAGTCGCTACATTTGCACTCCAATTTGAATAAAAGTATACTAATTAAAACTATTGTAATGCCTACTATTCAACAGTTAGTAAGAAAAGGAAGAACGAAAATTCAGGACAAGAGTAAGGCTCCTGCCTTGGATTCATGTCCGCAGAGACGGGGTGTTTGTGTACGTGTTTACACAACGACGCCGAAAAAACCGAACTCAGCCATGAGAAAGGTGGCACGTGTTAGATTGACCAACGGAAAGGAAGTGAATGCTTATATTCCGGGAGAAGGCCACAATTTGCAGGAACACTCAATCGTGATGATTCGCGGTGGTCGTGTGAAAGACCTTCCGGGTGTTCGTTATCACTTGGTTCGTGGAACTTTGGATGCTGCCGGAGTTGCGGAAAGAAAACAAGGACGTTCTAAGTACGGTACGAAGAGACCGAAACCGGGTCAGGCTGCGCCTGCAAAAGGTAAAAAGTAAAAACGAGTGATTAACAGGAATTGTGTTTATGGGTTGTTCCCGGAAAGTTGAGTAAATGGTTGTGAAACCGTTGAAGACCAAAAGGACAGCTGATCGAACGAATTCGTAAACTGAAAGAAATGAGAAAGACTAAACCGAAGAAAAGAATCCTGTTGCCGGATCCGAAATTCAATGATGTACTGGTAACCCGATTTGTAAACGATTTGATGATTGATGGTAAAAAGACCATCGCTTATGGCATTTTCTACAATGCATTGGATATTGTAGAAGAAAAAATGGCTCAGAAAGAGGAAAAATCCGCATTGGATATCTGGAAACAAGCATTGGAGAACATTACTCCCCAGGTGGAAGTAAAGAGTCGCCGCGTAGGTGGTGCTACATTTCAGGTGCCGATGGAAATCAATCCGAATCGTAAACGGGCTATTTCCGTAAAAAATATGATCTTCTTCGCCCGTAAGAGAAGCGGTAAGAATATGGCGGAAAAATTGGCTGCCGAAATTATGGCTGCTTACAAAGAAGAAGGAGCTGCTTTCAAGAAGAAAGAAGATACGCACCGTATGGCAGAAGCCAACCGTGCGTTTGCACATTTTAGATTTTAATCAGGAGGGATAGATAAATGGCAAAGAGAGATTTACACTATACAAGAAATATCGGTATCATGGCTCACATCGATGCCGGTAAGACGACAACGACCGAGCGTATCCTGTACTTCACCGGAGTGAACCATAAAATCGGGGAAACTCATGACGGTACGGCTACGATGGACTGGATGGTGCAGGAGCAGGAGAGAGGTATTACCATTACTTCCGCTGCTACGACCTGTTTTTGGAAATACCAGGACCACGACTATAAAATCAATATCATTGACACCCCGGGACACGTGGACTTTACCGTAGAGGTGGAACGTTCCTTGCGTGTATTGGATGGTGCTGTGGCATTGTTCTGTGCCGTGGGTGGTGTGGAAGCCCAGTCTGAAACCGTATGGCGTCAGGCCAACAAATACGGTGTGCCGAGAATCGCATTCGTTAATAAAATGGACCGTTCCGGTGCTGACTTTTTCAAAGCAGTACGCGAAATCAAAGAAAAATTAGGTGCAAATCCTGTGCCCTTGGTTTTGCCGATCGGTGCTGAAGAAAACTATCAGGGAATTATCGACCTGGTGGAAATGAAAGCGTATGTTTGGGAAAACGGAGCTTTGGAAGCTACGATAAAGGAAATTCCCGAAAACATGAAGGCGGAAGCTCAGGAATGGAGAGAAAAACTGGTGGAAGCTGCAGCCGTTCAGGATGAAGCTTTGATGGAACGTTTCTTTGAAGATCCGGATTCCATTACCGTTGAAGATTTGAAGACCGTAATCCGTAAGGCTGTGATTGCGATGGATTTCTGTCCGGTGATGTGCGGTTCTTCATTCAAAAATAAAGGCGTACAGAATCTGTTGGATGCCGTAATCGCTTATTTGCCGAATCCGCTGGATATTCCGAACAGCAAGGGTACCAACCCGCACACGGGAGAGGAAGTACATTTCCCGGTTGACCCGGAAGCTCCGCTGTCGGCATTGGCATTCAAGATTGCGACAGACCCGTTTGTGGGACGTCTGTGTTACACCCGTATTTATTCCGGTAAGATAGAGGCCGGTTCTTATGTTTACAATCCGCGTACGGATAAAAAAGAGCGTATTTCCCGTTTGTTCCAGATGCACTCCAACAAGCAGATGCCGAAGGAGGTATTGGAAGCCGGAGATATTTGCGCTTGTGTAGGATTCAAGGATATCCGTACGGGAGACACCTTGTGTTCCGAAGAAAAACCGATTGTATTGGAAAGTATGACTTTCCCCGAACCTGTGATCGGTATTGCTATTGAACCTCTGACACAGAAAGATACGGATAAATTGGGTATGGCTTTGGCCAAATTGGCAGAAGAAGACCCGACATTCCGTGTAAAGACCGATGAAGATTCCGGTCAGACTGTAATCAGCGGTATGGGTGAGCTTCACCTGGATATTATCCTCGACCGTCTGCGTCGGGAATTCAAAGTGGAATGTAACCAGGGTGCGCCCCAGGTGGCTTACAAGGAAGCTATTACCCAGTCTGTTGATCACCGTCATGTATTCAAGAAACAGACGGGTGGTCGCGGTAAATTTGCTGATATCATCTTCCGTATGGAGCCTGCTGAGGAAGGTAAAGAAGGTTTGACCTTCGTAAACGAGGTGAAAGGTGGTAACATTCCGAAAGAATTTATTCCTTCCGTTGAAAAAGGTTTCAAGGAAGCGATGGAAAGTGGTGTGTTGGCCGGTTATCCGTTGGAAGCATTGAAGATTACATTGATCGACGGTTCTTTCCACCCGGTGGACTCTGATGCCCTTTCATTTGAAATGGCTGCCAAAATCGGTTACAAAGAAGCCGCTCAGAAAGCGAAACCGGTATTGTTGGAACCGATTATGAAATTGGAGGTTGTGACTCCGGAGGATTATATGGGAGATATCATTGCCGACCTGAACCGTCGTCGGGGACAGGTGGAAGGAATGGAATCCCGTACCGGTGCCCGTGTTATCGAGGCTAAAGTTCCTCTGTCAGAACAGTTCGGTTATGTAACCGTTTTGAGAACTTTGTCTTCCGGTCGTGCAAGTTCTTCTATGGAATTCTCTCACTATGCCGAGGTTCCGAAGAATATCGCTAAGGAAGTGGTAGAGAAAAATAACGGAAGAGTTGAATTAGTATAATTTAATGCCGGAAAGGAATCCCCTTTCCGGCCGCTTAAACAAATAAATAAAACAATGAGCCAAAAAATCAGAATTAAGTTGAAATCTTACGATCACAACTTAGTAGACAAGTCGGCAGAAAAGATTGTTAAGACAGTAAAAGCTACCGGTGCTGTAGTGAGCGGACCGATTCCGCTTCCTACCCACAAAGGTATTTTTACCGTGAACCGCTCTACTTTCGTAAACAAGAAGAGCCGTGAACAATTCTTGGTATGCACATTCAAAAGATTGATTGATATTTACAGCTCAACGGCTGGAACTATCGACGCTCTGATGAAACTTGAGTTACCGAGTGGTGTTGAAGTAGAGATTAAAGTGTGATAACGGCGAAACCCTATGTCGTTATTAGAATGTAAACCTATTAAAAGTAAAAAAAGAAAATGCCAGGTTTAATTGGAAAAAAAGTCGGAATGACTTCCGTATTCAGTGCCGAGGGGAAAAGTATCCCATGCACTGTGATTGAGTGCGGTCCATGTGTCGTAACCCAGGTTAAAACAAAAGAGACCGACGGTTATGAAGCGCTTCAATTGGGTTTTGACGAAGTAAACGAAAAACACACGACGAAGCCGCTAAGTGGACACTTTAAAAAGGCAGGCACAACTCCGAAAAGGAAGCTCGTAGAGTTTTCAGGATTTGAGACTGAGCACAAGTTAGGCGATGTATTGGATGTAACCTTCTTCGAAGATGCAGCTTTCGTGGATGTCATCGGTACTACCAAGGGAAAAGGATTCCAGGGCGTTGTGAAACGTCACGGATTTGCCGGAGTAGGAGAAGCGACCCACGGTCAGCACAACCGCCAGAGAAAACCGGGATCTATCGGAGCATGTTCTACTCCGTCACGGGTATTCAAAGGTATGCGCATGGGCGGCCGTATGGGCGGCGACAGAGTTACTATCGCAAACTTGCAGGTTTTAAAAGTAATTCCTGAAAATAATTTGTTGTTGGTGAAAGGATCTATTCCCGGAACTAAAGGTTCATACGTAATTATTGAGAAGTAATGGAGTTAAGTGTATTAAACATTGCCGGAAAAGAAACAGGCAGAAAGATAGAGTTAAATGACGCTATCTTTGGAATTCAGCCTAACGAACACGCCATCTACCTTGACGTAAAACAGTATCTTGCCAACCAACGGCAGGGCACTCACAAGTCAAAGCAGAGAAACGAGGTGTCAGGTAGTACTGTAAAGCTGAAAAAGCAAAAAGGTACCGGAGGTGCACGTGCCGGGGGTATCAAGAACCCTGAGTTCAGAGGAGGAGGTAGAGTATTTGGTCCCGTACCGAGAGACTACCGCTTTAAATTGAACAAAAAGCTTAAAAAATTGGCTCGTAAATCTGCATTAGCAGTGAAAGCCGGTGCAAACGCCGTAACGGTTGTTGAAGATTTCAGCTTTGAGGCACCGAAAACCAAACAGTTTGTATCATTGGTAAACAATCTGAAAGTGAACAATGGTAGATTGTTGCTGGTTTTGAGTGAATCAAACGAGAATATATTATTATCGGCTCGCAACTTACAGAACGTGGAAATTAAAAGAGTCAGCGATTTATCAACTTACAACATCATGAAGGCTAAAAACCTCGTGCTCGTTGAAAGTTCTGTGAAGGGCCTGAATGAAATGTTCAATCTTAACTAATAGAAGAAGAGATGGAAATTATATTGAAGCCCATTCTGACGGAAAAAATGTCAGCGCTGACCGACAAAGAGCATAAAGTGGCTTTTGTCGTAGCAAAAGATGCGAATAAGATAGAGATTAAGAAAGCTGTGGAAGAAATGTATAACGTAAAGGTAACGGCTGTCAATACACAACGTTACCAGGGGACGGTGAAATCCCGTTATACGAAAGCCGGCGTGATTACCGGCCGTACCAATTCTTTCAAGAAAGCGATTGTAACCTTGGCAGAAGGTGATAGTATTGATTTTTTTAGCAATATTTAAAGAACATGGCTGTAAGAAAATTAAATCCTGTAACTCCTGGTCAAAGACATAAGGTAGTGAATACCTTTGAACAGGTGACTACAGATAGACCTGAGAAATCATTGTTAAGACCCGTAAAGAAAACCGGTGGCCGTAATAATACCGGTAAAATGACAATGAGATATATAGGTGGAGGTCATAAACAAAAATACAGAGTAGTTGATTTCAAACGGGACAAGGACAATATTCCGGCAAAGGTTGCCACTATTGAATATGACCCGAACAGAACTGCCCGTATTGCGTTGTTAGTGTATGCAGATGGAGAAAAACGTTACATTATCGCTCCGGTCGGTTTGGCTGTCGGCCAGACACTGATGAGCGGTCAGGGGGTAGCTCCTGAAGTAGGTAACACGCTCTTCTTATCTGAAATCCCATTAGGTACTATCGTACATAACATTGAACTGAGACCGGGACAGGGCGCAGTGATGGCTCGCAGCGCCGGTTCGTTCGCTCAGTTGGTTGCAAGAGAAGGGAAATATGCTTCTATCAAGTTGCCTTCGGGAGAAATCCGGATGGTATTGGTAACCTGTAAAGCCACCGTTGGTACCGTATCCAATACAGATCATGCGTTGGAACGTTCAGGTAAAGCCGGTCGTACCCGTTGGTTAGGCCGTCGTCCGCGTGTCCGCGGTGTTGTAATGAACCCGGTTGATCACCCGATGGGTGGTGGTGAAGGCCGTGCTTCAGGAGGTCACCCGAGATCACGTAAGGGATTGTTGGCTAAGGGTTACAAGACCAGAGCTCCGAAGAAAGCTTCAAACAAGTATATTGTAGAAAGAAGGAAATAATAACCGATTAATAGTTTAATGTTATGAGTCGTTCGTTAAAAAAAGGCCCTTTTATAGATGTGAAGCTGGAGAAAAGAGTGTTGGCAATGAATGAGTCCAATAAAAAGTCGGTTGTTAAGACCTGGGCTCGCTACTCTATGATTTCTCCTGACTTTGTAGGCCATACTGTAGCTGTACATAACGGTAATAAATTTATTCCGGTTTATATCACCGAGAACATGGTGGGACACAAACTGGGAGAATTTGCACCGACGCGTACATTTAGAGGTCATGCTAACAAGAAATAAGCATGATGAAAGTTGAACCAATGAAGATGTATTAAAATGGGTGCAAGAAAAAGATTAAGAGCAAATCAGATAAAGGAAGCCAAAAAGGAGAAGGCTTTTGCAAGTCTCCGGGGTTGTCCTTCGTCACCGCAGAAAATGAGATTGGTGGCTGACTTGGTACGTGGAATGGACGTACAGAAAGCTTTGGATACACTGAAATTTTGTCCTCGCGAAGCTGCCCGTAAAGTTGAAAAATTGTTGCTTTCGGCAATCGCCAACTGGAGTGCAAAGAATGAAGGCAAACGTATAGACGATGCTGCTTTATATGTTAAAGAGATTTTCGTTGACGGAGCCGGTATTCTGAAAAGATTAAGACCTGCACCTCAGGGACGGGCGCACCGGATCCGCAAGAGATCAAATCATGTGACAATTGTCTTGGGTAGCAAGACTGCTGTTGAAAACGTAGTAAAAGAATAATTAGCATGGGACAAAAAGTTAATCCAATAAGCAATAGATTAGGAATCATCCGTGGATGGGATTCTAACTGGTTCGGTGGTAAAAACTACGGCGATAAACTGGTAGAAGATTACAAGATCAGAAAATACCTGAACGCCCGTTTGGCCAAAGCCGGAATCGCAAAAATTGTTATCGAGAGGACCCTTAAGCTGATTACCATCACGATCAACACGGCCCGTCCGGGAATTATCATCGGTAAAGGCGGTCAGGAAGTTGACAAATTGAAGGAAGAGCTTAAGAAAATCACCGATAAAGAAGTACAGATTAATATCTTCGAAATCAAACGTCCTGAATTGGATGCTGTCATCGTAGGTAATAACATAGCTCGTCAGCTTGAAGGACGTGTGGCATACCGTCGTGCTATCAAAATGGCTGTTCAGTCTACCATGAGAATGGGTGCTGAAGGTATCAAGGTTTTGATTTCCGGCCGTTTGAACGGTGCGGAAATGGCCCGCGCAGAAATCTTTAAGGAAGGAAGAATTCCGTTGCACACTTTCCGTGCAGATATCGATTATGCACAGGCAGAAGCATTGACCACATACGGTTTGCTGGGTATTAAAGTGTGGATTTGTAAAGGTGAAGTATACGGAAAACGTGAGTTGGTGCCGAATTCAGTACTGGCTTCCCGTGAGACCCGCAATGCTGCCAATACCAATGCCGCCGGAAAGAAGAATTTCAAAAAAAGAAAAAAGTAGTGAGTTATGTTACAGCCAAAAAGGACTAAATTCAGAAGACAGCAAAAGGGAAGAATGAAGGGAAATGCCCAGAGAGGACATCAACTGGCATTCGGATCTTTTGGCATTAAGGCGTTGGAAGAAAAATGGATCGAAGGACGCCAGATTGAAGCAGCCCGTGTTGCCGTTACCCGTTATATGCAACGTCAGGGTCAGATATGGATTCGTATATTCCCCGATAAACCTATTACCAAGAAGCCTGCCGAAGTACGTATGGGTAAAGGTAAAGGTAATCCGGAAGGTTTTGTTGCTCCAGTGACTCCGGGTCGTATTCTTTTCGAAGCAGACGGTGTGCCGTATGAAATCGCAAAAGAGGCTTTACGTCTTGCAGCCCAGAAGTTACCTATTACGACTAAATTTGTGGTCAGACGTGATTATACCGAATAGTCTTACGGCTATTTGATTGTAAAACCAAATTAATCGGACAGAAGATGAAAAATTCAGAAGTTATAGAAATGACCACAGAAGATCTTAAAGAGAGAGTAGCTACAGAAAAGGCTGCCTTGAATAAGATGATCATGAATCATACGGTCACTCCTTTGGAGAATACAATGCAGATCCGTGCAAAACGGAAAGACATCGCCCGTATGATGACGGAATTGCGTAAGAGAGAATTAACGGTAAAGAAGTAAAGTAATGGAAGCAAGAAATCTTAGAAAAGAGCGTATCGGTCTTGTGGTAAGCAATAAGATGGAAAAGTCCATCACGGTTGCCGTTCATTTTAAGGAAAAACACCCGATTTACGGCAAATTCGTAAACAAGACCAAGAAGTTCACCGCTCACGACGAGAAAAACGAATGTAACGTCGGAGACAAAGTGAGAATTATGGAAACCCGTCCTTTGAGTAAAATGAAGAGATGGAGATTAGTTGAAATCATTGAAAGAGCTAAGTAATCATGATACAACAGGAAACCAGATTAACAGTAGCAGACAACAGCGGTGCCAAAGAAGTGCTTTGTATCCGTGTTCTGGGAGGTACCCGGAAAAGATATGCACGTGTAGGCGATAAAATTGTTGTTTCTGTAAAAAATGCCCTGCCGGGAGGCGACCTGAAAAAAGGTTCCGTAAGTAAGGCAGTAGTAGTGCGTACGAGCAAAGAATTCCGTCGTCCGGACGGGTCTTATATCCGCTTTGATGACAATGCCTGTGTATTGTTGAATAACGCCGGAGAAATGAGAGGAACCCGTATTTTCGGTCCGGTAGCTCGTGAAGTTCGTGAAGGATATACGAAAATTGTTTCGTTAGCTCCTGAAGTACTGTAATGTTAAATGTCGGAAGTCAGAAGTCGGGAGTAAAATGCCGGACAGGTGTTTGACTTACGGCTTTAGACGACATAAAAATCAAAACAATGAACAGAAAGTTTCATATAAAGAAAGGTGATCTGGTGTTTGTAAACGCCGGTGTTGATAAAGGCAAACAGGGCAAAGTCCTGGAAGTTCTTCCGAAGGAGGAAAGAGCTATTGTTGAAGGTATCAACATGGTCAGCAAGCATACGAAACCGAATGCTGCCAATCCTCAGGGAGGCATCATTAAAAAAGAAGCTCCGATTCATATTTCCAATCTGAATGTGATTGATCCTTCAACCAACAAACCGACACGCGTAGGTCGTAAGTTGGATGATAAGGGTAAATTGGTCAGATTTGCTAAAAAATCGGGAGAGATTTTAAAATAAGATGACAGGATACGATTTTTGATTTACGGTTTCCGGATCGTAAATCACGAATCGTTTGTCGGAAATAAACAAGGATTTACGAAGTGACATCGTATTTTGAGTTTGTTCAAAATATTTATATCTTTGCCGCCTGAAAATCAGATTTTCGGTGGATAATTGCGTGTAAAATTGTCAATCGTGAATTAAAAATCATATTAAATAAATGAGTTACGTACCCAATTTCAAGAAAAAGTATAACGACGAAATTGTACCGACTTTGATGAAAGAGTTCGGATACAAGTCAGTTATGCAGACCCCGCGGTTGGAGAAGATAGTAATCAACCAGGGAGTAGGTTCCTCTATTCAGGATAAAAAGATCCTTGAATTTTCAGTGAACGAAATCGCAGCTATTACCGGACAGAAACCGGTTACCTGCAAATCAGTAAAAGACGTATCAAACTTTAAATTGCGTAAAGGTATGCCGATCGGCGTACAGGTAACTTTGCGTAAAGAGCGTATGTACGAATTCTTAGAGCGTCTGATTGTTTCCGCACTGCCGCGTATCCGTGACTTCAAAGGAATCAACAGCAAGCTTGACGGAAGAGGCAACTATACATTAGGCTTGGAAGAGCAGATCATATTCCCTGAAATCGTGTTGGATAATGTACACAAAATCATGGGTATGAATATAACATTTGTAACTTCGGCTAATACCGACGAAGAAGGTTTTGCTCTTCTGAGAGAATTTGGATTACCATTTAAAAAGAACTAAAACCAGAGAAAATGGCAAAAGAATCAATGAAGGCCCGTGAGGTAAAGCGTGCAAAATTGGTAGAAAAGTACGCCGCAAAACGGGCAAAATTAAAAGCAGAAGGCGACTATGTAGGGTTGAGCCTTCTCCCTAAAAACTCCAATCCTATTCGTTTGCACAATCGTTGCAAACTGACCGGCAGACCGAGAGGTTACATGAGACAGTTTGGTATCAGCCGTATCCAATTCCGTGAAATGGCATCGGCAGGATTGATACCGGGAGTGAAGAAAGCTAGTTGGTAATATTAAAAATTGATGAAGAGATGACAGATCCAATAGCAGATTTTCTTACGCGTTTAAGAAATGCGATAAGAGCCGGTCATAAAGTAGTAGAACTCCCGGGTTCCAAAATGAAACGGGAAATGACCAAAATCCTGAAAGAAAAAGGATATATTTTGAACTATAAGTTCGAAGAAGACGGAGTAAAAAGCAATATTAAGATAGCTCTTAAATATCATCCCGAGACCAAAGAGTCGGCAATCAAATCATTGGTACGTGTGTCTAAACCGGGTTTGAGACGTTATACGAATGTGGAGGAAATGCCCCGCGTATTGAACGGTTTGGGTATTGCCATATTGTCAACCTCTATGGGCTTGATGACAGATAAGGAAGCTCGCCAGAAAAATGTTGGCGGTGAAGTATTGTGCTATGTGTATTAATTTAAAAGTGAAGAAGAAATGTCACGAATAGGAAAATTACCAATCCATATACCACAAGGGGTTACGGTAGCCGTAAGTCCGGATAACACCGTCACAGTAAAAGGTCCGAAAGGGGAACTTTCACAGAAAGTGAGCGAAGATCTGACTGTTAGAGTCGATGAAACAAACGTTCATGTTGAACGTCACACGGAAGATAAGATTCACAAATCCATGCACGGTCTTTACCGTTCATTGATCCATAATATGGTAGTAGGTGTTTCTGAAGGTTATAAAATTCAGCAGGAATTGGTCGGAGTTGGATACAGAGCCAATGCCGAGGGAAATGTATTGGAATTAGGTCTGGGATATTCTCACTCCATTTTCTTACAGTTGCCGCCGGAAGTAAAGGTATCTGCCGTTACAGAAAAACGTGCCAATCCGATCATTACGCTGGAGTGTTGCGACAAGCAACTGATAGGTCAGGTAGCTGCTAAAATCCGTTCATTCCGTAAACCAGAGCCTTACAAAGGTAAGGGTATCCGTTTTGTAGGAGAACAGGTACGCCGGAAAGCAGGTAAGTCAGCTAAAGTTTAATCACCTAAAGTAAGTAAAAGTTATGGCTTTAACTAAGGAAGAAAGAAGATTAAGAATAAAAAGGAGAATTCGTAAGATTGTCTCCGGAACAGCTGAGAGACCTCGTTTGAGCGTATTCCGTTCAAATACTCAGATTTCTGTACAGCTGATTGACGACAATGAAGGAAAGACGATATTGTCAGTATCTTCATTGAGCAAGGATATTGCTGAAAAGAAAGGAACGAAAATAGAGCAGGCTACTTATGTCGGTGCCGCCGTAGCTGAAAAAGCAAAAGCTGCCGGGATTGAGACTGTTGTTTTCGACAGAAACGGTTATTTATATCACGGTAGGGTGAAGGCATTGGCTGACGCTGCCCGTAACGGAGGTCTTAAATTTTAAAAGTTAGCAGAATGGAACAGAAAGTAAATAATACTGACTTGGAACTGAAAGACAGATTGGTGGCTATCAATCGTGTGACCAAGGTTACAAAAGGAGGTAGAACGTTCAGCTTTGCAGCTATTGTAGTGGTAGGTGATGAAAACGGTATTGTAGGCTGGGGCTTGGGAAAGGCTAACGAAGTGACTACGGCTATTGCCAAAGGCGTGGAGGCTGCCAAGAAAAATCTGGTGAAAGTGCCTATTTTGAAAGGAACGATTCCTCACGAACAAGTGGCTCGTTTCGGTGGTGCGGAAGTATTTATGAAACCCGCTTCTTCCGGTACCGGTCTGGTGGCTGGAGGTGCTATGCGTGCTGTATTGGAAAGTGCCGGTATTCATGATGTATTGGCCAAGAGTAAGGGTTCTTCCAACCCGCACAACCTGGTTAAGGCCACGATCGCCGCATTGAAAGAAATGAGGGATGCACGTATGGTGGCTCGTCAGAGAAATATCAGTGTAGATAAAGTATTTAACGGTTAATTTGATGAAATTATGGCAAAGATTAAAGTTACATTGGTAAAAAGCAAAATCAAAAGCGATAAACGTCAGGTTGGCACGTTAACCGCACTTGGCCTGAACAAAATCAGCAGTAGTGTAGAACACGAAGCTACTCCTCAGATACTGGGAATGGTGGCTAAAGTTGCCCACCTGGTAAAAGTGGAAGAAGTAAAATAAATTGTTGTTGAACTATTTTAATACAAAATAAAATGGATTTAAGTAGCTTAAAACCGGCCTGTGGCTCTACGCATCACGAGAAGAGAATCGGTCGTGGACAGGGTTCGGGAAAAGGAGGTACTTCTACAAGAGGTCACAAAGGTGCTAAGTCAAGATCCGGTTATCATACGAAAATCGGTTTTGAAGGAGGACAGATGCCTTTGCAGAGACGGGTACCGAAATTTGGCTTTAAAAATATCAACCGGGTCGCTTATAAAGCAATTAATGTCAGCATGCTTCAGGAATTGGCAGAACGCGACAGCTTGATAGCCATCGATAAGGATGTATTGATTAAGGCCGGATTAATCTCCAAAAATGATTTGTTGAAGATTTTGGGAGACGGAGTGCTGAAAGCCAAATTGGAGGTGAAAGCGGATGCTTTTTCCGAAAAGGCTAAAGCTGCTATCGAAGCTGCCGGCGGCTCTGTAGTCGTTTTGTAAAATAATATCTGAGGATGCGAATGCGTCTTCAGATATTTAAATACTAAACTTATGAAGTTATTTGATACATTAAAGAACATTTGGAAAATTGAAGAGTTAAGAACCCGGATTTTGATGACTCTCGGTTTGGTTGCCGTTTATCGGTTGGGAACTGAAATCGTGTTACCGGGTATCGATCCTGCCGGACTTTCAGCTTTGAAAGAACAAACTTCAAAAGGAGTACTTGGTTTGCTGGATATGTTTTCCGGAGGAGCGTTTTCGAATGCTTCTGTATTTGCTTTGGGTATTATGCCTTACATCTCCGCTTCTATTGTGGTGCAGCTGTTAGGAATAGCCGTTCCTTATTTTCAGCGTATGCAGCGTGAAGGAGAAAGTGGAAGACGTAAGATCAACCAGATTACCCGCTATCTGACCATTATCATCCTGGTATTGCAGGGGTCAGCGTATCTTACAAACTTACATGCCCAGATTCCGCAGGAGTTTTTTGTTATCAGCGGAGCTTTCTTTACGATTTCATCGGTTATCATTTTGGCTGCCGGTTCTATGTTTGTTTTGTGGTTGGGTGAAAAAATCACGGACAAAGGTATCGGTAACGGTGTGTCTATCATCATCATGATAGGTATCATTGCCCGTTTGCCTTTCGCATTTTTTGCCGAAGGTACTTCCCGTTTGTCACAACAGGGAGGTGGAATGGTTGCCTTGCTGGTGGAATTGGTGCTGTTGTTCTTTGTGTTCTGCGGAACTATTTTGTTAGTTCAGGGAACGCGGAAAGTGCCTGTACAGTATGCAAAACGAGTGGTGGGAAATAAACAGTACGGCGGTGTACGTCAATATATACCGTTGAAAATAAATGCTGCCGGTGTTATGCCGATTATTTTCGCACAGGCTATTATGCTTTTACCGATTTCATTCGTGAATTTTGCGGCTTCCGATTCTTTGTCGGGCTTTGCAGCTGCTTTCTCGAATTTTACCGGTTTCTGGTATAATTTCACTTTTTTTGTGCTGATTGTGGCATTTACTTATTTCTATACGGCCATTACGGTGAATCCGATGCAGATGGCAGAGGATATGAAGAAGAACGGAGGTTTTATTCCGGGTGTGAAACCGGGAAGAAAGACCATGGAGTTTTTGGATACGATTATGTCGCGGATTACTTTACCGGGTTCTATTTTCCTGGGTATTGTAGCCATATTGCCGGCCTTTGCCGTTATAGCAGGTGTCAACAATCAGTTCGCTCAGTTTTACGGAGGTACTTCTCTGTTGATTCTGGTGGGAGTTGTATTGGATACTTTACAGCAGATCGAGTCTCATTTGTTGATGCGCCATTATGACGGATTGATGAAATCGGGCCGGATTAAAGGTAAAACACCGGGAGGTCCCGCTGCCTATTAAGAAATAGAGTCAAGAGCCGGAAGACGTTTGCTTCGGGCTTTTGACTTTTTGTCGTTTGAAAAAAAAGTATTACTTTTGCGGCATGATTTTTTTGAAGACAGCGGAAGAGATTGAGTTACTTCGGGAAAGCAATCTTTTGGTGGGAAAGACTCTGGGTGAATTGGCAAAGCATATTCGTCCGGGGATTTCAACGTTAGAACTGGATAGGATTGCCGAAGAGTTTATTCGCGATCACGGGGCTGAGCCGGGTTTTTTAGGCTATGACGGGTTTCCGAATACGTTATGTATTTCCGTCAATGAGGAGGTGGTTCACGGTATTCCTGCTGCCGATCGTTTTTTGAAAGAGGGGGATGTGGTTTCCATAGATTGCGGAACTTTGAAAAACGGTTTTTATGGAGATAGTGCCTATACTTTTGAAGTGGGGGAAGTGAAGGAAGAAGTCCGGAAGCTTTTACGGACGACGAAAGAGGCCCTTTATCTGGGAATAGAGAAAGCGATTGCCGGTTTGAGGGTGGGAGATATCGGTTATGCGGTACAGAATTATTGTGAGGCGAACGGATATTCGGTGGTCAGGGAATTGGTGGGGCATGGTGTAGGCCATGACATGCACGAAGAACCTCAGGTGCCGAATTACGGGAAAAGAGGCCAGGGCCCGAAACTTACGGAAGGGATGGTCATTGCTATTGAACCGATGATTAATTTGGGGAAGCGTCACGTTTATCAGGATGCTGACGGGTGGACGATTCGGACGAGAGACAGAATGCCGTCGGCGCATTTTGAACATACGGTAGCGGTTGGCAAGCATAAGGCAGATATTCTGTCTTCTTTTGAGTTTGTGGAGCAGGTATTGAAGAATTGACGATTATACAAAATTAAAAATTGTTTTTATGGCAAAACAGCCATCGATAGAGCAGGATGGAGTGATCACAGAAGCATTGTCGAATGCGATGTTTCGGGTGGAATTGGAGAACGGGCATATTATTACGGCCCATATTTCCGGCAAGATGCGGATGCATTATATAAAAATACTTCCCGGCGACAGGGTCAGAGTGGATATGTCTCCCTATGATCTGACAAAGGGTAGAATTACGTTCAGATACAAAAATTAAATTTAGAAACCATGAAGGTAAGAGCGTCAATTAAGAAACGTAATGACGAATGCAAGATTGTAAGAAGAAAAGGCGTTTTGTACGTCATTAACAAAAAGAACCCGAAGTTTAAAATGCGTCAGGGTTAATCATTAATCTAAGTTAAATTAAAAAGATTTATGGCAAGAATCGTAGGTGTAGATTTACCCTCAAACAAAAGAGGAGAAATAGCCTTGACCTATATCTTTGGTATAGGTAGAAGTAGTGCCCGGACTATTCTGGAGAAAGCCGGCATCGATTATGACACGAAGGTGCAAGACTGGAATGACGACCAACTCGCAGCTGTACGAAAAGTGATTAATACGGAGTACAAAGTTGAAGGAGAGTTGCGTTCAAGCATTCAGATGAACATCAAACGACTGATGGATATCGGTTGTTACCGTGGAATCCGTCACCGTTTAGGACTGCCCGTAAGAGGACAGAGTACAAAGAACAATGCCCGTACACGTAAGGGTAAGAAGAAAACTGTTGCTAACAAGAAGAAAGCAACTAAATAAAAGAAATTGAATTGAATTATGGCAAAGAAGTCTACATCAAACAGAAAACGGTTAGTTAAAGTAGAAGCCGTTGGACAAGCACACGTTCATTCATCTTTTAACAACATCATTATTTCCCTGACAAACCAGACAGGACAGGTGATCTCTTGGTCTTCAGCAGGAAAAATGGGTTTTAAAGGATCTAAGAAAAACACTCCTTATGCCGCACAAATGGCTGCAAGCGATTGTGCAAAAGTGGCATTCGATCTCGGAATGAGAAAAGCAAAAGTATATGTTAAAGGACCGGGTAACGGTCGTGAATCCGCCATCCGTGCTATTCATGCAAGTGGTATCGAGGTTGCGGAAATCATCGATGTTACTCCGCTGCCGCACAATGGTTGCCGTCCTCCGAAACGTAGAAGAGTATAATGAAATGTAACGTGTAATAAATTTGAATAAAAATGGCTAGATATACAGGACCTAAGTCTAAAATAGCAAGAAAATTCGGGGAACCGATTTATGGCCCGGATAAAGCATTGGAACGGAGAAATTATCCCTCCGGTCAGCATGGTTTGGCCCGTCGCCGGAAGAAAATTTCTGAATACGGTGTTCAGTTGAAGGAGAAACAAAAAGCAAAATATACTTACGGTTTGCTGGAAAAACAATTCCGTAATCTGTTTGAAAAAGCAGAACGTTCTGGAGGTATTACCGGTGAAGTTTTGTTGCAGTTGCTGGAGTGCCGTCTGGATAACGTTGTGTATCGTTTGGGTATTGCTCCGACACGTGCAGCTGCCCGTCAGTTGGTTTCTCACCGTCACATTACTGTGAACGGAGGTGTATGTAATATTCCTTCTGCAGCTATCCGTCAGGGAGATGTTGTGGCTGTCCGTGAGAAATCCAAAGCATTGGAGGTGATTGCTGATTCACTGAGAAGCAACCGGGTAAGCAAATATTCCTGGTTGGAATGGGATGCCGCTTCCATGAGCGGAAAACTGTTGAATGTACCGGAAAGAGCAGATATTCCGGAAAATATCAAAGAACAGTTAATCGTAGAATTGTATTCTAAGTAATAAATAAAATATTTATGGCAATATTAGCTTTCCAGAAACCGGACAAAGTAATCATGCTTGAATCGACGGATAAATTCGGTAAATTCGAATTTCGTCCTTTGGAGCCTGGTTACGGAATCACCATTGGTAATCCGCTTCGCAGGATTTTGCTTTCTTCCCTTGAAGGATATGCGATTACCGGTATAAAAATTCATGGTGTAGAACATGAATTTGCCACCATTCCGGGTGTTATCGAGGACGTAACCGAGATCATCCTGAATTTGAAGCAAGTTCGGTTTAAGAGAAGGGTTGAAGATGCAGAAGAAGAAAAACTGACTGTGCTTGTTTCTGGGCAGGAAACTTTTACTGCGGGCGATATTAACCGGTTCTTGACGGGTTTCGAGGTTTTGAATACGGACCTGGTAATCTGTAATATGGATCCGAGCGTAAATTTCCAGATGGAAATCACCATTCAGAAAGGACGCGGATATGTTCCCAGTACAGAGAATATGCCGATAGATGCCGAAGCCGGATTTATTCCGATCGATGCAATTTACACCCCTATCAGAAATGTGAAATATGAGATAGAGAACTATCGTGTAGAAGGTAAAACGGACTATGAGAAACTTTTACTTGAAATAGAGACCGATGGTTCTATTAATCCGACCGATGCTTTAAAAGAAGCGGCTAAGATTTTGATCCACCATTTCATGTTGTTCTCGGATGAAAAGATAACTCTCGAATCAGAGGATAAATACGGAAATGAAGAATTTGATGAAGAAGTGTTGCATATGCGTCAGCTTCTGAAAACGAAATTAGTGGATATGGATCTGTCAGTTCGTGCTTTGAACTGCTTGAAGGCTGCTGAAGTTGAAACGCTGGGTGAATTGGTTAAATTCAATAAGAACGATCTGTTGAAATTCCGTAATTTCGGTAAGAAATCGCTGACGGAATTGGAGGCCTTGTTGGAAAACAATAACCTTGAATTCGGTATGGATGTATCTAAGTATAAATTAGACAAGGAATAAGTAACATGAGACATTGTAAGAAATTTAACCACCTAAATAGGACGAGTGCTCATAGAAAGGCTTTGCTTTCCAATATGGCAGCCTCTTTGATTCTCCATAAAAGAATCAGCACTACTGTTGCTAAAGCAAAGGCATTGAAAATGTATGTGGAGCCTTTGATTACGAAAAGTAAAAATGACAACAGCAATTCACGCCGTGTTGTTTTCAGTTATCTGGGTCAGAAGGAAGCTGTTACCGAATTGTTTAAAGAGGTGGCTCCGAAGATCGTTAACCGCCCGGGAGGGTATACCCGTATTTTGAAAACGGGCAACCGTATCGGAGATAACGCCGCTACCTGTATTATCGAATTGGTAGATTTCAATGCTACTTATACGGAAGTTAAACAGGAAGTGAAGAAAACGGCAACCCGCCGCAGAAGATCTTCTGCTAAGAAAGCAACGGCAGAAGTGGCTGAGGCTACTGTTGTCGAAGAAACTCCTGCAGTTGCAGAAACGCCGGAAACCGAAGCTCCTAAGGCTGAATAAATTCCGGAATTCTTATAGAGAAACCGTTTTGCTTTGGCAGAACGGTTTTTTTGTGCTCTCTTCTTTTGATTTTGCCGTAACTAATTTCTGTGATTTTTCGTTAATCTTAAAAAATTAGATTTATGACACATATTGTAGAAATCACAGGACGGGAAATTTTGGATTCCCGGGGAAATCCCACTGTTGAAGTGGATGTTATGCTTGAATCCGGAGTTATCGGACGGGCTGCGGTACCTTCTGGGGCATCGACAGGAGAGAATGAGGCCTTGGAATTACGCGATGGAGATAAGTCGCGGTATATGGGAAAAGGTGTGTTGAAAGCCGTTGAAAATGTCAATACGGTTATTTCGGATGCTCTTTTAGGGATGGAGGTGTCGGATCAGGTGGCTGTAGACCGGTTATTGGTTGAATTGGACGGTACCAGAACCAAATGTAATTTGGGAGCTAATGCTATGCTGGGGGTGTCTCTGGCTTGTGCAAAGGCTGCCGCTACTGCTTTGGAAATTCCTCTGTATCGTTATATCGGGGGATGCAATGCGAAGGTGTTGCCTGTGCCAATGATGAATATTATTAACGGAGGCTCCCATTCCGATGCACCTATCGCTTTTCAGGAGTTTATGATACGTCCGGTCGGTGCTGTTTCATTCAGAGAATCTCTTCGCATGGGGGCGGAAGTTTTTCATATTTTAAAGAAAGTATTGCATGACAGGGGATTAAGTACGGCTGTCGGGGACGAGGGAGGTTTCGCTCCCTCACTGAACGGGACGGAAGATGCTTTGGAATCCATTTTGACTGCTATTGAAAAAGCGGGATATAAACCGGGAAAAGATGTTACTATCGGATTGGATTGTGCGTCTTCGGAGTTTTACAAGGAAGGAATATACGATTATACGAAGTTTGAGGGGATGAAGGGGGCACAACGTACATCCACTGAGCAGGTATTGTATTTGGAAGAGTTGATTTCCAAATATCCTATCGATTCCATTGAAGATGGAATGGCGGAGAATGATTGGGAAGGTTGGGAGATGTTGACGGCCAAGATAGGAGACCGTTGTCAGTTGGTGGGAGATGATTTGTTTGTTACGAATGTGGAGTATCTGAAAAAAGGAATAGAACTGGGATGTGCTAATTCTATTCTTATCAAGGTAAACCAGATTGGAACATTGACGGAAACTCTTGATGCAATTGAAATGGCTCATCGCGCGGGTTATACGACAGTGACTTCCCATCGTTCCGGAGAAACGGAGGATTCTACAATTGCCGATATTGCTGTGGCTACAAATTCGGGTCAGATTAAAACCGGTTCCATGAGTCGTTCAGACCGTTTGGCCAAGTATAACCAGTTGCTTCGGATTGAGGAACAATTAGGGAAGGATGCCTGTTTTCACGGCCGAAAGTTTTTAAAATAGAATTTACTTGAATGATTTAAAAACCGCTTTTAAAGCGGTTTTTTTGTGTATGTAAATGGAGTCAACGTTCACATTATAAAAAAAATACGTCTTTTTATAAAACATATTCTTTTTTTTATAATTTTGTAAAAATATATTAGGGTTAATGGTGGGAAAGGTCTACCATTGTCTCGGTATATATTGTAATTAATTGATAATTTGCATATTGTCTCTGTTTATAAACTTAAAAAGTGAGTATTCCAGGGGCTTTGTAATTTTTATAAAAAGTAGTTGATTCCAATGAGTATGAGAATTTTTTTCTTTTTCTTGCTTTTCTTTTTCTCTTTCGGGGTGTCTGCCAATAATATTCAGATAAAAGAGCCGGCACGGGTCATTTCCGTTTCCGGAGGTTATGCTACGATAGAAGTGCGTTTGTCCTGGGAAAATTCATGGCGGGATGCGGAGAATTGGGATGCTGCTTATTTGTTTTTGAAATATCGTCCGGTGGGGGGGGATTGGACTCATATTCCAGTGCAATTGGCCGGGAATATAGTTTCCTCTCCTTATACGTACATGACTGCAACCCCCAGTTCGACGACTGCTCCGGGAATGTTTATTTACCGGGATGATTTGGGGGCAGGGAAGGCTGATATCGTTTGTAGAATCCGTTGGAAAACGAATTATAGCCGGGAGCAGTTTGACAAGGGAGAAATCCAATTGCTGGCCCAGGCGATTGAGATGGTTTTTGTTCCGGCCGGACCCTATACGTTGGGGGATAGTTTAAGTTCCAATTGTTTTGCTGACAGTTACGGAAGACCTATTAAAGTTTGGACAGAGACGTCTAATATCGGGTTGGGGTATGTGCAGGAAGGCGGTGTTTATCAGAATGTAACGGTTTCCGCTTCTTATCCGAAAGGATTTCAGGGATTTTATATCATGAAATATGAATTGAGTCAGGAACAGTATGTTAATTTTTTAAATACTTTGACATTGGCTCAGCAAAAGGCCTTGTTGCCAAATTGGAGTAGTTTGAAAGAAGGGGATTATATTTTCGGAGATGCCAAGGGACGGTCTTGCCGGAATGGAATCGTATTGGCTTATCATACGGATCCGGCGGCTCCTATGATTTTTGCCAATAATTTTAGTGGGGATGATGAGTATAATGGAGCAGGGGATGGTCAGACTATCGCTTCCAATTATATGAGCATATATGATTTGCTGGCTTATTCATCTTGGTCTGGTTTGCGACCGATGAGTGAAATGGAGTTTGAAAAGGCGTGCCGTCTTCCTGATCTTTCGTTGGAAAAAAGAGGATATGCTTGGAATAAAGGGGATGGAACTATTATCAGGGCTATGAATTTGTCCGGTGAAGGGTTTGAAACGGAGGATGTGGGTGTTGGAAATGTGAATTTCAAGAAGACTTTTGAAGGTCCTTTGCGTTGCGGAATTTTTGCAAAGTCCAGTAATTCGACTCCTCAGTCTTCCGGGTCGACTTATTGGGGGGGGATGGAGATGAGTGGAAATGTGCGGGAATTATGCCGGAATGTGAATGATTGGAATTTTTATTGGAATCGTCATGGTGAAGGAACCTATAATCCGGGGCTTTGGAATGCAAGTTTGTCATATTACGGTGTCCGGGGAGGAGGATTTACCAGTGAGGCGGAAGAGTTGCAGGTATCAGACCGGAGTTTGCGGGAATATTTTAATGGAAAATCCGTAACATTCAGGGACAGTACGGTTGGTTTCCGAATGGTTCGTACGATGGAGCTGGGAGCTGTTGATTTGAATCCGGGTTCCATTACCGCTTTAACAACAATTTGTCCGAATATAACGCTTACGATTCAAAGTAGTGCCGCTGCTTCTGTGAAAGGGATGAATAATATACCTGTACGGTATGAATGGTATTTGAATTCTGTCAAATTGGAGGGAGAGACGGCAGATACATTGGTATACAGTGATTGGAAACCGGGTACGTATTATAATTTTGAGCGTAAGGTAATTTGTGCTATCGGAGAAAAGAGTTCCAATATTGTTCGGGTGTATGTGACTTCTCCGGCTTTGAATGCCGGTGCAATAATAGGAGGAACCCGTTGCGCTCCTGGATTTTTTAAGATTGAGAGTAAAACGCCTGCGAATATTACTTGTGGCTATCCGTTGACTTACAGTTGGTATGTCAATGATGTGTTGGTGAAGGATTCGGTTGGAGAAACTTTATCCAAGGAATGGGAGGCGGGAACTTATCGGGTGGTTCGTCGAGCTTCGGCTTTCGGTTTACAGAAGGATGCTGTGGCGACACTTACCGTGACCGCCATAAATTTGAAAGCAGGGCAGATATACGGAGGTATGGTGATGGAAACCGTAGAGACGACGATAACGAATGTGAAAAATGCTTCCGTGGGGTGTGGTAATATTAAGTATAGTTGGTATATTGATAGTGTATTGGTGGCAGGAGCTTCCGGTACGCAACTTACGCATGCTTTTGATTCCGCCGGTTTTTATCAGGTGATACGTCGGGCTACGGCTGACAATGGGGATGTCGCAGATGCGATGGATACTGTTATTGTTAATTCAAAGACGGCGATTTGCGGAAAATCAAACGGAACGGTGGTGGATGATGAAGAAAATGTGTATACAGTTTTGCCAATGGCGGACGATCGTTGCTGGATGACCCAGAATATGCGTCGTAGAGACATTAATCACCGCCATGTGGGTAATAGTGCGGCTGTAGATAATGATGAAACGAATAAGCGTTTGCATGATGGTGTCCAGACGAATGACAAGGTTTACGGAGTGCATTATACTTGGAGTGTAGCTATGGGAGGCAGTGTTACGGAAAAGGCTCAGGGAATTTGTCCTGCCGGTTGGTATGTGCCGACGGATGAAGAGTGGCGGACGCTGGAAATGGCTTATGGGATGACTTATGCACAGGCAACGAAAGATAATTCTTGGCGTGGAACCAATGAGGGAACTCAGTTTAAGGTGAATGGTACTTCGAAGTTTAATGCCACGTTGTCGGGTTATAATGCCACGAGTAATGTAAATACGGTCGGCTATTATTGGACGTCAACTCGTCATACGAATGCGAGCTATGCTTTTTATCGTTATTTTCATAGTGGTTATGCAACGATTTACCGTTATCGTTTGGGCGTGGGTACTTATGCTTCATTACGTTGTATTCGTTCGATGTGTTTGGGAAAAGAAAAACCGACCAATTTGAATCCGGGAAGTATAAAAGGCGGGACGGCAGGTGTGAATTTCCCCTATACAATAAAAACCGGAGGAACGGCGAAAGTAAGTTGTGGCGGTTTGATTTATAGTTGGTATATTAATGGAGTGCGGGTACCGGGGCAAGGTGCCT
Organism: uncultured Odoribacter sp.; assembly: GCA_910588375.1. GTDB lineage: Bacteria > Bacteroidota > Bacteroidia > Bacteroidales > Marinifilaceae > Culturomica. Next base: position 23,702 of record CAJUQA010000027.1, read on the forward strand.
CTTTGACACGGGTATTTACAGAACCGGGAACCTATAATGTAGTGCGTCGGGCCACGGCGGATGATGACAGTTATGCGGAAACATCTGCGGTTGTGAGAGTGTTCCCTGCTTGTGGAAGCAAGGATTATGTGTTGGATGACCAAGCCAATCGTTATTCTATTAAAGAAATGGGAGATGGTCGTTGCTGGATGATCCAGAACATGCGTCGTCGGGATATCAATCACCGCCATGTGGGTAATAGTGCGGCTGTAGATAATGATGAAACGAATAAGCGTTTGCATGATGGAGTTCAGGCAAATGATGTGGCGTATGGAGTGCATTATATTTGGAGTGTAGCCATGGGAGGTAGTGTTGCGGAAAAGGCACAGGGAATTTGTCCTGCCGGTTGGTATGTTCCTACCGATTTGGAGTGGCGTACTTTGGAGATGGCTTACGGAATGACTGCAACGCAGGCTAATACGGATAATGCTTGGCGTGGTTATGATGAAGGTACGCAATTAAAAGCAAAAGGTAGTAGTGGTTTTAATGCCACGTTGTCGGGTTATAATGCCACGAGTAATGTAAATACGGTCGGCTATTATTGGACTTCGACCCGTCATACGAATGCGAGTTATGCCTTTTATCGTTATTTTCATAATGGTTATGCGACCGTTTATCGTTATCGTTTAGGAGTGGGTACTTTTGCTTCTGTGCGTTGTATTCGTTCTATGTGTTATGACGATTCGCCTAAAGATGTTAATGCAGGAACGATACAAGGAGGTACTTCTAGTGTCGGCTATCCGATAGAGATAAAAGGTACGAAGACTGCTACGGTTAGTTGTGGCGGATTGGATTATACGTGGTATGTGGATGGTGCTTTGGTAAGTGGGGCGGAAGCTGCTTCATTGACTTATACATTTAATAAAGCGGGAGTCTTTAATGTGACACGTCGTGCCACTGCGGATAACGGTCTTTATGCGGAAGTAACGACCAAAGTGATCGTCTATGCACCTTGTGGTCATTTAGACTATGTCAATGACCAGTTGGGAAATAAGTATAATATTAAAGAGATGGCAGACGGCCGTTGTTGGATGATTCAGAACATGCGACGGACGGATGTGAATCACCGTCATGTAGGGAATGGAGCTGCTGTAGATAATGATGGAACGAATTTGCGTCTTCATAATGGAGTTCAAACGAATGATTTGAATCACGGTGTGCAATATATCTGGAGTGTAGCTATGGGTGGTAGTACTGCTGAAAAGGCCCAAGGCATTTGTCCTCCGGGTTGGTATGTTCCGACGGATTTGGAATGGCGTCAGTTGGAGATGGCATACGGAATGACTGCAGCGCAGGCTAATACGGATAATGCTTGGCGTGGTTATAATGAAGGTACGCAATTAAAAGCAAAAGGTAGTAGTGGTTTTAATGCCACGTTATCCGGTTATAATGCCACGAGTAATGTAAATACGGTTGGTTATTATTGGACTTCAACCCGTCATACGAATGCGAGTTATGCCTTTTATCGTTATTTTCATAATGGTTATGCGACGATTTATCGTTATCGTTTAGGTGTTGGAACCTTTGCTTCTTTGCGATGTATTCGTTCTCGATGTGAAGATGGGCAAGAACCGAGTTCCTTGAATGCCGGAAAGATAACGGGGGGAAGTTGTGCTGTGGATTACAAGTTTGATGTGAAAAATGCACAGGAAGCAACAGTAAGTTGTGGAGGATTGTATTATAGCTGGTATGTGAATGATGTGTTAGTGACAGGACAGGTGGGGCAGGCTTTGGCTTATACATTTACAAAGCCGGGAGTATACAAAGTGGTGCGTCGAACGACAGCTGACAATGGGGATTATGCAGATGCAACAGCAACAGTCAATGTTTATTCTGCTTGTTCGGGTTTGAAGACGGTTATCGATGAACAAGGTAAGGAGTATAATA
>CAJUQA010000028.1 GCA_910588375.1 uncultured Odoribacter sp.
GTACTGCCTTTACCGGTGGGAGAGTAGGTAGGCGCCGAATTTTGAGAGAGAGTCATTGGAAGGTGACTCTCTTTTTTTTGTGTCTTTTCAATGCGGGAGGAGATGCGGCAGGGAACGGGGGGATAAAAAAGCTATGCTTTTCGTAGTAAAAAGCATAGCTTTTTGCCTTAAAAACCTGTCCTTTTTTCTTCGGAAAACATAGGGAGGATTTTTCAGGCTTTTTTACAGCCCTATCAAAAAGGCATGCGTCTGCCGGAACCGAAGGCTTTAGGACTCATTTTGAGAATGGGAGGACATTGAGCCCTTTTATAATTATTGAATTCAACCATCCCGATAATTTTTCGGGTAAGTTCTGGGGTAAATCCTTGTTTGATAATCTCTTCTTCCGACAAATTCTTTTCAATGTATAGCATTAAAATTCGGTCTAAGGTTGGATAATCAGGTAAAGAATCCTGGTCCTTTTGGCCCGGACGTAATTCTGCGGAAGGGGCTTTGGTTATCGTATTTTCCGGAATGATGCTTTTCTTTTGATTAATATCTTGCGCTAATTTATATACATCGGTTTTATACACATCTCCAATTACTGACAAAGAGCCGCACAGGTCGCCATAAAGGGTTCCGTATCCTACCGCAGCTTCACTTTTGTTGGATGTGTTGAGAGCAATATATCCGAATTTATTAGACATGGCCATCACTAACATTCCCCGTGTGCGGGATTGTATATTTTCTTCGGCGACATTGAATGGCAAGTCTTTGAATAAAGGATGCAGCTGTTGGATATAGCTTTCGTAAATGGGTTTAATGGGAATCGTTTCATAGGGCATGCCGATGTTTTCTGCTAAATCGCGGGCATCTTTCACGGAGTGATCGGTTGAAAATTCAGAAGGCATAAGCAGACCGAAGACATTTTCTTTACCCAATGCTTCGGCAGTTAAAGCTGCAACGACAGCCGAATCGATGCCGCCTGACAATCCCAGTATCGCTTTTGTAAATCCGTGTTTATAGAAGTAATCCCGGATGCCGTGTACCAATGCCTTGTGGATAGATGCGATATGGTTATTTTGAGGTCGCTTTATAGCGGGACTTGCGTTAATTTGTTGGGTATCCAGAATGAAAAAATCCTCTTCAAATTCTTTCAGTTGCCGGATTAATTCTCCTTTCGGATTAAATACCATGGAATTTCCATCCAATAGGATGGATGTACTTCCTCCGGTGGGATTGGTTGAGATAACCGTTTTGGCATTTTTTTTAGCTATGGAAGAAAAAATGCGGTGGCGGTTATTCTGGCTTTCTGTAGTGAAAGGAGAGAGACCGATATGAATGATCAGGTGGTCAGTCTTTTCAATGAATTCTGATTCATATTCGTCAAAAAGGATGCGCAGATTCTGATTTTTATATCGTATGGGCTGGTTGTCTTCTCCGGCGACAAAATAACGGCTTTCACTGAAAATATCGTAATCACTGAGTACGGTTTTGTGTACGCCGTCCGTAACTTCTCCGTTTTGGATAAAGTAGGCGGAGTTATACATGATTCCGGTTTGGGAATCTAAATTGGGTCCACCGATAATGGCAGCCATGGAGCCGCAGGCTGCGGCTAACTTTTCGATATATAAACGGCATTCGCTGATAAATTGTTCTTTTTCTAATAGATCCTGGGGAAAAGGGCCACAAATAGCCAATTCCGGAAATATAATCAGGTCCGCTCCGGCGGTCTTGGCTTTTTCTATGGCTTGAAGCATAATCTCTTGGTTTTTGCCAGGTTTACCTGTGAAATAGTTTAGCTGAGGAAGAGCGATGCGCATGATAATGAGATTTAGAAACCGGAATATTGTTTTAAATAAAATAAATTACAGTGTAGTTGTGGTCAAATAAATTTGATATGCCTCCAACTTGCACTATCTTTGCAAAATAAGCAACCTTGGGCAAGATTCAGACGGGCTGATACAGTTGCGGGATGCGTTATTTGACATCAAAAATACGATTTTTAGAATCAAATGGAATAAAAAGTAAGGTGAAGTTTAAAATCATTGGAATAATTTTTTTGGGATTTATCTGGGCTTGTCATTCTGGTCGTAAATCTGTTGAAAGAGGAGAGGGGGTGGAAATTGTCCGTTTTGACCGGCATTTGTTTGCATTGAATCATGCCTCTCCGGATGTTCAAAGTATGGATGCCCGGGATCTTGTTTTTTTCAGACTGTATGTGGAAGGTGTATTACAGTTGGGGAAGGCGGATGATCCTGAATTGCAGGAGCTTTTATCTTTGTTTTTGCAGGACAGTATTATCGGGGAGGTATATGACAGTGTGGCATTGAAATATCCGGATATGCGTTTGCAGGAGAAAGAACTTTCCGAAGCGTTTCATAATTATAGGAAATATTTTCCGGAGAAGGGTGTTCCGGAAGTCTATACCTATATTTCCGGTTTCAACCAGTCGGTTGTGGTAGACAGCAATTTAATCGGAATAAGTCTGGATAATTATTTGGGAGAGGATTGTGTATTTTATAAAATGTTGGCCACACCGATACCCCGTTATATAACCCGTCGCATGACGGAAGATGAAATTGTGCGGGATGCTCTGTATGGATGGTTGAATGCGGAGTATCCTTTTCGTCCCGGCCATTTGGATTTATTGAGTGGCATTATTTATCAGGGAAAAATCATATATTTTCTGGAAAAATTATTGCCTGATTATGAAAAAGAGCGACTCTTTGGCTATACTCCGGAGCAGTTGGAATGGTGCAGAAACAGTGAAGGCAGTATTTGGGCGTTTATGGTAGATAATGAATATCTTTTTGAGAATCAGCAGATGCTTTTTCGTAAATATCTGAATGAGGCTCCTTTCAGTTCCGGTATGCCGCCGGAGTCTCCTGGGAAAGCGGTTGTATGGTGCGGGTATCAGATTGTTCGGGAGTATGTTCGTAAAAAAGGTTGTACGTTACAGGAGTTGATGGAGGAACAGGATTATCATAAAATATTGAGAGGGGCTGCGTATAGACCTTCGTGATTTTTGTAAGTTCGGAATATGGATAAGAGAGAATTGAGACGACAGATCCGTCAACTTAAAAGTTTATATTCTCCGGAAGAGAAACGGAGGCTTTCGTCGGCTATTATGGAGCGACTTGAAAGTAACGGGCATTTTGTTGCAGCCCGATGGGTGCTTTGTTATTGGTCTATGGAGGATGAAGTGTGTACTCATGATTTTGTGAGGAAATGGTTTGGAAAGAAGCATATTTTGTTACCGAGTGTGCGGGGAGAAGAGATGGAAGTAAAGCTTTTTTGCGGAGAGGAGCATTTATATCCGGGAGAAGGTTATGCGATACCGGAACCGGAGGGTGAGCGTTTTACTGCATACGATAAAATAGATTTGGTTATTGTTCCGGGAATGGCTTTTGACAGTTCGGGGAATCGTCTGGGCAGAGGGAAGGGGTATTATGACCGATTCCTGAAAAATTGCCGGGCGTATAAAATCGGAGTTTGTTTCCCTTTTCAGTTTGTGGAGGATGTGATACCTACCGATGTCTTGGATGTGCCGATGGATGAAATAATAAAATAAAAGCGGTTTGAAATTCAAACCGCTTTTATTTTGCTTTATGATAAATTAAGCCTGTTTGATCGCTTCAACCGGACAAACTCCTGCGCAAGTACCACATTCTGTGCAAGCATCCGGATCAATTTGATAGTGATCAGCACCCATAGAGATTGCTCCTACCGGGCATTCTCCTTCACATGTACCACAAGTAATACAATCATCAGATATAACGTAAGCCATTTTCAAAAAGTTTTATTGATTAATAATGGCCAAAAGTATAACCAATATTTGAAAGAAAAAAGATTTGGGTATAAAAAAGTTTGCTGTAACCTTGCCTTGTGTCCTGCGTAGATAGTTTGCATGGAGGGTACCTTTGGAATGCAGTGTCTTTCCCAATATACACACACAACAATACTGCAATCGAGGTACCCTTTCGGTTTGTATGTATGTGATAGAATGCGAAATGTATTAAAAAATGTAATTTATTGTTTGTATATTGATTTTTAATCAATAATTTTGTGTTGTTGTGTGTAGATAAAAACTCCGTCGTGTTAGGAGTTTCTATTTTTCCACAGTTTAATAAATCCCGTTAGATGATATATGATTGGGAATCACGACTATACCAATTGTTTGCTATCGGGGAGGTAAAGAAAGGAAAGGAATATTAATACAAAATTGATTTCATGATGAGACAGTCAGGAAAAAGGGGAGGTAAGTGGAAATATCTCTCTTCTAAATTGCGAAGGCCGGTTTGGATAATGTTGCTGGCCATCGGCTTGGTTTTATCCGGTTTTGAAAGCCGGGCGAATTATATTCGGATAGATGGGGTGGTCTCGGTTTCTGTTTCTCCTTCATCGGCCGATACATTGATTTTGAGTTTCCCTTTAAAATGGGAGAATTCTTGGCGTGATGCGTTCAATTGGGATGCAGCCTGGATATTTTTCAAATACAAGGTGGCTAACGGCGATTGGAATCATGTAAATTTGGCGGAGGCCGGGCATGTATTTAGCGGTGGTAGCGACAAGTATGCTTTTATGACAGGAAAAACGGGCAGTAATGTTGTGGGGTTGTTTGTGATGAGAGCTGAGGAAAAAGTTGGTCCGGTGGTGTTGAATTGCCAGGTGAAATGCCATAAGAGTGCTTTGGGCGGAATGACACCGGAAAAATTTGAAAATAACGAAGCATTTATTCTGGCTCAGGGTATAGAGATGGTGTATGTTCCTTATGGAGCTTATGCCTTGGGAGACGGTACATGTTTGAACGGTTTTGCCGGTTCTTCCGATAATTCACCTGCTATTATTGACAGCGAGGATGCTTTAAGTAATGCGACAATGACCCGGGTACTTCCGGTGACTAACGGAGGGGTCAGTGGTACGGGTGTATCTTTGGCTGCCACCTATCCAAAAGGTTATCAGGGATTTTATGTGATGAAATATGAGGTCAGCCAGGAGCAGTATGTTGCTTTTCTGAATACGTTGAAGAAGACGGAGCAGAAGGCGCGGGTTGATTGGTGTGACGATCAGACCAAAGCGGGGAAATATATTTTCGGCGATCCTAATTTCCCAACAGCCCGTAACGGAATTATTCTGAATGTGCCTGCGACGACATCTTCTACGGCGATATTTGCCAATAATTTTACGAACGATACGAAATATGCACAGGATAATGACGGTAAGACGATAGCTTGTAATTATCTTTCTCCGGAGGATATGATTGCGTATTGTTGTTGGGCTGGATTGCGTCCGATGAGTGAAATGGAGTATGAAAAGGCCAGCCGTCCTCTTTATCCGGAGACTTCGGTGCCCGGAGGATATGCCTGGAATACGGCTACTTCACCTTCCAATGTGACGGGAGTCAATAATGGAGGAAAAAATACGGAAGTTCCTTCGAATACGTCCAATGCTAATTACGGTCATGGAATTGACGGGCCTGTACGTTGCGGTTCTTTTGCTACAAGTACTTCTACGGCGGAGTCTGCCGGTGCGACGTTCTGGGGAGTTATGGAAATGAGTGGTAATCTAAAGGAAATGTGTTATAGTGTGGCTGCCGGTAGTGTGTTTAATGGTACGGTTTTAGGGGATGGGACTTATTTAACGAATAAATGGAATGCGGCTGCAGGGAATATCGGTGTGCGGGGAGGAGGCTTTATGAGTGGGAAGGATTTTTTGAGGACTTCCGACAGAAGTGAGATGACAGGGTATTTTGCCAATATGACACAGCGGGACAGTACAGTGACGTTTCGTGGGGTTCGGCCTGTGGCGGAAGCAGTGACACCGGGTTCTATTGTTGTAAAGGATGAGAATAATCAAACGACAACGTATGCTTGTTTGAATGCGGTTACTACAATTCAGACGGATGTTCCTGCGTCGGTAGGTGTTCCGGGGATGACGTTTACTTATATGTGGTATGTGCAGGAGCAGGGGGGGAGTTGGACATTGATTCCCGGAGAGACCGGGGCATCATTGAATTACAGTGATTTTGTAAATACGACAGCATCCAACAGGACCTATAAGTTTAAAAGGAAGGCGATTTGTCAGGTGGGAGAGGGTGTTTCAAATGAGTTGTCATTGACTGTGCCGAATACTTCGTTTGAGGTGATTCCTCGTAATATTAGTTTGAATTCGGCGAATGCGGCGAGCAGTTTGATTACGGCAGGTGTAGCAACGCAAAAGAATGGTACGTATTCTTGGATTTTTAATAATAATCCGATTACTGATGCGACAAATATTGTTGCTGGTGCAAATACTGGTTCAAGTACTTACCGGGCTTCGAGAGATCATTTCGGTCCTGCACAATCAGTGGCAGGTTTGAAAACTGTGATTTGCCGTTATACAATAGGTAGTTGTAAGGCTGATTCGCTTGTGACGGTGGAAGTTGATCCATATAATAGTAATCCTTGTGGCGGACAGGTGTCTGTTTCGGATGCGGAAGGGCATACGTATGCTGTGGTACAAATTGGTGCACAGTGTTGGATGCAGGATAATATGAATATTGGAACGTTTGTTGGTATTTCTTCTGGTAATCCTTGGGTGTATGATGAGCCGGGTATTCAGAAGTGGTGTAATGGTGGAGGAAGTAATGGGTATGGAAGTAATGAGGCGAATTGTGATAAATATGGCGGTTTGTATGAATGGTGGGAAGTGGTTTGTGCCGGTCGTTGTACTCATATTACTGATCCGAATATGACTGTGAATCAAGGTAGTTATGCTTCTTTTGAGGAGGCAGTGAAAGCAATTGAGCCGGATGTGGTTATGTCTCCTAATGGTCGATATATAAAAGGTTTTTGCCCTAACGGTTGGCATTTACCGACGGATGAAGAGTGGAAGCAGTTGGAAATGTATTTAGGAATGAAGCGGTCGGTAGTAGATTTGGCTTATCCGAATGGGAATGCCAATAGTGGTTGGGGGCGTCAGGATGGTTCTCCAGCACAAGGAACTCGCATGAAGTCGGCTACGGATAATTGGAATGGTACAAGTACAACAACAGCTGCGGATGACCGCGATAGATTCTACGGGCGCCCGCATGGCTATCGTAACCCGAGTGGCGGTGGTTTTTACGATCTCGGTACGCGAGCGGATTGGTGGAGTTCTTCTGTCGGTGGTACAGGTAGTTGGGAGCGAGCATTGAACAAGGGTTACACTTCGGTTTACCGGGACCCCAATGCGCGCTCGTACGGCTTTAGTGTCCGTTGTGTCAGGGATTAGTGTAGAGAATAACGGCTGCCTTGTTTACGGGCAGCCGTGCGGGAGGTGTTGATTATTTGGTTATTTGACTATTTGGGGCGAAGCGAAGGGGTGGCGGCCAAAAGGCGGCGAAGCCGCCCGATTTTGAAAATAAAAAATTAAGATATGCTACTAAAGGAAAAGTTGTCAAGAGAAACGGGTAATCGGATACACTTCTATCGGGAAGGTATGTTTTGGAAATTGTATAATCAGTCTGCGTTTAATTTTTCGCAGCGGGTGAAACAGTATCTTCTGAAGAAGAAGTATATCAAAGAGGTGAAGAGCTGGATTGTGACAATGGGTTTTCCGGATGTGGTATTACAAGAGAATTTGGAGCGGTTGCGGGAGTATACGTTATCGGTGAATGTTTCTGAAAAGGTGGTGGAGGTGGAATTGAAAGAGGAGTTGCCGGGGTATCCGGAATGGTTTGAAGGGGTAAAGGAGGAGATGAAAGAATTGAAAGGAGAGCGAGAAAAGAAAGAAGAGGAAGCTGTTTCGGAGGTGGGGAATGAGGGGGAGAAAGAGCAGATATTAAAAGATATCCGCGATTTCCCGATTTTACAGAAAACTCCGCTTGAAGTGCAGATGTTTTTTATTGAGTTGCAGAACCGGGTGGTGAAGTTGGGTAAATAGATAACCGGATAAGTGGGATTCAGGTATGGGAATGTATGACGAGTTGCCGGTTTATAAAGCCGGTTATGATTTGTTGCTGGAGATTTTTCAGTTTGTCCGGAATTTTAGTAAAGAGTTTAAGTACACGGTTGGAGATAATATGAAAACGGAGGGGGTAGAGCTGATAAAATTGATTTATCAGGCCAATTCCACCCGGGATAAATTGGAAATTATACGGCAGGCCAGGGAGAGAATAGAAACGATTCGCTTGTATTTGCGACTGATGAAAGATTTGAGACAGATTAATATTCCGAAATTTGTTTCAATCAATGAAAAGATAGAGAATGTGTCCAAGCAGTTGGCGGGGTGGCAGAAGAGTCAGGGAAGAAATAGCAATTCTTGGACAGAGAAATAGAGTTCTTCGATATGTTTTACAGGATTTGATATTCCGGATTTTATCGCAGAGGAAGAGGGCAATTGTGAGTGATTGTTCTGATAGGAATGTCTGTTGATGGCCATCGTAACCACAGTGGCGGTGGTTTCTACAACCTCGGTGCGGAAACGAACTGGTGGAGTTCTTCCGTCAGTGGCGGGTACGCTTGGTATCATGGATTGAACACGAGTTACACCTCGGTTCATCGACGTGCTTATTCTCGTTCGAACGGGTTTAGTGTTCGTTGTGTCAGGAATTTAAGGAATACGGATAAAATGCTGGGTGTCGGGAGGTTGCTGTGTTCTGTCTGAGTCGTATGGATCACGGTCTGTGCGAGAGTACATATTAAATTCGACAGGCAGCGATAAAGAATCGGAAGATACCGTTCTATGTCGCAAGGAAATATCGGAGATGTTGAATTTCCGATGGGGATGTTTGTTTATAGCTGTCGTGGCGACGGAGCCCGTGGTTTCTACAACCTCGGTACACACGCGAATTGGTGGAGTTCTTCCGTCGGCGGTACAGGCTCTTGGGACCGGGAATTGAACTCGGGTTACACTTCGGTAAACCGGTACCCCAATGCGCGCTCGAACGGCTTTAGTGTCCGTTGTGTCAGGAATTTAATGGAACGCGGCTTTATCTGCCGGAATTATATCGCTGGGGGATGTCAAATCAGGTAGCAATTGAAGAAATAAAAATAGTTCTTTGAGGTTTTGATTATATCGTAGTGAAAAGTTATTGACCGGTGTGCCGGTCAATAAATGAATATGTCTGTTTATAGCTCTCGTGGCGACGGCGGTCGTGGTTTTTACGGTCTCGGTACGCAAGCGGATTGGTGGAGTTCTTCCGTCAGCGGTACAGGAGCTTGGGACCGTGTATTGAACACGAGTTATTCTTCGGTTGCACGGAGTGTCAATGTCCGTTCGAACGGTTTCAGTGTCCGTTGTGTCAGGAACTTAATATGACATGTGAAAGTAAAATGTTATTCTGCCGGGATCGTTGCAGGTTACGGCCTGTACGAGCGTGCATAATTAAATTCGACAGGCAGCGATATTTGTTTGTGTCGGGAGTGCTCCGGCATTCCGCTTAGATACAAAAGAGTCGCAAGGCGACAATCAGGAAAGGAAACTTGGCCTGATGAATAATAGTTTGTATGATGGCTATCGTAACCCGAGTGGCGGTGGTTTTGTCAACCTCGGTACGAACGCGATTTGGTGGAGTTCTTCCGTCAGTGGTACCGGCTCTTGGGACCGCCAGTTGAACACGAGTTACACTTCGGTCTGCCGGAATGCCAATACCCGTTCGAACGGGTTTAGCGTCCGTTGTGTCAGGAATTTAATGGGATGATATTTACTTTTGCTACATCCGGAAGTTATAAATGGAGCGTATGAAACATATTGCCGGGATCGTTACAGGCTATGGCTTGTACGAGCGTGCATAATTAAATTCGACAAACAGCGATATGGAAACAAAGGTATGCCGTTTTATGTCGCAAGGAAAACATTCCGTTTTTCGGGAATGGGAAATTGTTTGTTTGTGGCTATCGTGGCGACGGCGGTCGTGGTTTTTACGATCTCGGTACGCAAGCGGATTGGTGGAGTTCTTCCGTCAGCGGTACTGGTGCTTGGTATCGTGAATTGAACACGAGTTACACTTCGGTCAAACGGAATGTCGAATCGCGTTCGTACGGGTTTAGCGTCCGTTGTGTCAGGAATTTATACTATGTTTCAGAAATCCATGGTCAAGATTTATCGTAAAGGAATTCCTGTTTGGCAGTCTAAGTCAGGAAAAATAAGACCTGTTCATGGCTATCGTGTCCACAGTGGCGGTGGTTTCAACAACCTCGGTGCGGAAGCGGATTGGTGGAGTTCTTCTGTCGGTGGTACAGGTAGTTGGGAGCGAGCATTGAACAAGGGTTACACTTCGGTTTACCGGGGTGCCGTTGCCCGTTCGAACGGTTTCAGTGTTCGTTGTGTCAGGGATTTGATGATCAAAATAGGGATATTTGCCGGAATTGTAACAAGTTAGGGCTTGAACAAGTGCGCATAATTAAATCCGACAGGTCGCGATAAATTAATCTGAGGCGGTGAAAAGGATAAATTTTATTAATATTAACGATAAAACTATAACTTTAGCGGCTTAAATCAGGTTTAAATATTGTAAAGAGAAGGGGCATGGATTTGTTTACGGAAATAAACAGGACTAAAATACTGGAAGATTTGTTTAGGGCGTATTACGATGCCCGTAAGAATAAACGGGATACGATTAACGTGCTTATTTTCGAAAAGGATTTTGAGGCTAATCTGTTTGAGTTGTGTGATGAGATTCTGGAGAGAAGGTACAAGCCTAAGCCCAATATCTGTTTTGTTGTTGAAAGACCGGTGAAACGGGAAGTGTTTGCGGCGGATTTCCGGGACAGGATTATCCACCATTTTATTTATAATTATATCTCCCCGATATTCGAACGGCGTTTCATTAATGATTCGTACAGTTGCCGGAAGGGGAAGGGAATCCATTACGGGGTGAAACGTGCAGACGGGTTTATCAGAAAGTGTTCTTTGAATTATACGCGCGATTGCTATATATTGAAACTGGATATCCGGGGATATTTTATGTCGATGAACAAGGATATTCTTTACCGGAAGATCCGAGAGGATTTGGTGCGGAAGGCGGCCGAGTGTGATTTTGATTTGCCTTTGGTGATGTATTTGTTGGAGCAGACGATTTTTAATGATCCGACAGTGGCATGCCGGCGGCGGGGAAAGAAAACGGATTGGGTGAATATACCCAAAAGCAAGAGTCTTTTTCATATCAGTCGGGATTGCGGGCTACCTATCGGAAATCTGACGTCTCAATTGTTTGGAAATGTTTATATGAATGCTTTTGACAATTATGTGAAATATGAGCTGAATGTGAAGTATTACGGCCGCTATGTGGACGATATGATTTTTGTGCATGAGGATAAGGAGTATCTGAAAACGGTGTTGGCTAAGGCGAAGAAGTTTTTGTGGGAAGATGCCCGGCTGGAAATTCATCCCAATAAGATTTATTTGCAGCATTATACGAAAGGAGTGGGGTTTATCGGAGCTTTTATCAAACCGAGACGTATTTATATTTCCGACCGTACGAAGGGGAGTTTTTATGAAATGGTCTGTATTCAGAATAAAATTGTTGAGAAAGAGCCGACCCATGAGCAGATTAAGGCTTTTGTGGCAAAGATGAATTCGTATCTGGGCTTGACAAGACATTATGCTACGTATAATCTGAGGAGGAAGATGGTTTTTGAAGTGTTGTCACCTGCATGGTGGAAATATGTGTATCTGGATGGGCGGGTGGAAAAATTTGTGATAAAGCAAGCAGTGAAAGCTGCGGAAATTAAACGTGTATTAGGGAAATAATAACTGAATAAATATAAAAATGTCAGGATAAGCATATATAAGTAAAGGAAAGGAATTGTAACGTTAAGTTATAAAATGTTGTGTTATGTGTGTCAAACAATTGGTCTTATTGTTTTGTGTGTACTTATTGACCATATGTGTGAAGGGTCAGAGTATACATAAATATCAGGCTTCTAATGCGGGAGACGATGGTTTCTCCCAGTCAGGTATTCCTTTTGCTTTATCGGCAAGCGGTACATTGGAAGCATGTGTCGGAAGTTCTGCCGAATTCAATGTTCTGGTGCGAGGAACCGAAGCCTATAATTATACCTGGAAAAAAATCGGGGATGCTGCTTTCCGTGCGGAAGCCAAATCAACTCTCAGAATTTCTTCTGTGACGTTAGCCAGTGCCGGGCGTTATTATTGTATTGTAGAAGATGTGAGCGGGAAGTTTACCGCCTATTCGGATACACTGGAGTTGAAGGTTTTTACTTTGCCGACAGTCAGTTTACGTGTTGCCGACGGAAAGAACAGAATAGCGAGGGGAGACAGTATCCGATTGATAAAGGAGGTGAATGCCGAAAATTACCATTGGAATGTGGACGTACCTGCCAGTGGATGGGTGAAACCTAATCAGTCAGTTTCCTATGTACTTACCGGAGAAAACGGAAGCAGATGTACGGCAGTGGCTTCTGTGGATGTGGAAGTCGTGGATTTGTATTTACAACCCGGACCTTCTTTGCAAATTTCATTGGGACAAGACGGCGTGTTGTCTGTTAATACGAATGCCGATACTGTTTTGTGGTATGCTAAAGCGCCCGTACGTGCGGCGAGGATGAGCAGGATGAGTTATGCTACGTCCCATCCGGAGTGGGGAAATTATGTCGGAAGCGGGCGAAGTATTAAGGTGTCGCCGGTTACGTCCATGGTATATACGGCTGTGGGATATGTCGGGGCATATGCAGCTGTTACAACATTGTCCGTGGGTATTAAGGATACTTATAAAGGAGGTTCGGAGGATGGATTTACTCAGTCCGATGTGCCTTTCGGTATTCTTCCTTTAGCAGATACGTTACGGGTGTGCCAGGATGATAGTATTACTTTTATTGCTACGGCACAAGGTGTAAGTGCTTATGATTATACATGGTATTACATTGCCGGGGGAGGGAATGTCCGGTTGGTAAATCAGAATATCTGTAAGTTAAGTAATTGTACTTTTACTCAAGAGGGAAGGTATTTTTGTGTGGTAACCGATCGTTTGAGCGGTTATGCACAGAATTCCGATACAATTTATCTGAAAGTGGACGAACGTCCGTATGTTAAAATCGTATCTCCATTGACAGATACGGTGATTTGTTATGGGGATACTCTTTCCTTGACTGCCGGATTGCAACCGGCATTGACACATATTCCTTTTTCTGATGTCCGTTTCCAATGGGCGGGGAACAGGTTGGTAAGCGGAGAAAATAGCCGGACTGCCCTGGCGGCTCCGACAGCACGAACTACTTATATTGTAACTGCGGAGAATAACGGCTGTCGAAGTATGGATACTTTGTCTGTTGGAGTGAATGTTCCTTATATCGATTTGCCTGCATCTACCGTGGCTTCTGAACATGGACAGGTTTTGGTTACGGCCCGGGATATTAACGGGAATGTTATAAATCCGTCTGCTGTTGATCGTTTTGAATGGGGGTTGAATGATACGCTGATGTCTCATAGTCCGATTACGAATCCTTTGGTGATCGGAGATTTTATTCCCGGGACGAAAAAAGCGTGGGCGACAATGCAAGTCGGGAAATGTACGGCTTCCGATACGACTTATTTCCAAATGAAGATCGGAACGTCTTTTTACGGAGGATGGGACGATGGATTTGCGCAGTCTGATATACCTTTCGGGATTTCTCCTTTACCGGATACTACTTTTGTGTGCCAGAATGATAGTGTGATGTTGCAGGTAACGGCTAACGGTGTCAGTCTGTATGATTATGTGTGGTATAAAGTGGGTAATCCTGCAGATGATTCGCTCGGGAATAGAAATTCCTGTATGTTGAGAAATTGTGATTTTCCGACGGAAGGGGAATATTATTGTAAGGTTACGGATAAGTTGAGCGGGTTTTCCAAATATTCGGATACTACTTATGTGTATGTTAATGAACGCCCCAAAGTGCAGGTATATGAACCGGTAGGAGATACGCTGATCTGTTATGGCGATACGATTTATTTGATGTCGCGTTTAAATCCTGCTTTAACCCGTTTGTCGCCTTCGGATGTGAACTATACCTGGATGGGTAATAATATCGTTTGGGGACAAAACGGGGCTGCAGCATTGGTGGCACCTTCTGTAAAAACGGAGTATGTAGTCAAAGCGGATTATAAAGGGTGTGAAACCAGCGACACATTGACTGTCGAGGTCAATACTCCTTATGTTGATTTGCCTGCAACTATTGTTGTCGGGGAGAACAGCCCTGCGGATGTATATGCCCGGGATAAAGCCGGGGATACTATTAATCCGGCTGTGACCAGTCAGTTTATTTGGGGGATAAATGCCTCTACGGTCGGTTCTTTTATAAATCCTTTGCATATACCGCAAGTCCGTCCGACGATGGAAAAAGTGTGGGTTGCTGTTCAGTTCGGAAATTGCGAGGCCTCTGATACGGCTTATATTAAATTGAAAACGGGGACGTCTTTTTATGGCGGACCGGATGACGGATTTACAGCTTCTTGTTTGGATCCGGCCATTTTGCAGCAGTTCGGACAAGAGAAGTTAGTCTGTCAGGCGGACGGAAATAATGCTATGGCTGATTCTGTAGTGTTGCGTCTGGTGTATGAAGGGACGGATGTGGAATTTCAATGGGAGAAGTTTAATACGAGTATCAGCGATTTTGAAGCCATTGCTAATGGTAACGGAGTGCAGGGAGCTAACGGGCCGATTCTGAAATTCAAGCCATTGGATGTTTCTCATAATGGTTCTTACCGTTGTATTTTAAGGAATTATTGTTCGGATAAAGTGGTCATTAGCGATACGTTTACGGTTAGTGTGAAGGGAGAACCTGTTATTAAGTCCTCCACGAATAACGGACGTATCCGTTGCCGGAACGAGAATGGTAATTTTACTTATAATGTGATTGCAGAAGGAGCGACGCCTGATGATGAAATTCATTATCAGTGGTCGAAGGATGGTGTAGATTTGCCTGGGGAAAATCGTAATTATCTGATCCGAAGCTTAAAAGAGACGGATAATATGGTGAACGGGAAGTATGTCAGTCCGGCAGGTCTGTATGTATTGCGGATTTGGAATGATTGCGGCTCGGTCTATGATTCGGCAAATTTGGTCGTTAATGAGCCTGCGTATTTGGTGAAGCAGGTGGACGACCCCGTTTATGCGTGCAAAGGAGAACGGAAAGAATTTTCCGTGCAGGTTGCCGGTGGGGGAATCTATCAGTATGAGCTTTTGGAAGTAAATGTGGGATGTAATAATGTCAACGATGTGGAGAGTAACATTATTAATTCCTGGGCGGGCTTTTCAAAAATAAGTGTTCCTGTGACTTCTCCCGGGAAATATATCTGGCGCTTTAAGAATGAATGTTGTAATGGGGAATGGAAATATTCGGCCTTTATGACTTTGCGGATGGATGAACGTCCTTCTTTCGTCAGTGTGCCCGAAGATCAGGAATTGTGTATTGGGGAGACGCTGAACATCACCTGTGAGGCATCTGCCGATACCCGCAATTTTTATTATTGGGAAAAAGACAATGTGGTTTTGCCCGGGCAAACTTCTGCCACGTTGAATATTACAAATGTCCAGGTTTCCGATGCCGGGGTGTATCGTTGTTATGTATATAATGAATGTAACCCGGTGGCCAGTACACCGATACAGGTGAAGATAACGGATAAGCCGCAGTTGGTGAGTATTTCCAATATAGAACCGGATTATTGTGAGGGAGATTCGGTGGGCATCAAGGCAAATGTGGCTTCTTTGTGGCCATTGGACAGTATCCGCTGGCATTACAAGGGGGCGCCTCTTGCGGATGATGCTGCCGGACACATTGTTGGTAGTCAAACTTCTTTGCTCCAGATAAACGGCGTGCAAAAAGAAGATGCGGAAGGTGTTTATATGGTGGAGATGATGAATAAGTGTGGTTCCAACTGGAGTCTGCCGGTTAGTTTCAAATTGAAAGAGCCTGCCAGATTCGTACGGGGACTCGACCGGGATGTGGATTTGATTATGTGTGTGGGAACGTCGCAAACTTTGAGTGTGGAAACGACGGGTACTCCTCCTATCCGCTATATCTGGACTCATAATGGCGATACCATTGCCAACGGAAACAGTAATATGCTCCCGATTACGAATGCTCAGGCGGATACGGCCGGAGAGTATGTTTGTCACATTCAAAACGGATGTGGGGATGATATAACCAAAACGGTTATTACTGTGAATCGTACCGATACTTTCCGGTTTGTGGGGGGAGGACACTATTGTGCCGGAGCCGGAGGCTTGTCTGCAGAATTGCTGGGGTCGGATACATCTACTTTGTATCGTTTGTATAGAGAAGGGACGAGTGCACCTCTTCAGGAGATTCATGGTCGGGATGTGGTGCCTATAAAGGGACATATTGTTTTTGAAAATTTGACCGCAGGGACTTATTATGTCACCGGGATGAGCCGGCATAATTGTGAAGACCGGATGCCCGGAGAAGCTGAAATAATTGAAGATCCTTTGCCGGAGGATTACAGGTTGTATGTGGAAAGACACATGTGTGTGGGAGATTCTACCGGAGATTTGGCTATCCCGGGAAGTCAAAACGGCGTGCTTTATTATTTGTTGAAAGATAAGTCGGCAGGATGGGATACGTTGCAACCTCCTTATGCCGGAACGGGAAATCCGTTGTTGATGTCTGTCGGAATGGGATTTTATAAGATATATGCAGTAGATACTGCAACGGGATGTGACCGGGTGTTGTCCGGTCTGGATAGTATTACTCCCCGTCCTTATCCGCAGGAGTGTGAATTGGGTGTATGGAACGATGATAGTGTGTATTGCCGGGGAAGCCAGAGTGATGTTGTATTGACCTATGATTGTTTTGAAAGTGGCAGCAGTTATACTTTGTGGAAAAACGGACAGTTGATGAATCCGCCGAAACACAGTGAACCGTTGAAATGGGAGGGAATAGAAGAGGGTATTTATAATATCCGGGTGATGAATAAATGGGGATGTTCCCGTGATTTCGGACGTCAGGAAGTGAAAATCCAAGAGTTGCCTCAGCGTTTTCCGTTGGTGGGTGCCCGGATTTATTGTAAGGATGAGCCGGGACCTCATAGGTTGGATTTACAGGACAGTGAAGAAGGCGTCAAATATAGTTTCAGGTATCTTCCCGGTGTGATTGTGAAAGATACGATGGGTGTCGGTGGGGAAATAAAGTTGGATGTGCCGTTGGAAGAGCATAAGTATTATGTTGTAGCAACGGATACGACACCGGAACATTGCAGTGTTCCCATGTTGGATACCGTGGAGGTCAGAATGAGCCGTCTGGAAGTATATCCCGATCCGGCCGTCGTATATGTTGAATATGGACAAGTGGCCCAATTGAACATTGTGATACAAAATGCGGAAGGAACTCCTGTCGTTGAATGGACGGATAATGGGTATCTGGCAGATTCGTTACATGTTCAGAATCCGAAGACAAAACCCTGTACCTGGGAGTCTGAAAATTTTCTGGTATCGGTGACCGATGCCAGTGGATGTAAAGTGGTGACTTCTGTTAAAGTGGTTCGGATAGGAGGCGAGTTGAAGGGAGAAATCCGTGAAGAGGATTGTTTGACTTCGGTGGATACTGTGGCAGTATGTGAAGGCAATGATCTTGAATTATGTGCTTATGCTACAGGCGGACAGGGCTTTTTCGTCTATACATGGAGTGATTTGAATAATGCTAATTTAGGGCATGGTGATAAGTTGACTTATACACCTTCTTCCGAAGGATATATCTGGTTAGATATTCAGAGCGGACAACAGAAAATCAGGGATTCGGTATATGTTGTTATGGGAACGACACCCCGTATTGATACTTTGGAACCGTTGTACAGCCGTTGTGTAACTCCCGGTACTCCGGAGCAGATTGTGTTGAAAAACAGCGAATCTGGTAACAGTTATTCGTTGGAATACTCTGCCGACGGTTTGACTTATAATTATGTAGGTCTGACACCGACTTACGGCAGTGATGGAAAAATAACTTTTTCTTTATTGAATGCCGCTCAGTTCCCGGGGTATTTGCGGATTGTGGCAGAACATATTTCTTCGGACGGAAAAATAACCTGTCAGGCAGTCATGGATCAGACGGTGGAGATACGTGTGGCTCCGACCAGGTTTGATGTGAAAGGAGGCTGGAATTATTGCGGTAATGATGTAATCAGGGATACGATTGTTGTCGATGGGGCTCAACAAGGAGTGACCTATCGTCTGAAAAAACTCCCGGGAACGGACATTGCAGCCATAACGGCGGAAGCCGGACAGGATAGCGTGTTGTTTGCTGGCCGCTACACGGCAGGAGAATATATGGTGGTAGCCGAAATCGGAGCTTGCCGGGATACGATGAATGGTGTGGTGAAGATTGTTGCCGACACTCTTCCGCCTATCGGTACGCTGGTGAATCAAGGGGCGCATTGTGCTATGGATTGTCCGGTGGAAATCGCAATTACACAGGCAATTCCGGGGGTAGATTATTATTTGATACTGGATAGTTTGAATGGTGGACAATCCTCTGCTCATTTCAAGACCTCTTCTGTGGGACGGTTGTCGTTCGGTAACTATTGTGAACTCGGACATTATTCTGTGAAGGCTGTCAATTCGGTGACAACATGCGAAAATGAAAAAGCGGAAGTGCTTATCCGTGAGACACCTGATATACACCATCTGATAGGAGATACATTGTATTGTGAGGGAGATTTCGGTGTAAAACTGAAATTGGATTCTACGGAGCACGGAGTGATTTATTATGTGCAAAAATGGCAGGTTGATACGAACTGTGCTGACAGCAGTAAATGGGTGGATGTGATTCCTTCTGTGGTGATTCATGGAAATGGTTTCCCGGTAGATATCTCATCTTATTTTACAGATGGTCTTTATCGGTTGATGAGTTCCGAACCCTGTCCGGCGGTAATGGATTCGATACGGATTCATATGATTCCTTTGCCTGAAGATTCGTTGAAACTTCAATTGGTGGGGAATGGATGTATTGATAGTGTATTTGTATTGAAGATTGATCCGCGGGAACCGGATGTGAATTATACCTTGCGCTTTAACGGAATACCTGTGACCGAAACGCCGGTAGTGACTGCTACTGGGATTGAGTGGCATTTTACCAGCGGCAAAGCCGGAAATTACAGCGTATTTGCAGAGCGGGGGATGTGTAGTTCGGTATTGAAGGATTCCGTAAGGATAGATTCTTTGCCGCAGATTTGGCCGTTGGATGGGGTAAAACAATTGTGTCAGAATGATAAAGGCATTTTGTTTATGCCTTTTGCCGAATCCGGCGTGAAGTATTCGCTTTATGATACGGCTGCCCATGCTTTCACTGTACAAGGAACGGTAAGGCATGACAGTGTGATTTTTAACGGCGTGAAGCCCGGAACATATTATCCGCAGGCAGCGAAAGGAAATTGTTTTGAGAACGGGGATTTATATACCGTTCGGGCTCTTCCTGCTCCTGCTCCTGTACAGATGGAAGCGGCCGACTGTATAGAAGCCGGCAAAGGCTGGATAAAATTGTCCGGTTTGCAGGATAGTTTGGAATATGTCATTCAAGGTATCTCTTCTGTGGGTACGTTGCAACATTTTGCGGGCGATACGACGTTCATAAATCTTCCTGTGGGTATATATTGTGTGACGGTCAAGGATACCCTGATAGGGTGTGAAAGTCTGAGTGTCTGCGATACGATACGGGAAGGAGTCGGTACCGACAGTATTATCGGTGATTTCTACTATTGTGAGGAGAAGTTCGGAGATGCGCAGGGGGTAACTCTTACCCTTTCCGGCACCCGGGTTGGAGTCGATTATAGTATTCTGGATAAAGACGGCAATGTTTTAATGACTATTCAGCGGCCTAACCGGGTCTTTCCGGACAATTTATTGCAGGATACATTCATTTTCAGAAAAGAGCGGCCGGGATATTTAGGCGGATGCCGGATAGATTCCGTGTTTGAAGTGAAAGAAATTCCTTTGCCGGCAGATTCCCTGAAGGTGGAACTGACGGGAGGTTCTGTGCTGTGTGCAGGTGGAAGCTATTTTGTTAATGTCCACGATTCACAAAAAGATAAGTGGTATATTCTTCGTAAACAAGGCAGTTTGGTAGGACTGGATACTGTTACAGGACAGGAGGGAATGACAGTGACATTCCCTAAACCTTTGACCGAGGCCGGAAGATATGAGATATATGTGCGGGATGTTCATCAGGATTGCGGGACCTATTTGGATACATTGATAACAATTGCTCCTCAGCCTCAGCCGGTGGTTATCGACAGTTGCTTCTATTGTTATGATTATAATGATGTTCCGGAGAGTGACAGTTGCCGGATCGGGCTGCGGGGGATGCTGACCGGAACGATTTATCGTTTGAGTAACGGAATGGAATTGGATACACTGGAGGGACCGGGGAACGGATTATTCGCTAACAGACCTGCCGGCAATTATAAAATAATCGCAGAGAATAAGCAGACAGGGTGTATCGATACGATGGAAACATCCATCCGGGCTGTGAGACGTCCTCAGGTATTGGATGTAGTGGTCGATTGCGGGAAACAGGGTGTATTGGATACGATTTATACTTATCATAGAAGCGAAGCGGATAAAGACAGTGTGGTTTATTATCTGTATAAGGATGGTATAAGACAGACTGTATCTCAGGTCGGAGACGGAATAAATCCGGTGGCATTCGGACATTTGACACAGGCCGGAGTCTATAAGATTTATGCAGAGAAACGCAACAGCCTTTGCGGGGTATTTATGAACGACAGTATTGTGATTACGCCTCCGTTAGATTGTAAGGATTCGTTGCAGGTAATAGGAGAGGTTTGTCAGGGAAGTGGCGATAAAGTTACTTTGCGTTATAATTGTTCCGTTGCCGGCTGGAAATATTATCTGCGGAGCGAATTGTGTGATTTCGATACCATAGTCGGAGGACGTATGCTGATGTGGGGCGTCGGAGAAGGAAAATACATACTGAGGGCTTATAATGATTGTGGAGAAACGGTAAATCTGGATACGGTGAATGTTATCGGGAAACCGTCGCCCAAAGTCTATACGATTTTGAACAAGAACTTTAGTTTGTGTGAAGGAAAAACATTTGATATTGTGTTGTCGGGAAGTGAAGAAGGAGTGGTTTACACGGTGGTGGACGGATCCGGCCGGGTAAAGGCATTGGTTACCGGAAGTGCAGGAGGAGGAACTCTTTCTTTGGGAACATTCGGTGCTGCCGGACAATATGAAGTGTGGGCAGAGAAGAACGGATGTCGGAAGATGATGGATAAGGTGATTGTCGCGCCGGCCTTGTTGCCTGCGGATGTTCAAGTGCAGGGAAGTGACAAATGTCTTGCCGGCGGTATAAATGATAGTATACAGTTGTGTTTGGCCTCCCGGGAGAATAATGTAAGTTATTATTTGTATGTCAATGGTCGTACCGTATTGGATAGTCTGACGGCTTCACGACCCGGAGAGTTGTGTTTCAATAAACAGGACAGTATCGGACGGTATACGGTAATAGCTGTACATCCTACCAGTAAATGCCGGAAAGAGATGCCGGGAGTTTACAATATGAGTACTCCTGCCATTGCCTATGACTTGGAGAACCCGGGTGAAGTGGTTCATATTTGTCAGGGAACGGATACTTGTTTGTATTTGGAAAACAGTGAAATAGGTATAGAATATTTCTTGAAAAGAAACGGTGCTACCTTAGGAACTTCTTCCTATACCACAACGGGCGGACGTCTGAAAGTGGCCTGTGTTTCTCAGAGCGGGAAATACCAGGTGGTAGGAAAAGTCGGGGAGTGTGAAACATTGATGAACGATACGGTGGTGGTTGAAGTACATCCTCTTCCGCATTTGGATGTTGAGACGGAATTGCATTACTGTGAGTTTTCTACAGGAGTGGACGTGACGGTCGCTTATCCGACAGACAGTACGGTTTTATATGAACTCTATTCACCCAACGGGATTGTTCCGCTGGATGTCCGTTACGGGAACGGGGACCATACCGAATTTACATTCTCCGTACAGGCGGATTCCGTAGGTTATTACAGAGTTATGGCAACTGATACGGCTGCCGGGTGTAGTGAAGTAAAACGGATTCATGTGATAGAGGATAAGCTGCCTCTCGATTATGATTTGATCAGTAGCAACGGAAAATATTTGTGTGCTGACGGAAATGGAACGGGAACTTATTTCTCTTTGAGCGGAAGTGAAAAGGGAGTTACCTATACTTTGTATCGTTTGTCTCCCCGGGAAGATATTGTGAGCAAAGACGGAACGGGCGGTGAATTCCGTTTCCCGAAAGAAGTACGGGATACGGGCTTGTATATGGTAAGGGCGGAGAATCTGCTTTCCGGTTGTGAAAATTCATTCAGTCCGGTGCGTATTCTTCGGGCGGATACGGTACGTCGCTATGATGTAATATCAGTGGTAAACAGGTATTGTTCGTTAAGCAATGATCCGGATAAGGGTATCATACAATTGAGCAGCAGTCAGATTGGAGTTGAGTATGAAATCTATCGGGACGGTGTTTCCCTCGGAATGCAGCAGATGGGTACAGGCGGTCCTTTGGAATGGAGAGGACTGGAAGGCGAGTTGTGCCGTCATTTGGGGTATCCTCCCCGGGGTGGAGCCGTATATGCGATAATGGCGCGTGATACTCTTACCAATTGCATGAAACAAATGAATGGGACGGATACTATTGTGGCGGAGGAAAGGATAGAAGTGTTGGCGCAAGAACCGAATGAAGATATTGCTGTTTGTGAAAAGGATAGTGTCCAGTTCAGTGTGACCACTTCCGGTTGCGGCGAGCATTATCAATGGTATCATAACGGAACGGCATTGGTCGGAGAAAATAAAGCTTATTACAATATCCGTTCCTTGAATACGATGAGTGATCCGGGGTATTACTATTGCAGCATATCGAATACCTGTGGAACAGCGGAGAATCAGATGGTGAAACTGACTATTTATCCGTTGGTATCGGTGAAGAAAAAGATGGAACCGATTATTGTTTGTAATCCACAGCAAAAGAGTGTATTATTGGCTTCGGCCTTTGCAAATGCGCAGTATTTTGTGTGGTACCGGGCGGATGAGACGGAAGAAGACTGGTTAAGTCTGAAGAGCACCTATGAGATTGTGGATTTCGATACGACCAAAGTGGGGAAATATGTTTGTAAAGCCTGGAACGGAAATAATTGTAATGTCGTGTATGACACGTGTGAGGTAAAGATGGGAAGCGTTCCGGATGTGACCATTGTGGCCGGAGGGGATACATTGCTCTGTAATGGTTTGAGTTCCTATATTATGGAAGTGCATCCCGGTGCGGGAGTAAGTATAGAATGGGAATTTAACGGCCAGCTGACCGGAGATACCGGAAGTCTTTACACTTTATATCCGGTAACGACGGCTGATGAAGGATTGTATGCCGTGAGAGCTCGGAATAAATGCGGAACGGCATCGATAAATGTAGGGCAGGTGTTGGTGGATGACAGCATACAGATTAAAGCCATGAGCGATAAGATTATGCTGCGTTGTCCCGAAGAGTATGAAACCTTGTTCCTCACTACGGAGCCTGCCAAGCGGGTAAGTTACCATTGGTACCAGACGCCGGATATGAGCACGATTGTGTCGTCCGAAAGTTCATTCCGGGTAGGTCCTATGGGAACGGCTTCTCCTTTAACTTATCGGGTGGTTTACAGTAACAAATGCTCGGCGGGAGAACAGGATTTTGTTATCCATGTGCCTCAGAAGATAGAAACCGATCCGCTGCCGAGAATGATTTCCGCTTGTGCGGATTGTGCTACTGATACCGTATTGCGTTTGAATGTGGATGCCTCCATGTTTGCACAGTTTAAGTGGTTCTACCGGGTCAATGAGCAGGATACGAATCGTATCAGTGTGGAAAATGATTCCGATACGTTGGCGATTCGCTTGTGTACAACCGGTACGGGATATTATTACTGTAAAGTATATAATCGTTGTGAAACGGACTTTACGACGGAAACTTCCTGGATAAGAATAGACACGGTTCCTGTCATTAAAGATATGTTGCCGGCTGTGGATTCCGTTTGCGAAGGGCTGTCTTATATTAAAACACTGAGCGCAACGGGTGGCGGATTGAAATATACTTGGGTGATTCGGAAAAAAGACGGTACCGAGCAGGAGATTGTGAATAGGAATGAGGCATTTGCGTCGACATCTGAGTTAAATCTTAAGAATATCGGCTTGGAGTATGATAGTTGCCGGATTATTTGTTATGTAGAAAATCAGTGTGGAAAGGATACGAGTAATACGATGTTATTGCGGGTATTGCCGATGCCTCAGGTCTTGATTTCTCCGATGGACCAGAAAATATGTGCGGAAGATACTGCGATGCTTGAAATGGAATTGTTTGCCGGCGCCTTGCCTTGGGAATATAAGATGGAGTGGCCTGATAAATCACTGCATACGGTATCGGGAATCCAACAACGGAAGGATACCATGAAAGTGAGACAGTCAGGAAAGTATAGCATTACTTATTTGAGAGATGCGTCTGGATGTGTCCGTACTCAGAGTTTGCCTGTGGCGGAAGTGCAGTACAATGCACCTGGAAGTTTGATTATGAGCGGCAGCCGTGAAGTTTGCCTGGACGATAGCGTTG
>CAJUQA010000029.1 GCA_910588375.1 uncultured Odoribacter sp.
GTTATCCATTTAAATATTCTTCAAATGGATCTGGAATAATTGTTCCAATTAAAAAGAATAGCAATTTTGTTTTTGCATTAATAAGTGTATTGATTATTGTTGCTATTATTATGGGGATTCTATTTGTATTAAAGATTTTAGATTATGAACCTAGGGTTATGGTTTTTACTGGAGGATTGGTTGTTATGATATTCTTATTGCTTTTAATTATATTGGATCGCAATACATTGAATGTACTAAAAAAAATACCTATATTTTCAAAGGTTTATGAACTGTTAAAATAATATTACATGATATTTTCTTGAGATGTGGAATTTTATTCAAGAATTTGTCCATAAAACAAAATTTGGCGGCAAATCCTTCCTTTTTACAAATACGATATACTAAAGGGGTAAATAAATGAAAATATTTTAATTTAGAAACTTCTAAACCATATGTTCTACACATAGAAATAATATGACGTTCAGAAAATACCCAGATGATATCCTTATTTCCACTATTAAATGATTCTATCAATTGAGCGCTGGTATTATATGATTTTCCAATAAATTGATAACTTCGACTCTGTTCAAAATCAAGAATAAGCGTTCCATTGGGTTTTAAAACCCGACTAATTTCCGAAATCACCAACATTGGATCACAATAGTTAATAACAGAACCGACACATAATCCTCTATCAAAAAAATTGTTGGGAAAAGGTAATTTTTCGGCAGTAGCAACAAAATGGCGAGCGCAGTGTTTAATTCTTTCTTCTGCAATATCAACATGAAAATGATTTCCTGGAAAATTATATTCATTACCGGCAGAACCTATATTTATTATTTTATCATCTTTATTACAAATATTAGATGATATAAAATCTTTAATATACCTAATAATTTGTGAATGAGTATAATTATACCATACATCAGACTTTGGCCAAATATCTGTCATATGATTATACAAATCTCTAACTTTTTCGGTATCAATAAATAAATTATCCATAATTTCAAGTTATCAATGGTTCAGAATGGTCGGAAGGGGATAAAATTTCTATACTTGGGGAATTAAAATCTTTAAGTATGGAACATGAAATAAAAGAGATTAGAGTAGCAATTTCTGAATTCTTATGGCATTGCCGTTTTGAGAAGAGTTTAAATGAGAAGACGATAACTGCTTATGCAACAGATTTAAAACAGTTTTCTGCTCATGTAGGGGAGACGCTTGACTTGTTTGAGTTGTCAAAGATTACCTTAAAAACTTATCTGCAGCATATATCCTGTTTTCAGCATAAAACGATAAGGCGTAAGTTGGCATCTTTGCGTGCCATGCTGAATTATTTTGAATGTGAGTATGACGCTTATATCAATCCGATGCGAAAAATGCAAATCAAGATAAAAGAGCCTATACGTTTGCCGACAGTAATGACAATCGATGAGGTGCGTACAATTTTATCCTATCTTTATAGGAAATCCTTGCTAACGGGTCGCCAGGGAACTAGTTCCTATCGGGCTGACATTCGTAATATAGCCGTGGTCGAGTTGTTGTTTGCTTCCGGGATACGGGTAAGTGAATTATGCAGCCTTTGCAATAAAGATATTGATATGGCTAATGGTATCGTCCGGATAATTGGTAAAGGTAACAAGGAACGTCTTATCAATATATGTCAACCAGAAACATTATTGGCTTTGAAGCATTGGGTAGACCTGAGAGGGGAAGGGTTTAATCTGGAGGCTCCTTTCTTTACTAACCGCTTATATCATGCTCTGTCTACTCAATCGGTGCGTCAAATCATTCGTCGAATAATTATGGAGACAGGGATAGAGAAACATGTAACCCCTCATACTTTTCGGCACACGTTTGCTACGTTATTATTGGAAGAGGATGTTGATATAAAATATATTCAGAGTTTGTTGGGGCATAGTTCAATAACAATTACTCAGATTTATACCCATGTCAATACTCATAAGCAACGTGAGATTCTCCAGAATAAGCATCCTCGGCGGTTGATATGATGCAGAACCCACGAAAACTTTTTCTTATAAAGAGCGGAGAATGGGCAATATCTATTCTTTGCTCTTTGGCGTATTTTTTAATTTATAGAGATGAAAAAACTTACTTATTTTTAATAGATTATTGGAAAAAACGGTAAAACTAACCCCTTAAAAACGGAGGAAAGTGACCATATAGAGTTCATCCTTTAAAAAGTATAAGGTTGTTCATCGGGGATGAGGTCTAAAATAGAAGATTTGAACTTGACTTTTATTTTATCTGTTTTTAAAAATGCTTAAACTATAAAAAACATTCCCTAGTCATTACCGACTATGGAATTTCCTTATTTGCAAAGTCTCATTTTTACCGCACAATAATCAAATGCAGTAAAGATGGAACTAATCACTTTTGACCATCCGGCTTATCAGGAACTGGTCAATAAAATCAACCAGATTGCCGATTACGTCTTCCACAAGGAGGCCTCCCCACAACAAAAACAGGAAATCTGGCTTACCAGCGAGGAACTGGCCGATCTTCTCAAAATCAGTACCCGAACCCTCCAGCGTATGCGGAAGGAGCAGGTCATCCCTTATACGGTCTTACGCCGCAGGTGTCTTTACCGCCTCTCCGACATAGAGGAGTGCATCACTCGTCGAGCCATCACCTGTTCCCCGCAAACTCTGGACGACCTTTATAAAAACTATCGCTTCACCCAATCATCCCGCCATGAACCACGAGACAGAAAAAATTGAGCGGCAATTGATGCAAATTCGGGCGTGTCTGGACCAGCACGGGCGGATACTTTCCGCTATCTTCCAGCATACATGTATGGGAAAAGAAGCACCTTCACCTACCTCTAAAGAATTGAAACTTCCTGGCGGAGAACGTATTTTCGATAATCAGGACCTGTGTGTCATGCTTCGGCTCAGCAAACGTTCCCTGCAACGTTACCGCAGCCTGGGATTGCTTCCTTACATCATGCTGCGCCAGAAAACCTACTACAAGGAATCCGACGTATTGCAATTCCTTGTCCGGCATCTCCAGGACTTTCAAAAGAGAACATCGAGGCTTGTGCAGCCCGTCTTAAATAAACAGAATAATAAACTTTAAATCCTTATCCTATGGAAAACAAAAAAGAACAGGACATACTGCTTGTCCGCGATGAAAAAACGGGGGAACTGGGTGTCGTATCCGGTCTGACTGCTAACGGTACTCCCAGACGCGTTCCCGCCAAGCCGGAAAACACCGGAGATTTTCTGAAGTTCGACCGTCACGGCGACGCGCTCGACAACTTCTTCATGAACTTCTTCCGTCAATGCAAAGAACCCAAGCGTTTCGGCTTCTACCGCATAGCCGCAGAGCAGGCGGACAAACTGCTTAACGTAATGAAGGAGTTGCTGAAAGATCCCGATGCCAACCGGGAACTTCTGGCTCCGCATAAAATAGACACTTCTTCCTATGGAAAGAAAGTGCCGGCAGAACAGACGACTTCTCAGGAAGGACAACAGCCATCGGAAAAGTCGGAAACCTCAGAAAACATCAAACAACAATCCTCCTATCCCATAGATGAAGAAAAAATCCGTTGGCAGGAACTGGAAGAACAATGGGGAATCAAACGGGACGTCCTTGAAAACTCGGGAGGCCTCCAGAAAATGCTTCATTACGGAAAATCCGATTTAGTGAAAGTGACGCCCACCTTCGGCGGTGAAACCTTCGAACTGGAAGCCCGCCTTTCTTTCCGTCAGGACCGAAACGGAGACATCCGGCTCGTTCCGCACTTTATCCGGAAAGAACAACGGCTCGACGAATACAAAGGCCACAAATTTTCTGCGGAAGATAAGAGAAACCTGAAAGAGACAGGAAATCTCGGTCGTGTCGTGGACCTTGTCGATAAAAGGACGGGCGAACTCATTCCCTCCGTAATCAGCCTGGACCGACAAACGAATGAAATAACCGATCTGGCAGTCGATAAACTCCGTATTCCGGAAAAAATCGGTAAAACCGCCCTTACTCCCGACGAGCGAGACATACTCAAAGCGGGCCTGCCGTTAAAAAACAAACTCATAGAACGCAGTGACGGGTGTAAATTCCTTACGACCTTACAGGTCAATGTCGAACAACGCGGGGTAGAATTCGTTCCGGGAACAGGCAGGTCGCCCCATGTCTCACAGGAAAACAGGGAACAGGCCAAAGAAACCGCGGGAGAAACTAGACGGCGCAATTCCTGGACGGATGCAGACGGGAATATCCGTCCCATCAGCAAATGGAAAGACGTTCAATTCACAGAAAGTCAGAAAGCGGATTATGTCGCCGGGAAAACTGTCCGACTGGAAAACGCCACGGATAAAGAAGGCAATGCCTGCACCCTTTATGTGAAATTCGACCGTGCCAAAGGCCGTCCTTTTGCCTCCCTCAAAAATCCAGACCAGTCCCAGGTTATCGCTCCCTCCAACGACAGTCGTACGCAGATAGCCGTCAACAACGAAGGAAAAACAAACGAGGCGACCAAACACATAACGGATCCTTTAAAGAAAGGTCAAACCGCTCCAGCCGATACACGCCAACAAGAACAGCAGGTACGTGGGGAAAACCAAACACATAGAAAATCCAAAGGAATAAAAATGTGATGCTATGCTTCGATCGCTTGCACTCTTTCCGGTCGTTTTGATTATCGGCATCATGCGCGTTGGTCTTCGACAGAGGCCCTCCCGGGATTCTGCTTAAACAACGGATGCATGGCAGATCATGCATGAAAAAGTAAAAATATACGACAAACAACCACAAAATCCAATGTAAATTACTATATCATGAAAACAATTCTTGCAGAAAAACCCAGCGTAGCGAAAGAAATCGCCCGCATAGTGGGAGCCACAAAAAAAGAAGAAGGATACTTTTCCGGTAACGGTTATGCCGTTACGTGGGCCTACGGGCACCTTGTCCAAACGGCTCTTCCTGAAAATTACGGAGTCCGCGGTTTCAACCGAGAAAGCCTGCCGTTTATTCCGGATCCCTTCATTCTCGTTCCCCGGCAAGTAAAAACGGAGAAAGGCTACAAGCCCGACAGTAGCGTCGTGAAACAGATCCGGCTGATTGCCGGACTTTTCAATCAAAGCGAACGGATTATCATCGCTACCGATGCAGGTAGGGAAGGTGAACTGATATTCCGATACCTGTACCATTATCTCGGTTGCAATATCCCGTTCGACCGCCTGTGGATCAGCTCCCTGACCGAAAAAGCCATTCGGGAAGGGCTGGATAATCTGAAAGCTGGTATTACCTATGACAATCTTTATCATGCCGCTAAAGCCCGCAGTGAAGCGGACTACCTTATCGGTATCAACGGGACCCAGTCCATGACGCTGGCTGCCGGTCGCGGAACCTATTCCATCGGACGGGTTCAGACGCCTACTTTGGCGATGGTATGTCAACGGTATTGGGAAAACAGACGCTTCCAGTCGGAAGATTTCTGGCAACTGCACATCGGAACGGACGGTCTGGAAGGTGAAAAAGCGACCTTCTCTTCTGTTGAGAAATGGGGACAAAAAACGGCAGCGGAAGAATTGTATCAAAAACTGCAGACCTGTTCTTCAGCTATCGTCACCCATATAGAGCGGAAACAAAAGACGGAAGAGACGCCGCTTCTTTACGATCTTACCACATTACAGAAAGAAGCGAATACCCGATACGGCTATACGGCTGACCAAACTTTGGCTCTTGCCCAAAGTTTATACGAAAAGGGACTCATTACCTATCCACGTACAGGCAGCCGTTATATCAGCGAGGATGTATTTGCAGAAATTCCCCGTCTTCTGCAATTCCTGAAAAAACGTCCGCGCTTTGTCACTTGCATTCCTGACTTGAAAATATTATCCCGCCGAAGTGTAAGCGACACGGGCGTGACCGACCACCATGCCTTGCTTGTTATAGGAGAGACACCGGTATCCCTCTCTAAAGAAGAGATGAAACTGTATGACCTGATAGCTGTTCGGATGTTGGAAGCCTTTTCGAAAGAGTGCATCAAGGATGTGACTGTCGTTACGGTGGAATGCGCCGGAGGGACTTTTACCGGGAAAGGTTGTGTGGTTAAGCAACAGGGGTGGCGCCTTGTATCCGGTGAAGAGAAAAAGGAATCCGCTTTGCCCGACTGGAAAAAGGGCGATGCATTGCCTTTGCAGGCGGTATCCATGACGGACGGGAAAACCAAACCGAAGCCGCTCCATACGGAAGCATCCCTTCTCTCAGCCATGGAAAACTGCGGCAGGGAAATAGAGGATGAAGAATTGCGTCAATCCCTTAAAGATTGCGGTATCGGAACCCCTGCGACCCGTGCCTCCATCATTGAAACCCTTCTTTCACGCGGATACATGGAACGCAGGCAAAAATCGCTTGTTCCCACGGAAAAGGGACTGGCCCTTTATTCGGTGGTCAAAGATATGCGTATCGCCGATGTCGCCTTTACCGGAGAATGGGAATCCGCCCTGGCAAAAATAGAGCAGGGAGAAATGTCCCCCGATACTTTCCGGGAAGCCGTAGAGGTATATACCCGACAGATTACCTCCGAACTTCTTGCTTCGGAAAAACTCTTCAGTCATAAGGAGTCGGCGTGCCCGTGCCCGAAATGCCGGACAGGAAAAATGCAATTCTTCAGTAAGGTAGTACGCTGTGATAATCCGGATTGCGGATTACCCGTATTCAGACAGAAAGCCGGACGGCAGCTTTCCGAATCGGAAATCACCGACTTATTGACGAAAGGGAAAACGGAACTGCTCAAGGGCTTTAAAAGCAAACAAGGAAAAAACTTTGAAGCGGTAGTCGCTTTTGACAACGACTTTAATACCCTCTTCATTTTCCCGGAAAAGAAAAAAGCACTTGCTCATACGC
This sequence comes from uncultured Odoribacter sp., assembly GCA_910588375.1. GTDB lineage: Bacteria > Bacteroidota > Bacteroidia > Bacteroidales > Marinifilaceae > Culturomica. The sequence goes on from CAJUQA010000029.1 coordinate 6,853, forward strand.
AAAAAAAGAAATAATCCGTAATTTAGCCACTGATTTAGAGTAAATCGTTCTTGTTCACAGGACACTGATTTTACTTTGGATTTAGTGGTGGCACTCGGAGGGATACCGAGTGCCTTTTCTTTCTCCTTTCGATGAATTATCCCGATTATTATCAATCCACTAAATTCAAAGTAATGAACAACAAGAAGAAAAACGACAGTCAGAGCGACTTTTCCTATTATGGTCTGTATCTGCTGGAGTACCTTCGCACGAATAAGTTTGAGCAAGCTACTGACGAATCCTTTATTCGGGAACGCGCCGACCGTGCTGCCGAAACGTACGAGCGGGCTCGACTCGATGGCTATCCCTCCGAGGGAGCGCAGGAATTGGCGATGAATACGCTGTTGGAAAGACTGCGCCATTCCAAATATTCCATTCTCCGCGAAGTGGTGGAAAATGAATTCCACGAAGAGATAGCGGAAAAAAATCGCGATGCCTTTATCGAAAAACTGTTACCACTTGTCGGTAACAATTTCTCCGTTTATGACCTGTCCGATGACAATTTCGCCCTGTCGCCGGATTATAACCGGCTTTACACCGAACTGACGGGAAGTATCGCCTTTTATCTCGAAGAGCATGGCGTTTAATCGCAAACAAAGACTACAGGACAATATTGAGGCGATACGGACGGTATTCACTCTTGAACGGGAACAGAGAGCGGCAACCACCGAAGAACGTGCCATACTTCAAAAGTATTGCGGTTTCGGCGGATTGAAATGTATCCTGAATCCTGCTCGGGAGCTGACGGATGCCGTCCATTGGGCGAAATCAGACCTCGATTTGTTTGCCCCGACCGTGGAGTTACACAAGCTGATACGGGAAAACAGCCGGGACGATATGGAGTACAAGCGGTACCTAGACTCCTTGAAACAGTCCGTGCTGACCGCCTTTTACACCCCACCGGAGATAACCGCCACCATTGCGGGCGTCCTGCACGAATACGGCATATGCCCCGATCACGTGTTGGAACCTTCCGCCGGGGCGGGAGCATTCGTTGACGCCGTGCTGGAAAACAACCCGGACGCGGACGTTATGGCGTTCGAGAAGGACCTGATGACAGGCAGAATACTGAAACACCTGCATCCCGACCGAAAAGTCAGGATACAGGGTTTTGAGAAGATAGAAGCGCCGTTCATGGACTATTTCGACCTGGCAATCTCCAATATCCCCTTCGGCGACATTGCCGTGTTCGATCCGGTGTTCCAGAACAGCAGGTCATTTGGCAGACGCTCATCGCAGCAAGCCATCCATAACTATTTTTTCCTCAAAGGAGTGGATGCTGTCCGTGACGGCGGCATCGTGGCTTTCATTACCTCTCAGGGGGTATTGAACAGCACTAAGGTATCTGTGCGTAAAGAACTATTCCGGCAGGCGGATTTGGTGTCGGCTATCCGTCTGCCTAATAACCTGTTCACGGATAATGCGGGAACGGAGGTAGGCAGCGACCTGATCGTCCTGCAAAAGAATCGGGGTAAGACGGAGCTGACACCGGACGAACATCTGATGACAATGATACAGACGGATGTCGGAACCAACCTGACGGACAACGCCTATTTTAAGCGTCACTCCGAACATATCGTGCATACGACTGCCAAAGTCGGTACCGATCCTTACGGCAAGCCCGCCATGGTCTACCTGCACGAGGGCAAGATTGCAGGCATTGCTGAAGACCTGCACCGTATGCTTGACGAGGATTGCCATGCCCGTCTGTCCATGCGTTTGTATTCGGGAGCAGTCCGTCAAGCAGAGGAACGCCCTGCCGTTGAAGCGGAAATGGAACGTCCCGGTGTGGAGCCGGAAACGCTTTCTCCGGCACGGGCGTCGGACATTCAAGCCGTAAAACCTCAACCGGCGGAAGAGAAGCCGGAAGCGGAAACGCACCGACCGGAATATCCGGAAGGTGTACAGTTTTCCCTGTTCGATCTTTGGGGAATGTCCGAGGAAATTCGCAAACAGGATACTTCCACCCCAAAGAAAAAAATAGCGACAAACGGAAGTGCGGCAAAGCGTGTTATTAGTAAACCGAAGACACAAGTTATAGCTGTTCCACCGGTAGAGACCATAAAACCTGTAGCGGAAATCAAGGAAACGAAGCCGGAGAATGAAATGCGACAGGACAATTCAGAAGACGTGTATGCCACACTGGATTGGAACGGCAATCCGCCCGTCAACGGCTTCTATGAAACGATGATGACCCTCTCGCCGGAGCAACGTACGGAACTCCGACAGCGGACGGCGGGGCATCGGGAAGAACGTCACGAGGAACCGGACGTGAAAACCGTACATAGAATGTCAGAGGAGGAAATACAGCATGCCGAGGTACAGCCGGAGACTGTCTCCATACCCTTTACAGATAATTCAAGAAGGGTGGCAACAACCCTTTTTCCCGAATACGAACCGACTCCGAAACAGGAGGAAGCTCCCGACCTTTCGCCCCGTCCATATAATCAGACTATCGAGCCGCACCATCGGGAAGGTTCTATGGTGGCGGACGCTGACCGCAACCTCGGTTACCTGAAAAACCTCACGCCCTACGGTGCGACCTTCCAGCCACTCGACCTGCAAGGGTATCAGAAAGAGAAGGCGTTGCTGTACGTGTCGCTCCGTGACGCCTATGAGCGTTTGTACCGCCATGAGGCAGAGAAGCGGGAAGAGAATACGCAGCAACGCGGCATCCTGAACACCCATTACGACGAGTTCGTGATGCGCTATGGCCACCTCAATGCAAAACAGAACGTGAAGTTGGTGATGATGGATGCTGGTGGACGCGACATTCTCTCGCTGGAACGGGGTGAGGAAGGCAAGTTCGTCAAGGCGGACATTTTCGAGCATCCTGTTTCTTTCTCAATGGAGTCCGAGGTTATCGCCGGTTCTCCCGAAGAAGCCTTGTCTGCCTCATTAAACAGATTCGGAACGGTCGATTTAGACTACATGCGGACAATAACCGACACTACGGAGGAGGAACTGCTCGCTGCCCTTCAGGGACGTATCTTCTACAACCCGCTCGCAGGCAGTTACGAAATAAAGGACCGCTTCATCGCCGGCAACGTGATAGAGAAAGCGGAACGCATTGAAGGATGGCTAAACGACAATTCTGAAAGCGAGCGGCAGCCGGTGGTGAAGCAGGCGCTCGAAGCACTGAAAGAAGCCGAACCGCAGAGAATCACTTTCGAGGAGCTGGACTTTAACTTCGGAGAGCGTTGGATCCCTACAGGCATCTATTCCGCCTACATGAGCCGCCTTTACGAAACGGACGTGAAAATCGCCTATTCCGCCAGTCTGGATGAATTCTCGGTTTCGTGTGCTTATAAAAACCTTAAGATATGGAATGAATTCTGTGTGAAAGGATACTACCGAAACTACGACGGTATGAGCCTGTTGAAACACGCCCTGCACAACACCTGTCCGGATATGATGAAATCCATCGGCAAGGACGAGGACGGCAATGACATCAAGGTGCGGGACAGTGAGGGCATCCAGCTTGCCAATGCCAAGATCGATGAAATCCGGAACGGATTCGCAGAATGGCTGGAGGAACAGTCTCCGCAGTTCAAGGAACGGCTCACGACGATGTACAATCGCAAGTTCAATTGTTTTGTGCGCCCGAAGTATGACGGCTCGCACCAGACTTTTCCCGACCTCAACCTGAAAGGGCTGGCAAGCCGGGGTATCAAGAGCGTCTATCCCTCACAGATGGATTGCGTCTGGATGTTGAAACAGAACGGCGGCGGAATTTGCGACCACGAGGTGGGAACCGGTAAGACGCTGATAATGTGCATCGCCGCGCATGAGATGAAGCGTCTGAATTTGGCACACAAGCCGATGATTATCGGGCTGAAAGCCAACGTTGCGGAGATTGCAGCCACCTATCAGGCGGCATATCCCAACGCACGTATTCTGTACGCTTCGGAGAAGGACTTTTCGACCGCCAACCGTGTGCGCTTCTTCAATAATATAAAGAACAACGACTACGATTGCGTCATCATGTCGCACGACCAGTTCGGCAAGATACCGCAGTCACCGGAGTTGCAGCAGCGCATCCTGCAAGCGGAGCTTGACACGGTGGAGGAAAACCTCGAAGTGCTACGGCAGCAGGGAAAGAACGTGTCGCGGGCGATGCTGAAAGGATTGGAGAAGCGCAAGCACAACCTTGAAGCGAAGCTGGAGAAGGTGGAACACGCCATAAAGTCACGCACGGACGACGTGGTGGATTTCAAGCAGATGGGCATCGACCACATCTTCATAGATGAGAGCCACCAGTTCAAGAATCTGACTTTCAACACGCGCCACGACCGTGTGGCGGGATTGGGAAACAGCGAGGGAAGCCAGAAGGCACTTAACATGCTCTTTGCCATACGCACCATACAGGAGCGCACAGGAAAAGACTTGGGTGCGACCTTCCTCTCCGGCACGACTATCAGCAACTCACTGACTGAATTGTACCTGCTGTTCAAGTACCTGCGCCCGAAGGAGCTGGAACGGCAGGACATAAGGTGTTTCGACGCTTGGGCGGCGATATTTGCCAAGAAGACGACGGATTTTGAATTTAACGTGACGAACAATGTGGTCCAGAAGGAGCGTTTCCGCTACTTCATCAAAGTGCCGGAGCTTGCCGCCTTCTATAATGAAATCACGGACTACCGCACGGCGGAGGATGTGGGCGTTGACCGTCCTGCCAAGAACGAGATACTGCACCATATACCGCCCACGCCGGAACAGGAGGACTTCATACAGAAACTGATGCAGTTCGCCAAGACGGGCGATGCCACCTTGTTGGGCAGGCTGCCGCTTTCGGAAACGGAAGAAAAGGCGAAGATGCTCATCGCCACGGACTATGCCCGGAAAATGGCACTCGACATGCGCATGATAGACCCGAATTACGAAGATCATCCCGACAACAAAGCGAGTCACTGTGCCAAGATGATCGCGGAGTATTATCAAAAATACGACGCCCAGAAAGGCACGCAGTTCGTTTTCTCTGATTTGGGGACATACCAGCCGGGCGACGGGTGGAACGTCTATTCGGAAATCAAGCGCAAACTGACGGAGGACTACGGTATACCGCCAAGCGAGGTGCGCTTCATTCAGGAGTGCAAGACCGACAAGGCGCGGAAGGCGGTGATAGACGCCATGAACGCCGGGACGGTGCGTGTGCTGTTCGGCTCTACCTCTATGCTCGGAACGGGTGTGAACGCCCAGAAACGGTGTGTGGCTATCCATCATCTCGATACGCCGTGGCGACCGTCCGACTTGCAACAGCGTGACGGACGCGGAGTTAGGGCAGGTAATGAGATTGCCAAACATTTCGCCGGGAACAACGTGGATGTAATCATCTACGCGGTGGAAAAGTCGCTCGACAGCTACAAGTTTAATCTGCTGCACTGCAAGCAGACTTTTATCAGCCAGTTGAAGAGCGGGGCGATGGGTGCGCGTACCATTGACGAGGGGGCGATGGATGAAAAATCGGGCATGAATTTCTCGGAGTACATGGCGATACTCTCCGGCAATACGGACCTGCTCGACAAGGCGAAGCTGGAGAAGCGCATTGCTTCGCTCGAGGGGGAACGCAAGTCATTCAATAAGGGCAAGCGCGATTCGGAATTCAAATTGGAATCCAAGATGGGAGAACTGCGCAACAACGCGGTCATCATCGAAGCCATGACGGAGGACTGGAACAGGTTCCTTGCCGCCGCCAAAACGGACAAGGAGGGTAACCGGTTGAACCTAATCAGGTTGGACAGACTGGAGTCCGCAGACGAGAAGTTCATTGGTAAGCGTTTGCAGGAAATTGCCAAGAACGCCGCGACGGGAGGACTGTATAAAACCGTCGGCGAACTGTACGGCTTTCCCATCAAGGTGGTCAGTGAGAGGATGCTGAAAGACGGGTTGGAACTTACGGACAACCGTTTCGTGATAGAGGGAAACTACAAGTACAGCTACAACAACGGTCATATAGCGATGGCGGATACACATGCTGCAGCAATAAATTTCCTGAATGCACTGGAGAAAATTTCCGGCATGATAGAGCTGTACAGAGGCAAAAACGAAACGTTGGAAAAAGAGATTCCGCAGTTGCAGGAGATAGCGGGCAAGGTATGGAGGAAGGAGGACGAGTTGAAGCAGTTGAAGTCCGAACTTGCCGCCCTTGACCGGAAAATCCAATTGGAACTTGCACCGCCCGCACTGGAAATTGTCCCAAAGGAGAACGTGGAGGAGCAACAGGGGCAATCAGTACAGGCGGAAGAACTCCCAGTGCAGCAACAGGCAGGCAATCCAACGATAGAGAAGGGGAAAATTGTAATCTGTTCTTTGCCCGGACACTCCGGAACTAAAGGAATCAAAATGTAAGCCATTTGAAAAATAAATGTTGATTTTTTTTGAAATCCGAGAGAGAATACGTATCTTCGTAATAGTAAAGGTAATGCTATACAACTTTATCCGTTTTACTAATAATAGTACTCGCTTGGCATACCATAAAACTGCTAACGTCTCAAAGATCTAGATACCCTAAATAAGTTGCTCAAAGCCGGGAGACGGCAAAAGAGCATAATTTTGGATGGTAGTCTGAAATGTTTCAGACCATCATCTTTTTTATTATTATTCTTATTTATTTCTGTTCTTGAGCCTTTAATTAAAAATGTATTCCGGCAGACAAATGCAAGGAATTATCGAGCGGATGATTTCCGGATGTCACGGATATGAGGTAAGAAGCGTCAAGATGTATTTTCATGAAACGGATTCCGGCTCCGAATGTAGCGTATTCCCGCTGCAAGCCCGATTTGCCTTCATGAAAATATCCCGTACGGAATGCCAGAAGTTCATTAAAAGTATATTCTCCGCCCACTTTCCAGAACAAGCGGTTTATTTCCCCTGACGCAAAAGAGGCACCTATGCATTGCAATACCGTATTCGTACGATCGTCTTCCCGCAAGGATACCAAATATTTCCCTCCTTCCATTCCTATTGAAAAGCAATGAAGATTTTGTATCCGGACTTCAAGATTGGAGCCCAGTTTTAACTCTGCCGGCAGAAACAACCGCTCATCCGTTCCGTAGTTGATTTTATTCCCGATATTCGACAAGGCAAATCCAAAGGAAAGCATGCCGGAATGTTTCCCCAAATGCAGAGATTTATTGTAATAGCCGGCAATATCGGCAGCTATAACATGTGCATTTCGGTATTTTTTCACAATATTAGAAACTCCGAATCGAAAAGTCATCGACATGGAAAAATTCCGGCCTAACTGTCGAGCATAAGCGGCATCGACAGCCATTTCATAAGGTGAACGGTCTCCTAATGCCTGTAAATTATCATCCGTTTCATGCAGGTCGCCCATTGAAAAATACCGAAAGGAAAAACTCACGCTTTGTTCGGGAGTAACCCGATAATAACCCGAACCGCCGGCAATACTCATATCATTGACCAACCGCCGAAGCCAAGGGATATAAAAAATATTTATTCCTCCCTTACCCGATGTTTTCGTATCTGCAAAAACATACTTTGACGGATTTTGTTGATGAGAATAATTGTCCGGAGCGGTGGCTACCCCCAATTCCCCCATTCCTCCGGCTCGTGCATCCGTTACTACAGAAAGAAAGGTCATACCTACATTAGAAAAATTGTAATCCTTTTGTAATGACTGGGCATGTCCCACATGCAATGATACAAGTAGACTGATTAGCAACAAATATTTCATTTACAGTCTCATATTTATATTCATTCATCGATAAAAAGCCCAATGTATATCTGGGACGTAATCCGATTTTAATAAAAGCACAGACTTTCCTAACTTTTTCCCGCGAACTATTTCGGTTTCATAAAGTTCGTCATAAACCCGATAAATCACTTTGTTATCTTGAATCAAAACGACTTCACTGTCTGCCTGATTCGTCTGCAACTCAAAATAAACCTTTGTTGAAGGATTATAAAAATACAATATACCAGGAGTATACATCCCTTCATAACGGAGAGCAGGTGAGAGTCCTGTTTCCCGATCTTTCCATAAAGATGAACCGGGAAGAGGTTTATTTAACAAGGATTCACCATTATCTCCGATATAACCGCATAACCATTCTGAAAAGCCGCGGATTCGAGGCAATGTTCCCAAAAGTGTTTTGTCACTCCACACTTTGTTTTTTTTGTCATATATAAATAGAGGAACGGTACCCAAACTATTCACTCCGGCTTGTTCATTACCACTTACCAAAAAGTAATTATCGTTATTAATACATACCAATTGCCTTGCATAGGTATTAAATCTATATTTTTCTGGTAATTCATAAGGGAAGCAAGGACGTTTTGAACGGTCTCCGCTCACCAGTATTTCCAAATAACCATCTTCTTTCCGACTATAAGCCAATATAAAATCGTTTCCCAATACTTCTCCTCCAAGAAAACCGGTCAAGTAAACATTTTTATATAATTGAAGCTCAACACTGTCACGATATTTTAAATTATCAATCTCATAGCTATTATATAAACGGTCATCTGAATTTACTAAATCAAATGCTACCATTAAATTGTTTAATAATTTTAACAAGTAATTATTGGCACGTGCCACAATGTAGTAACCCGCTTTTCCCACAGCCTTCCGTTTTAATTCCATTCTGTCAATATTAAATATCAAAAGGCTGTCATAACTTTGTTCCTGTTTCCAGCTATTTTTTTTCATCAAAGTAAAATAGCCTAATTCTACATATATTTTAATATTGCTTAAATCTTCGTCTGCTGTACTCAATTGAATTTGCCGGATTAAGGCAGAGGAATCTCTGTCATATCTCCACAAATTAGATTCAAACAAATCATCTGTTTCGCTAAAAGGATGACCAGTAATAAGATACAAATCTTCTTTTGGTTGTCCATAAACGGTGATACCTAAAAAGGTAGATACTAATATCAAAAATGTTTTCATGTGTTATGATTTTAATTATTCACTTTGTTTACAAACGGCTTCCACATAATTATGATTATTACTATTCAAGCGATTCAGTCTCCAATAAGGTCTTGATTCTTCATCATCCGAATCAACCAATTCATAATAATGTCCCCGACTATTTCCATTATACGATTTTATCCACATAGCTTCCATAAAAGAACGCACCCCTGAATCTAATACCCCCCAATCAAAATTGAAATGAGGACTTGAAGCATGCATAAAAGTAATTCGCCCCTCTATCTGATTACTATACCCTACTACTGAATCTGCTGAATTTTTCTCATACCATTTATCTAATTTCTTTTCATATACTATAATTTGATTATTAATTATTCCTTTCTTTTCTCCTGTTAAAAAAGCATATCCTTTTTTCAAATTCTCTTTCCAATTCCACAAAGCTTCCGCAGATGGACGATATTTTCCATCCTTATTTAATTCTCCACAAGAACTATTCAAAACATCCAATTGCATCAAACCCCAACCATGAGGTGCTCCCCAATTAGGACACCCGACACTACTCGTCCATGTATTACCATACTTTGTTCCCGGATTAAACTGATGGTATTGGGATTCCTGACGGATTAAACGCGTTAAAAACCAAACATCCGAATAATTTTGTTGTAGCAAAAAATTCTTTATTTCCTCTTCAGGCGGATTTGTACTGCGAATATAAAAAATCAATGTATCTTTACCATTATCAGTATGGCATAACAGTGTTGCTTTCCCGCCTCTAATCTTATTCTGCCAATCTACTTCCCAAACACTATCCACTTCCGCAAACTTATCCTTGCTTGGAAAATAATCTTCATCAGAACGGTTATCTCTTCTATACTCTATTTTAAGTTGGAATTTTACTTTACCTTTGATTTTATTCCCTACTGCCTTAAAAGATAATTTGGGCATAGAAGGAAGTGCAGAAATTAATTGATAACTATCTTCTTTAAATTCTTTTTCATCGTTATACATGACTATTTTTGCATGTCCTTCTATGGTATCCTGCTTTGGCTGTATCGCCACATCCTTATCCCGCTCGAATATCCTCACCACCACGCCCGGGTCATGAATCAAATCCCACTGCCATTTCGCCAGATGACTTCCATCTCGGTAATCCATTAGGTTTTCAGCCAAATCCCCTTCGCTTAAACCATAGGAATTATCAAAGATATGTTTCAGACTCAAACGACCGTGACACAACTCATGGGCTACGGCAAGACAAAAAGAATCGAAACCGGTAAAGTCCTGACGGAATACATAACCGAACTGACAATTACGGGGCATGAAACCGCTGAAATCACGATTCCTCTTATAACCGCTCTCCGGAAAAACAAAAAGATAACTGCAACCTTCATCCAACTCACGAGTGGAAGCATAATGACGATTAAAAGCCTTCCTCCGACTGTTATAAGCAGACAATATACCGCTACCCTTATCAAACATCTGCAAATCGGAATACTCCGTCTCATCATACGAAACATCACAACGGATACCATAACGGGAAAAAAGACTCTCCAGATTTTGACGTAACGCAGAAAACTCCCCGGCAGGAAGACCACCGCCAACGGATACAATCTTCACCGGAAAAGAATAAGAAGGAATAGTCTCTCTTGTAAGTATCTCAGAAAGTTTTTTTATCTTTTTGTACACTCTTATCATCTTTTTTCACTAATAGAATCAAATTGTGAATCATTTAAAATATCTTCTATATTTTTTAAAACATCCAAAATTCTATTGTCCGATAAACGTCTATTATACAGAAGAATGGTCAAAGATTTCATTTTTTCATATATGGAACTAAAATACTTGTAGTTCTTTTGAGTTATAATAGCTAAAGACTTATCAATTTCTTTATAAGGGTTGTAACCTAATTCATGAATGATAATTGATTTTAATAAAACTATGTTCTCTTTCAAACTTTGCGATAAATTTTCTAAATCATTTTCCATATTTTTATTTAATTTGATCAGGATAAAGTTTTTCAAAATCTTCTAAAGTGTATACATTTTTTGTTTTCAAATCAATTATCTTGGAAATCCATGAGCGAGGGTAGTCTAAAGGTAATAATATTTGATCTGCTCCACCTCTATAACCTTGTTGAGGAGCTATTTTACCCAAGTTTAACTTGGCTCCTTTCTCTACAATTATTTCTACTTCAAATTGCATATTACTCCATTTTTTTAATATTGCTAAATCAGAACGACTTAAAGTTGTTATTGTTGAAGCATAATTTCCCAAAAGCTTTGCTTGATTATTTTCTCCTCCAAATCTCCTATATACTTTTATTGATTTTCTTGCCTCGGCAGTATAATAATAGTTATCTAAAAAGGTTTCCTGAACTAATTTAGGCAATGAATTATCTTTAGGTAATAATTTTATATCGTCATAAAATGAAACTTTATATCTTACTAAGATTTTATCATTGCAATTCCAAAAATATTTTCCACCATTCGTGTAAAGTGTAGGTTTTCCTATGTAAATATCTTTATTTATTGCAAATTCAAGTTCATTTTCTAAACTCAAAACCTTTTCCCCGACAGCTTCACCCCAATATAAAGGACGCAATATGCCACGACTATTAAAACGGGCTATTTCAATTTCAAGATTCGTATATAAAGCAACTTCTCCGGCAATATACTTGATCTTATAGCCTAAACGCCCTGTTTTATTCAATAAACTGATAGCACCATCACCAAGACCTTGAATGAAACTACCCATGAACTTGCTGGCTGGTTTCAAAAATTTTGGAGAAACACTTCCATTTACAATGTTGATCCACCACATCGGATCGGAAAGAGCGTCTCCCCACATATCTCCCAATCCACCTAATACTTCAGACAAATCACCTATTTCCAATCCGTTTAATACCTGCAACATGCTTTGTGGAGGAACACCATTCATGAAAAAAATATCCGCTGCAGAGGAATAAAGGTTAATCTTTTCCTTAAATTCATTCAAACGGTTTGCGCCGATATAATAATCCGTACGGTATTGTTTCCCACTACCTTTCAAAACTTCACACCAAGCCAAATAATAACTCAGTTTTTTTGTGTTATCATGATCTATGTTATAATGAGCTGTTAAATTATAACGTCCACAGGTTAATTCATCGCCGCTTCTTGCCTCTACGGAATATATATTACCAAAGTCATAATGATATTTATAATCTACTAAAGGAGCAAAAGCGATACCATCATAAAATGCTCCCTGTATCGCCGCATCCTTATCCCGTTCAAATATCCTCACCACCACGCCCGGGTCATGTATCAAATCCCATTGCCATTTAGCCAGATGACTTCCATCTCGGTAATCCATTAGGTTTTCAGCCAAATCCCCTTCGCTTAAACCATAGGAATTATCAAAGATATGTTTCAGACTCAAACGACCGTGACACAACTCATGGGCTACGGCAAGACAAAAAGAATCGAAACCGGTAAAGTCCTGACGGAATACATAACCGAACTGACAATTACGGGGCATGAAACCGCTGAAATCACGATTTCTCTTATTACCGCTCTCAGGAAAGACAAAAAGATAACTGCACCCTTCATCCATCTCATGGGTGGAAGCATAATGACGATTGAAAGCCTTCATCCGACTGTTATAAGCGGATAACAGACCACTCCACAACTTAAATGCATCAACAGTATATAAATTTTCAAAGAACTATTTTTAATTATATTCTTTCTCTAATAGCATCGATTCATGCTTTTTGTATTAAAATATTTATTAATTTTGTCTATTTTTTATTTCTTAAAATTTCATTAATTTCAGACATTAGATTCTTGAATATTTGAGATTTTTTTGCCTTATTTTTTATTGATTTTTTTACACATACTTAAAAAAAATATAAAAATAATATCAAAAATAATAAATATACAATTTTTTCTCCAAAATATTTATGTAAAATTATTAATATATCACTAAGAGTGCTTCCATAGTCAATAGTATTAGATGTTGACAAATCTCTATAAATACAAATAAATAAATAAATAACACAGATGCACCCAACCAAATCCCATCCCCAATGAGAATAATCATATTTTTTACTCATAAATCAAATCAATTTTTTTAATTATTTCCATTAATTCTTGAGAACTACTTGAAAATAAGAGGCGAATTAATTCTATTAGGGTATCTTTTTCAATACCATACTTTCTTAACTTTGCAATAACAATTTTAGGATGAGATTCCAATTTTTTTATTAAAAGATTTGCATATTTACCATTATGAGGGAAAAGCCTATTGGCTATTAAAGTTGTTAGTAAAGTAAAACTTGCCTTTTCTAAGGTATTTATTGAAATAGTATTAGTAAAATAATCTTTTGCAAAAGTTCGTGCAAAATTTATAGAAACCGCCATCTTCGAATTCGAAATAAACATAGTTGCGGCATTCCAATTCGCATCCAATAAAGAAGTATTTTCTACGGCTGTCATGAACTCCTCCTCTACCAAACTATTTATTCCTAAGCGAATCATATAATCCAACGACATACCAAGTGTATAAGTTGTACCTACTTGCAATGCCGTTTTAGCAGCTCCGTAACTCCCCAATGTTGCCAAAGTAAAACCCAAATCCAGCCCTTGATAAAAACGCGTCCATGCTTCGTCTGAATTACGTTCTTCACATAAACTATGAAATAACAAAGCGGGCATGACAAGAAAATCTCCACCACCTTGATAAGAAGACGGCAACCGATATTTTAAATCACTTTCTAATTTTACTCCTACAAAATCATAAGGAGACAACTCCATCAACTGTTTATTATCAGAAAACCACCAATCAGTTCGAACCGATACCAATATCTTATTAGAACTACTACTGAGTTTTAAATCATACAACGGATCGGCTCCGATGGTCTCCGACCAACGGAAAACATGATTGTATACACTGCCATCAGAGCGCAAATAATATTGAGTTACACTATTCATGTCCCCACCAAAAGAATGATGAATAAAATCACTTAATATCCAAAGAGCCTTATTACGGTTATCACCATCCAATTTTTTAAGAAGGGAAATAACCATTGGTTCAAAGGTATGTAAAAATTGTTTCCTATCGGAAGCCTGAATATTACTCAGCAATGTAAGTAGGATTTCTTCTTCATTTATACAACTAATCCAATCCTCCGTTAAACTACCCTTTAATAATATTTCCAATATATTACTGATTTCTGAACCTGAAAAACGGTTGTATTCAGATAAGGGCAGTATCGCCAGCATTTCTATCAAATGGGTTCTATTAGCCTCATTCGTAATTTTTGAAACTAAATCATTCATTTGCTTGTTCCATTCATCCCGAGTCGGAAATAAATAAGAATGAAATTCTGCCAAGTTATCCTGAACAACTATTTGCATTACTTTTCCATACCAATACTCTTTTTTCATCTCTTTGTCGAATTCAAAAGGAACTAAATCCATATCCTGAAATAATTTCACATACAAAGATTTATAAGTAACACCATCAGTTAAGGTTATATCATTTGCATTATATCCCCAAGCGGGAGCACCTGTTGCCGGATAAACAAATTTGTTCTGATTTACATAGGCTGCCCGAAAGCGCTCAAATACTTTTTGCACACAAATCGGATCCGGTAATCCCTGTATCGCCGCATCCTTATCCCGTTCAAATATCCTCACCACCACGCCCGGATCATGTATCACGTCCCACTGCCATTTCGCCAGATGACTTCCATCTCGGTAATCCATTAGGTTTTCAGCCAAATCCCCTTCGCTTAAACCATAGGAATTATCAAAGATATGTTTCAGACTCAAACGACCGTGACACAACTCATGGGCTACGGCAAGACAAAAAGAATCGAAACCGGTAAAGTCCTGACGGAATACATAACCGAACTGACAATTACGGGGCATGAAACCGCTGAAATCACGATTCCTCTTATAACCGCTCTCCGGAAAAACAAAAAGATAACTGCAACCTTCATCCAACTCACGAGTGGAAGCATAATGACGATTAAAAGCCTTCATCCGACTGTTATAAGCGGATAACAGACCGCTTCCTTTATCAAACATCTGCAAATCGGAATACTCCGTCTCATCATAAGAAACATCACAACGAATACCGTAACGCGAAAAAACATCCTCCAGATTCTGACGTAACGCAGAAAACTCACCGGCAGGAAGACCGCCGCCAACAGAAACAATCTTCACCGGAAAAGAATAAGAAGGATAACTGTATATCAAAAGTTTCCCCAAATTATAGTATCCGCTGTCCCGTTTTGGATAAAGAGCATACAACTCCTGTCCATCGTTCGCTTTACCGCCAACTAAAGACAGAATATAATCACCGCTCTCTGCATTAAAACTCTCCGGAACATACTCCGTACCGGAACGGGTCAAAAACTTTAACTTCTCCGGCGAAACATCACTGCCACGGATTTCCAAATGGGCCACGACTCGGTCACTGGCTCTGCCACATTCAAATTTTCAAAGAACACATTCATAATATGATATAATTCAATGACACTGCTTTTAATAATCAGAAATTACATGTTCATAATTAATCACCTCTTTCGGAACTTTTTTATAATCTTCTAACAAATAATTAGTTGTATCACCAGAAGTTATGGGCCTTCCATTCTTCAATGTATCTACATAAATAGCTACAATACGTACATCTTTCTTTGTTATCTTATCTTTATTCACAGGCATTTTCAAATATACTACCCCAAAATACTCATTTCCTCTTTGTACAAAAACTAAACTATCTTGCTCTATTTTTTTAAAAAAAAAGCTTGATAGCTTACTGCAAATGGATAATCATGTTGATATCTAAAATATAACTTTCCATTTTTCTTTATCAGAAAATAATTATCTGCATTCACTCTTTCACTATATCTCATATAATAATGTGTACTTTTAGACCAATCTTGATAAAACTCAAAAACATTATTATTATATTCAAATGTATTGATTAGCTCTAAACGATTATAATAACAATATAACCGGCATCCCTCTATCAAAAACATTATTATAAACATAAATATAATCAATTTATTTCGATATCTTTTACAAAAACTCCAGGATTGAGAATGAATAAATCGCCTCCCCCAAAAACTCATTTTCATAAATATTATTTTACTAATTTATATTCAATTTCTTCCTTATTATTTATCTTATAACTTATTCCTCCCCATTGTCGATTCAATAAATAATTCTTAGTAACAGCATCAAAATCCCATGGTGTTCTATCTTTCACAGGAATCTTACCTGTATATTTTTGATAAAATTCCCTAAAATCACTATTACTAATCGCAGTGTTTGTGAAAGCTAAACTGACTTTTGTTGCATCAAAAACATCTCCATTCCAATTTCCCAACGATTGTTCTCCTACAAAATCAAAAGAATCCCATAATCGATAAAATAAATTAGGAAATTTTATAGTCCCTGCATCCTTTCCTTGTATTTCTAACTCACCCTCCATACTTACTAAAATCGCAAAACTTCCTATAGCATATGCGAAATCGTCATCTATAACCGTATTATTAAACATATCAACTGTATTATAAAAAGATACTGCATGAGAGTATAGGAAACTTCCATAATCAGGGGAAGATTTATCAGGTTCCTTATAATCTCCTGGTATCGATATATACATATTTCGATTATTTTCTATGGCATTTTTTATGTTATCCAAACATTTTAATGAAGTCGGAACATTATATAATTTACCAATAGCAACTTCTTCTAATGTAAAATTTAAATGTTTTTGAAAAAATAAAGAAGTTCCAAATAATTCCTCAAAATTTCTATCATCTATTTTTAATTTATAATTTTCATCCGTGTATTCTTGATTTTCAATTTCTATATTCCGATTCTCTCCATTAAACCAAAAATACATAAAAGCAGCTCCATAATGGTATCCCAATTTCCATTGAATTATTGGAATATTCAATATTATTTTCTGGGCATACGTTAATTGGTCATATTTGTTGTTATTTAATAAATTTATTAGAATCTCCTCCATTCTTTCCCCAATAACTTCTAAGGTAATCTCTTCTCCATCTAATACGATTGTTTCATATGATTTTCCATAAATATCCTTTTCAAGCCCATAAATAAAATTACGCATTTTTTCTACCTCATCTTTATTTGCCAACTCTATACTTAAGTTTTCAAAATTAATCACATTAGAGGAATTATTAACAGTATTAATTTCTGAAACTGAACTGATTTTTATTTTTTTATACCTATTATTACCAATTTGTATATCGGAAGCTTCTGCATTTATATTTTTAAATCGGTAATCTACTTCTTTCGTTAGTATTAACCGAATAATACGCAGTGTTTCTTGAACTTTAAAGCCATCTTTATTCACTTTTTCCGCATCCTTATCCCGTTCAAATATCCTCACCACCACGCCCGGGTCATGAATCAAATCCCACTGCCATTTCGCCA
>CAJUQA010000030.1 GCA_910588375.1 uncultured Odoribacter sp.
CATATGCCCGTTATATCTTGTGAAAAAAGCGGGAGTGTACAAAAAAGCCCAATGAGAAATAAATAGGTTTTCATCATGTTCAATATTTGTTTTAAAACGCTTAAAAGTAAAAAAAGGGGGGGAAGTAGTTCTAAAAATTTAGGTTAACTTATATCTTTGTCATTATAAAATCGAAAATAAATGCTGATTTCAGACACTGAACTTTTGCTAAAATATCTGTCACAGAAAGATAACAGAGCTTATCGTCATTTATACAGTGTATATTATACGGCACTGAAATCGTTGGCTTATTATTATGTGAAAGATGAACATGTGGCAGCTGATTTGGTACAAGAGGTATTTGTTTCTTTACTGGAAGTTTCTTATCGTTTTACAACTGCCGATGAAGTGAAATATTTTCTTTACAGTGCTTTAAAAAACAAATGTATCAGTTATTACCGTAAACAGAAAGTACGGGATAAATATAAACTGTCAGTATTGCGTTCCAATAATCAATTGGAGCATTTTTGGGAAAAAGTTCTGGAGGAGGATGTGTATGCTCATCTGATGGCGGCTATTGATACTTTGCCGCCTCAATGCCGCTTGGTGATGCAACTTTCGCTGGAAGGACTGAAAATTTCTGAAATTGCTGCTCAGCTTCATATTTCAGAGGAAACAGTAAAGGATCATAAAAAAAACGGGAAACGCAAACTATTACAATTGCTTGATAATCCTTTCCTCTGTGTTTTAATATCTTTTTTATAAAATCTTTGGGTATTTATATATATTCCAAATATCATTTCAATAACTGTCTGTCCTCGGATTTGCTTTTGGTGGAAGCGGGTAATTGGTATTTAACTCACTAATCTGTAGTGTATGATTTACCGTAGTGCAATGTGTCAAGACAGTGATTACATCTTATTCAACTCCAATTCATATCTTACATAAAGATATATAAATGCCAATCTTTTTGTTTTTACTACCCCCCTTTTTTGTAAAGTGGTGCGTATTATTTATAGTCTTTGAAAAATTGTGAAGATGCAAGATTTGTGTAATCATAAAAGATTTTTTGAATTGTCCGGATTAATATCCGGTTTTTTGTCCGGGACGCTATCGCAAAAGCAGCATGAAGAGTTAGATTCCTGGTTGTCCGGTAGCGAGGAACACCGGGCCTTGTTCAGCCGGATTTGTGCAGAACAAACAATGCGGGATAAAATTCATAATTACCGTCAGGAAGAAGTACAGTCTGCTTTTCATGATTTTTTGCAGAGACGCCGGCAATTGACTTTTAGGCGGAGAATTTACCGATGGGTAGCTTGTGCTGTATTGATATTGTTGGTGGGAGGTGGTTGGTTACAATGGCAGGCGATAAAACCGGATTTGTTGCCTGATAGCGTGTTGTCTCAAGAGGCGGAAGTGCCTGATAGCAGCAGGCGACCTGTTTTGACTCTGGCTTCCGGAGTACGGATTGTAATACCGGAAGGAGGATTACTGTCAGAGGATACAGTATCGGGGCAACAAATGATAGCAGCAAATGTTTTTTCAGAGTCCGGTGCAGGTGCTTTTTCAACCTCTGAATTGACTCATAATACAGTGAGTGTACCGCCGATGTGTGATTTTCAGTTTATTCTCAGCGATGGAACGAAAGTATGGATGAATGCGGCTTCTTCTTTGCGTTATCCTGTAAAATTTGCTGCGGATTCCCGGACCATATATGTCAGCGGAGAAGTTTATCTGGAGGTAGCAAAAGATACCTGCCGTCCTTTTTCGGTGGTGACGGACGGTATGCGTATAGAAGTTTTAGGCACTTGTTTTAATGTGCGCGCTTATCCGCATGAGCAGGAAACGAGAATCACTTTAGCAGAAGGAAGAGTAGCAGCCCGGGTAGGAGAGAAAAAGTATACCCTTATTCCCGGAAATCAGTTGTCTTTGGAGGAAAGTTCCGAAAAGATAAATATCCGGTCGGTGGATGTTGACGAAGTGCTATCCTGGAAACGGGGATTCTATGTGTTTAAAAAATGCAATTTGGCAGAGGTGGCTTCAACTTTACAATGTTGGTACGATGTGGAAATTGTATTGAAGGGAGAAGTGGCCGCCCGTACAACTTATACAGGTGTGGTGAATAAAGAAGAAACGATAGAAGTATTTCTGGCCCGTTTGGAAAAAGTGTCGGATGTAAAATACTCCCGGGTGGGGAATGTGGTGATGATTCAATAGATAATTATACAATATCAATTAAAAACCAAACTAATGAAAAAGTGGATAATCTTAGGATGTTGCCTATTGGTGGCAGAGTGGACGTTCGGACAACAGAACGGGAAAACGGCATCCGGAAATGCGAAAGCGTATGAAATCAACGGTGGTATCAGTGGTGAATACCGTGGAAAAGTGTATTTGGTGAAGGAGGAGCGTATACACGGACCTCAGACGCGTATTGACAGTTGTGAGGTTGTGGATGGGCGTTTCCGTTTTACCGGTGAGGCACCGGAGCATTCTGTTATCCATTTTATCCAGAGTGCAGACGGACAATTGGCACCGATATTCCTGGAGCCGGGAAACATCCGGATGCGCATGCGTGCTGACTATTTCTTAGGAGCCAGGAGTGAAGGTTCTGTCAACAATAATTTATGGAATTTGCATCAGTTGTTTGTTGAATATAAAAAAGACAGTATCCGGCTGGCAGCTATTACAGACTGGGCGCGTTTTGGAATGGGGACTCCCGAACAGCAGGCTGAGAATTTCAATTACCGAACCCGTTTCCAGAACGAAAGCAAGCTGGAGATGGAAAAAGGCATGGTGAAGTATTATAAAGAATTGGCTTTTGCGCCTTTCATTCTTTTGTTTGAGATGACCGGCGAGCTGTCGTTGGATGAGTTGAAAGCCTTGCGCGGTCAATTGGACACTTGCCTGAATAACCATCCTTACACCAAAGAGTTGGACGAGGTGATAGCCAATAAAGAGTTCAAGGTTGGCTGTGAAGCACCGGCTTTTGTCATTCGCAGTATGAACGGTGAAGAAATAGAATTGAAAAATTATGCCGGAAAATATGTTTTGTTGGATTTCTGGGCTTCCTGGTGTGGTCCCTGTCGTCGGGAAATGCCGAATGTGGTGAAGCTTTACAAGGAATGTAAAGGAAAAGGTCTGGAGATTATCGGTATATCCCTGGACAAAAAAGAAGCCGATTGGAAAAAAGCAGTGAAGGATTTGGGTATGACCTGGCCGCAGGCCTGTGATTTTTTAGTGTGGGAAGGTCCGGTGGCCCGGAAATATAATCTGAGCGCGGTGCCTTATACCGTATTGATTAATCCGGAAGGGAAAGTGGAAGCACTTAACTTGCGTGGACAGCAATTGGTGGATACTGTCAAATCTTTGTTGAAAAAGAAAAAATAGATTGTTATGAAAAAATGGTTTTTAGGGGTGTGCGGTTGTTTGCTCGTCATAGGGTTGCAAGCACAGAAAATAACTAAAATCAGTGCTGTTGCCGATGGTTATAATGGTAAGGTAATTGACTTTGAATTTATTGATAATCCGGACAATAATATGCAATTTCCTTATGTTTCGGGGCAGCGTATGGAATTTGAAGTGGAATTGCAAGAACCGGCGTTGGTCAAAATCAATCTGTGGCTGTGGCTGATAGTGTGTCCGGGTGACGAGATTCATGCAGATATTCATTATAGCGGAAAAAATTACCGGACAGCGGAGTTTAGCGGAACCCCTTCGGCGGTGGCCCTCAATGAAGCCATTCGTGACGGACGTAATCACCGGATTGCCGGACGTTATAAGACTAATCCGCTTGCGGCAGTAGTGACGCAGGTGCCGGCAGACAAATATTATGCAGAGACGCAGGCCAACTGGAAGAAGGAGCAGGAGTTGCTGGAGGCGGTGCGTTCCCGCGTAAATCCTTTTGCTTATGAATATGTTTATGCGGAGTTGGAAGGCATGTATCTTTCCAATTTAGTGAAATATCCTTATATCGTGTCGGATGTGGCGAAAAAGCATATCGGTGATTGTATTCCCGCCGGTTATTGGAATGTGCTGGATGGTTATCGGGTGAAAGATTCCAAAGCTGCGTTGAAAAGTTTTACTTATAAAAGCTGGTTGCTTGATTATAAGGAGTATACCGACAAACTGAAAGCCCGGAATGCCGGACAAGAGTGGAAGTATGTCAGGGATTTACAGAAGTCCTATGACGGCTTGGTGGCTTTTTATGACGGGGATGTCCGGGATGCCGCTTTGTATATTCTGTTTTACAATGCACTGACCTCCCAACGGGATGATTTTGACCTGATTGCCAAACTCAGCAAAGAGTATTTCAAAAAATACAATAAAGACAAAACTTATAGAAAAGAATTGACTGAAATGCAGAAATAGGCCTGTGTGTAAGTCGATGTGCGTTTACTAACTTAAATATTTAAATTATGTGGAAAAAAAGACTATTACAAGGTATGTCAGGATACCGATTCCTTGTTTTTGCCTTGTTTATGCTGGTTTTTTCCGGAGGATTGAGGGCTGCCGGAGAGGATGAGTACCAGAAAAAGAAAATTTCACTGCAGGCAACCAATGAAACAGTGGAGGAGGTATTGAATAAAATCGGTAAAGCGGCGGATATTCGTTTCTTTTACAATCATTCAGCTTTTGATTTTTCGAAAAAGATTACTATCGATATCAAGGATCAGGAATTGCGTAATATAGTGTTACAAGTGTTGTCAGATTATTCCGTGGATATAGAATATCAACTGAATCACACGGTTGTGTTGCGTCCGAAAACCCCAATGTCTTCTATCGGCGTGCAGAAAGTGAACGGTACGGTCATTGATGCTAAAAACGGGGAGGCTTTGGTCGGAGCGAGTATTGTTTTGAAAGAACAGCGGGGTGTGGGAGTTGTAACGGATGTGGACGGAAAATTTCATGTCGAATTGATAGCGGGTGGTGCGACGGCATTGGTTGTTAGTTTTATCGGTTATCAGACCGAAGAGGTGAAATTGCCGACAACCGGCAATCTGGAAAATGTGACGGTGAAAATGACTCCCGTAGCTGCCGAGTTGGAAGGTGTGGTGGTGACGGGTATGGCACCCAGGAAAGTTTCCGGTTTTACCGGCCGTTACGTTACGGTGAAGGGAGAAGAGTTAAAACGACTCAACCCGAATAATTTGTTGCAGGCATTGTCTATATTCGATCCGAGTTTTCATGTTATAGAGAACAATCAGTATGGTTCGGACCCGAATAAATTGCCGGAATTTCGGTTGCGTGGAGATGTGCAATTGGGGGCCAGCGACCCGACTAATTTCCAGATGATGATGGGAGATTATTCCAATCGTCCCAATATGCCCTTGTTTATTTTGGATGGTTTTGAAACTTCCTTGCAGCGGATTGTCGATTTGGATCCGGAGCGAGTGGAGTCCATCACGATATTGAAAGATGCTGCCGGTACGGCGATGTATGGTTCGAAGGCCTCCAACGGGGTGATTGTATTCGAGACCAAGAAACCGAAACCGGGTGCGCTGACCTTGAATTACAGCGGGAATGTCGGTGTTTCCGTGCCGGACCTTTCGGATTATAATCTGATGAATGCTTCCGAGAAATTGGAATATGAACGCCGTGCCGGATTGTTTTCCACTACTGATATGTTGAATTACTACAACAGGTACAAAGAGGAGGTTTTGCGCGGAGTCAATACGTATTGGTTGTCGCAACCGTTGCGTACTGCTGTTACCCACCGTCATACATTGGGCATTGAAGGCGGAGACGAGGCTATCCGTTATTCTTTGGGCCTGAATTACGGCAGTGAATACGGAGTCATGAAGGGTTCGGACCGTACCAATGTGGGATTAAATTTAGTATTGTCCTATCGCCGGAAGAAATGGAATATCAGCAACTCATTGAATATGACGAATACGGATGCAAACAATTCGCCTTACGGTTCATTTTCAGAGTATACGAAGTTGAATCCTTATTACCGTCTGACGGATGAAAACGGACAATACCAGAACGTCATTGAAATGAAACCGATGGCTGCCGGAAGTAATCGGGTAACGATTACCAATCCGTTGTATAATACGCAGTTTCCGTATAAAGATTTGACGAAAAATTTCAGCGTAGTGGATAATTTTTCTTTGGAGTATGCGATTTTGGATAATTTGCGTGTAAACGGCCAGGTATCGTTTACCAAGAGCCATGCAAGGTCTGAGCAATTCAAATCATCACATCATACAGATTTTGCACCTGAAAAAGTAGAAGATATCACCCAACGCGGTACTTATGCAAAAAGCATAGGTGAGTCGATAGGATGGAGTGCAAATGCTTCATTGAATTATAATTACGTAAAAGGCAAGCATGGGTTATTTGCGTTGGCACGATGGAATGTTGAATCATCTAAAAGCGATGGTGTCAATCTGTCTGCCAAAGGTTTTCCGGACGATAACATGACGGATTTCCTGTTTGCTTTTGAGATGGACCGGGATGTGAATGGTAATGAATCTACGAATCGGTCGGTGGGTGTCTTGGGTAGTTTGAACTATATGTATGACCAACGCTATTCTGTGGATTTCAATGTTCATGGTGATATTTCTTCGCAGTTTGGTTCGGATACCAAGATGGCACCTTTCTGGTCGGTGGGTGTCCGCTGGAACATGCAGCGGGAAAAATGGCTGGCCGGAACAATTATTTCCAACCTGACGCTGACAGCCAACATGGGTGTTACCGGTTCGCAGAGTTATTCTCCTTATCAGGCAAAAGAAACTTATTCTTTTACTGACCTGATGTTTCCTTATCCGGGAGCGGATGTTTTGGGGGCGCAGTTGATGGGAATCGGTAATCCTGCGTTGAAATGGTCGAAGACAAAAGCGAAATCGGTGAATTTGGAGGTCGGTTTATGGAACAGCCGTTTGAATTTATCCGCTTCTTATTATCACAATTATACAGACCAGATGTTACTGTCGACAAACATTCAGCCTTCAACAGGTTTTCCGACATTGACGCGGAATGTCGGCGCGGTGTTGAATGAGGGTATTGACGTTACTTTAAACGGTTTGTTGATCAGTGATTATGAGCGGCAAATCCAATGGTCCTTAGGTGTGAACTTTACCCATAACCGGAACGTGATCAAGAAACTTTCCAATGAATTGAAGGAAATGAACCAGAATAATCTGAACAATCGGAATGAGATTTTGCCGATTTATGAGGAAGGCGAATCCACTTCGGTAATCAAATTAGTGCCTTCGTTAGGAATTGATCCTGCTACAGGAGAGGAACTATTCCGGAAATTGAACGGAGAGAAAACCTTTGTCTGGGATGCTGCCGACAAAATACCGGTGGGTGATACAGAGCCCAAGGTGCGTGGAACCATTCCTTCCTCGTTTATGTGGAAGAATCTGAGTGTAAACTTAGGATTTTCTTTCCAATGGGGAGCTGACCGTTTCAATCAGACTTTATTGGATAAGATTGAAAATTCGAATATTTCCGGAAATGTGGATAAACGGGCCGGTGGTGCCGACCGTTGGAGTCCGACGAACCGTTATGCGAAGTATAAGAAAATCAGTATTGAAGACCAGCATACTCCGACAAGTACCCGTTTCTTGCAGCGTTACAATGAGTTTGCATTCACTTCAGTAGCTATCGGCTACCGTTTCGAACCGAAGTATTTCAAGTTCCTGGAAACGTGTAAAATCGCCAGTCTGTCGCTGAATGCTTCCATGCAGGATATCGGCCGGATTTCCACAGTGAAACAGGAACGGGGATTGGATTATCCGTTTGCCCGGAGTTTCAATCTTTCTGTGTCTGTGTTGTTTAATTAATAAGAGGGAGGTTATGATGAAAAAAGCAATAATAATCACAGGAATGGCATTGGCTGCATTGTTGACCGCTTGTTCGGATTGGGTGAATGTTTCTCCCAAACAAGAGGTGGAATCCGATAAATTGTTTACATCGGAAAACGGTTATAAAAGTGCTTTGATTGGAGTATATGCGCGAATGACGTTAACTGAGAATTACGGGAAAAATCTTTCCTACGGTTATTTGGAGGAGCTGGTACAACGTTATGACAATTACGACCCGTCTTTGGCTCCGACGGATGCCAAACGTGCGGAACGTTATGATTACAAGAATAATACCGGAGCCAAAGGATATGTAAATACTGTCTGGCAGGAATTATTCCGGACGATAGCCAATTTGAATAATCTGTTGAGACGGTTGGATGATAACGGCAAAAATGTTTTGGTGACTGACGGACTTTGGGAGCAGATGAAAGGTGAGGCGTTGGGGTTGCGTGCATTCCATTATTTCGACTTGTTGCGTTTGTACGGACCTGTTTATTCTAAGGACCCGGAGATGAAGTGTTTGCCCTGGCGTACGGAGTTGAATGCCGATCAGAAAGATTTACTGCCGGCGAGTGAGATAGCAGGTCATATTATTGATGATTTGAAAGAAGCAGAAAGTCTGTTGCAAGGGGATAATTTGGAAAATAATCGGCAACATCGGATGAATCTATTTGCTGTTAAAGGATTATTGGCCAGGGTTTATTTGTGGATTGGGGACAAGGAGCATGCAGCTGTTAAAGCCCGTGAAGTGATTGATGAGTGCGGTTTGGAATTGGTCGTGAACAATAGTCAGGATGTTTCCATGTTTGATGAGACGCTTTTTGCTCTTGGAATGGATGATATGGAAGAAAAACTTCGGAGCGATTGGGCGGATTTGACGGTTTACGGTAATGAATTGTACATTTCGCGTGAGAATGCGGAAACGGTATTCGAGGCTTTGCGCGGTATCGGACTGAATGATATCCGTTATCGGAACGGTTACGGATTCATACACGGAGTAAACGGAAGAATGTGCAGAAAGTATTTGGGTAAAAATGTGTTGTATTGGGAAAAGATCCCTTTGATTCGTTTGTCTGAAATGTATTACATTTTGGCAGAGTCGGTTTCTTTGTCGGAAAGTGTGACTTATATCAATCGGGTACGGAATATTCGTGGTATTTCCCGGGTGAATAATTACCAGGCAGATGATTCTTATGATGAGGATGCCCGTATAGAAGCTTTGAAGTTGGAATACAGTAAGGATTTCTTTGCAGAAGGACAGTATTTCTATTTTTTAAAACGTCACAATTGTCAGAGTTTTTATCGTTGTCCGGTGGATGATATGACACTTTATTATGTGTTGCCCACGCCTGATGATGAAATTGCCTATGGCACAGGAAATGAGTAATTATACCATAAAAACGACAAGAAGATGAATAAAGTATACATATATATAATATTCTTTTGCGGGATAATGGCTTGTCAGGAGGATGACCTTGTGCAGTATTCCCAGGAGAAAGATGCCATACAGTTCGATCGGAATTATGAGAGAACCCGCGACTTTAATTTTGCGACGGCCTATGAAGTCCGGAAAGATTCGAATTATTACTGGGGAGATTCGCTGCAAGAGATCCAGATGACTGCCATTTTGCAACTGCAGGGTTTTCCTGTACCTGACGAACGGCCTTATAAATTGAAATCTGTCTTGGTGGAAGGTCAAGATTCGTCCAAGGTGGCAGAGGTCCGTTTTGAGCCTTATTATAGTCTGGCTCCCAATCAGTTGATTGATACGGTCGTGTTTACCGTTTTGCGTCCGAAAGGCAGGGGAAATTACACCATAGGTGTAGCGATAGATACGGAGGGAGACGATGCGTTCTTTGAGAAAGGAGCGGAAGAGTGTTCTGTATATCGGTTGAATATATCGGACCGTTATGATGAACCTGCCGATTGGCGTTACCGGGAAGAATGGTTAGGGGAATTCGATCCGGAAAAATATGCCTTTATGGTAACTATTGGCAACAAATTGTTCAGCCGGGCAAATTATCGCATGTGGTCGCGGACGGATTTGTACAATGCCGATTTGCGGGCTGCGTTGGAGGCGTTTAATGCCTCTGTTCCGGAAGAAGAGCAGAAGAAATTCAGTTTTCCCAATATGCCGAAATACGTGTGGTGGGATGACCAAGACAAATGGTTAGGAGAATTTTCCATAGAGAAATATGGGTTTATTCAGGAGATGATAGAAAATTACGGGGATAAAGAGGAAGAGTTGCTGGCAAATTCGAAATTGGAATGGTGGAATTTACGGTTTCGCGAAGAGTTGGCCGAAACGGAACGACCTGGGGTTACTTTCCCGAGAAATACAGAACGTTCATTTTGGTGGAGGGAATCTTTTTTAGGAGATTGGACGTTGGATAAACAGGAGTTTGTGATACTGAATCTTTTCCCAAGGAGTAAGTATCAAATCGGGGAAACGACTTGGGATTACGCATCACCCGTATTGCGCAGAATTCTCGACAGGCATAATATTGAAAATCCCAATGAACTTTTGAACTATGAGTTTATAGATGAGGGCAAACCGGACTGGTGGGGGTATTTTGAAGACTTGTTCGGACCCTATTCGTCGGTGAAACGGGATATTGTGGTGGAAGCCGTGCTGAATAATAATATGCAATGGGGAGAGTACAACATAAATATCTTGAAAGACGGAAACAGTTCCGTGGTTCTCAATATTGTACCGCGGATAGCAGCCGAGATTAAAAGTTACAATGCAAGCCACCCGGGTAATGAGATTACCGATTTTCCTTCTAAACCGGCTTGGTGGGATGTTAATTTGTTAGGTGAGTACTCGGAAGAGAAAGAGGCATATTGCGAGTATGTCATTAATGAATTTCAAGGAGGTCAATGGTGGACGGGTAAAATAAGAGAACATTGGGCTACTGTATTCCGTTGTTGTGTTGGGTGGTATAATCAGAATACGGGTGAAACACTGGTGAATGATTTCCCGGTTACCGATGGCAAATGGTATTATTGGGACAAGTATTCAGATGTTTGGGGTGAATATTCCGATGCGAAAAAGACGTTTGTTTTGTGGGTTTTGTTCCGAAATATTCCCGGATTTGGTGATTCTTGGGATTATATGATGGGGAAAAGCCAAGCCCAAAAATTGTTAACCGATGCTTTGAAGGAATACAACGAAAAGAATGACCCCGATTTGCCTTTTAATTTTAACTGATAAAATTTCACAATATGAAAAATATATTTTTGATATTGATTTTTCTTCTTTTGGGTGGATTGCTCGGATGTTATGACGACAAAGGCAACTATGACTACAAGGATATCAATACGGTAAGTTTCGTGATACAGCCTGAAAGTGATAATGGTTCTTATCGTTTTAAGGTACGAACAACTGATTTTGATGTTGTCTTTTCTCCTGTCGTGACCCAAACTCTGCTGAATAATGAGGATGCTTTGGAGTATTTGTGGGTAGTTTCACATAGTGAAGACGGAGAGATGATAGTCGATTCGGTCACTACGAAAGAACTGACTCTCACTTTTCCTGCCCAAAAGACAAAGACTTATGCTGTTCGTTTTTGTCTGACAGATGCGACTACGAATGTGAGTACTTATGCGGCATTAACTATGCGGACAGTGAATCCCTATATAGATAGCTGGCTTGTATTAAACGGTGAGGAATCGGAGCGGCGTATTTCGGCTGTGGAAGATCCGGATTCACTTCATTATGTTTATACGGAGAATGCCTGGACTGATATGGGAAATGCTCCTCGTTTCCAGGATGCTGTCGGATTGATTTATTCTCCGCTGGGATTGAAGAATAATACGGCTCCGGAATGTATGTATGTAATTACTGCAGACAGTTTATTGGCACTGGATCCTTTTGCCATGCAGGTAAAAAGAACTAATAAGGAACTTTTCTCACAGAAGTTACAGAACGAGGACCATGAGTTGTGGTATGGTATGGATGGGAGTCCTATGGGTGGAATACCTTTATTGGTGGATAAAGATTATAATTTTTATTATACCACAACTAATAATGACGGAGTATTTCTCGACCCTTATCTGGGGTTAGTCAAGGGAGGATGCCGTGCTTCCAAGCTGGTTATGTCGTCAGAATCGAATGTAGTTTGTATTTGGGATGATGAACAGAAGAAGTTCATGTATCTTCCGGGAGGTGATGGTGCGGTTTATGAGGTGGAGGATAAAGAGTATGATTGGACGGACAAAGAAGTGGTTTGGTTAGGTTTGGATAATGTGTTACCGGAAGGAGATAATAAAGGAAGAGTGGCCTTGGCCTTGGTCAGGGAACAGTCAACGGGTTATTATTGGACTTATCATTATGATTCTGACGGAAATAAGTTTACGCGGGATTCTATCGGGGAATTAACCATTGATAAAACTACGAAGTTCGCAACGACGCAGGCTTTTGAGAATCAATTTTTTTATACAGTGGGTTCTAAAGTGTACCGTTATAATGTGGCCGGACGCGAGACTGAGGAGTTATACGACGCAGGTGCACCGATTACCCGTTTGAAATTCCGGATTAATGAAAGGTCGAATGTCGGAAAGGATGATTTTATGCGTTTCTTGGGTGTTGTCGTTGATAAGGGAACAGAAGGTGAATTACATGAAATTGTGCTGAGCAATGCCGGTGATGTGGAGGATGTTCACGTATTTACGGGTTTTGGTCCGATCCAGGATATTTGTTTTACTTTAATTAATCGTATTATGTTATGATAAAGAGTAAGTTAATATATACGTTGGTGGTTCTGCTGGTTGTAGCTTGCCAGAAAGAGGAACTTAATGTGACGGTACCGCGGGATGATTTTTCGGTTGTTCCTGGTTATGCAGATAATGTAAAAGGCCAGTTGCAAGTCAGATTCCGTGAGTTGTCGCAAGATTTGGAGGTAACGCCTACTGCTGCCGGGTTGGAGACGGATAACGACGAATTGACAGAGGCTGTCAATCGTATAGGGGGTATGCGTGTGGAACGTTTGTTCCCTTATGCCGGGAAATTTGAAGCACGTACGCGGAAGGCCGGCTTGCATTTATGGTACAAAATCTATTTTGATGAGGAAGTCAATTTGGATTTGGCTGCTCGTGTTTTGTCAGACGTTTCTGAAATAACGGATGTGGAACCGGTGTGTCTGCCTACAGCTGATGCCGCACAATTTCCTTACAGTGACATTTGGTTTGGCCGGCAGTGGTTTTTGCAGTATGCAGGTTCTGACCTGGAGCGTGAACTCGGACCGTTGGCGGTATCTTCGGATATTGATGTGGTTGAGGCTTGGGAAATTGAGAAGGGGAGAAAAGAGGTGATTGTCGCCGTTGTGGATACGAAAGTGGATATAGGGCATCCAGAATTGCGTGCTAATTTATGGATGAATAATAATGAATGGCCTGACGGAGTGGATAATGATAATAACGGATATGTAGACGATGTGTATGGTTATGGCGTGTCAAGTCAGGAGGATGCTGATGGTCACGGTACGCATGTGGCAGGAATTATTGCGGCAAAAAATAATAATGGTTGGCCGATTTGCGGTATCGCGGGGGGAGGCAATAATCAAGAAGGGATTCGGTTGATGACTTGTCTTAGTAGTGGTGGGCCAACGGCTATAAAATATGCCGCTGATAATGGTGCTGTGATTTGTAATAACAGTTGGAGTGTAAAAGTCAATAAAAATAACCGGAAGGCGTTGCAGGATGCTATAAATTACTTTGTGGCCTATGCGGGGGTGGATGAAAACGGAAATCAGACGGGGCCGATGCGTGGAGGTCTTGTATTGGCTTCTGCCGGTAATGATGGACAGGAATTTGAAGAATATTATCCGGCTTCTTTGGATAATGTGATGGCTGTGGCGGCACTGCGTTATGATATGAAGAAGGCAGCTTATTCCAATTATGGTTCCTGGGTGGATATTTCCGCTCCGGGTGGAGAAGGAGGCAACACAGGCATTTTCAGTACGTTGGAAGCTAAGAATTGGATGTATAACAGTTCGTTCGGATATCAAGCGGGAACTTCTATGGCGACACCTGTTGTGGCCGGTGTTGCAGCATTGATTGTATCTAAATACGGAGGACCGGGTTTTACTCCTTATGATGTTGAATATCGCCTGCTGCATGGAGTGAAACCGGTGTATGAACATAATCCCGGATATGAAGGTAAACTGGGGGTAGGATGTGTAAATGCGTTGTTGGCTTTGCAGATTACACCGGAGCAGGTGAATTATCCGCCTTTTGTTTCTTATGACAAAGATTTTTCGCAAACAGGTATCTATTATTACGGGGACAGGGATGAGTATGAATTCACCGTTGAGGAACGCAATGGTGAAGAGATGACCTATATGGTGGACGACCCTACCGGTTCGGTTACTCACAGCCGGAATGGCGATAAGATCGTGCTTTCATTGATTAATAGGAATTGTAAAGCAGGGGATCATGTTATCGTGCTGACGGTGACAGATGGGTCGAATCTTTCGACGTCCGTACAGATACCTGTGAAACTTTTGCCGGAATTATTCAAAGAGGTGGAAATAGAAACGAATGTGGTGGACAAATTGACTGTTCGTGCCAGTATGACGTTCAGTGGTGCGGTAAAGGCAGAGTTGTTTGATACATCCGGTAATTTGGTTCTTCGGGATAATATAACGATCTCATTGGGTGAGCCGGGCATTCTTGATCTTTCGGGAGTGGATGGAGGAAACTATGTCTTGAAACTGACCTGCAATAATAAAACGATAACCAAGAATATTATAAAATTGTAATACCATGAATAAATTGAGATATAGTTTATTTTCATTGTTTGTTCTGGGTGCCCTTACGGTGTCCGGACAAAACAATGCGGGGGCTGTGCAGTTTCCGGATCTGACGCCGGATGTGCGGGGTGTCGGCATGGGAAATACGGGTGTTGCCTCTTCGGCCAATGCTTTCTCTGTGTGGCGTAATGCTGCCAAGAGTGTATTTTCGGACAAGAAAGCTGAAATCGGATACAGTTTTACTCCCTGGATGCGTGAATTGACGGGAGGTAACGACCTTCATGGTGTGGGCGGATATTATAATATTGATGATAAACAAGGGATTACTGCTGGTTTTCGCTATTTTAAACACGCAGAGATTGATCTTTTGGAAAACAATGGAACGTTCACCCCTAAGGATTGGAGTGTAGAGGCTGGTTATGCCCGTCAGTTGGTAAAAGGATTATCGGTTGGCGCAACAGTCCGTTTTGTGCATTCCGATTTAAGCGGCGTGGAAAAGGAGGCCATAGCGAATGCCGCAGCTTTTGATTTGGGTGTGTATTACCGTCATTCGTTGGCTGGTTCGGAGAAATCGTTGTGGGCAGTAGGATTGCAGGCCGCTAATTTTGGTACTAAAATCGACTACGGACATGGAAAATACGATCAGCCGGCTAAAGTGAGTGTGGGCGGAATGATAAATCATGCCTTTGATAAACATCGGTTGCAGGGCACATTGGATGCCGGTTGTCGTGTGTTGCCCAACACCTGTTGGGAATGGGCTGCCGGCTTGGAGTATGCGGCCTGTGATAAGGTATTTGTGCGTGGCGGTTATCATTGGGGAGAGGAGAACAACCGGATGCAGCGTTACGGAACGGTGGGATGCGGCGTGAATCTTTGTCATGTCCGTGCTGATTTTGCTTATTTGCTTCCGGAGACCAACAGTTTTCTGAAAAATACCTGGCAGGTGGCTGTTGCCATTGATTTGGATTGGTTTATACGATAGAGCAGGAGGGTGCCTTCGGGCACTCCCTGTATTTAATTTTGAAATGATGATGAAAAATACCTTGAAATATTTATTTCCTTTTTTGTTTCTGGCTTTGCCGGTATGCGGACAACAGTTCACTATCGGGGGAAAAATTGAACTGGACAGGGGCTGTCTGTTGGTGCTTACACAGACACCGGAGGGTATGGATACTTTGTCCCGCACAGCATTTTCGGGAGAAACTTTTTCCCTTGCCGGAGAATTGGCGGAACCGGTGATTGCACATCTTGTCGTAGAAGGTTACGAGGGGGGATTCGTGATGATACTTGAGCCGGGAGAAAATTATACCGCTACCCTTACCCGCAATGGTCAGGGAGATATTTCTGGCGGGAAGTTGCAACAGACGTATCTGGATTATCAGGCTATTGTTCTGCGGGCGAACGGCGAAATGCGTGCCTTAAAGCAGAAGATGGCGGAAGCTGGTGCGCAGAAGCATTTTAAAACGGTGAAGGAGTTGCAGGAGAAGGCGAACAAAGTACAACAGGAGGCCAAAGGTAAAATGGATGCCCTTATCCGCCGGAATGCCGATAATGTATTGGCTGCCTATTTGCAGACTGTCGGAATGGAACGCATCAACGAGCTGGCACCTTTGAAACAGATGTATGCTTCATTGTCTGAGAAAGCGAAAACAACTGCTCCGGGACGCATTCTGGCAGCCCGTATTGCTGCCATAGAGCAGGTAAGCGTTGCTGCCAAAGCACCGGATTTCACCTTGCCGACGCCCGATGGCGAACAGATATCGTTGTACGGTGTGAAAGGAAAGTTGAAAATCATTGATTTCTGGGCTTCGTGGTGCGGACCTTGCCGGATGGAGAATCCCAATATGGTGAAATTGTACAACGATTTTAAGGATAAAGGTCTGGCCGTTATCAGTGTGTCGCTTGACGAACGCAAAGCCGCCTGGACACAGGCCATCAAAAAGGACGGAATGCCGTGGATTCATGTGTCTGACCTGAAAGGCTGGAAAAGTGAGGTGGTGAAATTGTTCAATGTGGATGCCGTACCGTATATTTTAGTCCTTGATGAAAACAACCGGATTCTAGCCAAGAATATACGGGCGGAAAAATTGCGGGCTTTTGTGGAAGAGCGGTTAGGAAAATAACTTTTCCATGATGTGCTGCTGGTTTTGACCGGAAAATCCGTAGGAAAACATTTCCTGCGGATTTTCTTGTGTTAGTCCGTCGGGGAATTTATTTTGCCCTGTAGTGATGTTCCCGGAGTATGGTAAGTATTTTTTCTTTGATTTCGCCTTGTATGATGATTTCACCGTCTTTAACAGAACCTCCTGTTCCGCATTTGTTTTTTAATAATTTGGCTAATTCTTTCAAGTCTTCTTCTGTACCGATAAATCCTTGTATCAGAGTGACAGTTTTTCCTTTCCGTTGTTTAGAATCCAAAACAACCTTCAGATTTTGTTTTTCCGGGGCTAATGTTTCTTCCTGAAATTCCTGTTCGTATTCGTAATTGAAATCGGGATTGGTGGAATAAACTACATTAATCCTCCCTTTCTTGTCGTTTTTCATGTTAAATGGGTTTCTTAACGAAAGCACAAATATAGGTGTTTTTGTTTAATTTTCTGTTAAAGGGTTGCTTGTGCCAAAATAGAGAGTAATTTTGTAGAATCAAAACAAAAGTAAATGTTTTAAACTGGCTATGAATAAGATTCTGAAAAAAACGTATTTTTCGGAGAAAGTGGTGCAAATGGTGGTGGAAGCTCCTTTGATTGCCCGTTCCCGGAAACCTGGTAATTTTGTAATCGTGCGCGTTGGTGAGAAAGGTGAACGTATGCCGTTGACAATTTCTGATGCTGATGTAGAGAAAGGTACCATTACTCTGGTTATACAGAAAATGGGAGTTTCTTCGACAAAATTATGTGACTTGAATGAGGGGGATTACATCACAGATTTAGTAGGACCTTTAGGAAAACCTACCCACATTGAAAAGGTTGGAACGGTGTTGGCTTGTGGTGGTGGTGTCGGGGTTGCACCGTTGTTGCCGATTATACGGGCTTTTAAAACTGCCGGTAACCGGGTAATTAGTGTATTGGCAGCACGGACTAAAGAGTTGATTATTTTGGAGGATGAGGTGCGGAAAGTTTCAGATGAAGTGATTATTATGACTGATGACGGTAGCTATGGGAAGCAAGGTGTTGTTACGGTGGGAATGGAAGAAGTCATTGCACGTGAGAAAGTGGATTTGTGTGTAACCATCGGACCTGCAATCATGATGAAATTTTGTTCTTTGCTGACTAAAAAACAAGGTATACCCACTATTGCCAGTTTGAATGCAATCATGGTGGATGGTACCGGAATGTGTGGAGCTTGCCGGGTGACTGTCGGAGGAAAAACAAAGTTTACTTGTGTTGATGGTCCGGAGTTTGATGCTCATGAGATTGATTTTGATGAGATGTTAGCTCGTTTGGGTGGTTTCAGGAGTGCTGAAACAGAAAAGATGGAGGCGTTTGTGCATCAGGGAGAATGCGCGTTGAGTGACCGTAATTCGGAATGGAGGAAAGCATTAAGGGATGTTGTAAAGGCTAAGGACCGGACGATGATTGAGCGGGTGATAATGCCTGAACGTGCTCCGGCTGAACGGATTACCAGTCAGCGTCTGGAAGTAAATACCGGGTTGACAAAAGAAATGGCAATGCGTGAAGCTATGCGTTGTCAGGATTGTGTGAATCCGACTTGTATGGAAGGTTGTCCGGTGGGGATAGATATTCCGGGATTCATTAAAAACATAGAACGCGGAGAAATTCTGGAAGCGGCTTCTGTGTTAAAAAAGACTAGTGCATTACCTGCGGTTTGCGGACGGGTATGCCCTCAGGAAAAGCAATGTGAATCGAAATGTTTCTATTTACAGAAAATGAGAAAGGCTCCGGTTGCCATTGGTTATCTGGAGCGTTTTGCTGCTGATTTTGAACGGGAGTCCGGACAGATTGCAGTGCCTGAGGTGGCTGCTCCGAACGGAATCAAGATAGCGGTAATCGGTTCGGGACCTTCCGGATTGTCGTTTGCCGGAGATATGATTAAACGGGGATATGATGTGACTGTATTTGAAGCCTTGCATGAGATTGGCGGTGTACTGAAATACGGTATTCCGGAGTTTCGTTTGCCCAACCGTATTGTCGATGTGGAAATTGACAACCTGCGAAAAATGGGTGTGAAATTTGTCACTAATTTTATTGTAGGAATGACAGAAGGGATTGAAGATTTGAAGAAGGAAGGTTTTCAGGGATTCTATGTTGCTTCGGGGGCAGGTTTACCTAATTTCATGAATATTCCGGGAGAGAATGCGAACGGTGTACTTTCTTCCAATGAGTATCTGACCCGGGTGAATCTGATGGGTGCTGATAACGAATTTTCAGATACTCCGGTATATCGCGGGAAAAATGTTGTGGTTGTTGGTGGCGGTAACACTGCCATGGACTCTGTACGTACTGCAAAACGTTTGGGGGCTGAGCGTGCTATGATTATTTATCGTCGTAGTGAGGAAGAAATGCCTGCACGGCTGGAGGAAGTAAAGCATGCTAAAGAGGAGGGTTGTGAATTTATCACGTTAACTAATCCTGTGGAGTATATTGCTGATGAAAAAGGATATGTGAAGCAAGTACGTGTTCAGAAGATGGAACTGGGAGAGCCTGATGCCAGCGGACGCCGTCGTCCTGTACCAGTTGAAGGAAGCGAATATCTGATTGATGCAGATGTCGTTGTTGTTGCTGTCGGTGTTTCTCCGAATCCGATTGTGCCGCGTTCTGTCAGCGGACTGGAGGTATCGAAGAAAGGAACGATTGTAGTGGATGAGGCGACGATGCAATCTAATCTTGCCGGATTTTATGCCGGAGGGGATATTGTTCGTGGCGGAGCAACGGTTATTCTGGCCATGGGAGATGGCCGCCGGGCTGCTGCTAATATGGATGCCCGGTTTAAAGCAGAAAAATAAAGCCAATCTCAATAATTTAGAAGGGGCTGACTCAAAATAGTTTTTTGAGTTCGGCCTCTTTATTTGTTTTGTCAAGAAAGCACCGGTTTTGATTTCTCCTGATAGGCGTCTTGTCCATTTCCTCAAAATGTTTTTTTGTGTGAACTCTAATATCTATTCCTCATGGCAAGTTATATTCGTTTTGATTGGGCAATGAAACGATTGCTGCGTAATAAGGCAAATCAGAATTAACCGGATTGTCTTTAGAAGATATAGATAGACTTTAAGTTGCTCAAAGTTTATTTAAAAGCTCCCAGTCCGAAGAGGGCAAAATCATACCGGATAGGGTCAACGGGGTCGAATTCCCGAAGGCATGTTGTTAATTCTTGTACAGCCCGGATGTCATTTTGATTGCGGGTTAGTAATCCCAATTGCCGACTGACATTGCCTGTGTGTAAGTCCAAAGGGATTAGTAAAGCTGAAGGAGGAATCTTTTTCCATAGACCAAAATCGATATCGCTGTGGTCTTTTCTGACTAACCATCTTAAATACATATTTACCCGTTTGCAGGCTGAGCCTTTTTCAACACAGGCAATATGGCGTAACACTCTTGGTTCTGCCGGAAGGAATGTAAATATTTTATACCAGTCGCGGAGTACTTCAAGCATGTTATGATGTTTTAGCCAGGCAGTAGTGAAGATGTGTTCCAAACCTCCGTGATGCCGGTAAATATGAGCCAGCGATTGTATAAAATAACGACAGTCGTAACCATTGAAAGTACGGTATACAAAATGCCGGAATCGGTTGAAATCCGTTTCTGATGCATTCATGATGAAATCGTAAGGTGCATAGTCCATCAATTGCATCAGTTCCCTGCATTTTTTTATGATTACAGGACGTTGTCCCCAGGCCAGCGAAGCTGCCATAAATCCGGATATTTCAATGTCTTCTTTTTCCTCAAACATTTTGGGAATCTGGATGGGGTCTGTGTGAATAAAAAAATCTGAATTACAATATTCCCGATATTTTTCATCCAGTAATTGTTTTATCTCTTGCCGGTTCATGATTTGGTACATGTAATTTGCGGGAGAATAAAAAATTAGTTTTTGGTTGCCCGTAACATTTCCCGTTTACCCGGAGGACCCGGGAGGCGTTTTAATGTGAAACCGGCTGTGCGTAATGCCTGTTTAACGATTCCTTTCACACAGTAAGTTACCAATAGACTGTCCGGTCGTAATGCCTGATGGATACGTAAAAAAATGTCAGTTGTCCAGAGGTGCGGCTGGACATCGGGATTGAAAGCATCAAAATAGACCAAGTCGAATTGATGGGAAAATCCGATATTTCTGAAATCGTCCTGATGTTTGTGAATGCTGAAATAGGGAGTGAGTGCTTGTTTGCATTCCCAGGGACATTGGTGTAATTGTCTGAACAACTGTTTGTTCTCCGGTTCAAAGTATTCCGGATAATTCAGAGCCTTTATTTCTTCTGGGCACAAGGGATATTTTTCGATGGTGTGATAATATACCGGAATCTGTAATTCGGTTGCCCGTAGCAGAGTAAGGTAGGCATTCAGTCCAGTACCGAATCCTGCTTCCAGAATGTGCAACGTTTTTTGGGCAGTGATTCTGTCGGGGTGAGTTTCAAGAAAATATTCCATTCCGGCGCAGATAAAAATGTGCCGGGATTCTTGTATTGCCCCATGTATGGAATGATAGTGTTCGTTTAATCCGGGGACATACAGTGTGACACTGCCATCTTCTGTGGGGATGATTTGATGCATATCAGCAGATTTCTTTTCTGAGCAGGTTAACAAATTCAATGACATCATTTTCTGTCGTATCGAAAGAACATACCCAGCGGACCTCGGAGGCATTATTGTCCCAGACATAAAAGAAACATTCTTTTTGGAGCAATTCAATTTTTTCCCGGGGAATGATGACAAAAATTTCATTTCCCTGAACGGCTTGAGTAATCCGGATACCTGGTATTTTAGCGGCTTCGGAGGCAA
>CAJUQA010000031.1 GCA_910588375.1 uncultured Odoribacter sp.
GTCGGGGTGACAGGATTCGAACCTGCGACCCTCTGCTCCCAAAGCAGATGCGCTACCGGGCTGCGCTACGCCCCGTCGATCTTGAAAAATTTTTCAAAGAATCTTTTTACCCTAAAATTTGACGCTGCAAATGTATATACTTTTCTTTGATAATGCAAAATATCATTAAGCAATTTGCAATTTCAAAAATCAGTATTTTTTTTAAAAGTCTCAATAAGGTTGCATTCACACAATTACAATTCAATTACAGTATAATTATGATATAACTATTATAACTATCTTTTATATAAACATTTAAAATTCTATTAAAACACTATTATATATAGGCTTTTAATAGGGTTATAATAAGCTTTTAATAGGCTTTTAGATAGAGTTGATTCGTATTTTTATCATATTTAATATGTAATAGGTAATTATAAAGTATTAAAAAAGTATGGCTATTGGAAAGAATGCCTTGAAGGAGGAAGATTATCTAAATAAAAAAGACAGCGGTAAGGCATCTTACCGCTGTCCAATCATAAGCTATAGTTACAATATCCGTATAAACTTATTGATAGGGTTCTACCACAATTGTCCAGGTCTTTTTGTTTCCGTTTGCGGCAGTCACTTCATACTTGTTTTCCTGACTCCAGTCTCCGGGGACACCCAATTTCGGAGCATCACCGATAGGTTCGATAATGGCTGCTGTTGAAATCGTAACTGCTACTACCGCTTTTTCCTGGGTAAAGTTTCCTCTTTCCGCCTCGGGAATAGCCGTGGTTGTGTAAAGGATATAGATTGTATTGGTTTCCTCATCAATGCTTATGGCTCTTGCCAAACGCACCTGTTTCACTTGTACTTCGCCACTTCCCGGAATGGTATCGGTGCCGTAGTAACGCCAATAGATTTCACCGCTGGTGATGTCACATTCCTCGTAAGTGTCGAGTTCTTCCAGTCCGTTTTTAAGACAGGAAGTCGATATAACTGCCAAAAGCACGGCAGTCATGATATAGAGCAATTTTTTCATAATTTTTTCTTTTTCAAATTAATAATTACCAACCTTCGTTCTGATCGTGATCCAAACCGAATGCAGCACGGGTATCCAGGAAACTTTGCGCTATCGGAAACAGGTAGCGTCTTTCAGTAAATTTACGGTCAGCACTGTTCAATAAGGTCACCTGGCCAATCAATAATTTGGTACGGTCTCGACTGATCTGAATCTTGTAGGCCGGACGATCCAAATCGGCAATGACTTCACCTGCCGAACGTCCGTGGTTTGCATAACCGCCGTATTTTCCCCAACGCAGGTAGCTGAAATAAATATCGCCGCCTTCGTTACACATTTCGCAGTTCCGTTCGCGAATGTAGTCTGCCCATGCCTCTTCTTCAGTGGCGGCAGTGGAAGGTGCCAGTTCGCCATGAGCCACACGGGTAGCGTTCAAGGCTGCAACAGCCGCAGGGATGTTCTTTTTCAGCAATTGCGCTTCCGCCAGGTTCATGTATGCTTCGCCCAGACGAGCCAGGTTGAAGTGGAGAGCCACTGTACTGGCATGATAAGCGCGGGGTTCCGGATTCTCGATATTGCTCTTTCTCCAATAATAACCGGTCACTGTGTTATACCAACCTCCGTCTTCGCGATCACGTACACCTTGAGAGAGGTTGCCCCCTAAATTTGTCTCAATGGATTCGTTCATCCATGTAGACTTGTCATATACCACAGCAGTATAGAATCGCTTGTCGCGACCGGTGTACATCAAATCGCTAAGGTCACGCTCCACACCGGCTTTTAGCTGATGATAACGCTGGAAGGTGGCATAGCCCGCTTTGGTCTGTAAGAAATCCTGCATAGAAGGAATTTGACGCGAAGCACCGCTTACCTGTTTGTAAGCATCTATCTGACCGGTGTCCGTCACACTAGTCGGATCGAGTACGTCCACATTATTCACATACTGGGAAGTCTCGTACCAAGGCAGCGCTTCACCAGTCGCCTCATCAGTTACAAGAAACTGGTCCACCAAGTCTTGGGTCGGAAAATAAATAGCCCAGCCTTCGAATGTCTGACCGTTGGCCTGTTTTAACGCTATCGGACTTTTTGAATTCACCACATTATCTGTAGAGATGTTAGGATAAGTACGCATCAATTCGTCAAAACTGGATACCGTGGTATTGTCCTTATTACGATAGTAAGCCCAAAGAATTTCCGGATTATACAAATCCGTTTCGTTCCATAAACTTTTATTCGGAGCCAAGCCGGTAGCCAATGAAACGCCGCTATTCTCTATCACATCGGAGGCAGCGTTGATGGCAATAGTCAAGTATGCTTCATCATTGGTATATGCATAGGCCTGAAGGGCAGCTCTACTTAAGAATACTTTGGCAGCCCATTTGGTGGGAAGACCGGTGGCATTTTCAGCCGGGAGTCCATCCGCACCAGCCTGCAAATCCTCAATGACATATTTGTAACTCTCGTCTACAGAGGAGGTAATCGGAATATTGGCTGCTTCCGGATGCTCGATATCAAGAACTTCGGTAATAGGGACAAAACGTCCAATCTTGCGAGCCTGATTGAAGAAAATCATACCACGCAAGAATTTAGCCTGGGCAATCAAACTCTCTTTTTCCTCCTCATTTAATGAAGTACTGGCTTCCACATTGGTGATAACCAAATTACACTTTCTCAAAGAAGCACTGAAATTGGTTCCGAAATCACTGGCGGTACTGATATTCGATTCGGTTGCCACTCCGTCTATACCTTCACCCACTTGTGAACATTTTACAGAGTTGGGGGTACGCGATTCCCATTGAATAGAACTGCCCGAACCGGCATAAGAAGCTCCTGTGATAACACCATCATAGATACTATTGATAAACGCTTCAACAGTTGCCTTACTTCCCCAGATGACTTCGCCCGTAAAACTGGAAGCCGGCTGGGTATCCAAGGTATCGATGCACGATGACATGGCAGCGGCAAATGTCAAGCCTATGAATCCGTATTTAAATATTTTTTTCATAACTGTTTCTGATTAAAATCCTAAATTAAGAGTAAACGCCAATGTTCTTTCAATCGGATACCCATAACCGCCTGTGTCTGAGTTTTCCGGGTCAAGACCATATTTGGTGGCTTTGGATATGGTGAAAATGTTCTGACCGGAAATACCAATCTTGCATTTGCTCAGCCAGCTTAAGTTTTTCAATAAAGTCCGTTTGAGGTCATAACCAAACTGGAAGTCTTTCATACGCAGGTAAGCACCGTTTATCAGCCAGAAATCGCTTGACTCATAATTGTTGTTATTGTTCAAAGCGGTATTGGACATCAAACGCGGATATTTGGCGTCGGTGTTGTCCGGCCTCCAGAAATCTTTCTGATGGCTGTATGCTACAGGCATAACACCGGCCTGTCCTGTCTGCATACCGACAGCCGGACTCAGATACATATCAAACGATGTGGAGCCCTGAAACAGGGTGCTGAAGTAGAATCCTTTGTACTCCAAATTAATGTTGAGACCAAATTGACCACGCGGTTTACCAGAGTTGCCCAAACGACGTTGGTCTTCGGAATCCAGTTTACCGTCACCATTGGCATCCAGATACTTGATGTCTCCGGCTGTTAAGTAACCGGAATTGTAGGAGTTGATGAATCCCGCAGAGTTGTATACATCTTCGGCACTTGTGTAGTAACCTAAGTTTTTATACAATGTGCCGTAGTAACCTTTCTGTTGCTGAGTTCTCTTGTAAGGATTCAATACCGAAGCCTGTGCTTCGCTTTCGTCCAAGGCCCACAATTCATCGAAGTAGGTGAAATTGGCGGAAATATCATATTTGAAATCACCGATGTTGTCTCTCCAGCCCAACTGTATTTCGACACCGGCACGACGATGTTCGCTGTCGGACTTGATTTTCGGCATACTGACCCCAATCACCTGGTTCAGATAGCTTTCTGACGTCGGGTTGGTCAAGTAACCGGTGGTTTGATAATAAAAATAGTCGAATGAACCATAAAGACGGTTGTTCAGTGAAGCAAAGTCAAAACCGAGGTCAAATTGTTTGGTGGTGTACCAGGTCAAGTCGGGTGAAGCCAGAATGCCTTCACTAAATCCCGGCTGATACTGCCCATTCAAAACAAAGGCCTTATCACTATAGTTGTAATTGGTCATGTATGAATAACGGCCAGCCGCTCCATCCAGACCGGTTTCACCATAAGATGCACGGATTTTGAAGTTGTTCAGTATGTTTTTATCCACCAAGTTTTGCATAAATTCTTCGGCAGTGACAA
Source organism: uncultured Odoribacter sp. (assembly GCA_910588375.1). Lineage (GTDB taxonomy): Bacteria > Bacteroidota > Bacteroidia > Bacteroidales > Marinifilaceae > Culturomica. The sequence continues at coordinate 4,253 of CAJUQA010000031.1, forward strand.
CCCACCCTAATGAACCGCTGAAGAAAGTACCCCAGCGTTTGCCTTTTGCAAAACGATCGGAACCGTCGTGACGAATACTGGCTTCCGCATAGTATTTACTGTCGTAATTGTATTTTACTTGACCTATCCAGGCTGCACGTCCCAATTCGGTTTCTGCAGCAGGAGTTGTGTTTCCGTATGCATCTGCTTCTGACAGTGCTCCGCCGTTGGTCTGCCCATTGGCGTCACCGATAATGATCTGATCGATATCAAACTGAAAGTTGTCGCGTTGTAACCAATATCCTTCGTTCTTTTCGTAGTATTGCTCGAAACCACCCAAGACAGAGATGTGGTGTTTACCGAAATCTTTGGCATATTCAAGGAAGGCTTGATTGGTGAATGCGTATCCATTTGAAGACTGGTATCTCAACAATGGTTTGTTGGCATACTGCGGAGTGGTAGACTCCCAATCATACTGAGCGGCATCCTTACGCCATTGCTTGGTTGAGTTGGAATAGTAACGATAGTTGCTTGCCACGCGGACGTTAAGTTCTTCTACCCAAGGCAATGTCCAAATCAATTCGCCCCTACCATTGATTACGTTGCTGATGGTACGATTATATCCCGCATCTTTGGCTGTTTCCGCTACCGGATTATCTGTAATATTATAAGGTAAACCATATTTATTTACACCCGGAATATTCGGATATTTATCGTTGATATGCGAAAAAACCTGGTAGTAGCTGCTGGCAGTAGAAGTATAGGGGTGTGTTTGATGCTGACGATAACCATCAATGCTCGTATTCACCTGCAGGCCAATCGCATCGATATTCGAGTTTTGCGCTATACGGAAGTTGGTACGCTTCATCCAGTGGTTATGATTTTTATATAACGAATTCTGGTCGATGTATCCCAAAGAAGCATAGTAACGGTTGTTTGCGTTACCACCGCTTAAGCGAATTGTATGTTTCTGCTGCGGAGCCCAGTCGTTTAAAACAAGGCTGCGCCAATTCGTGTTGTTGAAGTTTAAGGGATCGGTCCCGTTTTTGAAGTGGTTTAAGCCTTCCTGATTATAAATTGGCTCCAATCCATCGTTTTCACGGGCAATGTTGGCATAAATGGCCCGATCGTAAGAACTCATTTTTTTAGGCCAAATGCTGGGCTGTGAGAAACTCATGTTGAAATCGTATTCAACGAGTGCCCTTCCGGCTTTTCCCCGCTTGGTCTGTACCTGGATGATACCGTTTGTTGCACGGGAACCGTACACGGCTGTTGCGGAAGCATCTTTCAAAATAGACATCGACTCGATATCATCCGGTGACAAATTGGCGAAATCATCGGACGAACGAATGACGCCGTCAATCACATAGATAGGATCACCACCACCCCGAATACTGATAGTGGGACGAGAATTGATACCGCCACCACTGGCCTGTACTATCAAACCCGGTGCACGCCCAGCCAGCCCTTGGGTGATGTTTGTGACAGGCATGTTGGAAATCTGATCTGCCTTCACGGTAGAAACGGAAGCAATCAAGTCCCGCTTACGGGTGCTGGTGTAACCGGCTACAACTACTTCTTCAAGTAGTTCACTGTCTTCTTCCAATGTGATAACAAGAGGCTCACCATTCCATTTTACTTCCTGTGTCCGGTATCCGATAAAGGAAATCACTAAAATGCTTCCTTCCTGGATTCCGGGAATCGTAAAATTACCATCCAAGTCAGTGGAAACACCCGATGTAGTACCTTTTACCAATACAGATGCGCCAACGATGGTTTCCCCCGTCACGTCTTTCACCACTCCGGTACAATTGCCCGTTTTCTGTTCGGCAAATGTACCTGACGTTCTCTTTCCTGCAAATGCGTAGTTACCTACACACAAGCCAAAAGAGAAAAATAGCATTACTGCTAATCCTAAGTGTTTTGTCATAACTAAAATGTTTAAAATTAAGTGTTTATATAAATAATATCCCCTTGTTCATTCTTGTTTCAGAGCTGTGAACAAGTTTCTTATTATTTTAAATTTTCACTTATCTTCTTCATTTTTGCCAGACGCTTACTAAGCATGTGTCAAGGGAAAATTTCTTTATTGTTTTTCTTTTTCTTATTTTAGAGTTTATTGACAAATTCAGACGGATTTTAGGTGTAAAAAGCGGATTTATTATAAAAAATTAACGATTAGTCTTTTGTTGTAAGATTTTTGTTATACATTTGTAGGGATGTTTCTGTGATAGATATGCGTCTTAAAAGAACAGATTTTTATCGACTGATTTTTTAAATTGTTTTTTTATCTTCTTATACTCAAACGTTTGTATGAATGACACATGCTTAGTAAACATGTGTTTTTTTGAGAGTAAGCCACCAATCAGATACTTATATTAAAAATCGTTACTAAAGTGATTATCTCATTTTCAGTAACGATTTAGTAACGGAAGTTTGTCCGAACGGGGCTTTTTTGTGTCTTTTCGATGTCTTCGGCGGGCAATAAAAAATCCCGTAAAAACTTGATTTTACAGGATTTGTCTTGTATTGCCCCTCTGTTGTCTTCGAGGCTCGGCGGAGAGAGGGGGATTCGAACCCCCGGTACCCTAATCGGATACGACAGTTTAGCAAACTGTTGGTTTCAGCCACTCACCCATCTCTCCATAGTGCTGAATTACTCTTGCGGACACAAAAGTAGTGCTTTAAATCGAACCTGCAAACTTTTGCTCCACTTTTTTATCTATAAAGGGAAGTTTCAGTCTTTTATTTACGACATTCCGGTTCTTTACACATTTTTTGGAGCAGTTGCCTATGAAATTTCCGTTCGGTACGATCCAAGCGTGCCACTTTCCTCGCCGGCATCACGTTCAGTAATCTTTGATAATATTCTTTTTTGATATTCAACATTTTCTGTTCATATTCCAACAGATTCATCACCCACTGTTTTTCCTGTGCTTCTGTCAGCTTCTTTGTTTTATGCGTTTCGCACTGAAGCTCCCGCAGTTTTATATCCTGCTCTCTGATTTTCTTCATCATCTCATTATAAAGAGGCCAGAAGACGGCGGCCTCTTCCGGTGTGAGTTCCAGTTCCTGTGTATAGTAAGCTACTTTTTGGGCTTCGAATTCTTTCCGCTTTTCCTCGCTCAATTTTCCCTGTGCCCAAAGAGCTCCAGTGCTTCCCAATATGATAGCTATCAGAATCAAAATTTTCATTTTCATCTCTTCCTTGTTTTAATACAAATCCGCATACAATAACTCGTAGTCATCCACTTCGGTGGAAAGATATTCCAGAATTTCTTCTTTCGTAGGATTAAATCCTGTATCAAATTCAAAAGTTTCCGCCTTTGTCTCTTGGTCAGCCATCATTTCCCGACCATCGCGCACCAGCATCCGCTCTTTATCTACCACACGAGGCAAAACAATCTGCACGACAAATAATGCCAGTAAAAAAATAGCCACAAGACCCATATAGGGCTTTAACAATGTTATCAAGCGTACTTTCTGCGGATGTTTCTCCGCTCCAAGCCGCTGTTCAATCCGGTTATCCAGGCGGTCAAAATATCCCTCCGGAACCGAAAAAGGATTTTTTCTTTTATATCTGTCATCAAAATTTTCCATCTCTCTCTTTTTTTATCCAATGTTAAAAAGAAGGGTCTGCAATCCTCAGGTACTCTTCTATTTTTTTTACCGCATTGTGATACGTCGCTTTCAGCGTCCCGATCGCCACATTCAGTACCTCAGCAATATCTTCATAGGACATATCATCGAAATATTTCATATTAAAAACCAAACGCTGGCGTTCGGAAAGCCGCAAAATAGCCCGCTGTAGCTCTTTCTGAATTGCGTCGCCGTTAAAATAAACATCGCTTTCCAATATATTTTCCAACATTACCGTTATTTCACCTGAATTCCCATATACTTTCCGTTTTTTTTCATTCAAGAAATTAATAGCCTCATTTGTTGCTATCCGGTACATCCAGGTAAACAAGCGGGATTCATAGCGGAATTCTGTCAAGCCTTGCCAGATTTTGACGAAAGTATTCTGCAAAACGTCGTCCGCATCTTCATGATTCAGCACTATCTTCCGGATATGCCAATAAAGCCGCTCCTTATACTGTTTCATAAGAAGCCGGAATGCCTCATCTTTTTTTCCTTTCAGATGAAATAATTCTATGATTTCCTTTTCTTCCATCGACAGAATCCAATCTTATCCTATCTCTATGTATATGACAATATCCAAAATCGAAAGTTTATTCCCCACCTCTATTTTATTTCCATTCCAATTTGGCGAATGTACGTATTTTCCGGAAAAAATAAGCGTATAAGAGACTTCCGGAATAAATCTCCGGAAGTTTGTTACCATCCGTTCTCCGCGAATAATACTTTTTCATTTTACGAAAAGAACGATAAGCTTCACATACCGAGCGGGCATTGGCAATCTGCCCTTTTAAAAGAAAAATCAAACAAGCCAATGTGTCAAGCCCACGTCTCACCCGCATTACTTTCTTGTATTCACTCTCTATCAAATTTTTATGTAACATGAGCAAATTATTCCTATAATTCAGGAATAATTTCCGAGGATGATTCATAGGCAGCGTACCACCTCCCAGATGATAGACGACGGAGCGGGGAAGCACTTTCAGTATATAGCCTGCATTTTGCATACGCCAGCACAAATCAATCTCTTCCATATGGGCAAAAAAACGCTCATCCAGCCCCCCACAGTCTAAAAAGACCTGACGCCGTACACACAAAGCCGCCCCGCTACACCAAAATACGGATGCTTCGTTATCATACTGCCCCGTATCCCGTTCTGTCACCTCCAAGATTCTTCCCCGGCAAAAAGGAAAACCATAACGGTCTATATATCCCCCGCTGGCTCCGGCATATTCAAAGTAATCCCGCTTTACCAATGATTTTATTTTGGGTTGCAGCGCCGCCACGTCCGGATGTTTGTCCAAGGTTTCTACCAATGGCTGCAACCATCCGGGTGCCACTTCCACGTCGCTATTCAATAGGACGACATACTCCGCTTCTATTTGTGTTATAGCCTGATTATAACCTCCGGCAAATCCATAATTCTTATCAAAACGGAGTACTTCCACCGACGGGAAATCACGTTTTAACAACTCCACCGAGTTGTCGTCAGAATGATTATCCGCCACTACAACTTTTCCTATTTCGACGGGGGTATGACGCACTACCGACGGTAAGTATTCCCGCAATAATTTTTCTCCGTTCCAGTTTAAAATAATAACCGCGACTCTTTCCATACGCTTACGCTTTTCTATGATGTTTCCACCGACGATGCGACCATAGCCAATATTCCGGTTGCCGACGGATTTGCTGTTCCAAATAGCGGGTGTGCAATTCTGTCAATTCTCCCGGCTTCAAATCCCGAGGATTTTCACACAAGCTGACAAAATCCACCTCATAATATCCCCTGCGTATTTTACGAGTGCTTAAGGAGATAACCGGAATGTTAAATTTTGTCGCAATTTTCTCTGTTCCCAGTAACACCGGAGTATCCTGATTGAGAAAGGTTGTCCAGAAATTCAAATTGTAGATATTCGGTGTCTGGTCGCCGATAAATGCTGCCAAAAAAATCTGTTTGGCCTGCAAATCCCGAACTATAACCCGCAAGACGTCATTCCGAGGGATTGGCTTCGCTCCAAAGCGGGAACGAATCCGCACCATCATTTTGTCCAGCACCCGATTATGTAACGGTTTATATAAAGTATAAAAAGAGACCGCCGGATTCAGCAGTAGGGCATAAGATGTCATCCATTCCCAGTTTCCATAATGTCCCATAACACCTATAACCTGACGTCCTTGGTCATAATAATGCTGCAGTACGTCGGCGTGCTTAAACACACAACGCTTCTGTATTTCTTTCTGCGACATGTGCCAAGGCTTAAAAAACTCCACAAAGAAATCACTCAGATGCCGATAAAATTTTTTCTCAATTTCCTTTCTTTCCCGAGAAGTTTTCTCCGGGAAGGAATGCTCCAGGTTTTCCGCCACTATTTTCCGCCGGTATCTGACTACATAATATAATATGTAATACATCCCGTCGGCAATAAGATACAATACCCGAAAAGGCAAAAAACTGACCAACCAGACTAAAGCGTATATAATATAAGAAAACATAAAACCGTTTTTAAGCAGTCAAAGATATACGCTTTCGTCGTAAATTCTATTCATCCATTCAAAATTATTCCCAATCATTCCTCCCTCACCCCTTTTTCTATGTGTTGAAAAAAACTTTCGTCCAGAGTTCCCGAATTATTTGCCATTTTCAGATATATTACTTAATTTCGTGAGTTATTAAATGCAATATAACTTAACTGCCAATACATCATGGAGCAAGAGAATACGTTAGCGGAAGAGGAAATCAACCGCCCTTTTGAAGTATCAGACATTGAAACCAATATCTCCCAAGACGAGCTTATCGCCGATCCCGCATTGGAATCGGTCGATTCTCAGGCTCTGCCCGATATTGATTTTACTGCATTAACAACGGAAGAAATCGTCACTCAATTACAAAAGTTATCAGATAACTTTCCTCTTCCACGACTCAAAGAAATCATGGACAGTATTCCGGAAATCTTTGAAAACCGATACAGGCAGGAAGAGAAAGAAGCGTTGGCGAAATTCACGGCTGACGGAAGTCCGGTTGAAGATTTCCAATATAACAACGATACCAAAGAACGTTTTCACTCGCTCCTGAAAAACTATAGAGATAAAAAAGTTGCCGCTGCCAAGAAGAATGAAGCCGAACGAGAGGAAAATCTCCGAGTTAAATTGCAACTTATAGAAGAACTGAAAGAATTAGTACAAAAGGAGGAAGCTCTGAACCAAACTTTTCAGGAATTCAAAGATATCCAGGAACGTTGGCGGAATACGGGTATGGTACCCCAGAACCGCATTAACGATTTACTGGAAACCTATCACCACCATGTAGAAAACTTTTATAATTACATCAAAATAAACAAAGAACTGCGGGATCTGGATTTGAAACGCAATTTCGACGCTAAGATCGCCTTATGTGAAGAAGCGGAAAAACTGGCGGAAAATAGTGATATCAGCGAAGCTTTCAAGCATCTCCAACTTCTGCATGCCCGTTGGAAAGAAATAGGTCCTATTGGTAAAGAACAAAAAGAATCAGTCTGGGAACGGTTTAAAGAAGCTACGAACAAGATCAATGACAGTTACCATAGTTTTTTTGAAGAGTTGAAGAAAGAACAAGAAAATAATCTCAAATTAAAAGAGGAATTGTGTGAAAAAGCGAAAGCCACTGCTGAAGGTGAATACAAAACTATCAACGAATGGAACTCCGCAGCACAAATGCTTATTGATTTACAGGAAGAATGGAAGCACACCGGTCTTGTCCCTATCAGAGAAAGGAATAGAATATATAAAAAATTTCGTTCTTTCTGTGACATTTTTTTTGAGCGGAAACGCGAATTCTACAAAATTCTGAAAACCGAACAGGAAAATAATCTCAAGGCCAAGATTGCTTTATGTGAAAAAGCAGAAGCTTTACAGAACAGTACAGATTGGAAGCTCACAACCGAAAAGCTTATTGCTTTGCAAAAAGAATGGAAAAAAATCGGGGGTGCTCCTCAAAAATATTCCAATAAAGTATGGAACCGCTTTCGAGCAGCCTGCGACCTGTTTTTCAATAATAAAAGCGCTTTTCTAAAAAATATTGACTCCGAACAGGAAAAAAACCTGGAACTGAAAAAGGTTCTTTTGGAAGAAGTAAAACAATTCATTCCTTCCGATGACAATGAAGCAACTTTGAAGCAACTGAAGGAGTTCCAAACAAGATGGTCGGCTATCGGATATGTGCCAATCAAAGAAAAAGAAAGCATACAGGAGGAATTCCGCAAGAGCCTCAATGCACATTTTGATAAACTGAATTTAGACGAGTTTGACAAAAGCCTGGAAAAATACCGAAGCAAAATAAATACTCTAAATTCCGCAGAAAACAAGGAGTCCAAAATTATCAGCGAACGTGAAAAGCTTGTCGGTAAAATCCGTCAGCTTGAAACAGATATCAATACCTGGGAAAACAACATCGGTTTCATTGCCAAATCTAACAAAGCGGAAAATTTGATCCGGGAATTGAATTCCAAAATTGAAAAGACGAAACAAAGGCTTTCCCTCTTGCATGAGAAACTCAAAGCTATCGACACATTGATATAATCCATTAAAAATGGAGGGGAATTTCCCTTCCATTTTTTCATTCCGCCTTTTCCGCTTTTTGCATTAATTTTTTATCTTTGCGACTTTGATGTTTATCTTTTAAACCAAAGATCGTGTCTACAAAATATGTATTTGTAACCGGAGGTGTAGCCTCCTCATTAGGAAAAGGCATTATTGCTTCTTCACTGGCCAAGTTATTGCAATCCAGAGGATATAAAGTCGCCAACCAAAAATTGGATCCGTATATCAATATTGATCCGGGTACATTAAATCCTTACGAACACGGAGAATGCTACGTAACGAACGATGGAGCAGAGACCGATTTGGATCTCGGCCATTATGAAAGATTTACAGGCTGTCCTACCTCGCAAGCCAATAATATCACAACGGGACGCATTTACCAAAATGTCATAAATAAAGAACGACGGGGCGATTATCTGGGTAAAACAGTACAGATTGTTCCCCACATCACTGATGAAATTAAAAGGAACATCAAACTCTTAGGCTCAAAAGGCGAATATGACGTTGTTATCACTGAAATAGGAGGTACAGTCGGTGACATTGAGTCCCTGCCTTTTCTTGAAGCAGTACGCCAGTTAAGATGGGAACTCGGAGAAAAATCCGTTCTAATCCATCTGACTTTGGTTCCATATCTCTCAGCTTCAGGAGAATTAAAAACGAAACCTACGCAACATTCCGTAAAATCTTTATTGGAAATAGGCGTACAACCTGATATTCTGGTTCTTCGAACAGAACACAAACTAATGGCCGATTTAAAACGGAAAGTGGCTCTGTTTTGCAATGTGCAGCCGGAAGCTGTTGTCGAGTCCATTGATGTTCCAACCATTTATGAAGTACCCATCAAAATGGAAGAGGAAAAACTGGATGAAATTGTATTAGCAAAATTAGGTCTTCCGCTTAATAGCGAACCTGATATGGATTCCTGGAAAAAATTCCTCTATAAACTCAAGAACTACCGTCAGGAAGTGCAAATCGGATTGGTTGGAAAATATGTTGAACTCCATGACGCTTATAAATCTATTGTTGAAGCTTTCATTCATGCCGGTGCTGTCAATGACTGCAAAGTAAATATCCATTGGATACACAGCGAAGGACTTAATGAAGCGAATGCGGAAACGACTCTAAAAGATCTGCACGGCATTTTGGTTGCTCCGGGCTTCGGACACCGGGGTATCAACGGCAAGTTAGTCGCCATCCATTATGCCCGTACCAATAATATTCCTTTCTTTGGAATTTGTCTGGGTATGCAGATGGCCGTCATTGAATTTGCACGCAATGTCTTACATTTGGAAAATGCCGATTCCACCGAAATGGCATCTAAAACCCAATATCCAGTCATCGATCTCATGGATAGCCAGAAAACGGTAACAGAAAAAGGAGGTACGATGCGTTTAGGTGCTTACAAATGCGAACTTAAGGAAGGTTCCAAAGCCTATCAAGCCTACGGTCAAAAAACAGTGGAAGAAAGACACCGTCACCGTTACGAATTCAATAATGAATATAAAGAAATATTTGAAAACGCCGGAATGATTACAACTGGGATGAATCCGGATACAAATCTGACGGAAATTGTTGAAATTCCCACCCACAAATGGTTCGTGGGAACACAGTTCCACCCGGAATACAAGAGTACCGTCATCCATCCCCATCCGCTTTTTGTTTCGTTTATAAAAGCTTGTTTATCCTAAAGGGATTCTCAAAGACACGTCGATGCGGGAAAGGGAAAATTTTAATTTATTTTAGAACAAAAGAACATGGATAAAAATACAATCGTCGGTTTAATACTTATCTTTTTAATCATGATCGGCTTTTCCTATCTGAGCCAGCCTACAGAAGAGCAAAAACGGGAAATACGCCTCCGTGACTCCATCGTACAAATAGAAGCTCAGAGGATGCAGCAAGCCGCCAAACAGGGAGAAGCCGCTTTTAACTCTGCCAATCATGATAGTTTAAAAACTACGGCCGGGGAAAATATCTTTTCTCAAGATAGCTTGACTGAAAAAGAAGTCACATTGGAAAATGATAAAATAAAGTTGCACATTAATACCCGAGGCGGACGTATCGCATATGTCGAGTTAAAAGAATATCGTACCCACGATTCCCTCCCCTTGGTATTGTGGAGCCCGGAAAAATCAACTTTCGGACTGAATTTCTACGCCAGAAACAAACAAGTTAACACCGAAGAATTTCTCTTTGCTCCTGAAAACGCAATAAATGAAGCCACAGGGGAACAGATTGTTTCCATGAAACTGATTTCTGAAGAGGGGAAATATATTGAATACCTCTACACTTTGGCACCAGCCAGCTACATGGTAAAATTCAGTATACGCACACACAGCATGAACGATGTTATTGCAGCTAACTCTTCTTTCCTGACATTGTTCTGGGGTGTAGACATGCCGCAATTGGAAAAAAGCAAGGATTTTGAAAACCGCTATACAGGCATCTATTACGATTTTTTGAGCGACGATGTGGAAAGTATGTCCATGACTTCCGATGAGCAAGAAACCCTGTCCACTAAAGTGAAATGGGTAGCATTTAAACAACAGTTTTTTTCTTCTATTTTGATTGCCAAAGAATCGTTCAGCGATGTTACGGTTTCTTCCAAAATCAGCAAACAAGCCGGTTATCTGAAACAAGCTTTCACGGAAATTCCTCTGCCCTATTCCGGTAACCCCTCAGAAAACTATGATATGGAATTCTATTTCGGACCGAATTCCTATCCAATATTGAAAGAATACGGAGCGGACATTCAGTTGCCTAAATTAGTCAATTTAGGCTGGAAATGGGTGGCTTGGTTCAACCGTTATGTTGTTATCCCTCTTTTCGGATTTCTGGAAAATCATGTAACCGGAAATTACGGACTTATCATTCTGTTACTGACACTTATTATTAAGTTGTTCCTATTTCCTTTAACTTATAAATCTTACTTATCTCAGGCTAAAATGCGGGTTCTGAAACCTCAAATAGATGAAATCAATAAAAAATATCCGAAAGAAAAAGCCTTGGAACGGCAAAAAGCCACGATGGCTCTCTACAAGCGGGCAGGAGTAAATCCTATGGGCGGTTGCTTACCCATGCTATTACAAATGCCGATCCTGATAGCCTTGTTTTGGTTTTTTCCGGGAGCCATTGAGTTACGCCAAAAGAGTTTTCTATGGGCAACGGACTTAGCTTCATATGACTCTATTGCTACGTTGCCGTTCACTATTCCCTTTTACGGAAATCATGTCAGCCTTTTCTGTCTGCTTATGACAGCAACGAACATTATCTATATGATAATAAACAAGAAGAACCAACCTCAGAATGACCAAATGAAGGGCATGCAAACTATGATGTATCTAATGCCTATCATGTTCCTATTCATATTTAACAGTTATTCTTCCGGATTAAGCTATTATTATTTCATCGCTACTCTCATTACTATTATTCAGACTTGGTTCATCCAACGCTATGTCAATGACGAAAAACTCCTAAAACAAATTGAATTGGCAAAAATGAAACCGGTTAAAAAATCCAAATTTCAAGAACGATTGGAACAAATGCAACGCATGCAGGAACAAAAAATGAGAGAACAACAGAGAAAAAACAAGTAATCTCTAATAGAAAAAAAGCCGTTTCTTAAGATAATAGAGAAACGGCTTTTTTCTTGAAACTTTTCGTTCTACCCACCGTTTAATCCGATAGGTAAATTAAAAATAATAACACTATGGAAATTACCATGCACGGTCATCGATTCACTTTGGACGGAGAAATCATTCAAACAGGCAAGCAAGCCCCCGAATTTACAGCTGTGGATGCTGATCAAAAACCTATAAAACTCAGCGACTATAAAGGAAAAATCATCGTCATATCCTCTTTTCCCTCCATTGACACTTCGGTTTGTTCCGCACAAATGCATCATTTTAACCAAATGGCCGCTCAATTAGATAAAGATGTTGTCATTCTCGCCATTTCCTGTGATCTTCCCTTTGCTCTTAAACGCTACTGTGCCGCCGAGGGGATCAATCAGGTTGTTACCCTCTCCGACTATAAAGACGTCGAATTTGGCACACGTTACGGTTTTCTGATCCCTGCTCTTCGTCTGCTTACCCGGGGAGTCATCCTTATCGGAAAAGACAACGAAGTAAAATACGTGGAATATGTTCCAGAAATCACCCAAGAACCTAATTATGAAAAAGCCTTAGAAGCAATAAAAAAACTCAAGGTTTAAAACCCAAAAACATCATTTCCCATTTTTTTCTCTTATCTTTATCTTGTTTAAAAATAAGATATGAGGAATTACATTTTATCTATACTGGTCATTTTTACAATCCTGCCCGTGGCAGCGAAAAATAAAGTCTACGAAATGTCGCAATTCGGCATTGTTGCCAATAAAGGAATCAACTGTTCCCCTCTATTACAAAAAGCTCTCTGCACGATTCGAACCGAATGTTCATCCGATGATGTCATCATTCTTCGTTTCTCACCCGGTCGTTACGACTTTCATGAGGAAGGAGCTACCATACGCGAGTACTATATTTCCAATCACGATCAGATTAATCCGAAAAAAGTCGGAATTGCCTTAGAAAATATGCAAAACCTTGTTCTTGACGGACAAGGGGCGTCTTTCGTCTTCCACGGTCGCATGTTGCCTGTCTCTCTTTTGCAATCAAAAAACTGTACGCTGAAAAATTTCAGTATTGATTTTGAAACCCCACACATCGCCCAGATAAAAGTCATCCAAAACTCTCCGACCGAAGGACTAACATTTGAAGTTGCCCCTTGGGTAAAATACCGTATTAACGATAAAGACAGATTTGAATCTTATGGAGAAGGTTGGAGTGTATCTCCTCAAACGGGTATCGCTTTCGAAGGTGACACTAAACATTTGGTATTTGGCACCAGCGATCTGCAATACAATACCCAAGGTGTAAAAGAAATAGCTCCCCGGCAATTGCAAGCTCCTCTGTGGAAAGATAAACGTTTAGTACCAGGAACCGTTATCGCTATGCGAAGTTGGGAACGCCCGGCACCCGGCATATTTTTGTCTCACAACCAAAATACCTACCTATTGAATGTAAAAATTCATTATGCGGAAGGTATGGGGTTATTAGCCCAGCTATGTGAAAATATCACATTGGACAGTTTCAGTGTATGTCTTAAAGGAGCACAAGATCCCCGTTATTTCACAACCCAGGCCGATGCCACTCACTTCTCCGGCTGTAAAGGAAAAATCATATCCCAAAAAGGACTCTATGAAGGCATGATGGATGACGCTATCAATGTCCACGGTACCTACCTAAAAATCACCCAACTCATCGATAGTAAAACACTTGTAGGACGCTATATGCATGGACAATCCTACGGATTTGACTGGGGATATCCGGAAGACGCCATCCAATTTATCCGGTCCACGACAATGGAATTAACCGGAACTCCCAACAAGATTGTTTCCATCCGTCCTTACAAACAGGAGCAGGTTGCCGGAACAAAAGAATTTCTGATTACATTCGCCAATCCGATTGATAGCAGCATTACGGAAAAAGAAGGATTCGGCATCGAAAATTTGACCTGGACACCCGAAGTCCTTTTCAGTAACAACGTTATCCGTAATAATCGAGCACGTGGAGCACTGTTTAGTACCCCCAAGAAAACCGTTATAGAAAACAACACATTCGATCATACTTCCGGAACTGCCATTCTCTTATGCGGAGACTGTAACGGATGGTATGAAACCGGAGCCTGCCGAGAAGTCATTATACGAAAAAATAAATTCATCAACGCCCTGACCAACATGTTCCAATTTACAAACGCTGTCATATCCATCTACCCGGAAATACCAGATTTACAAAACCAAAAGGAATATTTCCACGGAAAAACAAGCAAAGGAGTTCTCATCGAAAACAATCTATTTATAACTTTCGATCAGCCTATTGTTTATGCGAAATCACTGAACGGATTGACTTTCAAAAAAAACACAATACATCAAAACCAAGATTACCCAGCTTTCCATTGGAACCAAAAACGCTTTTTACTGGAAAGAGTTAAAAATATTCGTATTAACAACAACTACTTTGAGAACGGTTTCGAATACGAAAAGGACGTAGAATGTAAATAATGTCACCAAAAGGAGAGGGAAAATTTCCCTCTCCCAGATAAGTATAAGTTTTTTCTTTACTCTTGAACCGCTCCTTCATTTACTCCGCTTTCCGACAACATTGTAAGCGTAATATCCGTTTTCTTCTCTTCGTCCAAAATCTTTTGCAATAACTTTGCCACTTTCGATTCTCCCATCTGTTCAGCAAACTCAACTAGTGTTCCATAAGAAGCAATTTCATAATGTTCTGTTTTCTGACCTGCCAATACCAAACCCGCATCTCTGGTAAATGAATCTTTTTCCGTATCTTTAATAATACTTTTAGCTTCCTTAATCAAGCCAGCCATAGCATCACATTTCTTCCCTTCAGCTTTCTCATTCATCAATTCAAAAACCTGATCCAATACCCGAATCTGCCCTTCCGTCTCTTTCATATGTTTCTGAAAAGCTTTCGCCAATTCTTTAGAGGTCGCAGCAGCAGCCATTTCAGGTAATGCCTCAGCCAATGCATGCTCCGCCCAATAAATATCTTTCAACTCATCTATAAAAAATTCTCTAAATTTACTACTTTTCATCTTGGGATTTACTTTCTGATTTTTACTTTTTGCTTCCATCATTTTCTATTTAATATATTATACAACGAATCTAAGAAGTATGAACGCCTTTATAATATCATACTTCTCTACATGATTAAACGCATCCCACCAATATTAGTTGATTAGCATGAATTAAAGAAACTTATATTGTGTAAAAACAGAAAGAAAACCACTACTCCTCACCTCCCTTTCCTCAATAAAAAAGCAGTCACAATTTTACATTGTGACTGCTTTTCTCTATTTGTAGCGAGAGGCGGGCTTGAACCGCCGACCTCATGATTATGAATCATGCGCTCTAACCAGCTGAGCTACCTCGCCATAAGAGAGTCACCATTCAGTGACTCTCTCTCAAAATTCGGCGCCTACCTACTCTCC
>CAJUQA010000032.1 GCA_910588375.1 uncultured Odoribacter sp.
CTTTAGCAGAAAGTGTCAAGGCGTTTTCGGAATCAATGAATACGGCGGCAGTATCTCCGACGGCGAAGCTTTTGTCGGAATAGGCGTCCCCGAGGTAGTAGCTTCCGTAGGGGATGTACACCATTTCTATGCCGTGTACGGCGACGTATATGGATTTGAGGTCATCGCCGAAGTCAGCGATGGTGAGAGGGTTTTGCGGGTTGGCATTGATAATCCATTTGAGTCGGAGTCGGGCGTAGACTTTTCCTTCCGATATGGCGTCGCGCATGAGATAGACACCGGTGACTTTTGCGTTGGTGCCGGAGCCTGTTTTTCCGAACATGAATGTGTGGTCTCCGCCTTCGTTTCCGTTTAGGGGCGTTGCTTCATGTCCTTCTTGCGTGAGGTATGCATGATGCCAGGGAGCGAGGGCACCGCGCTTTTTGTATTTAATGAAAATCCAGGCGGCATCCCAATTGAAGTCGTCCCGCCATGAGTTGTCCCACGACAGGTTGAGTTCCACGATGGCGGTGTCGTTTCCGATGAAGCTGACGACCTGTGGTTTTCCTGTAATCCGGATGTTGTTGGCCTTTGCCGGAGATAGATTTGGAAAAATCAATGAGGTCAGGAGTATGATTTTTCCGATGTTTTTGAAAATATGACACTTCATAACACTATGTATTTAATTTGTTTTTGATACCTGTTTAGTAGGCGTGTGGTATTTGTTAATTTGTGAAGTGGAAAATGGAGAGGTGAGCGTCGTAACTATCGGAATAAAAAATATTATCGATCCGGAATGGAAATCTATTTTTTTATATCTTTGGCGGAGCAAAATATTTTTTTGTCGTTTTTTTGCGTGTGTTATATTGTTGGAGATGTATTAACCCTTTTATCTTTCATGGATTACGAAAGGAGACACACGCCTACTAAGCATGTATCTTTTCTTGGTCGCGTTGCGCGTTTATTCGCTTGTTTTCTCTTCTCTATTAATAAATTTTATATAATTTTGCGGCTTGTTTAAAAAGGGTGTAAAATTTTTATAATAATGAAAGGTAGTTTTGATTTTCAGCCGAAACTCGTGGCTGCACTCAGAAATTATTCCAAAGAGAAGTTTTTCAGTGATTTGATGGCGGGTATCATTGTGGGTATCGTGGCGTTGCCGTTGGCGATTGCTTTTGGTATTGCGTCGGGGGTGAGTCCGGAACAGGGATTGATAACGGCGATTATTGCAGGTTTTATTATTTCTTTCCTGGGCGGTAGTACTGTTCAAATCGGGGGACCGACGGGTGCATTTATTGTGGTGGTGTATGGAATTATTCAGGAGTTCGGCATGGAGGGGTTGGCTATCGCTACGGTGTTGGCGGGAGTGATGCTGTTGCTGATGGGCTTTTTGAAGTTGGGTACGGTCATTAAGTTTATCCCTTACCCGATTATCGTCGGTTTTACCAGTGGTATCGCTTTGACTATTTTTACGACACAGATGAAGGACCTGTTCGGATTGACCATGGAGAGCGTGCCGGCGGATTTCCTTTCCAAGTGGGTGGCCTATTTCAAGAGTGCTCCCACGACTCATCTCTGGTCGGCCTTGGTGGGTATATTGAGTATTGTTTTGATTGTGATTACTCCCAAGTTTTCTAAGAAAATACCGGGTTCCCTGATTGCGATTGTAGTCATGACATTGGCGGTATGGGTGATGAAGACTTATTTCGGAATTACCGGTATCGAGACTATCGGCGACCGTTTTGTGATTAATGCTTCTTTGCCGGAGCCCGATATGCCCGGCTTCAATCTAAGTACGATAAATCATTTGTTCCCGGCTGCTTTTACGATTGCCATTTTGGGGGCTATCGAATCCCTGTTGTCGGCGACTGTGGCGGATGGTGTGACGGGCGACAAGCATAATTCCAATATGGAGCTTATCGCGCAGGGGGCTGCGAACCTCGTGGTGCCCTTTTTCGGCGGAATCCCTGCTACGGGAGCGATTGCCCGGACAATGACCAATATTAATAACGGCGGTCGCACGCCTGTTGCCGGTTTGATTCATGCGGTCGTATTGTTGTTGATTCTTTTGTTCCTGGGACCTTTGACGAAGCATATCCCGATGGCCTGTCTGGCGGGCGTGTTGGTGATTGTGTCGTATAATATGAGTGAATGGCGCACATTCCGGTCGTTATTGAAGAACTCAAAGGCCGATGTTGCCGTATTATTAACGACGTTTATTTTGACGGTCATCTTCGATTTGACCATTGCCATTGAATTGGGGCTGTTGTTGGCGATGCTGCTGTTCATGAAGCGGATGAGCGAGACGACGAAGGTTTCGGTAGTGAAAGACCGGATAGACCTTTCTTCCGAAGGGGAGATTTATCATGAGGATGAAAAACTGGATTTGCGGAAAGGGGTAGAAGTGTACGAGATTGACGGACCGTTTTTCTTCGGGATTGCCAATAAGTTCGATGAATGTATGAAGGTCTTGGGGGATAAGCCGAAAGTGCGGATTATCCGGATGCGTAAAGTGCCGTTTATGGACACGACGGGACTGCACAACTTGGAGAGTTTATACCGTTTGTCGGATAAAGAGAAGATTCGGATTGTCCTTTCCGGGGTGAATGAGCAGGTGAGGAAGGTGTTGGAGAAATCGGATTTGTATCACCGCATCGGGGAGGAGAATGTGTGCAGCAATATTAATGAGGCGCTGCAAAAAGCAAATAGTTATCTGTAAGCAGAAGAGAAGTTTTATGAGGAAGAGAATAGTTGTTGTTTTAATCTGTATGTTGTTTCTCCCGTTGGCGGGAAGAAGTCAGGCTTTTGTGAAATCGGCGGACGGAAATTTCGAATGGCGGCTGATAGGACGTATTCTGATGGATGCCGCTTTCTTCCGGGGCGATTCGACCCGCTTGGGGAACGGTGCTGTGTTGGGGGATGTCAGATTGGGAACAACGGTTCGTTTCCTTCAAAACTGGACGGGGAAGATTGAGGCGGGATACGCTTACAACAAACTGGCGTTGAAAGATACTTATATCGCCTATAAACAGGGACGCCATACTTTGAAGGCGGGTTATTATTTCGAGCCTTTCGGAACGGAGCTTCAGGTGTCGACGGCCGCCTATCGTTTTATGAACATGGCGACGACCAGTACCGTTTTCGGTGACGGCCGCAAATTGGGGCTGACTTATCAATATAGCCGGGAGAAATTGGTGGTGGTCGGTGGTATATTCGGAAATACGAGTCTGGAAAATTCCAAAGAGGGGGATGCGGGCTATACGCTGACGGGACAGGTGATCGGACGTCCCGTTTATGAGGAGGAGAAGGTGATTCATATCGGTTTGTCCGCCCATTTCAGCAATCCGGACAAAGAGACCAAAGAAAAAATGGTGTATAAAGGCGGTGCCCCGTCGTATGTTTTTAATAAAGAAAAGAATGTAATGTTGCGGGCGGAAGTGACCCAGGCGATTAATGAATGGCGGACGGGAGCCGATGTCATTGTGCTTTACAAGCGTTTTTATTTCCAGAGCGAATGTCTGGTGAATCATGTGAACCGTTACGGCGGGAGAAATTTTACCGGCAAGGGGGTATATACCCAAATCGGTTGCCTGTTCGGAGGGGATAACCAATACCGTTATGACCGGGTGAACAGCTGGGTGGATAATCCCAAGCCGAAGAATATAGAAGTCGTATTCCGGTATAATTACACGGACCTGAACGACGAGAAAGCCGAAATTTACGGTGGCAGGGCACAGGATATAACTTTGGGAGCGAATTACTTCTTTAATGACTATGTGGCGGCGAAACTGAATTATACGTCAATATTTACGAACAAGCATGCCGTGAATGGCAAGGAGAATGTGAATTTCGTGCAGGCGCGGTTGCAGTTGCGTTTCTAAGGTTTTATTCCTCGACTGTGACCTGAAAATTGCTGTTGAGTTTCAATTTCCCGCTGACCGGATTCCCTTCGGAGTTCTTAAATCCGCTCAGTTTCCCTGTTTCTCCTTTTAGGATAAGGGTCTCCACCTGTTTTTGGGTCAGTTTCTTTTCGGCAACGACCATGGGTATGAGGAAATCGCATGATTTCTTGTAAAGCGTGCATCCCCATGCGGTTTTGCCTTTGACGATGTTGCCGTTTCCGCATTTGGGACAGGTCAGAGTCACCGGTTCGGCAGGGGCTTTGGGTGTCCGTTTCTTTTTTTCTTTAGGGGATTCCTCCTGTTTTTCTTCTTCGACGACGGCAATGGTCTTGGCGGAAGAGTGCTTGACGAAATGGACGATTTCATTCACCATGCCTTTTAATTCTTCCATAAAGAGCCCCACTTCATATTTGCCGTCTTCAATCATGCGGAGTTTCTTTTCCCATTGACCTGTCAGTTCGGCTGATTTCAGCAAGTCGTTCTGTATGGTGTCGATGAGTTCGATGCCGGTTGGGGTGGCTAAAATCCGTTTTTTATCCTTGCGGATGTAGTGGCGTTTCAGCAGGGTTTCGATAATCCCGGCGCGGGTGGAGGGGCGTCCGATGCCGTTTTCTTTCATCAGGTCGCGGAGTTCTTCGTCTTCCACCTGCTTGCCGGCGGTCTCCATCGCCCGGAGTAAATCGGCTTCCGTGTAGTATTTGGGCGGCTGCGTCTCTTTTTCCTGTATTTCGGGGAGATGGGGGCCGTGCTCGCCTTTTTCATAAACGGGCAACACATTCTCCTCGTTCTGCTTATCGGCGGTATTGCCGAATACCACCCGCCATGCCGGGTCGATAATCTGTTTCCCGGTCGCTTTGAATTCCTCCTCGCCCACTTTTGCCATGACCGTCGTATTGGCCACTTCGCAATCCGGATAGAACACGGCAATAAACCGTTTGGCCACGAGGTCGTACACCCTTTTTTCGTCCGGGCTCATGTCGTATGTGAATACGCCGGTCGGGATGATGGCGTGGTGGTCGGTAATCTTTTTATCGTTGAAAACCTTGGCGGATTTCCGTATTTTGCCTCCTGTCAGAATGGGTGCGGTCAAAGCTGCGTAAGGTTTCAGCCCTTTTAAAATGCCCGGAACCTTCGCATATTGGTCATTGGGCAGGAAATTGGTGTCGACGCGCGGATAGGTGGTCAATTTCTTTTCATACAGCGATTGTATGATTTTCAATGTATTTTCCGCCGTGAAGGCGTATTTCTTATTGCATTCCACCTGCAACAGCGTTAAGTCGAATAATTTGGGCGGATGCTCCATGGCCTTCTTGCGCTCCACACTGGTAATTTCCAGTTCCGTGGCGGCAATCTTCTGTATCATGGCTTCCGCCTCTTCCTTGGTAGTGAAACGCCCTTTGACGCTTGAGAAAATCCCTTCCCGGTAGTTGGTCTTGATTTCCCAATACGTTTCGGGCTTGAAATTCTCGATGGCTTTCTGGCGGTCTACAATCAGTGCCAGCGTCGGGGTCTGCACCCGTCCGATGGAGAGCACGTTTTTCCCGCTTCCGTATTTCAGCGTATAAGCCCGCGTGGCATTCATGCCTAACAACCAGTCGCCGATGGCTCTGGCGGAACCCGCGGCATACAGCGTATCGAAATCGGCGGCGTCCATCAGTTTATTGAATCCTTCCCGGATGGCTTCTTCAGTCAAAGAGGAAATCCACAGCCGTTTGACGGGCACGTTGCATTTGGCTTTGGTCAGCACCCAGCGTTGAATCAGTTCCCCTTCCTGTCCGGCATCCCCGCAGTTAATGACCATTTCGGCCTTGCCCACCAGCTCTTCGATAATGGCAAACTGTTTTTTGATGCCTTCGTCCTCAATCAGTTTGATGCGGAATTTCGACGGAATCATGGGCAATACGGCCAGATTCCACTGTTTCCACTTCTCCGTATATTCATTGGGTTCTTGCAGGCTGCACAAATGTCCGAATGTCCACGTCACACAATATCCGTTTCCTTCAAAATACCCGTTCCTCCGGGCGGATGCACCCAGAATCGCGGCAATTTCCTTCGCCACACTCGGCTTTTCTGCAATACACATTTTCATACCTATCCCTGGTGTCTCATTTTTGAGTGAGGAAATCAGTAATTAATTTGACGCAGTGATCTGTTCCGATGACGGATGAGTTGAGGCAGAGGTGGTAGGAAGCGGCGGCGCCCCATGTTTTGTCTGTGTAATAATTGTAATAGCTGGCGCGGGTTTTGTCGGTTTTCCTCATTTGTTCGAGGGCTTCCTTTTCAGAGACGGGATTTTTCCGGATAATCCGTTTCACCCGGTCTTCTTCGGTGGAGTGGATAAATACGCTGGTGCAGTGCGGGTCGTCTTTCAGGATATAGTCCGCACAGCGTCCCACAATCACGCAGGAGTGGGTGGCGGCTATTTTGCGGATTACGTCCGACTGTACCTGAAAAAGGGTGGCGTCCGTAAAGCAATCGTTGGGTTGGTAAATGGCACCGTTCATGGAGAATCCCATGGCAAAGGCCTGCAATAATCCTCCCGAGGTTTTTTCATCCGCTTTTTCAAACAGTTCCGGACAGATGCCGCTCTCTTTGGCTGCCAGTTGAAGCAATTCCTTGTCGTAATATTCGATATGCAGACTGTCGGCCAATTTCTTGCCGATTTCACTGCCTCCGCTGCCGAATTGGCGTCCGATGGTAACGATGACTTTTTCCATTGTATTTTCCCATTTGCTATGCAATAATAGTAAAAAAAGCGATACCGGACAATTTTTCTTTGCAAAGGGGACGTTGCAGGAATCGAAGATATGGGTATATTTGTGAAGCATTTAAGTCTAAGTTAAGAGTGTACCCATGAAAAAGATGAATACCTCCATCGCCCATTTGCCGGAAAAAAACCAGGAAGATTTGAAAGTCATTGTGGCTACGATTCTGGAGGAAGTGTTGAATGTGGAGATGATTATTCTTTTTGGAAGTTATGCCCGCGGAAGCCAGGTGATGTTCGACCGCCAGATGGAATACGGGATATCGACTTCTTACCGTAGCGATTATGATATTCTCGTTATTGCGAGCCGCATAAAGAATGAGCCGGTCTTTGCCAAAAGACTGAATGGCGTCGGGACCATCTTTAAAGAAAGGACGCAGTCGGATATCCGTTTGGAAATCGTCTACAAGACGATGGAAAAAGTGAAAGATTTCCTGGAGAAAGGCGACTTTTTTTATTCTGAAATCCGGCGGGAGGGTATTGTTCTTTATGATACCGGCTCTTTCATTTTGCCGGAACCCCGTGAACCGGAAATCGTGGAACTCGAAAGACAGGCCAAAGACTTTTTCCGGGACTTTTTTCATAAGGGGGAACGCTTCCTGAAAACAGCAAGGGAATTTGATTACCCCGACGGTGAATATAGGATGGCCTCCTTCCATTTGCATCAGGCTTGCGAAAGTTTCTTTTATGCCATCAGTCTGACATTTAGTCAATACAAGCCGAAAGAGCACGACATCCGCATGCTGATAGACTTTAACAGACGCTATTCGCAGGAGATTATTAAAATCTTTCCCCGCGAAACGGCCAAAAATGAACATTTGTTCGAATTATTGAGGGCATCGTATGTACAGTCCCGCTACAACAAGGAGTTTGTGGTCAACAAGGAAGATGCGGAAGTGTTGATACAATGGATTGAACGTTTCAGAGACCTGACTTTTGACATTTGCGAGGGAAAACTTCATGAATTGGAGCGTTTGGTGGCTGAAAAGCAACAGCAGTACAAAAAGACAAAACGGTAAACCTAAAAGCGCTTCCCCTCTTCTCTGATTGTTGTTTCTCTGTAAAATGGATTCTTAGCTGTCCGGTAAATTTTATCAGAATCGGGACAATTTGTTTAAAAATACATTTTTATAACGTTTCCGAAAGATATTTTCCCGAACGGCTTTCCGAACAGTTTCTTTTTCCCCGATTAGTTGTTAATATTGTAGTTGAAAAAACAAAGAATTAGGAAACAGAGACTTATACGCATGTACATCAAAGGAGAACCGAAAGCATTTTTGAGCAGTGAAGCCCGGCAATTACTGAATCTGTATGAATCGTTGGGAGAACGGGCGGAAATTTTCCTGCCCCGGCATATTTATGACAATCTGACCAGTTTTGTCAAACTGTGTTTTGAAGAGCCCGACGACCCTGCGGCCCAGCAGGCGGAAATCAACCGCTATTTGTTAAAATTCCGCGAAGACATACCGGGTTATACGGATGTTTCGCTGATGTTGTGCCCGCATGCCGACTCCAAAGCGTTCGAACTGAGCGGGCGGAGGGGAGAATTCATGAAGAAGCTGGGCGGCTTTTTGGATACCGAGGCGGTGGCTCCCGAGTACAAGGTGTTATTGCGGAACATAAAAGATACACATGATTTCTCTGTCGGAACGCCTCCTGTAAAGAGTTGTCATATCGACTTCATTTCGCAAGTGCAATTAGGCGGCCATGTAAGCGAGTTGAGGAAATACAGGGATGTTATAGGCGTTACCGGCGACATCAATGAAGGGCATTGGAATTATCTGATGGATACCTTGGAACAGATGATTAGCCAGAGCACTCACTATACGACCAAAGCGGAAGTCGCCGATTTCCTGAACCGTACCCGCTGGACCGTGAATTTCAAGGGATTGAACGGTATGATACGTACCGTCGTTTCCGGCAATGCCGACAAAGCGGTCAGCCTGATTCGGGGCGATGTGTTCGGCAAAGCCAGCGTACAGGTGCTTGAAAATCCTTCGGCCGAAGAGCTGTATGAACAGATGTGTGTCGATACGACTTCGGTCTTTGTCGTCAAAGTGAAACACATGCGTGTAAACCTCTATTCGGGAGAAAAATGGTTTCCTCTGCTTACCCGTCTTGTGATTGTGGACGACTCTAAAGAATCCCGGAGTTCCAATACGTCGTTGGTGTTCTGTTTCCACAACGGCATTATCAATACCCTCAACAAAGTACACACCAAGAAATTGGGGTCGCCTGCCAACACACAGCTGAATCTGCGTCTCATCCTTGAGAATGTGAATCCGCTCTATCTGACCGAATTCCGGGAAAAGATGGAATTACAGATAAAGGAATACGAAAAGGAAATCAATAAAATACTAAGAGAGCAGGTCGATGCCGTCGACGATCCCGTGAAAAGGCTGAATGTCTTCAAACTGGATATGTTTTCCCGGAAGATTGTGCAGGACAAATACTCCCTCGAGAAACTGCGCGATTTTATTTACTTCCTTGAAAACTGCCACAAAGAGGAGAAACGGCAGAGTCAGACCCGCGAACTTATAGAGGAATTTGAAACCCGTATCCGGCAGTATTTTTATTCCGCCAATCCCCACATACAGGTGCTGAGTGTGCTGGAAGGCGGAGGGCGCAACCAGATACGCACCTATGGGCAATACCTGTTGCAGAAGCCTCTCCATACGCTGAGCGAAAAGGTGGTGAACGCCTGCCGGCTCATACTGGATATTATCCCGAGCAATTATGAACGCACACTGAAAAATCATTTCCATAAGAATTTCGGTATCAACCTGTTTTTAGAAAAATACCAGGCGTATATCACCAAAGTCGATAACGAATCCAACAACAAAGGACGGTTTGACAACTTCCTGATAGATTTGGGAATCAAAGAGAAATATGCGGCGTTGAGCAAAGAGGAACAGGAAGTGGTCAAGAATTTCCTGTCGGCGTTGGGAAACCTGGAGCAGACGTCGGTGTCCGACTCTGTGCAGATGATTATCCGGGATTTGCTGTTTAACCCCAACGGACGTCCCAAACCCTATGTGATTTACAACGCCATACAGGCCTGGGAATACAAAGACTTGCTTCCCGACGATACATTCGACATCAATCCCTTTGACATCGAAATCGAAAATCTGGAAGACGGGCGTATGGCTTATGAACGCCTCACGGATAAATTGTTGCGTATAAAATCCACCCTCGCGCTTTTTGACGACAGCGGCAGCTTGTGGGATTTGTTCTGTGAGAATACGACCATTCTGATTAACGACCCGAACAATCCGACCGGATACACGGACTTCAATACCGAGGCGCTTAACGCTTTCCTGCGGCTGATGAATACCTCCAAGATTACCCTTTTCCTGGACGAAGCCTATGCGGACAGCGTGAAAGTGACGAACAATAATATGCCGAAATGGCGGACGATTTCCCGGTATATAATCAACAATATCAATGCGCAGTCCAACATCCGGGCCGTGTCCTCTTTA
Source organism: uncultured Odoribacter sp. (assembly GCA_910588375.1). Taxonomy (GTDB): domain Bacteria; phylum Bacteroidota; class Bacteroidia; order Bacteroidales; family Marinifilaceae; genus Culturomica. The sequence continues at coordinate 10,125 of CAJUQA010000032.1, forward strand.
TCCACCACGAAAAATTTATCGGCAACCGGCGACCGGCTGGGGGCTTTGGCTGTTACCCCGCAAGCGGCTGCCGTTGCTGCTTTTGTCCGTCAGCACAATTCCAGCTCCCACGGCAACAACAATTCGCTCCTGATGCTCAACAACTTGTTGGAAGTGGCGCAAGTGGCGAAAAAAATCAAGGACACGATGGAGAGCGAATTGCCGAAAAACGCTTCCCGCTATAAAATCAAAGAGTCGCTTGTGCGGTTCATCAACGAACAGATTGGACGCACGGAAAAGGCGAATGCCGACAGCCGTGCCAATCGCCAGTTGCATAAGACCGCCGGTTTTGAGGGCAGTCCCTTGTATCTCTTCCTGCTGGACGAACTGGTGTCGCTGGACAAACTGGACATATTGGCATTGCCGGATGATTTCAAATACAAGAACGAACCGTTTTTCGTTTACTACCAAAACAAATTGGTGAAAAACCTGAATAAGTTCCGGGTGAACAAAAACTTCAGAAGCGAATCCCTTGAACGGATGGCTTGGGCGAAAGAAGCGGCGGAACGGGCGTTGGCGAAATTTCCGGACTGCGGTCTCGCCTATCTGCCTTCAGACGGCTCCTATCTCTTTAACTTCCGGGTGCAGGGGCATTTTTCCTATGCCGACCTGTTATGCTTCTGCCAGTATCTGGCGCAGAACCGGGGAATTGCGGCGGTACCTTACTCCACCGGAGTGGTGCGTTTTGCCCTGGGCGGCTATCTCGCGGACAACGACGAGAGTATAAGGGTATTCCGCAATGAACTGGAAGACGGTTTTACCATCTTTTTGAAATATTGGTTGCAATTTGCCGCCAAGCGCGAAAATCCTGCCTATAATGAAGTGGAAAGCCATACCATTCTGGAGGAAATTTTTGCTTACAAGAAAGACAAGGAACTGATAGAGGCGATTATTGCCGATTACCCATTGTCCGGGAAATCGAAAAAAGACAAAGCGCCTTCCTTACAGATACGAGACATTCGTACGCTCTACCATGCTTCTCCCGAAAAGAGCGGCGTGACCATCACGACTATCGACCGTTCTGTCAATTCGGTGATAGAACTGCATGGAGACAAAATCGGCTCCTGCCGCGATGTATTTGAATTTATCCGAAGCGCCGCTTTCACGAAAGTCTATGAAAACCTGCTGGCGCAGATTTATAAAAAAGTGCCCGACATCGCCGACCTGGATTTCAACACTGTCAGTTCCAAATACAGCAAGGCCGTTATCTTGAAATACATTACCAACAAACGGACCTTCCAGCCCAACCACAATGTGTTGGACGAACCCATGGAAAAGAACATCATGCGGGAAATTCTGATAGAGATGGAGCATATCCTCTTTTCCGACAGCAAAGTCAAGATACTGGCCGTGGATGCCACGGGACGCCCCGAGCTGGATAAATCGAAACTGGAAGGCATCAATGTCATTTTGAAAAAATACATCCGGGAAATTCTCTTGCATTTCAATCTGCCCTTTGAAAAAGAGAGCCTGGAACCCAGCCGGAGCGAGATTATCAAAGTGGCGGGCGAAATGTTTGAAGAAGTGATAGGCATCCGCTTGAAAGACTTGAACCTTAATATCTGGCTGGATGAGTTTATCGGAAAATTGCGGGAACTGCCCGGTTTTCAGGAAACCACCCTGTCGCAAAAGACCATCGGGTATATCATGGACGCCGTGACCGCCGGAATCAACAATCCCGACATGAGTGTCACCGATAAGATACTCTATCTCTACCTGTTGCGTAATGACGACTCCTTCTATGACCTGGTGGTCGGCAAACTGAAATACTTCAGCGGGAAAATCGAAAACTGCGAAGACAACGAACTGCGGATGTTCCGGGAAGAATTTATCAGCGAGATAATGCCTTCCCAATTGAACGAAATCAATGACTACATCCTGCGGAAGAAAGATATTAAAGTGGCGGAAACCGAGATTCACCGGGTGAGCCGCCGGGTGGTGCTGTTCTATATCAGCCTGATTAAGCGCACCAAAGGTACGGACTACTACAAGCGTTACACCCACATCCTGGTGCGTCTGGTCGAAACGGCATTTATGAAACAGAACTCCAGCGTGAACGAAATGGTGCAGCACGGCATCTCCATTTACAAGGATTTTGAAATGGAAAACAAAGTGCTGGAAACCTTCGGAAACGGGAGAATCAGTTGGATTAACGAACTGATGCGCAAATGTGGGGTGATTTCCTCCGAACAGCCGGTACAGGAGCATACCCGCATTGTGACCGATGCGAAAAAGCGGGAATATCCCTTCCACAAGATTGACCGCCCGGAATCCAGAGCCAAAAACTTCACGGAGGAGGCCGGACCCAATGATTATCTCAAATTACTCGATTTGCGTCCCGATTCCTCATTCTTTGCCGACCGGCTGGCACGGTTTATCGCCAATATGGATTCGGACGACTACCGTTGCAAAGTGGTGAAACACGGCATGGTCAAAGAGCTGGTGATATTCCAGAAGGGATATATGAAATACCTGACGGACAACTACCGGCTGAATTACACGGAAGACATCAGTCTGGCGGACATACGCAATTTTGTGCCGGACGTCATCAGCTTCCTGGGGGCACCGGAGAAACTGATTTCTTTCCCCCAAATCGGCTATTTTGACATTCCGGGGCCTTACGGCAACATAAAAACCATTGTCACCCCCTTGAAGCAGAAAGTGGATTATTTCGGCGATGTGAAGAAACCCCGTCTCACGGTGATTAACGAGAAAATAAAGGAAATCGGGGGCAATCCCCGCCACGGTTCCCTCTTTGCCGTGGAAGAGAACGACGGAAGCATCTTTGTGGTGGAAATCAACGGGGACAGCGGTGTTGGGAAATCCGAGATGATTGCCGCCTTCATCTTGAAATGGCTGCGCAACAATTTGCAGGGAGTGCGCTCCGTGAAACTGATTGCCGGAGACATGTTCCACGAATTCCAGGACGCCCGGGGCAACCTCTACGGCATCGGGACGGAAGTAGGGGATTTCTCCCGTACTACTGACTTCGACCCGGATTACATCCGCTATTATAAATATCTGTTTGAGAGCAGTGCCGACAGCAATGTGGAGGACTTGAATTCCCGCAGCACGGTCAGCGGCATGTGTGACATCACGATGCCCTACAAAATCGACATCATGCTGAGCGCCAGCAACTATTCCAAAGATGAGGCGGGCATTACGCGGGTGGATAATCCCGAAAACTTCCTCTTGTATGTGGATGCCCACGGAGAGCGCAAGGAGAAAGCAACCAGTCAGGACGGTCCCCATTTCCAGCGTACGCTGAAACGCTACACCGCCGACAAAAACATAGTGACCGTAATCGCCCGCCACGGGAATTATCTGGATGACATCCTCGATTGGGATTTCGATGCGAATACAAAGCAATACTATCTTGCCTCTTCCTACAAATTGCTCGACAAGATTGATATCACCGAAGTCGTCAATCTGATTTTCGCCGGAAAGCAATTTAAGCGGGACGGGGCGGTTTGCACGGTAGAATCCGTATCGTTCGATATGATACAGAACCGTTTCCCGGCTCTTGTCTCCTTCGGGGAGGGAGAACCTCGGGAGATGCCGCTCGACCGGAAGATGTTCAGTGCCATATTCGATTCCTTGGCAAGCACTCCGGGCGGACAGCCTTTTATTGCGGAAGAAGGGCAGTTGGCCACCGTGATGAACCTCATACGGGTTATGAGAGGGGGCGAGAACGGACAAGGCGGGGCTCGCAATATACAATGCGGTGTGCTTTCAACGGAAATCGGCAAGAAAGGACGTGAAATCACGGGACCCCAGAAAGCCGCCATGGAACTGAAACGGATGATACAGGAAGTGCGTGTCACCCGTCCCGAAATCAATGAAGGGAAGATACGGGTGAAACGGCTGTTGAATGAAAAGTACCGCCACATATTCCGCGGGGAAATGAACAGCTCCGAATTGTGGCGCTACAACTTCTTTATCTATCAGTTGGAGAATATGCGCAAAGCGGACTACCGGCGCATGGACGATATCAACCGGAAAGTGGACATGAGCAACTTGGTGAACTTTGTGCCGGTGGACCCGGAGAAAGAATTCAGCCCCTTATTGGTGAATCCGAATCTGAATATCGAGCTGAGCAGTTTCAGCGAGACCTTTGAAGAACTGATGAGCCTCCCGAACTACGGCGATTTTGCCCGCGAGTTTACGGAAAAAGTCGGACAACTCTACATGGCGGACGGATACAGCGAAGAGACCAACATCAACAACATGATTGTACAGCTGTTACTGATGGAGGGATACATTACGACCGAAGACGTGGCGCGGGGCAGCGTGATACAGAAAGTGAACCGGGAAACCATAGCGGCGGCGAAATATGCCGTCGTGCAATACCTTGCAGGTGCAGGACAGAAGACGGAGACAGGCGGGCAAGGACATGCGGAAAAGAGTTCGCGCAGAGGGGGAAAACGCGTGAAACCGCTTTAAAGTCGGGCTGTCCGGTCGGCGGAAGGGTATCCGGGTTTTAAAGTCGGAAGCCATTCTGCATCGGTGTGCTTACCGTCACAAAAAGGTTTATGGCAGGAATGGCCGCAACGGCAAAGGGAACGGGGGACGAACTTTTTGTGTGCGGGGCGTGCCCCTTCTTGATTTTCCGGTTTCGTGCGGGAAGTATCTGTTTTCATAAGCGGGTATGTTTATTACCGTTGTTCCGGTATATATACCCGAAATGGCAAGAAATGGTTGTCTGCGGGATATTAAAAAATGTTGTCGTTCTTACCAACTGCCGCTGGCACCTCCTCCTCCGAAACTTCCGCCGCCGAATCCTCCGAAACCGCCAAAACCGCTTCCTCCCGAACTTCCTCCGAGTCCTCCGCCGAGCCCGCCCCAGAAAATGAAAGGTCCTGCCTGGCGGTGGCTGCTGCCGCTACCAGAACGGGGACCGGAGCCTTTGGATTTGAAAAGGGAACCCACAAGAAAGAGAAGAAGGAATAACAGGAACAGCGCAGCTACGGCGTATCCGGTGGAATCATCTTCGGCATATTCTTCGGCACTGTATTCCCCCGAAGTCAGTTTCATCAATACATCCGTCGCTTTATTCAGTCCTTCGTAATAACGGTCATTTTGAAATTCCGGGATGATTTCATTGCGGATAATCCGGGAGGCGACGGCATCGGGAACAGCTCCTTCCAGACCGTATCCCACGGCAATGGCAACCTGCCCGTTTTCATTCCGGCTTTTCGGTTTCACCAGGACCAAAATACCGTTGTCTTTTCCTTTCTGCCCGATGCCCCATTTCTCGGCAAGCCGTTGGGCATAATCGTTCGGGTCGTATCCGTGCAAAGCGGAAACCGTGACTACGGCAATCTGGGTGGAAGTGGTGTCATTGAAGTGCCGGAGCTTCTCCTCCAGACGCTCCTGCTCCTGCCGGGAAAGCAGCTGGGTGAAATCATTGACAATCCTCCGGGGTTGCATGGGGGACGGAAAATCCTGTGCCGGACAAATTCCCGCATACCAGACCAACGCGATAAGAAAGAGAAAGTATTTCATGCTTTTTTATTTTTGAAACGATATATCGTCGGGCAATTCATTGATGTCGTCCTCTTGATAAGGGAAATAGTGTTTCAGCTGAACGCCTGTTTCAAGGACAGCCTCACACACCCCTTCGCAAATCTCTCCCGCCCGGAATCTTTCTACCATCCGGTCTTTGATGCCGTCCCAGAAATCTGCGGGCACTTTCTCATTGATACCGCTGTCGCCGATGATGGCTAATTTTTTGTCTTCCAGAGCAACATAAATCAGCACGCCGTTTTTCAGTGCCGTCTGCGACATCCCCAGACGGGCGAAAGTGCGGGTGGCACTTTCAAAGGCGGAACAGCCGCAATGCCTGTCGAAATGGATGCGGATTTCTCCCGATGTGTTTTTCTCGGCTTCCTGGATGGCTGCCACCATGGCAGCCTTTTGCGTTTCGGTGAATTGTTTTTCCGGAGACATACGACGGGGATTTAAAATTCCACTTTGGGTGCATTTTCGGCACCGCTGGCGGCTTCGAAATAAGGTTTGGGGGTAAAGCCGAACATACCTGCCACAATATTCCGGGGGAATTTGCGGATGTCGGCGTTATACGTCTTCACCACTTCGTTGAATTTCCTTCTTTCCACCGCAATCCGGTTTTCCGTACCTTCCAGCTGGGCTTGCAACTCCAGAAAATTCTGGTTGGCTTTCAGGTCGGGATAACTTTCCGAAATTGCCATCAGCCGGGATAATGCGGAGGAAAGCTCCCCTTGCGTCTGGTTTAATTTCTTCATGGTAGCCTCATTCAGATTGTCGAAACTGATTTGCGTCTGTGTGGCTTTTGCCCGGGCATTCACCACATCTGTCAGCGTCTTCTCCTCGTGGGAGGCATACCCTTTCACAGTATTGACCAGATTCGGTATCAGGTCCAGACGGCGCTGGTATTGGTTCTCTACATTCGACCACTGTTCCGACACATTTTCACTCATTTGCACCATGCCGTTGTAACTTCCTTTGAACCAAAGGAAAATACTTAGAATCAAGACGGCGATAACGATTAATACGATATATCCTTTTTTCATAGCTGTGTGTGTTGATAAATTTAAAGTTATACGATAGACAGGGACTATTCTGTTACACTCCCGGATACCTCAGCCAAATCCATGCCACAAATGTATTTTAGTGAAAAATAAGGTAAAATAAATAAGCCAGATACAGGAGGAGGAACACGATGCCTTCCCATTTCTCTATCTGCCGCCCTTTGCCCGTAAAGATAAACAGGAAAAGGAGCAGCGTGGCCAGCAGATTGAGCAGGATGTCCGCCAGATTTTCAGTCGACATGGGAATCGGCTGGATAACGGCCGACGTGCCGAGAATCAGAAAGGTATTGAAAAGATTCGACCCCACGACATTCCCGATAGCCATATCCACATTCTTTTTCCGGGCGGCGACCAGTGAAGTGGCCAACTCCGGCAGAGACGTGCCGATAGACACGATGGTGATGGCGATGATGCGCTGGGAGATACCGAGCGACTCGGCGATACTGACAGCCCCTTTCACCAGGAAATGCCCCCCGGCAATCAGTCCGACAAATCCGATAATAATGAAAAACAGGGATTGGGGAAGGGAACGGTTTTTGATGGTGACTTCCTCCCCTTGGCCTTTGCGGGCCAAAGCCAGGGTGTAAGTAACGAAAACCAGGAAAAAACACAGGAGAATAATCCCCTCTGTACGGCTGATGGTGTAAGAACCCGGCACAGGCCAGTGGTCGTTGCAAAAAGCGATGAAAATCAACGTGGCGGCAAAAAGAGCCATAGGCACTTCCACCCACGTAGTCGTCTTTTTGATAGCGATGGGGTAAATGGCGGCCGTGACACCCAGAATGGCCAGAACATTAAAAATATTGCTCCCCAGCACATTCCCCAGTGCCAGGGCCGATTCGCCTTTGGCGGAAGAGATAATATTCACGACCAGTTCGGGCGTTGAGGTACCGAAAGCCACCACGGTCAGACCGATGACAAGGTTAGGCACATTTAACCGCGAGGCCAGCGCGGAACCTCCGTCCACTAATTTGTCGGCTCCGTAAATCAGAATGACAAAACCGGCAATTAAAAAAATAACATTCAGAAGCATAACCCAAAAATATGTTTTAGCTTAACGTATCGGAAAAGATAAAGTTTGCTTCTTTTCCTCATTCGTTATCTCACGACAAAAATAATCTCCATTTTGTTCATTTGACAATGACATGTGAAAAATCATTGTACAACTGCTTTCGGCACCCTATCGGTTCGTGATAAAAAAGAGTATGTTTTTGATGTAAAAAGAGCCTCTTTTTTTTAATGAGGCCGTACTCCCGGTATTTTCAACCTTTTCAACTGTTTCCACTTTTCCCCCTATGAAATAGTCAAAGGATGCTTAGGGGTTTCCCTGATAGAACGGCGTAGCAATTGGAATGTAGCGGCGTATCACTTACGCTCCTGGCTGCCGTTGGTCCGCTCCTACATCCCAGTTGATTCGGAGGTGATGGAGGGAAACTAATGAGCAACCCGAACGAAACCTTTGTAGAAGACGTTATAACGTCTATACCCTATGCGTTATAATGTCTATGCTTATGGCATTATAACGTGCCGGCTTTCGTGTCATGCGGAAGTTGAAGAGTTAAAAAAGTTGAAAAGTTGAATAGGAAACTTCTTTTCAACCTTTTAACTGTTTCAACCTTTTAACTTCTTTTACATTTCAACTTTTTTTCTACCTTTGTTCCGCTACGATGAGAGTAAGCGTATTCCGTCGCAGCGGACATATTTGATTTGAAGCGTTTAGCTTTATCCTTGCCTTAGAAATCTGGACAATTTCTTGTACAAAGGGATAACAGTACAAACGCTCACGCTTGCCGTATATACACACATATATACCTGGTTAAGCGTGGGATACTGTTTATTTTTGTACAGGGAGTCCAGACCCGTAAGGCAGATAAACTAAAGTTCCCACGCTTTTTTATTGTCATTAACCAGCCTTTCCGGGAATTTTCAAGGTGCTAAGTAATTTTCGTGTATGAAGAAATTATTTGGATGTGTCTGTGTGTGTCAAATCTTCTTGCCCGTATTATTGTTGTTGTGTACAATAGCGGGCGTCAAAGCGAACAACATCCGTGTGGAGGGCAAAACGCGAGTCGTGAGTGTCGTTAACGATACGGTTGTTATCGAAGTCACTCTTCGTTGGGACAACTCCTGGCGGGACGACTTCAACTGGGATGCCGCCTGGGTGTTCTTCAAGTTCAAAAAGCGTGGCTTGGAGAATCCTTGGCAGCATGCTTACCTTTCATCTTCCGGTCATCTATTAAATGTCTCGGCCGGTAATGAAGGTGGAGGTTACGCTTACATGGTTGGTGCTAATGCCGGAAAGGTAAACGGTTTGTACGTCATGCGTAATTCCATTTCAGAGGGGAATGTGAGTGTCCGGTTACAGGCGAAATGGCCTCTTAACGGTACAGGCTTGACCAAAAGTGATTTCGGTAATGCTCTGAATGAGATTTACGTTGCCGTCCATGCTATCGAAATGGTGTATGTTCCTTACGGGGCTTATTACTTAGGGGATGCTTCTTCTTACAAGAGTTTTGCGGTAGGTGATACTGCCGCCGTATTCATTGATTCCGAAAACGCCTTGACACTTTCTGCTAAAG
>CAJUQA010000033.1 GCA_910588375.1 uncultured Odoribacter sp.
GCGGCGGACTGTTAATCCGTAGGTCGTAGGTTCAAGTCCTACCTGAGGAGCTGAAATCCGGTGCTGGAAGGTACCGGATTTTTGTTTTAAACTACAGCCTATGAAAAACTTGAACAAAACGGCACTGATTGTTTCTTTCCTCGTATTACTGGTTGCTTTCAGTGTCTTAAGCATGACCTCCGTTCCCCGCGAATTTCGCTATACACTAAACGGCATGAATCCCTGGAGAGGCATTGAAGGACTGGCATTCACCGTAAAACACTTTCTGCACACGGGAACGACACTTACATATTTATGTACCGTCGGTTTGATTTTTCTTATTTGGTGGCGTCTGTATTCCATCTTCAACCGCATCTGGAATTGAAAAAGTGGAAGCGAACGGAATATTTTCGATTATCAATAGTTTTATCTAAATTTGAACACTTAAAATTCCGATAGAATCCGCAGTCATGAGAAAAGACGAAAGATATAACAAACGTGGCGTATCCGCCTCCAAAGAAGACGTACACAACGCCATCAAGAACATTGACAAAGGCATTTTTCCAAAAGCATTCTGTAAGATTGTCCCCGACTATTTAGGTGGAGATCCCGCCTACTGCAACATCATGCACGCAGACGGAGCCGGTACAAAATCCTCACTGGCTTATATGTACTGGAAAGAAACGGGAGATTTATCCGTTTGGAAAGGAATCGCCCAGGATGCTTTAATTATGAATATCGACGACCTGCTATGTGTGGGTGCCGTAGATAACATCTTGTTATCGTCCACCATCGGACGCAACAAAAACCTCATCCCCGGCGAAGTTATCGCCGCCATCATCAACGGCACGGAAGAATTGCTGGCAGAATACCGGAAACTCGGAGTTAATATTTATTCTACCGGAGGAGAGACTGCCGACGTGGGGGATCTGGTACGTACAATTATTGTTGACTCCACCGTAACCTGCCGCATGAAACGCGAGGACGTGATTGACAATGCCCGTATCCAGGCCGGAGATGTAATTGTAGGCTTGGCATCCTACGGACAAGCAAGCTACGAACAGGAATACAACGGAGGTATGGGTTCCAACGGACTGACTTCCGCCCGACATGATGTTTTTGCCAAATATTTAGCGCAAAAATACCCGGAAAGCTATGACAACGCCGTACCCGAAGAATTGGTATATGCCGGCAACTGCCGTCTGACCGACCCTGTCGAAGGGACTCCTTTGGATGCGGGTAAACTGGTTTTGTCTGCCACCCGTACTTATGCTCCGGTTATCAAGCAATTATTAGACCGCTACCGTCACCGGATTCACGGCATGGTGCATTGCTCCGGCGGAGCACAGACCAAAGTCATGAACTTCGTAGACAACATGCACATTGTCAAAGACAACCTTTTCCCCGTTCCGCCGCTGTTCCGGCTGATTCAGGAACAATCTGGCACTCCTTGGGAAGAGATGTATAAAGTCTTCAATATGGGACACCGCATGGAAATATACGTAGACGAAGAATTGGCGGATGAAATCATCGCCGTTTCCAAAAGTTTCAATATTGACGCCCGAATCGTCGGCCGTTGCTACGACAATGACGAGGGCGAAGGCAATAAGCTTACCATACTCAGCGAATTCGGGAAATTCATATACTGAACGGTAAGTTTCATTCATAAACTTTATATATAAAACGAAAGGATGCCCGCAAGGCATCCTTTTATCATACATACTGCCTTTATCCGTTCGGCAAGACGGAAAGAAGTTCTTCAAAAGAAGAACAGCTACTGGTTTTTCCGGATTGGTTCAAAATCAGACGGTCTGGAGCTACAGCCTGGAGAGAAGGCAGGGAGACATTTTCCGGAGAGGGCTGAACACAGGCATAATGACGGCGGTTCAACGCATTGACCGTCCAATGCAACAGAGTCTCGTCATCCGATTCGACCACTATTTTTTTCTGCCCGTTGACAATGGGGTAATACACTCCGTGTGCATAGTCAAAACAGATGTCGGAACGGTTGAAAAGAGTATCCATACGACGGTGAAGTATCAAGTCCTCCGTTACACCGCATTGCAAACCGTTTTCTGCCGATAATAACCAGAGTTTATCGGCAAGGACAAGCGCCTGTTCTACATTGTGGGTGGAAAGCAAAATCGCTTTGTTTTGCTCCATCGCCAGACGGTGCAACAATCCGAAAACTTCCGTACGGCTGACAACATCCAGAAAAGCGGTCGGTTCATCCAACAGAATGACCGGACATTCCTGAACCAACGCTTTGGCAATCATCGCTTTTTGCCGCTCTCCGTCCGAAAGTTCGGCGGTATAGCTTTGTGCCTTATGGGCTATGCCGACAGCTTCTAAGGCTTCCGCTATCAAGGCATGGTCTTGGGCATGCAACCGCCCGAAGAACCCAGTATGTGGCTGTCTTCCCAAGGCCACCAATTCTTCCACTTTCAGACCTCCCGCCATCGTTTTATCTGTCAGCACCATGCCGATACGGCGGGAGCGTTCCTTCTCCGAATAAGCATTCAGCGGTTTATTTTCAAGCATCAACTCTCCGGCAAGCGGCGGTTGTGAAGCCGATAAAGTACGCAATAAAGTGGATTTCCCCGCGCCGTTTGAGCCCAACAGACAGGTTAATTCTCCGGAATACAGCTGAAAAGAGAGATGCCGGTGTACGATACTCGTTCGTCTTCCCGTTCGGTAGCCGATACTTAAATCAGAGGCGGTTATCACAGGATTCTTTTCCATCAATGAAAGTATTGGATTTTGCGTTGGTTGACGATAACGTAAATAATAACAGGTGCACCGAGCACCGGAGTAATCGCATTCAGCGGTATGACCCCCGCCGTTCCCGGCAGGACGCTGATAAGATTGCATAACAGAGCCGTCACGGCACCACATAGCAAAGTCAGCGGCAGTAAAAGATTATGATTGGATGACCCCAACAGCAAACGGGCTACGTGTGGCACAGCCAATCCGATGAAAGCAATAGGCCCGCAAAAAGCAGTAGCCACCGCTGTCAGTAATCCGGTACTGACCAAAAGCAAAATCCGGATACGCTTTACATTTACACCGAGATTTTCCGCATAACGTTCCCCCAACAGAAGGGCATTCAACGGTTTTATCAACAACAGGGCTAATAAAAGACCAATAAGCAACAGACCGCAAAAGAGGGGCAATTGGCTGACCGATACTCCGGAGAAATCTCCCATGCCCCACATAGTGTAAGAAAAAACACCTTCCGCCGTGGCGAAAAAATTTAATAGAGAAATAGCGGAAGAAGTAATATACCCCATCATTATGCCGATAATCAGCAACATGATGTTACTGCGTACAAAAGTGGAAAAAAAGATAATGAACCCCAAGATAAAAACGGCACCGGCAAAAGCACCCGTAATGACAGCCATGTAGCCGGAAACGGGAAGTCCAATTGTGATTCTTCCTACCGAGCCGCCATAAAGTAGCATGACTAATGCAACTCCCAGACTCGCTCCCGAATCAATTCCCAAAATCGAAGGGCCTGCCAACGGATTGGCGAATACGGTCTGGAGCATTAAACCGGCAACAGCTAAAGAAGCCCCCGCAAACATGGCGGTAATCGCCTGGGGCAGGCGTGTCTGCAATACGATGTACGTCCACGTAACCTTTTCTTCTTCTCCGAGCAAAATAGAGAATACCGACCGGAAGGGAATCCGTACGGAACCCCAAAACAGATTGGCAGTAAAAAGAATGCCCAGCAATAAGGCGACATACCAAAGAATGCGACGCTTCATCCGCAGAATATTAAATTTTTTCCGTTACTCCATTTCCCGGTAATACCGTAACCGGTAATCGGGTAAAACTTCCGGATGAAAGATTTTCACCAAATCCTTCAACAGGTAATCGGGACGGATAGGTACCTCTTCATAATAAGGTACAACTCCCGTATTGCAGGTAAAGATACTGCGATTTTTCCAAGCGGCAAAATGGGCATAAGGTGCGTAATCACTTTTAAGGTCTTGGTAGCCCATCTCCTGCGGACGGTTGTATTTTATCAGCCAGTAATCCGCTTCTCCGCCCTGTTCAAAAACGGTTTCAAAAGCCAAAGGAAACGAACCGGAATGCGAATCGTCTTTCCAACAATAATCCGCTCCCGCATCTTTCAGCAAACTGCCCATATAACTGTTGCCCCCCGAAACATACCATACTGCGCCATACTTCATGTCAAGTAAGACCGTCGGACGTTTTTTGACCTCTTTGACCAATGTTTTGATCTCTTCATAGGCTTTCACCGCTTCTGCAAAAAGCGAATCCGCCAAAGCCTCCCGGTCGAAAAACAAAGCTAGAAAGCGAATCCATTCCGCCCGTCCCAACGGGGTCGGTTCCATGTAGTCCACACACTTTATTTGCGGGATACCTGTTTTCTCCACCCGTCCGTATGGGGCATTGCTCAGGGGAGAAGTAATCATCCCGTCCGGTATCAGTTCTATCAACCGCTCTACATCGGGTGCCGACGCCTCCCCTATATCAGTTATGCGTCCCTCTTTTAATCCTTCCTGTACAAAAGGCAAATCGATATAACGGGATTCACATACCCCGACCACTTCCTGCCGCACCCCCAGCATATCCAGCCAGCCACAATGTACCGACGTCGCTGCCACTACCCTTTTCAAAGGTGTCCGGACAAGAACGCCTTGCGGTAATCCCTGCGGCAACTCTTTATCGGCAGGCACCAACACATAACGTTGCAGCAACTTGGTCGTATCCCACGGGTCACGCACCTCCACCTCCGTATACTCCTCCATACGTGTTACTGAAAATCCGGTAGCATAATCTATCCGAAACCCCGTCCCCTCCTGCCCTTGAGAAACAGAAGAATCCTTCTGCCTGCAAGCGGCAAGCAGAAGGATTATAATCAAATAATAAACAACTCGCATCTTATTTCACATAAACCACTTTCAACGGATTCAAACCTGCTCCGAATTTCGTCACCAAGGTTCCGTCGGTTTTATAAACATAAACGTCTCCGTCATTTCTGTAATCGGAAGAGGTCAAATACAAATATTCGGTTTTGGGTTCATAAGAAAGTTTGTAGGGTTTTACTATTACTGAAGCATCCTTAATCCATTCTCCGGACAACATTTCTTCTTTTTCCGTATCGTACACCGGATAAGAAATAATTTGATTCCAATTGGCATCGTATTGGGAATACATCAGATACAACTTCTTTCCGTCTGTAGCCATTTCCGTTGCTTCTCCGACTTTTGTCACGGTGTAATCTTTCAGATTTATTTTCTGAAGCGTATTAGGAACATCCCCGTAATTTCCCATTGAAATACAATAAACATCTCCATTGTCTACAGTTGTTAAAACAGTCGGATTAATTGCTACTTCAATAGTATTTTCCACTTCAAAATTCTTTAAATTGATAACGGAAACCGTCTTATCATATCCTACCGGTGTATTGTAATCCATACCTCCGGAGTTGGCAACAAATAACTTTCCATTGGAAACAGTTAGTCCTTCCGGATTCCGTCCCACTTTCACCTGGGCTTCTATCGTAAAATCCGATGTGTTGATTTTTGCTACATAGCCATCATACAGACTGACATACAACTTTTTGTCGTGATATGCCAAAGACCGGGGCGATTGCGGTTGTCCATCGCGTAATAATGCAATGGAGGTTACTTCTACAAAATCACGGGTCATGACTGAAATACGATTGGAATTATATACTGCCAGATAAATATACTTTCCATTGCAAAGAATATCCTGTCCGCTATCCCCCAATCCTTTTGAATTTTGAGCGGCATATACATCATCGGTATTACTTGTTTGGGTGACGGGATCGTAATAGGTAATTGTCGAATTGTTATTCCCCATTTTACCGTTATTCAATACATAAATACCTTCCTCTACGGTCACATCGTCGTCATCATCGTCGCTACATGCCGTAAAAGTAAAAGCACACAGGATTAACATCCATAAGGTCAAATAAAAACTTCTCATTTTCATGTTACTGCATTTTAAATTAAACTATCTCAAAAAATAATACTCGCACTCAAACGATACGAACGTCCCGGCATAGGATAGTACTGAATAATACTGTACTGTTCATCCGTTAAATTGACCAAATCCGCTTGCAGGCGGAAACGGGTTCTACCGCTTTCAAAATCCCGGTTTATCGATAAGGTATGTTCGGCATAGCGGTCAATGCGGTTTGCCTTAATATTCTGCGGTAAAGCATACCGCTCCCCGCAAACCATGGCAGTATAGCTGACATTGACCCACGGCATAAGCAGAGAGGCCGACAATGAACCGGAATGTTGAGGGGTATAAGGAATCTGGTCTTTATAATTTTTTTCGTTCTTATCCGTCAAATCGATGGCTTTTTGCCAAGTATAAGTACCGTTTACCTGACAGTGAATCCGGTTTGTGATAGGGAATTCCACCGTCCCTTTTACATCGCTCCCCCAAATATCCACGGTACCCATATTCATCATCTTCCATACATACATCATTGGCAATGCCACGATTTTGTCTTCCACCCGATTGTAATAGACATCCGCTGTCACACTCACATAGTCTATCCCTTTCCATTGTCCCGACCAAGTGATTCCCACATTATATTGTATGGCGGTTTCCGGTTTCAGATTCCGGTTGCCCATTCTCAAATAATACAAATCGTTGAAAGTCGGTACCCGGAACACATGTTTATAAAACAAACGGACATACAAATTCCGGTCAAGCCACGGTTGGTAAGACAAACTTACTCCCGGGGAAAGTTTTCGTTTGTCTTCCGGACAATCGCCTTGTTCCACTTTCTCCTTGATATAAGTTCCCAAAAGCATTGCATTCGCCGTCAGGCGCCTATACCGATAACGAGCTGTCAAAACCGTTTGTGAAGTATAACGCTCCGGACGGGGAGTATCTGTAAAATTGTTTGTCAATTGATTATAGGCAAAGTCTGTTGCCAAAGCATAGGAAATTCGTCCGTGGGGAGTATACAGACCGCTTACCGTCGCATAATACTCTTGTTGTGTATTCCGATCGATTTGCCTTCCGCTTGCATATTTATTATTCACATCCATATACCGGTTCCACGAATAATTGTATTTCAAAGCTCCTTTCAGAGCCCACTGTGCATTGAAATGTTTTTCGTACCCCGTTTGGGCAAAGAAGTTGCGATCCCACAAACGTTCCTTATTATAAGGGTTGTAATAGATAACCCCGCCCGGAAGCCCCCGTTCCGATTGGAAATAATAGGCTTTTGCCGTCAGGGTGCTGCTGTCCCGAAAGACTGTATAGAGATTCGCTTCCGTATGCCACGAAAGAATATCGGAATTATAACGCTTTTCACGGGTAACCAATTTCCCGTTTTGCAAGGTAAAGGGATAAGTACCGTCCGCCCTTAAAAAATCGCCGTCCACAGACAAACTTGTCCCGGATGCCAGCCGCCGGGCATAACGCAAAGAAGGATTCACCATCCCGAAAGAACCGCCTTTTATCCGTACCTGCAAACTATAATTCCGGTTTTCCCTGAATTCCGGCCGTTGGGTCCGAATACTCAACACGCCCGCTGATGCAAACATACGTGCCGACTGGAAAATGTCGTCTTCCTGGCCTACGGCAAGACTTACCTGTGATATATTGTCCAATGAAAAACGGCCGATGTCGATTTGTCCCGCCTGGCAATTGCTGACAGCGATTCCGTCATACATCACTCCCGTATGATGGGCTCCGAGACTACGCACCGATACCGTTTTCAAGCCTCCGATTCCGCCATAATCCTTTACCGTCACACCACTGAAACGCCTTACGGCATCCGCCAGACTCTGATACCCCAACCGTTCCATCTCCCCACCGCTTACAACTTGCAATGGCGCAGTGGAACGGACTACCGAAGGACGCCGCACCGCCGACACATCCACCTGCTGCAACTCATGTACCCGAGTAGTATCTACCGTCTGCGCGGAAATCCGCACCAAACCGCTTCCCAAACCCAGAAGACAAAGCCCGCACCGATAAAAAAACAAACGAACCAAAACGCGTTCCCTTTAAACAATTATTACTATGCTTCAAAGGAAAAACAAGAATGGAAAAATCCTATCCCAAAAACACAAGATGTAAAACGTGCTAAAAACGCATACCCGATGTTTTCTACAGCTAATTCCTCGAAAGCCATTGAAAAAAAATCGTTTTGCAGGTCTTCTGACTTACCCCGGTCCAGGCGCCTTCCCATCTCCGGAGAGACAGTGGCTAAAGTGTGCCTGACCCATTATAGGCTTACAGCAGCGGGACTGTTCAGGATTCTCACCTGATTCCCATTTAATCCTTACCGCCGGACAGCGGCTCGGAACAAAACAGGGGCAAATATACACTTTATTTGAAAAAACCGACTTCAAACATCAAAAAAAAATACCCGGACATCCTGAAAGACATCCGGGCAAAACTTTTCTCTCCTTATTCTTTTATGGCTTTTTCAACTCAAACCCCAACAATAATCCGTCATATTTTCCCAACAAAGAATCCAATGCAGAACCATTTTTCGAAGTCACGCTCGTCAAGACCTTCAATGCCGCCATCAGTTTATCCGCCTTAAACAGCAGATACATCGTTTTACCGGTTACAATGACCTGCGCTTTCATCGACAGCCCCAATTTATTCGTCATGGTAAGCGTTTTTTCTTCCTTGTCAAACACATACGTCCCATTCGAACTTTTCTTCTTTAATGTCAGTGTATACGTCCCGTCCTCATTAAACACAAATACACTGCCTTCCACACCGAGCTTCTGATATATCGGTTCCATTTTACTTTCAATCCGGGCTGAAACCGTCTCTCCCCCGGCCTGTGCCAAGAAATTCTCACTTTCAAACCTACATTCCGGAGCGGAATAATTCCACGTCCCGATAACGGATTCCGCCGTTGTCGCTTTATCCCCTATCGCCGATTTTACCACTCCGGTCAAAATCGACTTCAAATCCTGTGCGGAAACCATCAAAGAACACGCACACACCAATACCATTAATAATAACTTCTTCATAACTCGCTTTTTTATATCTATTCATCCAGTTCATTATTTCCTCCGTCCCGCAAAATCGTCCGGATGCGTTGTCTCAGATTCAACTGCGCACTATCGACATTCGCTTTCCGCGAAGGAATAAACAAATCCTTGTATTTCGCTTTCGTCACCCGGAACTTCATCTTTTCCAGCGTTCCCGAAATATCCACTCCCGCCCGGAAAGGCAAGGGGGATTTCAACAATGATACATGGTAATTGAAACTCATATCAATGTTATGCTCTCCTCCGACAGCCACCTTATAACGGTCTATCTCCAGCAAAAACGGGAATATCTCCACAACCCCATCCTTCACTAAAACATCCACCGAAATGCTGTCTATCATATTACGATTTTTATTCTTAAACCACAACATTTTGGAAATCTCCGCAAAAGTCTCACCGTCCATCAGAACCAAATCGTGACCATCCAGATAAGCAGCCGCCCGCAACGTAGGCAAATCCACCATCAAAGTCGAATCCAACCAGCTTTCCGCCGAAATATGAAAATCCACCTCCCCTTCAAACGAGCGCAACATCGGGAACAACGTATCGATGGAAGGAAGCATCCGCACCAGACTGTCTATCCGGATATCATGCATTTTCAACGCAAAACCCGTATAGGCCCGGAGCGTATCCGTCGCCCTGTAAATGCCCGTAGCATCCATATTGGCCGCTGCGGAACGCAAACTCAGGTCGGAAAGTTCGATACACTGATTCTTCATCCGCACCTCACCATGGATATCATTCATCAGCAACTTACCGAAAATCATCCGGTCTATATCCATCCGGAAAAGAAAATCAATACCGGGAGGAACCACAAACACGGAATTACTGCCGACATACTCCAAGGTATCACTGATCACCGCCAAATTATCCATATCCTCCTCATCGGAAGTAACCACCTCTTTTCTCTCCTCCGCCGTCTTATTCATATAGCTGGTTCCCGCATCCAACGCCCGCATCAACTGATTGCAATTAATCATGTTCGACTTGACGGAAAGCGAAGCGTAAAGCGTGTCGTGACGGAAAAAGGATTTCCACAGATTGGTCACGCTCCCCGTCAACCGTACATCCGACCGCCCCAAACGCAAACGGGCGGAATCAAGCTGAATCTCTTTCCGGTTAAAACGGATACGCGTTCCCGGCATACTCATCCGCAACGGGAAATAAGGCGTATAGGCCCTCAAACCTTCAAAATCAACATACCCGGAAGGAATCCATATTTTATCATTCCGGCGGTTGCGGTTGGCATCCAACCGGATATCAGCCTTCGCCATACTCAAGCGGTTCCCCAGCGAACGCACCCTCAGACTGTCTATCTGCAAACGCGATTCGATGCGTGGCACTTTCGGATTTTTTTTCGTCGGCATCAGCGTGGCATCCACTTTGGCCCGTTTCATCCCCAACAACAATGTATCCCGCACAATAACCAGCGTTCTCCCGACATGCATACCCGATTTAACAGTAGCTATCGTACTCGTGTCCCGCAACGGCGTTGTTTTCAGTGTCACATAAGCCGTATCCATTTTCAAATTCAGCCGGTTCCTCACATACACGTCCAATCCGCAATATCCCACAATGCCGTTCAGCAAATCCACGCCCTGCGATACATTCTCATTTTTACGGTTCGTCGCAAACGCCACTCCGGCAGACTTCATACGAACCGTAATACTGTCCTGCGGAATAAAAAGCGACACATCCTGCATCTTACACCAACCGCCCAATTTCAATTGCCCGTAATTTCCTCCTGTTATATCCGACATCAACACATTCGTACGTAAAAAAGCGTCTATCTTCCCCTGACAGGTAACTCCGTCCGTCAACGGAAAAATGCGGGTAATATCATCAAAATCAACCTTCGCTTTCACCTCCGCTTTAATCACCAGATCCCCCAACAGATTTTCTACAACGCCTTCCGCATCAATATCCGTTTCCCCTCCTTTCAGGCTGAAATGATTCAATTTCACTTCCGACGGCTGTTGTTTCTGCAAATCCACCACCGCTTCAAAATCCGTATTCAACTCCTCAATGCGGGAAGGCATCCCTTCATAAGCCACATACCCATCCTTAATCTGAAAAAAAGCCGTAATCAAAGGCACATTCTTTTTACCGTATTGGCCCCGGATATCGCCTGTACACAACACATCCCCCCGGATATCCGCCTTCTTGTCCTTCTGCAACACCGCTTCAGGTATGAGGTCTATCAGCGTCTTTAGCGAAGGAATATGAATACCGTATTTGACATCCACGTTCAAAAGCCGTTGCAGCGTATCCGCCTTCACCGTACCTCCCGCCCCAAACTTCATTCCGTTCACTTCAAACACGGCCTTGTCCAACCGGTACAAAAGCGAATCCCGGTCTATGCTCATACCGGTTTCCACTCCGAAAGCCAATTTCTTCACCAAAAGCTTCCCTTCCTGCCAAAACAAAATATTCCGCGCATTCAGATTCAACTGCAAATCGGCCGTACGCCCCAGAAAATTACCGTCCACTCCGGCATTCAGGTCTTCCAAGCGGAAATACAAATCCGTACTGCGGTCGTCAAACACCAGATATCCCCCCCGAATCCTTACATTCTTTATATCCAGCAGCAAAGCTTCGCTTTTCTCCTCCACCGTCCCGCTATCCGCCACTGTTGTATCGGACGCCATGTCATAAACATTCCAATTCGCCTCCCCGTCCGCATTGATAAAAGCGTAAATCCGCGGATTGTCAAGAATGAAATCCTTGACTTTTATCTTCTTTTTCTTCAAATAAGCCAACGGATTCACGGTAATCAGCACCTTTTCAACATACATCAACGAATCGGATGCAACACCGGCGCCTCCCGTTGTATCCCGGAACACACCGGAAACCACCCGCGCATCGGAAACTTTCACGCCGAAATCGGGGAACGTCGAAAAAAAAGTCAGTTCCATCTCCCCGATCCGCACATCGGCATTCAGATACTCATTGGCCGCCTTCTCCACCAACGGAGTCAGCTTCTCCGAAGTAAAAACAAAATTAATAGCTACCGTTATGCCTATAATCAGCAATACAAACACTGAAAAAAGGGTCCACCACACCCATTTCAAAACGCTCTTCCACAGAGCACACTTAACCTTTTCCGCCATGACAGATTAAAAATATAATTTATTTAGCACACAACCGTCCGGAATCTCTTATTTTATAAAACCGGCAGAAAACACAATCGCTTCCACCTGGCGTACCATATTCCGCTTTTTATCGTCGGGAGCATACACATATCCCATCATATAGACCACCCGGTCATTCTCCTTATCCAACACCACATTCAATACAAAAGGCCCTCCCATAAAATCATTTACCACCGTCCACAAACCTCTCATCATCACGGCATAGTGGTCTTCGTCATAATTGTACGTCTGCATGACAAGCGGCGTCACCGTGTCTATCGCCATATAACTACCGTCCAAAGGCCCGGGAATATTACGCCGCAACTCCGCATTCACCGTATCGATGATACTCTGATACTGAAATTGTCCCATCCCCTCAAACTTCCGCTGTATAACCACCAATCCGCGGCTGTCCACCTTCGTCTCCCTGGAAATCCACGCAAAATCCTTCACGTCCTTATTGATATTGTATCCGGACGGGACATAGCAATTCAGTTTGTACTTATCTTTCAGAAAAGCCGCAATCTTCGGATCCGGTTTCTGTTTATAATAAGCAATCTGACGATCGCGCTCCGCTTTCAGGAAAACCCGGAGCATCTCTTCCTTGTGGGCATTGAACTCCCGGATAAAACTTTCCTTATCGGGGGCGGCAATGCGGAAATACTTCTGGCTCTGTATCCACGGACTGTCCTTGTATTCAAACACCGGTTTCTTCACCGCCGGAGAAATCTCCGTATACAAAATATTCCGGTAAGCCTTTATATTGCCTTCAAAAGAACTCCGGGGCAAATTGATAATATCAAACACCGGTTCCGGCTGGGGCAACCCCAACTGTTCCTGACGGAACCAGGCTTTTACCGTATCTCCCGCAGCACTGTTCCAGTCGTTCTTATCCATAATCACCAGCACCTCACTGATGCTGCCGGAAAAATTGGATACCGGCGCTTTCCCTTCCCTGCATGACAATACAGTGAAAAAAACAACGGCCGATACAAACAGGCGAATTAAAGCAATTGTTTTCATAAGCAGTTCATTTATCTATTGGTTCATTTTTTCATATCCAGGATTCCCTTCACCGAGCCGACCAGAATCTTGGCCTCCACCATCAAGGGAATCCGTTTGTCATCCTTACTGACCCAGATTTTCATTCCTTCTCCCCCCTTAAACACATCCCCCTTCACCAACAACGGAGAAAAGACATAAGCCTCCCGTTTCTTCCCCCCCACTTTCACCCGGTCCGTGCCTAAAAAGCGTACATAAAGACCGTAAATCTTATCATCCATCAATATTCTGATGGGGATGGTATCGTTCGGCGCATACTTGTCAAAATCCAGCCCCCGGGCTTTCCAGGCGACGGAAAGCATATCATACGTATCCGGCTGCAAAGCTATCGTATCCCGCCGCTTATAGCGGTCTATCTTATGTATATCGGCAAAGATGCGGTTACTGTCATACTCCCACACATAGTCAAACGTCTTGTGATAATTTCCCTCGTGGGCCTTTCGCGAAAACTCATACGGCAAAAAAGTACGGGCATGAAAATGGGACGTCAGGGTATCCCTCAACTTGAACATCCAGTCCCACGAAGGCAGGGAAGTACCGATCGCCTCCAGTTTCACCGCCTCCGGATACTTTTCCGAATCCGTCACTTTAAACGTAACCACCCCGGCCCTCATCCAGATAATTCCCCAGTTATAATAACCCGAATAAGTCAACACCTCATCCTTCGGGAACTCCGTCACCTGCCCCCGGGCTCCTGCAAACCATCCGTACAACAATATAAAAACAAATATTTTCTTCATCTTCGTTTCGCATTTCCGGGCTCTATTTCTTCTCCTCCGGCTTTTTATCTTTTCTTGTATACGGAATTTTCAGATTAAATTCCTGGTCTATGTCGAAATTTTGCCGGACATTTATCTCTCCCGGCAAATACACAATCTTTTCAGGCTGCACCTTCTTCAAATATAACCCCGTGTCCCACTTGCCATTCCCGTTCTCATCAAACACCGCCCGGACACCATACTTTCCGGCTTTCAGAAAATCAAACACCACATCCCCCGTTCCGTCCACCGTCTTTTCATCCACAATCGTAAACAACTGCCGGCCGTTTTCCGCTTTCTTATTCTCCCATTTATACAATTGCACGATAACAGGCCCTTCCCCCTCCTGCACATGCAGGATAATCTTCCCGTACGATTCCACGCCCCGCACTTTGAATTTTTTCTCCAGCTTATTGTTATGCTGTCCGTAAATATCCGTGATACGGGCCGAATCTATCACCAGCTTGTATTCTTGCTCCGGTTTCCAGTCCACATCCAACCCATAGAACCGCAAACGGCTGCTGTCGCGCTTCAACTCAAACGCAACAGGCTGATACACCGTATCCACCTTTTCGAACAATTTTATACTGTCCAGCCCCTCGCCGGTCAACGGTTTATCGAACTCCAGCGTAATTCCGCGGTTCAAATCCTGCTCCGAAGCAACACTCGCCGCTACATTCAAAAATGTCACCACCGGCTTCACATCCGTCTCCTCCTCCTGTTTCCGTTTCTTCCGGTCCGTTGTCCGTTTTTCCTCAAACACCAGCCTGACGGTATCCGTATGAGGCGATTTCTGATGCAATGAATCCGTTTTCAGATAAGACAACTTAAAGCGGAGAGTGTCTTTCCTGTACACGGAGGAATCCGTAAGCCACAACTTCACCGTGTCCTTCCCCGCCGATTGTTCCGTCAGATACCAAGGCGTATGCAACACCGTATCGAGCAACTCTATTTCAAAATCATTTCTTCCCGGTATGCTAAAAGTGAAGTACAACAATTCCCGTTGTTTCCGCTCGCTGTTGGTCATGTACAACTGCGTCGGTTCCTCCGGAAACAGGCGTATAAACAAATTGTTCGGTCCATAAGCCAGATACGAATTCGTCACAATGGAATCGTCCGACAAGGTATCCGTCCGGGTCATTTCCAGCATCACCGGCCGGACCACGGAATCCAGAAAACCGATTTGTTCCGTTTCCGGCACATACTTATAATCCCGGTTCTCGTCCATCACCGCCACCACTTTATAATCGTCCTGCCGGAGATTGGTCAGCCGGAAAAACCCGGAACTGTCCGTACGGGCCATATAATCGGGAAGTTCCGTAATGGGCACCGAATCCGCCTGGTTGCGATAAATGAAAACATACGCATTGTACACCGGTTCATTCGTCTCGGCATCCACCACATTGCCGCTCAACTCCAGCGTGTCAATAGTGTTTCCGGTAGAAAAAACATAGCGGTAGTATCCCAGCGGGTTTCCTTCATTGTTGTCTGCGATGGCATCCGCAAAGTCCAGACTATAAGTCGTTTCCGGACGTAAAGAGTCCTGAAATTCCACCATGATGTACTTTCCTCGTAGCCTCACCTTCGGCTTTCTGGCCTGGGGCGGAGAGATAATGAATTTTTCATTCACATTCTTCAACTGCACAAACTCATCAAAATATATATTGACGCTTTTCTTATCGAAATTCCGGTTATAAGAAGCAGGACGCTCCTCCACGACATGCGGAGGCGTGACATCTTTAGGTCCGCCCTCGGGATAGCCCTTGTTGGCACAGGAATAAACGGCAACACCTATGAAAACCATCCAGGCATATATCCCCAATCCGGTAAATAAACGTCCTCTCTTCATAAATTGACTCTATACGATTGAATCAACAAAGTTAAGAAAAATGTTTCTGTTTTTTTAAACAATCTTCCCCATTACGGAAAGAAAAGCTTTAAAAGTTGAAAGACCAAAGAAATTGAAAAACTATTTATATAAACCCTATTATTTGTCTTTCCCATAGGAAAAACTCAATCCACTGACGGTGGATATACAAATTCCGTCAGCGGATGTACAAATTTCGACGGTGGATATATAAATTTCGACAGTGGATTGAGTTTTTAAGGCCGGTTTTATAAAAAGTTGAAGCCGTTAAAAAAG
>CAJUQA010000034.1 GCA_910588375.1 uncultured Odoribacter sp.
GGGTATATATGTGTGTATATACGGCAAACGTGAACGTTTGTACTGCTTATCCTTTGATGTTAAAAATTGGTCGTTTTCTACTTAAGGATAAAGCTAAACGCTTCAAATCAAATATGTCCGCTGCGACGGAATACGCTTATTCTCACCGTAGCAGGACAAAGATAGGAAAAAAGTTGAAAAGGTTAAAATGTGGAATCGGTTGAAGAAAAGCGCTTTTTTAACTCTTTTTCGTACGCCCGGCGTTTTCCTTTGTCGTAGCTGATTTCCCCGCAATAGGTGAAACCCAGTTTATCCAATACCGCCATCATGGCGAAATTATCGAAGTTCGTATCCACTTTAAAGCTTTCGATACCTTTTTGCCGGGCAAGTTTTTCCACCTGTTGCAGAAAAAGAGAGGCAACACCTTGACCTTGTGTTTCTTGTGATACGGCGAGCCGATGTACGACTACATATTCTTTTTCAGAAAGCCACCTACCTTCGATACTTTCATAGGCAGCTTCACCATCAAAAATGACCGCTCCGAAACAGACTGTTTTTCCGGAACTGTCTTTTAAGACATAGGCTGTTTCGTTGGCAATATCGTTGTGGATATGGGATGGCAGCGGATAATTATTATCCCATTGTTGCTTGCCTTCCCGTAACATCCGGTTTCTGGCATCATCAACAATTTTCCAAACCTCCTCGAAATCTTCCCCGGAAGCTTTCTGAAAAACAAAAAAACGGCTACTCTCACTTGTACTCATACCACAAAGTTATAAAAGATTGTGAATGCTGGAAAGATTTATTAATTTTGTCCCAATTTGGACAGTCGCTAAATCAGTTCACATAAATAGGTATGCAAAATTTAAAGAAAGCACGTTTGGTTCTGCAGGACGGAACTATTTTTGAAGGTACTTCTTTCGGATATGAGCAGTCGGTTTCGGGAGAAGTCGTTTTTTATACGGCCATGACGGGGTATCCGGAAAGTTTGACGGATCCGTCGTATAAGGGGCAGATATTGGTGCCCACTTATCCGATGATAGGTAATTACGGAGTACCTTCCGAAGCAAGGAAAGACGGGTTGCCGGCGTTTTTCGAATCGGATAAGATTCATTGCACGGCGTTGGTCATTTCGGATTATTCGTTTGCATACAGTCATTGGAATTCGGAAAAAAGTCTCGGGGAATGGTTGAAAGACCAGAAAATACCGGGACTTTTTGGTATAGATACGCGGGCATTGACCAAGAAATTGCGGGAACACGGTTCTATGCTCGGAAAGATTGTTTTTGCCGGTCAGGATGTGGAGTTTTACGACCCGAACCGGGAAAACATCGTGGCGCAGGTATCCACGCCCGAAGTGAAAGAGTACGGAAACGGCAAGTACAAAGTGGTATTGGTGGATTGCGGCGTGAAATACAACATCATCCGTCACCTTTTAAAACGGGATGTGACCGTGAAACGTGTGCCCTGGAATTACGATTTTACCAATGAAGCGTGTGACGGGATATTTCTTTCCAACGGTCCCGGTGACCCGGCGCAATGCGAGGAGACCATACAGCATATCCGGAAAATGTTGGACAAAAATATTCCGATTATGGGGATATGCTTGGGGAATCAGCTGATGGCAAGGGCTGCCGGAGCGGAAACCTATAAGTTGAAATACGGTCACCGCAGCCACAATCAGCCGGTGATGGAACCGGGCAAGAACCGTTGTTATATCACTTCCCAGAATCACGGTTTTGCTATCGACGACAAGACATTGCCCGACGATTGGGAACCTTTGTTTGTCAATGTGAACGATGGGACAAACGAGGGCATCCGTCATAAATCGAAACCTTTCTTTTCGGCTCAGTTCCATCCGGAGGCTTCCAGCGGTCCGGTAGATACGGAGTATCTTTTTGACGAGTTCGTGAAGAATATGGAGAAGAGTAAAAAATGAGAAGTTAAAGGTTAAAATTGAAAGGAAATGAAAGAGATAAACAAAATATTGCTGTTAGGTTCGGGTGCATTGAAAATCGGTGAAGCGGGCGAGTTTGACTATTCCGGTTCGCAGGCGTTGAAAGCCATCCGGGAGGAGGGAAAATACAGTGTGTTGATTAACCCGAATATCGCTACGGTTCAGACGTCGGAAGGGGTGGCCGATAAGATTTATTATTTGCCGGTGACACCGGATTTTGTAGAAGAAGTTATCCGGAAAGAGCGGCCGGACGGCATTTTGTTGTCGTTTGGCGGACAGACGGCATTGAATTGCGGGGTGGAATTGTATAAGAGAGGCGTGTTGGAAAAGTATGAGGTGGAGGTGTTGGGTACTCCCGTGCAGGCGATTATCGATACGGAAGACCGGGAGATATTTTCCGACAAATTGCACGAAATCGGGGTAAAAACTCCGCGCAGCATTGCCGCCGATAATATGGAACAGGCGTTGAAGGCGGCCGAGGAACTCGGTTTCCCGTTGATTATCCGGGCGGCTTACACGTTAGGCGGTTTGGGTTCGGGCTTCTGTGCCAATATGGAAGAGTTGAAGAAACTGGCAGGAAGTGCCTTTTCGTATTCTCCACAGATTTTGGTGGAAGAGTCTTTGAAGGGTTGGAAAGAGATAGAGTATGAAGTGGTGCGGGACCAATACGACAACTGTATCACGGTATGTAATATGGAAAATTTCGACCCGCTGGGAATCCATACGGGCGAGAGTATTGTGGTGGCGCCTTCGCAGACGTTGAGCAACAGTGAGTACCATAAATTGCGGGAAATCGCTATCAAAATCATACGTCATGTGGGGATTGTGGGAGAGTGTAACGTGCAGTATTGTTTAGACCCCAATTCGGAGGATTACCGGGTGATTGAGGTAAATGCGCGTTTGTCGCGTTCCAGTGCGCTGGCGTCGAAAGCGACGGGCTATCCTTTGGCTTTTGTCGCTGCCAAACTGGCGATGGGCTACGGATTGCACGAGATTAAAAACTCCGTGACGAAGGTAACGACGGCTTGTTTTGAACCGGCCTTGGACTATATTGTCTGCAAGATTCCGCGTTGGGATTTGAATAAATTTGAAGGAGTGTCCAAACTGATAGGCTCTTCGATGAAGAGTGTGGGAGAGATTATGGCCATCGGGCGTACGTTCGAGGAGGTGATACAGAAGGGATTGCGCATGGTGGGGCAGGGAATGCACGGTTTTGTGGGCAACAACAAGGAGGTAAGGGACATCGATGAGGAGTTGGTGAACCCGACCGACAACCGTATTTTTGCCATTGCGGCGGCCTTCGATAAGGGCTATTCGGTGGATAAAATACACGAAATGACTCGGATTGACAAGTGGTTTCTGGAGCGGTTGAAAAACATTCATGACCTGAAAGAGGAGTTGGGCAAATATACGACAGTCAGAGGGGTTACTCCCATGATGTTGAAGAAAGCGAAGCAGATGGGATTTTCCGATTTCCAGATAGGACGCCTGACGATAAAAGACGAGGCTTTGAGTGCACATGAGTGCATGTTGCGGGTGCGGGCCTATCGGAAGGAATTGGGCATTACGCCCTGTATCAAGCAGATTGATACGTTGGCGGGAGAGTATCCGGCGCAGACGAATTACCTGTATGTGACGTATAACGGTACCGAAACGGATGTGGCCTATGAACGTGACGGGAAGTCGGTGGTTGTGTTGGGTTCGGGGGCTTACCGCATCGGGAGCAGCGTAGAATTCGACTGGTGTTGTGTGAGTGCCGTCAATGCGATTAAAAAGGCAGGCTACCGTTCGGTGATGATAAACTACAATCCGGAGACGGTCAGCACGGATTATGACACTTGCGACCGCTTGTATTTCGATGAATTGTCGTTTGAGCGGGTGATGGATATTGTGGATTTGGAGGAGCCGAAGGGAGTGATTGTTTCTACGGGAGGACAGATTCCGAATAATCTGGCGATGCGTCTGTATGAACAGCATGTCAATATATTGGGTACGTCGGCGCTGTCGATTGACCGCGCGGAAGACCGGCAGAAATTTTCGACCATGTGCGACCAGTTGGGCATCGACCAGCCCCGTTGGCGGGAACTGACCAGTATAGAGGATATTTATAAATTTATAGACGAAGTGGGTTTCCCGTTACTGATTCGTCCGTCTTACGTATTGTCGGGAGCGGCGATGAATGTGGTGTCCAACAAAGAGGAATTGCTCCATTTTCTGGAATTGGCGGCAGAGGTGTCGAAAGACCATCCGGTGGTAGTCACCGAGTTTGTACAGCAGGCCAAAGAAGTGGAGATTGACGCAGTGGCCCAGGAGGGTGTGATAAAGGCATATGCCATCAGCGAGCATGTGGAGTTTGCGGGAGTGCATTCGGGAGATGCCACTATCGTATTTCCTGCCCAGAAACTGTATATCGAAACCATCCGGCGGATTAAGAAGATTGCGAGGGCGATAGCCAAGGAATTGAATATTTCCGGACCGTTCAATATGCAGTTCTTAGCCAAGGATAACGACATCAAGGTGATAGAATGCAACCTGCGTGCTTCGCGGAGTTTCCCGTTCGTGTCGAAGGTTTTGAAGTCCAATTTTGTCGAGCTGGCGACACGGATTATGTTGGGAGAACATGTACAGGAATTGCATAAATCGGTGTTTGATTTGGACTATGTCGGGGTGAAGGCTTCTCAGTTCTCTTTTGCCCGTCTGTTGAAAGCGGATCCCGTATTGGGCGTGGATATGTCTTCTACCGGGGAAGTGGGCTGTATCGGCGAGAATTATTACGAGGCGATATTGAAGAGTATGTTGTCCGTCGGTCACCGGATTCCGGAAAAGAACATTTTGATTTCTTCCGGTCCTACCCGTTCGAAAGTGGAATTGCTGGAATCCACCAAGTTGTTGCTGGATAAGGGATATAACGTTTTTGCCACTGCCGGTACGGCGAAATTCCTTGCCGACAACGGTATTGAGGTTCCGGTGTTGTACTGGCCGGATGAGGAGCGGGAACCGAATATTATGGACTATCTGAAAAACAAGAAAATCGATATGGTGGTCAATATCCCGAAGAACCTGACGAAAAGGGAGCTGGATAACGGATACAAGATACGGCGTGCGGCCGTGGACTATAATATCCCCTTATTGACCAATGCCCGTCTGGCAAGTGCGTTTATTTACGCTATCTGTAAAGTGGATAAGAAGGATATTGCGATTAAGAGCTGGGATGAATACAAATAACGGCGGATAATTTTTTGAAAAATAGCACAAAGGGAAATTTCTTTTTGTGCTATTTGTTTTTTATGCTGTCTTTTTAACTTAGTTAAACTCCTTTCTTTTTCCAGAATCGCTTCATTTTTGTTTTATTTTTACCCCGTGCGTCAGGTATAACTTAATTTTTACAGCATGTGGGCAGATAGGTGTGCGGGAAAGTTTGGGTTGTGTGTGGTGTGTGTATGTTGGGTGTTTACGGTTTGTAACGGGAAACCGGTGGAAGGGGAGATGCGGATAAAACCGGGTGATCAATATGCGGAAATGTGTCAGTTGATGCTGCAGGACAACGAGTCTTCCAAAGTGTTATTTGATCCGGAAGAGCGGAGTTTTTACGTCAATGCACCTTTGCAGGTACGCCTGGTGCGTAAGAAGCACCTGTTGGTGCGCTTTTTTTCTCCCCGTCCGGTGAAAAATCTGGTTATTTGGGGGAAATGGAAGGGGATGCCGGAACAGGTGAAACTGGCTGAATTTGAAGAGTTGCCTGCCTTTGCTGAATATGTGCTTCCGATGCCTTGTATCCGTAGGGAGGCGTATTTCCTTACCCGTTCTGGGCAGCGTATTTTTGTTCCGGAAAGACGACAGGTCGAGGAGTTGGAAACGGAAATAGAGTGTGCGGATCCGTACTATTGCAAGGTGGTTTCTTCCAAATGCCGGTGGCGTGTTTCTTTCGGGGCTTATCAGGGGAAGAACTGGACGCCCCTGCTCCCTGCCCATGCGCGCGAGGCCGTGGCGATAGCTTTGAATTTGGCTTATTTGTTTTCGACCGAAGCGTTTAAACGGGGGCTGTTGGCTGCGGAGGGGAGTTTGTATGCGGATAACAACCATACGCCGGTGGATGTGGAGAAACTTTACGACCGGATTTTTGAATTGCCGGCCTTGGTCTACGGCCATGTGACCGGGGTGAACGGCTTGGGGGGCGGTTCGGTTTTCGGATTGGCGGAGTGGTGCTATCTGGAGCATTATGCGGATGATAATTGCGTGACCCGGACTATTTTTCATGAATTTGCCCACTGTCTGGGCTTCAGTCATTCGGGGAATATGACGTATGAAAACGGTTTGGGAAAAGGCTGGGTGGCGCTTTGCAGCGGGTTGTATACCCGGATGTCCATAGATGAGGAATTGCCTGTTTATTCCCGGCGTTTTTTGTCTACGCGCGGATGTCCTTTTCTTTATAATGTATCGGCGTCGTTATAAACGGTCGGATTTTGTGTAATGCAGGGAATCTTTTATTTTTGTTTCGATGGTTTGTGCAATAAAAGTGAAAGAGTATGCCTTTTTTTAGATTTTACGCAACGGACAGGACAAAATTGGCCGAGGTCAGCGAACGGCTGACGGATCGGATACAAGCCGCCATAGGTTGTCCCCGTGAGCATATTGTCCTTGAGTGGATTCCTGCCGAGAGGGTGTGTGACGGCCGGTTTGTTTCGGAAGGGTGGCCCTATGTGGAGGTTTCCTGGTTCAAAAGGCCGCCGGAATTGCAGCAGCAAGTGGCGCGGATTGTCTCCTCGGCGTTACGGGATGTGGGGTATCCGGATTCGGATGTCTATTTCCACATACTGGATGCGTCTAATTATTACGAAAACGGGGAAAAGCAATGAAAATTGATAGCGTTTTATTTATCTTTGCCCGTTAGAAAATTAATTGCGAAGGTGCATGTTTAAAAAGTACAAAAGATTCTTCTTTATTTTTTGGGGAATATTTTTTACCGGAATTTTATGTCTGGTGATATTCTTTTGGCTAATTGCTGAAGGAAAATTGGGCTTTATGCCTACGTTTGAAGAGCTTGAAAATCCGAATAGTAAGTTTGCGTCGGAGATTTATTTTGAAGACGGACCGATGATTAGCCGGTATTATATCGGGAGCGAAAACAGAAGATATACGGAATATAAGGATATTCCCAATTCGGTGAAGGATGCGTTGATTGCTACGGAAGACGTTCGGTTTTATGAACATAGCGGAGTGGACGCAATCGGTCTTTTCCGGGTGGCCAAGGGATTGTTGACCGGAAGCAGTTCGTCGGGAGGAGGAAGTACCATCAGCCAGCAGTTGGCAAAGATGTTGTTTCCCCGCGACCCGGATCAGAATTTTGTAGAGCTTTCCTTGCGGAAATTCAGGGAATGGGTGATTGCGGTCCGCTTGGAGAAAAGCTACACGAAGGAGGAAATCATGACCATGTATCTGAATAAGTTTGATTTCCTCAATTTGGCGGTAGGTATCAATTCGGCAGCCGAAGTGTATTTTCAGAAATCATTGGACTCTTTGCAGATTCACGAAGCTGCCATGCTGGTCGGTATGGCGAAAAATCCGGCCTTGTTCAATCCGGTACGCCGGCCGGAGCGGACGTTGGGACGGCGCAATGTGGTATTGAATCAGATGTTGAAATATGGCAAGATTACGCGGAGTGAATATGATTCGTTGAGGCTGTTGCCGTTGGGATTGAATTTCAAGAAGGAAGACCACAAGGAGGGGTTGGCAGCCTATTTCCGCGAGTATTTGCGTATCTTTATGACTGCCGGGAAGCCGGATATTAAAAATTACCGTTGGAACAAAGAGCAGTATAAAGTGGATTCGATAGCTTGGGAGACAAATCCGTTGTACGGATGGTGTAAAAAGAATACGAAAGCGGACGGGACGAATTATGATATTTATTCGGACGGGTTGAAGATTTATACGACACTGAATTCCCGGATGCAACGCTATGCGGAAGAGGCCGTTCAGCAGCATTTGGGCAAAGAGTTGCAGCCCTTGTTCCGGAGCGAGCGGGTGGAAAAACGCAATCCGCCGTTTTCAAATGACTTGACGGATGAAGAGGTACAGGATATATTGGACCGTTCCATCAAACGGACGGAAAGATACCGGGCATTGAAAGATGCGGGAATGTCTTATGCGGAGATCCGGAAGAATTTCAATAAGCCGATACCGATGCAGCTTTATACCTGGCGAGGTATTCGGGACACCATCATGTCGCCGTTGGATTCGTTGAAGCATTATAAGTCTTTTTTCCGGGCGGGCTTTTTGGTTGTAGAGCCTCAGACAGGGCAAATCAAGGCGTATGTGGGAGGGCCGGATTACCGGTATTTCATGTATGATATGGTCAGTGTCGGCAAACGGCAGGTGGGCTCGACGATAAAGCCTATTTTATACACTTTGGCGATGCAGGAGGGATTGGGACCGTGTGACAAAGTGCCCAATATCCCCCAGACCTTTGTTTTGCCCGACGGGACGACCTGGACAGCGCGGGGAGGTTCGAAGCGGAAAGGGGAGATGGTGACATTGTTGTGGGGACTGGCCAATTCAGAGAATAATATTTCGGGATGGGTGTTGAAACAGTTTACTCCCCAGGCAGTAGCCCAGATGGCGCATAAAATGGGTATTCACAGCTTCATTGATCCGGTGCCTTCCGTATTTTTGGGAACGGCGGAAATTTCTCTGAAAGAGATGGTGGCGGCATACTCCATATTCGCTAACAAAGGGGTGTATAACACGCCTGTCATGGTGTCGCGGATAGAGGATAAATACGGCAATATATTGGCGGAATTTTCGGCGGATTCCAAAGAGGTGATTACGGCACAGACGGCTTACCTGATGTGTAATTTGCTGGAAGGAGTGGTGAATAAGGGTACCGGAATCCGTTTGCGTATAAAATATGGGTTTACGAATCCGATGGGCGGTAAGACCGGAACGACCCAGCAGCATTCCGACGGTTGGTTTATGGCCTTGACGCCTGATTTGGTGGGTGGAGTTTGGGTAGGTGCGGAAGACCGCTCCATTCATTTCCAGAATTTGAAATACGGACAGGGAGCCAATATGGCCTTGCCGATTTGGGCGGAATTTTTGGATAAAGTGATAAGCGACCCGAAACTGCATTTCTCCGAACGTCCTTTTGAGCGGCCTGCGGGAGTATATAAAGAACTTAATTGCGATGAGGTGGAAAACGGGGAACAGAATCCGTATAGTCCGTTGACCCCTTCGCAGGAATTGGAAGAAGAGCACGAGGAGTTTTATTAATTTTCCGATATGAAATCAAAGACCGTATACGTTTGTCAGAATTGCGGAGCCAAAGAATCCAAATGGGTGGGGCGTTGTTCCGCCTGCGGGGAATGGAACAGTTTTGAGGAAGAAGTGGTTGTATCCGAGAAAGGGCGCAAAAATGCCATTCTCGGACAGGTATCCGCCAAAGCGTTCCGCCTGTCGGAAATCAAGGCGAATGCGGACGAACGGATGGATACGGGAGACAATGAACTGAACCGAGTGCTGGGAGGCGGTTTGGTGCCGGGCTCTATGGTATTGCTGGGAGGGGAACCGGGCATCGGCAAATCGACCTTGGTATTGCAATTCGCATTGCACAATCGTTGCGGGAAAGTCCTGTACGTTTCAGGTGAGGAGAGCATTGCGCAGATTAAAATGCGGGCGCAGCGTTTGGGCATAGAGAACGACGAATGCCTCTTCCTTTCCGGTAATTCATTGGAAAACGTCTTGGAACATTCCCGGGCGATTCAGCCGGATTTGTTAATTATAGACTCCATTCAGACCCTGGCGACCGAAGCGGTCGATTCCATTCCGGGCAGTCTGTCGCAGATACGGGAGTGCACGAATATGTTGCTTCGTTATTCCAAGGAAAATACTATTTCCACGATACTAATCGGGCATATCACCAAAGACGGTCAGTTGGCAGGTCCGAAGATATTGGAACACATGGTGGACACGGTCTTGCAGTTTGAAGGTGACCAGCAGTACATGTACCGTATCCTGCGTTCCATCAAAAACCGTTTCGGTTCCACCTCCGAAATCGGTATTTACGAAATGTTGCAATCCGGATTAAGGCAGGTGGTGAATCCTTCGGAACTTTTATTGTCCAATCACGGGCAGGATTTGAGCGGAATAGCCGTTGCGGCGACCGTAGAGGGAGTGCGTCCCATCTTGCTCGAAGTACAGGCATTGGTGAGTACGGCGGCTTATGGTGTGCCCCAGCGTTCGGCCACGGGATTTGATTCCCGCCGGTTAAACATGTTGCTGGCAGTCTTGGAAAAAAGGGTAGGATTCCGTTTGGCTGCCAAAGATGTGTTCTTGAATATTGCGGGAGGAATCAAAGTGAACGACCCCGCTTTGGATTTGGGGGTTGTCATGGCGGTCTTATCGTCCAACATTGATGCCGCTTTGCCTCGCGATACCGTGTTTGCCGGTGAAGTGGGATTGTCAGGTGAAATCAGAGCGGTTAGTCGCATAGAACAACGAATCTCCGAGGCCGAAAAATTAGGATTCAAACAGATATTTGTCCCTTACGGCAATCAGAAAGCTCTGACGAAACAAACTGCTCGCATTGAAGTGAAACCTGTTTCTAAAATATCGGATATTTGCCGGGCCTTGTTCGGATAATAACGATAGCTAAAACAACTTGCTAAAAAAACCCTAAAATCAGGGAAAAAAGAAAAGCAGCTACTTTCGTAACTGCTTTATTTTTAGTGTCCTCGCTGGGACTCGAACCCAGGGCCCATTGATTAAGAGTCAATTGCTCTACCAGCTGAGCTACGAAGACATCCTTATTTGCTGTCGGATAAAATATCCTTTTGCGGGTGCAAATATGCGATTATATTTTTAAATCTGCAAATGTTGACGGATTTAATCCTCTTTTATGTTGTGATAAACATTGGTGACGTCTTCGTCTTCGTCCAGTTTATCCAGGATTTTGTCCACATCGGCCCGTTGTTCGGGGGTTAATTCTTTCGTATCTGTGGGGATACGGGTAAATTCACCGCTCACGATGTCGTATTTGTTTTCTTCGAGGTACTTCTGGATGTTGCCGTAAGCGTCAAAAGCTCCGTAAAGATTGATAACTCCGTCTTCATCTTCAAAAATTTCGTCCACACCGTAGTCGATCATTTCCAGTTCAAAAGATTCCGGATCGAATTCAGCGGGTTTGTTGATTTTGAACACGCATTTCCGGTCAAACATGAAGTCCAGCGAACCGGTCGTTCCGAGAGTGCCTCCGAATTTGGAGAAAGCGTGGCGCACATTGGCTACCGTACGGGTATTGTTGTCCGTTGCGGCTTCCACGACGATGGCGATACCGTGCGGGGCATAACCCTCATAAACGATTTCCTTATAGTCGGATGTATCTTTGGAAACGGCGCGTTTGATGGCGCGTTCCACATTTTCTTTAGGCATATTCTCCGCTTTGGCATTTTGCATCAGAATGCGGAGACGGGTATTGTTATTGGGGTCGGGACCGCCTGCCTTCACGGCAATATCGATTTCTTTTCCGATTCTGGTAAATGTGCGGGCCATGTTGCCCCATCTTTTCAATTTACGTGCTTTGCGGTATTCAAATGCTCTTCCCATATTTTGTACTTTTAAATATCTTAGGTCGCAAAGTTATGTATTTTAGCGAAAAATTAAAACAAACATCCGGCAGACTTGTAAATTTCAACATTTTAACTGTTTCAACCTTTTCAACTTTTTTTCTTATCTTTGTTCCGTTGCGGTGAGAATAAGCGTATTCCGTCGCAGCGGACATATTTGATTGAAGCGTTTAGCTTTATCCTTACTTTGAAAACGACCAATTTTTAACACCAAAGGATAAGCAGTACAAACGTTCACGTTTGCCGTATATACACATATATATACCCGGTCAGGCGTGGGTAACTGTTTATTTTGGTGTGGGTGCTTGGTCGTACCTCAAAGTAGATAAACTAAAGTTCCCACGCTTTTTTTATTGTCATTAACCAGCCTTTCCGGGGACTTTTCAAGGTGCTAAGTAATTTTCGTGTATGAAGAAATTATTTGGATGTGTCAGTGTGTGTCAAATCTTATTGCCCGTGTTATTGTTGTTGTGTACGATAACGGGCGCCAAAGCGAACAACATCCGTGTGGAGGGCAAGACGCGAGTCGTGAATATCGTTAACGATACGGCCGTTATCGAAGTCACCCTGCGTTGGGACAACTCCTGGCGGGATGATTTCAATTGGGATGCCGCCTGGGTGTTCTTTAAGTTTAAGAAACGGGGCTTGGAAAACCCTTGGCAGCATGCTTACCTTTCTTCTTCCGGTCATCTATTAAGTACTGCTGCCGGTGACGAGGGAGGCGGTTACGCTTACATGGTAGGTGCTAATGCCGGAAAGGTAAACGGATTGTACG
>CAJUQA010000035.1 GCA_910588375.1 uncultured Odoribacter sp.
TACCCACGCTTGACCGGGTATATATGTGTGTATATACGGCAAACGTGAACGTTTGTACTGCTTATCCTTTCTTACTGAAAATTGGCGATTTTCTAATCTAGGATAAAACTAAACGCTTCAAATCAAATATGTCCGCTGCGACAGAATACGCTTACTCTCATCGCAACGGAACAAAGATATATATAAAAAATTAAAAAGTAAAAGAAGTTGAAATGTTGAAAACCTCTTCAACCTTCCCATGAAACAAAAGTTCCGTCCCTTTGCATCACCAAGGAACGTTTCACATCGATGATCCGCTGGTTGGAGGAACCACGAAAGCGCAGGGAGGTATCGCGCAAACTGGCAACAAAGGGGCCATCGACAAGTACATCCACCACATCCAGAATGCGACGCAGGGAGGTATCGGCACAAATCGCTTCATAAATAAATCCCGTGTAACACCATATTGTCTTACCTGCCCGACAGATTTCGCGACACAATGGCAATACGGCATCCAGTTGATACAGCGGATCGCCGCCCGACAACGTAACATTAAAATCATTTTCAATGATACGGTCAAGCACTTGGCGCACGGTCATATCCGAACCCGCCCGAAAATCCCACGATTGCGGATTATGGCATCCACGGCACCGGTGGCAGCAACCGGCCAAATAGACCGATGTCCGCAAACCGGGACCGTCGACGGCTGTCCCGTCGATAATTTCCAATACCCGAAGGCTATTTGTGGACAACCCGGTCATGAAGCTCCGCCAATTTCGCACTATTCCAACGGTCAGTCGTACCAACGAGATACCCGGTGATGCGCTGCAGTCTGTCAATTGCCCGACTACCGCATTTCGGACAGCTTTCCAAATCGGCCGCAGCATCCTCATAACCACATGTCATACAACGGTTGCGGTTGTGGTTCACCGAACAATACCCCATATTGTACTGATCCATCAAATCCACAATATTGGCAATCGCCTCGGGATTGTGGGTAGCATCGCCGTCGATCTCCACATAAAAAATATGCCCTCCGCGTGTCAATTCGTGATAAGGCGCTTCTATTTTCGCCTTATGCCGTGGCGAGCAATGATAATAAACGGGAACATGGTTCGAATTCGTATAATAAGCCTTATCCGTAATGCCGGACAGAATACCGAACGATTTGCGGTCCTTGACCGTGAACTTACCGGAAAGCCCCTCTGCCGGGGTAGCAAGAATTGAAAAATTATGGTCGTATTTTTCAGAAAACTCGTTAGCACGACTCCGCATAAACGAAACGATTTTCAATCCCAACTGCTGTGCCTCATCCGACTCCCCGTGGTGCTTGCCGACAAGGGCAATCAGGCATTCCGCCAACCCGATAAAACCGATTCCAAGTGTCCCTTGGTTGATGACCGGCTCAATACAATCCGTCGGTTTCAGATTTTCCGAACCGACCCACAAGCGGGACATGAGCAAAGGGAACTGTTTGGCAAGTGCCGTCTTCTGAAAATCAAAACGGTCGCACAACTGACGTCCCACAACATCAAGCACATGATCCAGCTTCTTAAAAAACGCAACAATCCGCTCCTCCTTGTCCTGGATATTCATACACTCGATAGCCAAACGGACAATATTGACTGTCGTAAAACTGAGATTGCCCCGTCCGACGGAAGTCTTCTCCCCGTACCTGTTTTCAAACACACGTGTCCTGCATCCCATCGTGGCCACCTCATATTTATAACGCTCCGAATCATCCGCTTTCCATTTCTCATGCTGATTGAATGTAGCATCAAGATTCACGAAATTTGGGAAAAAACGACGTGCAGCCACCTTGCAGGCCAATTGATACAAATCATAATTGCGGTCATCGGGCAGATAACTCACACCGCGTTTCTTCTTCCATATTTGAATCGGAAATATGGCGGTGGCCCCATTACCCACCCCCTCATAAGTAGAATGGAGCAGTTCGCGTATAATACAACGTCCTTCCGCCGAAGTATCCGTCCCATAATTGATTGAACTGAACACCACTTGATTACCGCCCCGCGAATGAATCGTATTCATATTATGGATAAACGCTTCCATCGCCTGATGCACACGGCTCACAGTGGAATTGACGGCATGTTGCAGATAACGTTCCTCTCCCTCAAGCCCAAACAGCGGCTTAGACAAAAAATCGGCAATCTCCGCATCATACAAATGGTGCAAATCTTGTCCGGAAAGCTCCTCCAGTGTCTTGACCTCCTCGATGAACGAAGAACGCACGAACGGGGCAAGATAAAAATCAAATGCGGGAATAGCCTGTCCGCCGTGCATTTCATTTTGAGCAGTCTCCATAGAAATACACCCGATAATACTGGCGGTTTCAATACGTTTGGCGGGACGGGACTCCCCATGCCCCGCCGTGAACCCGTATTTCAATATCTTGTCCAGGGGGTGTTG
This sequence comes from uncultured Odoribacter sp., assembly GCA_910588375.1. Lineage (GTDB taxonomy): Bacteria > Bacteroidota > Bacteroidia > Bacteroidales > Marinifilaceae > Culturomica. The sequence continues at coordinate 2,410 of CAJUQA010000035.1, forward strand.
CACACACGTAAGACTCTTCGTCGGATAATAATCCTTATCATGGATATGGATATAACCGGCATTGACAGCCTCCCTCGCTTCGGGAGAAAGTAAATAATCATCAACAAAAGGTTTCGTGGTCTCGCTGGCAAATTTCATCATCATTCCCGCCGGCGAATCCGTATTCATATTGGCATTCTCCCGGGTGATGTCGTTATTTTTCGCCTCGATAATTTCAAGAAACATATCGCGTGTCTTTGCCCGTCGGGCGATATTACGCTGATCGCGGTACGCAATATAACGCTTGGCCACCTCCTTGCGGGGACTGTTCATCAATTCCAACTCCACCCGATCCTGAATCTCCTCCACCGTCATACGTTCATTCCCGCTGATACCAATCCGGTCAACAATTTTCTGAATCAAACCTTCATCCTCGCCCAATTCGGTTTGGAGCATCGCTTTACGGATAGCAGCCTTGATTTTTTCTTCATTATAGCCGACGACTCTGCCGTCACGCTTCACTACGATTTGTATCATAATTATTTAGTCCGTTTTATGAATTATTAATTTATTACATCAGTATAAGTACAAGCAATTGAGCAGCCACAACGCGCAGGAACATCGTCAGAGGATACACCGTCGAATAGGCAACTGCCGGACAGTCATGTCCCGTAGAATTATTGGCGTAAGCAAGTGCCGGAGGGTCTGTCATACTTCCTCCGAAAAGCCCCATAATGCTCAGGAAATTCATTTTATAAACCTTACGGGCCAGGATGCCCACCCCCACCAAAGGAAAGAATGTGACAACAAAGCCCCATATCACCCACCACATCCCCATAGTGTTGAACACGGTAGCGGCAAAATTTCCGCCCGAAGCAATCCCCACGGAAGCAAGAAACAGACTGATACCGATTTCACGCATAAAAAGCGAAGCCGCCGAGGAGGTATAAGTAACCAACTTGATTTTATAACCGAAACGACTAATAAGGATAGCCACAACCAACGGCCCACCCGCCAGCCCCAATTTCATGGGAACGGAAATACCGGGAAAAGCAATAGGAACAGACCCCAGCACAATACCCAAGAAAATACCGATGAAAAGAGTCGTAAGATTCGGCTCATTCAACCGTTTCAACGAATTTCCAAGCTTGGAGGCAAGTCGGGAAATATCTTCTTCCGGTCCCACCACAGTAAGCCGGTCGCCCACTTGCAACCTCAATTTAGGAGAAGCCAACAAATCAACCCCGGCACGATTCACGCGTGTTGCATTCAACTGATATACGGCATGAAGATGCAATTGGGCAAGAGTGATTCCGTTAAACTCATTTTTCGTAATAAGAATCCTCCTTGAAACAATCTGGCTCGGCGTCGCCTCCCAGTCCATCTCCACCTCCGGGCCGATAACGGCCGCAAACCGATGCACATCGCCCCCTTGCGCCACGATAAGCAACTTATCCCCGCAATGGATATAGGTCTTGGCTGTCGGTATCTCCACCCGACCGTCGGAAGTACGCAAGCGCGAAACGACAAAATCCCCGGCAATCACACGATGAAGCTGCACCAAATCATATCCGTCTATCAGCAGATTCGTCACCTCGAGCGTAAATATCCGGGGTTGGTGTTCCATATCCTGCAAATCACGGTCAATAGCTTTGACTTCCTTTTCCGTATCGATTCTGAACAACCGTTTAATCAACAGCATCGAAAGAATAATGCCAATCACGCCAAGCGGATAAGCTGCGGCGTACCCCATCGCCATTTCCTCCGTAGCCAACCCCGCATCCGGATTCACTTGGAGAATCGCCTGCTGGGCAGCTCCAAGCCCCGGAGTATTGGTGACGGCTCCCGACATCACGCCAACCAAAGCGGTAATGGATATTTCTCCATCGATAAAAAATATCGCCACCACGATAGCCACATTAAGCAGTATCACAAAACACGCCAACATATTGAGCCTCACCCCTCCCTTTTTGAAAGAGGAAAAGAACCCCGGCCCCACTTGCATACCGATAGCAAAAATAAACAGGATGAGCCCAAACTCCCGGAGAAAATGCAATACATCACTATTTGCCGTATATCCCCAATGCCCCATGAAAAGACCGACAAACAAAACAAAGGTCACTCCTAACGAAATACCACAAATTTTTATTTTCCCCAGCAGAATCCCCGCAGCAATGACAAAAGAATACAAGACAATGGTCGATGCCAGCGTCATATTTCCGGGTGCAAATAATTGTAAAAACCATTCCATAATACAATCCATTATAAAGGCATATTGTTTTGTGTCATCTCCAGAGCCTGGATAAGCTTATTCTTCGTCTGGGCGGGACGAATAATCTCATCTATATACCCCTTCTCAGCAACATAGTAGGGTATACTTTTTTTAATCTTAATTTCAGGAATAAATTCCTTTTCGCACCTTGTGCATCCCATAATCCAAATGCTGTTTAAGGTGGAAAAGATAATTGAAGAAAAGTTCAAAGAAACCGGACGCCCAACAACACCGCGTATTTTCCGAAAAAATGCGGTTTGCCGGATATTCAATCGTACTTCGTAATTTACCGGGACATTTAGAATGCGTCATACTTCAAAATCCAATCCACGAGATTATTGACAGTTATTTCATACGCATGGCAGGTTTCCTGACTTATCCCCGATGATAACAACCTTCTCAGTCCAACATAGACCAATGGCTTTGATGATGTACCACCGTTGCAAATAGGATTCACAGTAGCGGGTCTGTTCAGGATTTTCACCTGATTCCCTTTTAATTTATGGCTTTTTACAAGCCATGTCACCATACGGATGCAAAGATAAAAGAAATATTCAATTCCACAAATACCATTTGAAAATTTGGCTGTCCAATTTTTTCAGAAATGATCTATGCCCTTATAAATTTAAAGATAAAAATACGATTTTATTTAATTAAATCAGTAATTATCGGTTTTAATAACACGTTTTCTCCTTTTACGCAACATCCCAAGACTTTTGAATATAGCCACGATTTCCGTTTTTAATGAATGGACGAATAGTGTTGTATAGAGTAGTTTTCCGGTT
>CAJUQA010000036.1 GCA_910588375.1 uncultured Odoribacter sp.
CCCAAAAAAACGACCGTTTTTTTGGGAAAAAGGAGGTGGTTTATGATATTAAAATCCCCGCCACGGAAAATGCGTGGCGGGGAGAAAAGAAACCGTCAGGTTTCTGGAGATGGAGGCTGGCGGTTGTCCCACTGGCGTTTAAGCCAGGCGATTAGGATGGAACTGAGGATACCGCCGACGATGCTTAGCAATTGCCGGAGCAGGATATTACTGAGGTCCGGAGGAAACAGTGACTGACTGAAAAGGAAAGTCATCAGCGTTCCTGTCGAAAAATCAAATAACCGGTTCATGACAATTCAATACGAACCGATGGAGAAGCGTTCCGTTTCGACTTACTGACGGCGAATGCGTAGATGCAAAGATTTTCTTTGTTCCAACGTTTAGGCAATGTCACCTGCTTGGTTCCATCATTCTTTCGGTCGCTTAACTCAATCAGCATGGATTCACGCCGTTCTTTCTCAAATAAACCGGCGTACACCTTGTCATCTTTGGCTGACAGTCCTGTCACCTCTTCTTTGGTATGAGTAAGCACAACTTGACTGCTATCGGCGTCCCAGTTTGCAGACACTTCCGGCTCTGTTAAAACTCCGGACGAGCATACCATTTGTTCCGGTGTCAGTGTGGCGTTGAAATCTTCGTCTACTTCTACAAAAGGTACATTGGTCTGTACAAAAGCATTATATACCGTTTTTTGAGTAGCCAAGGGCTTGAAGCCGACTTTGATTACAGGAGCCATTCTTCGGGCTAAATCCACCAATAGACTCATTTTGGCTCGTTGTACCAATTGCTCCGGTGTTTTGGGATTACGGATTGTACCCGGATTCGAACGCATTATCCCCTTTGAATAGAGACGATACATCACTGTATTTGCCAGTTTTTGTCTGACATTGTCGAAAATCGTTGATCTGAAAATTGCCATAACATTAAAATTTAAAGTGAAACATAAAAAATTAGGGATGGGTATTCCCTTGTCGGGAAACCTGTTGATACAACGGTGGTTATTTCTGTCGTTGTCTCTGTAAAACTGTGATTTATTCTATTGCCGGCAGATAAAAATACCTGTCCGGAGAAAAATGTTGCTCTTCTTTGTTTGAAAAATAGACGTAGAGATGCAAGTCTTCGTTTCCTGCCTGGGGCAAAAGCAGTACGGCCTCTTCATCCCGGCGAGATACTTCCGGTAGGGAAAGAACATGCAGAGAAAAATTTCCCTTACCGTCAAGCCAGACGGCGTGGAGGCGGTCGGACATGCTACCGGCAATTTTAGGGAGAGGATTTTTCCACATTAAATGTATTTTCCCGTTTCCATAATCGGTAATTTGTAAGAATTGGGGGGCTTCCAGCCTTCCTTTGCTTATATGCAACATACTGTAATCGCCAATAGTGTGTCCGGCATTGAAAACCGGCATGTTCTCCCGTAAGAAAAGATTGTAGCCACTCATAATCATGTTCCGGGCCGCAATCCGCCAAATTTTAGGGAGAAGAGTGTCCTGGTTCGCCCGATAGAAAAAGACGGCTGTCCTGAAACGATTTTGTTGCAATTCTTGAGCAGGAGACCATGAAATCGATACATTTACGGGGTTACTCCTGACCCGGGTTTGTCCTTTTACTCCGTATAGAATCAGATTCCCGATTTTACCTTTCATTTTATGAAACAGTGGTGAAAAAATAATAGCCATGACTGTTGTTGTTTTTATGTTAATTTAAATTCTATTTTGCCAGTCTAATAGATGTTTTGCTTTATTCTTTCAATTCTTTCCGTTTTATCTCTGCTTCGGAACGGAGTTGTTTCGGAGATATAACGGAGATATAACGACAACATCTATAAGAGAAGGCTATGTATTATCGAGGAGTATGCAGCGTATGATACAACAAAAGCTGGTGCCGGAATTTCTCCATCGGGAAGGCGGGTCCCGGATCCACTTTCCGGCGGCTGATGTCCGAATGACCTACAATGTATTGTATAGGATATTCACCCAACAATAACTTACAGACGGCAAAGACGGCCTGGATTTGTGCCAATGTGTAATTGTGCCAGTAGCTTATGTGACCGTTCACATAATCCGTATAGACTTCGTCGGGCATGTATTCGCGGTTAAACCATGAGTAAAAACGTCCTTCCCGACGGTGTAACTGGCCGGCATTGTCCATTTCAATACCGATGGAATAGCGGTTGAGGTTCGTTCGTCCCTCATGTTCACTTTTCCCTGCATGCCAGGCTATGGTGTCAAACGGTAGAAGCTGGATGATGCCTCCGTCGCGGGCAATGACCAAATGGGCAGAACTGTCGCTGTCGGCACGTGCCAGGTAATGGGCGGAAGAAAGAGCGTCTGCTCCCTCAGTGTAGTGAAGTACTATCGTATCGGGACATACAAGTTGTCCGCCATGTTTGTCGCAATGCAGGCGGCGGGCGTTTCGTCCGCAGTATTTACCTGTCAATAGATGATTTTGGATGTACATGATTGATTCCATTTAAGGGTGATTAAAAAGTGTCAGATTTTTCGGATTTTGCCGGTTACTTTCTCGATACTGCGTCCGATGACATAGCCTCCGAGACCGATTTCCAGTAAGTTCCAGAATTCGGAAGTGTTTTCAAGCAGGGGAATCGGGATAAAGGCTCCCAGCAGGACGATAAACGTGAATGCCAGCATGACAATAGGGCGCCACGATTTTTGCAGCCAGTTACCTTGTGCTTCGGTCCGGATGATGGACGCCTGTTCTTTTTCCAGTTCCGAAGCATAGTGATAGAGCGTGTCGACAATGGTCGAACGGATTTGTTTTTTCTCGCTTGCCGAGAGGGAAAGGTTGTCGATGATGCCACCGATTTCACTTACCATGTTTGTCATTTTTTTCATAGGTTCACTATTGTGGATTGATGTCGATGCAAAGGTAGATTGTGGCTTTTCCCTCCATGGGCTACTATCCTGCGGAAAAGGAGAAAAAAAGACAAACAGGATTGATAATGAAGTAATTAAAAATGAATATTTCTGTTTTTACTTTCTGAAACGGGCTATATGAGGGATTAATTGCCAACTCTACCAATTATTGAAATAATTATCTATTTTTGTAGAGAATACGTATTTGGAACAGCATGACGGAATATCGTAAAAGAATAGCGGATAAACTCCTGGAATATAGGACATCCGCTATTTTGTGAATCTTTCCATTGCGGCGGCATCACTCGGTATCGGTCTGGAAGACTTGATAAATGACCTCGGCGGTGACAAGGCCATCGAGCGTGGCGCTGAGACTTTGAAAGCGCTGAGAGATAAAATAGACATCACAAAGATGCCTAAGCCGTCATTTATGATGGTGGTGACGGCGGTCGGAACATATGCCTACAAACGGGCTGACGATGTGTGGATTGTTCCTGTCGGTTGTTTGAAGGATTAATCCGCTAAATAAGCTCAGGGAGATGTGTCCATGTATTTTCGATATTGTTCGTACAACTCGGCAAGAAAGCGGGTTGGCTGTTCGCGGTTTGTCATTTTATAGATGCTTTGTTCCAGGTGAACGGGCGGTGATTGATGAAAAAAGCGGAACCAGGCATGAAACCAGTGCTGTTTGCTGATATTTGCTTCTAAAGGCAGAATATGGCCACACAGCAGAAAAGCATGCCCGATTTCCAATAGTTGTATTTGTTTGCCCGTCCAACGGTAAGGCGAAGTTTCCTCACCTTGTGGATCCGTTATGAACATGTAGGCCCGGGAAATCGATTCAAATTGCAAGTGCATGAAGTTCTGTGTATAAACACGGGCTTCATCAGATATTTTTTCTGTCTCCTCGCAGGCTTGAACAGAGAGTATGTGAAAATTCCGATGATGGATATTTCCTTTCTCACAATGACTGAAATAGTTTTTGGCTCGTTGAAGCCAGAACGTGTATATCTTTTGCCAGTGTCGTTTCTCATTGGTTGTGATATTCCGGATATATTCGCCAATGAAATTAAGTTCAAGATTACGCAACAGGTGTTGGTAGACGTAATAATCTTTTACATTATTAAAGGAAAAAGAAGGAGATTTTCCCTCTAATTTCGACACGTTGGCCGACTGGATTTCAGTTAGATAGTTTTTTAAAGCTTCCATAGGCTGAGGTTTGAGATTGTTATTATTGTACCATATGTTATATTAATGTTCAAAATTCATCTCAAATCGTACAATGATAATAAAATTTTAACAAAAAATCAATTCTTAAGTTATATATATGTTTTTTATCGTTTATTTTTTGATTCTTTGAACAAGACAGCTTCCTATTTCTATCGATAATGAGGGTTGCAGACAGATTTATTTCATGATTACAAGAAGTGAAAAAAAGGTGTTTGAAATTTTTATTTTCTGTTTTAATGAGTAAATTTGTTGCACAATTAAATGGTATTTAGTTGTAATTTTTTGTTATTTTTATTCTGTCCCATTGCAAACATGGGACTTACCGGGCGAAGCTGTAAAAAATAGTTCCCTTTTTCGTTTCTGATGCTGGATAGTTTAATCACTTCCAAAACCCGTATTAAATTACTTTTAAAGTTTTTCCTGAATTCGACCATGAAAGCGTATTTACGCGGATTGGCGGATGAATTCGGCGAATCGACTAACTCTATTCGTTTGGAATTGAATCATCTGGAAGAAGCGGGATTGTTGAAAGCGGAGTCGGATGGAAATAAGAAAGTATATCAAGCCAACCCGGAACATCCTCTGTTTCATGACATTCGCAGTCTGGTATTGAAACATAGCGGTATCACCCAGATTATTGACCAGGTTGTAGAGAAAACGGGAGATATAGAAAAAGTATGGGTGAAAGGTGATTTTGCCCAAGGAAAAGACAGCGATGTTGTTGATTTGATTATTCTGGGGAACCGTATAAATGTAGAGTATTTTAACTCTTTGATAAAGAAAGTCGAAAATTTGATTAAGCGTAACATCCGTTACGTCATCATCCCCTCCGAATCCGAAGCACAAATGAATTGTACCGGAGAGAAAAACTTGCTGATTTGGAAAAAATAAAACAATTATAATCAAGTACTTTTTCACCCAAAAAAACGGTCGTTTTTTTGGG
>CAJUQA010000037.1 GCA_910588375.1 uncultured Odoribacter sp.
TGCGTGGTTTTGTAGAAACGGTTTATGATGAATCGGATGGCAGCGTGGGTAATCTTGATAATATTTTTGAAGGCGGTGCTGCGACAGGAGAGATAGCCTCAGGCATAACCTATGCCGATATAGACCTTTCTTTTACAATACCGGACGATGGAAATTGTACTTATGATTCGCTGACTTCTCAGGTTCATGTGTACGATGGAGACGATGAGATCGGTGTAATAGACCTCAGCGGACTTCTTGCCTCATCGGGTGAAAACACTTCCTCCGTATCCGGAGAGTCGATTTTTCCTATTACCGTGAAAGACAGCGACGGAAACCTTTATAGTTTGGAACCCGAAACGGATACTCCGGTCGATTCTTCCGGTAATACCCCGTTGAAAGTTCGCAAAGTCGGTAGTAGCGGTGGAGCTTTGCCTGAGGGGAGTGTTTTTTACGACCGTCTTGACGGTGAAATCGGTTTAGTGACTTTCCGGGATGTTGACGGTAGTCGTTATGAATTTGATACCTGGAATCCTGTTTATAGCGGTTCTTTGCTCATTCGGGACAAATACGAGCGGTTGGACCGGGATTATTATGTGCCTTGTAAACTTCTTCCTTCGGGAGCCAGTGACCGAGTCGTGGCTCATTTGGAAATCCGTGGCAGTGATGTAGACCCGAATAAAATAAAATTTCTAACTCGTCAAGGGACGGAGTATGTTCCGGAGAGTTTTAATGCGGAGAGCGGTGATTATATTCTGTCTTTGGTGGGCGGTAAAGAAAACGATGGACAGGAGTTGTATGCCCTTTATCCGAAACCGGACAGCGGATACTATAATTTGGGGAAACTTTTGATATTGAGTTATCCTTCTTATTCTTTTCCGGTGAAGATTGTTTCTGTTGGCGGTGGGCTTCCTGCTGAGGAGTTTTCTGCGTTACGTCAAAATCTGGAGAATCTTTTTTCCCGTTATGGCATCCGTTGCGACGTTTCGTATGATGAGACGGTGTATTCCGATCTGCAGATGTTTGATAAAGGAAGCGGTCTGTTATCCGCTTATAACAGTCGGATGAAGGCTTTCCATCATCATTATGCTTCCACCCATGAGATGGATGAAGGGTGCAGTTATCTTTTTGTCTTTCCTGAGAGCGGTAATAAGAGAAATCGTGATTTCAGCGGTTTCATGCCCCGTAATTGTCAGTTCGGTTATGTATTCCGTCAGGACTTTACCGGTTTCGATTCTTTTTGTCTTGCCGTAGCCCATGAGTTGTGTCACGGTCGTTTGAGTCTGAAACATATCTTTGATAATTCCTATGGTTTAAGCGAAGGGGATTTGGCTGAAAACCTAATGGATTACCGAGATGGAAGTCATCTGGCGAAATGGCAGTGGGATTTGATTCATGACCCGGGCGTGGTGGTGAGGATATTCGAGCGGGATAAGGATGTGGCGATACAGCCAAAGCAGGATACCATAGAAGGACATGCAAAAATAGTCATGTATAACGATGAAAAAGAATTTAAAGAAGATAGTTATCAATTAATTTCTGCACTTCCTTCTATGCCCAAATTATCTTTTAAGGCAGTAGGGAATAAAACCAAAGGCAAAGTAAAGTTTCAGCTTAAAATAGAATATAAAAGAGACAACCGTTCTGATGAAGATTATTTCCCAAGCAAGGATAAGTTTGCGGAAGTCGACAGCATTTGGGAGGTAGATTGGCAGAATAAGATTAGAGGAGGAAAAGCAACATTGCTATGCCATACCGATAATAGCAAGGATACTTTGATTTTTTACATTCGCGGAACGAATCCGACGGAACAAGAAATAAAGAATTTTTTGCTACAACAAAATTATTTAGATGTCTGGTTTTTAACGCGTTTAATCCGTCAGGAATCCGAATATCGTCAGTTTAACCCTGGAACAAAATATGGTCCCACTTGGGAAAGTCTTGCCGGTTGTCCTAACTGGGGAACACCTCACGGCTGGGGCTTGATGCAATTGGATGTTTTGAATAGTTCTTGTGGAGAATTAAATAAGGATGGAA
>CAJUQA010000038.1 GCA_910588375.1 uncultured Odoribacter sp.
TAGGGATGAGCAAAACACCCTAATTTAGAGTTGGAACTTGGCAGTTAGGCTTCGGCATGTAGAAACAAAGAGATTTAGAGCATAGCAAAGCTAACGTAAGTCCAAAACTCACGAAAAATCAAAAGCTATGCGGTTGCAAAAAATCAGGCAGTTCGTTTGACCGATTTCAGTTTCCGGTAAGACTGGCTGCCGGACATAGCGACAGATGCAACAGCAACCGCCAGAAGGCTGATATGTGCAAACGTATTAAGGTTCGCAACGGAGGACTTATTCCGTACCCACATTCGTTCTTGACCGGTATTTTTAAATCTCGAATTGTATCTTTCGCATTCTGTACGCAGGGAGTAGCAGGATTTAAAATATTTACTGTTGCGGTCAAGGAAAAGACGTAAATCATTTGGGATGGTAATCCATTTTGTGCAGCCCCGGTTCTTTTTGCCATTGTGAAATTTCACATGGTTAATCGGACACGTGCCGGAAAGTTTGAAAGGACAGCAGTATTTCTGTTTTACACGATTCTGGTCATAACACCTGCCGTCACGGTTCATGGCAAGACCGGCTTCACAGGCCGGAACACCGACGGGAAGAAGTTTGGTGTCTTTTGAATTGCGTCGATTAAGGGGAATGATGCATTCCCCGTTATAGAGTTCACGGACTTGATTGTAAATGTTTTTTACATCATAGCCTTTGTCGGCAAGGAAAGTGCATTCTGAAACGGGCAGGAAGTCATGGGTTTTAGCAAGGATATCCAATGCAACGGTGGAATCAGCGACCTCGGCAGTGGTTGTTAATTCGTAAATGGGAAGACCGGAGATACAGTCTACAAGGACATGGTTTTTATATCCCCAGTAGAATTGATACTTTTTTTCATTCGTCTGGTTGGAGGCTGTGTGCACACCGAGTTTACAGTCCCTATCCGCTTTTGGCTGGTTATCAGGCTTAAATTTAAGGGGGAGAAAGGACTTGGGATTATTGTGTGACGTATTGGCAGAAACGGGAGTGGAATCCAGTCCGATGAAAGATGTGTCGATGATGCCTTTTTCGGAAAGAAACAAAACCTGTGAGTGCATAATCCCAGACAGGATATCCTGGTTAAAGTTTTTAAGGAAACGGTCAAATGTCCAGTAAGAGGGGAGCGGCAAAGAAATATCAAAGCCGCAGTAGTGGGCGATGAGAAGGTTGTTATTGAGATAATCAACAAGGTCAGTAATCATGGAAAAGCCTTCACATTTCATAACAATAAAGGCACAGATCATGGCATGGTTGGAAAAGCCTTTACGCCCGGTTTTTGGGTATTCCCGAACGAAAGATAAATCGAGGTTCAGGAAAAGGGAATCATAAAACCTAGCAACAGGCTGCGAAGTAAAAAGCCGGATGTCCTGGATGATTTCTTGACGGCAGATAACAATCAGCTCCTTTCGGTGTTATTGATTTTGACAACTTAATTATACCATTTGGAGCTGATTGTTTCTATAAATACAGAACCAAAGGTTCTGGGAGTGATAATAAAAATAAAAGCAGTGGGCAAAACCGTATAAATACTTACTTTGTTGAGTTTTGCTCATGGCTA